>NZ_JAMSLU010000003.1:0-290000 GCF_023806445.1 Azospirillum sp. A1-3
ATGACCCAGACCACCAACGCCGAGCTGCTCGACCGGCCGCTGCAATTGGCTCTGCGGCTCGATTCCCCGCTGACCGGCGATGTCCAGAACGACCGCCACATGATGGTCTACAGCCTGTTCGGCCTGTCGAAGGACAAGGCGGAATCGCTGCCGACCTATGATGACGGCAAGGTGCGGATCGAGGTGCGGGCGCCGAAGAATGTCGGCGTTGCGACGATCTGGGACAAGGCGGTGCTGCTCTACGCCATCTCGCTGCTGCGCGAGAAGATGGAATCGGGCAAGGGCCCGTCCAAGCTGGGCGAGCTGCACTTCACCACCAGCGACCTCCAGCGCATCGTCGGCAAGACCGCGGGCGGCAGCGCCTACGACAAGATCGAAGGCGCGCTGGAGCGGCTGCAGGGCACGCAGATCAAGACCAACCTGGAAACCGGCGGGGAGGGCGAGAGCGGCGCCTTCTCGTGGATTTCCGACTACAAGCTGCTCTACCAGCGCAAGAAGGACGGCGAGCGCGCGGTGCGCGGGCTGAAGCTGACGCTGTCGGGCTGGGTCACCCGCGCGGCGCTGGGCCACAATCTGCTGAGCTACGACGACCAGTATTTCGCGCTGAAGCCGGTGGAAAAGCGCCTCTACGAGATCGCCCGCGCCCACCTCGCCCGCGGCCATGCCTTCTGGATGGCGCTGGAGCCGCTGCGCAAGCGCGTCGGTTCCGACAACGACCTGCGCAAGTTCAAGAACGCGCTCGGCCCCGTCCTGGCCGCCGACCGCATCCCCGGCTATGGCGTCCGCATCGTCGAGACGGCGGAATACAAGGAGACGATGAAGGCGCGCGGCGCCGTTCAGGGCCGCGTGCTGAACGCCGAGTTGCCGGTCCTGTTCTGGAAGAAGGACCAGGGCCAGCCGGAAAACTGGATCGACGTTCCCAAGGTGGAATACGACGAAACGGTCTGATCCCCCTGCCCCTCCGGTCACGCCCATTTGGTAGACACCCGTTGCCGGAGTCGCGACGACTTGCTAGGGTCGCTGCCAACCGGTGCCGGGGCAGGAGGACGGGGCGTGACAGGGGAACAGTTGAAGGCGTTGCGGGAACGGCGCGGCCTGACCCAGACGCAGATGGCGGCTTACGTCAACGAGTTGACCGGCCGCAAATACGACAAGCAAAGGTTGAGCAAGTGGGAAACCGGTAAGGAGGCCCTACCCCGCGACCTGCTGGGCCGGCTTCTGTTGCTGGATCTGGAACGGCCGGAAAGCGCCCTGCCCCGCCGCGGCACCACCGTCGCCGTCGGCCTGCAGAAGGGCGGCACCGCCAAGACCGCGACCTCGATCAACCTCGCCTTCATCCTGGCGCGCGCCGGCAACCGGGTTCTGCTGGTCGACGCCGATCCGCAGGGCAACGCCACCGTCCATGTCGGCGTTCCGCAGACCGACGTGGTGGCTCTGACCGAGGCGGGGAAGGTCCTCTACCACGCGCTGATGGGCAAGACGCCGCTCGACGCGGTGATCCGTCCGACCAGCGTCGAAGGGCTGGATGTCGTTCCCTCCAGCATCGCGCTGGCCAGTGCCGACACCGAACTTCCCGGCAACCTGACCAACGCCCAGACGGCACTTGCCGAAATGCTGGACGGCGTGCGCGAGCGTTATGACGTCATCGTCATCGATTGCGCTCCCAACCTCGGCGCCGTGACCATCAACGCGCTGACCGCCGCCGATTACGTCCTGGTGCCCTGCCAGGCGGAGCCGCACGCCATCCTCGGCGTCAGCGCCTTCCTCGACACCGTCGCCAAGATCCAGCGGCGCCTCAACCCGCGGCTGGAGGTGCTGGGCATCCTGCCGACCATGGTCAACCCGCGCCAGACCCAGGACCGCTCGTCGCTTGACGACATCCAGCGCCTGTGGGGCGACAGCCGCCGCGTGTTCCCGCCGGTGCCGCGCGCCACCATCTACGCCCAGGCGGCCGGCGCCAACGTCATCACGCTGGATGCCGACATCGGTGCGCCGGGGGTGGAGAGCTATGCCGCCATCGCCTCGGCTCTGCTGACCGCCATGGGCCGCCTGCAGGAGACTGTCGATGCCGCCTAAGAAGCTGACCCGGCAGACCGCCGCCACCGTGCTCCAGGCCAAGGAGGCCGGCTTCGCTGCCGAGACCGACCGCATGTTCGGGTTGAGCGGCGTGCTGCCCCGGCTGGTCGAGGTCGATCTGGACGCCGTGGAGACCAATCCCGGCCAGCCGCGCACGGTGTTCGACGACGATTCCCTGCGCTCGCTGGCCGACTCCATCGCCCGCCATGGGTTGCAGCAACCCGTGCTGGTTCAGGAGGGGGCGGAGAAGGGCCGCTATCGGCTGGTGGCCGGCGAACGGCGGTTGCGCGCCCACCGGCTGCTCGGCCGCGGCACCATCGCCGCCATCATCACAAAGGGCCGGCCCGAAGAGATCGCGCTGATCGAAAACGTCCAGCGCGTGGACCTCGACGCCATCGACCTCGCCCGCGGCCTGTCGCAGCTGATCGAGGCGCACGGCTACACCCAGGCGGAGGTGGCGGCGGCCGTCGGCTGTTCGGAGGCCGAGGTGTCCAAGCGCCTGAAGGTGCTGCGCCTGCCTGACGACATCCTGGCCGACTACCGCGCCAACCCCGATGCCGTGTCTCGCTCCGCCCTGGTCGAATTGGCCTTCGTCGAGGACGAGGCGGAACTGCGCCGGCTGTGGCAGACGGCGCGCACCGGCGGTCTGACGGTCGGTGCGGTGCGGGCGGCCCGCCCGGCGGCGTCCAGCACGGCGGAGCCGCTGCGGGTGCTGGGCAAGGCGATCAACCGGATGGACAAGGATCTCGCCGCCATCGACACCGTCGCCCAGGCCCTGCAACGCGAACACCGCGAGCGGCTGCAGGCTCTGCGCGACCGCATCGACGCTCTGCTGAACGGCTGAGGGCAAAGCTTCCGGAGAAAAGCGCACCTCCCTCTCCCCCCCCCGGGGAGAGGGGATCTATCCCTGCGTCTGGAGCTGTATACCTCGCAGCATCATCGTGGTGATAACGACCAAAGCTTTCGAATGCGAAAGCCCGCTCCGGTTGCGTCAATAATGGAAAACACCCCACGGTTGCTTTCGATCGCGAAAGCCTCTGGCGGTCGGCCAGGGTGACCGCCTGCCCTGCCGCATGGTAAGGATCAGTGACGAGACCATCGACCTTACGGATCAGCGATGCCGGCGGTGCAGAGACGACAGTTCATTGGATTGCTCGGCGCAGCCGGGCTGGCCGGCGCCCTGCCGCGTCCGGCGATGGCCGCCGCCCCTGCCCTGCGGATCGGGCTGAAGGCCCTGCCCGGCGCCATCAACCCGCTGACCGTCAATGATCTGGTCGCGCGTCAGGTCCTCGGCTCGATGTATGAGAGTCTGACCACCGTCGATCCCCAAGGCCGCATCCTCCCCGGCCTCGCCACCGCCTGGGAGGGGTCGGAGGATGCCCGCCGGTGGCGCTTGACCATCCGCGACAACGTCACCTTCCACACCGGCCGCCCCCTGACCGCCGCCGACGTCAAGCACAGCTTCGAGGCGGCCCTGGCCGGCGACGGCGCCAACTTCGCGGTGCTCGCCCTGTCCAAGGTCCGGGGCTTTCGCGAGCTGCGGGCGAAGACCGCCACCGGTTTGTCGGGCATCACCGTGGTCGACGACCGGACGCTGGAGGTGGTCTGCGACGAACCCTGCGCCGTCTTTCCCTTCGCCCGGCTGAACATCGTCGATGTGGAGGCGGCGGAGAAGGCCGGCCCGGACTGGTTCCGCACCATGTCCGCCGGAACCGGACCCTACCGGCTGGTGCGGTCGAACGATGGCATCCGCATGGATGTGGAGGCCAATCCCGGCTGGCGCGGCGGTGCGGTGCCGTTCGAGCGGGTGTCCTTCCTCGCCACCGGCATCGGCAACGACGGCATCACGCTGTTCAACGACAGCCAGATCGACTTCACCTTCGTCGACACCGACGCGCTGCGCGGGGTGATGGACGATCCCGGCTTCAAACGCTGGCTGTCGAACGTGCCGCGCATGCAGACGCGTGTGGTCGCGCTCGATCCCCGCCGAGTGAAGGCCTTCGCCGATCTGCGGGTGCGCCGGGCGATGTCGCTGCTGATCGACCGCACCGCGATGGCGGAGCGCTTCTTCCGCGGGGTGGCGACCGTCCACAACGGCATCGTTCCGCCGGCGCTGCTGTCGAACGAAAGGCTGGAGCCGCTGGCCTACCATCCGATGCTGGCGAAGCAACTGCTGGAGGAGGCGGGATATCCGGAGGGCCGCGGCATCGACCCCTTCCAGGTCGCCGTCATTCCGGAATACCGGCGGGAGTTCGTCTATTACGTCTCGCAATGGAACAACGCCGGCATTCCGGCGAAGCTGGTGATCTCTCCGCGCCAGGAGTTCATCTCGCGATCCCGGCGGCGCGACTATGATTCCTTCCTGTTCGGCTGGACCGCCACCTACCCCGACCCGATGAACTTCCTGGACGAGCTGTTCAGCAGCCGCAGCCGCTTCAACCCGGTCGGCTGGTCGAATCCGAAGTTCGATGCTCTGATTGAACAGGCGATGGCCATCCCCGATCCCGGCCGCCGTGCCGAGGTCTACAAGGACGCCGAATGTCTGGTGATGAACGAGCTGCCGGTGATTCCGCTGGTGGTGCCGGACTATGTCGCGCTACGCGGCAATGTATTGAGCGAGAATTTCATCACCCCGTTCGGCGGCCTGAACTTCGGCTGAGCCGGTGCGGGGCAGGGCAGGGTGACCGCATGAAAAAAGCCCCTGTCCGGCAGCGGACAGGGGCTTTTCGCTGAAGCCGGTGCCGCGTCAGACGGCGCCCTGCGGCCGCGCTTCGCGCAGACAGTCGGCCGGCTTGGCCTCACGGAGACAATCGGCCTTTGCAGCTTCGCGGAGACAGTCGGCCTTCGCGGCCTCACGCAGGCAGTCAGCCGGCTTGGCTTCACGCAGGCAGTCGGCTTGCGCAGCTTCCCGGAGACAATCCGCAGCCTTCGCCTCGCGCAGGCAGTCAGCCTTCGCCGCCTCGCGCAGGCAATCCGCCTTCGCGGCTTCCCGCAGGCAATCCGCGCCAGCGAACAGGCGGGCACTGTCGGTGCGGGCGGCGGCCATCCGCTCGGCCGGAACGGCGACGCCGTTGTGATGCAGGTATTCGCCATAGACCGCCTCGCAGAAGCGGAAATAGGCGCGGGTGTCGGCGACGATGAACTCGTGCCACAGATCATCGCAGGCGGCGGATTGCGGGACGATGTCGCGGTCCGGATGCTCGGCGCAGGCCAGCAGGAAGTCCTTCAACTGGGCCAATGCGATTCCGGACGTGCTGCGGGTCATGCCTGCGGCGACGGCGCGTTCGACCACATAGCCGAAGTCGAAGCCGGCGATGATGTCACGGGCACGGGTGATGTCGGTCGTGGTGGCGCCGCGCATGGAATCCTCCGAGGTTGCTTCTTTTTCCGCCCTTGGACAGGGTTGCAGGACCGTCCTCGGGCACAGCCCGATTGTTGTGCCACAGCACAGTGGGATGTGTGAGATAATTTTGGTACTAAACATCCGGCTCCCGGCCGATGACGTTATTCGCTCAGGGTCTTATGCGGAGTGGCGGTGCCGAGCGGAACCGCCGCCGCCGGCCGCCCGGCCGTCATCTGCTCCACCAGCGCCGACAGCCGGTCCGGCATGATCGGTTTGGCGGCCACGGTGACGCCCATTTCCGCCGCGCGCGCCGCCACCGCGCCGTCCAGCCGTCCGGAGATCAGCACCGCCGGAATGCGCAGCCCCAGCCGCCGCCACACCGTCTCGATGAAGTCCAGGCCGTTCTCGGTGGCCGACAGGTGGTAATCGGCGATCACCGCGTCGGGTCGGACGGTGCCGTCCTCCACCGCGCGCAGTCCCTGGGCGACCGTGGAGGCGCCGACGACGCGGTGGCCCGCCGTGGTGAGGAACATCGAAATGGCGGACAGCACGAACTGGTCGTCGTCGATCACCAGGATCGCGATCTCGCCGTCCTTCGCCGGCGCATCGGCCAGCGTCGCCACCACCGCGCCATTGGCGGCAGCCGGGGCGGGGCGCACCGGCTCGTCCGCCGTCCCATCCGCAAGGGTCCGCTCCACCGGCGCCAGCGGCACGGTGACCGAGAAGACCGATCCCTTCCCCGGCGTGGACCGCACCTTGACCGGGTGGTCCAGCACCGTGGCCAGCCGCTGGACGATCGACAGGCCGAGCCCGATGCCGTTGTCGCGGTTGCGCTCCGGGTTGCCGATCTGGTGGAACTCCTCCCAGATGGCGTCAAGACGGTCCGCGGGAATGCCGATGCCGGTGTCGCGCACCTCGACGATCAGGCTGCCGCCGGATTCCAGGCAGGCGACCTGCACCTGTCCGGCATTCGTGTAGCGGATCGCGTTGTCGATCAGGTTGCCCAGCAGCCGCAGCAGCAGCACCCGGTCGGTCAGCACCGCCGCGCGGTGTTGCGGCACGGCGAAGGCCAGCCCCTTGCCGCGGGCGACCGGGGCATATTGCGAATCCAGCGCTTCGAACAGGTCGGCGACCTCATGCACCGCCTTGTTGGCGGTGACGCCGCCGGCATCCAGCCGCGACACCTCCAGCAACTCGTCGAGCAGCTGCTTCAGCGTCATCACCACCTGTTCGATCTTGCGCGCGGAATCCTCCACCTTCGGATCGGGGGCGGTGGCGCGCAGCATGGCGGTCAGCATCAGCAGCGACTGGGCCGGCTGGCGCAAATCGTGGCTGGCGGCGGCCATGAACTTGGCCTTCGACGCGACCGCCTGCTCGGCCCGTTCCTTGGCGGCGCGCAGGTCGATGGCGTTCTGGCGAAAGGTGCCGAGCGCCCTGGCCATGCGGCCGATCTCGTCGTCGCGGTGGCGCACCGGCACGGTCACCGTCACGTCGCCGGCAGCCAGATCGTCCATGGCGCGGGTCATGCCGGCGATCGGCAGCGTCACGCCACGCGTCGCCCAGATCACGCCCAGCACCACCAGCAGAAGCGCCGCGATGCCGATGCCGCCCAGCACCAGCACATGGTGGCGGATGGCGTCGTCGGTCGGCCCGGTGTCCAGCCTGACCAGCAGGGTGCCGATGCTGCGGGTGCCGCCGCTGCGATCCTGGTGGGTCAGCGGCACCGCCGCCACGGTGGCGGCATCCCCATTGTCCACTGCGCCGCCGATATTGGCCCCCGGCTTGCGGTAGACGGCGAAGCGTTCGCCATGGGTGCCCAGGATCACCGCCTCGGCGAAGCTGTCGATCGAGCGCAGCGGGTTCAGCGCCGTCGCCGCCTCTTCGGGGTCGAGGTCCCACAGGGCGTTGGTCACATCCTCCAGCACGATGCGGGTCGCCATCTCCGCCCGGATGGCCAACTCGGCGCGGGTGTTCCGCACATCGGCCTGGATCAGCACGATCATCGGCACGGCGACCAGCACCGACACCAGCAACACCGCCGATGCCGTCGTTCGGGCGACCAGGCTCCGTGAGAAGATCTTCAAGAACATGCCGAAGCCACCGAGAACAAGACGACCACGAACAACTCGCCGGGCCATCCTAGCCGAACCGCCGGGCAAACACGACAGCCACGTAACGCCGCCGGTCAAGCCACCATCATCGGTAGTAGTAGGAAAAAAGGCGGTATGACTGTTTCGAATCGTTTCTTCTTCTTGTTTGATTGCCTGTGTAAAAGTTCGCGTCAAGCTTTGCGGGCGCGGGGGAGGGCGGAAGCATGGGTACGGGCATCGTCATCGCCCTGACGCACGGCGTCGGCCTGCTGGCGCTGGTTCTGCTGGCCTACCGCCACGTGCTGCGGCGGTTCGGCGCCCGCCGACGCCGTGCCTTCGCGCTCCTCTCCGGCCTGCTGTTCGGCGCGGCCGCCGCCATTTCGATGCTGGACGCCTACCCGGTGGCGGGCGGGGTGCTGATCGACCTGCGCAACGCGATGGTCGGTCTGGCCGGGCTGTTCGGCGGCCTGCCGGCGGCGCTGCTGTCGGCCGCCATCGCCGGCGCGGTGCGGCTGTGGCTGGGCGGCGTCGGCGCGCTGTCCGGCCTCGCCGGCATCCTGCTGACCGCACTGGCCGCGCCGCTGCTGGCCCGTCCGATGGAGCGCCGCGCCGCCGGGCAGGGTGGTGGCGGGAAAGGCGCCTTCGGCTTCGGCCTGCTGTCGCTGTTCGGTCTGGCGATCACGCCGCTGACCCTGCTGGCCTTCCTGCTGCTGCCCGACCTCGACCTCGCCATGCGGGTGATGGAGGAGGCGGCGCTGCCGCTGATCGCCTTCACCACGCTTGGCATCGGCCTGCTCGGCACCATGCTGGCGCGCGAGCACCGCCGCGTCGCCGACGAAGGCGCGCTGTCGGAGAACGCCGCCCTGTTCCGCGCCGTCTTCGACAGCTCCGCCGACAGCCTCGCCGTCCTGCGCGTCAATCCCGACGGCAGCTTCACCCTGCATTGCGCCAACGCCGCCGCCCAGCGCCTGATGGGCGACCGCGCCGCGCGGGCGGAGGGCCAGCCGCTCGACCGCCTGCTGCCGCCGGACCTCGCCGCCAAGGTGATGGCGGACCTGCAATCCTGCATCGACGCCGGCGCCCCCACCCGCTTCGAGGAGCAGCACACCCACAACGGCGTCACCCGTTGGTGGGAGGTGTCGCAGGTGCCGATCCGCGACGAGAGCGGCGCCATCGTCATGCTGTCGGTCGGCGCCCGCGACATCACCCGCCGCCACGAGGCCGAACGCACGATCCGCGCCAGCGAGGCGCGCTATCGTCTTCTCGCCCGCAGCGTCACCGACATCATCGGCCGCATCGGCCTGGACGGGGTGCGCCGTTTCTGTTCGGAGGCGACGCGCGACAGCCTGGGCAGCCCGCCGGCCGAGCTGATCGGCCGCCCGCTGGTGGAGCGCGTCCACCCCGACGACCGCGACGATCTTTCCGCCGGTCTCGCCCGCCTGACCCCCGACCGCCCGACCCTGAAGACCACCTACCGGCTGCGCCATGCCGACGGCCGCTGGATCTGGATAGAGGCGGCGGTGCGGCTGGTCACCGACGACTGGGGCGCGCCGCAGGATTACGTCAGCGTCGAGCGCGACGTCACCGCCCGCAAGTTCATGGAGGCGGAGCTGCAGGACGCCCGCCACGCCGCGGAATCGGCCAGCCGCAGCAAGACCGAGTTCCTGGCGAGCCTGAGCCACGAGCTGCGCACGCCGATGAACGCCGTCATCGGCTTCGCCGACCTGATCGCGCGGGAGTCGGAGGGGCCGGTCGGCACCGCCCATTACCGCGACTTCGCCGTCAACATCCGCGACAGCGGCCAGCATCTGCTGGAGCTGATCAACGAGATCCTCGACCATGTCCGCGCCGATTCCGGCCAGTTGGTCCTCGACGACGAGCCCGTCGATCTCGACGCCGCCGCCACCTTCGCCATCCGCCTGCTGACCCCGCGCGCCGCCCGCGCCGGCATCGCCCTCAATGCAGCGGTGGACCCCGCCGCCCGCCACATGCGCGGCGACGAGCGGCGCATCCGCCAGATCCTGCTGAACCTGCTGTCCAACGCGGTGAAATACACCCCCTCCGGCGGGTCGGTGTCGCTGACCGCCGCGCCCGCCCCGGACGGCGGCCTGCTGCTGGAGGTGCGCGACAACGGCGTCGGCATTCCCGAACAGGATCTGGGCCGCGTCCTGCTGGCCTACGCCCGCGTCGCCAGCCCGGAGAACCGCCAGACCGAGGGCGCCGGCCTGGGCCTGCCGCTGACCCGCCGGCTGGTGGAGCTGCATGGCGGCACCCTGTCCCTGGCCAGCCGGGTGGGGCAGGGCACCACCGTCACCATCCATTTCCCGCCCGACCGCATGGCCGGGGAGACTGCCGGCTCCCCTGCCGTCTTCCATGCCGCCACCGCCGGCCACCCCGCGAGAACGCCGTCCGGCCGCCCGAGCCTGTCGATCCTGATGGTGGAGGACGACCACAACATCCGCGAGAACGGCTGCGCCCTGCTGCGCAGCTGGGGCCACCGGGTGACCGCCGCCTCGGGCGCCGGCGAGGCTCTGGTGGTGCTGCGCGGGCCGGGGCCCCTGGACCTGCTGTTCAGCGACATCGTGATGCCGCCGGGCATGAACGGCGCCGAGCTGGCGCGCGAGGCGCGGCGCCTGCGCCCCGACCTGCCGGTTCTGCTGGCGTCGGGCTTCGCCGCCCATGCGGTGGTGGCCGACGACGTGGCGATGGGCGGTTACGACCTGATCGCCAAGCCCTATGACCCGGCGGAGCTGCGCGAGCATCTGGACCGCCTGCGCCCCCCGGCTCCCCCCGCCGCCGAGCCGCCCTCCGCCCCCGTCGCCGCCCCCGTCACCGAGGCGCCCGCCCCGCCTCCGCCACCCCCTCCGCCGCCCCTGCCGCCGTCACCGCCGGCCGTGACCGCCCCGCCCGCGCCGGCCCCTGCCGCTGCGGCGACGGAGCCCCTGCGCATCCTGGTGGTGGAGGATGTGGAGATGAACCGCCTGCTGGCGGTCACGCTGCTGAAGCAGGCCGGCCACAGCGTCGCGGCGGTGGAGGACGGCGCCCGGGCGGTGGAGGCGGCCGTGGCGGCGGCGGGCAGCGAGCCGTTCGACGCCATCCTGATGGACGTGAACATGCCGGTGATGGACGGCCTGGAGGCGACGCGCGTCCTTCGCGCCATGCCTGGTCCGGTGTCGCGCACCGTCATCGTGGCGCTGACCGCCAACACTTTCCCGGACGATATCGCCCAATGCTACGAGGCCGGCATGGACTGCCATGTGCCGAAGCCCATCGACCGCGTGCAACTCCTGACCGAGATCACCCGCTGCGTCGCGTCGCGTCGTGCGGTGGAGGCGGGGTGAGGGCGGGGATAATGCCTTGCTCGATCTCGTAGTCTTGGGCACAATCGCGGCTCACCGGTATCAGGAGTAGTGTAATGAGCGGTCCGTTCGATCCATTATCATTAACTGCCTCCGTCGCAGCTAATCTCGCGACATCAATTTTGCAAGAACATCTTGAAAGGATTGAAGGTTCAGTAGTAGGAAAGGCTCTAGAGAAAGTGGGGCTGCTCAAGCCTGGCTTTGATCAGAGACTTCACGCTACACTGACTTCCGCTATTAATAAATTTGTCAATTCAAGCGTCAGTCATAAGAACGAATACTTTATAAGCTTTATTAAAGATCCCTCTGTGAGTGCGGCAGTTCGTGATTATATAATCACCGGAACGCCGTATGATGCAAGTGAACTTCGCGAGATGTTTGCGGATAGACTTGATATCCCAAAAAAGACGCCCGATGTTGCTTGGCCACATGGGCTTCGACCCAAAAAGCTTATAGCTGCGTTCTTTGAGCAGATTGATCATGAGTTTGCTCTAAGTGCTGATCCTGCGATTATTTGGATATCGCGGCAAAACGCTAGAATTGTAGAAAAACTGGATAAATCCTCCGAAGCTTTTACTAAGCTATCGGAACATTTAGCCTCAGAGGAGGAAAGGGAATTTCTCCATTTTAAAGATAGTTATTATAGGCATATGAGGAAGCGTTGCAATACATTGTCTACGCCTGGAGTCCGTCAACTGCGTGACGTGGATCAGTCGCTTAGAGTGCCTAACAGAACCATCTTTGGACGAAACGCCAGCAGACGAGGCTGGCGGCTATTTGGTGGAATGCGGTGAAGATGTCAGCGCGCCGTTCGTATCGGACGGCGATGCGACGGAAGCGCGCGAACCAGGCGAGCGTCCGCTCGACCACCCATCGATGTCGGCCGAGGCGCTCGCTGCTTTCGATGCCGCGCCGGGCGATGCGCGGGATGATCCCGCGCCGGCGTAACGCCTGCCGGCAGTGGGCGAAGTCGTAGCCCTTGTCGGCGTGCAGTTTGGCTGGGCGACGTCGTGGCCGGCCCGCGCATTGGCGGATCGCCGGCACGGCATCGACCAGCGCTTCCAGGAACTTGCTGTCATGCCGGTTGGCCGGCGAGATTTTCAGGGCGAGGGGGATGCCATTGGCATCGACGAGGATGTGGCGCTTGGAGCCCGGTTTGCCGCGGTCCGTCGGGTTCGGCCCGGTCTCCTCGCCCCCCTTTTTGCTGGAACGCTGGCGCTGTCCACCGCCGCGCGATCCCAGTTGATGGCGTTGGCGTAGCCAAGCCGGTCGAGCAGCACGCGATGCAACCGCTCCCAGACGCCGGCTTGATGCCAGTCGTGCAACCGGCGCCAACAGGTCATGCCCGAACCGCATCCCATCTCCACCGGCAGCAGTTCCCAGGGAATGCCAGAGCGCAACACGAACAGGATGCCGGTCAGTGCCATCCGGTTGTCCAGCCGAGGCCGCCCGCCCTTCGGTTTGGGCGGCTCCGGTGGGAGCAACGGTTCAATCAGGGCCCAAAGGGCGTCGGAGACCAGAGGTGCAGCCATGCCCCTCTCAACAGCCCAAATGCCGTTTTGTTAGGCGCTCTTAGCATCGCTTATATTTCGTTGAATTTGCTCGCCAAGAAGGAATCGGCAGCTGAGAATGCAGAAAGTATTCTTGTAGAGCATCCTCATATTGTGATACGGGGGCCAGCTGGATCTGGAAAAACAACACTAACAAATTGGATTACATTGCGGTGCACAGAAGCTCCGTCTCCTGAAAATCCGTGGGCGGGACGGGTGCCATTTATTGTTCCACTTCGAAAAGTTGCTCGTATTGAAACAGGAGCCCCTAGAATTTCGCAGTTAGTTCAATATTCTGTTGATGAAGACATTTGGACCTATGAGACGCCAAGAGATTGGATTTCGCGTGTTCTCGAGGAAAAAAATGCAGTTATAATGATTGACGGCGTCGACGAATTCCCTCCTAGCAAAAGGGCGGCATTCTGGGAATGGGTTGATCGATTTATAAAGGAATATGATGGAAATCGGGTTATTATAACATCACGAACACTTCCAGGAACGGTTGATTCCGAATCACTTGAGCCGATTGAGAATTGGAATCCACCTTCCAGTTTTCTTGACGCAGAAGTGCAAGAGATGTCAAATGAGGATATCACCAGATTTATTCATCATTGGCATGATGCCATTGATACCAATCGCCTTGATGAATTTGAAATTAAAGAACTCAACAGAGCACGTGCGGATCTTCCAAAGAAGATTTCTGATCCTTCTAACCGTAGGATTAAGGAGCTCTGCGGAACTCCCCTGCTTTGCGCAATGGTTTGTGTGCTTCATTGGCGTGAAGAAGGTTATCTTCCTACGCAGAAAGTAGATTTGTATGCGCAGTGCTGTGATATGCTAATCGAAGCGCGAGACATTAAAAGAAAAATTCAGCCACCTCAAGAGCCTCTTTCTCATATTACTAAAAATGATAAAGAGATGGTGCTGCAAAGACTCGCATTTGAAATGATGACTAATAATATCGGCGATGAAGGAGAGCAAGATGAAAATTATAGAATTGAAATAGAGAAAGAAAAGGCGATAGAATGGGTTAAAAGGTACATCCCAAGCTTCCAAAGGGCGCAGGCTAGGGATTGTGACGCTGGTGGTGTTTTGGACTTTTTATTAGAAAGAACTGGTCTTATTCGAGAGCCGGCAGGGGGGCTTATTGACTTCCCGCATCGTAGCTTTCAAGAATACTTAGCCGCTTCTGCTGCGGGAGCAGATAAGCAAGAAGCGTTTTTGGCAAACCAAGCTGAGAACGATCAATGGCATGAGACCATTATGCTTGCCGCTGGAACTCCTACCGGTGGAGTCAGTTTCGGAAAGTCTCTTGTTGAGGCTCTACTGAAACGCGGGGAGCGCCATAAAAGTGCTAAGCCACGCTCTCAAAAAGTGCGGAAAACATGCTTTGCGCTTGCTTTGGGATGCTTGGAGAATTTGAGGCAGCATGATCAAGAACTGAGAGATCGGGTACTTCAACACCTCGACGAACTTGTTCCACCGCGCTCGCCAGAAGATGCTAAGATTCTGGCTGTGGCAGGTGATGCTGCTGTCCCATATCTTTCTTATGAGCGCTGGAGAGATGAGAGGACATCCACGGTAGCAGCTTGCGCTCAGGCTTTACGGCTAGTTGGCAGTGCATTGGCATCTCGAGCTCTTCGCTCTGGGTACATAGAAGAAAGCCGTGAGACTGTGGTAGCTGAGGTATGTCAAGCGCATAGTATCGACATATCTGAAGTACCTTTTGTGCAGAGCTACGTAGAAGATCATTCTGCTCTTCCACAGTTTGCAAGCGTGCGTAATATCGCTTCTCTAAAAGCGCTAGCTAATCTCCGTATGGTAAAAATTTCTTCTCCTTTGCCCGATGATATGGAGGAAATATCGAATTTGGCTAGCATAGAGAGAATTTATTTCGAGGCGATTAACCTAGATAATATCCGATACATCTCGCTCCCCGCGTCTACGGTTTCAGTGGAGTTTAGATCTGTAAACGGAAGTGTTCCTGCTATTCTTGAAAAGATCCCAAACCTTCGTAAACTTAACATCTATAATGGACAGGACTGTGGTATTGACGTGCATCCGCTCACGCTAACTGGCCTTGAGCAGGTATCTTTGGGAGGGATAAGGGGACTCAAGTCATTTGATTTCCTTAGGGGGCAAAGTGATCTGAAAGTAGTAAATGTTGTAGGTCTGCCCGAGCTAGATGATATTTCTGCTTTGCGTTTCCTCCACAATTTGGATCAACTTACTATTCGTGCTTGCGTTGGCATCAAAAATCTCGATTCCATCAAAGAGGTGGTATCCCTTGATAAATTGAATGTCAGTGAATGCTGGGAGGCTATAGACATATCTGCTGTAAGCAATCTCAGAAATCTTAAAGTGTTGGAAATGTCTGAGCTTCCATCTGTCAGTGATTTTTCCGCAATTGGCGAGCTTCGCGGCTTACGTGAGCTCAAGCTAGAAATTTGTCCTGAGCTTACCGGTGCTGATTGGTTGGCGCGCTTGCCCTTGCTGGAAAAACTGATTATAGCTGACGGAAGGGAGATTAGATCTCTTGATGCTCTTTGCCATACGAGTTCATTGAAGGAAGTCTCACTTTTGGGTATGCCGGAGATCGAATCTGTCGACGCACTGTCCAATCACCGTAATTTATGTAGAGTTTCACTTCACGGCTTGTCATCCCTGCATAGTTTAAAAGTACTGGAATCTTTAAAGGAAATGGAACATCTTTCTCTTGCAGGCTGCTCAAAGCTTTCCATCTTGCCAGATTCGGGCAGTCTGGTAAGTTTAAGAGGCCTGGAACTTAATGATTGTGACCAGATTAAGGATCTTTCATGGATCTCAGGCGCAAATAACTTGGAACATATTCGTCTTGTGCGGATGAGTAACATTGAAGATATTTCAGCTCTTTCTGTTCTCAAAAACCTAAAAAAAATCGGCATATTCGGCTGCGATAAGTTGGCTGATATCTCCCCACTGGAGGAAATTGAGCAGCTTGAGGAAATTGAGCAGCTTGAGGAAATTGAACTATATGATGCAGATGCGAGTAGCCCTAAAGTTCCTGAAAAACTAATTCCGAAAGTGAAAAGGTTTTCTCCCTATGAATATCCGTTCTCTTATTACGGTCTTGAGATTCACGGTCATATCCATGCTAGCGTATTTGGGAACTATATGTATGAGCGAAGAGCCTACCGGTATCCTTTGAGGCTCTATGTAGATGGTGAGGCGCGTGTCTTTAGGAGAGTACGTTTAAGGTCTAACGGATAAGCTACAGGAAGTGTTGGGGAGGGTATTGCCTCACGTAGTCTCGTATCGGCGATATCAGGACTGTCGCAGCAATAGCCCTCCCAATGTTCGAGCAATCGACCTCATGGTTGTAAAAATTCTAATAGATTCTGCAGAAGTTTTATGCATCTGACGTCCAGATATACATGGGATTGTAAAAAAATCTCTGAATTTTCGGTTTTTGTGTTTCTGCGTACAATCAATTCGAATATTGTGGTGATTTTGCGGTTTTGCTGAGTATTATAATGTGGATGATCAGGATGTTGGTCTGCAGATTTTATAGTTTAATGTTTTTCTGCCTATCCCAAGTTTCTACATTTGACTGCCAGTCGTGGTGGAATCGACGGAGTTCGCGTCCGACTGCAAGTGATTTTAATCAATGGCCCACGTCTGTTCATCATTAGCCGCTACCAAAACGCTCTGCACACCCCCTTTTTCCAAAACCTCCCCATCATAGGTTCAAAATCCCATACCCTCTCCGCAATGCCCATCCCATTCGCGGAGCCACCCCATGCCGCTCGACAGCCGCACCCTCGCCGACGACCGTTTCCCCCGCTGGGCCGAAGAGCCGCCGGTGCCCGCCGAAGGCTCGCTGGTTCCTGGGTCGCAGTTCCACGAGGAGCAATGGATCATGGCCGCCGGCATGCTGGCGCGCGGCAGCAGCTTCCTCCAGGTCTCGCGCGCCATGGGCTGCAGCCGCACCACGCTCTGGCGGGCCTATTACGGCTCCAAGGATTTCCGTCACAGGGTGTGGTGGGAACGGCAGGCGTTGAACCGCGAGGCCGAGCTGCGCCTGTCCTCGATCCGCGCCCTGGTGGCGGAACAGATCGAGCGGCTGGTCTCCATGGGCGATCCGGCGACGGTCCGCTGGCTGGCCGACCGGCTGGGGCTGTTCGCCGGTCTCGACCTCCCGGCGCCCCAGCGGCAGGCCGCGCACTCCGACCAGCGGCCCGACCTCCACCCCGGCTCCCACGCCGACCGGCACCCCGACCAGCCGCCCACTCCCCGGCGGCCGGCTCCCAGGCCTGAGGATCCGCCGGCCGTCACCGTCCCCGAACTCGACGACGACCTCCCCGGCGAGCTTCGCGAGCGCATCCCTCCCAACCCCGAGATGGTCGCCGCCATCCTGGCCCGGCCGGAGGCGGCGGGGCCGAAGGGGCTCTATCCCTGGACCGTCAACCCCGACGATCCCTATCCCGGCCTCAACCCCGGCCCGGTGAACCGCCGCGCCGCCGGTCCCTTCTCCCATCGCCGGTAGGGGGAGCCGCCGGCCGATGGAACGTCCGCCCGATCCTGTTCCACGCTGTTCCATCCCCCCACCGGCAAGCTTGATTGCGCCGCCGTTCTGTCCGACCCTGCGGGTCCGTTGGAACACTGAGGATCACGCGATGACCGCCGGCCCAGCCGTCACCCCAGCCTTCACCTGCGTGCTCGACGCCCGTGCCAAACTGGGGGAGGGGCCGGTCTGGTCGGTGGACGAACAGGCGCTCTATTGGGTCGACATCAAGGGCCGGGCGCTGAACCGCTTCGATCCCGCCACCGGTGCCGCCCGCGCGATGGCTCTGCCGGAGGAGATCGGCTGCGTCGCCCCGCGCAAGGGCGGCGGCTTCATCGCCGGCCTGCGCTCCGGCCTGTGGCAGCTGGACGGGGAGGGCGGGTTGGTCGCCTGTCTCGCCGCCAATCCGGAGGACCAGGGCGCCAGCCGCTTCAACGACGGCAAGACCGATCCCGCCGGCCGCTATCTGGCCGGCACGCTGGACGAGCCGAAGGCCGGCGGCAAGGCGCATCTCTACCGCTATGACCGGCGCGGGCTGGCGGTTCTGGCCGGTGGGCTGCTGACCTCCAACGGCCTCGCCTTCAGCCCGGACGGGCGGACCCTGTACCACGCCGACACGCCGACCTTCACCGTGCGCCGCTACCGCTACGATCCGGCCACCGGCGCGATCTCCGACGGCGAGATCTTCATCCGGCTGGAGCCGAAGGACGGCGACCGCGGCCGGCCGGACGGCGCGGCGGTGGATGCGGAGGGCTGCTATTGGACTGCGCTCTATGAGGGTGGCCGGGTCGCGCGCTTCTCCCCCGATGGCCGCCTGATGTCGGAGCATCCGCTGCCGGCGCGCTGCCCGACCATGGTGGCCTTCGGCGGTCCCGACCTGCGCACGCTCTTCGTCACCACCGCCAGCGCCGGCCGCCCGGCCGAGGAGCTGGAGCGCTTCCCGCAGTCCGGCGGCCTGTTCGCCATGGCGGTGGAGGTGCCGGGCCTGCCGGTGCCGCCCTTCGACCCGGCGGCTTGAGAGGGGAGGGCGGCAGGGGATGTTCCGCAAGTTCGTCTATCTGCTGGCGCTGTCCCGCGAAAAGCATTTCGGCCGCGCGGCGGAGAGCTGCCACGTCTCGCAGCCCACCCTCTCCAACGCCATCCGTCAGTTGGAGGAGGAGCTTCAGGTCCCCATCGTCGAGCGCGGCCAGAAGTTCGAAGGCTTCACGCCCGAGGGGATGAAGGTGCTGGAATATGCCCGCCGCATCGTTGGCGAGCGCGACAACCTACGGCACGAGCTGCTGGCTCTGGCCCAGGGCGTCACCGGCCATCTGCGGCTCGGCGCCATCCCGACGGCTCTGCCGGCGGTGCCCCATGTGCTGACGCCCTTCGCCACGCGCTTCCCGCACATCCGCTCCAGCATCGTGTCGCTCAGTTCGCGCGAGATTCAGCGCGGGCTCGACGAGTTCGAACTCGACGCCGCCATCACCTATCTCGACAATGAACCGCTGAACAACGTCCGCACCCTGCCGCTCTACACCGAGCGCTATTACCTGCTGGCCCGTCGCGACGAGTTGCCGGAGGAGCTGGTCGCCCAGGGGGCGGTCGCCTGGGAAAAGGCCGCCGACCTGCGGCTCTGCCTGCTGACTCCCGACATGCAGAACCGCCGCATCGCCGACACCGCCTTCCGCATGACCGGGCGGACGGTGCAGGCGGCGATGGAGACCAACTCCATCGTCAGCCTCTACACCATCGTGCGCACCGGCACCTGCGCCAGCATCGTTCCCGGCCAGCTGCTGACCGTCGTCCCGCCGAATGCCGACATCATCGCCCTGCCGCTGGTCGACCCGGAGCTGAGCCACGTCGTCGGCCTCGCCTACGCCGACCGCGACCCGCCGCCGCCGCTGGCCAGGGCGCTGGCGGTGGCAGCATCCGACGCCGACATCGCCCAGCGGATCGCGATCAGCGTAGCCGAGGCGATGATCCCCTGGCGGGTGGCGATCCGCTGACGGGCCGCTCTTGATAGCCAAAAGCTATCAGCTCATCGGAAAATACAATTTGCTGGCATACCGTATCCTCCGACACTCTGACGGTGCCGGGCGACGAGAGACGCCTGGAAAAAGCCAACAGAGCCAAGCCAGAACGACGCCAACCTCAAGTGTGGCGCGGACGATCGCAAGGAGGGATACCCGTGAACGCTTGCCATCCGTGGAGCGCTGAGCGCGCCATGACGATTGTCGAAAGCAATCGGCATCTGCGCGGCGCCCTGCTGCCGATCCTTCACGCGCTGCAGGAAGAGTTCGGCTATATCGACGAACAGGCCATTCCCCTTCTGGCGACGGAGCTGAACCTCTCGCGCGCCGACGTGCATGGCGTCGTCTCCTTCTATCACGAATTCCGCCGCGAAAAGCCCGGCCGCCACATCATCAAGGTCTGCCGTGCCGAGGCCTGTCAGTCGATGGGCGCCAACGCGCTGGTCGACCACATCAAGAAGAGCCTGCAGGTCGATTTCCACGGCACCACCGCCGACGGCACCTTCACGCTGGAACCGGTCTTCTGCCTCGGCAACTGCGCCCTCTCGCCCGCCGTCATGATCGACGAGAACCTGCATGGCCGGGTCTCGCCCGACCGCTTCGATGAACTGGCGGCCGAGACGCGGACCAACCCGACGGCCCACAACCAGATCCCCCGCGCCCTCAGCCAGAAGGGTCACGCGCAATGAGCGGCCATCTGATCACCGTCTTCGTCCCGCGCGATTCCGCCGCCCTGTCCGTCGGCGCCGATGCCGTGGCCGCCGCCATCCGGGCCGAGGCCGCCAAGCGCGACCTGCCGCTGCGAATCGTCCGCAACGGCTCGCGCGGCATGCTCTACCTGGAACCTCTGGTCGAGGTCGAAACCGCTGACGGACGCGTCGCCTACGGTCCGGTCACCCCGGCCGACGTCCCCGGCCTGTTCGACGCCGGCTTCCTGACCGGCGGTGAGCATGCCCTGGGCCACGGCCTGACCGAGGAAATCCCCTACTTCAAGAATCAGGAGCGGCTGACCTTCGCCCGTTGCGGCATCATCGATCCGCTGTCGGTCGAGGACTACCGCGCCCATGGCGGCTTCCGGGGCCTCGAGAACGCGCTGGCGATGTCCCAGGCGGAGATCGTCCAGGCGGTGACCGACAGCGGCTTGCGCGGCCGTGGCGGTGCCGGCTTCCCCACCGGCATCAAGTGGAACACGGTGATGCAGGCCAAGGCGGACGAGAAGTTCGTCTGCTGCAACGCCGACGAGGGCGACAGCGGCACCTTCGCCGACCGCATGATCATCGAAGGCGACCCCTTCTGCCTGATCGAGGGCATGACCATCGCCGCCATCGCGGTGGGAGCGACCTCCGGCTACGTCTACATGCGCTCGGAATACCCGCACGCCACCGCCATCCTGCGCCACGCCATCAAGCTGGCCTATGACGAGGGCTGGCTCGGCGACAACATCCACGGCACCAACCGCACCTTCCATCTCGACGTCCGCGTCGGCGCCGGCGCCTACATCTGCGGCGAAGAGACCGCGATGCTGGAAAGCCTGGAGGGCAAGCGCGGCATGGTGCGCGCCAAGCCGCCGCTGCCGGCGCTGGAGGGTCTGTTCGGCAAGCCGACGGTGGTCAACAACGTGCTGTCGCTCTGCTCGGTGCCGATCATCCTCGACAAGGGTGGCGCGTATTACCGCGACTTCGGCGTCGGCCGGTCGCGCGGCACACTGCCCTTCCAGCTCGCCGGCAACATCAAGAATGGCGGCATCGTCGAGAAGGCCTTCGGTATCACCCTGCACGAGCTGTTGTACGAATATGGCGGCGGCACCATCACCGGACGGCCGATCCGCGCGGTGCAGGTCGGCGGCCCGCTCGGCGCCTACCTCCCGCCCTCGCAATTCGACCTGCCCAAGGACTACGAGGCCTTCGCGGCGCAGGAGGCGATGGTCGGCCATGGCGGCATCGTCGTCTTCGACGACAGCGTCGACATGGCCCGGCAGGCGCGCTTCGCCATGGAATTCTGCGTGGCGGAATCCTGCGGCAAGTGCACCCCCTGTCGCATCGGCTCGACCCGCGGTATGGAGACTCTCGACAAGATCATCGCCGGCAAGAATGTCGACGCGAACCTCGAACTGCTCGCCGACCTCTGCGACGTGATGGTGGACGGCTCGCTCTGCGCCATGGGCGGCATGACGCCCTATCCGGTGCGCAGCGCGGTGAAGCACTTCCCGGAAGACTTCCGCAAGAAATCCCCGGCCGTTCGCGTCACCCACATCGCCGCCGAATAACGAGCGACCCAGGAGCACCCGAGATGACCCTCATCCACGAGACCGACTACGGCACCCCGGCCCGCGTCTCCGAGACCCTGGTGACGCTGGAGATCGACGGCCGCGCCATCACCGTTCCCGAAGGCACCTCCGTGATGCGCGCCGCGATGGACGCCGGCATCACCGTGCCGAAGCTGTGCGCCACCGACAGCCTGGAGCCCTTCGGCTCCTGCCGCCTCTGCGCGGTGGAGATCGAGGGGCGCCGCGGCACCCCGGCCTCCTGCACCACCCCCGTCGCCCCCGGCATGAAGGTCCACACCCAGACTGACAAGCTGGCCAAGCTGCGCCGCGGCGTGATGGAGCTGTACATCTCCGACCATCCGCTGGACTGCCTGACCTGCGCCGCCAACGGTGACTGCGAGTTGCAGGACATGGCAGGTGCGGTGGGCTTGCGCAACGTCAGGTACGGTTTCGACGGCGAAAACCACCGCGCCGCCGCGAAGGACGAGAGCAACCCCTACTTCACCTTCGACGCCTCCAAGTGCATCGTCTGCTCGCGCTGCGTCCGCGCCTGCCAGGAGACCCAGGGCACCTTCGCGCTCACCATCGACAGCCGCGGCTTTGCCTCCACGGTGTCGGCGGGCGCCAAGGAAAGCTTCATGGACAGCGAGTGCGTGTCCTGCGGCGCCTGCGTCCAGGCCTGCCCGACCGCGACCCTGACCGAAAAGTCGATCATCGAGCACGGCCAGCCCGAGCATAGCGTCATCACCACCTGCGCCTATTGCGGCGTCGGCTGCTCCTTCAAGGCGGAGATGCAGGGCACCACCGTGGTCCGCATGACGCCGTGGAAGAATGGCGGCGCCAACGAGGGCCACTCTTGCGTCAAGGGCCGCTTCGCCTGGGGTTACGCTACCCACAAGGACCGCATCATGAAGCCCATGGTGCGAGAGAAGATCACCGACCCGTGGCGCGAAGTGTCGTGGGAGGAGGCGATCGCCTACGCCGCCGAGCGGCTGAAGGCGGTGCAGGCCAAGTATGGCCGCGGCTCCATCGGCGGCATCACCTCCTCGCGCTGCACCAACGAGGAGGTCTATGTCGTCCAGAAGATGATTCGGGCCGCCTTCGGCACCAACAACATCGACACCTGCGCCCGCGTCTGCCATTCGCCGACCGGCTACGGCCTGTCGCAGACCTTCGGCACCTCGGCCGGCACCCAGGACTTTAAGAGCGTCGACAAGTCCGACGTCATCCTGGTCATCGGCGCCAACCCGACCGACGGCCACCCGGTGTTCGGTTCGCGCATGAAGAAGCGGCTGCGTGCCGGGGCCAAGCTGATCGTCGTCGATCCGCGCCGCATCGATCTGGTCCGCAGCCCGCACGTCCAGGCCGAATACCACCTCCAGCTCCAGCCCGGCACCAACGTCGCCGTGGTGAACGCCATCGCCCACGTCATCGTCACCGAGGGGCTGGTCAACCGCGCCTTCGTCGAGGAGCGTTGCGATCCCAAGGAGTTCGCGAAGTGGGAGGCGTTCATCGCCGAGCACCGCAACTCGCCGGAATATCTGGAATCGCGCACCGGCGTTCCGGCCGATCAGGTTCGCGCCGCCGCCCGTCTCTATGCCACCGGCGGCAACGCCGCGATCTACTACGGCCTGGGCGTGACCGAGCACAGCCAGGGCTCCAGCACGGTGATGGCGATTGCCAACCTCGCGATGGCGACCGGCAACATCGGCCGCGAGGGCGTCGGCGTGAACCCGCTGCGCGGTCAGAACAACGTGCAGGGCTCCTGCGACATGGGCTCCTTCCCGCACGAGCTGCCGGGCTACCGCCATGTGTCGGACGACCTCGTCCGCCAGGAGTTCGAGGCCGCCTGGGGCGTCACGCTGGATCCGGAACCCGGCCTGCGCATCCCCAACATGTTCGACAGCGCCCATGACGGCAGCTTCCGCGGCCTGTTCGTGCAGGGCGAGGACATCGTCCAGTCCGACCCCAACACCACCCACGTCACCTCGGCGCTGGAATCGCTGGACATCGTCATCGTCCAGGACCTGTTCCTGAACGAGACGGCGGCCTTCGCCCACGTCTTCTTCCCCGGCACCTCCTTCCTGGAGAAGGACGGCACCTTCACCAACGCCGAGCGCCGCATCAACCGCGTCCGCAAGGCGATGCCGTCCAAGGTCGGCAAGGACGAGCATTGGGTCGCCTGCGCGCTGGCGACGGCGATGGGCTACCCGATGCACTACGAGACCACGTCGGAGATCATGGACGAGATCGCCCGGCTGACCCCGACCTTCCGCGGCGTCAGCTTCGAGAAGCTCGACCGCGTCGGCAGCGTCCAGTGGCCCTGCACCGGGTTCGAGGACGACGACACCGGCATGGCGATCATGCATGGCGAGACCTTTGCCCGCGGTCTCGGCCGCTTCGTGGTCACCGAATATGTGCCGACCGACGAGCGGACCACGCGGATGTACCCGCTGGTGCTGACCACCGGCCGCATCCTCGCCCATTACAATGTCGGTGCCCAGACCCGGCGCACCGCCAACGTGGCGTGGCATCCGGAGGACGTGCTGGAGATCAACGCGGTGGATGCAGAGATCCGGGGCGTCAAGGATGGTGACATGGTGTCGCTCGCCAGCCGCATGGGGGCCACCACGTTGCGCGCCGTCATCTCCGACCGCATGCCGGCCGGCGTCGTCTACACCACCTTCCACCACCCGGTGACCGGCGCCAACGTCATCACCACCGAGAACTCGGATTGGGCGACCAACTGCCCCGAATACAAGGTGACGGCGGTGCAGGTCACCCGCAGCAACCAGCCATCCGACTGGCAGGTCGACTACGCGAAGAACGACGTCGAGCGCAAGCGCATCGCCGCCGCCAACGTCATCGCCGCCGAATAATGGCCTGAGGAGTGGGAAGCATGACTGCGATGCCTTCGGGTTCCATCCGTCCTGACGACAGCCTCATGTGCTCCATCGCCGTCACCGGCACCGGCTTTGCCGCCGGTGTCGGGGTGGAGGAGGGGGCGGACGTCGAATGGCAGGTGCCGGAGGAAACCGCGGTCGCTTTCGAATATAACGGCCGCTCCCATGCCGTGATGATGGCGACCCCCGCCGACCTGGAAGACTTCGCGCTGGGCTTCAGCCTTGCCGAGGAGATCATCGGGACCGCCGCCGATATCGAGAAAATAGCCGTGCGGGAAACGCCGCTGGGCTTCGTCGTCAACCTGACGGTCGACCCGTTGCGTCTCCTGCGCGGAAGCCTGCGCAGCCGCTCCATGGAGGGGCGGAGCGGCTGTGGCCTGTGCGGCGTGGACAGTCTTGTCCACGCCGTTCGGGAGCCCCGCAAGATCGAAACCGCGCTGGAGGTTGACCCGGCCGCCGTGGCCGCGGCCTTCCGCGCCCTGCCGGATCACCAGCCGATGAATCGGGCCAACCGCTCGGTCCATGCCGCGGCATGGTGTGCGCCCGACGGCAGCATCCGCTTGGCCCGCGAGGATGTCGGCCGCCACAACGCGCTGGACAAGCTGATCGGCGCCATCGCCGGTTCTGGTGCCGACCCGGCCGGCGGCTTCGTGGTGATGACCAGCCGCTGCAGCTTCGAACTGGTGCAGAAGACCGCCGCGGTGGGCATCCCGCTGCTGGCGACCATCTCGGCCCCGACGGCGCTGGCGCTGGAACTGGCGCGCAACGCCAACCTGACTCTGGGCGCGCTGTCGCGCCGCGACACCGTCATCCTGTTCCGCTGATACCAACCCATTCCGGAGACACCGATGAGCCACACGAACCACGCCAAGGATCTGGTCCGGATGGCGAACCAGATCGCCGTTCATTTCGCCACCTACCCCCATGAGGAGGCTGTGACGGAGACGGCGACCCACATCCGCAAATTCTGGGATCCGCGCATGCGCGCCGGCCTGTTCGCCCATGTCCAGTCCGGCGGCGAAGCCGACCTGCACGAGGTCGCGCGCGGTGCGGTGGGGATGCTGCAGGCTCGCTGAGGAGGGAGCAACGCCCTCAGACGGTATTGGCGATCTCGACCAGATTGTCGTCGGGGTCGCGGACATAGACGGAACGGATCGGCCCGGTGGCGCCCGTGCGGCTCACCGGGCCTTCCTCTATGGTGATGCCGCGAGCCTTGAGTTCGGCGATCACTTCGTCCAGCGGCGTGTCGGCGATCAGGCAGAAGTCGCCGCTGCCGGCGGTGGGGCGGGCGGCCTTCGGTTCGAACTCCCGCCCGACCTCATGCAGGTTGATCTTCTGCGCGCCGAAGGACAGGGCGCGGCGACCGCCGGCGAAGGTGACGACCTCCATCCCCAGCACATCGCGGTAGAAGGCGCAGGTCGCCTCGATGGAGGCGACCGTCAGCACGAAATGGTCGATCCGGGCGATCCGCATCCCGACCTCACATACCGGTCGGTGCCGGCAGCGGCTTGGCCGGAGCGGGGGTGGAGGCGGAGGACAGCGGCGTCGGCGCATGGGCGGTCGGGACCGGCAGCGGCGCCGGCTTCGACAGCGGACGCGGCGTCGAAGCCGGCGTCACCGGATTTGTCGCCGGATTTGCCGACATGGCCGGAGCCGCCGATCCCGATTGGCCGGACGGCGTCGCCAGCGTGGGCGGATCCTCGTAGATGTCGGGATGGACGCGCACCACGCCGGAGGTGTCGACCGACGCGTTCCAGTAGACGAAGCGCACGGGGATGGCGTTCGGCAACCGGATCGTCTTGGTCTCCCCGGTGTCGAGCTGCTGGCTGATGACGGCCGGCGTCACCTTGGCCGCACCCAGCAGCGTTTCCGCCATCATCCGGGCATCCTCCAGCCGCACGCAGCCGGAGCTGGCGGCGCGCAGATCGCGGCTGAACAGCCTGGGGTCGTTGGTGCCGTGCAGGAAGATGCCGTCGCCGTTGGTCAGGTTGAAGCGGAAGCGGCCCAGCGCGTTGTCGTCGCCCGGCTTCTGGACGATGCGCACGCGGCCGGGATCGACCGACCACCAGTTGACCGACTGCGTGTTGACCACCTCCGATCCGTCCAGATAGACGGCGGCGTTCTTGATGCCGGTGGTGCCCTTCTTGCGCAGGGCCGGCAGCTTGTCCTCGCTCAGCACCGTCGGCGGGACGGTCCAGGTCGGGTTGATGGTGACGCTGGTGATCTTGTCCTGCAGCAGCGGCGTCTTGCGTGACGGCCGGCCGACCACCGCCCGCATGGTGAAGGCGGGGCGGCCATGCTCGATGAGGGTGACGGACTGGCCGGGCAGGTTGACCAGCACCGTGGTGTCGGGGATGGAGGCCTGCTGCGCCCGCATCGCCGCGGCGGCGCGGCGCAGAAGCGCGACGGTCTGCGCCGGGGTGCGGTCCAGCGCCTGGCGCGTCACCTCGCCCACCTTGCCGTCGGGCTGCAGCCCCTCGGCGAGTTGGAAGGCGCGCACGGCGGTCTCGACTTCCTCGTTGAAGCTGTCGGTCCATTTGTCGGCGGGCAGATAGCCCAACTCGATCAGACGGCGCGACACCTTGCCGACGCGATCGGCCAACGGCGAGCGCACGGTGATGACGACCGGCGGCGCCGGCTCGACCGGGGCGATGCCGGGCAGGGTGGGGGCCTGCGCCTGGACATCGGCAGGGGGCACGTCCATCGCCGGGGCGACGCTCTCGACCGTGCCGCCGTCGCCCAGCTTCACCACCGCGCCATAGCCGACGCGGGTTGCCGGCGCCTTGGGCGCGTTCTGGATTTCCTGCGCGCGCTGCTCCAGCGCCGTGGCCCAGCCGGCCACCAGCGGCGGCTTGGCGGCGTGCGCCGCCTCCTTCGCCGCTGCGGCCAGCGCCGGACCGCTCAGGACGACGCCGACCAGCCCGCCGACCAGGCAGAAGGCGGCGGAGCGGCGGGAGATCGGGCGGCGGAGATCATGCATGGCGATGGGACCGGAACGTGAACGGAAAGGATCGAGCGCTGTATCCTTCGATGAGCCTTCCACGATCCGCAAGCGACATTTGGTGTCGGCAGCTCTGCTGTTCACACTGTTGCTCCCTTGCATCGCCGTCCCACTCGCCGGCGGCTGTCCCCGTTACACGCGCTCATCCAGCAGTTGGACGCTGAGGCGGCGGTTTTATTCCGAACCTTCGCCGGTGGTACGGCGATGGAGGCGCTGGCGTGGCCGTATGTGTCATTTGACGTAGATACCGCCTTTCGCATGCGCGGTAGCTTTTCCCCCGACGATGTGGCGAAGCCCCGGAGCAACCGGGGCGCCAAAGGAAGGGGGCAACTTCATGCGGACCAAGCAACTGACGTCCAGCTTCGGGATCAGCGCGCTGGCCGGTCTGGCCATGGGCGCGATGGCGTCCTTCGCGATGCCGGCCCAGGCGGCGGACGACACCATCAAGGTGGGCATCCTGCATTCCCTGTCCGGCACGATGGCGATCAGCGAGACGACGCTGAAGGACGTCATGCTGATGCTGATCGACGAGCAGAACAAGAAGGGCGGCCTGCTGGGCAAGAAGCTGGAGCCGGTGGTGGTCGATCCGGCCTCCAACTGGCCGCTGTTCGCCGAAAAGGCGCGCGAACTGATCAGCAAGGACAAGGTGTCGGCCGTGTTCGGCTGCTGGACCTCGGTCAGCCGCAAGTCGGTTCTGCCGGTGTTCGAGGAGCTGAACAACATCCTCTTCTACCCGGTCCAGTATGAGGGCGAGGAGTCCTCCCGCAACGTCTTCTACACCGGCGCCGCGCCCAACCAGCAGGCGATCCCGGCCGTCGACTACCTGATGCAGAAGGAAAAGGTCCAGCGCTGGGTGCTGGCCGGCACCGACTACGTCTATCCGCGCACGACCAACAAGATCCTCGAAGCCTACCTGAAGGGCAAGGGCGTCAAGCCCGAGGACATCATGATCAACTACACGCCGTTCGGTCATTCCGACTGGCAGTCGATCGTGGCGGACATCAAGAAGTTCGGGTCGGCCGGCAAGAAGACCGCCGTCGTCTCCACCATCAACGGCGACGCCAACGTTCCCTTCTACAAGGAGCTGGGCAACCAGGGCGTGAAGGCCGAGGACATCCCGGTCGTCGCCTTCTCGGTCGGCGAGGAAGAGCTGGCCGGCATCGACACCAAGCCGCTGCTCGGCCATCTGGCCGCCTGGAACTACTTCCAGTCGGTCGAGACCCCGGCCAACGCCGAGTTCATCAAGTCGTGGAAGGCCTACACCAAGAACGACAAGCGCGTCACCAACGACCCGATGGAAGCCCACTATATCGGCTTCAACATGTGGGTGAAGGCGGTCGAGGCGGCCGGCACCACCGAGCCGGACAAGGTCATCGACGCCATGGTCGGCGTGTCGGTCCCGAACCTGACCGGCGGCTATTCGGCGATGCTGCCGAACCACCACATCACCAAGCCGGTGTTGATCGGCGAAGTGCAGGAGAACGGCCAGTTCGACGTCGTCTCCAAGACCTCGGGCCTCGTCCCGGGTGACGAGTGGTCGGACTATCTGCCGGACAGCAAGGACCTGATCGCCGACTGGCGCAAGCCGATGTCCTGCGGCAACTTCAACGTGAAGACCGGCAAGTGCGGCGGCAAGGGGTCGTGAGGGCTGGTGTCCGTCCCATGATTTGAGTGGTCGCGACGCTTGCCCCCTCCCTAACCCTCCCCCGCTGGGCGGGGGAGGGGATCTCTCCCTCCCTTGCGAAGCGGGGGAGGGCCGGGGTGGGGGCAAGCGTTTCGCATTGTTAGCACCCCCCGCACCGAAGGACCCGCGATGCGACGCGCTCTCCGCTGGCTGATGGCCGTCTGTGTGGTGGTCGCCACATCGACCGCCGCACTCGCCGCCGATCTCCGCCCGCTTGTCCAGGCCCTGGGCAGCGGCGGCTATTCCGGAACCGAAAAGGCCCTGGCGCAATTGTCGGAGGCCGGCGACCCGGCCGCCGTGCCGGTGATCGAGGCGCTGCAGGCCGGCGACCTCTATGTGCGCAAGGCCGACGGCACCGTGGTCGTCGCCCGCAAGGCCGGCGACGCCTTCACCCTGACCGACCCGCTGACCCGCGCCGCGCTCGGCGATGCGCCGGCCGCCGCGGTCGAGAAGATCCGCATCAACAATTCGCTGCGCCGCGCCATCAGCGCCTCGCTGGGTGCCCTCACCCTGATGAGCCCCGATGCCGGTGTCCGCCGCTCCGCCGCCGATGCGGTGTTCAAGAGCCGCGACGCCTCCGCACTGGAGACGCTGACCGCCGCCCTCGCCAAGGAGCAGGACAAGGCCGTGCGCGCCGCCATGGAGCAGGCGCGCGCCGCCATCCTGCTGACCGGCGAGGCCGCGTCGAAGATGAGCGATGCCGAAATCCAGTCGGCGACCGACACGCTGGCCGCCCGCGGCGACCGCGACGCGCTGGTCCTGCTGAACATGGTCGCCGGCTCCGGTGCGTCCGATGTCACCAAACGCTCGGCCGCCGCCGCCGTCTCCACCCTGGAACAGAAGCTGGCCTTCTGGGCGGCGCTGCAGAATCTCTGGTACGGGCTGTCGCTGGGCTCGGTGCTGCTGCTGGCCGCCATCGGCCTCGCCGTCACCTTCGGCGTGATGGGCGTCATCAACATGGCCCATGGCGAGATGGTGATGATCGGCGCCTACACCACCTTCCTGGTGCAGGAGTTCTTCCGCGCCCATGCCCCCGGCCTGTTCGACCTGTCGATCCTGGTGGCGCTGCCCGCCGCCTTCCTCGTGTCGGGCGGCGTCGGCATCATCATCGAGCGCAGCGTGATCCGCTGGCTCTACGGCCGTCCGCTGGAAACGCTGCTCGCCACCTGGGGCCTGTCGCTGGCACTCCAGCAGGCGGTGCGCTCCATCTTCGGCCCGACCAACCGCGAGGTGGGCGCGCCGAGCTGGATGTCCGGCGCCTTCGAACTGGGCGGCCTGACCATCACCTATGGCCGGCTGTGGATCGTCATCTTCGCCTTCGCCGTCTTCGCGGCATTGCTGGTGGCGCTGAAGCGCACCTGGTTCGGCCTGTCGATCCGGGCGGTGACGCAGAACCGGCCGATGGCCAACGCCATGGGCATCCGCACTGCGCGGGTGGATGCGCTGACCTTCGGCCTCGGCTCCGGCATCGCCGGGCTGGCCGGGGTGGCGCTGAGCCAGATCGACAATGTCAGCCCGAACCTGGGCCAGGGCTACATCATCGACAGCTTCATGGTCGTGGTGTTCGGCGGGGTGGGCAATTTGTGGGGCACGCTTGTCGGCGCGCTGACGCTGGGCTCCATCAACAAGTTCCTCGAACCCTATGCCGGTGCGGTGCTGGGCAAGATCCTGGTGCTGATCTTCATCATCCTGTTCATCCAACGGCGTCCGCGCGGTCTGTTCGCGCTGAAGGGCCGCGCGGTGGAGGCCTGATCCGATGCTGCTGCGCTTTTTCCTGATGGGGCTGGACCGCAAGGCCGGGATCGTCCTGACGATCCTCGCCATCCTGGCGGTGGCGGTCCCGGTGATGACGCTGTGGGTGCCGGCGGACTCGCCCTTCCACCTGTCGGTCTTCACCGTCTCGTTGCTGGGCAAATACCTGTGCTTCGCGCTGCTGGCGCTGGCGCTTGATCTGGTGTGGGGCTATTGCGGCATCCTGTCGCTCGGCCATGCCGCCTTCTTCGCGCTCGGCGGCTATGCCATGGGCATGTACCTGATGCGGCAGATCGGGCCGCGCGGCGTCTATGGCAACCCGGTCCTGCCCGACTTCATGGTCTTCCTGAACTGGAAGGAGCTGCCCTGGTATTGGCTCGGCTTCGACCAGTTCTGGTTCGCCGCCATCATGGTGCTGGTGGTGCCGGGGGCGCTGGCCTTCGCCTTCGGCTGGTTCGCCTTCCGCAGCCGCGTCACCGGCGTCTACCTGTCGATCATCACCCAGGCGCTGACTTTCGCCCTGCTGCTGGCCTTCTTCCGTAACGACATGGGCTTCGGCGGCAACAACGGCCTGACCGACTTCAAGGACATCCTCGGCTACGACATCCAGGCCGACACCACCCGCGTCGCCCTGTTCGTGGCGACGGTGGCCGCCCTGGCGCTCTCCTACATGATCGCGTCCGGCGTCATCGGCTCGAAGCTGGGCAAGGTGCTGGTGGCGCTGCGCGACGCCGAAAGCCGCGTCCGCTTCATGGGCTACGACACCGAAAGCTACAAGCTGTTCGCCTGGACCCTGTCGGCCTGCATGGCCGGCGTCGCCGGCGCCCTCTATGTCCCGCAGGTCGGCATCATCAACCCGTCTGAATTCGCCCCGGCCAGCTCGATCGAGGCGGTGATCTGGGTCGCCGTCGGCGGGCGCGGCACGCTGGCCGGCGGCATCCTCGGCGCGGTGCTGGTCAACATGGGCAAGAGCTATTTCACCGGCGCCCTACCGGAGCTGTGGCTGTTCGCGCTGGGCGGCCTGTTCGTGGCGGTCACCCTGTTCCTGCCCAAGGGCCTGCTGGGGCTGGGCGCGCAGCTGAAGGCCAAACTGCCCGGCCGCAACAAGACCTCGCCCCTTCCCAATGCCCACCCCGCCGACCAGAAGGGAGCCTGACCCATGAGCGCGGAATCGACCCTTCTCTATCTCGACGGCGTGTCGGTCAGCTTCGACGGCTTCAAGGCGCTGAACAGCCTGTCGCTGGTGATGATGCCGGGCGAGATGCGGGCGATCATCGGCCCGAACGGCGCCGGCAAGACGACGATGATGGACGTCATCACCGGCAAGACCCGCCCAGACACCGGCACCATCCTGTTCGAAGGCGGCACCGACCTGACCCGCCTGCGCGAGGCGGCGATCGCCAATCTCGGCATCGGCCGCAAGTTCCAGCGCCCGACCGTCTTCGAACCGCACAGTGTGTGGGACAACCTCGAACTGGCGCTGAAGGCGCCGCGCCGGCCGCTGAAGACGCTGACCTACGCCATCAGCCGCGACGACCGGTCCCGCATCGAGGAGATCCTCGACATCACCCGCCTGTCGGCCCTGCGCAACCGTCAGGCCGGAAGCCTGTCGCACGGGCAGAAGCAGTGGCTGGAGATCGGCATGCTGCTGGCCCAGGACCCCAAACTCCTGCTGGTCGACGAGCCGGTGGCCGGTATGACCGATGCCGAAACCGAACAGACCGCCGAACTGCTGTGCAGCATCGCCGGCAAGCATTCGGTGATCGTGGTGGAGCATGACATGAGCTTCGTCCGCGCGCTCGGCGTCAAGGTCACGGTTCTGGCGGAAGGCTCCGTCCTGGCCGAAGGCTCGCTGGACGTGGTCAGCGCCAACCAACAGGTCATCGACACCTATCTCGGCCGCTGACGGGAGATCCCATGATGCTGGACGTTCGCTCTCTCGATCTGCATTACGGCGCCGCACAGGCCCTGCGCAGCGTTTCCATGAAGGCCGAAATCGGCAAGGTCACCTGTCTGGTCGGCCGCAACGGCGTCGGCAAATCCAGCCTGCTGCGTGCCATCGTTGGGCTGAAGCCGGTGTCGGGCGGCTCCATCGGCTGGGACGGCGCCGACGTGACCAAGATGGCGCCCGCCGACCGGGCGCGCCGCGGCATCGCCTATGTCCCGCAGGGGCGCGAGATCTTCCCGCTGCTGACCGTGCGGGAAAACCTGCTGACCGGCTACGCCCCGCTGCCGCGCGCCCAGCGCTCCATCCCCGACGAGGTGTTCGAGCTGTTCCCGGTGCTGAAATCCATGCTGGAGCGCCGCGGCGGCGATTTGTCGGGCGGCCAGCAGCAGCAGCTCGCCATCGGCCGCGCCCTGGTGACCCGGCCGCGCCTGCTGGTGCTGGACGAGCCGACCGAGGGCATCCAGCCCTCCATCATCAAGGACATCGGCCGCGCCATCTCCTACCTGCGCGACAAGGGCACCATGGCGATCCTGCTGGTGGAGCAGTATTTCGACTTCGCCCGCGACCTTGCCGACGACTGGGTGGTGATGGAACGCGGCGAGGTGATGCTGTCCGGCCCGCGCAGCGGCCTCGACGAGCAGGAGGTTCGCAAATACCTGACGGTGTGATGCCTGCGGAATGATGCTTACGGAATAACCGCGCCTCCGGGTGCGTCCTTCCTCCATCGGGTCCGTCTTCCGGCGGGCCGGTTTTGGGGAGGAACCGCAGAATGACGTCCGCACTCCGTGTCACCGCCGCCGCCATCGGCCTGGGAGCCGTGCTGTTCGGCGCGCCCGCCTTCGCCCAGGAAAAAGAGCCGGCCATGATGGGCAAGACCGCGATGGGACCCGTCCTGACCGACGCGAAGGGCATGACGCTCTACGTCTTCGACAAGGACAGCGCCGGCAAGTCGGCCTGCAACGGACCTTGCGCGACCAACTGGCCGCCGCTGATGGCTCCCGCCTCCGCCAAGCCGATGGGCAAATACACGGTGGTCACCCGCGACGACGGCAGCCACCAGTGGGCCTACAACGGCAAGCCGCTCTACACCTGGGCCAAGGACATGAAGCCCGGCGACGCCACGGGTGACGGCGTGAACAATGTCTGGCACGTCGCGAAGCCGTAATCCCCTGTTTCGCGGCGTCGTGGTGGTCTTCCACCCCACGACGCCGCGCAATTTCGGGGTATATTTCGGCTGTCGAGGTAATTCGCAAATATCGACTTCGCAGGCGGCGCTCTTTAATGGTCGTTAAGGATCGAAACCGCAAGATGTCCTCACCGTCATCTTGCTCATGGAGCAGCAGGCCATGTCGATCTACAACGCCGCGTCGTTCGAAGCCACCCCCTCCGCCGAACCGAAGGTCCGCAAGATGAGCGGTCTGCCGCGACTGGCGGTGTGGACCGTGATGATCGGCGCGCCCTGGGTGGTGATCGTGCAGGCGGTGCGCCTGATCTTTTAAATCTGGCGCACGACCGTCACACCCTTACTGGGCCGGTACCACCCAGGGTTCCAGCGCGCCGATCTTCTTGGCCCGCTTCTCGTCCGCCGACAGTTTGAAATTATGCCCATAGGGCGCGCTCTCGAACGAGCCGTATCCGGGATTGGCCAGCATCAGCCAGTCGCGCCCGAAATGCTCCTTCACCGTCTCATAGGCCTTCATCCGCTCCGCCTCGCTGCCGTTGGCGGCGTCGGTGAAGTCGTTGAAATTGTCGCCGAACAGCAGGACGATCCTATAATCCTTGGCGATGTAGGCGCGGCGTGCGCTCTTCGCCGAACCCCACTCCTGCTTTTCCTTCGACATCAGGAAGGTATCGACGTTCCCGCCCATCGGGAAGCCCAGCGCCTGCGCGTTGCGGCGGGTCGGCTCCTCCTGATCGGCGCTGCGGTTGGTGACGTAGAAGACCTTGACGCCCTTCGACTCGGCATATTGGGTGAACTCCACCGCACCCGGCACCGCCGTCGCCTTCTCCGCCTTCACCCAGGCGTCCCAGGTCTTGGGCGAGAAGTCGGTGCCGCTGGTCACCAGACCGGTCTGATAGGCGGAGTTGTCCATCGCCGTTTCGTCCAGGTCCAGCACCACGGCCGGCGGCAGGTCCTGGTAATTGCCGGTCTGCTCGGTCGCCGCGGTCCAGTTCTTGTCGGCCAGCGCCTTGTCCAGCTGGACCTTGCCCAGCGCGTAGACCGCCAGCGCGTTGGCCTTGTACTCGACCGACCGCTGCATCCACAGTTCGGCGTTCAGCAGGTCGCTCTGCGGCACCGGGCCTTGGGAAGCCGAGCCATTTGGCGCCGGATCAGCCGCCAGGGCGGGGCCGGCGAGAAGGGATAGGACAACCGCACCGGACAGCAGCGACCAGCGCCCGGAACAGGCGGAATTGCGCATCGACACACCCATCCATCAAGTGTCATGGAACCGTCATCGAAGCACAGATCCGGACACTTGGCGACGGTCGTGTGACCCATGCGTCACGGTACCCCGATACGTTCTCCCGGTTCCTTCCAGCGCAGCGGGATCGCCGCCTTCCGCCGCCATCCGCGCTCCACCTGCAGGCTCCAGCTTCGTTGGGCGTTGGGCAGGGCAGGGTCGGGCTCCCAATCAATGGCGACCGCCCCGGTCAGGTGCAGCACGTCGCCGCCGGCGACATCGACCAGCAGCAGCCCGGCGCGGGGGTTCAGCAGCATATTGCCCAGCGTGTTGAAATAGCGGTTGCCGGCGTAATCCGGCACGATCAGCCGGTCGCCGTCGATCCGGATGAAACCCGCCGGCCCGCCCCGGTGCGACAAATCCAGCCGGCCGTCACGCCCCGCCGACGAGGCTGAGGCGACGAAGGCGGTGTCGGCCGCACCGATCAGCCGCCGCGCCTCACTGTCCAGCCCGGCCAGCGTTTCCACGGCTCCGGCGGGGGAGGGGGCCTCCTCCTCCGCCCGGCGGACATGGATGTATTGCGGGCAGTTGCCGAAGCTCTCCTCCACCGCCATGGCGAAGGCCAGCCCGTCGCGCGCCGCCACCCGGCCGTTCACCCGGTTGCGTCGCCGGGTGGCCGGGTCGATACCCAGCGCCGCCACCGGTTCTCCCACCGCCGGTCCGGCCGGCCAGGGCTGCCACGCGCCATGGTCGGGCCGCACCCACAGCGTCTGCGGGTCGGCGGCGGTGACGAAGCCGGGGGCGCCGGTCAGCACCCCGGCCGCCGGATCGCCGGCCTCGTCACGCGCGGCGACCAGCAGCCAGGGCAGCAGCGGAAAGAACTGCTGATGCTGGGGGATCAGCCGGTCGCGGATCGGCGCTGACGGCACGCGGAACCCGGCCCGCGCCTGCGCCTCCCGCTCGCCGGGATGGAAGGGGTCGGGGATGCGGTCCTGGTCCATGGCCGTGCTCCTGCCATCAAGAGGGAAAACGTTCAGGCGGGTTGCGGAATCTCGCCCGGAATCTCGCTTTGGGGCATCGGTGTCAGTGCCGGGATCGCCTCCACCCGCTCCAGCCAGCGGCGGACCGCCGGATAGGGACCGAGCGGGATGTGGCCTTCCGGCGCGCGGGCGACATAGGCGTAGCAGGCGATGTCGGCGATGGTCGGCCGCTCCGCCGCCAGCCACTCGCGGCTTGCCAGATGACCGTCCATGAAGCGCAGGACGCGCCCGGCGACCGCCTGCGCGTCGGTCAGCGAAGCGGCTCCGCCCCACAGCGTCAGGATGCGCGCCAGCGCCGGCCCGAAGCGCAGATCGCCGGCCGCGATCGACAGCCAGCGCTGCACCTGCGCCGCGTCCTCCGGCGCCTTCGGGTTCCACAGGCCGGAGGCGTCGTAGCGGTCGGCGAGATAGCCCAGAATGGCGACGGAGTCCGGCAGCACGAGGTCGCCGTCGACCAGCACCGGGATCTGCCCGAATGGGTTCAAGGCGAGGAAGCTCTCCGACCGCCGCAACTCGGCGCCGGCCTCGACATAGCGGTAAGGCAGGCCGAGGATGTTCAGAAAGGCTTCCACCCGATGGGTGTGCCCTGACAGCGGCGTGCCGTAGAGCGTGATGGCGGGCTCGGTGGTGGTGCTCATCGGACAGGTCCCCTCGATGTCTGTTTCGCGGATACCCACACCCAACCACTTGCGCGTGTCGGCAGGAATGCGCTTTCATCAAAAGGGACTCTTTCAGAAATCGGAAGAATTGTGGACCGGCTGGACGAACTGGCGATCTTCGTGGCGATCCTGGAGGCCGGCAGCCTTGCCGGCGCGGCCAAGCGGCTGCGGCGGTCCGCCCCTGCCGTCACCCGCGCGCTGTCGGGACTGGAGGAGCGGCTGGGCCTGCGACTGATCGAGCGGACCACCCGCAACCTCGCGCCCACCGACGCCGGCCGGCGGCTGGCCGAGCAGGCGCGCCGGCTTCTCGCCGATTATGACGAGGCGCTGGCCGCCACCGGCACCGACCGGCCGCTGCGCGGGCGGCTGCGCGTCACCGCGCCGGTGATGTTCGGGTGCAAGCATGTGACGCCGCTGGTCCTCGACTTCATGCGCGCCTTCCCTGACATCCGGGTCGAGCTGGTGCTGTCCGACGGCAACCTCGACCTGATCGAGGAGGAGCTGGACGTGGCGATCCGCATCGGCCCCTTGCCCGATTCCGGCCTCGTCGCCCGGCGGGTCGGGCAGGTCGGGCGATATCTGGTTGCCGGCCCCGCCTATCTGGCGCGGCGCGGCACGCCGACGACTCCGGAGGATTTGGCCGGCCACGACATCATCCTGTCGACCGCCCGGCCCCGGCCGCCCGACTGGCGCTTTCTGGTCGATGGGCGGGAGCGGGTGGTCCGGGTCACCCCGCGCCTGTCGGTCAGCCACATCGAGCCGGCGCTGCTGGCCGCCCGCGACGGGCATGGCATCGCCCGGCCGCTGTCCTATCAGGCGGCCGACGATATCGCCGCCGGCACCCTGGTGCGCCTGATGCCGCACACCGAGCCGGCGCCGCTGCCCGTCCATGTCGTGGTGCCGACGGCACGGCTGATGCCCGGCCGGGTTCGCGCCTTCCTCGACCATGCGGTGGAGGGGCTGTCGGCGCTGGCCGTCCTGCGTGGCTGAACGGGCCGGAGCGGGGCCTCAGGGATCGCGTGCGACCCGGATGCCGTAGGCGGCATAGCCGATCTCCGCCCCGTCGATCCGGCGGACGGCCGATCGCACATAGCGCGGATTGCTGTGCCACGAACCGCCCCGCATCACCCGTTGCGGGCATTTCCCGCCGCCATCCGTCGCGCAGCCCTCCACCCACTGCCAGACATTGCCGAGCATGTCGTAGAGGCCGAAGCCGTTGGGCCGATAGCTGCCGACCGGCGCGGTGAACAGGGCGCCGTCGCGGCAGTTCGCCACCTCCCAGTCGGTGAAGCGGTCCTTGGCGCTCAGGTCGGCCTCGTTCGCCGCATCGCACCCCTTGGCCGGATCGTCGCCCCACCAGCGGGCGGTCCGGGTGCCGGCGCGGGCCGCATATTCCCACTCCGCCTCCGTCGGCAGGCGGTAGGGCTTGCCGGTCCGCCGGCTGAGCCAGTCCACATAGGCCTTGGCGTCGTACCAGCTGATGCAGACCGCCGGGTCCCGGTTCGTCTGGTCGAAGCCCGGCCGGCGCCAGGAGAAATGCCAGCGCGGCAGCAGCTCCGTCTCGCCGGCATAGCCGCGGCAGATCGTCCGCGGCTTGTAACCGCTGTCCTGGATGAATCGGGCATATTCACCACGGGTCACCGGGTATTTGCCGATGGCGACGGGGTGCCGGATCGACACCGGCCGTTGCAGCGGTTCGTCGGGAAAGCGCTCCTGTTCCGATTCGGGCGAGCCCTGGAGAAAGCTGCCGGGGGGGAGCGCCACCAGGACCGGGGCGTCGGGATGGTCCCAGATCTCGCGGGCCGGGTTGGCGGCCTGCCAGACCTGGAAGGCCGCCAGCCGTTCGGCGCGCCAGCCGGTCAGGTCCTCCGGCTCCGCCCGGCGCCAGCCGGCGAGGGCGGCCAACGCGAGGATGAGGACGACCACCGCGCCCACGGAGCCGGGCAGGGTGACTGGCATGGCGGGGATGCCTCTTGCGGGGGCGCCTTTGGCGGGGATGCGGATCATGCCCAGCATTTCCCCGCGATACCGCGTGTCCGGCAACCGCGCGTCCGTGTCCCGGTCGTGGCACTTCCCCACCGGTGCCGGGCGCCGGTGGCCGAAGCTCCGCCCCTTTGAAGTATGCCGGAAGCGGTAAGCGTCGAAGACGGTGTCCCGCTGTTGGTGCGGGCAGACGTTCAACGGAGCGTTGATACCACAGGAGCACACACATGGCCGCCTATCCCGCGGATCTCACGCGCGCGCTGTTCGTCACCGGCCTGCGCAACGCCCATGCGGTGGAACAGCAGGCGCTGGCCCTGATGGACCGCCAGCTGGACCGCCTCGTGAATTATCCGGAAGTCTCCGACCATCTGCGCATGCACCGTGGCGAGACCGAATCCCAGATCACCCGCATCGAGCAGATCCTGGACCAGCTGCAGGAAAGCCATTCCGGGCTCAAGGACACCGCCCTGTCGATCATGGGCAATCTCGCCGCGCTCGGCCATACCTTCGCCGAGGACGAGATCCTCAAGAACTCCTTCGCCAACTACGCCTTCGAGAATTTCGAGGTGGCGAGCTACCGCTCGCTGCTGACGGTGGCGGACGCCGGCAACTTCGCCTTCGCCACGCCGCTGCTGCAGACCTCGCTGCGCGAGGAGGAGGCGATGGCTTCCTGGGTGATCGAGAATGTGCCGAAGCTGACGCTGAAATACCTGTCGCTGAAGGCCAGCAACCAGACCGCCGGCCGCTGACGCCGGGCGGCCATCGCTGCACTGCAACGCAGCCTTCCGGCCGTGTCCGGATTTTGCCCGGTGACGAGCCGGGGGGCTTTGCCGTAAGAAACTCGGCGGGTTTCAAAACGGATGGCTACCCCGTGCTCCGATCGGTCTCCTTCTGCCTGTTCATCGCCGCGGCCGGCGGTCTTGCGGGCTGCACCTCCGACTATTCTCCCAACACCTACGCCTCCAACGCGGTCCAGCAGGCCAACAAGGTGGAGCCGGGCGTCGTCGTCGGATTCCGTCAGGTGGCGATCAGCGCCAACGGTACGGTCGGCGCGGTCAGCGGCGGGGCGGCCGGCGGCATCCTGGGGGCGCAGGTGGGGACGGGCGGCATGAACGCCGCGCTGGGCACCGTTGGCGGCACGGCGATCGGCGGCCTGCTGGGCACGGCGATGGAGCACATCGCCGGCGACACCACCGGCTGGGAATACATCGTCCGCAAATCGAACGGCGATCTGCTGTCGCTGACCCAGAAGGAGCCGCAGCCGCTGCCCATCGGCCAGAAGGTTCTGGTCATCACCGGCAGCCAGGCCCGCATCGTCCCCGACTATTCCACCCCGGCCGATCCCGCGCCCGCCAAGGCCGATTCGCTCAAGGCGGACGCACACAAGCCCGATGCGCCGAAATCGGAGACGCCGAAATCGGACATCAAGGCGGTCCCGCTCGCCCCGCCCGCCGAACCGGCCGCGCCAGCGGTCCCCGCTCCGGCGGAGCAGTCCGCCGCCGAACCGGCGCCGCCCGCCAGCGGCGGCGGCCCGATCCGTCTGACCGCCCCCACCGACACCGCACCCACCGCACCCGCCCCCGCGGCGGCTCCGGAGCCCGCAAGCCCGACTCCGGCAGAGCCGCCCCCAGCGGAGCCGAAGCCGGCGGAATAGCAGCACCATACTTGTCCGAATGGCCGGGATGGCGCACAGTCCGGAGGTCCAACCGAGATCACCGGCAGAGGGTCCATGTCCGCCGTCGATACCGCACAAAGCGCCGCCCCCGTCTCCGCTCCCGCCATGACGAAGGAAGAGCTGGAGGAACTGATCCGCGAGGGGGTTCCCCTGGTCGGGAATTTCGGCATCGTCGTGGAAAGCCTGAGCGCCGGGACGATTCGCCTGCGCCTGCCCTACAAGGATGACTTCGTCCGTCCCGGCGGCACCGTCACCGGCCCGGCGATGTTCGGACTGGCCGACGTGGCGCTCTATGGCGCGGTGCTGAGCCTGATCGGCCGGGTCGAGCTGGCGGTGACCACCAGCATGACCATCAACTTCCTGCGCCGCCCGCCGCCCGTCGCCATCATCGCCGAGGCGCGCGTCCTGAAGCTGGGCAAGCGGCTGGCCTATGGCGAGATCCTGCTGTTCTCCGAAGGCGATCCGGAGCCGGTCGCCCATGTCACCGGAACCTACTCCATCCCGCCGCATGACCCCGTCACCGTCGCGGTATCTCATTACCGCGTGGATGAGGCCCCATAAAAAGTCGTTTAAGATCAATGGGTTTGTCTGTGCGGTATCTTATTACCGCGCTCGTAAGTCATTGAAAGAAAACGGAAATTTTTCCGTTGACAGAGGCCTGCTCCGGCCCGTAGAAAGCCGTCCGCTTCGGCGCCCCGGAATCGGCGGCCTGCCGATCCGTATTCGAAGAAACGAGTGTGGCGATGAAGACCTTCAATCTGAAGCCGACCGAAATCGAGAAGAAGTGGTACGTCGTTGACGCCGACGGCCTCGTTCTCGGGCGGCTTGCCAGCATCCTGGCGAACATCCTGCGTGGCAAGAACAAGCCGACCTACACCCCCCACATGGATTGCGGCGACAACATCGTCGTGATCAATGCGGAGAAGGTGAAGCTGACCGGCAACAAGCGCGACGCCGACATCTTCTACTGGCACACCGGCTATCCGGGTGGGATCAAGGGCCGCTCCAAGGGCCAGATCCTGGACGGCAAGTATCCGGAGCGTGTGATCGAGAAGGCCGTGGAGCGCATGGTTCCGCGCGGTCCGCTCGGCCGCCAGCAGATGACCCATCTCAAGGTCTACAAGGGCGCCACGCATCCGCACGATGCGCAGCAGCCGGTCGCCCTCGACGTCGGCGCCCTGAACCCGAAGAATAAGCGGAGCGCGTAACAATGGCTCAGGTCACCACCACCCTCTCCAGCTTGAAGGAACTGACGGGCGCCGCCGCCACCGCGACCGTCACCGAAGAGCTGGCCGCTCCGAAGCTGGACGCCCAGGGCCGCGCCTATGCCACCGGCAAGCGCAAGGACGCCGTCGCCCGCGTGTGGATCAAGCCGGGCTCCGGCAAGGTCACCGTGAACGGCCGCGACCAGTCGGTCTATTTCGCCCGTCCGGTTCTGCGCATGATGATTGCTCAGCCGTTCGGCGTGACCGAGCGTTCGGAGCAGTTCGACGTGGTCGCCACCGTCGCCGGCGGCGGTCTGTCGGGCCAGGCCGGTGCCGTCCGTCACGGCATCTCCAAGGCGCTGACCTACTTCGAGCCGGCCCTGCGCCCGCCGTTGAAGGCCGCCGGCTTCCTGACCCGCGACGCCCGTACGGTCGAGCGTAAGAAGTACGGCCGCGCCAAGGCCCGCCGCAGCTTCCAGTTCTCGAAGCGCTAATCCCTACACGGGCCTGCTGCTTTACGGTACAAGCGAGGGGCGTCCCGAAAGGGGCGCCCCTTTCTTTTTGCCCTCACCGTTACGCCTACCCAAACTTCAACGTTCCTCCCGTCAAGCGAAGGACATCGGTTCCATGGCCTCGATCAGCATTCCGGGCACCACCCCCGGCGGTTCGAAAATCCGCGTCGGCATCCTGGGCGCTTCCGGTTACACCGGCGCCGAACTGGTGCGCATGCTGCTGCGCCACCCGAACGTGGAGATCGCCGCGCTGACCGCCGAACGACAGGCCGGCAAGCCAATGGCGGAGGTGTTCCCGCATCTGGGCGGCTATGGCCTGCCCGATCTGGTGAAGATCGAAGAGCTGAAGTGGGACAATCTGGACTTCATCTTCTGCGCCCTGCCGCACGGCACCACGCAGGAGGTTGTCGCCGGCCTGCCCAGCGGCCTGAAGGTGGTCGACCTGTCCGCCGATTTCCGTCTGAGTGACCCGGCCGAATACGCCACCTGGTACGGGCATGAGCACCGTGCCGTCGGCCTGCAGAAGGAGGTCGCCTACGGCCTGACCGAGTTTAACCGCCAGGGCGTGCGCAAGGCGCGGGTGGTGGCGAATCCGGGCTGCTACCCGACCTGCTCGCTGCTGCCGCTGCTGCCGCTGCTGATGGAGAACCAGATCGAGCCGGGCGGCATCATCATCGACGCCAAGTCCGGCGTGTCCGGGGCCGGCCGCGACGCCAAGCAGGCCAACCTATTCACCGAGGTGTCGGAAGGCTTCAACGCCTATGGCGTCGGCCACCATCGCCACATGCCGGAGATCGAGCAGGAGCTGCGGCTGGCCGCCGGCCGTCCGGTCACCGTCTCCTTCACCCCGCATCTGGTGCCGATGAACCGCGGCATGATGGCGACCATCTACGTCCGCATGGCCGACGGCGTCACCGCCGACGACCTGCGCGCGACGCTGGCCGCCCGCTATGCCGACGAGCCCTTCGTCGGCGTGACCCCCGCCGGCGTGGTGCCGGCGACGCGCCATGTCCGCGCCTCCAACCACAACCTGATCGGCGTGGTCGCCGACCGCACCCCGCGTGGCGCCATCATCGTGTCGGTGATCGACAATCTGGTGAAGGGCGCGTCGGGTCAGGCGATCCAGAACATGAACGTCATGATGGGGCTGGGCGAGACGACCGGCATCGATCAGGCGCCGCTTTTCCCGTAATCGGGTACCGCGGCAGGATGGGGCGGGGGCTGTGACAGCGTTGTGGCCCCCTGTCCGCACTGTTGCACAGAGGCACCAATCGGGATTTGCTTTGGCCTGTCAATGCGAAATCAGGTGGTGCCTTAAGCCTTACGGTGCTTCAATCCCGCCCGTCATGCACGACTTCGGTACGACCTGATGACCGGCCTTGTTCGCGCCTTCAACGGCATCCTGCCCACCGTCGACCCGACCGCGTTCATCGCGGAAACGGCGGCGGTGATTGGTGATGTCGTGATCGGGGCGAACAGCAGCATCTGGTACGGCTGCACCGTGCGTGGAGACGTCAACGAGGTCCGAATCGGCGCTCGCACCAACATTCAGGACGGCACCGTGATCCACGTGGCCTCTGAAGGGCAGGGCACCTACATCGGCGACGACATCACCGTCGGCCACATGGCGTTGCTGCACGCCTGCACGCTGGAAGACGGCTGCTTCATCGGCATGAAGGCCTGCATCCTGGATGGGGCCTATGTCGAGTCGCGGGCGATGGTCGCGGCCGGTGCTCTGGTGACGCCCGGAAAGCGGGTGACGTCCGGATTCTTGTGGGCCGGCAGCCCTGCTAGACCGGTTCGCGAGCTGACGGAGCGCGATCTCGCGGTTTTTCCGGTTCTCAGCCACCGTTACACGGATTTGGCGGAAACCTACCGGAAAAGCTGCTATGGAAGTGGAGCATAGGTCCAAGAACGGGTACGGTTCGGCCAATCGGCTGGGGTGTCGGAACACCACCGCGCACCACATGTTGGGAAGGTCGCTGCCGCGCTTGAACTCGGGCGGATGCTTCGATTGATAGGTTCATCCCCCGCAGGCACTCTGATGGGGAAGGGTTCTGGAAGGGAGTGAAGACAATGAAGACTATTGTTCGCGCGGGTCTGGCTGCCATCCCGGCCGCCATCGTCGCTTTCGGTCTGTCGGCGGCCGCCAATGCCCAGGACGCGAGCCTGGTCGGCAAGGGCACCGAGTGGTGCAACCCGGTCATCGGCTGGGGCAACGTCGCCGCCCGCACCGCTGACGGCGGCTATGTCATCCATCAGGGCAGCTATCCGTGCCCGCCGGCCGCCGCCGCTCCGGCTCCGGCCGCCGTCGCCGCGGTCCAGAGCGAATATCTGGTGTTCTTCGACTGGGATAAGTCGAACATCACCCCGGCCGCCGATCGCGTGATCGGTGACGCGGTGTCGGCCATCCTGAAGAACGGTGGCGCCAAGATCAACGTCGTCGGCCACACCGATACCTCGGGGTCGCCGGCTTACAACCAGAAGCTGTCGGTGCGTCGTGCCGACGCGGTCAAGAAGGCCCTGGTCGCCAAGGGCATCCCGGCCGCCAACATCACGACCCAGGGCAAGGGCGAGAGCCAGCTGCTGGTTCAGACCGGTCCGAACGTCCGCGAGCCGTCCAACCGTCGTGCGCAGATCCTGCCGCGCCTGCTGAACGCTCCGTCGTCCTAAGGACGGTTGGCAGGGGGCCGTTCCGGGGGTATCGGACCGGCCTTCCCGCCAGCGGGAGAAACCGCAGGAAAAAGGCCGCGCCGGGCTTCCCGGTCGCGGCCTTTTTCTGTTTCAGACTGCTGTCAGCCCCCGATTATCACCCCCCGATCTGGGCCGGGTCCTGTTCCGGCTCGCCGGCGGTCAGTCGCAAGGGCACCACGCCCGCCCACACCGGGTGGTCCATATCCTCCGGATCGTCGCCGGGCGGGCCGGAGCGGCGCTTGGCCGACGCCTCGGCGATGGGGAAGGCCAGCACGGATGTGGCCTTCAGCTCCTGCGCATTGGGCGCCCGCACCTTGGCGCTGCGTCCGGGTTCGATCTTTTCCATCAGCGCGTCGAGCGCCGCGCGCTTTTCCGTCTCCTCCGCCACCAGCCGCGGCCGGCCGAACAGCATGACCGAGCGGTAGTTGACGGAGTGATGGAAGGCCGAGCGCGCCAGCACCCAACCGTCGATCAGCGACAGCGTGATGCAGGCCTCGCCCCCCTCCTGCAGCCGCCGGATCATCCGGCTGGAGGACGCGCCGTGGATCATCAACTCGTCCCCCACCCGCCAGGGAACCGTCGGGATCACCATGGGGGACGGAGCGCCCTGGCCCTTGATGGCGTCGTCGACGAAGCCGACGTGGCAGATCGGCGCCTCGTCGATGATGGAATGGATCAAGGCGACGTCATGGCTGCCGCGGTCGCCCAGCCGCACCGGACGGGTGCGCGGGGTCTGGGCCAAGGCGGCGGGAGAATCGGCAGCGGGGGGCTCGGTGAGAAGGCTGGTCATGGTCGTGCTCAAGGCCGGAACTGTTGCGATGGCCCAGAATGGCCGGCAGAATGGCTCCTTCGAAAGGTCCGGAATGTCGATTCCATAGGGACCAATTTAATGTCCTCCTGAAAGGCTCGCCATGGCCCGCTCGGCGCGTCCGGTTCTGTCCAGCCTTGGGCCGGTGGCGCTCGACCGCGACGGGGCGGAGCCACTGCACCGCCAGCTCTACCGCGCGCTGCGTCAGGCAGTGCTGGACGGCCGGCTGCGTCCGGGCGAGCGCCTGCCGCCCAGCCGGGCGCTGGCCACCGAGTGGGGGCTGTCGCGCAATACGGTGGTCACCGCCTATGACACGCTGCTGGCGGAGGGCTATGTCAGCGGCCGGGTGGGGGCCGGCACCTTCGTCGCCCCCTCGCTTCCCGATGCGGCGCCCGGCGGCGTTCCGGCCCGCGACGAGGCCCGGCGCGGCGTCGGCCTGTCCGCCCGCGGCCGGGCGCTGGCCGAGGCGCCGGCCATCGCCCGCGACCGGGTGGGGCGGCCCTTCGCGCTCGGCACGCCGGACCTCGGTGCCTTTCCCATCGAGCTGTGGGCGCAGCTGCTCGGCCGCTGCTGGCGCCAGGGCGGGCGGACGCTGGCGACGGATCCGGACCCGCTCGGCTACGCTCCGCTGCGGGCGGAGATCGCCGCCTATCTGCGTGCCGTCCGCGCCGTGCGCTGCGAGGCGGAGCAGGTGGTCATCGTTTCCGGCGCGCAGCAGGGCTTGGCGCTGATGGCGCAACTGCTGCTCGACCCCGGTGACGAGGCCTGGGTGGAGGAACCCGGCTGGCCCGGCAACCGCGCCGCTCTGCTGGGCGCCGGGGCGCGGCTGGTCCCGGTGCCGGTGGATGGCGAGGGCATCGATGTTGCCGCCGGCATGGCTCGCGGGGCCGGTGCCCGGCTGGCTCTGGTCACCCCCTCCCACCAGTTCCCCTTGGGCGTGACCATGAGCCTGGCGCGCCGCCTGCGCCTTCTGGACTGGGCGGCGGCGTGCGACGCCTGGATCGTCGAGGACGATTACGACAGCGAGTTCCGCTATGCCGGCCCACCACTGGCCGCCCTCCAGGGGTTGGACGGCGCCGGCCGCGTCATCTATGTCGGCAGCTTCAGCAAGGTGATGTTCCCGGCGCTGCGGCTCGGATATGTCGTGGTGCCGCCCGATCTGGTGGAGCCGGTGCGCGCGGCGCGCCGCCATTTCGATGGCGGGACCAGCGTGGTGCCGCAGGCGGCGCTGCACCGTTTCCTGGCCGACGGTCATTTCGCCTCGCACCTGCGGGCCATGCGCTCCCTCTACGCCGCCAAGCGCACCGCCATCCTGGCGTCGATCACCGATGCCTTCACCGGCTTCGCCAGCGCCGAGGCGGGGGAGGCCGGCATGCATGTCCTGCTCCGCCTGCCGCCCGACTGCCCCGACCATCTCCTGGCCGAGCGCGCCGCCCGCATCGGCCTGACCACGCCGCCGCTGTCCAGCTATCACCGCTCCGACGCCGGGATCGCCGGCAATGGCCTCCTCCTCGGCTTCGCCGCCCACGACCCGGCGACGCTGGACCGCGCGGTGCACGATCTGGCGCGGTTGGCGACCGATGTGGCAAACCGCTAAACTGCCTCCGCCACCCGCTCCACCGCCGGCACTGCCCAGGCCGGATAGCGCAGGCTCAGCTGGTGCGTGCGGTCCTGCATGTCCAGGACCGGGCGCAGCACCGACGGGTCTGCGCGCATGGCGTCCTCGCCGGCCATATGGACGATGCCCAGGCGGCGGTTGGGCAGGTAATACTCCACCAGTTCCCGCCGCTCCGGGTCGAAGCGCCAGGGGCCGATGTAGTTGCACCATTCCGGCAGAAGCTCGACCGGCAGCCCGTCCAGATAGATGGCGCCGGCCATCGCCAGCTGGTCGGACGTGAACAGCCGGCCCTTGCGCAGCACCCGCTTCTGCCAGCGCTGGAACGACTCCCAATGCGGCGCGTCGGACTTCAGCGCATAGGCGCCGGCATTCAGGGTCGGGCGGGTGGCCAGCGCCCGGCATTCCGCCGTGGTCAGTCCAGCGCGGCTGGAGTTCTTGTACAGGATCGACCGCACCCGCGCGAAGGGCCCAAACAACCAAGCGAGCCGCAGCTCCGTCTCGGAAAAGCGGCCGAACTGGGCAACGATGGCGAAGCGGTTCAGCGCCGCCCCCCGCCGCAGCATCTCCACCGCCTCCCAATCCTGCACCCAGGCGTCGGCGTCGATCCAGATCACCGTGTCGTAGCCGGGGAAATATGTCGGCAGGTGCAGCTTGGCGAGGTTGGCCTTCAAATGGATGCGGTTGCGCAGCTTGTGCGCGGGGATGCTGACCGGCCAGGGCGGCGTCACCACCGCGGCCCCCTGTGCCTTCAACTCCACGATCTGCCCGTCCGTCAGGCCCGCGTCGATCACGCCGATGGGGCAGTCTGCCGCCGGCTTCAACGCCCGCAGCGACGCGATCAGCTCGCGGATCAACGGATGATAGCGGCTGTCGCCGCCGGTTACGACGATGAAGGAGCCCAGCATGATTTACCCGATACGCCATAGGCGTAAAGTTGTGCGTAGAGCCACCCTGCCTGGATAACCCTTCAGCGTCAATCGATGTCCAGTTTGGATTGCTGCGCTTTCGAACGGTTGCCTGGAACCTCCGGCCGGCCCCTTCTGAACGTGGTACGCCCCGGAATTCGCCGTCCTGCCTATCCGGAAGTCAGGGGTTGTCTGACGGCCCTTCGGGTGAAACCTTCGCCCCTGTGTCTTGTTTCCGTCCCGTGTTCCCGCGACACGTGTTCCGTCAAACGCTTCTCGAAAGTGCTCGACCCATGATCGATCGGCAGGACCGGCTTTGGTACAAGGACGCCGTCATTTACCAATTGCACATCAAGGCGTTCTTCGACGCCGACAATGATGGCATCGGCGATTTCGCCGGCCTGACCCAGAAGCTGGATTATATCCAGGAGCTGGGAGTGACGGCGGTGTGGCTTCTGCCCTTCTATCCATCGCCGCTGCGCGACGACGGCTATGACATCGCCGACTACACCTCGGTCAACCCGACCTACGGGAACCTGGATGACTTCCGCCGCTTCATGGAGGAATGCCACAATCGCGGCCTGCGGGTGATCACCGAACTGGTCATCAACCACACCTCCGACCAGCATCCCTGGTTCCAGCGCGCGCGCGAGGCGCCTCCCGGCTCCAACCACCGCGACTATTATGTCTGGTCCGACAGCGACCAGAAATACCAGGGCACGCGCATCATCTTCTGCGACACGGAAAAGTCCAACTGGACCTGGGATCCGGTCGCCAACGCCTATTACTGGCACCGTTTCTATTCGCACCAGCCCGACCTGAACTTCGACAATCCGGAGGTTCTGGAGGAGGTGCTGAAGGTGATGCGCTTCTGGCTGGACATGGGTGTGGACGGGCTGCGGCTCGACGCCATCCCTTACCTGAAGGAGCGCGAGGGCACCAACAACGAGAATCTGCCGGAAACCCACGACGTCCTGAAGGCGATCCGCGCCGCGCTGGATGCCGAATATCCCGACCGCATGCTGCTGGCCGAGGCCAACCAGTGGCCGGAGGACGTGCTGCCCTATTTCGGCGATCCGGAGAAGGGCGGCGACGAATGCCACATGTCCTTCCACTTCCCGCTGATGCCGCGCATCTACATGGCGGTGGCGATGGAGGACCGGCATCCGATCGCCGACATCATGCGCCAGACGCCTGACATCCCGGCCGACTGCCAGTGGGCCATCTTCCTGCGCAACCATGATGAACTGACGCTGGAGATGGTCACCGACAGCGAGCGCGACTATCTCTGGAACTTCTACGCGGCCGACCGGCGCATGCGGATCAATCTCGGCATCCGCCGCCGCCTCGCCCCGCTGCTGGAAAACGACCGCCGCAAGATCGAGCTGCTGAACAGCCTCTTGATGTCGATGCCCGGCACGCCGGTGCTCTATTACGGCGACGAGATCGGCATGGGCGACAACATCTATCTCGGCGACCGCGACGGCGTGCGCACGCCGATGCAATGGTCGATCGACCGCAACGGCGGCTTCTCGCGCGCCGACCCGGCGCGGCTCTATCTGCCGGCGGTGCTCGACCCGATCTACGGCTTCATGGCTGTCAATGTCGAGGCGCAGGCGCGCAATCCGTCGTCGCTGCTGAACTGGATGAAGCGGCTGGTGGCGGTGCGCAAGCAGCGGCAGAGCTTCGGCCGCGGCAGCTTCTCCCTGCTCTATCCCGGCAACCGCAAGGTCCTGGCCTATATCCGCAGCCTGGAGTCGGAAAACGGGTCGGAGATCGCGCTGTGCGTCGCCAACCTGTCGCGCTCGGCCCAGGCGGTGGAACTGGACCTGAAGAGCTGGAAGGGCCGCATTCCGGTCGAGTTGCTGGGCCGCACCGTCTTCCCGCCGATCGGCGACCTTCCCTATCTGCTGACCCTGCCGGCCTACGGCTTCTACTGGTTCGCCCTGACGGCGGAGGCGGAGCTGCCGACCTGGCACGAGACCCCGCCGGAGCCGGTGCCGGACCTGCTGACCGTCGTCATGCGCGACGGCTGGCACAGCCTCACCAGCGGCAAGGCGGCGGACGAGCTGGGCCGCGACATCCTGCAGGCCTTCCTGCCCAAGCAGCGCTGGTTCTCCGCCAAGGATCGCCGCATCACCCGTTCGCACGTCACCATGGCCGCCCAGCTGTCGGGCCCCGGCGACGGCTTCATGCTGGTCAGGACGCAGGTCGGCCTGAGTGGGATCGGTGTGGATGGCGACGCCGCCGACCAGAGCTATTTCCTGCCGCTGGCGATGAGCTGGGAGAGCGGGGCCGGCGGCACCGGCTGGCCGCTGCTGCCCTACACGCTGGGCAAGGCGCGGCGCGGTCCCAGGACCGGCGCCATCTATGACGCCGTGCAGGCCGACGGCTTCGCCCTGGCGCTGATCGAGGCATTGCGCCGCGGCGACACGCTGAAGGCCGCCGCCGGTGACGACGTCGTCCGCTTCACCGCGACCGAGGCGTTGAACGCCATCGAACTGTCGGAAGAGCCCGAGGTGCGGCGTCTGGGCGTGGAGCAGAGCAACACCTCCGTCCTGGTCGACAGCCAGATCGTGCTGAAGGTGCTGCGCCGTCTGGTGGAGGGCGAGCATCCCGAGGTCGAGATGGGCCGCTTCCTGACCGAGGTCGGCTTCGCCAACACCCCCGCCCTGCTGGGCACGGTCGAACAGGTCGCCGCCGACGGCACGCCGACGGCGCTGGCGGTGGCCCAGGCCTTCGTCCGCAACCAGGGCGACGGCTGGGCCAGCACGGTGGAGGAGCTGGAACGCCAGTTGGAGGACATCCGTCTGGGGGTCGCCGGCACCACCGAGGACGCCGCCGAATCGGGCGAGCCCTTCGGCATGCATCTGGTGATGATGACCACACTGGGGCAGCGCACCGCCGAACTGCACCGGGCGCTGGCGCAAGGCTCCGGTAAGCAAGGCGCCGCCAATCCGGCCTTCGACCCTGAGCCGATTACGCCTGAGGATCTGGCGCGCTGGGCCGATGCCGCCCGCGTCCAGGCGGAGGCCGCCTTCGCCGCCCTGCCGGGAACGCTGGACCGCCTGCCGGCCGACGTGCGGGCCGATGCCGAACAGCTTCTGGCCCGCCGGGCGGAGGCGATGGACCGGCTGTCGGCATTGGCGTCGATGCCGGCCGGCGGCGTCAAGACCCGCATCCATGGCGACTATCATCTGGGACAGGTCGTGCGGGCGCAGAACGACTGGTACATCCTCGACTTCGAAGGGGAGCCGGCCAAGACGCTGGAGGAACGCCGCGCCAAGTCCAGCCCGCTGCGTGACGTGGCCGGCATGCTGCGCTCCTTCAACTATGCCGCCTGGGCGGCGCTGTTCCGGCTGGACAGCGCCGGCGAGGGGTCCAACAGCGGCGACAGCCCGGCGCTGGCCGCCGCCCGCGACTGGGAGCGCCGCAGCGTCGAGTCCTTCCTCGACGGCTATCGCACGGTGATCGAGGGCTGCCCGGCCTGGCCGTCGGAGGGCGGCACCGCACGCGGCCTGCTGACCCTGTTCCTGCTGGAAAAGGCCTTCTACGAGATCGGCTACGAGGCGGCGAACCGGCCCAACTGGATCGGCATTCCGGTCAAGGGCGTTCTGGGCCTTCTCGACGACGCCAACGAGGCAGGCGCGAAGGGGTGACCGGGCAAATCCGCGGCGGGCATGGTGTGACGAAACCGCCGCGGGTATGTTCACCTCCGGAGAAGGCGTTCCCTGCGTCGGCCGTCATTCCTGCGAAGGCGGACCATGCCAACGCGGCCCCCTCCCCAAACCCTCCCCCGCTTCGCGGGAGAGGGTGCCTTATGCGAAGCGGCGGCAGTCCCCTCTCCCCTCGGCCGGCCGAAGGCCGGTCCGATAGAGGGGGAGGGTTAGGGAGGGGGCATCGCCTCTGGCGCGTTCCGGCTGGACGGTGAACGATCAACGGTCCATGAAGACGATAGGGCCTCCACGAAGAAGGGCACTTGGCCAATGGCGAGCGACATGACGACGGACACCCGCAAGGACCAGGCGCAGACCGGCGTCTCCGAAAGCCGTAACCCCGGCCCCACCGACCACCGGCCCGATCACCGGATGGAGGCCCTGCGCGCGGCGGCCGACGCCATCGCGCGGGCCGACCACGGCGATCCCTTCGCCGTGCTGGGCATGCAGCAGGAGGGCCCCGGCCGCCCGGTGGAGGTCCGCGCCTTCGTGCCCGGCGCCGAGCGGCTGTGGGTGATCGACAGCGCCACCGGCGAGCCGGCCGGCGAGGCGGAGCGCATCCATCAGGACGGTTTCTTCCTGGCCGTGATGCCCGACCGGACGGAGCGTTTCCGCTATCGCCTGCGCGCGCAATACCCGCTGGCGACCCAGGAGTTCGAGGATGCCTATCGCTTCGGCAACATGCTGGGCGAACTGGACGTCCATCTGCTGGCCGAAGGCACCCACCTGCGGACCTACGAGAAGCTCGGCGCCCATCCGCGCGAGGTCGACGGCGTCGCCGGCGTGTCCTTCGCCGTCTGGGCGCCCAGCGCCCGCAGCGTTAGCGTCGTCGGCGACTTCAACAACTGGGACGGCCGCCGCCTGCCGATGCGCCGGCGTGTCGAGGTCGGGGTGTGGGAGATCTTCGTTCCCGGCGCCCGTCCCGGCCAGCGCTACAAGTTCGAGATTCGAGGGCCCAACGGGAACCTGATGCCGGCCAAGGCCGACCCCTACGCCTTCCAGGCGGAAATACGCCCGGCCACCGCCTCGGTCGTCCACGGTCTGCCGTCCTACGAGTGGCGCGACCAGGACTGGCAGAGCCGCAAGGTCGCCACCTCCGACCGCACCGCGCCGATCTCAATCTACGAGGTCCATCTCGGCTCCTGGGCGCGGGTGCCGGAGGAGGACAACCGCTTCCTGACCTATCAGGAACTGGCGGAGCGGCTGATTCCCTACGCCAAGGACATGGGCTTCACCCATATCGAGTTGCTGCCGATCACCGAGCATCCGTTCGACGGCTCCTGGGGCTACCAGCCCATCGGCCTCTATGCGCCGACCGCCCGCCACGGCTCGCCGGAGGACTTCAAGGACTTCGTCAACGCCTGCCACCGCGCCGGCCTCGGCGTGCTGCTCGACTGGGTGCCCGGCCATTTCCCGACCGACCCGCATGGGCTGGGCGATTTCGACGGCACGCATCTCTACGAGCACGCCGACCCGCGCCAGGGCTTCCACCAGGACTGGAACACCCTGATCTACAATTTCGGCCGGACGGAGGTGCAGAACTTCCTGCTCGGCAACGCGCTGTTCTGGCTCGACCAGTACAAGCTGGACGGCCTGCGCGTCGATGCCGTCGCCTCCATGCTCTATCTCGACTACAGCCGCAAGGAAGGGGAGTGGGTCCCCAACAAGTTCGGCGGGCGCGAGAACCTGGAATCCATCGCCTTCCTGAAGCGGATGAACGAGTTGGTCTACGGCCAGCAGCCGGGCGCCATGACGGTGGCGGAGGAATCCACCTCCTGGCCGATGGTGTCGAAGCCCACATATCTCGGCGGTCTCGGCTTCGGCTACAAATGGAACATGGGGTGGATGCACGACACGCTGCATTACATGCAGAATGACCCCATCCACCGCCGCTATCATCACCACCAGATGACCTTCGGGCTGATCTATCAGTTCTCCGAAAACTTCGTGCTGCCGCTCAGCCATGACGAGGTCGTCCATGGCAAGGGCTCGCTCATCAACAAGATGCCGGGCGACGACTGGCAGAAATTCGCCAATCTGCGCGCCTATTACGGCTTCATGTTCGCCCATCCCGGCAAGAAGCTGCTGTTCATGGGCGGCGAGTTCGCCCAGTGGAACGAGTGGAGCGAAGCGCGCAGCCTGGATTGGCACCTGCTGGACCAGCCGATGCACCGCGGCATGCGTGACCTCGTGCGCGACCTGAACGGCGTCTACCGCCAGCTGGAGCCGCTGCACAAGACCGACTGCGACCCGTCCGGCTTCGAGTGGATCGAATCGAACGACAACGAGAACTCGGTCTACACCTTCCTGCGCAAGGCCGACGATCCCGAGCATATCGTCATCGCCGTCTGCAACTTCACCCCCGTCCCGCGCCAGGGCTACCGCGTCGGCGTGCCGCTGCCCGGCCGCTATGTGGAGCGGATCAACACAGACGAGACCAAATACGGCGGCAGCGGCATCGGCAATCCCGGCGGCGGCGTCTATGCCGAGGAAATGCCCTGGCACGGCCGCACCCACTCGCTCGACCTGACCATCCCGCCGCTGTCCACGCTGATTTTGGAGCGGAAGGCGGAGTAGGGAGAGTCCCCTCTCCCGGGGCGGGAGAGGGAGATGCACGCGGCAACCCCCGCTCCACTTTCCCAACCTCCCTTGACGGCGCCGGGGGGAGGCTTTCTTATTGGATCCCTTGTGTCTTTTCGGGGAACCGGTGAGGCGTGCGCTGGCTGATGGTCGATAGGAACCCCGTTCCATTCATTGATAACGCGATGCGGACCCGGCGGATAAACCGTGAGGCGCTGTACCGCGGGCGGAGTCGGCACGCCGCAATGGCGGTGCGGCCAGGGAATGGAACAATGGAACAGGCTACGAAAACTGTTTCATCCTGTTCCAAACGTTCCAATCGTCGCCGGCCCGACGATCCGATAACCCTCTCCCCACCGGGGAGAGGGTGGCCCGGAGGGCCGGTGAGGGGGACGCGCGGCGACCGTCCGCAGGCGGAAGTCGGGTGCCGGTCTCTTGCAAATCTCTGCTCCGTGTCCCCCTCACCCAACCCTTTCCCCGCTTTCGGCGGACCTTTGGTCCGCCTGTCGCGTCAGCGCAAACTTTGTTTGCGCGTGAGCGGGGGGGAGAGGGCTTGTCCGCAGTTCCTTTTCAATAGACAGGCCGCCCGCTGATGCCCTCCACCCCCGCCCGCACCCCGGTCTGGCCCGGCAAGCCCCATCCGCTCGGCGCCACCTGGGACGGGTTCGGCGTCAACTTCGCGATCTTCTCCGCCCATGCCGAGCGGGTGGAGCTTTGCCTGTTCGACAAGACCGGCCAGCGCGAGGTGGAACGCATCACCCTGCCCGAACACACCGACGAGGTCTGGCACGGCTATCTGCCCGACGCCCGCCCCGGCCTGCTCTACGGCTACCGCGTTCATGGGCCGTACGAGCCGGAGGAGGGGCACCGCTTCAACCCGAACAAGCTGCTGATCGACCCCTATGCCCGGGCGCTGTTCGGCGGCTTCAAATGGTCGGACGCCCATTACGGCTACCGGGTCGGCTCGACGCGCGAGGACTTATCGTTCGACCGGCGCGACAACGCCCGCGGCATGCCGAAATGCCGGGTGGTGGACGGCGCCTTCACCTGGGGCCATGACCGTCACCGCCGCGTTCCCTGGATCGACACGGTGCTCTACGAGACCCATGTCCGCGGCTTCACCATGCGCCATCCGGAGGTGCCGGCCCATCTGCGCGGCACCTTCTCCGGCATGTCGACCCAGACGGTCATAGAGTATCTGCGGGCACTCGGCATCACCTCGGTGGAGTTCCTGCCGGTCCAGGCCATCGCCGACGAGCAGCATCTCGTCACCCGCGGCATGACCAACTACTGGGGCTACAACACCATCGGCTTCTTCGCGCCGGAGCCGCGCTACATGAACACCGGCGTCCTGTCGGAGTTCAAGACGATGGTCGCCCGCCTGCACGAGGCGGGGATCGAGGTCATCCTCGACGTCGTCTACAACCACACCGCCGAGGGCAACCATCTGGGGCCGACCCTATCCTTCAAGGGCATCGACAATCTCAGCTACTACCGGCTGATGCCGGACAGCCCGCGCTATTACATCAACGACACTGGCACTGGGAACACGCTGGATTTCAGCCATCCGCGCGTCGTCCAGATGGTGATGGACAGCCTCCGCTACTGGGTGACGGAGATGCATGTCGACGGCTTCCGCTTCGACCTCGCCACCGTGCTGGCGCGCGAACCCTACGGCTACGACCCCGGCTCCGGCTTCCTCGACGCCGTGCGGCAGGACCCGGTGCTGGCCGACGTCAAGCTGATCGCCGAGCCGTGGGACGTCGGTCCCGGCGGCTATCAGGTCGGCAATTTCCCGCCGGGCTGGGCGGAATGGAACGACCGCTACCGCGACACCGTGCGGCGCTACTGGCGCGGCGACGACGGCATGCTGCCGGAACTGGCCGGCCGCATCGCCGGCTCCGCCGACCTGTTCGAGAAGCGCGGGCGCCGCCCCTGGGCCAGCGTGAACTTCATCACCGCCCATGACGGATTCACCCTGCACGATCTCGTTTCCTACAACGACAAGCACAATTGGGCGAACGGCGAGGAGAACCGCGACGGCCATTCCTCCAACTGCTCCTGGAACCACGGGGTGGAGGGGCCGAGCGACGATCCGGCGGTGACCGAACTGCGGGCGCGGCAGAAGCGCAACATGCTGGCGACGCTGATGCTGTCGCAAGGCACGCCGATGATGCTGGCCGGCGACGAGCTGGACCACAGCCAGGACGGCAACAACAACGCCTACTGCCAGGACAACGACATCACGTGGCTCGACTGGTCCAAGCGCGACGGGTCGCTGGTGTCCTTCGTCCGCCGGCTGGTCGCATTGCGCCGCGCCCATCCGGTTCTGCGCCGCCCCCTCTTCCTGCATGGGCGGGAAGTGGCGGCCAACGGTCTGAAGGACATCGTCTGGTACAACGCCCAGGGGGTGGAAAAAACGGCTGAGCATTGGCGCAACACCCAGGCGCGCTGCATCGTCCTGCTGCTGAACGGCCGCGCCGGCACCCATGTCGGCCCGGACGGGCAGCCGCTGTCCGACGGTGTCCTGCTGATCGTGCTGAACGCCCATGCCGACATCCTGACCGTGACCCTTCCCGACGTGCCGGGCGGCCGGGGCTGGCGCTGCGTGCTCGACACCCGCGTTGCCGACGGGACGGGGGACGAGCGCATCCATCTGGCCGGACGCTCGGCCCTGGTCGATGGGCGGACCGTCCTGGTCTTCACCCTGGTGGAGCAGCCGGGCATGTGAGGGGCGGGCATGAAACCGATGGCGCGTTGCCCTGCGATCCTTTGCCCACTGTCCATTCCCCCGGCGGAGATGCTACCGCGACGGGCGGAGACAAAGCGTGTTACGCTGCGACGCGCGTTCCCGTCACAGCGGCAGCGGAGCTTCGGGTAGGACGATGCCGGATTACGATTTCTCGCAGGTCGACGCCGCGATCATCGACAGCCAGCTCAACACCGCGCGCGTGTTCCGCGACGTGCTGATCCGGCTGGGCTTCCGCCGGGTGGAGCTGTTCGATTCGGTGAGGGCCGCCGCCGGGCTGCTGGCCGCGGCCATGCCCGATCTGGTGCTGGTCGATGCCGACGGCGAGGATTCGGAGGCCTTCCGCTTCATCCGCTCCCTGCGCAACGAACCGGCGGTGCCCAACCCCTTCGCCTGCGTCATCGTCACCACCTGGGCGCCGACCCCGGCGCTGCTGACCCGCGTCACCAATGCCGGCGGCGACGACCTGCTGATGAAGCCGGTGTCGCCCAAGCAGGTGCGCGAGCGCATCGTCAGCCTGATCGAGGCGCGCAAGGGCTTCGTCGTCACCGCCGACTACACCGGCCCCGACCGCCGCAAGTCGCCGCGCGAGGGCGCGCAGGTGCCGGTGCTGGACGCCCCCAACACGCTGCGGCTGAAGGCGACCGGCCAATGGACCCAGTCCGGCGCCCGCATGCGGCTGAACGAAGCGATCGCCACCGTCACCACCCAGAAGCGGCTGCGCGCCAGCATCCAGGTCGCCTTCCTGATCGAATTCGCCCTGGCGGGGCTGGCGCGGCCGGTTCCGGACCGCATGTCCATCGACCATGTCGGCCGCATCGGCGGCTTCCTCGACGATCTGCTGCGCCGGCTGGGCGACGACGGCGACCATGCCCCGGTGGAGGCGGTCGCCCGCGCCATCAAGTCCCTCGCTGACAAGGTGCGGGCCGCGGCCGAAAAGGGGCCCGTCTCCGCCGACGACCGCGACCAACTGCAGGCCCTGTCCCGCGCCCTGATGCAGGCCGTCGATCCCGACCGCCCGCTTGAGGCGATGACGCGGGAGGTGGCCTCCGCCGTCGACGGTTATCGCAGCCGGCTGGAGCAGATCGCCCAAGCCAAGGCCGCCGCTGCCGCTTCGGCGCTGGCGGCGTCATCCGCCGATGCGGCGGGCGAGGCCGCGAACGACTCCATCGCTTCCTCCGCTCCGCCGCCGGCCGCGGCAGGGCCGGCGAGCACCGCCCTGTCGGCTGGCTGATGGGGCCAGCCAATGGGGCCTGCCAATGGGGGAGCGCCGATGGCATAGGCCACCGGGCGGCATTGACGCCACGAGCCGCGCCCCCAATCCCTAAGCCCCACCCTCTTTCCGTACAACCCGCGGGGACCCTGCATGAGTGATCTCGACCGGCTGGCCGATCTGCTTGGACTAGAACCCCACTATCACGACATCTGGGGCAACCGGCGGGAGACCTCCGCCGCTACCAAGCGGGCGCTGATCGCCGCCATGGGGTTGCAGGCCGCCACCGACGATCAGGTCGCCGACAGCCTGCGTACGGTCGAGTGCCGGTCCTGGAGTCGCCCGCTGCCGCCAGTGCTGGTGGTCGGGGAAGGGCAGGGGATCGGTCTGGGCGTCGCTCTGCCGGCCGGCCTGGACGATGCCACCTTGGCGTGGGACCTGACGCCGGAGGGCGGCACCGCCCAGGGTGGCCGCATCGCCGTCCGCGACCTGCCCGTCACCGACCGCGCCACCCTGGACGGTGCGGCCTACGAGCGCCGCGCGCTGGGCGCCCTGCTGCCCGTATCGCTGCCCATCGGCTATCACCGGCTGGACCTGCATGTGGAGGCTGCCGGCGGGGCGGCGGGGCCGTCCGGCTCCACCACCCTGATCGTCGCGCCGGACCGCTGCGTGACGGTGGAGGAGATGGTGCCGGCCGGCCGCAGCTGGGGCATCGGCCTGCAGGTCTATTCGCTGCGCTCCGAGCATGATTGGGGCATGGGCGATTTCGGCGACCTCGCCGGCTTCGCCGAAGTCGCCGGTCGACTGGGCGCCGGGCTAGTCGGCCTCAACCCGCTGCATGCCCTGTTCCCGGCCGACCCCAACCACATCGGTCCCTATTCGCCGTCCAGCCGCCAGTTCCTGAACATCCTCTACATCGATCCGGCCTCCGTTCCCGAATTCGCCGACGCCGACGATCTTCGCGCCCGGATCGAGGACCCCGCCTTCCAGTCCGCACTGGCCGCTGCCCGTCAGGCTGAGCTGGTCGACTACCCCGCCGTCGCCGCGCTGAAGCTGCCGCTCCTGGAAGCTCTGCACGCCCGATTCCGCGCCCTTCCCGACGACCACCTGCGCAAGGCCGCCTATGCCGCCTTCCGGCAGGACATGGGAGCGGCACTGGAACGCCATGCCCTGTTCGACGCCCTGCACGAGCATTTCTTCCGCCAAGATGCCTTGCAGTGGATGTGGCGGAGCTGGCCGGCCGCCTTCCAGGACCCGCGGAGCGCCGAGGTCGCGGCTTTCGCCACCGAGCATGCCGACCGCGTCGACTTCTTCGCCTGGGCCCAGTTCGAGGCCGACCGACAGTTGGGCGAGGCCGCTGCGCGCGGGCGGTCCGCCGGGCTTGCCATGGGCTTCTACCGCGACCTTGCCGTCGCCGCCCATCCCGGCGGTGGCTCCGCCTGGGCCGATCCGTCCATGCTGGTGCAGGGCGCCAATGTCGGGGCGCCGCCCGACCAGTTCAACATGAACGGCCAGAACTGGGGCCTTGCCCCGCTGTCGCCGCTGGGCCTGCGCGAATCCGCCTACCGCCCCTTCATCGAGCTTCTGCGCGCCAACATGCGCCACGCCGCGGCGCTCCGCATCGACCATGTGATGGCGCTGCAGCACCTGTTCTGGATTCCGGAGGACGGCAGCCCCGGCGCCTATGTCGCCTATCCCTTCCACGACCTGCTGCGCATCGTGGCGCTTGAGAGCCGCCGCAACCGCTGCGTCGTGATCGGCGAGGATCTGGGCACGGTGCCGGAGGGCTTCCGTCCGGCGCTGGAGCAGGCCGGCATCCTCAGCTACCGTGTGCTCTATTTCGAGCGCACCGCCGACGGCGGCTTCAAGCCCCCCGGCGACTATCCCGCCGGGTCGATGGCGACGGTCAGCACTCATGATCTGGCGCCTTTCAAAGGCTTCTGGACCGGCCGCGACCTGGACTGGCGCCGGCGCCTCGGCCTTTATCCGGACGATGCCAGCCGCGACAAGGATATCTGGGACCGTGGAGTCGACCGCTGGCGCCTGCTGCAAGCGCTGTCGCGCGAGGGGCTGCGCCCGGACAGCTATCCCAGCGACGATGGCGACCAGCCTTTCCGCGTGGAACTGTCGGCCGCTGTTCACGCCTATCTGGCGCGCACTCCGTCCCGCATCGTGATGGTGCAGATCGAGGACGCGCTGGCCGACGACGAGCAGCCCAATCTGCCCGGCACGGTGGACCAGCACCCCAACTGGCGCCGCCGCCTTCCTCGCAAGCTGGAGGAGTTGGAGTCCGACGACGATCTCCGCCACATCATCGCCCCGATCGCCACCATCGCCCCGCGCTGACCACCGTCCGCCACCGGCGGCCCTGGGGGAGTCCGGGCCGCCGGTGACTGTTGGAAAAAAATGCATCCGAAGCGAAAAAAGCTCTTCACAGCCCGGCACATGGCCGCTATAAACCCGCCCACACCACGGGGCACGGCAAACGAGCCGCCCCGGTGACGGTCTGGGGGATCGTCTAGCGGTAGGACAGCGGACTCTGACTCCGCCAGCCTAGGTTCGAATCCTAGTCCCCCAACCACCTTCTCCAAACGGCCAGCACTTTCAAGAGCTTACGGGCGGCGCGCACCCCGCAACGCCGGGCGTGGCGAAGCTGGCCCACCTCTCCCTCCGTTCTGGTGTCTGGTACTGGCGACGGCGCTGACCGCGCGCTCTTTCCTGCGGCGATCACCGGGCGACATACGAGTTGTTGTTCAAAAACGGGCGACCGACGCATGTTGAGTGCCCCCCGAAACCGAGGTGGTAAATCACCGACAGTTGGGCACTCCACATGGCTACCATGATGATTGTCCTTCGTCAGGGAAACAGAGATCCGTATCGGCACGCCAGCCAAGTCGAGGCGCAGCCGATAGAACGTAGTTTCCTAATGTCTAATGGATTCGCTTGCGATCCGAACAGGCAGGGGCCAGAGTGGCTCCATCGGTGATGCGGCACTGACGACAGGATTGACGCGGCATCCCGCCACCGCTCGCGGAAGGGTGAGCAGGGTAGGGGTGCGGCCACGTCCGTATCGCGGTAGGCCTCAAGGGAGCACATCGGGGAGACGCTGTTGGATCGCATGGCGAGCATGGTTCGGAGACTGGTGGCGGGCCTGCTCATGCTGGCCGCGCTGGTTGCCGCTGCCGGTTCGGGCACCGTCAAGGCGTTTCCCGGTGCGGCCTTCGCCCAGAGGTCGGAGGTGGTCACCGCGGTGGCGGACCAGCGGCAAGCCATCGTGCAGGAGTTCGTGTCCACCGTCCGCGACGCCGAGCGGCCCTGCGGTCGCAACGGGAACGCGCCCGGTCTGGCGCGGTGTTCCACGGTTCAATGCATCACGGTCTGCGGCGGCCTGCCCACGGCCGCATTCGCTATTCCTCTGCCCTCCGCGGATGGCGACGCGCATGGCTTCGTGACCGACGATCCGTCGCGCGGCATCTCCACCACCCCGGACCTGCCTCCCCCGCGTCCGTCCGCCTGAGCGGTCACGGAGCCTTCTACGCGAACGGGCATTGCCTGTCTCGCCATTGCCTTTCGTGACCGGATCGCCGGACACCGCCGCCCGCAGGGCGCGGTGCCCGTTGGCTCGACCCTGCCTCACGGACCATGACATGCTCTCCTTTCTGATGCGGCGCCACGTGCTGGCGCCGATCGCGGCGACCCTCGTCGGCATGCTGGCGCCAGCCTCCGCCGACGCGGCCGCCGGACCGGTCTCGGCAAGCCAGGCATCGCACACGCAGATCCTGTCCCCGGTGAACGCCACGGGTGACCTGGAGACGATTCCCGCCGGATTGCGCATCCTCTTGGAGGACGGGTGGAAGACCTACTGGCGCAGCCCTGGGGACGCAGGCATTCCGCCCCAGATGGACTGGACCGGCTCGACGAATGTCGCTTCGGTCGAGGTGCACTGGCCCGCGCCGCACCGGTTCTCCACCCTCGGCATCGAGACCCTCGGCTACAAGGGCGAGGTCGTCCTCCCCCTCGAGGTGAAGCCTGAACGGCCGGGTGACCCCATCTCGCTACGCGGCAAAATCGACCTGCTGGTGTGCGGCGATATCTGCGTCCCGGCCGCGCATCAGGTCCGACTGGACCTCCCCGCCGGTGCGGCGGCGGCCGATGCGGATGCCGGAAACCTGATCGCCCGGTTCACCGCCCAAGTCCCTGGCGACGGAAGCGCTTCGGGACTGGCCGTCGAGCGGGTTTGGGCCGACACCGCGCAGAAGACGCTCGCCGTCCGCGTGATATCGCTCACGGTGCCATTGGCGGAGCCGGATGCCTTCATCGAGGGCGGCGACTGGGCGTTCGGCAAGCCCGACGTGGCGTTCGAGGATGGTGGGAAAGCGGCAATTCTGACCGTGCCGATCGCGGCGGGTCCCGACCCCGTCACCCTGCCGGGCAAGCCGCTCACCGTGACGGTCGTCGACGGCGGGCGGGCTGTCGAGGCCCCCGTCACCGTGTCGGCCGAGGCGCCCGCGGTCGCCGGCCGCATGGCCGATCTCCTGCCGTTCCTGGCGGTGGCCCTGTTGGGCGGCCTCGTGCTCAACCTGATGCCCTGCGTGTTGCCGGTGCTCTCCCTCAAGCTGATGTCGGTCATCCGGCAACAGGGGCAGGAACTCCGCCGGGTACGGCTGGGCTTCCTGGCGACGGCGGCGGGTGCCATCGCTGCCATGCTTGTCCTGGCGGGCACTCTGGCCGCCTTCAAGGCAGCGGGCGGGGTGGTTGGCTGGGGCATGCAGTTCCAGCAGCCCGTCTTCATCGCCGCCATGGTCGCCATCCTGCTCGCCTTCACCGCCAGTATGGTGGGTGCGTTCGAGATCCGGCTTCCGTCATCGGTCATGACCGTGCTGGGAGGTGTCGGCGGCAACGGCTTGGCCGGGCGCTTCGCCATGGGAGCTTTCGCAACCCTGTTGGCGACGCCCTGCTCGGCGCCGTTCCTCGGCACCGCCGTCGGCTTCGCGCTGGCCCGCGGTCCGCTCGAGATCCTGGCCGTGTTCGGCGCGCTCGGGGTCGGGCTCGCCAGCCCCTATTTGCTCGTCGCGGCCTTTCCCAGTGCGGTCCGGCTGCTGCCGCGGCCGGGGCGGTGGATGGGAGCCCTCCGCCATCTGCTCGCCCTGGCTTTGGCCGGGACGGCGGTCTGGCTTCTCACGGTCCTCGCCGCCCAGACCTCGGTCGCCGCGGCCGGGAGCATCGCGGCGGTGGCCGCCGTCGCCATCGCCGCCATGACGCTGGCCATGCGCGGCGGTCGGAATCTGCGCCTTGCGGCCGTGCCGGTGGCGGTGGCGGCGCTTGCCGGAACGCTGGCCATCCCGGCCTTCCTCGGCCACCGCGCGATGGCGGCGCCGGACGCCGCGGCGGCGTCGGCCCAATGGCGGCGATTCGACCAGGCGGACATCGGCAAGCTGGTCGCCCAGGGCCAGACGGTCTTCGTCGACGTGACCGCGGAGTGGTGCGTCACCTGCATCGTCAATAAGAAGATGGTGGTCGAGCGCGAGCCGGTGGCGGGCGCCCTGTCGGCCGATGGCATCGTGGCGATGAAGGCCGACATGACCAGCCCGGACGCGGCCATCATGACCTACCTCGCGCAGCACGGCCGCTACGGTATCCCCTTCAACGTGGTCTACGGCCCCGGCGCGCCGCATGGCGTCGTCCTGCCCGAGGTGCTGTCAGAGGACGTCGTCCTCGACGCCCTCCGCAGGGCCCGGTCGGCCGGGTAAGCGGGCCCATCGGTGACGGGAGCGGTCAAGCGGCCTCTCTTCTGTGCGTCATCCGACGGCCTTTCCCTGAACGCTCAAGATCTTCCTCACATCCCGAATACGGAGACTCATCCCATCATGACTTCACACCGGACCAAAATCTTCGCGGCTCTGCTGGTTTCAACCGTCGCCGTCGGCGCCGGTGCCGTCGCAGTCTCCTCCCTCGTGGCGCCGACCACCGCCGAAGCAACGGCGGCTCCGCCCATGGTCGCCGAGCTAGGCCCCGAAGCGCTGGCACGCGGGCCGAGCGCCGTGGTGGCCGGCAACCCCCAGGGCGACGTCACCCTGATCGAGTATTTCGACTACCAGTGCCCGGTCTGCCGTCGGGTCCATCCGGCCGTCAAGCAGCTGGCCGCCGAGGATAAGGGCGTCCGGATCATTCACAAGCACTGGCCGGTGTTCGGCGCCTCCTCGATCTACGCCGCCAAGCTCGCGCTCGCCGCGCGTTGGCAGGACCGCTACGAGCAGGTTCACGATGCCTTCATGACCATCCCCGGCCGCCTGGACGATGAAAAGATCCGGAAGGCCGCCGGGGAAGCCGGTCTGGACCTGGCACGGGCCGAGCGCGACCTGAAGGAGCGTGATGCGCAGATCGACGCGGCCTTCAAGGAGGTGTCGGCGCAGGCCGCCCTGCTGCAACTCCGGGGCACGCCGGGCTTTGTCATCGGCAACTATATCGTTCCCGGTGGGCTGGACCTGAAGGCGATGAAGGAGATCGTCGCCGAGGTTCGCGCGAAGCGGAAGAACGGGGGCCAGGGATGAACGCAGACGTGGCCGCCCCGTCGGCCGATGTTGGTGGTCTCGCGCCGGTGCGGCCGTGGCACGGCGTCGCCGCGGCCATCGGCACCTTCCTGGTGCTCGGCACGGTCACGGCGGTCTGGCCGAACCCGGTGTTCGTGCGGATGACGCCGACCCAGGGCTTCGAGATCTGGTTGCTGGCCATCCAATCCGTGCTGGTCGGCGTGTACATCGCCATCCGGCGGCCCCGATGCCCTGTTCGCGGCGCCGGTTTCGGCAGCTTGCTCGGGTTTCTCGGCATTGCCTGTCCGACCTGCAACAAGATCCTGCTCTTCGCCTTCGGGTCGGACCTGCTGCTCACCTATTTCGAGCCCTACCGGCTGTCGCTGGCCGCGGCCGGCGCGGCTGTGATGGCGGTGGCCGTCTCGTGGGAATGGAGGCAGCGCACCCGGACCGTGACCTGCCCCGTCGGGAGCGGCTTCGAACAGCCGGACGGCATCGGTACGGGCCGGCAATGAGGATCTGGCGCCATGCCGTCCTCCATTTCCAACGCGGGACGGCATGGCGCCAATTCGGTCGGAGCCCGATCGGGAACACTTCAGCCATATCTAATGTTGGGATGGGACACCGCTCTGCATTTCCGACAGAGGAGGGAGCCTTGCTGCCCGCTACCGCATCCCGCGTGGAAAACGCCACGTCCGAAGACCTCAACCGTCATTTCGCCGCCGAGATCGAAGAGAGCCTGCGCCACCACGCCGAACACCCGGAACACATCGCCCACCGCCTCGACGAACTCGACCACGAATGGGACATCGAGCGGACGCTGGAGGCGAACGCGGCGACGCTTGCGCTGACGGGTACGCTGCTGGGTGCCTTCCTCGACCGGCGCTTCCTGGTCCTGCCCGCCGTCGTGACCGGCTTCCTTCTCCAGCACGCTCTCCAGGGCTGGTGCCCGCCGGTTCCGGTGTTCCGGCGCCTCGGCATCCGCACCACGGCGGAGATCGACCGCGAGCGCACCGCGCTGAAGGCCCTGCGCGGTGATTTCGGACGGATTGAAGCGATCTCCACGGAGGCGAATCCGCGCCGGCGAGCCCAGGCCGCGCTGGAGGCTGTCGAAAGGTAACCGACGACTTCAGGGCAGGATCGATCCGCCAGGACGATAGGCGGGAGAGATGTCGCCTGAGCCACCTTGATCATCCTGATGGAAGGATTGGACCACAGCCATGCAAATCCAGCGAACCGCTTTGCCCCTCGCGCTCGTCGGCACGCTTGCCGCCTGCACCGGTATGGGCACCGTGGCGCCGTCCGTCAGCCCACAGGGCAGCGCCGAGAGCACGAAGACCAACGTGCTCGAAGCCGGAGCGGCGGCGCTCCAGAGCAACGCGCCGGTCGGTGGCATGGACATCTACCTCGTCGGCTTCCATCCCATGAAGAACGACCCCAACCACCAGATGGAGGCGCACCATTTCTGCCGTCAGATGAACGAGGACTTCGCCCAGTGCGCGCTGTTCGACGGCAACACCGCCGGCGCCAATCTGACGGGCATCGAGTACATCATCTCCGAGCGCCTGTTCGAGCAGCTGCCACGGCGGGAGCGCCAGTATTGGCATCCCCACAACGGTGAGATCCTGTCCGGACAGCTGGTGGCGCCAAACCTGCCCAACATCGCCGAGCACGAGTTGATGAAGAGCAAGATGAACAGCTACGGCAAGACCTGGCACACTTGGCAGTCGGAGAATGGCATGCAACCAGGCGATCGGCTGCCCTATGGTCCTCCCATGTTGGCATGGTCGTTCAACCGTGACGGCGAGGCCCAGCCGGGACTGGTCGAGACCCGTGACCGTGAGATGCACACATCGACCGCGGACCGCCGCCGTGCCCGTCAGGATCTCGTGCCCACCGCCCGGCCGCAGGAGGGCGTGGATGCTCTCAAGGGCAAGTTCCCGCGGCCGACTCAGGACATTCCCGGCGTCGTGGACAAGCGCATTGGGCGCTGAAGCCTCAACTGTCCGGTGTCGTAGTCGTGATCTTCATCCGATTCGTCCGTCGCGCCCGCAGGCGGGTCGGATGGTGCGATCTTTCGGCACGGGCGGCACCGGAACAGTCATGTCCGGGCGGATGCGGATTTGTCGAAATTGATCCGATCCCGGATCCGTCGCAGCGATCCATCCTTCCGGCGGACCCAGACATCGACGTCATATCCCAGTTCCCGAACCCGCACCGCATCATGCAGCGCCGACTGCAGGGCCTCCCGTCGCGACGGGTATTTTCCGCAATCGTCGCCCGGCGCGAAGCCGACGGTCCAATGATTTTCGTTCTGGCAAACGACGTAGCTGAGGTGCGGTATCGGTGCCATGGCCGACCTCCCAAGGCTCGGGGCTCATCCGTCCGGAGAGTATCCCAAAGGAATCCGGTCAGCGCCTTTATCGAGGTTAAGGCCAATGCACATCAGGGGCGGATATTGGGGGTAGGGCTCCCGGATTTCAGCGGGGCGTGTCAGCGCCGGACGAGCACGACGATTGACCGCGCCTCCACCCTGTGGTGCGGTCCGGTGACCGGTGGCGCATCGTCCAGGGACACGATGTCGCCGGGGCTTTCGCGCGCCGTGTCGATCACCCGGCGCCAGCCCTGTGGCGCGGTATCCTGAATCAGGAACTCCTGCTCCGCCGCCGAGGCATTGATCATGGCATAAAGATCGACATCGCCTTGCGTGCCGCCGCGCAGCAGAAAGGCGAGCGTGCCGCTGTCGGCCGAAGGGTCGAGGCTGCCGGTCGTTCCGAACCACGTCACATCCTCGCGCCAGCTGCGGCTGCGGCACAGCGTGGGATGGGCTTTGCGGAACGCGATCATCGCCCGGCAGAAGCGGTGAAAGTCGGCGTTGGTCCGCAGCAGATCCCAGTCGAGCCACGTCGTCTCATTGTCCTGGTTGTACGGATTGTTGTTGCCGCGCTGCGTGTTCAGAAACTCGTCGCCCGCCACGACCATCGGCGTGCCGTTCGCCAGCATCAGCAGGCAGAACAGGTTCTTCGCCTGCCGGCGCCGAAGCCTGGCCACGGCCTCGGGCAGATCCACGTCGCCTTCCCAGCCGCAGTTCCAGGATCGGTTGTCGTCACGGCCGTCCCGGTTTCCTTCGCCGTTCGCCTCGTTGTGCTTCCGGTCGTAGCTGACCAGATCGCACAGGCAGAAGCCGTCGTGGCAGGTCACGAAATTGATGCTCTGATAGGCGTGATAGGCGTCCTCGGGCGTGTCGGGGAAGATGTCGTCGCTGCCGCCGAGCCGGCGGATCAGGCCGGCGGTGACCCCTCGATCCCCACGAATGAAGGATCGGACCTCGTTGCGGAATGTATCGTTCCATTGCAGCCATGTGGTTCCGGGAAAGGAGCGGCCGAGCTGGTAGCTGACCACGTCCCAGGCCTCGGCGATCATCCGCAGGCGCGACAGATCGGGATGCGTCTGGATCGCGCTGATCACCGGCGGCTCTTCGAGATCGATGGAGCCGTCATCCCGGCGCGTGAACAGCGAGGCGAGATCGAAGCGGAAGCCGTCGATGCGGAACTGCCGCGCCCAATGGTGCAGGCTGTCCATGACCATGCCGGAGACGTAGCGGTTGGCCGTATGCAGCACGTTCCCGGTGCCGCTGTCGTTGCGATAGCGGCGGCGGTCTTCGGCCAGAAGGTAGTAGGTGGTGTTGTCGACGCCGCGAAAGCTGTAGGTGGGGCCGTTCTCGTCGCCTTCGGCCGTATGGTTGTAAACGACGTCGAGGATGACTTCGATGTCGGCGGCGTGCAGCGCCTTGACCAGCGTCCGGAATTCGTCGAGTTGGCCGGCGGGCTCCGGGTGGGCCGCGTAGGTGTGATGCAGGGCGAAGAAGTTGAGCGGCATGTATCCCCAGTAATTTCCCTCCTGGGGATCGAACTGGAACACGGGCATCAGTTCGACCGCCGTGACGCCGAGGTCCCGCAGGTACGGAATCTTGTCGATCAGGCCCGCGAAGGTGCCCCGCCGGTCGGCCGGAACGCCGGAATTCGCCCGTTGGGTGAAGCCGCGGACATGCAGTTCATAGATGATGGTGTCGTGGGTATGGCGCGGGGCATGGTCGCCGGCCCAGTCGAAGCCGGACGCCCTGGCATGCAGGACGCCGAGGGGGGCACGGCCGGGATTGGGTCCCGGATGGCGGGCGGCTTCGCGGCTGAAGCCGGACGGAAAGAAGACCGCCGTCGCATAGGGGTCGAGCAGGTTCTTCTCGGGATCGAACCGCTGCCCCTCGGCCGGCGCGCGCGGTCCGTCGACGCGATACGCATAGTAGGTCGCGCGGTCGACCGTGGCCGCGGGCAACCGGCAGTGCCAGATACGGCCACTCTTGTTGCGGCGGGGATCGAAGGGCTGGATCGTGATGGGATCAATCGGATTCTGTGCGGAGAAAAGCAACAGAGTGACGGATGTCGCGTGCTTGGAATATAGAGCGAAGTTGTAGGCGTCTTCGTCGGGGATGAAGGAAACTCCAAGCGGCGAGGGTGAGCCTTCGTGTCTTGTCCAATCGTCCATCGGAACATCGCCCTCCGCGTCATGCGATCCCGGCTTTTGCCGCGATCGCCGGATCGGCCATGAGGTAGGCGACCGCTCCATCGAGGGTGATCAGGCGCGGGTAATCGACCTCGGGGATCGCGACGCCCAGCCGGTTGTGCAGCGCCGTCACGAAGTTCAGGTGATCCATGGAGTCGATGTCCAGCGCCTCCCGGAGGTCGGCCGCCGGGTCGAGGAGGGCAAGGTCGGCTTCGGGGGCGATGTTGCTCAGCTCCTCCAGCACCACACGTCTTACATCGTCGGGCGTCATAGCGATCCGGGCTCCTGCAGCAGGCGATCGATTTCGGCAAGGAGAAGGGCGCCACGGTGGCCGTCGCTGACCCGGTGGTCGGCCGCGAGGGTCGCCGTCATGACGGGGCATGGAACGACCTGGCCATCCACCACCCAAGGCCGCTCGACCGGCTTGCCGAAGCCGACGATGGCGACCTGCGGCGGGTAGATGACACCGAACACCCCCTCTACCCCGCGGTCGCCGAGACTGGTGACGGTGATGGTGGGATCCTGCAGCTCGGAACTGCGCAGCCGCCCGGAGCGTGCCCGGGCGACCAGATCGCGCAGGCGGGCCATCACCTCGTCCACCGCCAATTGGTCGGTGTCGTGGATCGCGGGGGCGACGAGGCCGCCGCCGCGGATCGCCACTGCGGTGCCGATGTGGATGCCCTCGGCCGGCTGGAACGCCCCGTCGATACAGGATCCGTTGAACTCGGGCAGGCGCCGCAAAGCCAGCGCGACCGCCTTCAATTGCAGTGCCGCCAGGAGCAGCCGCTGTTCGGGCGGGCGCCCGGTGTTCCGTTCCGTGAGCCAGGCGCTCGCCTTGGCCAGGGCCACCGTGGTGCTCAGGTAGTAATGAGGGATTTCCTGATTGGAGCGCGCCATGGCCGCAGCGATCGCCCGCCGCATCTGCGCCAGATCCAGTCCGCGCGCCTGCGGGGCGGCGGACGGTTTGGCGGCCACCCGCTCGACGTCGGCCAGAAGCACCGCTCCTCCTGGCCCACTGCCGGAAATGGCGGTCAGGGCGATGCCGCGCTCGTCCGCCAGCCGCCGTGCCGCCGGCGACGCCGGCGGATGGGCGGTCGCCGCCGTTACAGGAGGGGACGTGACCGGAGGGGACGGGAGCGGCACCGGCGCCCGCATCGGTGGGGGAGGGGGAACCAATGGCTGCGGCTCGAGACTGGGCAGCACGACGCTCTCGCCGGCTCCGGCGAGCAGGGCGAGCGGCGTACCGACCGGAACCGTGGTGCCGGGAGTGACGAGTAGCCGTTCGATCACGCCGGCCTCGAAGGTCTCGACCTCGATGGCGCCCTTCTGCGTTTCCACGACGGCGACGATATCGCCGCGGGCGACGGCATCGCCCGGGCGCTTGAGCCACTCGACCAGGACGCCCGCCTCCATGTCGGCGCCTAGAGACGGCATGCGGAAAATGCCCATCACGCCCCCATCAGCGCCTTGACCGCCGCCACGATGGCGGCCGGCTGCGGAAGCGCCGCCTGCTCCAGATGCCGGGGGTAGGGGATCGGCACCTCGGCCGTGCAGACCCGCGCCACCGGAGCGTCGAGCGACCAGAAGGCCCCCTCCATGATGCGGGCGCTGACCTCCGCGGCGAAGCTGCCGGTCCGCCAGCCTTCGTCGACGATCACCGCCCGGCGGGTGCGGGCGACCGAGGCCAGCACGGTTTCGGCATCGAGCGGTCGCAGGCTGCGCAGGTCCACGACCTCCGCCGATATAGTGTCCGCCGCCAGGGCTTGCGCGGCGGCGAGCGTCTTGAACAGGCTGCCGCCGTAGGTGATCAGCGTCACGTCCGTGCCGGGGCGGCGGACCACCGCACGGTCGATGTCGACCGGACCGGCCGCGGCATCCAGCGTTCCCTCCATGTTGTAGAGCATCACATGCTCGAACATCACCACCGGGTCGGGGTCCTGCAGTGCGGTCCACAGCATGCCGCGCGCATCTTCCAGGGTGGCCGGCGCCACCACCCGCAGGCCCGGTACATGGGCGTACCAGCCCTCCAGACTGTGGGAATGCTGGGCGGCGAGCTGCCGCCCCGCCCCAGTCGGAATGCGGAAGACCACCGGCACGCTCACCTGTCCGCCCGACATGTGGCGGAGCGTTGCGGCATTGTTAACGATCTGGTCGAGCGCCAGCAGGCTGAAGTTGACGGTCATGATCTCGACGATCGGACGCATGCCGTTCAGCGCGGCGCCGATGCCGGCGCCGACGAAGGTGGATTCCGACAGCGGCGTATCGCGGATGCGGTCCGGCCCGAATTCGTCGTACAGGCCTTTGCTCACGGCGTAGCATCCGCCGTAACACCCGACGTCCTCGCCCATCAGGAAGACCCGCTCGTCTCGCTGCAGCGCATCACGAAGCGCCTCGCGCAAGGCATCGCGGTAAGTGATCGTTCGGCTGGCCGCCGTCACGGTGATGTCCGCATCGGTCATGGATGCACCTCGCGGGTATAGACGTCCTTCGCCAGATCCTCGACCGGCTCCCATTGCCCGGCCTCGGCGAACGCCACCGCCGCCTCGATCTCCGCCTCGGCATCCCGTTCGATGGCGGGGAGATCGGCGTCGTGCAGCATGCCGGTTTCCCGCATCCAGGCGGACAGCCGGGCGACGGGGTCGTGGCGCTTCCAATCCTCGATCTCTGCCTTGTCGCGGTAGAGCTGGGGGTCGAACATGGAATGGGCGCGGAAGCGGTAGGTCCGGCATTCGAGGAATTGCGGCCCGGCGTCATCGCGTATCGCATCGGTCATGCGCCTTGCGGTCGCCTCGACGGCGACGACGTCCATGCCGTCCACCGCCTCCGACGCGACCTGATAGACGGCGGCCTTGAGGTGCAGGTCGGTCTGCGACTGTGCCCTATCGAGGCGCGTGCCCATGGCGTAGAGGTTGTTTTCGCAGACGAACAGGACCGGCAGTTTCCACAGCGCGGCGAGGTTCAGGCTCTCATGGAACTCGCCCTCGGCAACGGCGCCGTCGCCGAAGAAGCATGCGGTCACCCGCGGCCGGCCACGCATGCGGTCGGCCAGCGCCATGCCCACCGCCAGGGGCAGTCCCCCGGCGACGATGGCGTTGCCGCCGAAAAACCGGGTGCCGACATCGAACAGGTGCATCGATCCGCCGCGACCGCGGCTGCAGCCTTCGGCCTTCCCGTACATCTCGGCCATGACGGCGGTCATCGGGACGCCGCGCAGGATGGCGTGTCCATGCTCGCGGTAGGTGGCGACGACGGCGTCTTCGGGTTGCAGGCACCCCATCACTCCGGCGGCCACCGCCTCCTCGCCGATATAGAGGTGAAGAAAGCCGCGGATCTTTTCCTGCTGGTACAGCTCGCCGCACCGCTCCTCGAAGCGGCGAATGCGCACCATCTGCCGCAGCAGACCCAGCAGATGGTCGCGGGTCAGGCGCGGCTTCGCGTGCGGGGCCGGAGACTGGTCGGTCATCGCTCGTCCCTTTCCAGCGTCGACAGATCGCCTTCGGGCAGGCCCAACTCGCGCGCCTTCAAAAGACGGCGCATGATCTTGCCGCTGCGCGTGCGCGGCAGGGAGGCCCGGAAATCGATGGACTTCGGGGCGACCGCCGGACCCAGCCGGGCGCGGCCATGCCCGAGCAACTCCTTGCGCAGCGCGTCCGACGGCGTCCAGCCCGGCTTCAGCGCAACAAAGGCCTTCACCACCTCGCCGGCGATGGGATCGGGAACCCCGATCACCCCGGCTTCGGCCACGGCGGGATGCTCCATGAGCGCGCTCTCGACCTCGAAGGGGCCGATCAGGTGGCCGGCGGACTTGATCACATCGTCCGCGCGGCCGACGAACCAGAAATAGCCGTCGGCATCGCGCATGGCGAGGTCGCCGCTCAGGTACCAGCCGTCGACGAAGCAGCGCCGATAGCGTTCCTCCTCGCCCAGATAACCGCGGAACATGGAGGGCCAGCCGGGCCGCAGGGCCAATTCACCGACGGTCATCGGCTCTTCCACCGGATGGACGCGGCCGTCGGATGTGCGTTCGACGATCGCCGCCTCCACACCGGGGATCGGGCGGCCCATGGACCCCGGCTTCACGTCGGCGGAGGCGTAGTTGGCGATCATGATGCCGCCGGTTTCGGTCTGCCACCAATTGTCGTGGAAGGGGCGGCCGAACGTCTCCTGCGCCCATACCACGGCCTCGGGGTTGAGCGGCTCCCCCACGCTGGCCATGAAGCGCACCGACGACAGGTCGTAGCGCCGGGCCACCTCGGCGCCCACCTTCAGCAACATGCGAATGGCGGTGGGGGCGGTGTACCAGACGGTGACGCGTTCCCGCTGGAGGATGCCGTACCACCGCTCCGCATCGAACTCCGCCTCATCCACCAGCAGCGTGGCGCCGATGGTCAACGGTGCGATGATGCCGTAGGAGGTGCCGGTCACCCAGCCGGGATCGGCGGTGCACCAGAAGACGTCGCCGGGCCGCAGGTCCAGGGCGCAGCGGGCCGTGACATGGTGGGCGACCACGGCCTCGTGCACATGAACGGCTCCCTTCGGACGGCCGGTTGTGCCGCTGGTGAAGTGGAGAAGAGCCATGTCGTCCGGTGCCGTTTGCGCACAGGCGAAGTCCGGCGACGCTGTCGCCAGTGCGCGCCGCAGATCCAGGACACCGTCGCCCGGCCCGGCTCCGCCATCGACGAGCAGCACATGCTTCAATCCGGGAAGCTCGTGGCGCCAGGGTTCGATCTTGCGGCGGTAGAGCGCTTCGCTGGTCACCAGCACCCGGCCGTCGCCGAGCGACAGGCGCGTTCTTATGGGCTCGGGACCGAAGGCGGAGAACAGGGGCGAGAAGACGCAGCCACTCTTCAGCGTGCCGAGGGCGGCGACATAGAGGTCGGGCTGACGACCGAGCAGACTGAAAACGCGCTCGCCCTTGCCGACGCCCAGCGAGCGCAGGAGACTGGCGAACCGGCTGGAGTGCTCGGCGAGATCGCAATACCGGAACTCACGGGACGTTCCATCCTTCGCCAGCCAGCGCAGGGCGATCCGGTCGCCGCGGCCATGCGCGACATGCCGGTCGACGGCCTCGTATGCTATGTTGAGCCCCCCGTCCGGCAGGCCGTCCAGATCGGCGCGCCCCCCCGACCACGTGAAGGCGGCGCGGGCCTGATCGTAATCCGTCAGGACGGCGGTGGCCTTGTCGTCGGGTCGCTTGCGAATGGTCTCCCAGGGCATGGCTGCACCTCATCCTGAACGCACCGCCCGGCGAGCAGGTGCTGATGATGGCGGTATCGCGCAGCAGGTTACGCCCGTGTCCGGGGGCTGGGTTTAACCCAGGTTAGGAGCCGCCCGGAAATGCGATGTCCAAATCCGATGTCTAAATCCGGTGTCTTGCCGTTATGGATGGTGCGGTCGGACCTGACCGATGCTGTCGGCCTGTTCGGCGAGCGCTTCAAGGTCGGGCGAAATAACGGTTTCAATGGTCGCATGATGCGTCAGGTCGCGCACCGGCTCCGGCAGGCTTGCCAATTCGGCCGCAGCGTGGAGGCGAATTGCGGTCAGGTCCGGCAGTGCCCCGACACGGCACCCGTTCCGCAAGACGGGGATCAGCAGCGGACGTCCCGGCTCTTGCGCTTCGGCGACGGACAGCAGGTCCGTCCGGATTCGGCCGTCGGCATCGTAGCTGCGGAACACCTGTTTACGCCCCGGCCAAGTCGCTTTGCCGGGTGAGCGCTTGCGCCGAGGCAACCCGGCATACTCGACCAGCTTGTAGGCGCAATCGAGCGCCGGCGCGTCGCTGGAGGTGGTCAGGCTGGTGCCGATACCGAAGCTGTCGATGGGCGCATTCGCGGTCAGAAGCGACCCGAGCGCATGCTCGTCCAATCCACCGCTCGCCACGATGTGCGTCCCGCTCAATCCACCGGCATCGAGGATTGCACGCACCCGGCGCGACAGCGCGGCAAGGTCGCCGCTGTCCAGCCTGACGGCAGACGGATGGACCCCGTCGACCGCCAGCTTGCCTGCCAGGGACACCACAGTCCCGGCCGCCGCCTCGGTGTCATAGGTGTCGAGCAGCAGGGTCAGGTTCCGTGGACGTGAACGGGCGAAGTTGATGAATGCGTCGGCTTCCTGCCGATGGGCTTGCACGAAGGAATGCGCCATCGTCCCGACGATCGGAATGCCGAAACGCCGGCCGGCCAAAGCGGTTGCGGTTCCGGCGAAACCCGCGATGTATGCGGCTCGTGCAGCCAGGAGCCCGGCTTCAGCGCCGTGTGCCCGGCGCAGACCGAAGTCGAACAGCGGGCGGCCGTCTGCCGCCAATACCAGCCTTGCGGCCTTTGAGGCGATGACGGTCTGAAGGTGAATCAGGTTGATCAGGCGCGTTTCCATCATCTGCGCTTCGGGCAGGCTGGCCGTCACGCGCAGGATCGGTTCATGGGCGAAAAAGGCAGTCCCTTCGGGGAGCGCGTCCACATCCCCGGAGAAGCGGAAGTCCCCAAGATAGTCGGCGGTCCGGTTCGACAACTGGGCATGATCGCGCAGCCATGCCAGATCGTCCGGTGCAAATCTGGCCGTCTCCAGGAAGGCAACCGCCTGTTCGAGGCCGGCTGCGATCAGAAAATTCCGTTCGTTCGGCAGGGTGCGGACGAACAACTCGAATGATGCGGTGCCGTTCATTCCGTGGTCGAGGTAAGCGTCGACCATGGCGACCTCGTAGAGGTCGGTAAGCAGAAGATTGTCGCCATCGCCCAGTGGACCGGGATGGATGTTCATGGCCGTCTTCCGCCCAAATGTTTTGCGCCGGCTGCCATGTCGCAGCCCGACACGGCAGCCGGCGGTGTCGGGAAATCAGACCTTGGCGATTTCGATGGTGCGCTTGGTCGGCTTGCTCGGTTCGTTCTTCGGCAGCACGATGGTGAGCACGCCGTTCTTCATGCTGGCCGTGATCGCGTCCGCCTTCACGTTGGCCGGCAGCCGGAAGGTGCGGGCGCACAGTCCATAGCGGCGTTCCGAGAAATATCGGTTCTTGTCCTTTTCTTCCGTCTCCTCCTTCTTCTCGGCCTTGACGGTCAGGATGTCGTCCTGGATGGAAACCTCGGCGTCCTTCTCGTCCATGCCGGGGATTTCCAGGGTGACGCGGAATTCGGTCTCCCGTTCATCCACTTCCGCCGGGGGCACGATCGCTTCCAGATCGGCGTCGCTGCGCAACAGCGGCTCCAGGCCGAATATCGGGCGGCGGCTCCACGGGAAGCGCAGCATGGACGACGCCTCGTCGAACAGGCGGTCGAACTCGTCGCGCAGGGCGAAAAGCGGATGGCGATTGCGCTCCGCCACTTCCTTGGCCGCCATGCCGGTGGTCTTGAGCTCCTTCGGCTTTTCGCCGGCGCTCGTTTCAGTCATGCTCATGGCATCCTCCTGGTTTACCCTTGGGATTACCCTTGTGACGCGATGGTTTTTAGCACCCGGCGGGGCTGGCCGCCTTTATCTGGATTAAGGCCGCGCGACGTTTCGTCGGAGAAGGCGGTCGATGCCGTGCTTCGGCGGCCCCGAACAACGGCCGTGTTGCAGGCGGGTGGCGACGCGACAGCGAGGGTCAGCTTCGCCAGGATGGTCTGGAGCGCGGGCGCCGTGCCTTCGATTGCAAAGCGGTGTGGCGGAAGAACAGCCGCTTGATCGCTTCGACCAGGGCCAGATAGGTGACCACCGCCGCCGCCAGGAACACGTAGAAGGAGGCCGGCGGCGCGACGAAGCCGAAGAAGGTTCCCGCCGGGGTGAGGGGAAGCAATGCGCCGACGGTGGCGGCGCCCAGTGTCAGCCCGGCCAGGACCGGATGAGGACGGCTTCGCCAGGGGGCGTGGCGGGTGCGGATCACGAAGATCACCAGCACCTGCGTTGCCAGACTCTCCACGAACCATCCGGTCTGGAAGAGCGCTTCGTCGGCATCGAACAGGTGAAGCAGGGCATAGAAGGTCAGGAAGTCGAACACCGAACTGATCGGTCCCAACACCAGCATGAAGCGCTGGATCAACTGCAGGTCCCACCGTACCGGGGCGCTCAGCACGTCCGCCTCGACATTGTCGAGCGGAACGCCGGCTTCCGACGCGTCGTACAGCAGGTTGTTGAGCAGCACCTGGGTCGGCAGCATCGGCAGGAACGGCAGGAACAGGGAGGCGCCCGCCATGCTGAACATGTTGCCGAAATTCGAACTGCTGCCCATCAGAACGTATTTGGTGACGTTGTGGACGGTGCGGCGCCCCTCCGTCACCGCCTCGCCCACCACCGACAGGTCGTGGTCGAGCAGGATGAGACCGGCCGCTTCCTTCGCGACATCGGCGGCACTGTCCACCGAGATGCCGACGTCGGCGGCGTGGATGGCGGATGCGTCGTTGATCCCGTCGCCGAGGAACCCGACCACGCGGCCGGACCGCTTGTAGGCCAACAGCACGCGTTCCTTCTGCTGCGGCGTCACCCGGCAATACACATTGACCTCGCCGAGACGGGCGCGCAGGGCCTCCTCGCTCATCGCGCGCAGGTCGTCGCCGGTGACGAGGCCGGTGATGGCGAGGCCAAGCTCCGCGCAGACATGTCGCGTCACCCGTTCATTGTCGCCCGTCAGAACCTTGACCGCGACGCCGGCGCCGCTCAGGGCACCGATCGCCGCGGTGGCGCTCGCCTTGGGCGGGTCGAGAAAGACGGCATAGCCGGCGAAGTCCAATTCGCATTCGTCGCCCAGGGTGGCGGTCTGGTGATCGGCCCCCATCACCTTCGAGGCGACGGCCAGCACCCGAAAGCCATCCTCTCCCAGCGTCTGGAACAGGGCATCCAGCCGTGCCCGCGCCGCCGGGTCGAGCGGCTTCACGACTTCAGCGTCGGCTTCATAGTGGGTGGACAGCCGCAGCACGTCCTCCGGCGCTCCCTTGACCACCAGCAGGCGCTGGGTGCCGTCCGTGACGAGAACGGAGACGCGGCGCCGTTCGAAGTCGAAGGGCACCTCGTCGATCTTCTCCCAGCCCGTCACATCCATCTTGCGGAACGCGATGACGGCCTCATCCAGGGGGCTCTTGATGCCGCTCTCGAAATGACTGTTCAGGTAGGCCAGCCGGAAGACGCGCTCGCTCTCGGCGCCAAGGCAATCCAGATGACGGACCATGCGGATCGTGGCCTCGGTCAGCGTTCCGGTCTTGTCGGTGCACAGCACGTCCATGGCGCCGATGTTGTGCATGGCGGCCAGCCGCTTGACGATTACCCGGCGCTTGGCAAGGCGCAGCGCACCGCGCGCCAGCGTGACGGTGACGATCATCGGCAGCAGTTCCGGCGTCAGCCCGACCGCCAGGGCGAGGGCGAACATCAGCGACTCGAGCCAGGGGCGGTGAAACAGGACGTTCACCGCCAGAACGAACAGGACCAGGAAGATGGTCAGCCGCAGGATCAGAAACCCGAATTGCCGGATGCCCAGTTCGAAGGCGGTGGGTGGTGGCGATGCCGTCAGGCTGCCGCTCAGCCGGCCGAAGACGGTGGCGTCGCCGATCCGGCAAATCACGGCGGTGGCGCTGCCGCTGATGACGGAGGACCCCATGAAGACGGTGTTGATCGCCTCGGCTGGTCCGCCGGCCGACGGGCAGGGCGCATCGGCGTGCTTCTCGACCGGATAGGGTTCTCCGGTCAGCGTCGCCTGGTTGACGAACAGGTCGCGTGCCTCGATGAGACGGCAATCGGCCGGCACGAGATCCCCGGCCGCCAGACGGACGATGTCGCCGGGAACCAGCAGATCCGCCGCTTCCGAGATCTCGACTCCATCGCGTCTGACCTGGACACGGATGGCGACGGACCGGCGCAAAGCCTCGATCGCGTTTTCCGCCCGCATCTCCTGGATGAAGTCGAGGGTGACGCTGAGTATGACCAGGATGAAGACGATGACGAAGCTGGTGAGATTGCCGGTGGCCGCCGACAAGGCGCTGGCAAACAGCAGGATGAGAACGAGCGGATTGAGGAAGCGCGACAGGAACTCCAGCCACAGCGGCCGGCGGTGATGCGTCGTGGGGCGGTTGAACCCGTATCGCCTGCGGCGGCTAGCCACCTCGGTCCGGGCCAACCCGATGCTCGTCGTCCCCAGCTCCGTCAGGACGGCGGAGATTGGCTTTGTCCAGATCTCGTCCGTGATCCTGTCCTCCTGACTCCCATCCGCCGAAGGCTGAACCGATCAGCCAAATTCGGCCTCGAAATCTCCAAAGAAGTATTCCCGTCCGAATGCACCATCTTGTTCTTAACGTGGATTAAGGGCCGAGAAAAAGATTCTCTTCTAAATCCCGCGATGCCCAGCCTGGGCTGGCCGGCGGCAAATGCCGGGCAGAAGAGGAGGAGTATCGATGAGGAGCCACGCGATCAACACACCGGCTTCCCCCCAATTGGAAGGGGCGTTTCCAATATGGACCGCCAACACACTGCTGCAAACCAACTTTCTGCAACGGACCGAGGCAATCTTGCGCATGCAGTCGAACCTGTTCGGCGGTTTCGAGACCATGAGCCGGAACTGGCTGGAACATCGCCAGGACGATCTCCAATCGGCATTGTCCACCGTGGAGCGGATGGGAACGGTGGAGGATGCGGCGGAACGATCCTCTCTCTGGAACGACTGGATGACTGACCGCCTGAAACGCTGGTCGGAAGAGGCGACCGCGGTGATCGAGCAGGCGCAGGGCATGTCCCGCGCCATGGCCGAACAGGCATCCGCCAGCGCATCGGTCGACCGGCCCTTCCATCCGAGGGAACGGCGCTTTGGGAACGCCGAGGGCCGGCGCGACGGCAAGCCCGAGGAAGCGCGCGGCTGAAGCCGCTGTCCTGAAGAAGCATCGGGAGGAGGGGACATGAGCCATTGGCCAGCGATGGATGGGGGCGACGGAACCACGGCCCTTTTCAGGGACCGGACCGATGCCGGCAGGCGGCTGGCCGACAAGCTGTCGCCCTTGCGGGATCAGGCGCCCGTTGTCCTGGCCCTCCCGCGCGGCGGTGTTGCGGTGGCGGTGGAGATCGCAAGGAGGCTTCACGCCCCGCTCGGGCTCGTTCTGGTCCGCAAACTTGGTGCTCCGTACCAACCGGAACTGGCGATCGGCGCGATTGCCAGTTGTGGGGCAGGAGGGAACGCGGCGATCGAGACCGTGATCAATTCCAACGTCGGCCTCCTTTTGCCCGATGCATGGCTCGAAGAGGAGACAGGTCGTCAACTCAAGGAATTGGAGCGACGCCGCACCACTTATCTCGCAGGTCGGCGTCAGCCGGCCATAGCCGGCCGTACCGCCATCCTGGTCGATGACGGCATTGCCACCGGTGCCACCATGCTCGCCGCACTTCAGGCGGTGCGCAAGGAGGGGCCGAAGGCGCTCGTGTTGGCCGTTCCGGTGGCGCCGGCGGACAGCTTGGCTGCACTCACCGAAACAGCCGACACGGTCATCTGTCTGGAAACTCCCGCCTCTTTCATGTCCATCGGAGCGTTCTACCGCGACTTCCGCCAACTGGATGACTCCGACGTGATCGATCTCCTCGACGCTGCCGGACAATTTTGAGCGATCTCTTGATCTCGGTTAACGAGGATCGCTCCCCTGGCGTCCATTGTGAAAGCCGAAGAAAAGTCATGAACGCAGCTCGGCTGCCCGGCTGACCTCCCAGCCAGCGGCCACGGGAATGGAGAGGCACGCCATGGCCACATTCATCATGCTGACACGGCTTATCCAGGGGACGAAAGCTCCACCGAAATCCACCGACAAGATCCGGCAGCACCTTGCCGAACAGATCGGCCAGAACTGCCCGGATGTCGAATGGCGAAGCAGCTTTGCCGTTCTCGGTCCCTACGACTTCCTCGACATCTTCGCCGCTCCAGGGATTGACGCGGCAATGAGGGTGGCGACCACCGTCCGTGCGTCCGGTTACGCCCACACCGAAATCTGGGGGGCAAGCGAGTTGCATCCCATCGATGCCGCTGTCCGGACCTCCGATCCTCTGGCTGAATAGGGTCAATGTTTCTCGATGCATGTGAGATATTGATCAATGCGTTCCAACCACCGTCTCCGTTGGGCGGCAGTGGCATCGGCCAGCCGGTGTGCGGCCAGCCGGATGCGGATACAGGCGCGGACACTGCGATAGAAGGCAACCAGATGGGGGTCGGCCCTGTCCCCGCTCCGCGCCTCGTAAATCTTCAGAAGATGGCTGGCGATCCACCCTTCTCCCAGGCGATCGCATTCAAGGCCGAGATAGGAAAGCTCATCAACGGGATCGAGCAGCCGGAGAGCCCGGTCGAATTCAAGGCAGTCGATGATCTGAAGGGGAACCGTAAAAAAGATGTGTTCGGGGCGAAGGTCGCCATGAGCTTCGATGATCCGCCGGCCTTCCGCCCGCTTCCGCAACAGCCCGCGTTGTGTTTTCAGGAATCCTCGCTGCCAGATCGCAGCCTTGTTCGCCCGGTCGGCCATTTCTTTGGGGAGTGTGGTTCTGGCCGCGATCTGGTTCTTCTCAACATCCTGGGCAAATCGGCCCAGGTACCTGTCGGCCGGCATCGGAACGGGTCGACTGAAGCGGTAAAATCTCGCCAGCGTAATCCCGAGATTGCGGACGTCGCTCGTCTGCAAGCTGTTGAAGCCGATCAATTCGTCCATCCGCCGGTCGGTCGGAAGGCGCTGCATCCAAACCACCCAATCGACGACACGATCGGCAGGTCCAGGCCGCTCGCACAAGCTGAGGCCACCATCCGGCCGAAGGGCAAGGCAAAGGGCGGCGTGATAAACCATCGGACTGAGTCGACGGTTCAACCGTATTTCGGTCAGACAATTTGCATGCCGCAACGCCACCGTTGACAGGTTCACTTCGGGAAGCCGTCGTGGCTTCTTCAGTTTGTATGCATGTCCCTCGGTCAGGAAGACCCAGGAGAGACGGGTTTCGATCGCTTCGACCTGGCTGGGGCGATCGAAATAAGCATCGGGTCTCTGTAAGAACTCCACCTTCAATTCGAGCGGATAGTCCTGGTCCGCCGGCATTCGATCCGCGCGCTGCATCGGATGGTCATCCACGTCGGGCGATCCGCCATCTGTTCTAAAGAAGATCGCTCAACGAACCGCCGGCATGCATGCGGGCGATCGCCTCCGCGAACAGCGGAGCGGTGTCCAGAACGGTCAGTCTTCGAACCGATATGTCGCCCTCCAACCTCCACGGCGGTACGGTATCGGTCACCACGACGCTGTCGAAAGCCGGCGACTGCAGCATCTCGACGGCACCTGGCGCGAACACTCCGTGGGTTGCCAGTGCCATCACCGAAAGGGCCCCCGCCGTCCGGCACGCATCGGCGGCCCGCAGCATGGTGGTTCCCGTCGCAATGAGATCGTCGAGAATCAGCACTCTGCAGCCGGCGACGTTGCCGACCAGCTGTCCGCCACCGACAACTCCGGCACTGCGGGTCTTCTCCATGAAGGCAAGACCGACCGGCCGGGCAAGGCTGTGTTCCAGCGTTTCGTGAAGCTGTTCGACCCTCTTCATGCCTCCGACATCGGGGGAAACCAGGGCAATCGGGTCATTCCCCGCCGTCGCCTTGACGTGATCGGCAAAAAGGGGGCGTGCCAGAAGATGCTCGGTCCGGCAGCGGAAAGCATTCTCGAATGCGGCCTGATTGTGCACGTCCATCGTGACCACCCGATCGACACCGGCCGCCTCGAACAGGACCGCCAGTTGGCGCGTTGCCACAGGGTCGCGGGATTTCGTGCGGCGGTCCTTGCGGCTGTAGGCCAGATAGGGGGCCACCACCGTCACCCGGCGCGCGGACGAATCCTTCAGGGCCCCGGTGAAGAGCAGGAGCCGCCAGAGCTTGTCATGCACGCTGTCATGGGCGTCGCCCAGCAGGGACTGGACAACGAACACATCGCGGTCCCTGACGCTGATCAAGGGGCGAACCTTCATTTCGCCATCCTCGAAGCGCCTCTCCTCATGCGGGGAAACGGGAATCTCCAGATGTGTGGCGATCCGGCGGCCATGCCGCCAATGCGGGTCCAGATCGAACAGCAGCATTCCATCGTGCGTCATCGATGCCTCCCATGCCGGACTATCAGTGGCTGGCCGCCTCAGTGTGCGATCAGGACCGAGCATTCGAGAGCGGTCCCCAGCACATGGCGGGTCGCGCCGCCCAGGACCATTTCCCGGAACCGGCTGTGTCCGTAGCCGCCCATGACCAGAAGACCCGCACCGATCTCCTTCGCCCGTCCGGTCAGCAACTCGCCGGTCGGGCGGCCATCCTTGTGCAGGACATCGACCGCCACGGAGACGCCGTGCCAGGCCAGATGGTCGGAAAGGCATGTGATCATCGGCGCCGCCGGACCATTGACGTCATCGTCTCCGTCCACCGTCAGTATGGTGGCATTCCGCGCCCGCCGCAGGAGCGGCATGGCCCCGGCGATCGCCCTTGCCGCTTGCCGGCTGCCGTCCCAGGCGATTGCGACCGATGAAAGCGCCCCTCCGTCCATGCCTGGTGCCGCCAGCAGGATCGGCTGACCGGTTTCGAACAATGCCGTCTCCAGCCGCAGGACATTGGCCGGAGCATCGAATGGCTGTGCGAACAGGAGGAGGTCGGCACAGCGCCCACGCTGAGTGAGAATATCCTCCGGCTGGCCAACCATTTCGCGCCATGTCGCTGTGATGGAACCGGACGCGATGGCGGTATCGGCGTCAGGATAGCCGACGCTGTGAATGCCGGCGGTCGCAACAGCGGTGTCGAAGCTGTGCCTTGCGTGCAATGCCCGTTCCTGGTCCGCCTGCTCCGCCTCCCGGATCAGGCGCTCCAGCATGTCGGCTGAGAAGCCCTCGGCAACCGGTGGAATGGCTACCCGCGGGTCGGGCCGAACGTGGAAGGCATCAACATGCCCATGGAACAGCTTGGCGAGGGTAAAGGCGGCGTTCAGCGCCCGTTCGTCGGCGGCGTCACCATCGAGCAGGACAAGAATATGCTTGAACATGAACCGTCTCCTGCAGCGGAGGATAGGTTCCGTACCGTCGCGCCAAAAATCGCAGCCCACCTTGATCCAGGTTAACCTGACCGACCCCGACGGTGAATCTTCAGTCAATCGCGAACGGGTTTATCCAGGTTAAGGCGGCGTTTTGCCTGGGCGCGAGTATACCGCTTTCCGCTCACCGGGGAGGACGTGGCCATGGGACAAAAACCTCAGAACCGCCGCGCGGTCATCGATGGCCGCCTGCAACCGGAACGGCGAGACCGGCTGATCCAGGAGAAGGAGCACGACCCCTACAAATCGGACCTCAAACCCGCCGACCCCAGCGTCTGTTCACGCTGCCATGCGGTCTACGAGGACGGTCGCTGGCGGTGGGGGGCGAGGCCCGCCGATGCGACGGAGACCGTCTGCCAGGCCTGCCAGCGCATCGAGGAGCGGATCCCGGCCGGCATCCTGACGATGAGCGGCGCCTTCGTCCAAGCCCATCGTGCCGAGATCATTGCGCAGGTCCGTCATCAGGAGAAGCTCGAGACCGCCGACCATCCGCTCAACAGGATCATGGACATCCACGACGACGCCGACGGGATCAACGTGACGACCACGGATCTTCACTTGCCCCGGCGTATCGCCGAAGCGCTCGCTCACCATCACCACGGTGAAGTGACGTGGAAGTACGCCGAGGGCGAGTGCTTCCTCAGGGTGAATTGGCACACCGATTGAGACGCGGACCGGCTGGGAGCGGAGTTGCAGGGAGCGGGGCTTCTCAGGCGTTGCGGACCAGGTGGCGTGGGCCGGTCTTGCCTGCGCCACCTGGTCACGGCCAGTTGGTCACGGCCAGTTGGTCACGAGGGGCCGATGGGCGATGATATGGGCGATGTCCATGGCATCGGCCGGATGCGTTGTGCCAGGCACCCCCGCACCATGTGTCCGGCTCCAACCCCGGAGGAGGCGGCAGGAATGCAGACTGGGGCACCGGCGTCTCGGACATCTCCGCCAGATCGGCCAACCGCGGCCAGTCCATGACGCGCAGGCGCCCCTTGGTGAACGACAGCAGTCCGGCGGCCCGCATCTCCTTCAAGGTCCGGCAGACATGAACCGAGGTCAGGCCGGTCGCGTCGGCGATCACCGTCTGGCTGATCGGGAGCGCGAACTCATCCACACGGGCGTCATCCACACAGGCGCCGGTCTCCCGGTTCTGGCGCTGGCACAGCGCGACGAGCAGGCGGGCGATCCGCTCGGTCGCGGTGCAGGTGCCGAGCCCGCCCAGCAGACGCCAGTCCGAAATCGTCTCCGCCGCCAGAAGCGACCACATCCGCAAGGTCAGTTCCGGTGCAGTCTGGCAGAACCGCATCAGCGACTGGCGCGGGATCGGGCAGGTGGTGAGATCGGTCAGCGCCTCCACCGTGCAGGGCATGCAGCCGTCGGCGGTCGTCTCGAACCCGACCATGCTTCCGGGCATGGCGAAGCGAAGCACCTGGCGACGCCCGTTCTCGTGGAAGACGGACACCGCCGCCCAGCCGCGGCGAATGATGAACACCATCTCGCTACCATCCCCTTCGGCGAAGACGCAGCCGCCCGCAGGCACATGCCAGAGCGGGTGCTTGATGGTGCCGAGCGCCTGGAGTTGCGCGTCGGAGGCGCTTGCGCATAGCCCGTCGCGTCGAACCGGGCAGGATTGGCATTCGGGCCGCATGGGACGCCTTTCTCGCATGTACCTAATGTCTCGGCTCGCTCGGGTTTGCGGAGCGCAGCTGGGGGAGTAGTTCGGCCTGCGCCAGCGAGTCGATCAGGGCTGAAACGATGATGTGGCTGCCAATGGGACCTTCGGCCGCTTCCTGGGCCGCATCCAGGTGTCCGTCGAGGCGGCAGGCCACGGTCAGCTTGACGGCGACGCCGAGCGGCGTTTGGGCGGGGGTGCTGATCAGCGAGCGCAGCAGCCACTTCCGCCGAGCGGTTTCACCGTCTTCGGATTCCCGGTAGCGTTCGTGCAGCAGCAGGAGAGCGTGATCGCTGTGCGAACCGGTTGCAAGTGCTACAACAGAAAAACTCAAGAGTTCCGCGTAGAGCGCTTCGCTGTTCGAAAAGCCATGCGATGAAGACATGGTTCGTCTCCACAGAACCGTCATGGGACGACGACGGAGATTGGGGCGTTCTTTAAAAATACAGAACTTGCGCCCCCGGAAGGGTGGGTGATTTGATCTAAGTCAAATATACGACAACCTGTACATAATGGATTGTGCTCTACCCAAGATGATAGAAATTCACAAAGTGGGTGGAGAAATTTTTGGCTGGTGGCGGTCGGGAGGGTAAGAGGGTATGGAAGCCGCCCACGGAGGCCGGGCTCGCTCATGCACCTGCCCGGCCCGGATCCTCCGGTTCCTGATCACACCATTTTTTCCCGGCGCAGCGCCGACTTGGAAGTGGCGACAGCCCTTGCGACGGCGAACGGCCGGCCGCTATCGCGGGTCCGGGAACTCGTTGTCGCCAATCAGGATGCAGTACACCTGTTCGACACGGCCGGACAGTGCATGGCGCGCTTCTCCCATCGTATCGCTCTCCTGGGAGAACCAGGCAAATGCCTGGAGCAGTTCCTCACGGCTCGCTCCGGTTTCCAGAATGGCGGCGATGCTGGCATTGTCGATCCGGCCGACCGTCTCCACGATGTCCTCGGAAGTAAGCCGCTGGCTCAGAGGCTTCATGCCTGAGGGTTCCATGGCGACTTCCTCCTGGATGGCTGGCTGCGGGAGTGTTGGCTCGGATCATTAGACCGCAAGACTTCGGGTCGCCGCTTGATCCAGGTTAACGCCGGGACTTCTGGAGCCGCCAGAATGGCTGCCAGCGCGCTGTGCATCCCAGGTGGCAGGTCTGCTCCTTACGGTCGAGGTGATGGTCGTGGAACGCGCCGCTCGCCGGCACACCCTAGCCGGCACACTCTGGCGAACGCCGAACTCAAGGGGCGCGCACGGCCGCTGACAGGTGGCAACCGACAGGAGGAATGCCATGCAATTCCCGGTGCAGATCACCTTCGACAATCTGGAACCGTCGCCCGCCCTGGAGACGGTCGTGCGGGAGCACGCCGCCAAGCTGGAGCGGTTCTTCGACCACATCATGGCGTGCCATGTGACCATCGACGCGCCGCACCGGCACCAGCATCAGGGCAAGCTCTATGCGGTCCGGATCGACCTGACCGTGCCGGGGGAGAAGCTGGCCGTGCGTCACGCGAAGCCCGAGGACCACGCTCACGAAAATCCGAGAGTCGCCGTGCGCGACGCGTTCGACGCGGCCCGCCGGGAGTTGGAGGATTACGCGCGCCGCCGCCGGGCGGACGTGAAGACGCATGTGGTTCCCTTGCACGGCCGCGTGGTCCGCCTGTTCGCCGAAGACGGCTACGGCTTCATCGAAACGACGGACGGGCAGGAGGTCTACTTCCACCGCAACAGCGTGGCGGACGGGTCCTTCGACGCCCTGAAGGTTGACCAGGAGGTCCGCCTGAGCATCGCCGAAAAGGAAAGCGCCCAAGGGCCGCAGGCGACCACGGTCACCCCGGTCGGCAAGCATCATGTCGTCGGCTAGCGACCCGTCACGCCCGTGCGCACGAGGCGAACCCGCCATCCGGCCATGCTGCGCCTTTGGGACAAAGAGGCCGGAACAAGGAGGCCGGATATGCCGGACGCCACATACATCCGCTGGTTCTCCGACCTCGGCCGCGACGACGTCGCCCTGGTCGGCGGCAAGAACGCGTCGCTTGGTGAGTTGTACCGCCACCTGAAGCCGCTGGGGGTCGAGGTGCCCGACGGGTTCGCCCTGACCGCGGCGGCCTTCCGCGATGCGCTGACCGCGGCCAAGGCGTGGGAGGACCTCCATGCGCTGCTCGACGGGCTGGATAAGAGTGACGTGGCCCGGCTTGCCCGCGCCGGAGCCCGTGCGCGTGACATCGTCTACTCGGCCGGCCTCACGCCGGCGATGGAGGCGCAAATCCGCACGGCTTTCCGCGCCCTGCTGGCCGAGTACGGGGAGGGCCTGACCGTCGCAGTCCGCAGTTCCGCCACCGCGGAGGATCTGCCGACCGCCAGTTTCGCCGGCCAGCACGAGACCTATCTGAATGTGTCCGGAGAGGCCATGCTGCTCGACGCGGTGCGGCGCTGCCACGCCTCGCTGTTCACCGACCGGGCCATCTCCTACCGGATTGACCAGGGCTTCGACCACTTCAAGGTCGCGCTGTCGGTCGGCGTGCAGAAAATGGTGCGTTCCGACCTCGCCTCGGCCGGGGTGATGTTCACGCTGGATACGGAATCGGGATTCCGCGACGCCGTGTTCATCACCGGCGCCTACGGGCTGGGGGAAACGGTCGTCCAGGGGGCGGTCGATCCCGACGAGTTCTATGTGCACAAGGCGACCTTCCGGCAGGGCCACCGCGCGGTGCTGCAGCGGCGGCTGGGCGAGAAGCAGGTGAAGATGGTCTATCGGCCGGGCCGCACGCGCGAGCCGACGCGGACCGTCCCCACCCCCGATGCCGATCGCGAGCGCTTCTGCCTGACCGACGAGGAGGTGCTGCGGCTTGCCGGATACGCCATCCGGATCGAGGACCATTACGGCCAGCCCATGGACATCGAATGGGCCAAGGACGGGCTGGACGGTGGCCTCTACATCGTCCAGGCCCGGCCGGAGACGGTCGCCTCCCAGCGGACGGCGCTGGAACTGGAGAGCTTCGTTCCGGAAGCGAAGGGCACCGTGCTCGCGTCGGGACGCGCCGTCGGCGGACGCATGGCCACCGGGACGGTGCGCGTGGTGACCGACGCCCACCATCTGTCGGCCTTCCGTCCGGGCGAGGTTCTGGTGGCCGACACCACGACGCCGGATTGGGAGCCGGTGATGAAGACGGCCGCCGCCATCGTCACCAACCGGGGTGGCCGCACCTGCCATGCCGCCATCGTCGCCCGCGAACTGGGCATTCCAGCCGTGGTCGGAGCCGACCGCGCGACGGAGGCCCTGCGCGATGGGCAGACGGTGACCGTCTCCTGCGCGGAGGGTGAAACCGGCAAGGTCTATGACGGCGCCGTGCCGTTCCGGGTGGAGCGCCTGGATCTTGGCCAACTGCCGCGGCCGCAGACGCGCATCATGGTGAACCTCGGCAATCCCGATCAAGCCTTCCAGACCGGCCGGCTGCCGGTGGACGGTGTCGGGCTGGCGCGCATGGAGTTCATCGTCAACGAGGCCATCAAGGTCCATCCGATGGCGCTCGTCCACCCGGAGCGTGTCGAGGACGCCGACGTGCGGGCCCGCATCGCCCACCTGACCCGCAACCACCCGGACGGCAGCGCCTATTTCGTGGAGCGCCTGTCGGAGGGGATCGGCACCATCGCGGCGGCCTTCTTCCCGCGCCCGGTGATCGTCCGGCTGTCCGATTTCAAGACGAACGAATACGCTTCCCTGCTTGGTGGGAGATGGTTCGAGCCGGTCGAGGAGAACCCGATGCTGGGTTTCCGGGGGGCTGCGCGCTACGCCCATCCGGCTTACGAGGAAGGCTTCGCGCTGGAATGCAGGGCGCTTGCCCGCGTGCGTGGCGAGATGGGGCTGACCAACGTGAAGGTGATGGTGCCGTTCTGCCGCCGTCTGGAGGAAGCCGACCGGGTGATCGCCGCCATGGCGCGCCACGGGCTGGAGCGCGGGCGTGACGGTCTCCAAGTTTACGTGATGTGTGAAATCCCCAACAACGTGCTGCTGGTGGATGAGTTCGCCCAACGGTTCGACGGTTTCTCCATCGGGTCGAACGACCTGACGCAACTCACGCTCGGGGTGGACCGCGACAGCCCGCTGGTCGCCTTCGATTTCGACGAACGCGATCCCGGCGTGCTGGCCTTCCTGCGCCAGGCCGTGGAGGGCGCGCGGCGCAATGGCCGGCCTTGCGGCATCTGCGGACAGGCGCCCTCCGACTATCCGGAGATCGCCGAGTTCCTGGTGCGCCTCGGCATCGACTCCATCAGCCTGACGCCGGACAGCGTGCTCAGGACGCTGCGCGCGGTCGTGGAACTGGAACGGAAACTCGGCCGCGCGCCGCGCGAGCCCGGAACGGGAGGAGTGTCATGAAGCACGTCGTCGTTTTCGCGCATCCGCGCTCCGGCAGCTTCATCCGGCAGGCGGTGGGCGCCTATGTGGACGAGTTGGAGCAATGCGGGCACGCGGTCACCGTCCGCGACCTCTACGCCATGGGCTTCAACCCGGTCCTTTCGGAGGAGGAACTGGCCGGCACGGGTCCGGTACCCGAAGACATCCAGCGCGAGCAGGACCTCATCACGGCGTCCCAGGCGGTTTCCTTCGTGTTTCCGATCTGGTGGGCCGGCATGCCGGCGATGCTGAAAGGCTATGTGGACCGTGTCTTCAGTTACGGATTTGCCTGGGAAATGCGGGGCGAGGAGGTCGAGGGCAAACTGCATGGGCGCAAGGGGCTGATCGTCACGAGTTCCGGCGCCCCGATGGCCTTTCTGGAAGCGACCGGTGAGAGGCAGGCCTTCACGGTGACGCAGGACGTTGCGATCATGGGACTGTGCGGCATCAGGGTGGTCGAGCATCTGCATTTCGACGATCTGGGGCCGCACACCACGCCCGCGCAGGTCGACGACGACATCCGCCGCATCCGCGCGGCCGTGCGCAACCATTTCTGAGTGGGGCTTGCGGCTCGGCCCCGCCGCTTGGCCCCGCCGGACCGCGACGGATGCCGAAGCCGCGTCTCAACCATTCCGCCGCCGATCCGTCCTAAAGCCGGTTGATTTCGAATTCCTCGCAGGAATAGCCGAGCTGGGCGGCACCCTCCTCCAGGCAGTCTCCCAGGTTGGGGATGCCGATGAGGTAATCCGCGGAACGGGCCGTATGGCGTTCCCGGGCCAGCGCCTGCGCCTCGGCCCATTCCTCCGCTGAGAAATCGCCGCGCCCCAGCCAGACCAGCGCGATCACATCGACCACCTCGTCGTCGTCGAGGCCGTCGATGGCGTCCTTTAGTTCCGCCAGGGTCGGATCGTCGGCGTAATCCTCCAGCACCGCCCGCATGCCGTCGTCGCTCGGGTTGGAGCCCTCATCCAGATCGGACGGCTCCACCTTGGCGTCGAATTCACGGGCCTTGACGATCAGAAAGCACAGCTTCTGCAATCCGACGTTCAGCTCGGGCACCGATTCGGCGGACGGGGGTTCGGCGGATGGGGCTGGCTGGGGAGGAGCAGGTTTGGCCATGGCGGTCCGGACTCCTTTGGCGGACTCCCTGAACGGTATCCGTGCAACCGCATCGGGAGAATGTCGCCATTGATCCACGGCTTCACGGTGCCGGCCTTAACCTGAGTAAAGGACAGGACGCGGACGCCCCTGCAGCCTTCAGGGGATGCGGACGGTTCGGACCGCAGCGGGAGGTGTCATGGACGACAAGAAGGACAGCGACCGCGGCGCCGACCTGCTGTTGTGGCTTGCCCTTGCCCTGTCGATCGGGGTCGGGCTGTTCCTGCTGTGGGCGCTCCCCGGCGTTCATCAGGCGCAAACGATACCCTACAGCCAGTTCCAGGAACTGCTGGATCGCGGCAAGATCGAGCAGGTCATGGTCGGCGAAACCACCCTGACCGGTACGCTGAGCGAACCTCTGCCCAACGGGTCGCGGACGTTCGAGACCGTCCGTGTCGCGCCCGACATCGCCCGCGATCTTACGGCCCGTCACATCCCCTTCAGCGGCATCACCGAGTCAAATTGGGCATCGGGCATCGTCAGTTGGTTCGGCTGGCTCCTGATCCTGTTCGCCGTGTGGAGTCTGGCCGGGATGTCCGGCATGCGGGCGGGCGGAGGCCTGCTGTCGATCGGCCGCAGCAAGGCCAAGCTGTTCGCCGAGACCGATATCTCCATCAAGTTCGATGATGTCGCCGGTGTCGACGAGGCGAAGGACGAACTGCGGGAGGTCGTGGAGTTCCTGCAGAATCCGAAGGAGTTTTCACGCCTGGGCGCCCATGTGCCCAAGGGGATTCTGCTGGTGGGTCCGCCTGGAACCGGCAAGACGCTGCTGGCCAGGGCCGTCGCCGGCGAAGCCAAGGTTCCCTTCATTTCGACCAACGGATCGGAATTCGTCGAGATGTTCGTGGGTGTCGGGGCCGCGAGGGTGCGGGACCTGTTCACGCTCGCACGGGCGCGAACGCCGGCCATCATCTTCATCGATGAACTCGACGCGCTCGGCCGTGCACGCGGATCATTGCCGATGATGGGCGGGCACGACGAGAAGGAACAGACGCTCAACCAGCTTCTGGCCGAACTGGACGGCTTCGACCCCAGTGCCGGGCTGGTTTTGCTGGCGGCAACCAACCGCCCGGAAATCCTCGATCCGGCCCTGCTCCGCGCGGGGCGGTTCGACCGGCAGATCCTGGTGGATCGGCCGGAAAAATCCGGACGCGCGCAAATCCTTGCGATCCACACCAGACGGGTCCCTCTCGGCCCGGATGTGGACCTCACCCATCTGGCGGCTCTGACCCCAGGCTTCACCGGCGCCGATCTCGCCAATCTGGTCAACGAGGCGGCGATGATCGCCACGAGGCGGGACGCCGACGCCGTGTCGACCGAGGATTTCGAAGCCGCCATCGAACGGATCGTCGCCGGATTGGAGAAGAAATCCCGCATTCTCAGCCTGCACGAACGATCCATCGTCGCCCACCACGAGATGGGGCACGCCCTGGTCGCCATGGCGATCCCCGGCACCGATCCCGTCCAGAAGGTATCGATCATCCCGCGCGGCATCGGGGCGCTCGGCTACACCATCCAGCGCCCGACGGAGGATCGCTTCCTGATGGGCCGCCACGAGCTGGAAGACAAGATGACCGTCCTGATGGCCGGCCGGGCGGCGGAGCAGATCGTGTTCGGCGAGGTATCGACGGGCGGAGCCGACGATCTGGCGAAAGTCACCGACATCGCCAGGGGCATGGTGATGCGGTACGGCATGGACGAAACGCTGGGGGCGGTCTGCTACGACACCGAGCCGGGCCATCTTCTCGGTCAACCCCAGGGCGCCTTCTGGCAACCCCGGCATTACGGCGAAGCGTCGGCCAGCCGCATCGATGCGGCGGTCCGCACCCTGGTCGAGGCCGCCGCGTCGCGGGCATCGGACATCTTGCGCAGGAACCACGCCATGCTGGAACAAGGGGCAAGAAGCCTGCTGGAGCGTGAAACCCTGACCGCGGACGAACTGCCGAAGCCGCTGCCGGAATCGGAGGGCACGGAACAAGGCCCTGAAGGAGAAAGCAAACAGAGCGCGGAGACCGTGCCGGATGAGTCGAAGGCTTTTGCCGAAGCCCCGCGGTGCATTCTCGGCACGCAGTGAGACTTCGCGCCGGTAGGCATCATCCATCCTTCGGGTGATGGCGACAGGGCAACGGCTTTAACCTGCATCAAGAGGCGGTCCCGGCAGATCCGATAGACTGTGTCCGGCACACCCGTGATCGGAACCGACGCCATGATCAGGTCCATCGCCGACGCCACGGCAGGCGCGCAGGGGGGCACCTACCCTTGGGAGCGCAGCTATCCTCCCGGATTGGACTGGCGCCGCCCGCCGCCGGCGCGGCCCCTGCCTGCCCTGCTCGAGGAGGCGGCGGCGACCCACCGGGACCGGTCCTGCATGGATTTCCTCGGGCGGCGCCATTCCTTCGGTGAAACCCTCGATCTGGTCGAAAGGACCGCAAAGGGACTGCAGGAACTGGGCGTCGGCGAGGGGACACGGGTCATGCTTCTGCTGCCCAACTGTCCCTATTTCATCATCGCCTTCTATGCCATCCTCAAGGCTGGCGGCACGGTGGTGAACGCCAACCCGCTGAATGCCGAGCTGGAGCTTGAACGGCAGATCGCCGACTCCGCCGCCGAGATCCTGATAACCCTCGACCTGCCAAGATTCCAGGCCACGCTGTCGGCGGTGGGATGGCCGGGCCGGCTGCGCCGGATCATCGTCGCCTCCCTGGCGGAAAGCCTGCCCTTCCCGAAGAACTGGCTGTATCCCCTGTTGCACCGCGGGGACGTCGCCGACTTTCCGGAAGACGGACGCCATCTCTCCTTTTCCAGCCTGCTCGACAATGACGGCCGCTGTGTTCCGGTCGGCCTCGATCCGCAGCATGCGCCGGCCGTCATCCAATACACCGGCGGCACCACCGGACTGCCCAAGGGGACCGTCCTCACCCATGCCGGCCTCTTCGTGAATGCCTGCCAATGCCGGGACTGGCTCACCGGAAGCACGGTGGAGCAGGAGCGCCTCCTTGCCGTATTGCCGCTGTTCCATGTCTTCGGCATGACCGCGGTGATGAACTTCGGCATCGCACTCGGCGCCGAGCTGGTGTTGCTGCCGCGGATCGACGTGCGGGAGATTCTCGCCACCATCCAGAACAAGCGCCCGACCATGATGACCGGCGTTCCCCGGCTTTTCCAGGCGCTGATCGACTGCCCCACCGCAGCTCTCCATGATCTGTCGTCGCTGCGGCTGTGCATCTCCGGCGGCGACAGCCTGCCGCCGCTGCTGCAGGAGCGCTTCCAGGCGATGACCGGCAGCAGGCTGGTCGAGGGGTACGGCCTGACGGAAGCATCCCCCGTCGTCACCTGCACTCCCTACGAAGGCGCCACCAAACCCGGTTCGGCCGGGCTGCCCCTGCCGGGGACCATCGTCGAGATCGTGTCCGTTGAAGACGGCACGACGCCCCAACCGGTCGGCAGGGTTGGGGAAGTGTGCGTCAGGGGTCCCCAGCTCATGGCCGGCTATTGGAGCGACGACGAAGCGACCGCGACGGCGATGGCCGGCGGACATCTCCACACGGGCGACATCGGCTTTCTCGACGAGGACGGCTATCTCCACATCGTCGATCGGCTGAAGGACCTGATCATTGCCGGCGGGCAGCATGTGTATCCGCGCATGGTCGAAGCCGCGATCCGCGAACACCCGGCGGTGAGCGATGTCGCCGTGATCGGCGAACCCGATCCGATGCGCGGCCAGACGGTCAAGGCGTTCGTCGTCGCGAAGGCCGGCGCCGGGCTGTCGGCGGAGGACCTGCACAGCTTCCTCGTTCCTCGCCTGTCGCGTTTCGAACGGCCGTCGACGATCGAGTTCCGATCGGCCCTGCCCACGTCGATCATCGGCAAGATCCTGAAACGCGATCTGCGCAGCGCAACCGAGCAGCCCGACCTGTGAACCGGCATGGAAAGAGGGACACAGTAAACCGCTCCGGGTTTTCCGGTGGCTGCTTGTGTTGAGACACGCCGCCTTCCTGTCCTCATCGAACGCGTAACGGCGGCGAGCCATGGCACCTCCGGGGTGCGGCTACCTCTTTCGATGGCGTGCCGAATCCCCAGACGGTGCAAGGTCATTCAGGATGAAGCTTTGTTCTCGGGTATGATGGTTTATTCTTCAGTGTGAGACTTTGTTCCCCGTGAACAACACCAATCCTTTTCAAGCGGTCTCTTACTCCACCGTCACGCTCTTCGCCAAATTCCGCGGTTGGTCCACGTCGGTCCCCTTCAGCACCGCGGTGTGATAGGCCAGCAACTGCACCGGAATGGCATACAGCAGCGGCGCCACCAGCGGATCGCAGGCCGGCAGTTCGACCGACCAGCGGACCTTGTCCTTCAGCTTGTCGATGCCCTTCCGGTCGGCCAGCAGGAGGACCTTGCCGGAGCGGGCGCAGACCTCCTGCACGTTCGACACCACCTTCTCGAACAGGGCGTCGGACGGCACCAGCACGATCACCGGGACATTGTCGTCGATCAGCGCAATGGGGCCGTGCTTCAGCTCGCCGGCGGCGTAGCCTTCGGCGTGAATGTAGCTGATTTCCTTCAGCTTCAGCGCTCCTTCCAGGGCCAGCGGGTACATGGCGCCGCGGCCGAGATAGAGCACGTCGCGGGCCTCCGACACCTCCTGCGCCAGTTCCTTCAGCCGCTCGTCATGGGCCAGCACGTCGGCGGCGCGGGCGGGAACCTCGCGCAGCGCGTGGGCGATCTGCTGCATCCGCTCCTGGTCGATGGCGCCGCGGGCGCGGCCGACGGTGACGGCAAGGCAGGCCAGCGTGGTCAGCTGGGTGGTGAAGGCCTTGGTCGAGGCGACGCCGATCTCCGGACCCGCCATGGTGTAGAGCACGGCGTCGGATTCCCGCGCGATCGTGCTTTCCGGGGCGTTGACGATCGACAGGATCTTCTGGCCCTGGCGCTTGCAGTAGCGCAGCGCCTCCAGCGTATCCAGCGTCTCGCCCGACTGCGAAATGAACAGCGCGATGCCGCCCGGCGGCAGCGGAGCCTCGCGGTAGCGGAACTCCGAGGCGATGTCGACCTCGACCGGGATGCGGGCCAGCGTCTCGAACCAGTATTTGGCGACGAAGCCGGCGTAATAGGCGGTGCCGCAGGCGACGATGGTCAGCTTGCTGGCGCCGGCCAGATCGAAGGGGAAGTCCGGCAGGGAGAAGGTGCCGGTTTCCGGGTTGATGTAGGCGTTCAGCGTGTCGCCGATGACCTGCGGCTGCTCATAGATTTCCTTGAGCATGTAGTGGCGGTAGCCGTCCTTGCCGATCAGCGCGCCGGACACCGCGGTGGTCCTCACCGGCCGCTCCACCACCGCATCGGTGGCGTCGTGGACGATGGCGGCGGTGCGGCTGACCTCGACCCAGTCGCCGTCCTCCAGATAGCAGATGCGGTTGGTCAGCGGCGCCAGGGCGAAGGCGTCGGAGGCCAGATACATCTCGCCCTCGCCATAGCCGACGGCCAGCGGCGTGCCGTGGCGGGCGCCGATCATCAGCTCGTGCTCGCCGGCGAAGATCAGCACCAGGGCGAAGGCGCCGGTGAAGCGCTTGAAGGCGGCGGCCGACGCCTGGACCGGCGTCATGCCGTGCTGGTCCAGGTAATAGGTGACGAGATGGACGATCACCTCGGTGTCGGTCGCGCTTTCGAAGACGTAGCCGTGGCCGGTCAGCTCGTCCTTCAGCTCCTGGTAATTCTCGATGATGCCGTTGTGGACGACGGCGACGCGCTTGGTGGCGTGCGGGTGTGCGTTGTTCTCCGTCGGCCCGCCATGGGTGGCCCAGCGGGTGTGGCCGATGCCGACCGTGCCGGACAGCGGCTGGTCGCGCAGCTTCATGTCCAGGTTGCTCAGCTTGCCCTCGGCGCGGCGGCGCTCGATGTGGCCGTTCACCAGGGTGGCGACGCCCGCGCTGTCATAGCCGCGGTATTCCAGCCGGCGCAGGCCTTCCACCAGCCGGGGGGACGCGTCGTGAATGCCGTTGATGCCGATGATGCCGCACATGGACCTGATGCTCCTGAATAGATGCCGACCGGAGAGAAGACCCGAACCGACCTTACGCCTTTTTCGCTTTCTCGTTTTGCTTCCGTTCGCGGAACCGCTGTGCCCAGCCGGCGTACAGCTTCTGGCTGCCGCGGGCGACCACCAGCGCATCCGCTTCCACCGCCATCGTCACCACGCTGCCGGCGCCGACGATGGCGCCGTCGCCGATGACGACCGGGGCGACCAGCGCACTGTTGGAGCCGATGAAGGCCCCGGCGCCGATGTCCGTCCGGCTCTTGGTGAAACCGTCGTAATTGCAGGTGATGGTGCCGGCGCCGATGTTGGCCTTGGCGCCGACGCGGGCGTCGCCGATGTAGGTCAGGTGGTTGGCCTTGGCCCCGGCTTCGATCACCGCGTTCTTCACCTCGACGAAGTTGCCGATGTGAACGTCCGGACCGATCTCCGCACCCGGACGCAGGCGGGCATAGGGGCCGATGACGGCACCGCTGTCGATGCGCACGCCTTCCAGATGGCAGTAGGGCTTGATCTCCACCCGGTCGCCCACCGTCACGCCGGCGCCGAAGAAGCAGCCGGGCCCCACCACCACGTCGCGTCCGAGCCTTGTGTCGACGCTGAGGAAGGTGCTGTCGGGATCGATCAGGGTGGCGCCGTTGTCCATCGCGGCCTTGCGCAGGCGGCGCTGCAGCAGCTTCTCCACCTCCGCCAGTTCGGCCCGGGAATTGACGCCGACCACCTCGGCCGGAGCGGCCTCCACCACGGCGCAGGCCATGCCGGCGCGGCGCGCGATCTGGACCACGTCGGTCAGGTAATATTCCGACTTGGCATTGTCGTTGCCGACGCTGCCGATCAGGTCGAACATGCGGGCGCCGTCGAACGCCATCAGGCCAGCGTTGCACAGGGTGACCGCGCGCTCCTCCTCGCTGGCGTCGAGATACTCGACGATCTTCTCCAGCCCGCCGCGGGCGTTCAGGATCAGCCGGCCATAGGCGCCCGGATCGTCGGGGCGCATGCCCAGAACCACCACCGCCGGGTCGCTCGCCTGCCGGCGCGCCTGCACCAGCGCGCGCAGCGTGTCCGGCGTGACCAGCGGCGTGTCGCCGTACAGGACGATGACGTCGCCGGTGAAGCCCTCCAGCAGGCCGAAGGCGGCGCGCACGGCGTCGGCGGTGCCGCGCTGCTCATGCTGGACCGCGGTGGGGTAGGGGGCGACGGCGGCGGCCACGCTGTCCATGCCGGGGCCGACCACGACCACCACATGGTCGGGGTCGAGCGTCTTCACCGCGGCCAGCACATGCCCGACCATCGGCCGGCCGGCAACCCGGTGCAGCACCTTGGGCAGATCGGATTTCATGCGCGTGCCCTTGCCGGCGGCGAGGATCACGCAGGCGAGCGGACGATTGGCCATGGTGGTGTTCCTGGTCGAGCCTTGTGTGGAGGGGGAAACCGGTCGCAAATGGCGTCGTACTTGAGCCGGGAAAGGTTAAGACATCACTGCCGGAAAGGACGACGCTTCTTCCGGAGTGGGCGCCGCACCATCGGCAATTCCGAGAGTGGTGTGCCACAGCACGCCGGGGAAGCCCAAGTCAACTTTTGTTTCAATCTGCAATAAACAAATGTTTCCAACGGGTTACCTGCCCAATTTTTCTGTGTTTACCGCCGGAGGCTTTCCAGCTTCGCGATGGCGGCGTTCGCCGTTTGTCGCCAGTCCGCCCGACCTGTGTGGATTTCGGGATTTTTCAGTGAGATGTGCCCGGTGACGGCCGCGAACTCCAGAGCCGAACAGCCGGTCTGCGCCGGCAGCGAGGCAGAGGCTTTCCGCAAGCCATGGAAAACGTAACCCTTCACCTCCGCATGAGCTTTGATTGCCAAACATAGGGCGTTGGAAAATCCTATTCTGTTCCAGGGATGTCCGGAAGCGGGGTTGACCAGTATTGTTACGGAGGTAGCGTTTCTCTTCCACTCCGTCAACTCGACCTTTAGGTCCGCGTGACACGGTACCCACAGCCGGCTATCGGTCTTTTCTGGGTAACCTGGATCTCGGGGCCGTCATAATCATCCCACCGCATCCTGATGAGGTCCGATGACCTCCGGCCGGTGTGGAACGCCAGAACCATGGCCCGGCGCATAGGCTCCTTGAAATGGACGATGGCGAAGTGGGCGAAGGCGAAACCGCCCGCCCGGTCCAGCCGCCGGGTCGCTTTTTCAATTGCGGTTTGTCTGTATCGGCGCAAATCGCCGAAAGACTGGCGGGATTCCGGCCATGGGCAGCTCGGCGTAAACAAAAGATTGGTGTGCTTGCGTTGCGAACTGTTCTCATAAGCGGAAAATTAACGGAGGCGGGGGTAGAATAATTGCAATGTCGGGAATTTGGTAACCGCTGCGATGATCTCCGCCCGCACTCCAGGAAACTTCGATCATGCAACGGGCGATGCCCGTCGCCTTAACATGGCCGGACTGCTTTTTGTCGCCATGGTTGTGATGACCATTGCGTTCGTGCTGTTCATGGCACTGGAGACGGCCCGTCGGATCGACATGGCCACGGCGGAGCGGACGAAGGACGAGATCGCCGACGCGGTCGCGGACCTCGGCGCCGCGATGGGAAAGAAGGCCGAGGAATACAGCCTGTGGAACGATGCCGTCGACCATCTGGTCGTCGGCTACGACCCCGTCTGGGCCAACGCCAATGTCGGCCCCTATGCGGAGCGGCTGTGGGGGCTCGACCGCTCCTATGCCTGGAATGGCCGTGACGGGCTGATCTATGCGTCGAAGGACGGCGCCCTGCGCGATGACCTGGACGCGGCGACCAGCGAGGCTGCCGATCTGCGGCCGGTTCTGACGGCGGCGCGCGCCACCGGAAAGCCGGTCAGCGGCATCGTCCATATCGGGCAAATCCCCTTCGTCTTCGGCGCGCGGGTGATCGAATACGAAACTGGACACGCCCCGCTGCCGCCGAATCCCGACCGGCCGGTTCAGGTCTTCATGACCAGGCTCGACTCGGAGCTGGCGAAACTCGCAAGCTCGCGCCGGATCGCCGATCTGCACGTGGCTGCGGCCGACGGACCTGCACTGATGGATGTCGTCAGCCTGCCGCTGGAGAGCATCGCCGGGCAGCGGTTCGGCGTGCTGACCTGGACGCCGGAGCAGCCCGGCCACACCCTTGTCCGCGAGACGGCGCCCTATGCCGGCGGCTTCGCGCTGGCGCTGCTGGCCCTGCTGTTCCTGTTCCAGCGCGTGCTGCAACGGTTGAAGCGGCAGGAACCGCTGCGCCTCAGCGAGGCCCGGCTGGCCCAGGCGCAGCGGGTCGCAAAGCTGGCCTACACCGTCCATCTGCCCGACGACTTGGTGGAGGTCTCGGCCAATTTCCACGAACTGGTCGGCGTGGACCCGAATGGCCTGAACCCGATCGGCTCGGGCGGCGGGGCCGAACGGCTCACCGTCGGGCAGCTTCTCGACCGGGTGGTGCCGGAACAGCGGCCGGACGTGCAGGACGCCTATCGCCGGGCCTGGGCCGAGAACGCGCGGTTCGACATCGAATACCGCGTCGCCCGGCCCAACGGCGACCATCTGGACCTTCAGGAGGTCGGGGAGCCCTTCCATGATGCCGGCGGCCTCGTGCTGGGGCTGATCACCGCCATCCAGGACGTCACCGCGCGCCGCCGGGCGGAGGAGACGATCCGCCATCAGGCCAATTACGATGCGCTGACCGGGCTGCCCAATCGGCCGCTGTTCTATGACAGGCTGCGACAGGCGCTGCGGCGGGCGGCGCGCGACCGGACCTGCATGGCGCTGCTGTTCATCGACCTGAACCGCTTCAAATGGGTCAACGACACGCTGGGCCATCAGACCGGCGACGTGCTTCTGCGCGAGGCGGCGCACCGGATGGCCGCTTGCGTCCGCGGGTCGGAGACCATCGCCCGGATCGGCGGCGACGAGTTCACCGTCATCCTGTCGCAGGTCGGCGACCGGGCGGAGGCGGAGACGGTGGCCCGCCGCCTGTTCGAAAGCCTGGGCGAACCCTTCCACATCGCCGGCCAGACCCTGCACATCTCGGCCAGCATCGGCGTCACCTTCTCGCCGGAACAGGGGACCGACCCCGAACTGCTGGTGAAGAACGCCGATGTCGCCATGTATCAGGCCAAGCGGCAGGGGACGGCCAACTGGACCTACTACGATCCGGAGATGGACGCCGACGCGCTCGACCATTTGCAGATGGAGAACCTGCTGCACGACGCGGTGGCCAAGGGCCAGCTGGCGCTGTTCCTCCAGCCGGTGGTGGAGGTCGGCAGCGGCCTGCTGGCCGGCGCGCAGGCGGAGGTGCGTTGGAACCACCCCGACCGTGGCCTGCTGCCCCCCATCGACTTTCTGCATCTGGCCGAGGCGAACGGGCTGATCCTGCAGATCGGCGCATGGCTTCTCGACGCCGGCTGCCGGCAACTGGCGGGCTGGCGCGACCGTGGCGCCGCCGGGCTGCGGCTGACCGTGCCGGTGTCCACCCTGCAGCTCAAGCATTCCGGTTTCGGCGATCAGGTCACCGGCTGCCTCGCCCGCCATGGCGCGTCGCCGGACCGGCTGATCCTGGAACTGCCGGAGGCCGCCATGCTGGCGCCGTCGGCGGAGATGACGCGGACCATGCAGTCGCTCAGGACGCTGGGTGTCACCTTCTCCGTCGGCGGCTTCGGCACCGGCTATGCGTCGCTCGGCCATCTGAGGCGGCTTCCGGTGGAATTCCTGAAGATCGACCAGGGCATCCTGCAGGATATGATCCGCAATCCCGCCAACCAGGAGACCGTGCGCGCCATCGTGGCACTGGCCCGCAGCATGGACCTGACGGTGATCGCCGAAGGGGTCGAGACGGGAGAGCAGCACCTCCTGGCCGAAGAGGTCCGCTGCGGCTTCGCGCAGGGGGCATTCCTCGGCCGGCCCCTTCCGGCAGAAGCGTTCGATCCTGCGTTCAAGCTGGCGTTCGGTCCGGTGACGGCGGCTTCCGTGGGCGGGAGAGGCGAGTCGCTGTGTCCCGTCGGCGATGGGGAGAGCTGACAAGTCGCGATCGGCCTTCTTTTCGCGCAATACGCATCACTCCGTCGGGCGTCTTCGGCTTATCGGCGGGGAGGCGGTGCCCGAAAACCGGTTCCGGTCCGGCAACGTCCCGGACAATGAACCGCATTTGCGACAAACCCTCCGCATCACACTAGGATGTCCGCACTAAGCATATTAGAATATTCACACGAAGATGGATGCCTGAAGGTCGGCAACCCGGCGGTTCGAAGGGGAGCGGCAGGTGGAGGAACCCAGCGCCACGACGACGATCGCAACGGCACTCGCGGGCGGTGTCGGGCTGCTGGCGCTGGTGACGCTCGTTTACGGGACGATCCTGTATCGGATGGAGGAACGGCCCCGGGTCCGGCAGCTTTGCCTGGGGCTGCTGTTCGGCCTCGGCGGGGTGGCCGCCATGCTGCAATCGGTTCCCATCTCCCCCGGCGTTTTTCTGGACGTGAAGGCGGTGCCGGTCGCGTTGGCCGCTCCCTTCGGTGGACCGCTGGCCGCCGTGCTCGCCGCCGGGATCGTGTCGGCGGTCCGCATCGCGATCGGCGGCGCCGGGACGCTTCCGGGGGTGCTCGGGATCCTGCTGGCGGCGTCGGTCGGTCTGCTACTCCGGCGGCTGGTGCCGGATGCGGAGTGGCGAAACACCAGACCGCTGCTCATCCTCGGCCCGGTTGCGTCGTTCCACCCCCTCAGCATCTTCGTGCTGCCGTGGGAGGTCGCGCTGCCGGTCTTGATCGAAGGTGGGATTCCCGTCGCCCTGTTCACGATGGCGGGCATCCTGCTGCTGGGCACGATGCTGGCGCGCGAACGCCGCCGCGTCGACACCGAGCATGTGCTGCGCAACGCGGCGTTGAGCGATCCGCTGACCGGACTGGCCAACCGCCGGGCCTTCTTCGCTTTCATCGACCGGGCCGTGGCCAGCGCGCTGCGCCACGACACGCCGGTGTCGCTCCTGATGCTTGACATCGACCATTTCAAGGAGGTCAACGACAGCCGCGGGCACGATGCCGGCGACGCCGTGCTGGTGGCGCTCAGCCGTCTGCTCCAGTGCAGCGTGCGGCAGAGCGACCTCGTCGCCCGTTTCGGCGGCGAGGAGTTCGCCATCCTGCTGCCCAATGCGCCGGGCGATGGGGCGTTTCAACTCGCCGAACGCCTGCGCTGCGCCGTCCGCGACATGAGCATTCCGCAGGACGGCACGATCCTGCATGTGACCGTCAGCATCGGCCTGTCGACCCTGACCCCCGACATCGGCCGGGCCGACGCCATGATCAAGGCGGCCGACATGGCGCTCTACCGCGCCAAGCAGGGCGGCCGGGACCGGGTCTGCCGCCATCGGGAAAGCGGCGTGAAGGAGCCGGTGCCGGCTGCGGAGTGAAGCGTCCGCCGTACTTTCTTTCGGACGATACGGGGATGTCCCCGGCCGAACCGGGGTAGCGGCGCGGAGCGATGGATCACTGGCTGCGTGCACATGCAGAATGCACACATGAGAACCGTATAATATAGACACCCTGCCGATGCCATCCGCGTCGGCACCATTGGGAGGGTGCGGTCATGGCGTGGGATCAGGCGCAGAATCACGGCGTGTCCGGTCGGCGGATCACGGGCGGCCCGCATCGCGATCTTCTGTTCGGCGGCAGCGGGGACGACACGATCACCGGCAATCGCGGCAACGATTATATGGAAGGCGATGGCGGCAGTGACCGTTTCGTCCTCAAGCCCGGTGACGGTTGGGACTGCATCGGCGATTTCCAGGGCGGTGCGGGCGGCGACCTGCTGGACCTGCGGGGCTGGGGCGGCATCGGCAGCCTGGAGGATGTGCTGGCCCATTCCCATCAGGATCGCGACGGGCTGGTCCTCGATTTCGGGCCGCGCGACGGGGTCAAGCTGATGGGGCTGACACGGGACGACCTGAGCGCCGACAATCTGCTGCTCAAGACCAGCCATGTCCGGGCCGATGCCGTCTTCGCGGCCGTGGACACGGGTCATGGCGATGAGCTGTGGGGAACGGACGGCCACCGGACTTTCCTTCTGCGGGACATCGCTCCGGGTGCGGCCTCGTCGGACCCGCGGGAATTGGTCCGACTGGGCAAGCGTGTGTATTTCAGCGCGGATGACGGGGTGCATGGCCGCGAAGTGTGGACGACCGACGGAACGGCGGGCGGGACACACATGGTGGCCGATATCAATCCGGGGGCGACGGGCTCGTCGCCGACGGCGTTCACCGTCGCGGATGGCAAGCTGTTCTTCCAGGCGGACGACGGCCAGCACGGAGCGGAGTTGTGGGTCAGCGACGGCACCGCCGCCGGGACGCACATGGTCAAGGACATCAGCGACAGACCGGCCGGTTCCTCGCCGGGCGATCTGACGGCGGTGGGGGACGAGCTGTTCTTCTCCGCCACCGACAGCGAGCATGGCAGGGCGCTGTGGCGGTCGGATGGAACGGCAGCCGGGACGGTTCTGGTGAAGGATTTCTATGCCGGGGGATTCGATCCGCCGGTCCCTGTGCCGATTTTGCCCCATCATCTTACGGCGGTCGGCGACCGGCTGTTCCTGATGGCCTGGAACGGCACCGGCTCCTACAGCCAGCTGTGGGTGACCGACGGGACGGAGAAGGGCACGGTCAAGCTGCTGGAAGGTCTTGGTGAGAATGTGAGGATCGGGCGCACGGTGTCTCTGGTCGCCGCCGAAGATACGCTGTTCTTCAACAGCGGCAACGATCTGTGGAAGAGCGACGGTACACCCAAGGGCACGGTCCTGGTCAAGACGTTCCCACCAGCTGGTCTTTCCGGTCCCAATCAGTTCCTTGCCGTCGACGACAACGTCGTCTTCAATACCCGCACCGAGCAGACCGGCTACGAACTCTGGTTCTCGGACGGGACGGCGCAGGGAACCCACATGGTCAAGGACATTGCGCCCGGCAGCGCCAGCGCCGCCATTGGAAACCTGACCGTCGCCGATCACAGGCTGTTCTTCACCGCGGATGACGGCGTGCATGGCAACGCCCTGTGGAGAACCGACGGCACCGAGGCCGGCACGCGGATGGTCACCGACAAGACCCATCGTACGACCTGGACTCAGCCCACCGGCGTGGATGCGGTCGGCGACCAGCTGTATTTCAGCGCGACGGACTCCACCCAGGCCGGTGCCCTGTTCCGCATGGATGTGGACAGCGGCGTGGTGAGGGAACTCGCCAGCTCGCAGCCCTTCACCCTGCCCAGCGGCGGCTTGCAGATCGTCGGTGTCTGAGCCGTCCCCGGCGGGTGCCCGTTACACCAGGGGGCATCACAGCAGGGGGATGTCGCTGCCGCCGTTCACGATGTCGACGGTGCCGGAGATCAGGTTCTCCGCATAGAGCGCCTCCAGGTCGACGCCGCCGGTGGGGCGCACCGGGCGGATGGCGCGGATCCAGCCGGCGATCGCCTGTTCCTGGCGGCGGCGGATCGCTTCGGCCTCCTCCACCGTCACCGCCTGGAAGGACAGGCTGTCGCCGGGGCGCAGGCGGCCGGCGCGGGGCAGGTCGGCGGAGATCACCGTGGCGATCTTGGCATAGCCGCCGGCGGTCTGGTGGTCGTTCAGCAGCAGGATCGGCTGCCCGTTGCCCGGCACCTGAATGGAGCCGGTGACCAGCCCGTCGGACGGAATGTCGGCGCTTCCCCGATGCGCCAGCGCCGGCCCCTCCAACCGCAGTCCCATGCGGTCGGCCTGTTTGCCGACGCGGTAGGTCGCCGACAGGAAGCTGTCGATCGCGGCTTCGGTGAAGCGGTCCTCCTGCGGTCCCAACATGACGCGTAGCGGGCCGGCGCCATAGTCGGGCGGCTGCGGCAGTTCGACATCCGAAGCGTCCGGGGCGCTGTCGCAGACCAGCGGCAACCGGTCGCCCTCGGCCAGCGGCCGCCCGCCGAGCGGACCGATGCCGGCGCGCACATAGGTGGACAGGCTGCCCATCACCGGCGCCAGCGCGAAACCGCCGGCAACCGCCAGATAGGCGACGGAGGCGCCGTCCACCGCGCCCAGCCGCAGAACGTCGCCCTGCCGCAGGGTGTGGCTGCGGTGCGGGGCGAGCGGCTGCGGGGCATCTCCCTCGCGCTCCAGTGTCAGGGCCAGCGGTCCGACGGCGGCGATGCGGACGGTGGGCGTATCGACCCGCAGCGCAGGGCCGAGCAGGGCAATCTCCAGCCCGGCGGTTCCCTGAGGATTGCCGACCAGCGCATTGGCCAGCCGCAGCGCCACCGGGTCGAGCGCCCCGGCCACTGGCATGCCCAGCTCCTGATAGCCGAAGCGGCCCAAATCCTGGATCGTCGCGAACAGGCCCTGCCGGACCACCGTGAGACAGGCGGCCATCATGCGGCCCTCAGGCCGGCGGGGTCGAAGCGGCCGGCGCTTGCCGCCTCGGCGATGGCGTCGAAGGTGGCGCGGTCTACCGCGTCGAAGCGCACCCGGTCGCCGGCCGCCAGCAGCACCGGATCGGGCCGGTCACCGTCATAGAGCGGCACCGGGCAGCGACCGATCAGGTGCCAGCCGCCGGGACTTTCCCAGGGATAGACGGTGGTCAGTCGCCCGGCGATGGCGACGGAACCGGCCGGCACCCGCACCCGCGGCTCGGTCCGGCGCGACCGTTCCAGCTCGGCCGGCAGATCGCCCATGTAGCCGAAGCCCGGCATGAAGCCCAGCATGTAGACGAAATACTCGACCGATCCGTGCAACTCCGCCACCCGCTCCGCCGTCAGGCCCAGCGTGTCGCACAGTTCCGCCAGATCGGGGCCGAGGTCGGGGTCGTAGCAGACGGGCAGGCGCCACAACCGGCCTTCCGCCGGGGCGGCGTCGCTGCCGGCCAGCGCCGCCTCGACTGCCGCCTGCATCTGGCGGCGGCTGGTCGTGACGGGATCATAGACCACCAGCAGCGAGCGGAAGGTCGGCACCGTTTCCACCAGTCCCGGCGGCGGCGCGGCCTTCAGTCGGGCGTGCAGGGCCATGACGCGGGCGTTGGTCGCCCGGTCGATGGTCTCGCCGAACTCGACGTTGAAGGCGGTGTCGCCGGCGCTGGTGAAGCGGACTTGCACGTTTTCCTCGTTACCCGATCATCATCGACGGCAGCCAGGACACCATGCCGGGGAACACCCACAGCAGGACCACCATCACCACCATCAGCAGGAAGAAGGGCATGCTGGCCTTGCCGATGGTGAAGATGTCCTTGCCGGTCATCGCCTGCAGCACGAACAGGTTGAAGCCCACCGGCGGGGTGATCTGCGCCATCTCCACCACGATGATGATGTAGATGCCGAACCACAGAAGGTCGATCCCCGCCTGCTGGACCATCGGCAGGATCACCGAGGTGGTCAGCACCACCATCGAGATGCCGTCGAGGAAGCAGCCCATCACGACGAAGAAGGCGGTCAGCGCCACCAGCAGCGCCGCCGGCGACAGCTGCATGGTGGTGATCCACTCCGCCAGTAGGCGCGGGATGCCGGTATAGCCCATCGCCACCGTCAGGAAGGCCGCGCCGGCCAGGATGAAGCCGATCATGCAGGAGGTGTGGGCGGCACCGAACAGGCTGTCACGGAAGGTCGTCCAGTTCAGCGTGCCGGTCACCAGGGCCAGCACCAGAGAGCCCAGCACGCCGATGCCCGCCGCCTCCGTCGGGGTGGCGATGCCGACATAGATGGAGCCCAGCACCGCCGCGATCAGCAGCATGACCGGGATCAGCGCGCCGGTGTCGCGGATCTTTTCGGCGAAGCTCTGAGACGCCTCCGGCGGCGGGACCCGGCCGGGGTTCAGCAGCGACCAGCCGCCGACATACAGCATGAACAGCCCGGTCAGCACGATGCCGGGAATGACGCCGGCGATGAACAGCCGGGCGATCGACACGTCGGCGGCCACGCCATAGACGATCATGATGATCGACGGCGGGATCAGCAGCCCCAGCGTGCCGGCCCCCGCCAGCGACCCCAAGGTCATCATCGGGTCGTAGCCGCGCCGGTTCAGCTCCGGAATGGTCATGCGGCCGATGGTGGCGGCGGTGGCGGCGGACGAGCCGGACACCGCGGCGAAGATCGAGCAGCCGATGATGTTCACATGCATCAGCCGGCCGGGCAGCCAGCCGGTCCAGGGCGCCAGCCCCTTGAACATGTCGGACGAGATGCGGGTGCGGAACAGGATCTCGCCCATCCAGATGAACAGGGGCAGGGCGGTCAGCGTCCAGGAGGTGCTGGCGCCCCACACGTTGGTCGCCATCACCATGCCGACCGGCCTTGCGGTGAACAGCGCCATGGCGACGAAGCCGACGCCAGCCAGCGCCAGCGCCACCCAGACGCCGGCCCCCAGCATCAGGAACATCGTCACGACGACGACGATGGATGCGGTCGTCTCGTCCATCGCTCAGCCCTCGCTCTGCATGCCGGCATGCTGGTAGGAGGCGTCGCGCCCCTGCAGCACGGCCAGCAGATCGTCGATCAAGGCGATGACCAGCACCACCAGCCCCGCCGCCATCAGCGCCTGCGGGATCCACAGCGGGATCGGCAGCACGCCCTGGCTGAGGTCGCCGAAATCGTAGGAATCATAGGTCATGCGCACCCAGTACCAGGCGAAATAGGCGCTGAGCGCGGTGGCGAAGCCCAGGCACAGCAGCTCCATGACGCGGCGGGCGGGACCGTTCAGCCGCTCCACCAGCACGCCGACGCGGATATGGGCACCGCGGCGCAGCGCCGGCCCCAGCATGAGGAAGAAGGACGCGGCCATGCAGTAGCCCGCCAGCTCGTCGGCGCCCGGCACCATTCGGTCGAACAGGCGGCTCGCCACCTGGGTCACGATCAGGACGGCAATGGCGGCGAGCGAAACCGCGCCCAGAATCTCGGCGGTTCGGTAAAGGATGGACAGTGCGGTGCGCATGGCGCAACCACCTCCTGCGGTCGGTCGTGACGAAGGGGCGTCAGGAATGGAGAGGCCCGGCCGGCCGCCCTTGCTGATGGCTGCCGGCCGGGTTCCCTGCGCTTTACTTGCGATAGGCCGCGATGATGGCCTCGCCGTCGGCGCCGGCCGACTTGATCCATTCCTCGGTCATCGTCTTGCCGATGGCGGACAGGCCTTCCTTCAGCTTGTCGGACGGCGGCAGCACCTTCATGCCGTTGTCCGACATTGTCTTGTTCAGCTCGGCCGTCTTCTTCTCCCACTCGGCCCAGCCCTTGGCCTCGGCCTTCGCCGCGGCGTCCTGGATCGCCTTCTGGGTGTTGGCGTCCAGACCCTTCCAGACTTCGGAATTGACGAACACCATGTTGCGCGGCAGCCAGGCCTGGACGTCGTAATAGACCTTCACGAAGTCCCAGGCCTTGGTGTCGACGCCGGTGGCGGCCGAGGTGATCATCGCGGTGACGATGCCGGTGCCGAAGGCCTGCGCGACCTCCGCCGCCTCGATCTTCACCGGGATGGCGCCGGACAGTTCGGCGATGCGGGTGGTGGCCGGGTTGTAGGCGCGGAACTTCTGGCCCTTCAGCCCCTCGACCGACTGGATCTCGTCCTTCACATACAGGCCCTGCGGCGGCCACGGGATCGAATAGAGCAGCTTCAGGCGCTGGCGCTCCAGCTTCTTCTCCAGAAAGGGCTTGGAGACGTCGTACAGCTTGTGCGCGGCCTTGAAGTCGGTGGCGAGGAAGGGAACGGAATCGAGGCCGTAGAGCGGATCCTCGTTCGCCCAGGAGCTGATCAGCACCTCGCCCAGCTGGGCCTGACCGGACTGGACCGCGCGCTTGATCTCCGGATGGCGGATCAGCGAGCCGTTGGTGTGGACGGTGATGCTGATCTTGCCGTTGGTGGCCGCCTTCACGTCGTCGGCGAACTGCTTCACCACGACGGTGTGCAGGTTCGTGTCCGGATAGGGGGTCGGCATGTCCCAGGTCTCGGCCGCGGCGGCCAGCGGCCCGGCGGCGACGACGCCGAGGCCGAGCAGGCTGGCGACCACCGGACCGGCGATCCGGCGGGTGAGACGGGATTGCAGCGTGTCAGCGGTCATGATGTTCGGAAGCTCCCTGTTGTTGGCCGATGCGGCACCCGCCGGCCTTATGGCCGGTCGGACGGGAGCGGAAGCCGCATCACCGGCCCGGCCGCCCCCCTGATCCCGCCCTGCTTCGGACTCCAAAGGTTCACCGTTCCGGACCTTCCGTCAAATCTCCTGTGAGGAATGCGGGAAAAAAAGTCAGCGCTGCCCGCCGCTTATTGGCTGCAACGCATCCGCCGGTCAGTAGATCAGCTCGTTCTCGCCGCTGCCTTCGGCCAGGACCAGTTCGCCGCGGGCGGCAAGGTCCTTCGCCAGCTGGACCATGTACATCTGCGCCTCGTCCACGTCGCGGACGCGCACCGGACCCATGGCCGCCATGTCCTCGCGCAGGATCTTCGCCGCACGCTCGGACATGTTGGAGAAGAACAGATCCTTCAGCGACTCCGAGGCGCCCTTCAGCGCGGTGCCGAGCTTCTGCTTGTCGACCGTGCGCAGCATCGTCTGGACGCCGGTGGGGTCGAGCTTCGACAGATCCTCGAAGGTGAACATCAGCGACTTGATGCGCTCGGCGCTGTCGCGGTTGCGTTCCTCCAGGGCGGCCATGAAGCGGTGCTCGGTGGTGCGGTCCAGACCGTTGAAGATCTCCGCCAGCATCTCGTGGCTGTCGCGCCGGCTGGTGCGGGCGAGGTTGGTCATGAACTCCGTGCGCAGGGTGCGCTCGACATCGTCCAGAACCTCCTTCTGCACCGCCTCCATCCGCAGCATGCGCATGATGACTTCCATGGCGAAGCTTTCCGGCAGCTGCGCCAGGACGCGGCCGGCATGGTCGGAGCGGATCTTGGACAGGACGACGGCGACGGTCTGCGGATACTCGTTCTTCAGATAGTTGGACAGCACCGACTCGTTCACGTTGGTCAGCTTGTCCCACATCGTGCGGCCGGCCGGACCACGGATATCCTCCATGATCTGGTCGACCTTGTCCTTCGGCAGGGTCTTCAGCAGCAGCCGCTCGGTCGAATCGAAGGAGCCGACCACGGTGCCGCTCGACGACATCTGTTCGGCGAACTCGACGAACAGGCGCTCGATCAGGTTGGCCGACACCGTGCCCAGGTTCGCCATCACCTGGGACAGTTCCTTGATCTCCTCGTCGTCCATCAGCGAGAACAGCTTGGACGAATGCTCCTCGCCCAGCGCCAGCATCATGATGGCGGCCTTTTCCGGGCCGGTGAGGGTCCGGTAGTCCTCACGAACCTTCTGAGCCATTGCTACCCTTCATGATGCGCGATTCCAACAATGCGCGATGATTGCGGCAAACATCGTTAACAAACGATAAGGAAGGGCGTAGCGACGTGTGAAATGGCGGGGCCGGAACCGAATCCGGGCGGGGCGGTTGGAGGGTGCAGCCCCAACCTACCGCGCGAAAGGTGGCGTCCATGCCCGCCCGTGCCGCCCTTCTGCCGCCCTGTCTCGCTGCCGTCCTGTCGGCAATTCTGCCGGCGTCCGCCCTGGCGGAACGGGCGGTGACGGTTCAGGGATCCGACTGCCAGGTTTGGGACCAGTATCCCGACCGCCGCAAGACCATCCGCTGGTCCGGGGCCTGCCCGAACGGCTGGGCGAGCGGTCCCGGCGTGCTGAGTTGGTCCTACGACGGCCGCTATGACGGGCAGGTTGAGGGCACGCTGGTCGACGGGCGGCTGGAAGGGCAGGCCCTCGTCGCCTGGCGCGACGGCCGCCGCCTCGACGGAACTTTCCGCGACGGGCTGGTTTCGGGGCAGGCGACCCATGTCTGGCCCGACGGGCGCGTGTATGAGGGGGAGTGGAAGGACGACCGCCGGACCGGCTTCGGCACGCTCACCTTCCCCAGCGGCAACAAATATGTCGGCCAGTTCCACCGCAACCGCCCGACCGGACCGGGCGAATTCGTCACCGCGGACGGCCGCCGTTATCGGGCACGGATCGACGCCCGCGGCATCGTCAGCGCCGGCGCGCCGCTGGACCGCCCGCCGCAATCCGCGGCGATCCCGTCGGCCGCGGAGTCCGACCCCGCTTCGCTGCCGATCCGCACCGGCCGGCCGCAGAAGCTGGAAGAGTGGCTGAACCAGTCCGACCAGCTTCTTCGAGACCGTTCGCGGTAGGGGCTGGTTGCGTCCCCAACATTGCGGAAATGCCCCTCACCCGGACCCATGCCCATCGCATACGCCACTATGTGAAAATGGATTTACAGAAATATGTCGATCCTGTAACTCTATCGACATAGAGGCCGTGCTGATGCTGCGAAGGGGTTCGGGGGAATGGAGTCGCCCATTCAGACGGGATCGCTGCTGATCCGCATGCAGAACTGCCAGCAGCAGCTTCCGGCCGCCCTCGCCAAGGTGGGGGAGTGGGCGCTGGCCTATCCCTTCCGCACTGCGACCCTGAAGATCGGTGAGTTGGCGGCGGCGGCGGAAGTGTCGGTGGCGTCGGTCAACCGCTATGCCCGCTTCCTCGGCTATGACGGCTTTCCGGAGTTCCGCGAGGATCTGCTGCGCGCCTTCGAATCCACCTTCGCGCCGGTGGAGAAGCTGCGCGTCGCGGTGCAGCGCGACACCTCCAATGCCGAGATCATGCGGGAATCGCTGGCCAGCGACGCCGGCAACATCACCCGCACCATGGATCTGCTGCAGCCGGAGCAGTGCGAGGCGGCGATCCGCATGATCCGCGAGGCCGGCCGCGTCGTGGCTCTGGGCCTGGGCGACAGCGCCTATCTCGCCCTGTTCCTGGCCGACGTGCTGGAACCCTATGTCGACAATGTCCACGAAGCCATCGAGTTCGCGGGCACCGAGCGCACCATCCGCCGGCTGATGACGATGAAGCCCGGTGATCTGGTGATCGCCATCACCTCGCCGCGCTATTCACGCCGGACCATCGAGCATCTGCAGATGTGCCGGGAGCATGGGGCGAAGGCCATCGCGCTGACCGACGCGCCGGATAGCCCGATCGTGCCGCTGGCCGACGTCACCCTGCTGGCCGGGGCCGACCATGGCGTGCGCCACAGCTCCCCCACCGGGCTGATGGCGCTGATCGTCGCGCTGGGCACCGCGCTGTCGCGCTCCGGTCCCGACAGCGTCCATCAGGCCGCCGACATGGCCGAACGCATCCTGCCCTACCTCCACGTCGTGCCGAAAAGCAAGCAGCCGACGGATTGAGCCGGGCTTTCCCTTCCACGCGACAAAGAAGCCGAAAAGCGATGACGATCTCCTATTGGAACGGGCGTTACCTGCCGCTGGACGAGGTCCATGTGTCGCCGCTGGACCGCGGTTTCCTGTTCGCCGACGGCCTCTATGAGGTGACCGCCGCCTACAACGGCCGCCTGTTCGAGCCGGAGGCGCACATCGCCCGCCTGCAGCGCGGCCTGTCCGAACTGCGCATCGACTGCGCACTGTCGGCCGGTGACTGGCTGGACATCATGGAACGGCTGGCGGCGGAGTCCGGCATCGACGGCGATCTGACCGTCTACCTGCAAATCACCCGCGGCGCCGCCGCCAGTCGCGGCCATGCCTTCCCGGCCGGCGTCACTCCGTCGGTCTTCGGCATGGCCAGCCCGCTGAAGCGTCCGCCCGCGGCGTGGCGCGACCAGGGCGTCGCCGCCATCACCATCCCCGACATCCGCTGGGGCCGCTGCGACCTGAAGACGGTGGCGCTGCTCGGCAGCGTGCTGGCGCAGCAGGCGGCGACCGACGCCGGCGTGGTCGATGCGCTGCAACTGCGCGACGGGATGGTGACCGAGGGCGCCGCCACCAACATCTTCGTGGTCAAGAACGGCGTCATCGCCACCCCGATCAACGACACCCGCATCCTGGAGGGCATCACCCGCACCGTCATCCTGCGGCTGGCCGCCGAGGCCGGCCTGCGGCTGGAGGAGCGCGACATCCCGGCGGCCGAACTGGAGTCCGCCGACGAGATCTGGATCGCCAGCACCACCAAGGAAATCACCCCCGTCACCAGCCTGAACGGCAAGCCGGTCGGCAGCGGCGCGCCGGGCATGGTGTGGCGCCGCCTGTTCGCGCTGTTCGCCGAAAGGCTCGGCCGATGAGCGTGGCCGCTGCCGCGAAAGCGGTCGACACCGCGCCGGCCCTGCTGTCGGTCGAGGGGCTGAGCGTCGCCTTCGACGGCGAGCATGGTCCGGTGCGTGTGGTCGACGATGTCAGCTTCACCGTGGCGCCCGGTGAGACGGTCGCCATCGTCGGCGAGTCCGGCAGCGGCAAGTCGGTGACCTCGCTGTCGCTGATGCGGCTGGTCGATTATGCCGGCGGCCGCATCGTCGGCGGTCGCATCCGCTTCAAGGGTCGTGACGGGCGCGAACGTGACCTCGCCGGCCCGCCGGCCGAAGCGTTGACCGACATGCGCGGCAACGACATCGCCATGGTCTTCCAGGAGCCGATGACGTCGCTGAACCCGGTCTTCACCATCGGCGACCAGATCGCCGAGGCGGTGATGCTGCACCAGGGTCTCGACCGCAAGGCGGCGCGGGCGGAGGCGCTGCGCATGTTGGAGAAGGTGCGCATTCCCGAACCGGCCCGGCTGCTCGACCGCCACCCGCACCAGCTGTCGGGCGGCATGCGCCAGCGCGTGATGATCGCCATGGCGCTGTCGTGCCGGCCGTCGCTGCTGATCGCCGACGAACCGACCACGGCGCTGGACGTCACCATCCAGGCCCAGATCCTGCGGCTGATCCGCCTGCTGCAGGACGAGATGGGGATGGGCGTCATCTTCATCACCCACGACATGGGCGTGGTGGCGGAGGTGGCCGACCGCGTGGTGGTGATGTGGCGCGGCCGCAAGGTGGAGGAGGGCACGGTCGAGCGCATCTTCCAGGCACCGCAGCATCCCTACACCAAGGCGCTGCTGTCCGCCGTGCCAAAGCTGGGCGCGCTACGCGGCCAGGATTTGCCGGTGCGCTTTCCCCTGCTCGTGGTCGATGACGCCAAGACGGATGCCGCGCCGCCGGCCCCGCCGGTGCAGGACACCGTGCGTGCCGCCGACGCGCCACTATTGGAGGTGCACGACCTCACCACCCGCTTCGACGTGCGCAAGGGCATCTTCGGCTCGCTGAAGGCCCGCGTCCATGCGGTGGAGAAGGTCAGCTTCGCCGTCCGTCCGGGCGAGACGCTGGCCCTGGTCGGCGAGTCCGGCTGCGGCAAGTCGACCACCGGCCGCACCATCATGGGACTGCAGTCCGCCACTTCCGGCACCATCCGTTTCGACGGCCTCGACACTGCGACGCTGGATTCCAACGGTCAGGCGAAGCTGAAGGAAAAGATCCAGTACATCTTCCAGGATCCCTTCGCCTCGCTGAACCCGCGCATGACCGTCGGCTTCAGCGTCGCCGAGCCGATGCTGGTCCACGACTATGCGCCGGCCGCCAAGCCGGGCATGTCGCGCCGCCGCGCCATCGAGGAGCGAGTCGCCGAACTGCTGACCCAGGTGGGTCTCAAGCCGGAACATGCGCGCCGCTATCCGCACGAATTCTCCGGTGGCCAGCGCCAGCGCATCTGCATCGCCCGCGCCATCGCCTGCGATCCCAAGCTGATCATCGCCGACGAGGCGGTGGCGGCGCTCGACGTGTCGATCCAGGCGCAGATCGTCAACCTGCTGATGGAACTCCAGGCCAGGCGCGGCCTGTCCTACCTGTTCATCAGCCACGACATGGCGGTGGTGGAGCGGGTCAGCCACCGGGTCGCGGTGATGTATCTCGGCCAGATCGTCGAACTCGGCCCCCGCCGCGCCGTGTTCGAGAATCCGCAGCACCCCTACACCCGTCGCCTGATGGCGGCGGTGCCGATCGCCGATCCCAGCCGCCGCACCCGCGACCTGCGGCTGCTGACCGGCGAGATCCCGAGCCCGATCCGCGCCATCGGCGATGAGCCGGTGGTCCAGCCTCTGGTGCCGGTCGGCGACGACCATTTCGTCGCGCGCCACGCCGTCGGCGGCGATTTCTGAACCAAAAAACAGGGAGTTCTCACGTGAAGCGTTTTGCTCTTCCCCTGCTGGCCGGCCTGCTCGCCGGCACCGCGCTGGCCGGTCCGGCCTTCGCCGCCAAGGATCTGGTCGTCGGCATTCCCGACAACATCACCACGCTGGACCCGGCCGACATCAACGACACCCTGTCGCAGTCGGCCAGCCGCACGATGATGCAGGGCCTGTTCGGCTTCGACAAGGACATGAAGTTGGTCCCGCTGCTGGCGGAAAGCTTCACGGTCAACGACACCGCCACCGAATACACCTATCACCTGCGCAAGGGCGTCACCTTCCATGACGGTTCGCCCTTCAACGCCCAGGCGGTGAAGACCAACTTCGACCGCCTGTCCAACCCGGCCAACCGGCTGAAGCGCCAGAGCCTGCTGGCGATGCTGGCCGAGACGGTGGTGGTCGACGACTACACCGTCACGCTGAAGCTGTCGCAGCCCTTCGGCGCGCTGAACAACAACCTCGCCCACCCCGGCGCCATGATCCACAGCCCGAAGGCGCTTGAGACCTTCGGCAAGGAGATCGGCCGCCATCCGGTCGGCACCGGCCCCTACAAGTTCGTCAGCTGGGAAGCGGACACGCTGAAGGTCGAGAAGAACGACAAGTATTGGAAGCAAGGCCTGCCGAAGATCGACCACGTCACGCTGAAGAGCGTGCCGGAGAACGGCAGCCGCATCGCCATGCTCCAGACCAACGAGGCGCAGTTCATCTATCCGCTGCCGCCCGAAATGGTGAAGATGGTGGAAGCCAACACCCAGCTGGAGGTCATCGACGCCCCGTCGATCATCGCCCGCTATGTGGCGATGAACACCATGAAGAAGCCCTTCAACGACCCGCGGGTCCGTCAGGCGCTGAACTACGCCATCGACAAGAACGCCTACGCGAAGGTGGTCTATCGCGGCTATGCCGGCCCGCTGGATTCGGCGATCCCGCCGAAGCTCGGCTTCCATGTCACCCAGCCGAACCAGTACACCTACGACCTTGCCAAGGCGAAGGCACTGCTGGCCGAGGCCGGCTATCCGAATGGCTTCGAGGCCGAGATGTTCGGCCGCAACAGCACCAACTTCATCCGCGGCATGCAGTTCGTGCAGCAGCAGCTGTCGCAGATTGGCGTCAAGCTGACCGTCACCCCGCTTGAGGCCGGCGTCGAGACCGCCCGCGTCTGGGGCGTCGAGAAGCCGGAGGATGCCACGGTGCAGATGCAGTATGGCGGCTGGTCGGCCTCGACCGGCGATGCCGACTGGGGCCTGCGCCCGCTGCTGTGGGGCAAGGGCTTCCCGCCGAAGTTCTTCAACGTGGCGTACTATAAGAACGACACGGTTGACGCCGCCATCGAGACCGGCATCGGCACCGCCGACACCGCCAAGCGCGCCGAGGCCTATCGTGTCGCCCAGGAGCAGATCTGGAAGGATGCGCCCTGGATCTTCCTCGGCGTCGAGAACCTGCTGGCCGGCAAGTCGAAGAAGCTGACCGGCTTCTACTATGTCGCCGACGGCGGCCTGCAGATGGAAGAGGCCGATCTGCAGTGAGTTTCAGGGGTGGGGGTGTCGGCTTCGATGCCCCCACCCTAACCCTCCCCCGCTCTCGCGGGGGAGGGGACCAGTGCTTAGGCGGGAGAGTGGCGGCAGTCCCTCCCCCGCGAGAGCGGGGGAGGTTAGGTGGGGGTCTAACGCCTCCAAGAATCCGCCCCCCGCACCTCCAGGCCCTCCACCAGGACCTCTGCCCCATGCTGAAATATCTCGTCGGCCGTCTTGCCGGCATCCTGCCGGTTCTGCTGGTGATTTCCGTCTTCGTCTTCGGCTTCGTCCATCTGCTGCCGGGCGATCCGGCGCGGCTGGTCGCCGGGCCGGATGCGACGCAGCGGGACGTCGAACTGGTGCGCCAGGATCTCGGCCTCGATAAGCCGCTGTGGGTGCAGTATGGCCGTTTCCTCGGCAATGCGGTGCAGGGCGAGTTCGGGCGGTCGATGAAATCCAAACGGTTGGTGTCGCAGGAGATCGGCGAACGCTTCATGCCGACCCTCTACCTGACCGTCGTCGCCATGATCTGGGCGACGCTGGCCGGGCTGCTGATCGGGGTGGCGTCGGCGACCAAGCGCGGGCGCTGGCAGGACCACGTCGGCATGGTGGTGGCGGTGTCGGGTATCGCATTTCCGTCCTTCTGGCTCGGCCTGCTGATGATCGACCTGTTCTCCGTCAAGCTCGGCTGGCTGCCGACCAGCGGCTATGGCACGTGGCAGCATTTCGTCATGCCGTCGCTGACGCTCGGCCTCGGTGTCGCCGCGGTGATGGCGCGCTTCACCCGTTCCGCCTTCATCGAGATCGCGCGCGAGGATTACGTCCGCACCGCGCGGGCCAAGGGCGTGCCGTCGCGGCTGGTGGTGTGGAAGCACACGCTGCGCAATGCGCTGATCCCGATCATCACCATGGTCGGCCTGCAGTTCGGCTTCCTGCTCGGCGGGTCCATCGTGGTGGAGACGGTGTTCTCCTGGCCGGGGCTGGGCCGGCTGCTGGTGGATAGCGTCAATTACCGCGACTACACCGTCATCCAGGCCGAGATCCTGCTGTTCTCGCTGGAGTTCATCATCATCAACCTGCTGGTCGACGTGCTGTACGCCCTCGCCAACCCCGAGATTCGCTACTCATGACCACGACAGACGCAACCGGCGTGGCCGCCGCAACCCATGAAGCCGTCCGTTCGCCGCTGCGCGAGTTCTGGCGCAAGTTCCGGCGCAACCGCACCGCCATGGCCGCCGGCATCTGTCTGCTGGCGCTGGCACTGGCCGCGGCGGCGGCGCCCTGGATCGCTCCCTTCGATCCGGCGGCCTTCGATTACGACCGTATCCTGGAAGGCCCGTCCATCGATCATTGGGCCGGCACCGACGCCTATGGCCGCGACATCTTCAGCCGCATCCTGTGGGGCGCGCGCATCTCGCTGTCGGTCGGGCTGCTGTCGGTGCTGCTGGGCGGGGCGGCCGGCGTGGCGCTGGGGCTGATCGCCGGCTTCCGCGGCGGCTGGATCGACAGCCTTATCATGCGCATCTGCGACGTGCTGCTGGCCTTCCCCGGCATCCTGCTCGCCATCGGCATCGTCGCCATCCTGGGGCCGGGCATCGAGAACGTCATTTATGCGGTGGCGATCTTCAGCGTTCCCGTTTTCGCCCGCCTCGTGCGTGGCAGCACGCTGTCGCTGAAGCGCGCGGTCTATGTCGACGCCGCCCGCGCCATCGGCGTGCGCGACCGGCTGCTGATGGTCCGCCACATCCTGCCGGGCACGCTGCCCAGCGTGATCGTCTATGTCTCCATGCGCATCGGCACCTCGATCCTGACGGCGGCGAGCCTCAGCTTCATCGGGCTCGGTGCCCAGCCGCCCAGCCCGGAATGGGGCGCCATGCTGGCCGACGGGCGCAGCTATATCGGCGTCGCCAGCCATGTCACCTTCTATCCCGGCCTCGCCATCTTCCTGACGGTGCTGGCCTTCAACCTGCTCGGCGACGGACTGCGCGATGCCCTCGACCCGAAACTCCGCTGAGGATGGCAAACGCGCGCGGGCCTTTGGGCTCGCCTGCGGCCGGCTGACGCCGGGGCCGCGCAATGCCATCACCGACGTTCCCGGCGTGCGCGTCGGCCATGTCACGCTGGATGAGGGCGCGATCCAGACCGGCGTCACCGCCATCCTGCCCCATGCCGGCAACCTCTACCGCGACAAGCCCGTCGCCGCGGCGGAGATTCTGAACGGCTTCGGCAAGAGCGTCGGCCTGATGCAGGTGGAGGAACTCGGCGCGCTGGAAACCCCGATTCTGCTGACCAACACCTTGTCGGTCGGCACCGCGTCCACCGCGCTGGTCCGTCATGCCATCGCCGCCAATCCCGACATCGGCCGCACCACCGCCACCGTCAACCCGGTGGTGATGGAGTGCAACGACGGCCCGCTGAACGACATCCAGGCGCTGGCGGTGACGGAGGCCCATGCCGCCGCCGCTCTCGCCGCCGCACTGTCCGAACCGGACGAGGCGGAGGTCGCGGTCGGGTCGGTCGGCGCCGGCGGCGGCATGTCCTGCTTCGGCTTCAAAGGCGGCATCGGCACCTCCTCGCGCCGCCTCAAGCTGGACGGCAAGCGCCATCATCTGGGCGTGCTGGTCCTGGCGAATTTCGGCCGGCCAGGGGAGTTGCGCTTGCCCGACGGCCGCCGAGTCGCTGTGCCGGAAAGGGACGACGCGCCGGAGAAGGGCTCCGTCATCGTCATCGCCGCCACCGACGTTCCACTCGACCACCGCCAGCTGCGCCGGGTGATCCGCCGCGCCGGGGTCGGGCTGGCGCGGGTGGGATCCTTCTGGGGCCATGGCAGCGGCGACATCGCTCTGGGCTTCACCACCGCCAACCGCATCGACCATGACGAGCGGGCCGACCTCATCCCCTTGCGCATGCTGAACGAACGCCGCATCGACGCCCTGTTCGAGGCGATGGCCGACGCGACGCAGGAGGCCGTTCTTGACGCGCTGGCCGCCGCCACGCCGGTGGTGGGCCGCGACGGCGCCAGCCGGCCTTGCCTGTCCGATTTGCTGACCTCCGGGAGCACTCCGTGAAGATCTACATCTCCGCCGACATCGAAGGGGTGGCCGGCGTCGTCTCCCAGCAGCAGGTGACGCAGGGCAACCCCGAGTACGAGCGCGCCCGCCGTCTGATGACCGCCGAGGTCAACGCTGCCATCGAAGGCGCGCTGGAAGGCGGTGCCACCGAGATCCTGGTCAACGACAGCCACGGCCCGATGGTCAACCTGCTGCCGGACGAGCTGCACCCCGCCGCCGAGCTGATCCTCGGCCGCCCCAAGCCGATCGGCATGTTCGCCGGGCTGGAGCCGGACACCGCGGGCGTGATGTGCGTCGGCTTCCACACATCGGCCCGGCAATACGGCATCCTCGCCCACACCACCAACAGCTTCGCCTTCGGCCGCGTCCGGGTGAACGGTCTGGAGTTGGGAGAGGCCGGCAATTACGGCGCCTATGCCGGCGAGATCGGCGTGCCGGTGATCCTGCTGAGCGGCGACGACCGCTTCGCCGCCGAGATGGAACCGCTGTTCCCCGGATCCGAGCGCGTGGTGGTCAAGCAGGCGCTGAGCCAGCGCGCCGCCCGCTCCGTCGCGCCTTCGGTCGCCCGCGACCGCATCCGCGCGGCGGCAACCCGCGCCGTCAGCCGGGCCTCCAGCATCCCGCCTTTCCGCGTCCCGCCGCAGAACGAAGGCGCTCCCTACCGGTTGGAGATCGAGATGAACAGCCCGGCGCTGGCCGATCTGGCATCGCTGATCCCGGTGTCAGACCGCCTCGACCCCGTCACCGTCCGCCTGCCGGCCGCCAGCATGGCCGGCGTTCTCGGCTGGATCAACACTCTGTCGGCCATGTCGGCCACCCTGCGCTAAGGCCCGCAATCATGCCCTTCACCCATCCGCAGCCCTTCGCCCTCGCCATCCACGGCGGCGCCGGCACCATCAAGCGCAGCGCCCTGACTGCGGCCCTGACCGAGGGCTATCACGCCGGCCTGCGCCGCGCGCTCGCCGCCGGGCACGAGGTGCTGGCCGACGGCGGCAGCGCGCTGGATGCCGTCACCGCAGCCGTGATGGCGCTGGAGGACGAGCCGCTGTTCAACGCCGGCCGCGGCGCCGTCTTCACCGCCGAGGGCAAGCAGGAGATGGACGCCGCCATCATGGACGGCCGCGACCGCTCCGCCGGTGCGGTGGCCGGCCTGTTCGGCCCGCGCAACCCCATCCTGGCCGCCCGCGCGGTGATGGAGCACAGCGAGCATGTCCTGCTGATCGGCGAGGGCGCGCTGGACCTCTGCCGCCGCCAGGGTCTGCCGATGGAGGAGGCCCCCTATTTCTTCACCCAGCCGCGCTGGGACGCCCTGCAGGCCGAACTGGAGCGCCGCCGCGCCGGCGCGCCCGACGACGGGGATGAGCAGCGCCGCCACGGCACCGTCGGCGCCGTCGCCCGCGACCGCGACGGCAACCTCGCCGCCGCGACCTCCACCGGCGGCATGACCGCCAAGGCCAAGGGCCGCGTCGGCGACAGCCCGGTGATCGGCGCCGGCACCTTCGCCGACAACATCACCTGCGCGGTCTCCGCCACCGGCCATGGCGAGCATTTCATCCGCCGCTGCACCGCCCACGAGATCGACGCCCGCATGCGCTGGGCCGGCCAGAGCCTGGAGCGCGCCGCCGGCGACGTGGTGGACGAGCTGGGCGTGATTGGCGGTTCCGGCGGCCTGATCGCCATCGACCGCGACGGCCGGGTGGCGCTGCCCTTCAACTGCTCCGGCATGTACCGCGGCGCCATCGGCCCGGAGGGGCTGCCGATGACGGCGATCCACCGCGAGGAGTTCCGCATCGGCTGACACTCCGACGGGGCACCCCGGCGGGTGGCGCTGCCCCTCTCCCCCGCTGGACAGGCGGGGGTGGGTTTGCAACGGTGGCGCCTGCGGTGCGATACCCGGAACGGAGGATGACGACATGCGTGCGATGGTGATTTCGCGGTTCGGCGGCCCCGACGTGTTCGAACTCCAGGACCGGCCGCGTCCGGTCGCGGGGCCGGGCGAACTGCTGGTGCGGGTGGTGGCGTCTGGCACCAACCCGGTGGACGCCAAGATCCGACAGGCCGGCAGTTGGGCCGGCATCCCCTTCCCGGCGGTGTTGGGCTACGACGTGTCGGGCGTGGTCGAGGAGGTCGGCCCCGGCGTGACCGGCTTCAAGGCCGGCGACGAGGTGTTCTACACGCCGGAGATCTTTGGCAATCCCAACGGCAGCTATGCCGACTACACCGTCGCCGCCGCGTCCATTGTCGCGCACAAGCCGCCGGGCCTCAGCCATGTCGAGGCGGCGGGCATCCCGCTGGCCGGCGGCACGGCGTGGGAGGCCATCATCCGCCGTCTGGCGGTGCGGCCGGGCGAGACAGTGCTGATTCATGGCGGGGCCGGCGGCGTCGGCAGCTTCGCCATCCAGTTCGCCAAGGCGGCCGGCGCCCGCGTGCTCGCCACCGCCAGCAAGGCCAACCACGAGGCGATGCGCGACCTCGGCGCCGACGTGACGCTCGACTATCGCGACACCGACGTGATGGACCAGATCCTGCGCGAAGCGGGTGGGGCGGGGGTGGATGCCTCCTTCGACACCGCCGGTGGCAATGTGCCGATGAGCACCCAGGTGACCCGCCCCTTCGGCCGCATCGCCACCATCCTGCCGCCGACCGGCGACCTCGACGCGCTCTATGTGAAGAACCAGACCCTCTACGGCACCTTCCTGACCCGCGAGGGCGCCCGCCTGCGCGAGATGGCGCCGCTGTTCGAACGCGGGCAGGCCAGGGTGATCGTGGATGCCGTTTTGCCGCTGGAGCAGGTCGGCAAGGCGCATGAACGGCTCGATTCCGGCCACGGTCGCGGTAAGATCATCCTCCAAGTGGGCGCCTGACGCCCGCAAGAGGCTTTTTGAGGGGCGGACGTTGTGTATATCTGGCTGATCGGTCTGCACGTCGCCGCGGTGACGGTGTGGATCGCGGGACTGTCCGTCACCGCCATCCTGATCAGCGCCCTGGACCCCGCGACCGCCGCCGAGGAGGGACCTGCCCGCATCCTGCGCGCGGCCTTGCGCTGGGACCGCCGCGTGACCTCCCCGGCGATGGGGCTCGCCTGGATTCTCGGGCCCACGCTGGTGGTGGTCGGCGGCTGGGGCTTCGAGCCGTGGCTGGTGGCGAAGGTCGCCATCGTCATCGCCCTGTCCGCCCTGCACGGCAAGCTCGCCGCCGGACTGCGCCGGCTGTCCGAACCGGCGCCTGCGTCGGGTGTCCGCCCGGTCTCGCCGCTGCTGCGCTTCTCCCCGCTGGCGGTGATCGCCGGGGTCATCGCCATCGTTACGCTGGTGGTGGTGAAGCCATACTGAACACGGTATGGTGTCGGACCGGGAGGATTTCAGCGCGAAAGGACAAGCCATGGCCGTCGCCAAGACCACGATCTGCCTCTGGTACGACAAGGACGCCGAGTCCGCCGCCCGCTTCTACGCCGAGACTTTCCCCGACAGCGCCGTGCACGCCGTCCACCGTGCCCCCGCCGACTACCCGTCCGGCAAGGCGGGCGACGTGCTGACGGTCGAGTTCACCGTCGCCGGCATCCCCTGCCTCGGCCTGAACGGCGGCCCGGCCTTCAAGCACAACGAGGCCTTCTCGTTCCAGATCGCCACCGACGACCAGGAAGAGACCGACCGCTATTGGACCGCCATCGTCGGCAACGGCGGCCAGGAGAGCGCCTGCGGCTGGTGCAAGGACCGCTGGGGCATTTCCTGGCAGATCACGCCCCGCGTGCTGACCGATGCGCTGGCAGCGGGTGGCGATGAGGCCAAGCGGGGGTTCGAGGCGATGATGGGGATGACGAAGATCGACGTGGCGGCGATCGAGGCCGCACGGCGGGGGTGAGGGGATTTGTGGGGGTGCGGTGGAGGTGTGTCGGCTTGCGACCCAAAGCGGTCATTCACACTGGCAGCACCCCTCCCTGCAATCAGCTGTTGAGCCCATTCAACAGTTCAGTAAGGGCCTTGTCGTAATCGTCCTTCGAATCAAAGCCTTCAGAATTGAATCGACCACTGATTGCGGTTGCGATTGCGGCGCCATGGGTGAAATCGACGAGTATGTTTACCCAAAGCCGGATTCTCTGCGGCGACAAGCCAGCTTCGGCCAAAAGTTCGGCAATTTCTTTGGTTATCCGCTGCGCCTGTTCCGGAAAGACTGTGGGTCGGCTGAAGATGAGCAGAGTGAGGCCGGGATGGTTCAGCACTTGACCATGATAGGCCCGCAAGAGGGCTTCGATCCGGCTTCGGGGGTCGCCTGATGCTGGTGCCGAGACGTCGCGGTAGACCCGTTCCGACATGGCTCCGATCAAACCGTCACGATCACCGAAATGGTGGTATATCGTCATGGGATTGATCTGGAGCCGTCCAGCCAATGTACGCATGGTGAACGCATCGACCCCGTTGGTGTCAACAAGGTCGAGGGCGGCTGACAGCATATCATCACGCGAGACGGTTGCCTTGTTCTGGGGCGGGCGTCCCCGTGGGCGTGTCACGGTGCGATCCGGTAGCGTGACTGGACGAGGCCGGAGGCGAAGCTGCGGGTCTCCTCATGGACGAGTGCAATATCGGAAGGGATTGCGCCAAAAAGGCTGCGCCCCTGTCCAAGCAGCACCGGGACGCGGGTGATCACCATGTCGTCAATCAGCCCCTTGAGCAAGAATGATTGGATGATTAAACCGCCGTCTACATAGACCCGGCGATTTCCCGCAGCCTCCAGCATTGCCATCGCTTGCTCTGGAGATTTGTCAGAGAATTGGACCTTTCCCACCAAGTCCTCTGGAACCTGCTGGCCCTTAAGCGAGCTCGACATCACCACAACCGGACGTGTGTAGGGCCATGGCCTTACATTCCGAATGCTTTCATAGGTACCGCGTCCCATGAGGATGACATCGATATTATCGATGAAGGCGTCATAGCCATGATCCTCGGAAGGGTCGTCCCTTTCCAGCAGCCAGCCGATGTCCCCGTTGTTGCGTGCAATGAACCCATCAAGACTGGTCGCGATGAAGACATGACCGCTGATCATTTCCATCCCCATTATTTATACGTTGTATAATTAATGGGGATGGACGTCGCTTGCGTCAAGCCTGCTTCGCATCGGAGCAGAAGGTGAAGCGCAACTCCTGGCGCACAACAGACTCTCACTCCGCTCCCACATCATCCCGAATGCACGCTACCGAGTGCTCCGGTGCCGTCTCCTGCGGCCTTTGCGCTTCCGGTTTCGCGCAGGCCAGCGCCGCAACCTTGCCGTCCGCCTCCTGTTTGCTGGGGCTCTACCCAGACTGACAAGGAGCCCTCCATGCTCAGCACCCCCGATCCCCGACCCAACTCCACCAGCGACCGCACCGAAGACCGCAAATCGGGTCAGGCCCAGGTGCCGAAGCCGCCCTCCCGCGCCGAGGTCGAGGAGATCAGCCGCTCGCAGGAGTATCTGACCGACGATTGGACCGGCGACGGCGGAAAGCCGGAAGGTTCCGGCCGCTCTCCGGCGTAAAGGGCAGGGGACGGACTCTGCCCGGACCCGAACGGCGTACATCCTCCGCCCTCAGGCTTACGCTGTCTGAGAAGTGGACGAATCAGGGAACTTGCCATCCGCCCTCCTGTCGAAGGAAGTCCCCCTTCCGAAGACGGAGAGACCGGGATGCGTAATCTCCTTCCAGCCCTGATGCTCGCGACCGTCCTGCTGCCCGCCTCGGCCGGCGCGCAGGTCATCGATGCCAGCGACGCCGCCTGCCGGCCGGGCGACAGCGGCTGCGCCCGGTTCGTCGGCGACGTGAAGGGGAGCATGCCGAAGCGGGGCGGCGCCAAGCAACCGGTCGTCATCGGCACGTCGGTCTACATGCTGACGCCCTGGCAGGCCGAACGGGAGCGCCGCTGTTTGGCGCTGGCCGGCTGGGCCGAGGCGAGGGGGGAGGGGGCCGACGCCATGGCGGCCGTGATGTGGGTGGTCGCCAACCGCGCCGCCTCGGCCGACCAGCCGTCGCTGCCCTGTCGCGTCATCGTCGCCGCCGGCCAGTTCGAACCCTTCGCGGTGCCGCCGGTCGAACCGAAGACGCGGGAGAAGCACGGCAAGACGGCGAAGCAGCGGGCCACGCAGCGGGAGAAGGCCGCCGAGCAGGCGAAGCTGGCTGCCGATCCGCGTGTCGAGGCGCGGCGCATCCTGGCGGAGATCCGTCGGCAGGCCCGCGTCATCCGGGCGGGCGGCATGCCGTCCTGGCCGAAGCCCCGCCTCACCGCCGACCAGGAGGCGCTGCAGATCGCGCGGGGGCTGGCCTGGAATCTCAACGACGACGACATGCCCGATCCCACCGCCCGCGCCTCGCTGTTCTACAGTCCGCCGACGCAGGCGGCGCTCCGCCGCCAGAAACCGGACTGGGCGGAGGCGCGGCTGCACACCACCTCCATCGGCGGCCATGCCTTCTACCGCTATCCATCGCCGCCTGCCGAGACGGCCCCGACCAAGCCCGCCGATCCGATCGGCACGCTGGTGGCGGAAATCAGCGAATAGTCGGCAGGATACTTGGGGCCGTGTTGGGAGCGAATGAGCGGTATGGAATAAGTATCTGCGTCTCAAAGATGGCGGAGCACCTGTGGGCTGCCTGAAATTGCGGATAGCTCTGCCGTATTTTCCATCATGCGGAAAGCCGGGTCGCGAATTGCTGCAGATCAATCGTACCCGTCTGTCGATCCCCTAGGCTGTTCTTGTCGAACGACATGACGGCCAACGACTTGGAAGGGGAGAGAAACGATGAAGGCAGTCGATCTTATGACGCCGCGGGTCATCACCATCGGTCCCGATGCGACCGTCGCCGATGCCGCCCGCAAGATGCTGGAGAACAACATCAGCGGCATGCCCGTGGTCGATGCGGCCGGCAAGGTGGTGGGGATCATCAGCGAAGGCGATCTGCTGCGCCGTGTGGAACTGGGGACGGAGCGTCATCGCTCCTGGTGGCTCGGCATGGTGTCCGGCGGCACCCTGCCGGCGGAGGACTTCATCAAGTCCCATTCCCGCAAGGTCGCCGACGTGATGACCAGCCACGTCACCACGGTGGACGAGAACGCCACGCCGGAGGACGTCGTGCGGCTGATGGAGACCCGGCGGATCAAGCGCGTGCCGGTGGTGCGCCAGGGCGCCCTGGTCGGCATCGTCAGCCGCGCCAACCTGCTGCGCGCGCTTGCCAGCGTCGCCCCGGATACCCCGGCCGCCGCGCCGGATGACCGCGCGCTGAAGGAGCAGGTGGCCGCGGCAGTCAGGGAGGTGTCCTGGGATTCACGCTCGCACGACGCCATCGTCGTCCGCAATGGGGTGGTCCAGCTCTGGGGCTTCGCCAGCAGCGCATCCCAGCGCGACGCCGTGCGCGTCGCGGCGGAAAGCGTCCCCGGCGTCAAGGCGGTGGAGAACAACATCCAAGTCGTCGACGCGGCGGAAAGCGGCGCCTGGGGGCTGTGATCCGGATGCCGGGGCGGGGACGATGCGCGATCAGATCTTCCCCGGCAGCCTCGCTCCCACCAGATGGGTCGCCTGCGCGCCATACTCATAGACGGCTTCCCGCATGGCGCGGGCCGACACCGTTTCGGGCGCCGTGCTGGGAAGCGGCATCTCCGCCTCCGGCAGCTTGCCGGTGATGTGCTGGGCCAGGCAGCGGCCGAGCACGGTGCCGGGGGCGATGCCGCGCCCGTTGTAGCCGCTGAAGGCGATGACGTTGCGGTCCAGCCGGTGGAAGCGGGGCAGGTTGTCGCTGGTCATGCCGATCTGGCCGTACCATTCCGCCTCGAACCGCACGGGACCGAGCTGCGGGAACAGGGCCGCCAGCGACCGCTGCGCCCAGGCCCGGTGCACCGCCGTCCCGGTCCCGCGCAGCGCGCCGACGCTGCCGAACACCAGCCGGCCCAGCCGGTCGAAGCGGTAGGAACTCAGCACCGACTTGGTGTCCCACACCCCCTGGCGTTCCGGCAGGATGGCCCGCTGCATGGCCTCGGACAGCGGCTCCGTCGCCAGATTGAAATAGGGCAGGTGGACCTGTTCGGTGCGCAGCTGCTTCCAGGGGCCGATGCTGTAGGCGTCGGTGGCGACCAGCACCCAGTCGGCGGTGACCGATCCGTTCGGCGTCTTCACCACCCACTTGGCCCCGCTCTGGCTTGCCGACTGCACCGGGCTGCCGGTGAAGATGCGGGCACCCGCCGCGATCGCCGCCGTCGCCAGTCCGCGGGCATAGGCCAGCGGCTGGATGGTGCCGGCGCGGAGATCCAGCAGCGAGCCGGTGTAGGCCTCGGTGCCGACCTTCTTCGCCGTTTCCCTCGCGTCGAGCAGGCGGACGGGGGCGCCGCGCTTCTGCCAGATCGCCGCGCGCTGTTCCAGTTCGCGCAGGCCCGCCTCGCCGACGCCGCAATGGAGCGTGCCGGCGCGCTCGTCCTCGCAGGCGATGCCGTGTTTGGTGATGAGGTCGAAGACATACCGGGGCGCATTGCCCAGCAACTCGATCAGCCGCTCGCCATAGACCGGGCCCAGGGTGCTGACCAGCTGGTCCGGCATCACCCACATGCCGGCATTGACCAGCCCGACATTGCGGCCGGCGCCGCCGAAGCCGATCTCCACCGCCTCCACCACCACGGCGTCGACGCCGCTTTCGGCCAGATGCAGCGCGGCCGACAGGCCGGTGTAGCCGGCGCCGACGATGACCACGTCGGCCCGGACGCTGCCGGCCAGCGGGGCGGTCGGCGGTGCCGCCGGTGCGGTGCGTTCCCAAAGCCCGTGCGACCGCGGATCGTTCTGCATCCCCTGTGGTCCTTTTCGCGTCTGTTGCGCTTGCCTTTGTACGCCCGTCATTCCCGGCGGGAAACACTGTCCCCACTGCCTCCATGGGCTGAACGGGCCACCGCAGCCCCTGGATGGTTGGCAAGATTGACTTGCCTACCTCCTTCGGCCAAGTGATGTTTGCTCATTCAGTCATTCCACACGAGAATGAGATGCAGAGCCCCCGCCGCTTCCTTCCCTCCCTTGCCCTGCTCTCGGCGTTCGAGGCGGCGGCGCGAACCGGCAGCATCACCGCGGCCGCCAAGGAGCTGTCCCTGACCCAAAGTGCGGTCAGCCGCCAGATCAAGGCGCTGGAGGAACTGCTGGAGGTCGAGCTGTTCCACCGCGAACGGCAGACCATCCGCCTGACCGCCGGCGGCGAATATTACGTGCGCGAGGTCCGCGACGCCCTGCGCAAGATCAGCACCGCGTCGCTGAACCTGCGCGCCAACCCGTTCGGCGGGACGCTCAGCATCGCCATCCTGCCGACTTTCGGCACGCGCTGGCTGGCGCCGCGCTTGCCGAATTTCCTGGCCGACAATCCCGGCATCACCATCAATCTGGTGACGCGCATGGCGCCCTTCGATTTCCGGCTGGACCCGGTGGATGCGGCGATCCATTTCGGCCGTCCCGACTGGCCCGGCGGGGAGATGGCGCTGCTGCGCCGCGAGACCGTCATCCCCGCCTGCAGCCGGGGCCTGCGCGACCGCTTCGACTTCCGGCAGCCGGCCGACCTGCGGCTTGCCCCGCTGCTGCACCTCACCAGCCGCCCCGATGCGTGGGAGCGCTGGCTGACCCTGCACGGCACCCCCGCCGACGGCGTTCACGGCATGCTGTTCGACCAGTTCGCCACGGCGTCCCAGGCGGCCATCGCCGGGCTGGGCGTCGCCCTGCTGCCGCTGTTCCTGATCGAGGAGGAATTGCGCTCCGGACAACTGGTGCCGGCGCTCGACCTGCCGATGGAGAGCGAGAACGCCTATTACGTCGTCTGGCCGGCGGAGCGGGCGGGCTATCCGCCGCTGGCCGCCTTCCGCGACTGGATCCTGGCGGAGACGGCGGACTGCCGCAACTCTGAAGGGTCATGAGCTTTGGTCATGAAGTCGGGAAAAACAATCGCAATCCAGCGCGGTAAATCGTTGCTATAGCAGCAGCTTGGAAGGGACCGCACAGGTCCGGCAAGCCAACGCGAGCGAGATTTGGAATGAGCGTCCAGACGATTACCCGTGCCGTTGCCACCAGTGCTGAAGCCATCAGCCCCGATGCGATCCGCACCCTGTTCTCCACCGCCATGTCGGAGATGTATCGGACCGAGGTTCCGGCCTATCAGACGCTCGTCGAGCTGGTGGAGGAGGTGAACGCGGCGGTGCTGGCCGCCGACCCGGCCGAACGCCACCGGCTGGAGGCCGCCGGCGGCCTCGCCCGCGTCACGGAGGAGCGCCACGGCGCCATCCGCCTCGGCACGGCGCAGGAACTGTCGACCATGTGCCGCCTGTTTGCGGTGATGGGCATGCATCCGGTCGGCTATTACGACCTGTCGGAGGCCGGCGTCCCCGTCCATTCCACCGCCTTCCGTCCGGTGGACGGGGAGGCGCTGAGCCGCAACCCCTTCCGTGTCTTCACCTCGCTGCTGCGGCTCGACCTGATCGTCGACGCCGCTCTGCGGCGGGAGGCGGAGCAGGTGCTGGCCGCCCGCAGCATCTTCACCCCCGGCTGCCTCGCGCTGATCGAAAAGGCGGAGGCCGAAGGCGGGCTTGACGAGGAGGATGCCGACCGCTTCGTCGCGGAGGCGCTGGAGACCTTCCGCTGGCACAGCCGGGCCAACGTGCCGCTGGACCTGTACAACCGCCTGCACGACGCTCACCGGCTGATCGCCGACGTGGTGTCCTTCAAGGGGCCGCACATCAACCACCTGACGCCGCGCACGCTGGATATCGACGCGGTCCAGCGGATGATGCCGGAAAAGGGCATCGCGCCCAAGGCGGTGGTGGAAGGCCCGCCGACCCGCCGCTGCCCGATCCTGCTGCGCCAGACCTCCTTCAAGGCGCTGAGCGAGCCGGTCGATTTCCGCGATGGCGACGGCTGGCGCCCGGGTGTCCACACCGCCCGCTTCGGCGAGATTGAACAGCGCGGCATCGCCCTGACGCCGAAGGGCCGGGCTCTGTACGACACGCTGCTGCAGGACTCCCGCCGCCTCGTCGCTCCGGCCGCTGACGGCTCCAACGCCGCGCACTATATGGCGGCCCTTAGGGAAGTCTTCGCGCCCTTCCCCGACAGCTGGGACGAAATCCGCCGCGAGGGGCTTGGCTACTTCACCTATTCTCTGACCGAGGCCGGCCGGCGCAACCTGCCGGCGCCGGGTGCCGACCTTGAAACGTTGATCGAAAGCGGACTCGTCCGCTTCGACCCGGTGGTCTACGAGGATTTCCTGCCGGTCAGCGCCGCCGGCATCTTCCAGTCCAACCTGGGCGACGACGCGCAGCAGGACTTCACCGCCAGCCCGAACCAGCAGCGCTTCGAAGCGGATCTCGGCGCCCCGGTGCTGAACCCGTTCGACCTTTATGCCGAGATCGAACGGGCCTCCATCGCCGCCTGCGTCGCGGGGAAGTAGGTCAGGCGGACATGGCGGCGGTGCGGAAGGCGCCCGCCGCCAGCCAGTCCTCGAACGCCGTCGGCGCCAGCGGCCGGGAAATCAGGTAGCCCTGGCCGAAATCGCAGCCGTGCAGGCGCAGCCAGTCGTAAGCTTCCGCCGTCTCCACCCCCTCGGCGACGACGAGATAGCCCAGGTCATGGGCAAGCTCGATGGTCGAGCGGACCATGATCTGGTCGCTGCGTTCGGCGGCGATGGCGCGGATGAATCGCTGGTCGATCTTCACCGCCGTAGCCGGAATGTCCTTCAGATAGGACAGGGCGCTCTGCCCCGTGCCGAAATCGTCGATCTCGACGGCGATGCCCAGATGGCGCAGCCGGTGGAGTTGGCGGTCGACCTCCGCCCGGTCGGTCATCAGGGCGCTTTCCGTCACCTCGAAATCGATCCAGTCCGCCCGCACCCCATGGCGGTCGAGCATCGCCGCCACCCGGTCGGCGAAATCGCCGGTGCCGAGATCCAGCATCGAGATGTTGATCGACACCGGCAGGGCAATGCCGCGCCGCCGCCAGCGCGCGACCTGCGCCAGCACCGCCGCGATCACCCATTCGGTCAGCGGCTGCACCAGCGCCGTGCGTTCGGCCAGCGGCACGAATTCGGCCGGCGAGATCGGCCCCAGCTCCGGATGGGTCCAACGCAGCAGCGCTTCCGCCCCGATGCAGCGGTCGGTGCGCAGATCGACCTTGGGCTGGTAGGCGATGTGCAGCTGATCCCGCGCCCCCATCGCCTCGGTCAGGCTGCGCAGCAGCAGGAAGGCGCGATGGGCCGCGCGGTCCTGTTCCTCGTCATAGGCGCACCAGGGCTTCTGCTTCTCCAGCGACTGGTGGGCGGCGCTGGTGGCCGCGCGCAGCAGCTCGACGCCGCCCGGCGGGCTGTCCGACCGGTGGACGAAACCGATGCCGGTGGAGGTGGCGATCGGCACGCCCTGATATTTGAAGGGGCTGCGAATGGCGGTGCTGACGCGGTGGAGCGTGGAAACAAGCTCGCCGTCCGCCGCGCCATGGCCCGCCAGGATGAAGGCGAAGCGGGCCGGCGAGACATGGTAGAGCCGCGTCCGCTCCAGCAGGCAGGCGAGGATGCGGCGGGCGCAATCGACCTCGAACGCATCGGCGCAGACCTGCCCCAGCACGCGGGTCAGTTCGGCATATTGCTGGGACGCTGCGGTGTCGATCACCACCGCCGTTTCCGCGGAATCCGCCGGTTCGGCCGTCATGGCATCGACATCGGCGAGGAAGCGGAAGCGGTTCGACAGCGCGGTGACGGGATGCAGATAGCCCACCGCGCGCCGCGCCTCGATATGCGCCATCGTCATCGCCGACAGGTCGCGCAGTGCATCCTCCTCCTCCGGAGTCAGGGCGGCGCGCGGCTGGTCGTCCATCACGCAGATGGTGCCCAGCGCCAGCCCGTCGGCCGTCCGCAACGGCGCCCCGGCGTAGAAGCGGATGTTGGGATCACCGGTGACCAGCGGATTGTTGGCGAAGCGCTCGTCCTGCCGGGCGTCGGCGACCACGAACAGGGCGTCGGACTCCAGCGCATGGGCGCAGAAGGCATGGTGGCGCGGCGTCTCCTGCACCGGCAGCCCTATCCGCGACTTGAACCACTGCCGGTCGCGGTCGACCAGCGAGATCAGCGCGACCGGCACCTTCAGCAGCTTGGCCGCCAGCCGGGTGATCTGGTCGAAGGCCGGTTCCGCCGGTGTGTCGAGCAGTTCGTACCGCTGCAACGCCGCAAGGCGGTCGTCCTCGCGGGCCGGGATCGGCGGCAAGGCCGACGCGGGCGTCATGGGGATGGTCATCCTGTTCCCGGCAAAATCGTCTTCAATCAAGTCCGGCACCGATCCTGCCGTCAAATCCGTCAATGAGCCAGTGAGAATGGTGCAGCGCAGCATAAAAACAACCGGCCGCCCTCAACCCTGCCTACCTCAGCCCTGCCGACTCTCATCCTGCAATTTTTCGTACTGGCGTCGCTCGATGGCGGCCAGCGCCGTCACCGTCAGCTGGGCCAGCACCATGCGGTCCACCGTGCCGAAGCTGCGCGGCACCGTGTCGATCAGGCAGACGGAGCCGAGCGCCAGCCCATCCCGGTTGATGATCGGCGCGCCGGCATAGAAGCGGATGTGCGGCTCGCCCAGCACCAGCGGATTGTTCTGGAAACGCGGGTCGCAGGCGGCATCCTCCACCACCATCGGCAGGCTCTGGCGGATGGTGAAGCGGCAGAAGGCGATGTCGCGCGGGGTTTCCTGCACCGCGAGGCCGCGGCGCGCCTTGAACCACTGGCGGTCGGCATCCAGCAGCGACACCAGCGCGATGGGCACGCGGAAATGGTCGCAGGCCCAGGAGACCAGATCGTCGAAGGCCGGCTCCGGCTCGCTGTCCAGTAGTCCCGTGCGCCGCAGCGCCTCCAGCCTTGCCGTCTCGTCGTCGATGGGGACCGCGCCGCGCGGGATGATGCCTGGAGGAATCTCCCGGGTGGTGCCGCTCGCGCCGGTCTCCGTCAGAAATGTCATGGGCTGGGGCTCCGCAGTGCGATGGATAGGGCTGCCTTCCTTCTACGTTTGGGCGCAGTTTTGGATTTGCGGATTTGGAATTATTTGCTGCCGCGTAGCGGGACGACCGCCCCCATCCCTGCCCGCGGGCAGTCTGCGCTATTCCCCCACCGGCGGGGACAGCGCCCCATCGGCCGCCTCGTCCGCCGTCTTGGGCATCCGCCGGCTCATGCCGCGCAGGACCGCGGCGACGCCCAGCGCCAGCAACGCCATCGCCCCACCAAATTGGTCTGGATCGCCCCGCCATAGACATAGCTGGTGAGGTACAGCGCCGCGATGCCGACCGTCATGGCGGTGACCGGCACGCCGAAGCGCAGGAACGAGACGAACGGCATGTGGTGCCCGTCCTTTTCCAGCAGCCCGACGGTGGTGACGTTGGCGCTGGCGCCGATCAGGGTGCCGTTGCCGCCCAGGCAGGCGCCGAGCGCCAGCGACCACCACAGCACGTTGGTGGTCATCTGCAGTTCCGCGCCGCCAAGCCCGGCCGTCGCGAACTCCGTGGCGAAGGAGGCGGCCAGCACCCGCACGATGGCGGCGGCGGCGATGGTGTAGGGGATGTTGTCGACCACCGCCGACACCACCGCGCTGAACAGCAGAATCAGCAGGGCCGCGGTCAGCAGCTTCGCCTGCAGCCCCATGCCGAAGCCGACGGAGACCGCCTGCACCAGATCCTGCAGCTTCGCCGCAGCGGCCGCGATCAGGCCGGTATGCTCGGCCGAGCTGATGGCCATGAACAGGAAGATGAAGAAGCCCAGGGTCAGCCACTCGATCCCATGTTCGAAGCCGTGGGTGAACAGATGCTCCGCCTTCTTGGCCCCCAGCGGGCCACGCAGGAGGATGTGCCGTCCGGCCATGGTCAGCACCGCACCGGCGAAGGCGACGACGCCGACCGGCAGATGGGTGATGCTGTGGGTGAAGAAGCCGAGGAAGGTCAGCCCGACCACGCCCAGGGTCCAGGACAGCACCTTCGGATCCTGCAACTCCACCGTTTCGGCGTCGCCGTCGGACTCGGCATGGGCGCCGGCCAGATCCTTCCTGTACCAGAAGGCGCTGAAGGCGCAGAGCGCGACGATCATGAAGATCACCGGCACGGCCAGGAAATAGATGAAGTCCATGAAGGGCAGGCCGGCCGCCACCCCGACGATGACGTTGGGCGGGTCGCCGATCAGCGTCGCCGTGCCGCCGATGTTGGCGGCCATCACCATCGGCATCGCCAGCGCCCACACCGACACCCGCAGGCTGCGCGCCGCCTTCGACACCACCGGGGCCATGAACAGCACGGTGGTGACGTTGTCGGCGAAGGCCGACAGCACCGCCGTCGCCACGATGACCGTGTTCGCCAGCAGCTTGGACCGGCCGCGCGCCCAGGAAATCATGCGGGCGTTCAGCCAGTCGAAGACGCGCGTGCCGATCAGGACCGAAACGATCGCCATCATGCTGCCCAGCAGGAAGATGACATTCCAGTCGACCGCGCGCACAGCCGTGTCGAACTCCATGATGTGCAGCGGCGTCGCCGCCGAGATCATCAGCATCACGGCGACGACAGCGCCGGCCGCCAGCGTCTTGTGAAAGGTCTCGGCGATCAGCGTGGCGAACAGCGCCGCCAGCAGCAGCCCGACGGCGATCTGGGCACCGCCGTCCGTCGAATAGGCGAAGTGACCGGTATCGGCCAGGACGGCGGTTGGTGCCAACAGATTCACGGTCGCGGCGACCGTCGCGGCTGTGGAGGCCATGAGCTTGACGATGGACCTCATGGTCGGTTCCCCGGTTCTTGAGTCACGGCGCCACCGGTTCAGCGGCGGTTCAACGGTAGTTCCATGGAAGCTCTCGCCGGCGTCGCTTCAGGGCTCGTTACTCGACTATACTAATATATTAAAGTAGGTCGACAACATGCTAACCGGGGCCGAAGACCTTGGCGCCAAAATGTCGCACGTCATGCGGAAACATGGACCCAGCCATAACGGCAGATGGACATGGTGGAGGGGAGATAAAACTGCGCCGTGGTCGCCGGGATATCGCCAACCATCATCGGAGTTTACTTGGCGATTACTATGGTAACTCTCGGATGATTGCGGATGGCCGCTGTCCTGCACCCCAACAACGGAGCGGACGCCCTGATGTGATTGTCCAGCGATGGACATGGCCGGTTTGCAGTCGCAGCGGGCAGCTTTCCGCCGCGTTGGTGCAACGCAATGGGGGTTTCCGGTGTTTCGCGCTGGGGAGCCGCACCGCTCCCGCGCGACAACGACCGGGCCTTCACCGATCGCCCGGCATTTCGGTCAGGAGCGTCACACCATGCCGGACGACCAGCAGCACAGGGACGTCGTCACACTTGCGGACCAGGATGCCGGCCGCAGCGAACGCGGACAGCCGGCCGCCGAAGCCGGCCGCAAAAAGCCCGGATTCATCCGGCGCCATCCCCTGGCGATCATCGCCGGGCTGGTGTTGCTCGCCCTGCTGGCGGTTGCCGGCTACATCTATTGGCAGCGCAACATCCATCCCTATGAATCGACCGACGACGCCTTCATCGACACCCGCCAGTTCCCGATCGCGCCCAAGGTGGCCGGCTATGTGACGGAGGTGGCGGTCGGCGACAACCAGCATGTGAAGGCCGGCGACCTGCTGTTCCGCATCGACCCGCGCGATTATCAGACCGCGCTGGAGCAGGCGCAGGCGCAAATCGACTCCGCCCAAGCCGCGATCACCGGCTATGACGCCCAGATCGCCGCCCAGCGCGCCCAGATCGATCAGGCCAAGGCGGAGGTCTCCCAGGCCGAGGCGTCGGTCGGCTTCGCCAAGGAGGATGCGGCGCGCTATCGCGACCTTCAGTTCCGCGGCGCCGGAACGGTGCAGCAGGCGCAGCAATCGACCGCCAACCTGCAGGAACAGCAGGCGAAGCTGACCAGCGCCAACGCCGCGGTGATCGCCGCCGAACGGCAGGTCGGCGCGCTCCAGGCCCAGCGCACCAGCGCCGAGGCCGATCTGGCGCGCGCCAGGGCGCAGCTGGCCCAGGCGAAGCTGAACCTGTCCTACACCACCATCACCGCGGCGCAGCCGGGCCGGGTCGTGCAGCTGAGCGGGGCGGTCGGCCAGTTCGCCCAGGCCGGCCAGAGCCTCGCGATCTTCGTGCCCGACGACATCTGGGTCACCGCCAATTTCAAGGAAACCCAGATCACCGACATGCGGCCGGGCCAGCCGGTGGACATCCGCATCGACGCCTATCCCGACCAGAAGGTCACCGGCCATGTCGACAGCGTGCAGCCCGGCTCCGGCACCGCCTTCTCGCTGCTGCCGGCCCAGAACGCCACCGGCAACTATGTGAAGGTGGTGCAGCGCATCCCCGTGAAGATCGTCGTCGACCAATGGCCCGACGGCGTGTCCATCGGCCCCGGCATGTCTGTGGTGCCGCGGGTGACGGTGCGATGAGCGCCGCGGCGGAAGGCGCCAATGCCGGCGGCTTCGATGCGTCGCAGAGTGCCGCCGGTGGCCGCAATCCGTGGCTGATCGCCGTGGTGGTCTCCATCGCCACCTTCATGGAGGTGCTGGACACCACCATCGCCAACGTCGCCTTGCGCTACATCTCCGGCACGCTGGCGGTCAGCGCCGACGAGGCGTCGTGGGTCGTGACCTCCTACCTCGTGGCGAACGCCATCGTGCTGACGGCCAGCAGCTTCATCGCCAAGCGCTATGGCCGCAAGCGCTTCTACCTGACCTGCCTGGGGCTGTTCACCGCCAGCTCGATCGCCTGCGGCTTCGCCTGGAATCTGGAATCGCTGCTGCTGTTCCGGGTGCTCCAGGGCTTCGCCGGCGGTGGCATGGTGCCGATCTCGCAGTCGATCCTGGCCGACAGCTTCCCGCCGGCCAAGCGCGGCCAGGCCTTTGCCATCTTCGGCATCGCCGTGGTGGTGGCGCCGGTGGTCGGGCCGACGCTGGGCGGCTGGCTGTCCGACAATCTGTCCTGGCACTGGTGTTTCCTCATCAACGGACCGGTCGGCCTATTCGCCTTCGCGCTGGTCAGCTTCCTGGTGCAGGAGCCGAAATCGGCCATCGAGGAGCGCCAGCGGATGAAGCGGCAGGGCATCCGCATGGATGTGGTCGGCTTCCTGCTGGTGGCGACCTTCCTCGGCTCGCTGGAGGTGATCCTCGACCGCGGCCAGACCGACGACTGGTTCGCATCCGGCTTCATCATCATCTTCACCATCATCTGCATTGCCGCCTTCTGTCTGATGATCCCCTGGGAGATGACGCGGGAGAACCCGATGCTCGACCTGCGGATGGTGGCGACGCGGCAGTTCGGGTCCTGCTTTCTGGTGATGCTGGCGACCGGCGCGATCCTGATCGCGACGACCCAGTTCCTGCCGGAGCTGCTGCAGGCCTATTACGGCTTCACCGCCACCTGGGCCGGTCTCGCCCTGTCACCGGGCGGCATGGTGACGATGGTGATGATGATCGTCGTCGGCCGGCTGTCCGGGCGCGTCCAGCCGAAATACCTGATCGCCACCGGCGCCACCATCGTCGCGCTGGCGATGTGGGACCTGACGCGGTTGAACCCGGATTCGACCTTCTGGTTCTTCGCGTGGTCGCGCATCTATATCGGCATCGGATTGCCGCTGATCTTCATTCCGATCACCACGGCGTCCTATGACGGCATCCCGCGCGACAAGACCGATCAGGCCTCCGCCCTCATCAACGTCGCGCGCAATGTCGGCGGCTCCATCGGCGTGTCGATCGCCCAGAATGTGCTGGCCATGCGCGAGCAGTTCCACCACAGCCGGCTGGTCGAGACCATCGTCCCTTCCAACCCGGCCTATCAGCACACCCTTGAACAGGCGACGACCTATTTCTCCACCGCCGGCGGACAGGCGGGGGCGCGGGAACGGGCCATCGCCTATATCGGGCAGCAGGTGCAGATGCAGACCGCCTATTGGGCCTACATCGACGTGTTCTTCACCCTGATGCTGATCTCCGCCTCGGCCGTGCCGCTGGCCCTGATCCTGCGGCGGGTGAAGCACTGAAGACCTGCGGGGCTCACGCCCCGGCCCGTCCTTCGTACCAAGGCTTGGTTGCCTTGACGATGCGCACCACCGACAGCATCACCGGTACTTCGACCAGCACGCCGACCACGGTGGCGAGCGCGGCGCCGGAGCCGAGCCCGAACAGGCTGATGGCGGCGGCAACCGCCAGTTCGAAGAAGTTGGAGGCGCCGATCAGTGCCGCCGGCGCCGCCACGCACCATGCCACCCCGAACCGGCGCGACAGCCAGTAGGCCAGCCCGGCGTTGAAATAGACCTGGATCAGAATCGGCACCGCCAGCAGGACGATGACCAGCGGCTGCGCCAGGATCCGGTCGCCCTGGAAACCGAACAGCAGAACCAGCGTGGTCAGCAGCGCCAGCAGCGACACCGGCTGGATCCGGCCGAGCACGCGCGCCAGCGCCGGCTCGCCACCGGCCGCCAGCAGGCTGCGCCGCCAGAGCTGGGCCGCCAGCACCGGGATGACGATGTAGAGCAGCACCGACAGCAGCAGCGTGCCCCACGGCACGGTGATCGACGCGACGCCCAGCAGCAGCCCGACGATCGGCGCGAAGGCGAACACCATGATCAGGTCGTTCAACGCCACCTGACTGAGGGTGTAGTGCGGTTCGCCCTCGCACAGGTTCGACCAGACGAACACCATGGCGGTGCAGGGCGCCGCCGCCAGCAGGATCAGCCCGGCGATGTAGGAGGAAATCTGGTCCTGCGGCAGCAGCGGGGCGAACAGATGGCCGATGAACAGCGTGCCGAGCAGCGCCATGGAGAAGGGCTTGACCGCCCAATTGATGAACAGCGTCACGCCGATGCCGCGCCAATGTTCTCTGACCTGTCCCAGCGCGCCGAGGTCGATCTTCAACAGCATCGGCACGATCATCAGCCAGATCAGCACCGCCACCGGCAGATTGACCTGGGCGACCTCCGCCGCCGCGATGCCCCGGAACAGGCCTGGCACCAGATGGCCGAGCAGGATGCCGGCGACGATGCACAACGCCACCCACAGGCTGAGATAGCGCTCGAACAGGCCCATGGCGGGAGGCGCCACCGGGGTGGAATGGATGTCAGCGGTCATGGCTCTCGCCCTGCAGGGAAGGCTCCGCCCGTGCCATGTCGTCCATCTTGCGCTTCAGCGCCATGCGGTCGAGCGAGGCGATGGGAAGGGCGGCGAAGGCCTGGATGCGGCGTTGGATCTGCCCAAACACCGTGGCGGTGAAGGCGGCCTTTTCCGCATCGGTGCCCGTGGCGCTGGACGGATCGGGGAAGCCCCAATGGGCGCTGATCGGCTGGCCCGGCCAGACCGGGCAGACCTCTCCGGCGGCGTTGTCGCAGACGGTGACGACGAAATCCATGTGGGGGGCGCCGGGGGCGGCGAACTCGTCCCAGGTCTTCGACCGCAACTCCGCCGTCGGGAAGCCCAGCCGCTCCAGCAGGTCGCGGACATACGGATTGATGCGGCCGGACGGCTGGCTGCCGGCGCTGAAGCCGCGGAAGCGGCCCTTGCCCTCCCGGTTCAGCAGGCATTCCGCCATGACGCTGCGGGCGCTGTTGTGGGTACACAGGAACAGCACGTTGTAGACGCGATTCTCGGCCATTCTTCGCTCCGTTTGCAGGCGGTCAGCAGCCGCGGCGCGGCCCTGCGGACGCTCCTTGGCAGGGATTTTCCTCAGTCACCGTGTTGGCCGGTCCCGGCGTCGGCGCGCAAAGCGGCGCGCAGGCGGCGGGATTGGCCGACCGGCCGCAGCAATTCTCCGACAGGAAGCCGACGATGCCGGTCATCCGTTCGAAATCGGCCGAGTAGATCAGCGACCGGCTCTCGCGACGCTGCACGATCAGCCCGGCATGGGTCAGGTTGGACAGGTGAAAGGACAGGGTGGCCGGCGCGACCGCCAGCGCCTCCGCAATCGCCCCGGCGGAGCGACCCTCCGGCCCCGCTTCCACCAGCAGGCGGAAGATGTCCAGCCGCGTCTCCTGCGCCAGCGCCGCCAGCCCGGCCAGGACGTCCCTCTTCTCCATGCCGACCCCTATAAATTCTATATTTCGACAATCATGGAATTAACGGCCGTGGGCTAGGCTGTCAATCTCATTTCGATGACAGTCGAAATGACCGGTGGCCGACCGGCGCTGCGGCGAATGTCAAGATTCAGTTAAGATTGCGACACAACCAAAAGCATATTACGTCATAATTGGCAATGATTTTATTGCTATGCTTTTGAGTCCCTATAGACAAGTGAGGCACCCAAACATACCTCTATCGACAACGCCGATGACGAAGAGGATTGGGACGCTCAAGTCCCTCTTCGAATTCATTGTCTATTCATAACTGTGTCAGCCAACTGGCATCGTCTTTCGTCCGCTGCGCGCCCGGCGCGGCGCGCGTCTTTCTGGCTACGGAGAACTCCCCACCATGCCCGCGACCATGCAACTCGTCGAATTCGGCTCCTCCGACATCGAAAACACCCTCGGCAAAATGAGCGCGTCGGAGATCGACCGTCTGGCATTCGGCGCCGTGCAGCTCGATGCCACCGGTCGTATCCTCCAGTACAATTCCGCCGAAGGCGCCATCACCGGACGCGACCCGAAGACCGTCGTCGGCAAGAATTTCTTCACCGAGATCGCCCCTTGCACCAACACGCCGGCCTTCAAGGGCGTGTTCGACAAGGGAGTCAAGTCCGGGGATCTGAACACGATGATCGAGTACACCTTCAACTACCAGATGCAGCCGACCAAGGTGAAGGTGCACATGAAGAAGGCGTTGATCGGCGACAGCTATTGGGTGTTCGTCAAGCGCCTGTGAGCGGGTTGCGATGACGATCCAACGATGGTGGCGGAATCGCGAGAGCCTGAGCCGGGTCGTGTGCGATTTGCTGGCGGGCGAATTCGCTCGGCTTCGGCCGGGCGGTTCGCCGCCGGCGCATCCCCATCGCTGGCCGGAGACGCTTCCGCTCGGCCCTGACGGGGTGGGAGCCGACTCCCTCGATCTCCTGCAACTCGCCTCGGCCCTCAACGAGGCGCTGCACCTGCACCGTAGCGGCATCGAGGATTACCTTCTGGTGCATCGGACGGTCGGGGACTGGCTCGACGTTTGCGAGGCGGCGCTCGGCCGTTTCGACGGTGCGCTGAGTTTCCGCACCTCGGGCAGCACCGGCGAGGGGAAGCGCTGCGAGCATCCGCTGGCCGCGCTGGAGGAAGAGGCCGATGCGCTGGCCGCTCTCCTGTCCGGCGGCGCGGAGGCGCCGCGGCGGGTCGTGAGCGTCGTCCCGGCCCACCACATCTACGGCTTCCTGTTCACGGTGCTGCTGCCGGACCGCCTCGCCGTCCCGGTGGTGGATGGACGCGGCACCTCACCCGGTGGTCTTGCGGCCCAGCTGGGTCCCGGTGACCTTGTCGTCGCCCACCCCGACTGGTGGGGCGCCTTGCTGCGGTCCGGCGCGGCGCTGGCGGGCGGGGTGACGGGCACCAGTTCCACCGCGCCCTGTCCGGCGGACACGGCGCGCGGCGTGCGTGGGATCGGATTGGCGCGGCTGGTGGAGGTGTTCGGGTCTTCGGAAACTGCCGGGCTCGGCTGGCGCGAGAGCCCCGACGCACCGTTCCGGCCCTTTCCCTGGTGGCGTTTCGGCGACGACGGCAGGGTGACCCGGCATCTGGCCGACGGAACGGTCCTGTTCGCCACGCTCCAGGACCGGTTGAGTCACGGCGAAGGAGGCTTCCGCCCAAGCGGTCGCCTCGACACCGTCGTGCAGGTCGGTGGGGTCAACGTGTCATTGGCGGCGGTGCAGGCGCATCTGGCCGGCAATCCCGATGTCGAAGCCGCCGCCGTACGGTTGATGCGGCCGGAGGAGGGGACACGCCTCAAGGCCTTCATCGTCCCGGCACGCAATGCTCCGCCGCGGGAGGAGCTGTACCGGCGGCTGACCGACTGGATCGAGGCGACGCTTCCCGCCCCGCAGCGTCCGCGTGCGCTTGCCTTCGGCCCGGCATTGCCGGTGAATGGAATGGGAAAGCCCTGCGACTGGCCGCTGGCGACTGATCGCTGACGTCGCAGGGGTGAGCGGCGGGGCGGGTTGCCCGCGGAATTCGTCTGGAAGACGCGGGCCAACCGCTCCCCTCGCCGGGCTTAGAAGCCGATGATGCCGGTCATCCAAAGCAGGATCACGATAATTCCGGGAACACCCAGAAGCCAAAGCAAGATAGGCATGCGACGCCTCCATATTCCGAGTGACAGGTTGGAAGAGCAGAACTCTTCGATGCTGCCGATTTAACGGAGCGGCGTGGGCATCTGTTCCATCATTTTTTTGCCGCGCTCACGGTAGACGCAAAAATTTCAAGGACGCCGCGGATGGAACCGTTCGGAACTGGGCGGTGGCAGGCGATGAACTCCCTCAATCCTCCAGCAGTTGCCGCCCGTCGGCGATGATCGACACCAGGGCGTCCATCACCGCCCGCACCCGTGCCGACCGCCGCAGGTCGCCATGCACCAGCAGCCAGAGTTCGCGCGGCTGCGGCGGCGGGAGAGCGGGGTCGGGCATGACCGCGACCAGGGCGGGATCGGACCGCCCAAGGAAATGCGGAATCGCCGCGATGCCGACGCCGGCCGACGCCGCCCCGCGCAGGCTCATCAGGTCGTTGGCGCGGAAGACGAAGGGGCGGCGGCCGGCGATCTGGCGCAGCCAGCGCTGTTGCGGCACATGGTCAAGGCTCTCGTCATAGCCGATGAACTCCCAGCCGGCCTCGTCCCTTCCGTCGAGATAGGCTTGCGTGGCGTAAAGCCCGTAGCCCATCGCGCCGATACGGCGGGCGACCAGCCCCTCGTCCTCCGGCCGCTGCAGGCGCAGGGCGAGGTCGGCTTCCCGCCGGGTCAGGCTGACCGCGCGGGCATCGCCCACCAGCTCCACCACCAGCTTCGGCAAGGTCCGCCGCAGCCCGGCCAGCCGCGGGGCGAGGAAATGGCTGGCGAAGGCCGGCGGGGCCGACAGGCGCACCGTGCCGGCCGGCTCACCCGGCTGGCCGCGGGCATGGCGTTCCACCGCCAGCACGCCGTCCTCCACCCGGCGGGCCAGCGCCGCGAACTCCTCCCCCTCCGCCGTCGGGGCGTAGCCGCGCGGCAGCCGGTCGAACAGGCGCACCCCCAGATCGCCTTCCAGCGCCGCCACCCGGCGGGCGACCGTGGAATGGTCCACCCCCAGCCTCCGCGCCGTCGCCGACAGGCTGCCGCTGTCCGCCAGCGCCAGGAAGATGCGCAAGTCATCCCAATTCATCGCTCACCAGTTCTGCGCAAAAACACCCAGTTTGTGGGCGATCTTGCCGAATTACTGCGCGCTGCACCACAGATTAACCTCCGCCCCATCGCAACGATCGACGGAGACAGCCGCTATGATCCGCTCCATTCAGATGACCGCGCCGGGCGGCGCCGAGGTGCTGAAGCACGCCCTTATCGACCTGCCGGCGCCGGGCGCCGGGGAAATCCGCCTGCGCCACGAGGCCGCCGGGGTCAATTTCGTCGACATCTATCACCGCACCGGCCTGTATCCGCTGCCCTCATATCCCGCGATGCTCGGCGTCGAAGGCGCAGGCGTGGTGGAGGCGGTCGGGCCGGGCGTGGAGGGGCTCGCCGTCGGCGACCGCGTCGCCTGGGCCGGTCTGCCGGCCGGCGGCTATGCCGAGGCGCGCCTGCTGGCCGCCGACCGTGCCGTGCGCCTGCCCGACGGGGTGGAACCGGTGACCGCCGCCTCCCTGATGCTGCGCGGGATCACCGCGCACATGCTGCTGAACCGGGTCTGCCCGGTGGGTCCCGGCAGCACGATCCTTGTGCATGCCGCCGCCGGCGGGCTGGGCCTGCTGCTGACCCAGTGGGCGAAGAGCCTCGGCGCCACCGTCATCGGCACTGTCGGCAGCGCCGCCAAGGCGGAGACCGCCCGCGCCCACGGGCTCGACCACGCCATTCTTTACCAGGAGGAGGATTTCGTCGCCGCCGTGCGCGACCTGACCGGCGGGCGCGGAGCCGACGTCGCGGTGGACGGCATCGGCGGCGACACGCTGCGCCGGACCTTCGACGCGGTGCGGCTGTTCGGCACGGTGGCCAGCGTCGGTCAGGCCGGCGGTCCGGTCTCGCCGATCGAGCTGTCCGAACTGGGGCCGCGCCGTTCGCTCTGCCTCGCCCGGCCCAGCGTGTTCGGCTACATGTCCGACCTCGCCGCCTACCGCGTCGCCGCCGAGGAGGTTCTGTCGCGCGTCGCCAAGGGCCTGAGCGCCGGCCCGGTGACCCGCCTGCCGCTGGACGCCGCCGCCGAGGCCCATCGCGCGCTGGAAGGACGCGGCACCAGCGGCGCCCTGGTGCTGATGCCCAACTGACGCCGGCCTGACGCGCCGCCTATTGCGGCGCCAGCCACTTCTCCATCGCATAGTTGTGGATCGGCACGTCGCCGATCCGCAGCTCGCGGCGCTCCAGCAGGGTGAAGCCGCGGCGCAGGAAGAAGGGACGGGCCGCCTCGCTGGCTTCCACATGCAGGCGGGGATGGCCGAGTGCGCGGGCGCGCGCCTCCAGCCTGTCGACCAGTGCCGACATCACGCCTTGGCCGGCGGCTTCCGGCGCGCAATAGAGGAAGTTGATGTGGCCGTCGGATTCGACGTCGCTGAAGGCCACCGGCCGGTCGGTCGCGTCCACTGCGACTAGGGCGACCCGGCCGTCGCCATAGGCCTCCCGCACCCGCTCCACCGTCGGCGCCTGCGCGGCCCAGGCCTCCACCTGCTCGGGGCTGTAGAATCGTCGGCCGATGCCGCGGACGGAGCGCGCATAGATCTCCGCCAGAACCGGGGCGTCCGACGGCCGGTAGTCTCTGATCCTCATCTGCCCCTTCTTTCGGCCCATCTTCAGGCGGTCACTTCGCCGGCGCCAGCCTCAGGACCACGCCGTCGGCGGCATCGGTGATGACATAGAGGGCGCCGTCCGGTCCCTGTGCCACATCGCGGATGCGCGCGTCGAGCGGAATGCGCTCCACCTCCTTCGCGCTGCTTCCGTCGATGGCGACGCGCACCAGCCCCCTGGCGCTCAGGCTGCCAAGCAAAGCGCTGCCCTGCCAGTCGCGGAACAGTCCGCCGGTGTAGAAAACCATGCCGGAGGGCGAGATCACCGGCGTCCAATGGATCGCCGCATCGGCGAAGTCCTTGCGGGTCGGCGGATCGGGGATGTCGCGGCCGTCGTAATGCTTGCCCCAGCTGACCACCGGCCAGCCGTAATTCCTGCCGGCTTCCGGCCGGTTCAGCTCGTCGCCGCCCAGCGGTCCCATCTCGCCGATCCACAGCGAGCCGCTGCGCGGGTCGATGGCCGCCGCCTCGATGTTGCGGTGGCCGTAGGACCAGATGGCGCCGGCCGTCTTGCCCTCGCCGGCGAAGGGGTTGTCCTGCGGCAGCGAGCCGTCGCGGTTCAGCCGGACCACCTTGCCCAGCGTGTTGTCGCGCTTCTGCGCCGGGTCGAATTTGTAGCGTTCGCCGAGCGTCAGGAAGATGTGGCCGTCGGGGGCGAAGGCGATGCGGGTGCCGAAATGGTTGCCGCCGTCCACCTTGGGCGACTGGCGGAAGATGACCTGGAAATCCTCGACCCCGCGCTCGCCCAGTGTGCCGCGTCCCAGCGCCGTCCCGGCGGTTCCGTTCTCGCCCGGCTCGGCATAGGCGAGATAGACGGTGCGGTTGCGGGCGAAATCCGGATCGGCCGCCACGTCCATCAGCCCGCCCTGGCCCTGATTGAAGACCTTCGGCGTGCCGGCCAGCGGCGGGGACAGAGAGCCGTCGCGGGCCATGATCCGCAGCCGCCCCGGCTTCTCCGTCACCAGCGCCCGACCGTCCGGCAGGAAATCGATTCCCCAGGGCCGCTCCAGCCCGTCGGCGAAGCGGCTGACCTCCACCGGCCCGGCACTGGTCGGAACGGTTTTGACCGCCTGCGCCCGGGCAGGGCCGGTGGCCAAAAGACCGGCGGCAACAAGGGCGGCAACAGGGCTGAGGGCCGACAGGGTCAGGGTGCTGCGCATCACGATCCTCCGGATTCTATTGGCTGGCCTTGTAGGTGGGGGTGCCATACCGGCGGCCAAGGCCGGCCACTCCGAAAGACTCCGATGGCGCCACCGCGAAAAGGGGCATCGACGAAATTCGTCACAACATTGTGTGCATACCCGGGTCATCCGAATCCGGATTCAGGCTGTTATCCCTTCCGTTGTGTGGTCGGGAACAGGGCACGGGGTATGGAAAGCATCTTGCGCCGGCTGAATTCCTGTTTGCCGGACGCAGTCTGGGCACAATACGGGATCACGCTGCTGCTGGTGGGGCTGACGGCACTGCTGCGCTATGCGCTGGACCCGCTGCTGTTCAAATACCCGTTCCTGGTCTTCATCCCGACCATCTTCGTCATCTCGCTGCTGTTCGACCGCGGGTCGGGCTATCTGGCCGTGGCCCTGTCCGGGCTGTGTTCGGCCTGGTTCTTCATGAAGCCGGAATGGCAGCTGTGGATCGCCGAACCGGGCGACCGGCTGGCCTTCCTCATCTATATGGCGCTGGGCTTCGGGATCGCCGGCGGAGCCAACGCCCTGCGCCGGGCGAACGAGCAGCTGCGTCTGTCCTGGGACCAGCTGTCCGCCGCCAATGCGGAAAAGGACCTGATGCTGCACGAGATCCACCACCGGATCCGCAACGACCTGCAGCAGATCTGCGCCCAGCTGACGCTCGCGGCCCACCGGTCGGGGACCGGGCAGGACATCGTCAACGGCACCATCGAGCGGATCGGCGTGCTGTCCCGCGTCTATGTCCGCCTGCGCCGGGTGGAGGGCGTCAACATCGTCAGTTCCAAAGACTTCCTGGAAAGTCTGGTGGAGGACATCCAGCTGGGCGTCGTCGGGGTGCGGCCGGTGGCGGTCGGCGCCGAGGTGGACGACGTCGATCTCGACATGGGCATCGCCGTGGCGGTCGGCACCGTCGCCAACGAGCTGATCACCAACGCGCTGAAATACGCCTTCCCCGACGGCCGATCCGGCCGCATCGACCTGACCTTCCGCAAGGAGGAGGGGGAGTGCGTGCTGCGCGTCTGCGACGACGGTGTGGGCATCCTGTCCGATCGGCCGCAGGGAACCGGGCTGGGCGGCCGGATCATGCGGCAGCTGGCCAAGCAGCTGCGTGGCAGCCTCGACCTCGAACCCCGGCCGGAGCAGGGACTAAAGGTCACCCTGCGCTTTCCCTGCTGCCGCGAGGCGGCGCAGTCGGACGACAGGCCCGCCGCCGCATGAAAAGAGGGGCCGCGCCACCAAGGGCGCGACCCCGTCCAGGGAACATCCTAAGACATGTCCGGGCGGATGCCGTCCGGATCAGAAGTCCATGTCGGCGCCGGGGGCGGGCATGGCGGGCTTCTTCTCCGGCAGTTGGGCGACCATCGCCTCGGTGGTGATCAGCAGGCCGGCGACGGAGGCCGCATCCTGCAGCGCGGTGCGCACCACCTTGGCCGGGTCGATGATGCCGGCCTTCACCAGATCGCACCATTCGCCCTTGGCCGCGTCATAGCCGACGCCGTAGTCCTTGCTGTCGTTCAGCTTGCCGACGATGATCGAGCCGTCGACGCCGGCGTTGGTGGCGATCTGGCGCACCGGGGCGGTCAGCGCCCGGCGCACGATCTCCACGCCGACGCGCTGGTCGTCATTGGCCGGCTTGACGCTCTCCAGCACCGCGACCGCACGGGCCAGCGCCACGCCGCCGCCGGGCAGGATGCCTTCCTCCACCGCCGCGCGGGTGGCGTGCATGGCGTCGTCGACGCGGTCCTTGCGCTCCTTCACCTCGACCTCGGTGGCGCCGCCGACGCGGATCACCGCGACGCCGCCGGCCAGCTTGGCCAGACGCTCCTGCAGCTTCTCGCGGTCGTAGTCGGAGGTCGTCTCCTCGATCTGCTGGCGGATCTGGGTGCAGCGGGCCTTGATGTCGTCCTTCGACCCGACGCCGTTGACGATGGTGGTGTTGTCCTTGGTGATGACCACCTTGTCGGCGCGGCCCAGCATGTCGATGGTGACGCTGTCCAGCTTGATGCCCACCTCCTCGCTGATGACCTGGCCGCCGGTGAGGATGGCGATGTCCTCCAGCATCGCCTTGCGGCGGTCGCCGAAGCCGGGGGCCTTCACCGCCGCGACCTTCAGGCCGCCGCGCAGGCGGTTGACCACCAGGGTCGCCAGCGCCTCGCCCTCGACCTCCTCGGCGATGATCAGGAGCGGCTTGCCCGACTGCACGACCTTCTCCAGCACCGGGATGATGGCCTGGATGCCGGACAGCTTCTTGTCGTGGATCAGGATGTAGGGGTCGTCCAGCTCCACCTGCATCTTGTCGGCGTTGGTGACGAAGTAGGGTGAGGTGTAGCCACGGTCGAACTGCATGCCTTCGACGACATCCAGCTCGGTCTCCAGGCTCTTGGCCTCCTCGACGGTGATGACGCCCTCGTTGCCGACCTTCTCCATCGCGCGGGCCAGCATGTCGCCGATCTCGCGGTCGCCGTTGGCGGAGATGGTGCCGACCTGGGCGATCTCCTCGTTGGTGGTCACCTTCTTGGAGCGGGCCTTCAACTCGGTCACCACGGCGTCGACCGCCATGTCGATGCCGCGCTTCAGGTCCATCGGGTTGATCCCGGCGGCGACCGACTTGGCGCCCTCGCGGACGATGGCCTGCGCCAGCACGGTGGCGGTGGTGGTGCCGTCGCCGGCCAGATCGGCGGTCTTCGACGCCACCTCGCGCAGCATCTGCGCGCCCATGTTCTCGAACTTGTCGGCCAGCTCGATTTCCTTGGCGACCGACACGCCGTCCTTGGTGATGCGCGGGGCGCCGAACGACTTCTCGATCACCACGTTGCGGCCCTTCGGCCCCAGCGTGACCTTCACGGCGTCGGCCAGGATGTCCACGCCGCGCAGCATCTTGTCGCGGGCGGTGGAGCCGAACTTCACGTCCTTCGCAGCCATGGTCCTGTTCCTCCCCTATCACGCAGCCTTCTTGGCGGGTTCGGCGGCAGCCTCGATCACGCCGAGGATGTCGCTCTCCTTCATGATCAGGAGATCCTCGCCGTCGATCTTCACCTCGGTGCCGGACCATTTGCCGAACAGCACGCGGTCGCCAGGCTTCACGTCGAGGGCGATCAGCTTGCCGGCCTCGTCCCGCGCGCCCGCACCGACGGCGATGACCTCGCCCTCCTGCGGCTTTTCCTTGGCGGTGTCGGGGATGATGATGCCGCCCTTCGTCCTGGTGTCGGATTCGACGCGGCGGACCAGAACGCGGTCGTGAAGCGGTTTGAACTTCATGGTGTGACACTCCTTGAGCTTAAGCGAATGTCTGACTTTCCCAAGCACGCCCGAATGGGCCGCGCTTTCGGGTGGGAAATTTACTCAGGCTGTTTTTGTCGTCAAGGGGGTTTTTTAAGAAGAAGCGTACGGGATTTCTCCCAGTTTGACTTTCAATGCCAAGTGCCCATGGCCGCTTACGCAGACACAGGCGATCTGTTTTCTCGGATTTTCTTGAGGTCTTGCCGGCCGGGTTTGGTCGTTGTCTCAGGCGGGCGCAGATTCCGGCCGGACCGGACAGGGTGGGGCGCGCAAGAGTCTTGTCGTCGGCATCGCACACATCCTCCGCAGAGCAACATGCAGGACACGGTCTTCGGGTGCGCCGGGATCCTGTCGGGTGAGGCACCCTGGCGCGGGCAAAATTTAGTCAGGCGCGGACAGGCGTCAAGATGGGACGGCGAGGCCGTCGGCAGCTTGTTTGTCGGTACCGCCCGTGATACTATCCAACCATGACTCAGACGGATAAGATCCTCGCCCGCATGAAGAACAATCCGCGGGATTGGCGGATCGAGGATCTTGAGGCTGTCGCCCGCGCACAGGGCGTGACTATCCGAAAGCCTTCCGGCAGCCACGTTATTTTCGACTATCCCGGTGTTGTCGAGGCGCCATCCGTCCCTGCTCATCGCCCGATCAAGCCGGTTTATGTCAAAGCGTTCGTCGCCTTCATCGAAGCCGTCCAGGAACGACGGGTGTTGGAGCAGCGCGAAGCACAGGAGAATGACCGATGAAACTCGACTATCCTTTCACCATCCGGCCCCTCAGCGACGAGGATGGCGGCGGATATCTGATCGAGTTTCCGGACCTTCCCGGCTGCATGTCCGACGGCGATTCCATCGAAGAGGCGATTTCCAACGGTGCCGACGCCATGCATGGCTGGATCGAGGCAATGCGCGCCGCCGGCCGGGAGATTCCGCCGCCGTCGGTCGCCGATGACGGGGCTTTCAGCGGTAAATGGCAGCAGAGGGTGCCGAAATCGCTTCACCGGCGGCTCAGCGAACGGGCCGGACGTGAGGGCGTCAGCCTGAACACTCTGGTCGTCTCGCTCCTTTCCGAAGGGTTGGGGCGCCGTGACGGTGCGGGCCCCGACGCCAAAGCTCCCACCTTTTAATCTGCATCAACGCGGGCTCCCTCCCCGCCGTGCCAGACTGGACGGCGTGAAGCACAGCGCCGGCCGCGGGCCGTTCGCGATGTTTGCGCGACGCAGCTCCGGGACCGGCGGCCACCATCAAGGGGAGGACGCCATGGTCATGATGAAAGCGGCGGTATTCGTCGAACCGGGCCGCATCGTGCTGGACGACAAGCCGGTCCCCGACGTCGGACCGCTCGACGCGCTGATCCGCATCACCACGACGACGATCTGCGGCACCGACATCCACATCCTGAAGGGCGAATATCCGGTCAATCGCGGCCTCACCATCGGTCACGAGCCGGTCGGCATCATCGAAAAGCTGGGCTCCGCCGTCACCGGCTACCAGGAGGGCCAGCGGGTGATCGCCGGAGCCATCACCCCCAGCGGCCACAGCAACGCCTGCCTGTGCGGCTGCCACTCCCAGGACGGCGCCGGCACCAGGCATGGCTGGAAGCCGCTGGGCGGCTGGCGCTTCGGCAACAGCATCGACGGCGCCCAGGCCGAATATCTGCTGGTGCCCGACGCGATGACCAACCTCGCCCCCGTCCCCGACGGGCTGACGGACGAGGAGGTGCTGATGTGCCCGGACATCATGTCCACCGGCTTCGCCGGGGCGGAGCGCGGCAACATCCGCATCGGCGACACGGTGGCGGTGTTCGCGCAAGGCCCCATCGGCCTCTGCGCCACCGCCGGGGCCAAGCTGAAGGGCGCCACCACCATCATCGCCGTGGACGCCGTGCCGGCGCGGATGGAGATGGCGCGGCGCATGGGCGCCGACCACGTGGTCAACTTCCGCGAGGTCGATCCGGTGGAGGAGATCATGCGCCTCACCGACGGCCGCGGCGTCGATGTCGCCATCGAGGCGCTGGGCACCCAGGCGACCTTCGAAGCCGCCTTGCGCGTCCTGCGTCCCGGCGGCACGCTGTCCAGTCTGGGCGTCTATTCCGGCGACCTGCGCCTGCCGCTGGGGCCGTTCGCGGCAGGGTTGGGCGACCACACCATCGTCACTTCGCTCTGCCCCGGCGGCAAGGAGCGGATGCGCCGGCTGCTTGGCGTCGTCGCCTCCGGCCGCGTCGACCTGAAGCCGCTGGTCACCCACCGCTTCACGCTGGACCAGATCGAAGCGGCCTATGAGCTGTTCGGCCACCAGCGCGACGGCGTGCTGAAGGTGGCGATCACGCCGAACTGACGGCGGTCGCGACGCCGGCGTCCCCCTATGCGCGCCCTCCTATGCCTCGTTTGTAGACGATCAGGAAGGCCACGGCGCAGAGGAAGGGAAGCCCGGCGTCGCGCAGGTCGTTGTTGAGGTGGAGCATGGCGGCATAGAGAACGATGCCGGTCACCGCGATCGTCGGCAGCAGGGCGTCGGCGATGCCCAGGATTCCGCGTCCGTCCAGCCAGGCTCCCACCGCCAGGGTCGCGCGGACCAGCGCGATCAGGATGAGGAAGGCGATGCAGGCCAGCAGAACATATTCCAGGGTGATTGCCGCCGGCAGATAGGCGGCGGGAACCGATCCGGCGAGGACCGGCGCCAGCGCGCCATGCGCCGACCTCACCGCGGCGACGGCGATGTAATGCAACGCGGTCGCCAGCAGCAGATTGCCGGACAGCAGGTCCACGGTCCGCCAGGACAGGAAGGCCGGCCAGCGGACGCGGTCGAGGGCGAGGAACGCCAGCGCGGTCGCACTGCCGAACAGCAGCGCATAGTCGGGCGACAGCGGCCATTTCGACAGTCTGTGCCCGAGGATCAGGATGTCGAACAGCGCCACCGACAGCCCCAACAGAGCGATGACGGCGGTGCGTGAGGACTGCCGGTGATGGGCGAACATCCGCCCGGCGACGACGAAGAGGATCCAGGGAAACACCGGAAACCAGCCCGGAAACGGCGACGCGAACAGGTCGTAGACGTAGGGGAGCGGAAGGACGACCCAGGCGCCGCACAGCGCAAGAAGAAAAAGGGCGATGAACACCCTGTTGGCGGCGCCGACGCTGGCGTGGATGTCGAACAGAAGCCGGGCGGCGAAGAGGAACATGAAGAAGTCGCTGGTGAACGGGTTCTTCTCCTGGTACAGGCCGTGGATTGCCGCCAGGATGAACAGCTTCAGATGGCCTTCGATCCGCCGGGCCAGCGGCTTTCTCAGGAAATGATCGAGCGTCATTCCGAAGGCGAAGAAGAACATCACCGGCGCCAGTTCGAATACGAACTGGAGGACGTTGACGAGGTGATCGGCGTCCTTGATCGTGCGGCCCCAATGGGCCGCCACCATGAAGACAAGGGCGGTGACGCGGATGACGTCCAGGCTTCTGTCCCTGGCCGGCTGCGGGGTCGGCATCAGCATAGGGTCACTCCCAGGCAAGGGCGGAGCCGTGGTCCGGCCTGTCGTGGCGAGGGTTTCGATCGTGCTTGCCGGCATCCGGCGCTCCCGCATGACCGGCCCCTCATGATCGGCCCCTCATGATCGGTGAGCCCGTGCGATGCGCAGGCGTCCCGGCAGCGACGCCGCCCAAGCGGCGACCGCCGCCCTCTCCCTGCGGCCAAGCATCCAGACCATGAAGAGGGTTGCCCCCGCATAGAGCGGCAGGGCGGTCAGCGTCTTGGTGTAGAAGGGATCGAATCCGTCTTCATAGCGCCAGAAGGGGACGACCGCGAAGGGGGCCAAGGCCGCGACGCCGAAGATCCAGCGCGAGAACCACCAGGACGGCACCAGCGCGGCCAGCGCCAGCGGCCACAGCATGAACCAGGGCCACAGGTGGGTCGACAGGCCGAACACCACCGCCGCCATCACCGCGGTGGCGGCCTTCCAGGCGTTCTCCGCGGTCGGCCGCCGGTACAGCGCGGCCAGGGTCCACAGGGCGAAGCCGGCAAAGGCTCCGCGCACCAGCCAGCGCAGGGGGGCCATGTCGATGCCCAGCAACCGCTCCGCCACCCGGACGACATCCGCCGGCTGCAGCCACTGCCATCCGGACATGCCGCGCACGGCGTCGAAGAAGGCGGGCGAGCGGTAGAAGAGGAACAGGACGGCCAGGAAGAAGGCGGCGGCGGGAATCCCGCGCAGCAGGTAGGCGGTGAGCCTGTCCTTGAAATCCAGCTTCCTGGTTTTGCCGAGCCTGTAGAGCAGATCGACGGAGACCAGGGCGGCGCTGGTGTATTTGCAGGCGGCCGAGGCGGCCAGAGCCAGCGGGCCGGCGCGGTCGCCGGCGGAAAGGCGCATCAGCCACAGCAGCATCAGGACGACCATCGCCATGTCGTTGTGCGCCTCGCCGGCCGAATAGATGTGGCCGATGGGCAGCCAGCCGAAGGCAACGAGCCCCGCGGCGGCGGTCGCCTCGTCATGGGTCCGGCCGATATGCCGGATGATGGCGAGCCCGCCGATCCAGGCCCCCGCCAGCAGCAGCTTGAACAGAAGCGCGGTCACCCAGACGTTCCCGCCGCTGAGCGCCATGACGCCGGCCGAGACCACCGCCCACAGCGGGCCGTAGGTCATCATCGCCGGCACCTCGTCGAACGGGAAGGCGGCGGCCTGCTCCGGCGTGAAGGGGACATAGTAGGGGTTCTGTCCCCGGACGATCTCCTCGCCCCACAGCGCGGAAAACCAGATGTCCTGCGTCATCACCGGAAACGAGAGGATGCTGACGGCGGTGAAGACGACCGGCCACAGGAACAGCCGGTCCGTCACCGCCTTCGGAATCGGCCCGTCGGCGTCGGACAGCCAGCGGAACAGCCATGCGGCCAAGGCGACCGGAAGGGCGAGCGGCAGGCAATAGACCAGGAAATACAGGCCGTCATGGGTGAAGACATTGCCGGCGGTCAGCGCATGAGCCAACTGGAGGGCCAGCGGGACGGGCAGGTCGGCGATGGAGGCCGCCAGACGGTCGAAGAACGCCGCCTGATTAGGCAAGCCGACTTCGCCATAATGGGTATTCGACGCGGCGAGGAAATAGCTCAACACCGAGAGCGACAACAAGCACAGGGTTGTCGTCAGTCCAAGACGGTCAAGGATCCTGATTGATCCGGTGCCGAATCCGCCGGGTAAAAGGGTGTCCGCAGGCAGTGTTTGTTTCTGGAACGGCATCCGCATTTCGCCCACCAATGATGTTCCCGACGGAAAGGCCGGTAAACACGTTAGCGGAAGTCGGCGGAACCGATAAATTTCTAAAGAGATTCTAGAGAGATTGCTCCGGCACTAATGCCGGCATTGCCTGTCGGACGGCGGCCATTCGCCTTGCGTGCGCGCCGGTTTCCTTCGCTTCCGCACGATCGGGGAAGTAAGCCGCCAGTTGCCGGCAAATGTCCGGCCTGTCGGACCCATCCGATTCCCGTCGGAGATCACCGGAATGACTGTCGGGGTGCCGCAGCAAACTTTCGGCTGCCCGGCGTCATCCTGTTTCACCACCGGAACCGCGGTGCTCCCGCAATTCGCGGGGCGAAAGAAGAAAGCCCCTCTCCCATGGTGGAAGGGGGGCTTCAAGGTCACGCGCAACACCAGAGAAGGAGAGACGACACCAAAGAAAAACGGAGACTTACTTCGCCAGATCGACCGCCTCGGCCAGACGCTTCACCGCGTCCTGCGAGGAGATGGTGGAGTTGAAGTGGGCGGTGACGACGTCCAGGAAGGCGCCGCGGACGGCGCCGGGCACCGCCATTTCATGCGCCATCGACGGCACGGCGCTGTTGCTGTCGATGGCGGTCTTCAGATCGTCCATCGACTTCACCGCGCATTCGTCGAAGCTGTCGCGCGCCATGTCCTGGCGGGCGGGGATCGAGCCCTTCAGCACGTTGAAGGTCTCCTGGAACTTCTTGCCCAGGATCAGCTTGGCCAGCAGCTTCTGACCGGCGGCGCGGTCGGGGTCGGCCGAGCTGAACATGACGAAGCTGTCGGAATTGACGATGTAGCCCGACTTGCCCGGCACATGGGCGCAGACGAAATCCTTGCCCGGCACCTTGCCGGCGGCGGTCAGCTCGCCCTTTTCCCAGTCGCCCATGATCTGCATGGCGGCCTGTCCGTTCATCAGCAGACCGGCGGCGAGGTTCCATTCGCGGCCGGGGAAGCCGTCGTCGACATAGCCGCGCAGCTTGCGCATCTGGTCGAACACCTTGACCATCGTGTCGCTGGTCAGCGACTTTTCGTCCAGTTCCACCAGGGCCTTGCGGTAGAAGTCGGGACCGCCGAGGCCGAGGACGACGTCCTCGAACAGCGCGCCTTCCTGCCAGGGCTGGCCGCCATGGGCGAGCGGGATGATGCCGGCGGCCTTCAGCTTCTCGGCGGCGGCGTTGAACTCGTCCCAGGTTTTGGGGATCTCGACGCCGGCCTTCTTCATCGCCTGCGGGTTCACCCACATCCAGTTGACGCGGTGGATGTTCACCGGAACGGCGTAGTAATGGCCCTTGTAGGTCACCACGTCGCGGATCTGCGGCGGCAGGATGGCGTCCCAATTCTCCGCCTTGGCGACGTCGTCCAGCGTCGCCAGCTTGCCCTGCGCCGCCCAGTCCTTGATGTTCGGACCCTTCAACTGCACCGCGTTCGGCGGGTCGCCGGCCAGCACGCGGGAGCGCAGGACGGTGCTGGCCGCGTCGCCGCCGCCGCCCGCCACCGGCGCGTCGATCCACTTGCCGCCCGCCGCCTCGAAGTCCTGGCGCAGCGCGCCCGCCGCCTTCGATTCGCCGCCGGAGGTCCAGTAATGCAGCACCTCCACCTTCGGCTCGGCCTGGGCCGGCGCGGCCAGCAGGGCGCCGGCCATCACGGTCGCGATCGCGGTCATGCCGAGGATCGATGTGCTGAGAGACGGCATCTTGGACATTTCCCCCTGTTCCCTTCTTCGTTCGGTCTTCCGGCTGGCCGTTCGGCCGCTGGAGGAACTCTATCCCGCAGGCAATTCGGCGCCCGGATTATTTGGTAACAACGCCTTTTCACGGCCACGCCGCTGTTACGCAACCGTTACAAACGAGCCTTGGCGGCGCACTGTACCCGGACCGGCCGGGGAGGCTACACTCGGCGCCAACCAAGAAGAAAGTTCCAATCGGAATAGGGAAGGAAAGCCATGGAGCGCGCGCGCCATCTCCTGGTCGTGGACGACGATCCCGAGATCCGGGACATGCTGCATGATTTCCTGGTGAAGAGCGGCTTCCGCGTCTCCACCGCCGGCGACGGGCGCGAGATGGCGCGGGTGTTGGCGCAATGGCCGGTCGACCTCATCGTCCTCGACGTGATGCTGCCGGGGGAGGACGGGACCAGCCTGTGCCGCGGTCTGCGCGCCAAGTCGGAAACCCCCGTCATCATGTTGACCGCCATGGGCAGCGAGGTCGACCGCATCGTCGGGCTGGAGGTCGGCGCCGACGATTATCTGGTGAAGCCCTTCAGCGCCCGCGAACTGCTGGCCCGCATCCGCGCCATCCTGCGCCGCTGCGGCGGGCCGGAACCGGCGCGCGAACGGCCGCGCGTGCTGGGGTTCGCCGGCTGGTCGCTCGACCAGGGGCGGCGGGAGCTGCGCACGCCCGACCGGGTGGTGGTGCATCTCAGCCAGGGCGAATACGCCCTGCTCGGCACGCTGCTGGAACGCGCGCCGCAGGTGGTGGAGCGCACCGAACTGCTGGAGAAGCACCGCGGCGACACCTCGATCCCCTTCGACCGCAGCATCGACATCCAGATCAGCCGCCTGCGCCGCAAGCTGGAGGAGGGGCCGGGCGGCTCGGCCCTGATCAAGACGGTGCGCGGCATCGGCTATCAGTTCACCGCGACGGTGGTGGACCAGGGTGAATCAGCCTCCTCCGGAACCGGCCGTGGCGCTTGAGCATCTGCTGCCGGCCCGCCTGCGTGCCGCCCGTCTGCGCCACCGCATCCTGGCGGTGATGGTGGCGCTGCTGGCCCTGACCCATGGCGGTGCGCTGGTCGGCATGCATCTGGTGGACGACCGCGCGCGGGAACTGCTGACCGCCCATCGGCTGGGTCCGGCAATGGCCGCGGCGGTGGAGGCGGCCGACCGGGCCGTGCAGGACGGCGTCGCCGCCGGGCCGGCGCTGGCGCTGCACGGTCTGCCCGACCTGTCGGTATCCTGGCAGGCGCCCGGCACCCCCACCGTTCCGCCCGGCTGGGTGCTCGACGGCGTTGTCGACGCGCCGCGCCCGGTGTTCGTCGCCGCCCAGCGCGCCCTGCTGCCGCTCCAGCCCGCCCACGCCCAGACGCTGGCCGAATCGCTGTCCTTGGTGGCGGAGGACACGGCGGCCCAGCTGCGCGACGCCCGCGTCTATGTCCAGCTTGCCGGCGGCGGCTGGCTGGAGTTCGCCAGCCCGCGCTTCTGGCGGCCGCGCAGCACGCCGTTCGAGATGGTGCTGGCCGGGCTGGCGGCCTTCGGTCTGGCGCTGGCGGTGCTGCTCTGGCTGCCCGGCCGGCTGGTCCGCCCGCTGGAGGCGCTGGCGGAGCAGGCGACCCGCCCCCACGACCGCCTCCATCCCCGCCCCCTGCCGGAGGACGGGCCGGAGGAGGTCGCCTCGCTCGCCCGCGCCTTCAACCAGGCGCGCAACGCGCTGCGCGACCTTATGGAGGGGCGCACCCATCTGCTGGCGGCCATCAGCCACGATTTGCGCACCCCGGCGACGCGGCTGCGGCTGCGCGCCGAATATGTCGATGACGACGCGCTGCGCGCCAAGATGATGGCCGACATCGACGAGATGGCGGCGATGGTCACCGCGACGCTGGAGTTCCTCGGCGACGACGTGCTGCGCGAGGAGGTGGAGGTGGTCGCCTTCGCCAGCCTGCTGCAGAGCCTGTGCGACGATTACGCCGACACCGGCGCCCCGGTGACCTACCACGAGCCGCCGCCGCTGCAGTTCGCCGCCGTCCGCACCGTCTTCGGCGGCGGGGTGGAGCGCAACGACCGCTTCGACCAGCCGCGCCAGCTTCGCCTCGCCGGCCGCCCCTCCAGCCTGCGCCGCGCCTTCGCCAACCTGATCGACAACGCCATCAAATACGGCGAGCGCGCCACCGTCTCCGTCGACGCCGACGCCGCCGAGATCGTGGTCGATGTCTGCGACGAGGGGCCGGGCATCCCGGAGGCGGAGATCGCCAACGTCTTCAAGCCGTTCGTCCGGCTGGAAGGCTCCCGCAACCGGAAGACCGGCGGCAGCGGGCTCGGCCTGTCCATCGTGAAGTCGATCGTCGAAGCCCACCAGGGCCGTATCGAGCTGAGCAATCGCGCCAGCGGCGGCTTGCGGGTGCGCGTGACGCTGCCGCGGATGTTGTGAGGGGACTGCGATCAGGGATAATCCCCCTCTCCCCAGGGGGGAGAGGGGATCAAGCGCCGGGCGACCACCCCCAACTCACTTGTCCCAAGCCGGCGCCAGCCCCGCCGGGCTCACGATCCGCCCATCCGGCCGCGCCAGCTTGGCAATCGCAGCCATGTCGCCGTCGTTCAGCGCAAAGTCGAACACCGCGAAGTTCTCCGGCACCCGTTCCGGCTTGGCGGTCTTCGACAGCACGATGTGGCCCAACTGGATCAGCCAGCGCAGCGTCACCTGGGCCGCCGTCTTGCCGTACTTGGCGCCGATCCGCTGCAGCTCCGGATCGTGCGGCACCTTGCCGTCGGCCATGGCGTAATAGGCGGTGATCGCCACGCCCAGCTCCCGGGCCGCCGCCGCCATCTTGCTCTGGTCGAGATAGGGGTGGACCTCGATCTGGTTGGTGACGATGGGGGCTTGGCTGCGCTGCACCGACTCCCGCAGCTGGGCGATGTTCTGGTTGCTGACGCCGATGAAGCGGGTCTTGCCGGCAGCCTGCACCGCGTTCAGCATCTCGATCTGGTCGGCGATGGCGACCTGATCGGCCGGCCAGTGCAGCAGCAGCAGGTCCACCCGGTCGACCTTCAGTTTCTCCAGGCTTTCATCCACCGACGCGGCGAAAAGGTCGGGGCTGTACTTGTCAACCCAGACCTTTGTGGTCAGGAACAGATCGTCGCGACGGGCGCCGGCGGCTTGCAGGGCACGGCCCAGCGCCGCCTCGTTGCGGTAGATCTGCGCGGTGTCGAAATGACGGAAACCGGCTTCCAGGGCGGCCGGAACCACCCGCTCGACCTCCTCGTCCGACATGCGGAAAACGCCGAAGCCCAGCGCGGGGATTTCGGCGCCATTTGCCTTCACGGTCTGCATCCTGCTCTCTCCTGATCGGCGCCGCGGCGCTTCTTCATGTGTCGGATGGAGACATATGGCGGGAGGCGCAGTCTGGAAACCGCCTCTCCCGCCATATCACCTGTGACTTCAATTCCCAGATCGAAGCCGGCGAAGCGTCACATCAGCTTGTCGAGCGTGATCGGCAGATCGCGGATGCGCTTGCCGGTGGCGTTGTAGACGGCATTGGCGACAGCGGCGCCGACGCCGGTGATGCCGATTTCGCCGATGCCGCGGGCACCCATCGGCGCCTGCGGGTCGGGGATGTCGGTGTAGAGGATCTCGATGGCGGGAACGTCCATCTGCACCGGCACGTGATACTCGGCGAGCGAGGCGTTGACGACGCGGCCGGTGCGCGGGTCGAAGTTGGTTTCCTCGGTCAGCGCCAGCCCGATCCCCATGATGATGCCGCCCTTGAACTGGCTGGTCGCCGTCTTGGCGTTCAGGATGCGGCCGGCATCGAAGGAGCCGAGGAAGCGCGACACGCGGACCTCCCCGGTGATCTCGCTGACCCGGACCTCGCAGAACTGCGCGCCGTAGGAATGCATCGAGAAGGCCTCCATCTCTGCCGGCGGCGGGGCGGCGGCCTCGCAGACCAACTCGTCGCGTCCCGACCGTCGCAGGATCGACTCGTAGCTTTCGAAGCGCGCGGCATCCTCGCGGTGGCCGATGCCGCCGTCCCGCGTCTCGACCTCGGTCAGCGACAGGCCGGCCAGCGGCGAATCGTTGCCGGCGAGCTTCAGCAGCTCCTCGACAAAGACCTCCGTCGCGGCGATCACGGCTCCGCCGATCGAAGCCGTCTGCGTCGATCCGCCGGCGATCACCCCGCGCGGTAGGGTCGTGTCGCCATACTCGAAGGTGACGTTGCCGATCGGAACGCCGAGCCGGGCGGCGATGTGCTGGGCCTGCGCCGTCGCCGTGCCCATGCCCATGTCGTGCACTGCGGTCGAAACGGTGACCTGCCCGCCGGCCGTCAGCCTGATCCGCGCCGCACCGCCGGGGAAGCGGTGGTAAGGATAGGTCGCCGTCGCGCAGCCCATGCCGATCAGCCACTCGCCGTCCCGCCGCCCGCGCGGCGTCGGGCTGCGGCGGTCCCAGCCGAACCTCGCCGCGCCCTTCTCATAGGCGTCGATCAGGTGGCGGGAGGAGAAGGGCTTGCCGCTGGTCGGATCCTTTTCCGGCTCGATGCGCCGGCGCAGCTCGATGGGATCGAGGCCGAGCTTGTCGGCAAGCTCGTCGATGGCGCATTCCAGCGCAAAGGTGCCGACGGACTCACCGGGCGCCCGCATGAAGGTGTTCGCCAACATGTCCAGGTCGGCGACCTCCTGGGCCAGCCGGATGGTCTTGGCGGCATAGAGGTGGCGGGCCGGGAAGGTGAACTGTTCGGGGCAGGAGTTGTGGGTGGTCATCGCCACGATGCCGGTGTGGATCAGCGCGTCGAGCCTGCCGTCGGCGCTGGCGCCGAGCGCCACCCGCTGTTCCGTCAGCGTCCGGCCGCCGACGATGCGGAACACCCCCTCGCGCGACAGCATGATGCGCACCGGCCGGCCGGCGAGCTTGGCCGCCGCACAGGCGAGGATCTGGTGGTCCCACAGGCCTTTGCCGCCGAAGCCGCCGCCGACAAAGGGGGAGGAGACGCGGACCTTGTCGGGCTCCAGGCCGAAGATATCGGCCAACTGCCCCGCCGTCAGGTCGAGAAGCTGGCTGGCGTCATGCACCCTCAGCTCGTCGCCGGTCCAGGCCACGGTCGCGGCATGCAGCTCGATGGCATTGTGGTTGTGGCGCGGCGTCCGGTAGATCTGGTCGACCTGTACTGCGGCGGCTTTCAGGGCGGCCTCGGCATCGCCGATCTCGACCACCGGCGGCTGGCCCAGGATGTTGTCCAGCTGGCGCGGCGTCTTCTTCGCCTCGTCGAAGGACGTTACCGCCGGCAGCGGCGCATAGTCGGCTTTGACCAGTGAGGCGGCATGGTCGGCCTGCTCCTGCGTCTCGGCGAGGACGACGGCGATGGGCTGGCCGTTCCAGTGGATCTCGTCATTCTGCATGACCGGCAGGTCGCTCGCCCCGGCGGCGGTCGGCGACGACATCATCAGGGATGGCGCCTTCATCCGCGGCGCGTTGCGGTGGGTCATGACCAGCACGACGCCGGGGGCCGCTTCGGCCGCTGCGGTGTCGAGCACCGTGATCCGCCCGCGCGCGATGGTGCTGAAGGCGAGTGCCGCGTAGCACAGGCCCTCATAAGGAAACTCCGCGGCGAATTGGGCCTTGCCCTGAACCTTCAGCGGCCCGTCGATGCGCGAGACCGGCTGGCCCAGCGCCCCATGCTTGTGCAGCATCGGATCCTGCGTGACCGCCGGCTGCCAGCGGCCGGGCCGGGTGTTTGCGGACTCGGATTGCATGCTCATGCGTCGTCTCCCGTCAGCTCGCCGAGGACGGCGACGATCGTCCGTTTCGCCAGTTCGATCTTGAAGGCGTTGTCGCGAAGCCCGGTCGCGGCGGCGAGTTCCGCCTCCGCGGCGGCGCGGAAGCTCTCCGGGGTGGCTGGCCGGCCCTTCAGCGCGGCTTCGGCCGCCGAGGCCCGCCACGGCTTGTGGGCGACACCGCCGAGCGCCAGCCTCAAGTCGCGCACCGTCCCGTCCTTGTCGAGATCGATGGCGGCGGCGACCGACACCAGCGCGAAGGCATAGCTCGCGCGGTCGCGCACCTTGCGGTAGGTGGAGCGGCGGGCGAAGGGCAGGGGCGGGATTTCCACCGCGGTGATCAGCTCGCCCGGTTTCAGCTCCGTCTCGATGTCCGGCCGGTCGCCGGGCAGGCGGTGCAGGTCGATCAGTGGGATGCTGCGCGGCCCCGCCGGACCCTCCAGATGCACCGTGGCGTCGAGCGCGGCGAGCGCCACGCACATGTCGGACGGATGGGTGGCGACGCAGGCCGGCGACGCGCCGAGGATGGCGTGATAGCGGTTGAAGCCGTCGCGTGCGTCGCAGCCGGACCCCGGCTGCCGTTTGTTGCAGGTCGCCGCGGTGTCATAGAAGTAGCGGCAGCGCGTGCGTTGCAGGATGTTGCCGCCGACCGTCGCCATGTTGCGGATCTGGGCGCTGGCGCCGGCGAGGATCGCGCGGGCGAGGAGCGGGTAATGCCTGCGCACATGGCCATCGGCGGCCAGCGCCGTGTTGGTCGCCGCCGCCCCGATCAGCAGGCCGCCATCGGTGCGCGGCTCGATCCCGCGCGGCAGGCCGGTGACGTCGATTAGCATTTCCGGCCGTTCGACCGTTTCGCGCATCAGATCGACCAGATTGGTGCCGCCGCCGAGATAGCGCGCCGCGGCGCTGCCCTTGGCCAGTTCGATGGCGGCGGAGGCGTCGGACGCCCGTTCATGGGTGAAGGGGTTCATGCCGGCGCCCTCTTCTGCGATGCGGCCGGCGTCTTGACCAGCGTTTCGGAGATGGCCTCGATGATGCCGTTGTAGGCGCCGCAGCGGCAGAGATTGCCGCTCATGCGTTCGCGCAGCTCGCTTTCATCGATGGCGACGCTGTCCGCCGACAGATCGGCGGTGACGACGCTCGGGATGTTGCGTTCGATCTCGCGCGCCATGCCGATGGCGGAACAGAGCTGGCCGGGCGTGCAATACCCGCACTGGAAGCCGTCATGCTCGACGAAGGCCTGCTGCAGCGGATGCAGGGCGCCGTCGCTGCCCAGCCCTTCAACGGTGGTGATGCTGCGGCCCTGATACTGGACCGCCAGCGCGAGGCAGGAATTGATGCGTTCGCCGTCGACCAGCACGGTGCAGGCGCCGCAGGCGCCCTGATCGCAGCCCTTCTTGGTCCCGGTGAATCCCAGACTGTTGCGGAGGAGGTCGAGCAGCGAACTGCGGATATCCGCCTCGACCTCGACGCTTTGGCCATTGATGGTGAAGTTCATCAGCGCATTCCCCATGTCGGAACGGGTCCTGCCCGACGGCGGACCACGGCCGGCCCCCCGCCCTGCGGACGGATTGAGCCGGCCTGTTAACCGTCAACGACGCTGGAAATCACGCTGGTCGGGGAAAGATCTTCCGAGCCAGGAAAATCTCCCTCTCCCCCCGGGGGGAGAGGGCAAGTGTCGCCGGTCAGATCCGCTGTTCGGTCTTCGGGTCGAACAGGTTCGCCCGCGCCATGTCGATCATGAAGTCGGCGGTCTCGCCCTCCGCCACCCGGTCGCTCGGCTTGATGCGGGCGACCACCTCGTGGCCGTTCAGCTCGACATAGGTGATGGTGTCGGCGCCGGTCGGCTCCAGCACATTGACGCCGCAGGCGACCTTCACCAGCGCCGGGTTGCCGGCGGCGATCGCCGGGTCGTAGCAGGTGATGGCCTCCGGACGGATGCCCAGGATCACCTCCTGGCCCAGCCAGTGGCCGGCCTGCTCCGGCGCCTGGAACAGCGGCAGGAAGCCGCTGCGCTCGCGCCCGACGCTGACGCCCAGCCGGTCGCCCTCGGCCGACAGGGTGCCGCGGATGAAGTTCATGGTGGGGGAGCCGATGAAGCTCGCCACATACATGTTGGCCGGGCGCTCGTAGACCTCCTGCGGCGGGGCGAATTGCTGGACGACGCCCTCCTTCATGATGGCGATGCGGCTGGCCAGCGTCATCGCCTCGATCTGGTCGTGGGTGACATAGACCACGGTGGTGCCGAGCCGCTGGTGCAGCTTCTTGATCTCGGTGCGCATGTCGACGCGCAGCTTGGCGTCCAGGTTCGACAGCGGCTCGTCGAACAGGAACACCTTGGGGTCGCGGACCAGGGCGCGGCCCATGGCGACGCGCTGGCGCTGTCCGCCCGACAGCTGCGCCGGCTTGCGGTCCAGCAGATGCTCGATCTGCAACAGCCGGGCGACGCGGCGGATGGCGCCGTCGCGCTCGGTCTTGGCCTGCCCGCGCATCTCCAGCGAGAAGCCGATGTTCCGCGCCACCGTCATGTTGGGATAGAGCGCGTAGGACTGGAACACCATGGCGATGTCGCGGTCCTTGGGATGGACCTCGTTGACCACGCGCTGGTCGATGCGGATCTCGCCGGCGCTGATCGTCTCCAGACCGGCGATCATGTTGAGCAGGGTGGATTTCCCGCAGCCGGAGGGCCCGAGCAGGACGAGGAATTCGCCGTCCGTCAGGTCCAGGTCGATGCCCTTCAGGACCTCGACGCTGCCATACTGCTTGCGGACGTTGTTGATGCTGAGAGTCGCCATCGGAAGATCACCCCTTGACGGAGCCGGCGGTCAGACCGCGGATGAAGTATTTCCCGGCGAGCACATAGACGACGAGGGTGGGCAGGCCGGCGATCATCGCCGCCGCCATGTCGACGTTGTACTGCTTCACGCCGGTGGTGGTGTTGACGAGGTTGTTCAGCGCGACCGTCACCGGCTGGGCGCCGCCCGCCGCGAAGGACGCCCCGTACAGGAAGTCGTTCCAGATCTGGGTGAACTGCCAGATGATCGTCACCACCAGGATCGGCAGCGACAGCGGCAGCATGATCTTGGTGAAGATCTGGAAGAAACCGGCGCCGTCGATGGTCGCGGCCTTCACCAGATCGTCGGGGATGCTGACATAGTAATTGCGGAAGAACAGCGTGGTGAAGGCGAGCCCGTACACCACATGGACCAGGATCAGCCCGCCGGCACTGCCGGCCAGCCCGAGGAAACCCAGCGTCTGCGCCATCGGCAGCAGGATCACCTGCGACGGCAGGAAGCTGCCGAACAGGATCATGCCGAACACGATGTTGGCGCCACGGAACCGCCACTTGGTCAGGGCATAGCCGTTCAGCGCCCCGAAGATGGTGGAGATGACGACCGCCGGCACGACGATGACGATGGAGTTGAGGAAATAGGGCGCCATGCCGCGGCAATCGGCGCCGATGCAGGCGCGGTTCCAGGCATAGCTCCAGGCGTCTAGGCTGAAATCGCGCGGCAGCGACAGCAGCGAGCCGGTGCGGATCTCCTCCGGGCTCTTGAACGAGGTGGTGATCATCAGCAGCAGCGGCAGCAGGTAATAGGCCGCGAACAGCAGAAGGATCAGGTACAGGCCCCAGCGGGCGATGCGGGCGCCGGTGCCCTGCGCCGGCGGCAGGGCGGAGGTCAGGCTAGACACGCTTGCCTCCCTTCAGTTCGGAATAGAGGTAGGGCACGATGATCGCCACCACCGTCGCCAGCATCATCAGCGCGCTGGCCGAGCCGATGGCGATCTGGTTGCGGCGGAAGGTCATCTCGTACATGAAGGTCGCCGGCAGGTCGGAGGCATAGCCGGGGCCGCCGCCGGTCAGCGCCACCACGAGGTCGTAGCTCTTGACCGCGAGGTGGGCGAGGATGACGAAGGCGCTCATGAACACCGGCCGGACCGACGGCAGGACGATGCCCCAATAGATGCGCGGCAGGCTGGCGCCGTCGAGATAGGCCGCCTTGATGATCTCCTGATCGACGCCGCGCAGCGCCGCCAGGAACAGCGCCATGACGAAGCCGGAGCTTTGCCAGACCGCGGCGATCACCAGCGTGTAGACGGCGGTGTCCTGCTGGACGATCCAGTCGAAGGTGAAGGTGGGGAATCCCAGGTCGCGCACGAATTGCTGCACGCCGATGCCGGGGTTGAGGATCCATTTCCAGGCGGTGCCGGTGACGATGAAGCTGAGCGCCATCGGGTAGAGATAGATGGTGCGCAACGCCCCTTCGCCGCGGATGCGCTGGTCGAGCAGCACCGCCAGCAGGATGCCAACGATCAGACTGATGCCGATGAACAGCCCGCCGAAGATCAGCAGATTCTCGATGGCGACGTACCAGCGCTCGATCCGCCACAGCTTGGAGAAGGCGTCGGCGCCGACCAGATCGTAGGAGGGCAGCATCCTGGAATTGGTGAAGCTGATATAGACCGTCCAGGCGATGAAGCCGTAGACGAACAGCAGGATCGCCGCGAAGGACGGGGCGACCACCAGCTTCGACAGATGCCGCTGCGCCACGGCGCGCAGCCCGCCCGCCTTTTGCGGGGTTGTGCTGCCGGGAACGGCCCCGGCGTCCTCTCCGGCGGCCGGTCGCAAGGATGGGGTCTGCATGGTCATGGTGCGAGCCCTGCCGGCTTTCGAGCCAGTGTTCGGGCCGGCGCTGCACACGGATGCAGGTCGCGCATGTCGGTTCCCTCCCGTGACGGGTTGCTGTTGGACCGCCCCGGTGAGGTCTCGCCCGGCGGTCGTTCGCTTGGCGGTCACTGTACGCTGCCGATGATGCGCGGGGCGGACAATTTGGTAACGCGGCGCTTTCCCGGGGCCGGCGTTGTTACGCAACCGTTACACAGATGCGCGCGCACATGCGGGGCGTGCGGATTATGGTCTGCGCCAACGAACAAGATTTGTCGGGGAGCTTCCATCATGACCGCGCGCCTTCGTGTGTTCCGCGATGCCCAGGACCTTGCCGAAACCCTGGCCGACGAGACGGCGGCCCTGCTGACCGCCGCCATCGCGGCGCGCGGGCGCGCCACCATGGCGCTGCCGGGCGGGCGGACGCCGACGCCCTTCCTGACGGCGCTCGGCCGGCGCGCCGTCGACTGGAGCCGGGTGACGGCCACGCTGGTGGACGACCGCTGGCTGCCGCCCGACAGCCCGGACAGCAACGCCGCCACCCTGCACGCGACGCTGCTGGCCGCCGCCCCCGCCATCCGCTTCGTTCCGCTTTACACCGGCGCCGCCACGCCGGAGGAGGGGGAGGCCGCCTGCACCGAGGCGTTGCGCGTCTTTGACGGACCGTTCGACCTGATGGTGACCGGCATGGGGGAGGACGGTCATGTCGCCTCCCTGTTCCCCGATGCGCCGGCCCTCGCCTCTGCGTGGGAGGGGGCCGCACCCTGCCGGGCGATGCGCTCCCCCACCGCGCCGCATCCGCGCATGACGCTGACTCTGCCGCGCCTGCTCGACAGCCGGCGCATCGTCGTGCTGATCACCGGCGGCGCCAAGCGGGCGGTGCTGGAACAGGCCCGCGCGGCAGGCCCGGAGGACGCGATGCCGGTGCGCGCCCTGTTGCGCCGGGGCGGCGCCGACACCATGGTCTGCTGGGCGCCCTGACGCAGCGGCTTTGCCGGACAACACATCACGAAGAGGTTTTGCGACGATGAAGAGCCTGTCGGTCGGCCTGCTGGGCTTCGGCCTTGCCGGGTCGGTGTTCCACGCGCCGCTGATCCAGTGCGAACCGCGCCTGCGTCTGACGGCCATCGCCAGTTCGCGCACCGACGACATCCGCCGCAGCGCGCCGGGGGCGCAAGCGACCACGGCCGACGCGGTGATCGCCGACCCGAACATCGACCTCGTGGTGATCGCCACCCCCAACACCAGCCACGCCCCCTTGGCCCGCGAGGCTCTGCTGGCCGGCAAGCATGTGGTGATCGACAAGCCGATGGCGACCACCGCCGCTGAAGCCGATGAGTTGATCGACCTCGCCAAGCGGCAGGGCCGGCTGCTGACCGTCTTCCACAACCGGCGCTGGGACAACGACTTCCTGACCCTGCGCGCCTGCCTGGACCATGGCGACATCGGCCGCCCCTATCATTACGAGGCGCATTTCGACCGCTTCCGGCCGCAGATCAAGCAGGGCTGGCGCGAGCAGACACTGGCAGGCTCCGGCGTGCTGTTCGACCTCGGCGCCCATCTGATCGATCAGGCGCTGACCCTGTTCGGCATGCCCGACCGCATCCTCGCCGATGTCGGCACCCAGCGGCCGGACGCGCAGGTCGACGACTGGTTCCACATCGTGCTGGGCTATGGGCCGATGCGGGCGATCCTGCATTGCGGCACGGTGGTCTGCCGGCCGGGGCCGCGCTTCCAGCTGCATGGCGACGGCGGCAGCTTCCTCAAGCACGGCATGGACGGGCAGGAGGCGGCCCTGCGCGCCGGCCGCCTGCCGACCGAAGCCGACTGGGGCGCCGACGATCCGGAGAATTTCGCCCTGCTGGTCCAGGCCGACGGCACGGAGCGGCGGGTCGAGACCATCCCCGGCGACTATCCCGCCTTCTATCGTGGCGTGGCGTCATCCATCCTCGACGGCGCCCCGCCGCCGGTGACAGCCGAGCAGGCGCGCGACGTGCTGGCGGTGCTGGAGGCGGTGCGCAAGGCGGCGGGATTGCCGGCCTGAAATCCCGCTATCCCCGCCAGGGCACCACGCCCGGCGGCAGGCGGCGACCGAGCGCCCCGGCGGCGATCATCGCCGCCAGCACCACCAGGATGGCGATGACACCCAGCGCGGCACCGAGCGTCGGGCTGCCGCCTTCCTCCAGCGCATAGACGACGACGCCCAGCGTCTCCCGTCCCTGCGACCACAGCAGGATGGAGACGGTCAGTTCGTTGAAGGCGGTCAGGAAGACCAGCAGCCCGCCGGCCGCAGCCGCAGGCGCCACCAGCGGCGCCACCACCGTGACCAGCCGCCGCAGCGGCCCGGCGCCCAGCGCGCGGGCGGCCTCCTCCACCGTCGGGTCGAGCGCGGCGCAAGCCGCCTGCACCGGCCGCAGCGCCAGCGGCAGGAAACGGACCAGATAGGCCACCAGGATGATCCACAGCGTGCCGTAAAGGCTGACGCCCAGCCCCGGCAACGGCTTCAGGAACAGTAGGATGCAGCCGATGCCCAGCACCACCCCCGGCACGGCATGCGGCAGTTCCACCAGCACGCCGACCGCCCGCGCGATCCGCCCGCTCTTGCCACCCAGCGCCATCGCATGGGCCAGGGGCACCGCCAGCAGCGCCAGCAACCCCGCCGCCGATCCCGACAAAAGCACCGAATTGGCGAAGGCCCGCCCGACCTGATCGAGCGCCAGCACCTCGCGGTAATGGGCCAGCGTCAGCGTGCCGAAGCCGACCGGCAGGCCATAGACGCTGACGAGGCTGGTCGCCAGCAGCGCCGTCAGCGGCGCCGCGACCATCAGCGCCAGCACGCCCCAGGAAAGCGCCTCGACAGCCACACCGGCGGACCCGAGCGCCACCGGTGCCAGCGGCCGGGCGCCGCCGGGCAGGCGGCTGGCGATGCGGGCTTGCAGGATGGTCTGAGTGGCGATGCCCAGGCAGGCGATGATGCCGATCAGGGCGGCCAGCACCGCCACCTCCGGCAGCGCCGACGGCCCAAAGCCGGCCAGCCGCCGGTAGATCAGCGTCGGCAGCATCGGGATCCCCGCCGGAATGCCCAGCAGCGCCGGCACCCCGAAATTCCCCAGCGCCGCGACGAAGGCCATCGCCAGCCCCGCGACCAGCCCCGGCAGACAGAGCGGCAGCACCACGCCGCGCACCGCCCGCCACGGCCCGGCCCCCGACGCCCGCGCCGCTTCCAGTACGTCGCCGGGAATGGCGCGCAATGCGGCGCGCAGGGCGAGGAAGACCAGCGGCGCATGCTCGATCCCCATCACCAGGATCATGCCCGCCGCCGACTGCACCGGGTTGGCTGTGCCGACCGGGGGAGCCAGCCCCAGCGGCTTCAGGATCGGGCTGCCCGACCCGGCCAGATGCGTCCAAGCCATCGCCACGATCTGCGGCGGGATCATCAGCGGCAGGATCAGGGCGAAGGTCATCGCGGTGCGGGCACGCAAGTCCGTCAGTCCGATCAGCAGCGCGAACGGCCCGCCGATCAGCGCCGCGGTCAGCGTGGCGCCTGCCGCGATGGCGATGCTGTTGCCGGTGGCCCGCCATGTCGCGGGGGATTCGAGCACGCGAGCCAGCACCGTGGTGTCGCCGGCCTCCCACAGCAGGCGCAGGACGGGCAGAAGGACGGGCAGGCCGATGAGCAGGGGCCAGCCGGAGAGTGCGGGCAAAGCGCCTTTTCCCGCCCTCCAACCACCCGGGGCGATCCCCCTCTCCCCCCCGGGGAGAGGGTCGGGGTGAGGGGGACGCATGGCGTGGATTTTCACAGGTGGGTCCACGTGCGCGATTCTTGAAAGTCCTCGCAACGCGTCCCCCTCACCCTAACCCTCTCCCCGGGGGGGAGAGGGGATCCGTCCCGGTCCGCACCAGCCCACTCACCCGCCGAACAGGTCGGCGAAGGCGCGCTTGTTGGCGTCGTCCTCGGCCAGCGCCTTGGCGGGGTCGTAGGGCAGCAGGGTGATCGTCGCCGGATCGGGAAAACCCGCCGGCGGCTTCACCCCCGGCAGCGCCGGCAGGAAGCCCTGGGCCGAGGCCAGCTCCTGTCCCTCGCGGCTCAGCAGGAAGTCGATGAAGGCCTTGGCCGCCGTCGGGTTCTTCGCGGTGCTGAGGATCGCCACCGGCTCGCTGACCGCGCTGACGCCCTCCTTGGGGAAGACGAAGGCCACCGGCGCGCCCTTCAGATGCTCGCGGATCGGCAGGTAATCGACGACCATGCCGTAGAGCTTCGCCCCGCCGGCCACGTCCTTCAGGATGCCGCCGTTGCCCTTGGCCGCCGTGACGCCGTTGCGCTGCAACGCCTCGTAATAGGCCATGCCCAGCGTCGGCTGCGCCTTGATCGACGCCATGTGGATGGCGGCGGCGCCGGAATAGAGCGGGCTCGGCATCACCGTCGTGCCCTTGGCCTCCGGCTTCAGCAGATCCTGCCAGGAGGTCGGCTTCATCGGGGCGGCGGTGTTGTAGACGATGCCGGTGGTGATCAGCTTGGTGCCGAACCAATAGCCCTGCGCATCGTGCGTGCCTGGCCGGTAGCCGGCCACCGGCGCGCCCTCATAGGGCTGCAGCCGCTTCTCCGCCTTCAGCGATTCCATCGTCACCGCGTCGGCGATCAGCAGCAGGTCGGGCTGCGGCGCCCCGGCGGTGAACTCGGCGCGCAGCTTGTTCATCAGCTCGGTCGTGCCGTTGCGGATCCACTCCACCTCGACACCGGGATTCTTCGCCTTGAAGGCCTCGACCATCTGGCGGGCGTCCGGCTCCAGCTGCGAGGTGTAGAGCACCAGCTTGCCGGTGGCACCGTCCGCCTGCGCAGCATGGCCGAGCGCCAGCGTCAGCACCGTGGCGAGGGTGGCGAGAAACGCCTTCATCTCTGTCATCTCCGTTGGATCGGCGGTGAGGTGTGTCTTAGCCCAAGCCCGTGACAGGCATGTGACGACCGGTCGAATGACCCAGTCAGTCGATCAGCTTCCCGTCCTTGAAGAAGGGATAGGGGCCGTCATAGTCGCCGATCACGGCGGTGTGGCTGACCACGCCGGTGTCGGCGCGCCACATGTGGATTTGATAGCCCGGCGGCTCCATCACGAAGGCGGACGGCGCATCGTCGCGCAGGTCGAGCGCCACCTGATGCGCGGTCGACGGCGCGGTGGAGGCGATGGTCCCGGCCCAACGCACCTGGATCGGCCGATGCAGATGCCCGCACAGCACCCGCTCCACTTGGCGATGGCGGCGGACCACGTCGGCCATCGCGTCGGCGCCGTTCAAGCCCAGCCGGTCCATATGGCCGATGCCGGTGGCGAAGGGCGGGTGGTGCTGGAAGACGATGGTCGGCCGCTCCGGCTGCTCCGCCAGCCGCGCGTCGAGCCAGGACAGCCGCTCGGCACAGACCTCTCCCGCGCCGGAACCGGGCAGGACGGTGTCCATGGCGACCAGCCGCACCGGCCAATCATCCACCGTGTAGTGGAAGAAGCGGCTGTCGCCCACGCGGGCCTTGAGGTCCGGGAAGGCTTCGGCAAGACCGGCGCGTTCGTCATGGTTGCCGGGCACGGCGAACAGCGGGATGTCGAGCGGGCGCAGCAGGCCTAGCAGCCGCTCGTACTCCTCCGCATGGCCGGCATCGACGAGGTCGCCGGTGGCGAGGATCACGTCGGGGCGCGGGGTGAGCGCCAGGATTGCGGCGGCCGCGCGCTCCAGGAAGGGCGCGGTGTCGACGCGGCGGTAGGCGAGGCGGCCGGGGGGCTTGATGTGGGTGTCGGTGATCTGGACGATGATCATGGGTGGGCCTTGGGCATAAGTGGTTGATTTGGAGGCCAATGCCCCCTCCCTAACCCTCCCCCGCTAACGCGGGAGAGGAGACTGCCGCCGCTCCTTTGCATCACTCCTGCAAGCATCCTGCCCCCTCTCCCGCCAAAGGCGGGGGAGGGATGGGGAGGGGGCACAGCGTCGCGACGACCAGACTTACGGCACCGCCAGCACCCGCGCCGGATCGACGCGCAGCCACACCCGGTCGCCGCGCCCCAACTCGCTCCGCCCAAGAGTGTCCACCGTCAGCGCCGGCCCGTCCGCCGACTCCACCACCAGCCGGGTGCGGTCGCCCAGGAACACCACGGCGGCGACGGTGCCGCCGAGATGCCCGTCGGCCTCCCCAACCAGCGCCAGATCCTCCGGCCGCACCAGCAACTCCACCGCACCGTCCGCCCCGGACCAGGGCAGCGTCGCCCCGCCGATGGACAGCGTCCCACCGCGCACCGTCCCGCCCAACCGGTTCATCGTGCCGATGAAGTCGGCGACGAAGCCGTCGGCCGGCTGATAGTAAATCTCCCGCGGCGTGCCGACCTGCGCCACCCGCCCCTTGGCCATCACCACGATGCGGTCGCCCAGCGCCATCGCCTCGCCCTGGTCGTGGGTGACATAGACGGCGGTGATGCCCAGCCCGCGCAGCAGCCGATCGATCTCCAGCCGCAGACTGTCGCGCAGCTTGGCGTCGAGCGCCGTCAGCGGTTCGTCCAGCAGCAGAACGCGCGGCCGCACCACCAGCGCACGGGCTAGCGCCACACGCTGCCGCTGACCGCCGGACAGCTGGTCGATCCGCCGCCCGGCGAACTCGCCGAGATGCATCAGGTCCAGCATCTCCTCCACCCGGCGGGCGCGCTCGGGCCGGGCAACTTTGCGCACCTTCAGGCCGTAGGCGACGTTCTCCGCCACCGTCATGTTGGGGAACAGGGCGTAGCTTTGGAACACCATGCCGACATTGCGCCGCTCGATCGGCAGGGCGGTGACGTCCTCCTCGCCGAACAGCACGCGGCCGCCGGGATCGGGGCTTTCAAGCCCGGCGATGATGCGCAACGTCGTGGTCTTGCCGCAGCCGCTTGGGCCGAGGAAGACGACGGTCTCGCCGCCGCGGATGGTCAGGTCCAGCGGCTCCAGCGCGCGGGCGCTGCCGGCGAAGGTCTTGCCGCAGCGCTCCAGGCGGATCGGCACGGCGTCAAGGTGGAAGCTGTCGGGCATCTGGAAATGGCCTCAAACGGACGGACGGCCGCGCTTGGCCAGACCCTGCAGCAGGATCAGGCTCGGCACGATCATCACGAAGAAGACGAGGGTGTAGGCGCTGCCGATCTCAATCCGCAGCGAGGCATAGCTGTCGGCCAGCCCGACCGGCAGCGTCTTGGTCAGCGGCGTGTGCAGCAGCCAGGTCAGGTTGAACTCGCCCACCGACAGGGTCAGCACCATCAGCGATCCGGCCAGGATGCCGGAGCGGCAGTTGGGCAGCACCACCGTGACGAAGCGGCGCAGGAATCCGGCGCCGAGGCTGGCCGCTCCCTCCTCCAGCGTCGTCAGGTCGATGGCGCCCATCACCGCCAGCACGGCACGGACCATGAAGGGCAGGGTGAACAGCACATGGCCGATCAGGATGAACAGCCAACTGCTGCGCAGATCCCCGACGCCGCCATAGGTGACGATCAGCGCCAGCGCGGTGGCGAGGCCGGGAATGGCCACCGGCATCATCAGCATCTCCTCCACCAGCCGCGCGATCCGGCCGGGACGGCGCGCCAGCGCATAGGCAGCCGGAACGCCCAGCACCAGCGTGCAGGCGAGACAGGCGAAGGCGATCTGCAAGGACAACAGGATGGTGCCGGAATAGACCCGTAGCACCTCATCGACCCAGCGCAGGGTCAGGCCGCTCTTAAATCCCACGAAGTAATTGGCGGTCAGCCCGGCCAGCATCGACATCACCATCGGCACGGTCAGCAGGGCGCAGACCAGCAGGGTGAAGCCCAATTGCAGCCAGAACCCCCAGCCCCGGCGATTCGACAGACTGTGCATCGCCCTCACCCCGCCGCCGCAACGGAGGTGCCGGCGACGCTGCGCGCCACCGCCAGGGCAACCCAGGTGATGAGGCCGAGCAGGACGCTGAGCGCCGCCGCCGCCGCGATGTTTGCCTGGAGCGTGAATTCGGTATAGATCGTCATCGGCAGCACATTGATCCGGGTGGCGAGCGTGAAGGCGGTGCCGAACGCGCCCATTGAGGTCGCGAAGCACAGCGCACCGGCCGAGATCAGCGCCGGTTTCAGCGCCGGCAGGATCACGTCGGCCACCACCCGCCAGGGGGCCGCGCCCAACGAGCGCGCCGCTTCCTCCAGCCGCGGGTCCAGCTTCTCCGCCGCCGCCATCACCGTCAGGATCACGCGCGGGATCGAGAAATAGACATAGCCGAGGAACAGCCCGGCCATCGAGTAGGCGAACACCAGCTTCCCCCCGGTCAGCGCCTGGGTGATCGTGCCGATCAGCCCCTGGCGCCCGGCCAGCATGATGACCATGAAGCCGATCACCACGCCGGGAAAGGCCAGCGGGAAGGTCAGCAGTGCCACCAGCAGGGCATGGCCTGGAAAATGGTGTCGCACCAGGAACAGCCCGGCGACGGTGGACACCGCCAGCGTTACCAACGTCACCCCTGCCGACAGCGCCAACGTGGAGATCAGGCTGTCGAGATGGCCGGGATCGACCAGCGTGGTCACATAGGCGCTCCACCCCTCCGCCCCGCCGGCGCCGATCAGGATCAGGCGGACAAGCGGTAGCAGGAAGAAGGCCGCGAACACCGCCGCCGCCGGCGCCAGCAGGGCCGCCAGCCGCAGCGGTTCGCGTGCCCACCCCGGCCCGGCCGACGGACGCGCCGCCGGCCGGTGGGGGAGGGGAGCGTCCTGCGCGCAGGCGCTCACTTCACCTCCGCCTGATAGCGGTCCATGAAGCCCTTCTGCGCCTCGGCCATGCGCACCATGTCCACCGGCTTGGCGCGGGCGTAATCGGCGGCCGGCAGGAACTTGGCGGCGGTCTCCGGCGACATCGCCTCGGCGCGGACCGGGCGCATGAAGGCGTTGGCCCACAGGGTCTGGCCCTTGTCGGACAGGACGTAGTCCAGAACCTTCTTGCCGTTCTCCGGGTTCGGGCCGTTCTTGACCAGCGCCACCACATAGGGGACCGACACTGTGCCTTCCTTCGGGATGACGAAGGCGACCGGCGCCTTGTCGGTGTATTTGGCGCGGTAGGCGTTGAAGTCATAGTCGATCAGGATCGGAATCTCGCCCGACAGCACGCGGGCGTAGGAGGTCTGCTTCGGCACGATGGGCTGGTTCTTCTGCAGATCCTTGAACCAGCCGATGGCCTTGTCGAAGCTGCCGTAATCGCCACCCAGCGCTTGGTTGACCGCCACCGCGCCGACATAGCCGACGGCGGCGCTGGTCGGGTCGAGATAGCCGACCATGCCCGAATAGTCGGGCTTCAGCAGGTCGGCCCAGCTCTGCGGCACCGGCTTGCCGCCCAGCGCCTCGGTGTTGACGAAGAAGCCCAGCGTGCCGCTGTGGATGGCGAACCAGTTGCCGTCGGCGTCCTTCATCCCGTCGGGGATTTCGGCCCAGGCCGTCGGCTTGTAGGGGGTGACGACGCCGGCCGCCTTGGCCTGGATGCCGACCGGCCCGCCGAGATAGACGACGTCGGCCACCGGCTTGTCCTTTTCCGCCAGCATGGCGGCGAGCGACTGGCCGGAATTCTTGTTGTCGAACGGCACGGCGATACCGAGATCGGCCTTGATCGCCTTCAACTGCGATGCCCAGTCGGCCCATTCCGGCGGGCAGTTGTAGCAGATGGCGGTCTGCTCCGCCGCCATGGCGGGAGCGACCGTTGCGGTGAGGGTAGCGGCCAGCGAGACGGCGCCGAGTGCGGCGCCGAGCAGGAACGGCTTGAACATGATGGCGTGTGTCTCCGTTCGGGAAGCGCTTATGAGGATTTTGACGGTGCGGCGCCGAGCGATTCGCCCGGACGCAGGGTGAAGGGCAGCATCACGGCGCGGCCTTGCAGCTCGCCGGAAAAGCCGGTGCGCAAACATTCGAAGGCGGTGGCGCCCATGGCGCGGGCCGGCTGCACCAGGGTGGCGAGGCTGGGGGCCATCAGCCGTCCGACCTCGATGCCGTCGAATCCACAGACCGAAACATCGTCCGGCACCGACAGGCCGAGGTCGCGCAGCGCCCGGATGGTGGCGAGCGCCAGCATGTCGTTGGAGGCAAAGAAGGCCGTCGGCCGCTCCAGCCCTTCCAGATGCGGGGTCAGCCGGTGGGCCAGCCGCATTTCGTTGAAATCGACCTCCACCACCGGCCCCGGCGGCAACCCGGCATCGGCCAGCGCCGCCAGCCAGCCGGCATGGCGCCGGCGCGAGCGGTCGGACTGGCGGAAGCGCCCGACGATCATGCCGATGCGCCGATGTCCCAGCTCCGCCATCCGCTCCACCACCGCGCGGGAGGCGGCGACATTGTCGACCGACACATGGGCACGCGGCGCCCGTTCCGGCTGGTTGTAGGCCAGCACATAGGGCAGCCGCACCTCGTCCAGCGTATCGAGCGAGCCGCTGCGGTCGGCATCGGCGACGGTCAGCACCAGCCCTTCGACCCGGTTCGACAGCAGCCCTTCGATGGCGCGCGATTCGCGGGCCGGATCATAGTCGGTGGAGGCGATCAGCACGCTGTACCCGACCTCCGCCGCCGCGTCCTGGATGCCGGCGACGCTTTCGGCGAAGACGGGATTGGTCAGCGACGGCACCAGCACGCCGACGGTGCGGGTGCGCGCCGCCTTCAGGCTGCGCCCGATGGTGCTGGGCCGGAAGGACAGGTCGGAGGCGGCGGCGCGCACCTTCTCCATGGTTTCCGGCGTGGCGTTGCCGCTGCCGTTGAGGACGCGCGACACGGTGGCAATGGACACCCCGGCGAGCGCCGCCACGTCGCGGATCGTCGCCACCCGGTCCATGGTCTGGCGGTCCATCGCCCTCCCGTCCGTAATCCTCATGCCGCCCCGCACCATCCGCAGCCCTTGTTCCCGGCGCCGGCCGATCCGGCGTGGGCGCAGAGTGGCGACGGCGTGTTGCAATCGCGTGACGCCGTGAAAACGGTTTCGTGAAGAATGGAAACGTTTCCATCCGGGCTTATTGCGGGAGTGCGGCTCTCCGAAAGCAGCGGTCATGGGGATCGGAGCGGCGTCCGCAAGCCGTCGAAAAAACAGCGATTTTAGTGTTTGCGTCCCCGCAGACCTTAGGCTATGTTGCGCCTCCACCAGCGATGGACCCGTAGCTCAGCTGGATAGAGCGCTGCCCTCCGAAGGCAGAGGTCATGAGTTCGAATCTCGTCGGGTCCGCCACGAATTCAAGGGCTTAGCCGTTTTATCGGCTAGGCCCTTTTCGTTTTGGTGCCTCTTAACCCCCCTCACTGGTCCTGCCGCACCTGCGCGTGGTTGATCAGCGCCACCATCCCGACTCCGCCCAGCACGTTGCCGATCAGCGACGGCAGCAGGAAGCCGAAGGCGTAGCGGTCCCAGCCGATCTCGCCCGACATGGCGGCGAAGGACACCTCGACCGATCCGGCGATGACGTGGGCGAACTTGCCCAGCGCGATCAGCCAGGTCAGGGCGACGATGATGAAAAAGCGCGCCTGCCCGACCGACGGCGTGATCCAGACCAGCAGCGCGATCAGCCAGCCGGCCAGCACCCCGTGAAGCAGCGTCGTCGTGAATCCGGACCGCGCCGCCGTCGTGCCCAACTCGACGAAGGCGGCGCGCAGTTGCGGGGAGAAGGCCTCCGTCCCGGCGGCGAAGGCGGAGAACAGCAGCGTGCCGACGATGTTCGCGGCGAAGACCAGCGCCCACAGCCGCACCACCTTCATCAGGGTATGGGTCGACCAGCGATGCAGCAGCGGCAGGATCACCGTCAGCGTGTTCTCGGTGAACAGCTGTTGGCGCCCCAGAATGACGATCAGGAAGCCGAAGCAATAGCCGAAACTGGCGATCAGCGGCCGCCACGGCTCGTCCGGCAGATGGGTCGTCATCAGCGCCTCGCCCACCATCGAGAAGCCCATCGACAGCCCGGCCGCCAGACCCGACCACAGCAGGGAGGAGGTCGGGCGCTTCAGCTCCTCCTGCCCCTCCAGGCGGATGGCCTCGTGCAGGATCAGCGCCGGCGGGTTGGAGCGTTCCTTGACCTCGTCCCGCTCATCCTGGTTCAGGCGGGTATCGCTGGAGTCGGGCACGGGCGGAACCTCCGATAAAGGGCTGACGAAAGAGAAAAGGGAACGTCCCGCGGGGGCGTTCCCTTCGATATCCATTACGCGTTTGGGCGGGAGACGGGCGGGTCGGGCAATCGCATGCCGGTCAATGGCGCGCCGCCTTGTGGTCGCCATGCTCGCGCTTTTCCGCGGTATCGCGGCCGATCAGCTTGTTGAAGTTGGAGTCTTCTTCATAGAGCAGCGCGAGCTTGGAGTCCTCGAACTGCTGGAAGAACTGGTTCCAGTCGATTTCCTCCAGCTCGCCATGGTCGGACTGGCGGGCCTTGGGGAACATCAGGCGCAGCAGGCCGACGCCGGTCTTGCGGCTTTTCTTGCCGGCGCCATGCGCCTCGTCATGGGTGCTGCGGACGACGGCCGGTTTGCCGCCGTGGCTTTCGGCCCAGCGGCGGATCTCGTCGTGGTCGGTGGTGGTCTTGGCCATGTGGTCCTCCGAATCGGTATCCTGGCGGGTCGGTGTCCTGGCAGGATGCGTTCCCGTACCAGAACAGCCGTCACCGGAAGGCGTTGCGTTTCGGATGGAATCCGGAAGGTCTCAGCTGTCGTCCTGCAGCCGCGCGATCAGCGCCGGCACCTCCGCCGCCGGGACCGGGCGCGAGAACAGATAGCCCTGAGCCTCGTGGCAGCCCAGCCGGCGGACGGCGTCGAGCTGGGTTTGCTCCTCCACCCCCTCGGCGGTGATGACGATGCCCAGGTTGCGGCCCATCCCGGCCACCGCCTGCACCACGGCGGTGGAGCCGTCGCAGCGCGGCAGGTTGGCGACGAAGCTGCGGTCGATCTTCACCTTGTCGAAGCGGAAGCGGCAGAGATAGCCCAGCGCCGAATAGCCGGTGCCGAAATCATCCATGACGATCCGCGCGCCCAGCGCCCGCAGTTCGCGCAGGGTGCCGAGATTGGCGTCGTCGTCCTGCAGCAGGACGGATTCGGTGATCTCCAGCTCCAGCCGCTCCGGTGCCAGCCCGGTGTCGGCCAGCGCCTGGCGCACCGACTCCACCAGCCCCTTGTCGTGGAACTGGACGGAGGACACGTTGACGCTGATCCCGATGCCGTCGGGCCAGCGCGTCGCCTCGCGGCAGGCTTCGCGCAGGGCCCACTCGCCGATCGGGCCGATCAGGCCGGTTTCCTCCGCGACGGGGATGAAGTCGGCGGGGCGGATCAGGCCGCGGCCGGGACGGCGCCAGCGGATCAGCGCCTCGAAGCCGCGGATGCGGGACTCGCCGGTGCAGACCAGCGGCTGGTAATGCAGCTCGAACTCTCCCTGCCGCAGCGCCTCGTGCAGGCCCAGCTTCAGGTCGTGGAAGGACTTCAGCCGCTCCGCCATCTCGGGCGCGAAGAAGCGGTGGGTGTTGCGGCCGTCGGCCTTGGCGCGGTAGAGCGCGATGTCGGCCGCCTTCAGCAGCGCATCGGCCTCGACGCCGTCGCGCCGGGACAGGGCGATGCCGATGCTGGTGCCGGTCCGGACCTGGGCGCCGTCGATCTCGATCGGCTCGGCCAGCGCCGAGATGATGCAGCGGGCGAGATCCTCCGCCTCCGCCGGTCCCCACAGGTTGGGCTGCAGGACGGCGAACTCGTCGCCGCCGAAGCGGGAAACCAGATCGGCGGCGCCGATGCAGCTGCGCAGCCGCTCGGCGACCTGCCGCAGCAGCGCGTCGCCGGCATGGTGGCCCAGCGTGTCGTTGACGGCCTTGAACTGGTCGAGGTCGATGTAATGGACCGCCATCACGCCCTCGTCGGACGCCTCGCGCAGCGCCTGTTCCAGCCGCTCCTGGAAATAGAGCCGGTTGGACAGGCCGGTCAGCGAATCCAGCCGGGCGAGTTGGGCGATCTTCTCCTGGGCGGCGCGCCGCTCCTCCTCCACCCGTCGGCGTTCGGTGACGTTGCGGAAGAAGACGGACAGTCCCTGCGCGGTCGGGAAGGCGTGGATTTCCGTCCATTGGCCAAGAGCGGTGACGAATTCCTCGAAGACGGCGGGCGTCTGGTCGGCCATCGCCTTGCGGAACAGGCTGCGGCTCTCGGTCTGTTGTGGGAAGGCGCCGAAGAAATCATCGCCCAGCCGGATGCCCTGGCCCGCATGGACGGCGGCGGCGGTCGGGTTGCGGTAGGTGATGCGCCAGTCGCGGTCGACGAACACCACGGCGTCGGTGGTGCTTTCCAGCACACCGGACAACAGTGCGGTGGTCTCCTCCAGCGCCTGCCGGGCGAGCTGGATGTCGGTGACGTCGCGGGAGATGGCGAGCAGACGCTGCGGCCGTCCGTCGGCGCCGGGCAGGGGGCAGACCAGATTGTCCCACCATTTCGGCGTGCCCTTGGCCGTCGGACAGAAGCCGAGGAAACGGCCGGTGCCGCCCCGCTTCGCAATGTCGATCGACGCGCGCAGCTGCGGCCGGCGCTCCTCCGGCCAGTTGGCCTCCCAAGGCTGGTTCTTCAGACAGTCGAAGCTGTCCAGTTCCATCAGTCGGACGCCGGGGATGTTCATGAAGGTCAGCCGCCCCTCCATGTCCAGCACCTTCACGCATTCCGGGATATTGTCCAGGATCTGGCGGGCGTAGCTTTCACTCTCCCGCAGGGCCGCCTCGGTCAGCTTGCGTTCGTGGATATCCTCGGTCGAGCCGTACCAGCGGACGACCCGGCCGGTCGCATCGCGGCGTGCGGTGGCGCGCGCGCGGAACCAGCGGTAACTGCCGTCCGCCATGCGGATGCGCTTTTCGTTGTCGATGCGAATTCCGGTGGCGATGGCGTCGGCCCAGTTCTGCCGGGTGCCGTTCAGGTCGTCGGGATGGACGGCGCACATCCAGCCATGCCCCAGCGTCTCCTCATGGCTCAGCCCGACCATGGTGCGCCAGCGCGATGAAACCTCCAGAAGGTTCCCGTCGGCATCGAGGGTGAAGGGGAATTGCGGGTTCAGCTCGACCGAATGGCGGTAATGGTCCTCGCTCTCGCGCAGGGCGTCTTCGGCAAGGCGGCGTTCGTGGATGTCCTCGTCGGTTCCATGCCACTGGACGATGCGTCCCTCCGCGTCGCGCTGGGCGGCGGCGCGGCGGCGGAACCAGCGATACTCGCTGCCCGGCTCTCCGTCCCCGGCGACACGCAGGCGCAGGTCGATCTCCAGCGCGGCACCGCCGGTCAGGCTGCAGGTCCAGGCGGCCTCGAAGGGCGCGCGGTCGTCGGGGTGGAGCGCCGCGATCCAGCCCTGCGGCGTCGCGACGTCGGCCGCGCTGAGACCGGTGCGCTCGCGCCAGCGCCGGGTGGTGCGCGGCGTGCCGTCCGGGGCGCCGTACCATGGATACAGGTCGCTCAGTTCCAGCGTCTGGCGGTGCATCTCCTTGAAGTGGCGCAGCTCGGCCTCGCACCGCCGCAACGCGGTCCGGTCCTCCACGATGCAGAGCAGGGCGGCGCCGTCCCCATTTTCATCGCTGTGAGGATGCAGGCTGGCGACCAGCGCCCGTTCCGCACCGGTGAGGGGACCGGTCAGGGCAATGTCCTCCACCACCGTGCCGGCCAGGGCGAGCGATGCGGCGGCCAGCAGCGCGTCCTCCGCCTCCGGCCAGACATCGGTGAAGGGAAGTCCCGTCGCGGCGGTCGCAGGAAGTCCCGCCAGCGCGCCCATGCGCCGGTTCATCCGCAGGCAGCGGAGTTGGCGGTCGAGGAACGCAATCCCCACCGGGATCGCGTCGTAGATCGCGTTGATCCGCACTGGCTTGCGGTCCGGGAGCCAGTCGAACTCGGCGCTCAGGGTTTGGTGCATTGTCCCGGATCGATAAGGATGGCGACGTCCGGCGTGAAGACGGCCGGATCACACGATTATTCCTGTATCGCCGAAGAAAAAGTTAATGGCGGATGGCGGTTCTTGCCAATCCAGTCGCGGTAATTGTGAAGCATTTCCAGAACATCGGTGGCCGGGATCGGCTGTTTTCAAGGGACTCCATAGGGGAAAACCCCAATACTCACTCGGCGGCGTCCGACTGTGACAAAAGCTGCGGTGTGGTCCCGGCGTCGACGAAGCGGCTGCGGATTTCCAGCATGGCGTCGAGCCGGCCGAGGAAGACCGTCACCAGATCCGGGTCGAAATGGCGGCCGGCCTGCTCGCGCATGTGGGCGACGACGGCCTCCAGCGGCCAGGGCTCCTTATAGGGGCGCGCGGACAGCAGGGCGTCGAACACGTCGGCGATGGCGACGATGCGGCCGGACAGCGGGATGTCGGTGCCGCGCAGGCCGGCGGGATAGCCGGTGCCGTCCCATTTCTCGTGGTGGGTCCCGGCGATCTCGGCGGCAAGGTCGAGCAGGGGCAATCCGCTGCCGCCCAACAGCCGCTGGCCGATGACCGCATGCTGGCGCATGGTCACCCATTCCTGGGCGTCGAGCCGTCCGGCCTTCAGCAGCACATGATCGGGAATGCCGATCTTGCCGATGTCGTGCAGCGGCGCCGCCTCCAGCAACTGTGCGGCGAACCCCGGCGCGCAGCCGGCCGACAGGGCCAGATGATGGGCGATCTGCGCCATGCGCGCCACATGCTGGCCGGTCTCGTTGTCGCGGAACTCCCCGGCGCTGCACAGGCGGCGGATGATCTCGCGCTGGGTCGCTTCCAGCTGCAGGCGGGCGGCCTCCAACTCCATGTTGGCGATGCGCAGGGCGGCGGCCTCGCGTGCGGCGGCGGCGGAGATCCGGCGGTCGGCGGCGGTGGAGACCAGCGCCAGCAGCAGCAGGCCGAAGCTGCCGATCGCCACCGCTGCGGCCAGCGGTCCGCTCGACACCCCATCCGCCAGCGCCCCCACCGCCAACGGGCCGTCCGCCGGCATCAGCATCGGGTCGACCTGCACCACCAGGGCGGCCATGCCGGTGTAATGCATGCCGCAGACGGCGACAGCCATCACCAGGGCGGCCAGCACGCGGTCGCGCAGACGGTGGTGGATGCGGGTGGACAGCCACAGCCCCGCGGTCGCCGCCGCCATGGCGATGGCGACCGACAGGCTCCACAGTCCGGGCTGGTAGGCGATCCGGGCCGGCAGCACCATCGCCGCCATGCCGAGATAATGCATCGCCGCCACCCCCAGCCCGACGATGCTGCCGGCCGCTGCGATCGCGGCCGGCGACCGGCGGCCCTGGATGATGCGGAAGCCGATGGCGACGAAGGAAACCGACGTTACCAGCGACAGCAGGGTCTTCACCGGGTCGTAGGCGACGGGCGTGTCGATGGTCAGTGCCAGCATGGCGATGAAGTGCATCGCCCAGATGCCGCCGCCCAGAGCCGCCGCGGCGCAGCCCTGCCACATGATGCGGGCGATTCCGGCGGTCCGGTGCATCCGTTCCGCCATGTCGAGCGCGGAGTAGGAGGCGAAGGCGGCGACGGCATAGGACAGCGCCACCAGCCAATGGTCATGGGAGAACGGCAGGCCGGACGCCGACGTGAAACAAAGCCCGGCCAGTTCGATCGACATCCAACAGCTCTCCTGCAACACCCGACCGCCGGTCTTCCTGATTGCCCGCTCCACCGGACGGCTTCAAGAAGGGGGAAACCCCGACTGCGGTGGTCGGGCACCGGCTGGCACCCGGCAACGTTCGGTAGTTAGCTAAAAAACTATCTTTATTTGATCGATGTCAAGGCCACAGAAGTCGATAGGTCGCAAGGCCGAGCAATCATATGTTTGGTACTTTGCCAAGCCGCCCTTTGTTCGGATTGGAAGGTTGGAGGCCTGCGAAAGGTGCGATTCGAACCGGGGGCAGGGTGGCTGGAAAGCCGCACTGCCCCGGTTGGATTTGGCTCCCGACACTCAGGCGTCGGCGAAGGCCATCGGCTGGCGCTCGCGGTCATCGCGCTCGCGGTTCAGACGGCTGGGCGGCTCGACCCAGGCGATGCGCAGGACGTTGGTCGATCCCGGCATGCCGAACGGCACGCCGGCGGTGATGACCAGCCGCTGCCCCTCTTCGGCCAGCCCGTGGACATAGGCCAGCCGGGCCGCCTTGTGCACCATGTCGGAGAAGCTCTGCACATCCTCCGTCAGCACCGCATGGACGCCATAGGCCAGCACCATCCGCCGCGCGATGGCGGGATTTTCGGTCAGGCAGAGGATCGGCACCTCCGGCCGCTCGCGCGCCGCCCGCAGGGTGGTGGAGCCGCTGGTGGTGTAGGTGGCGATGGCCGCCGCCTTCACCGTATGGGCGACCTGCCGGGCGGCGGCGGTGATGGCGTCGGATTCCGTCTGTTCCGGATCGGCATGCTGGGCATCCATCAGCCCGCGGTACAGCGGATCGCCCTCCACCCGCCGCGCGATGCGGTCCATGATCGACACCGCTTCCACCGGATACTCGCCCGACGCGGTCTCCGCCGACAGCATGACGGCATCGGCGCCGTCGAACACCGCGGTGGCGACGTCCGACGCCTCGGCCCGCGTCGGGGCGGGGGCGGAGATCATCGATTCCAGCATCTGGGTGGCGACGATCACCGGCTTGCCGGCCATGCGGGCGGCGCGGATGATGCGCTTCTGGATCGACGGCACGTCCTCCGGCGGCATCTCGACGCCCAGGTCGCCGCGCGCCACCATCACGCCGTCCGACATCTCGACGATGCGATCCAGATGCTGGATCGCCTGCGGCTTCTCCAGCTTCGACAGCAGGGCGGCGCGGCCGGCGATCAGCTTGCGCGCCTCCGCCACATCCTCCGGCCGCTGGACGAAGCTCAGCGCCACCCAGTCGACTTCCTGGTCGAGCGCGAAGTCCAGATCGGCGCGGTCCTTGGGCGTGAGCGGCGACAGCGGCAGCACCACGCCGGGGACGTTGACGCCCTTGCGGTCCGACAGCTTCGTCCCCGACACCACCACGGTCTCGGCGAAATCGGCGCCGCAGGCGGTCACCCGCAGCCGCACCTTGCCGTCGTCCAGCAGCAGTTCGGCGTCCGGCACCAGGGCGGCGAAGATCTCCGGATGGGGCATGCCGACGCGGCGGGCGTCACCCGGCTCCGCCAGCAGGTCGAGGCAGAAGGATTGGCCGGCGGTCAGCATCACCGGCCCGTCGGCGAAGCGACCGAGCCTCAGCTTCGGCCCCTGCAGGTCGGCCATGATGGCGATGGGGCGGCCGGTCTCCTCCTCCAGCGCGCGGATGGCGCGGACGCGCTCGCCATGGTCCTGGTGGCTGCCGTGGCTGAAATTCAGGCGGAAGACGTCGACGCCGGCCTCGAACAGGCGGCTGATCATCTCCGGCGAGGAGGAGGACGGACCCAGCGTGGCGACGACTTTCGTCTGCCGGTAACGGCGGATCGGCTTGGCGGTGTTCATGGCGATAGGGACTCCGAGGGGAGGATGGGGGGCGGGCGGCGTGGCGCCGCCTCAGGCGACCCCGAATCGATAAACGATGGACCCGGCGGACCATTGGCCGGGACGCAGCACCGTCGACGGGAAGGAGGGGATATTGACGGCGTTGGGGAATTTCGACGGCTCGGCGCAGAAGGCGCTGTGCTTGGTGTAGAGGATGCCGCCCTTGCCGCCGTCCCGCGGAGCTTTGCCCTCCAGGAAATTGCCGGTGTAGAGCTGCAGACCGGGTTCGGTCGACAGCACCTCCAGCGTCCGGCCGCTGGCCGGGTGCAGGAAGCGGGCATGAAGGACCGGCGCCGCCCCGGCTTCCGCCTCCCCTGGCGGCTTGTCGATCACGTAATGCAGGTCATAGCCCTTGCCGAGCGCCAGCATAGGGTCGTCGGCGTCGATGCGGGCGCCCAGCGCCGCCGGGGTGCGGAAGTCGTGCGGGGTGCCGGTGACGTCCACGATCTCCCCCGTTGGCACCGCCGTCTCGCCGAGCGCCAGATAGCGGCCGGCTTGGACGGTGGCGACATGGTCGAGGATCGACGATCCCAGATCGCCCGACAGGTTGAAGAAGGTATGGTCAGTGAAGTTGGCGATGGTGGTCTTGTCGGTCGCCACCGCGGTCCAGGCGATGGTCAGGGCGTTGTCGTGGCCGACCGTATAGACCAGCCGCAGCGGCAGGGTGCCGGGAAAGCCCTCCTCGCCATCCTGGAAGACATAGGTCAGTTCCAGGCTGGCCTCGTCCAGCTGCCGGGCGTCGAAGACGCGGAAGCGCGACCCGCGCTGGCCGCCATGCAGGGTGTTGGGCGGGCTGTTCACCGCGGCCTGATGGGCGACGCCGTCCAGCGTGAAGCGCCCGCCGTCGATGCGCCCGCAATAGCGCCCGATGAAGGACCCCATCGACGCCTGCCCGCCCATCACGCCCTCGATCCCGTCATAGCCCTGGACGACATCGCCCATCACGCCGTCGCGGTCGGGGACCAGGATCTGCTCGATCTTGGCGCCGTAATTGGTGATGCGCACCACCATGCCGCGGCGGTTGCGCAGGGTGAACAGATCCACCGGCTTGCCGTCGATGGTGGCGGAGAAATTCTCACGCTTGAGGTCGGTCGCCATGGTCCAGGCATCCCTGTGGAAGTGGTCAGTAAAAACCGAGAAGCAGCAGCCCCAGGATCATCACCACGCGCAGGAGCAGCGCCGTCTCCAATGGATCCGCGGTCATGATGGGGCCTCACCGGATGGATCGTGAGATTATTATACTAATATATTAGAGTGAAAGGCAAATCGCATTCGCAGCCCGAACTCCCGCCGGACAGTTTGCCGCAGGCCGGGGAAGCGGTGCATGATGCCGAGACGCCAATGCCCCTCGGCCGTCATTCCCAACAGGATGGAAATGGCGTCGGAGGGGCGTTGGCCGGGTTCCTGCCGGTGTGCTTGTTTGGCTGGGCTTACTTAGTCTTGGCCGGCGTCCAGGCGCCCCATTCCTCGGGCGTCAGCTTGCCGTCCTTGTTCTTGTCGAACTGGTCGAACCGGGCGCCGCGGTGCGTCTTGGCGACGTCGGTCATCGAACCGGGACCGCCGCGCGGCGCATCGACGAACTCCTTCCGGCTGATGGCGCCGTCCTTGTCGGTGTCGAGCTGGTCGAACATCTGCTGGTGCATCGCACCGGTGCCGCCCATGCCCTTACCCGGACCCATACCCTGGCCCATTCCTTGGCCGCCCATACCCTGACCACCCATTCCCTGACCCATGCCGGGACCCGGTCCGGTCTGGGCGAGAGCTGAGCCGCCGACCAGCAACCCGGTGCAAAGCGCAGCAATGAGGAAGCGTTTCATCGGAACCTCCCGTCGGAAATCAGCACCCCCACCGTGACATTAGCCCCATCTGATAAAAGGGCGAGCACGCCAGCTTGTCGCAGATCCGGGGCTGGCGGAGCCTTGGATTTGGAATGCGCCCAACACGCAGCGCAACGCCCTGAGCCGGCCCGATTCCGTGACGCTACGGTGTCGGCCGACGCATGGCCGCGATGCCCCCGGCGCAATGCCGCACCCCCGTTACGCCGCCGGCAGCCGCAGCGTCGCGCGCAGCCCGCCCAGCGGCGATGCGCCGAGCTGGATGTCGCCGCCATAGAGCCGCGCCACATCCCGCACCACCGCAAGGCCGAGCCCGGTCCCCGGCGTGCTCTCGTCCAGCCGCACCCCCGGCTCCAGCGCCGCCTCGCGGCAGTCGTCGGGCAAGCCGGGGCCGTCGTCGTCCAGCGTGACGGACAGCATGCCGCCAACCTCCACTCGGCCCGTCACATCGACCCGGCCGCGCGCCCATTTGCAGGCATTGTCCAGCAGATTGCCCAGCATCTCGTCCAGATCCTCGCGCTCGCCGGCGAACAGCAGGCGGTCGGCGGCATCGACGCGGATGTCCAGCCCCTTGTCCGAATGCAGCTTGCGCATCACCCGCGCCAGCGCTGCGACGCAGTCCGGCACCGGCGTGCTGATGCCCGGCACGCCGCGGGCGGCGGCGGCGCGGGCGCGGGCCATGTGATGATCGACATGCCGGCGCATCAGCTCCACCTGCCGGACCATCGTCGCCCCCACCTCGCGCGCGTTGCGCTCGTCAAGCGTGGCGGCCTCGTTCGCCAGCACCGCGAGGTTGGTCTTCAGCGCGTGGGCCAGATTTCCGGCCTGCAGCCGTCCGCGCCCGACGGTTTCCTCCGCATGGGCCAGCAGCGCGTTCAGATCCTCCACCAGCGGCCGGATCTCCGTCGGCATCGCCACGTCGAAGCGCTTCTTCCGCCCGGCCCGCACCTCGACCAGCGCGCCGCGCAGGCGGGACAGCGGCCTTAGCCCGATCTGTACCTGGATCAGCGCCGCAACGATCAGCGCCGCCGCCAGCACCGCCAGCGACAGCGCCAGCGTGGCGTTGAAGGCGCGGGTGACGCCGGCCAGCTCGGCCCGGTCGGCGGCCACGGCGATGCGGATCGGCTCCGCCCGCTCAGGCAGCAGGACGAAGCGCTCCAGCACGAACAGCGACTGGTTCGCCGGCCCGGTCACGTCGTGCCGGTGCAGCACCCCATCCTCCACCCGGTCGTCGGGCAGGGGCAGCACGCTGTCCCACAGCGAGCGCGAGCGCAGCGGCGCGTCCCCGCTTTCTCCCACCTGCCAATACAGGCCCGACAGCGGCCGGCGGAAGCGCGGGTCGCTCAATGGCTGGCGCAGCGCCGGCCTGCCCTCCGGGCCGATTTCCAGCACCGCCGCCAGCTGTTCCAGATGGTTGCTGAGTTCCGCCTCGAAGCGCTGGCGGACATGGGTCTGGAACAGGTCGGCGATGATCCAGCCCGCCAGCATCAGCGCCAGCGCCACCCAAACGGCCGCGCCGGCCAACAGCCGGAAGCGCAGCGACTCCGTCCATCTCATCGCCCGCTCCTATGGCCAGTCCTTACGGCTCGTCCGCCCGGTATCCCAGCCCGCGCACCGTCTTGATGATATCGGTCCCCAGCTTGCGGCGCAGGCGTCCGACGAAGACCTCGATGGTGTTGGAATCGCGGTCGAAATCCTGGGCATAGACATGCTCGATCAGCTCGGTGCGCGACACCACCTGCCCCTTGCGGTGCATCAGGTAGGACAGGACCCGGTATTCGAAGGCGGTCAGTTCGATCGGCTCGCCATCCACCGTGACCCGTCCGGTGCGGGTGTCGAGCACGACGCCGCCGCAGGCGATCTCGGCGGTGGCATGGCCCTTGGCGCGGCGGATCAGCGCGCGGACGCGGGCCAGCAGCTCCTCCATGCTGAAGGGCTTCGCCAGATAATCGTCGGCGCCGGCGTCGATGCCCTGCACCTTCTCGTTCCAGGCGTCGCGCGCGGTCAGGATCAGCACCGGCACGGCCATGCCCGCCCGCCGCCACGACCGCAGCACCGTCAGCCCATCGACCTTCGGCAGCCCCAGATCCAGGATCACCGCGTCATAGGCCTCCGTCTCGCCCAGGAAGCGGCCCTCCTCGCCGTCGGCGGCGGTATCGACGGCATAGCCTTCGCCCTCCAGCCGCTGTTTCAGCTGCCGGGCCAGTTCCGGCGTGTCCTCCACCACCAGCACGCGCATGGCCTTATCTCCCTTCGCCGTGGGACCGGTGGCGGCCTCTGGTCCGCAGCAGGTCCCCCGTGGCGGCGTCATAGTCCAGCTTCAGGATCCGGCCGTCCGGCGCTATCAGCTTCAGTTCATAGTGGAAGCCGTCCTCCTCATCCTCCAGATCGACGTCGAGCACGTCGCCGCCGAACTGCTGCTTGGCGCTCTCGACGATCCGCTCCAGCGGCAGGATGCGCCCCTCCCGCAGCGCGTCGCGGGCGCGCTCGTGGTCGTCGCCGGCGTGGGCACCCGTCCCCGCCGCGAACAGCAGGATGGGGAGAAGGAGCAATGCGGGACCGGTCCTCATGATCGACCTCTCTGTCTGAACAGCATCGCGCACCGGGGCCGCGCGATCGAACCAGCATATCGTCGCATCCCTGAACCGCCGCTGAATGGTCCCCAAACGGCAGCTGAATGCCGGGGCATCGTTTTTTCCATCCTGAACGGCGGATGAACGGCCCGTTCAGGCTCGGCTCAGCCACGGTGGGGCAGAGTGCGGTTCATCGGGCGCTTCGACGCTCTCCTCCGCACCACGGGTGATGCCATGTTGAAAGCCGTTTCCCTCGCCGCCCTCCTGACCGCCACTCTCGCGACCGCCGGTACTGCCGCTTTCGCCGGCGACCACCACCGCGGCGCGGCCATCCAGCCGACCAGCCCACAGCCGATCGCCGACGTGGTGAAGGCCGGCGGCGGCACCGTGACCGGCACCGTGGAGAAGGTCGCGGCGAACTGGTTCGTCATGACCGACGGCAGCGACCGCATCGACGTCGCCAGCCGCGGTTTCCTGCCCGACGGCATCCAGAGCGGCGACCAGATCACCGTCGTCGGCGGTGTCCGCCAGGGCGCGATCCAGGCCGGCCAGATCATCCGCCAGGACGGCACCGCCTTCGGCCGCGACGCCATGGGCAAGCATGAGGGTCGTCGTCACGGCCGTGATGGCGGCCGTGATGGCGGTCGTGACAGCGACCGCGACGACGACTGACCGGAGCCGCGGAGCCGGCCGGTGATCCGCTCCCGGTCCGCTCCGCCACCACCCGTCCACCCCCGAACCGGGTCCGCGCCATGCTGAAGAAGATGATCCTCCACACCCTGCTGACGGCCCTGGTCGTCGGTGCCCTCGCCACCGCCTATCAGGCCAGGGCGGACGGCGCCGCCGGCATCGCCGCCCTGCTGACCGGCGGCCTCACCCACGACGCCAGCCACGACGACTGAGCCGCCTTCGGAAAGGGAGACCGCCATGTCCGCCTGCAAGCCGATAGCCCGCAAACCTTCCCGCGCCGAGATGACCGCCCTGCTGGCCTTCCATGCCATCGTCTCGGGCGCCTTCATCGTCGCCTATCTCACCGGCGACGAGGACACCTACGGCATGCATGTCTTCTCCGGCTATGCCGTCCTTGGCGTCATCGGCCTGCGCGTGGCGGCCGGCGTGCTGGCCCCGGCGGGAAGCCCGCTGCGCCTCCCCCGACCCTCGTTGACGGCGGTCGCCGGATGGCTCCGCCGCCTGTTCACCGGCGATGCGAAGGCCCGGACAGAGCGCAGCCCGTTGACCGCCTGGATGTCCGCCGCCCTTCTGATCGGCGTCGGGATCGCGGCGGCGACCGGTGCTCTCGCCGACTTCTTCGTCAAGGTCGAGCATCTGCACAAGGAGATCGGCGAGGCCTCCCTCTTCCTCATCCTGGCGCACATCGCCCTGGTCTTCGCGCTGCACGGCCTGAAGCGGATTCCGTCCGATATCGCGTCCCGCTGCACCGCGTGGCTGTCCACCATTTCCAACCGGGTGATCCCATGAGACCGACCAGACCGACCAAACCGATCCTCCTGCTCGCCGCCGCGGTATCGTTGGGCGCCGGCGTCGCCCTGGCGGCCTCCGGCGATCCGGAGCGTGCCCGCATCCTCGACGGCTATGCCGCCCAGGCGAAAGCGCAGACGCCCGGCTTCGCCGGCTTCTCGGCGGAGCGTGGGCGCGTGCTCTATCTCGGGCCGCATGCCGGCGGCAAGGTGGCCGACACCCCCGGCTGCGCCAGTTGCCACACCCGCGATCCGGCCGCAACCGGCCGCCATTACAAGACCGGGCGCGACATCCTGCCGATGGCTGTGTCCGCCAACCCCAAGCGCTTCACCGATCCCGCCGAGGTCGAAAAGCGCTTTGAGCGCGACTGCGTCAACGTCCTCGGCCGCGCCTGCACGGCGCAGGAAAAGGGCGACTTCATCACCTTCCTGTCGAACCAATAGCGAGCCGCCGATGTCCCCCAACCGCAGCCTCCGCCCGCTCACCGGCATCGCCGTGCTCGCCATGCTCGCCGTGACCGCCGGTGCGGCTTTAGCCAGCGAGTTCGAACGGGTCCGGCCCGTCACCCACGCCGCCACCCAGAAGGAATGCGGCGAGTGCCACATGGCCTTTCAGCCGGGCCTGCTGCCGGCGGCGTCCTGGAGCCGCATCATGGACAATCTGCAGGACCATTTCGGCGAGAACGCCAGCCTGCCGGCCGACACCGCCGCGGCCATCCGCAACTATCTGACGCAGAATGCCGGCAGCGGCGACGGCCGGCTGATCCGCATCACCGAACAGCGCTGGTGGCTGCACAAGCATGATTTCGCGCCCTCGATCTGGACGCGCAAGTCGGTCGCCGCCAAGAGCAACTGCGAAGCCTGCCACCGCACCGCCGCGCAGGGGCTCTACGAGGATGACTGAGCCCGCTTACAGCGGACGCAGGCGCCCGATCAGCCGCGGGTTGTCCCAGGTCGGCTGGCGATCCTCGATCACCACGCGGTGGGGCAGGGGCGTGTCGCTCTCCACCGCCACCTCGACCCAGCGGGGGACCAGCTCGTTGTTGACGTCGTCCAGAATGGCGACCGCCAGCGCCTCCAGCCCATCCGCAAAACCGGCGAACTCCGCCAGATAGGCCACCACCGACACCGGATCGGGCACCAGCAGGTCCGGCACCAGCCGCAAGGTCAGCCGCACCCCCGGCAGCGGCTCGCCACGCAGTTCGACCAGGAAGTCGTGGCGGGCGTCGGGGGAGGGGCGGGTGGTCAGACGCTCGCGCCTCATGCCGACACCCCCAGCCCCGCTTGGCCGGCGCGGGTCAGCTTCACCCAGCTGCGCGCCCCCGACTGGAAGGATAATCCGCCGCTGTAGCCGACGGCCCGCACGCTGTCGGCGAAGACCTGGATCAATTCCACCCGCAGCTCCGGCGGCAGGGCGGCATGGCTGCGCAGGATCAGGTCGAAATGGTTGGGCCGCACCAGACCGTCCAGCTGCATTGGCCCGAAGCGGCTGAGGTCCAGATCGATGACGAAGCGGCTGCCCGGCTTCGACCGTTCCTTGCCGCCGCCCTCCTCGTCCTCCTTCAGCGGATGGACGTGCAGCTTGATCGGCTTCGGCCCGTTCGCGTCCATCAGCGGGATGGTGTAGCTGCGCCAGTCGCCGGGCAGCGGCTCCGCCGCCTCACGCCGCAGCCCGTCGAAATCCTTCTCCAGCCGTTCCAGCAGGTCGCGGCGCCCCGCCTTGTCCAGGGCGCCTGTCGCATCGTCGCCCAGCCAGCCAGCCGCGTCGCCGCCGCGCATCGCCGCCAGGAAGAAGCCGATGGCGGCGGTCAGCTTGCGGTTCGGTTGCGGCATCGTCGCCAGCATCGACTTGGCGAGCGCCGGATCGGCCGCCGCCAGCGTCGCCATCAGCTGCCGCATCGCCGGCCAGTCGCGCCCGTCCAGCGGACCCGGCGGGCCGGGCAGGGTGGGGGCCGCCGCCTGCATCGCCTGGGCGAGGTCGGTCAGCGCCGCCGTCACCTTGGCCCCCGGCGGCAGGCTTGCCGGGACGTTCAGCGCCAGCATGCCCTGTTTGGTCGCCAGGATCGGCTGCCCCTGCGGCGTGCTGCCGGCCACCGTGCCGCGCAGGATGGGCGTGTCGGGCGGCAGCGCCGCCTCGTCGGGCTCAGTGAGGGGCTGCCCGCCGGATTGCTGGCCCGGCTGGTTCCCGGCCTGCCCGTTGCGTCTGCCGGCCTCCGGATCGCCGGGCGGGCGCGGCTGTTGCGGCGGCGGCGTAACGGTCAGGATTTTCAGCGCCACGGTGGCGCCGCGCGGCAGGTCGGGGGGCTCGGCATTGCCGGCGGTCTCGCCGGGCTGGTTCGGCATTGTCGGCGTTTCGGCACCGGGATGGGCCGCGTCGCCGCCCAGTTGGACCGGCGTGCCGAAGGTGGCGCTGCCGCCGCCCATCGTGGGGGCAGGCATAGGCGAATTGGCCGTCGGCGAAGCGGCCATCGGCGCGGCAGGCGTTCCGGCGGCCGGAGCCTCTGGTTTCGCCGAACCGGGAGTGCCCGCGGCCGGAGTCGCTGGCGTGCCCTGCGTCGGCGTCGCCGCAGGAGCCAGCGGCTTGGCGCCCGATCCGCCGGCCAGCACCAGCGCCGGCACGACCGTGCCCGGCAGCAGCGGCGGCAGGTTGGTCGGGATGGTCGTGCCTGTCGGGGTGGGCAGCAGGACGGCGGGTGCCGCTCCGCTTCCGGCCGCCGGGGGCGCTGTCGTCCCGCCGGTCTGCGGCGCGGCCGGATTGCCCACGGTGGGATTGCCCAGCGATTGCAGCAGAATCAGCGCCGTCGGCTTGGCCGGCAGGGCGGTGGTGGGCGCCCCCGTCGAGGGCGTGCTTCCCGGCGTGATCTGCACCGTGATCTGCTTGTCCGGCGGCAGCTCCGCCGCGCTGTCCAGCAGCAGTTCGCCCGCCGCGGTGCGCACGCGGGTCAGCCCCTCCGGCGTCTGGCCGGCGACGGTGCCGGTCAGCACCACCGGGCGGGTCACCTCCGGCAGCCGTTCGGGAAGCTGGACGACCGTGGCCTCGGCCGTAACGGGGGCGGGCGCGGCGGGGGCTGCCGCGGCGGTGGCGGCGGCAGGCGTGACCGACGGTGGGATCGCCCCGCCCATCCTTGGCCCTACTCCCGGCCGTTACTTGGCGCTGGCGAGCAGCCGCTGCACGATCGCCTCGACGTCGCGGGCCGCGTCGCTGGAGGGCGAGCGGGTCAGCAGCGGGGTCTGGTTGCGGATGGCGTCGCGCACCTTCAGGTCGCGGCGGATGATGCCCGCCAGCGCCGGCTTGTATTTCAGGAAGTTCTGGCAGGCCTTCAGGATGGTGCCGTAGGTGCGCTCGCCGTCCTTCACGCTCTGCGCCATGTTCACCACGATCCGCAGATCTGCCGACGGGTTGGTGGCGTGGGTCAGCTTGATGAAGGCATAGGCGTCGGTCAGCGAGGTCGGCTCGTCCGTCGTCACCACCAGCGTGGTGCCGGCCGGACCCGACAGGGTGCGCACCGTGCGGTCGACGCCGGCGCCCATGTCCATCACCACCCGGTCATAGCTCTTCGCCAGTTCCAGCAGGTCGTTGCGCAAGGACGACAGCCGCTGGCTCGGCAGCTGCGCCAGCGTGCCTGATCCCGACCGGCCGGCGATGATGTCGAATCCGGTGTCGGGGAAGCGCTGCGCCGCCTTGGACAGCGTCACCTCACCGTTGATGACGGCGCCCAGATCGTTCTTGGGTGAGAAGCCCAGCTGGATGTCGACGTTGGCGAGGCCCAGATCGCCGTCGAACAGCAGGGTGTTCATGCCCGCCTTGGTCAGGGCGTGGCTCAGCGTGATGGAGAACCACGTCTTGCCGACGCCGCCCTTCCCGCTGGCCACGGCGATGACGTTGGCGCCGCGCAGCGGGCGAACGTTCTTGAGGGCGGCCGGGAACACCGGATCGGTCATGGCAGGGTCCTCGACGAGGGGGAACTGGCGGCCTTAGCCTTGGTTGCGGATTTCTGGGCTGCGGGTTTCGTCGGCTTGGCGGCGGCGGCCCTGCGCGGTGGTGGCGGCGGTGGCGCCGGTTCGATCTCCGGCCCGTCGTCCTCCGGCTCATAGCCCCGTCCGAACTTCGGCTTGCGCTCGGGCGTATGGTCCGGCTCATGATCCGGCTGGCCGCCTTCGCCGATGTCGTCGTCCTCGTCCCACGCCGCGGTGCGGGCGGCGCGGCGCGGCGCCGGCTCCTTGACGGCGGGCGCCTTCTCCTCGGCCGGGATCATCATGCGGGCAAGCGCCAGCGGGTTCAACGCCGTTAGCCCCTCCGCCACCTTGGACGAGATGCTGGCGTCGCAGAAGGACAGCCGGGCGCGCGCGGCAATCGCCAGGACGCTGCCCAGCCGGCGGGCGATGTCCAGCCGGGTCACCAGCATGCGCCGCACGCCGACCGCCTTGAAGGCGAGCGCCATGTCGGCGGCCTCCATCGCGTCCAGCCCGGCCGGCAGCACCAGCACCGGCTCGACGTCGCCGGCGGACAGCATGGCGCGCAGATCCTGCATGTCCTCGGCGTCGAACGGGTTGCGCCCGGCGGTGTCGACCAGCACGAGGTCGGTGCGGCGATGCACCTCGAAGGCGCCGGCCAGCGCGTCGGGGTCCTCCACCGTCGCCAGCTTCAGCTTCATCAGCCGGGTGAAGGCGGCCAGCTGGTCGACACCGCCGGCCCGCACCGTGTCGGTGGTGATGACGCCGACCGAGCATTTGCGGAAGACCGCCCGCGCCGCCAGCTTGGCCGCGACCAGGGTCTTGCCCGATCCCGGCGGGCCGACCAGGGCCAACGGCTTCACCGGCGACCGGCCGTCAGGCAACGGATTGAAGGTGAAGAAGGAATCGAGCGCCGAGCCCAGTGCCAGCCGCGGATCCTCGGTGTCCAGCCCGGACGCCGCGTCGATCAGCTGCTCGGCCAGCGCGGCCGGCACGCCATGGCGCTGCAGGGCGTCGGCCACCACCTCGCCCACGTCGATCTCGGGTTCCACCGGCTTCGGCGGCGCCTTGCCCCGGCCGCCGCGCGCGGTGCCGGAGGATTGGGCCGGCGGCAGGTCGTCCTCTTCCACCGCCGCCGTGACGCGCACGCCGCCGCCTTCCTCCTCGCGCGTGGCGACGATGATGGCGTCGTCGCCCAGCGACTGGCGCACCATCCGCATGGCGTCGGACATGGTCTTGGCATGGAAGGACTTCAGCCGCATCGGCAGCGCCTTCCGTCAGCTAAGGAGGGGGGAACGGCACGCACCATCAGATCTGCCCCAGGGTCTTGATGCGGGCCTTCGGGTGGATCTCGTTCTGCGACATGACCACGGTCGCCGGCCGGAACCGCTCGACGATGGAGCGGACGAAGGGCCGGATCAGCGGGCTGGTCAACAGTACGGGGCTCTCGCCCATCATGGCATGTCGCTCGAAGGTTTGACGGACGGAGGTGATGAACTGCTGCAGGCGGGACGGGGCCATCGTCAGCTGCCGGTCGTCGCCGTCGCCCACCAACGATTCGGCGAACCCCTGCTCCCATTCGGGCGACAGGGTGACGAGCGGGATGAAGCCCATCTCGTTCGTGTTCGCGTCGCAAATCTGCCGGGCAAGGCGGGACCGCACATGCTCGGTGATCTGGGTGATGCTGCGGGTCTGGCTGGTCGCTTCGGATACCCCTTCCAATATGGTGGGAAGATCTCGGATCGAGACCCGTTCGGCAAGGAGATTCTGCAACACCCGTTGCAAACCGCCCACAGTGATCTGGCTGGGCACCACATCGGCGATCAGCTTCTGGTGTTCCTTGTCGGTCTCGTCCAGCAGCTTCTGCGTCTCGGTGAAGGACAGCAGCTCCGGCATGTTGTCCTTGATCAGCTCGGTCAGGTGGGTGGTGACCACGGTCGACGGGTCGACCACGGTGTAGCCCTTGAACAGCGCCTCCTCGCGATAGCCGGGCTCGATCCAGATGGCGGGCAGGCCGAAGGTTGGCTCCACCGTCTGTTCGCCCGGCAGGCTCATGGCGTCGCCGCGCGGGTCCATCACCAGCAGCATGTTGGGCCGGATGTCGCCGCGCCCGGCCTCGATCTCCTTCACGCGGATGATGTAGGTGTTGGGCGGAAGCTGCAGATTGTCCTGGATGCGCACCGCCGGCATGACGAAGCCGACCTCGCCGGCGATCTGCCGGCGCAGGCCCTTGATCTGGTCGGTCAGCCGGTGGCTGCCCGCCTGCGGCTGGTTGATCAGCGACAAGAGGCCATAGCCCAGCTCCAGCCGGATCAGGTCGATGGACAGCGCGGTGGAGATCGGTTCGTCCGGCGCCGGCCCGCCGCCAGGCATGCCGCCGCCCGCGCCGCCGGCCGCCGCCGCTTCCTCCGCCGCCGCGGCCTCTTCCGCGTCCTTCTTCGCGCGCAGGCGCGGCATGTACCAGGCGGCGAAGCCCACGGCGCCGATGACCGGCGCCAGCGTCAGGATCGGCATGCCCGGCAGCAGGGCCAGCACGCCGACGGCGCCGGCCGCCAGCGCCAGCGCCTGGCTGTGGCCGGTCAGCTGCCCGACCACCGCCTTGTCGGTCGAGCCGCCCATGCCGGCCTTCGACACCAGGAAGCCGGCGGAGATCGAGATCACCAGCGCCGGGATCTGCGACACCAGACCGTCGCCGATGGTCAGCTTGGTGAAGGTGTCCAGCGCCGTCATCACCGGCATGTCGTGGCGCAGCACCGCGATGGTCACGCCGCCGAGGATGTTGATGAACATGATCATCAAGCCGGCGACGGCGTCGCCCTTCACGAACTTCGACGCACCGTCCATCGAGCCGAAGAAGGCGCTTTCGTCCTCCAGCTCCTTGCGGCGGGCGCGGGCCGTGCCCTCGTCGATCATGCCGGCCGACAGGTCGGCGTCGATGGCCATCTGCTTGCCGGGCATGGCGTCCAGGGTGAAGCGCGCCGCCACTTCGGCGATGCGGCCCGAACCGGCGGTGATGACCTTGAAGTTCACGATGGTCAGGATGGCGTAGATGATCACGCCGATGACGAAATCGCCGCCCATGACCAGGCTGGCGAAGGCCTCGATCACATGGCCGGCGGCCGACGTGCCCTCATGGCCATGCGTCAGGATCAGGCGCGTGGACGCCATGTTGAGCGACAGGCGCAACAGCGTGGTGATCAGCAGGATCGTCGGGTAGGACGACAGCTGAAGCGGCTTTTCGATGAACAGCACCACCATCAGGATCAGGATGGAGATGGTGACGTTCAGCCCCAGCATCATGTCGAGCATGACGCTGGGCAACGGCATGATCAGCCCGACCACGACGATCAGGATGCCGATGGCCATCGCCACGTCGCCGCGCTTCAGCGACGATTTGGCGACCGACCACATCTCGCCGAAGGCGGCCATGTTGCCGGGGCCGCCCCCGCCACCGGGCCCACCCCCGCCGCTATTCTGCTCCGTCAGCGCCATCGATGCTCCCGCCCCTCAAGGCTCCGTACCGGACGGGCCGTCAGGCCGTCGCCCGCTCGTCGTTGCCCGGGGTGGGCACGCTGCGGCCCTCGTCGCCATACTGCTTCAGCTTGTTGCGCAGCGTGCGGATCGAGATGCCCAGGATGTTGGCGGCATGGGTGCGGTTGCCCAGGCAGTGGGTCAGCGTCTCCAGGATCAGGTCGCGCTCGACGTCCGCCACCGTGCGGCCGATCAGCGCCGCCAGACCGGCGCCGCTGGTCCCGGCGCTGGCCGTGGCCGCCGCGCTGCTGTTGGCCGCCATGCCGTAGGGGCCGGGCTTGCCGCCCTTCGGCGGGCCGTAGCTGGTCGGCAGAGTGCCTTGCGGCGGCATCACCAGCGGAGCGGAGGGCTGCTGCGGCTGGGACGGCGCAGCCGGCACGGTGCCGCCGGGACCGGCGAACGGGTTGGCGACCGGCGAATCGCTGGGGATGGAGGCCTGTGCGCTGCCTTCCGGGGCCAGCAGCTTGCTGGTCAGCATGATCGCTTCCGGCCCGACCTCTTCGCCACGGGACAGCAGGACGGCGCGGTGCATGGTGTTTTCCAACTCGCGCACGTTGCCGCGCCAGTGATGCGACTTCAGCATCAGCATGGCGTCCTCGGTCAGGCGCTTGTCGCCCAGCCCGTTGGCCTCCGCGTATTTCTTCAGGAAATGCTCGGCGATCATCGGGATGTCGGCCGGGCGTTCGCGCAAGCTGGGGATCGCCACGCTGAACACATTCAGGCGGAAATACAGATCCTCGCGGAAATTGCCGGAGCGGACCTCCGCCTCCAGATTGCGGTTGGAGGTGGCGATCAGGCGGACATTGACCTTCACCGGCTGGCTGGAGCCGATGCGGTCGATCTCCTTTTCCTGGATAGCGCGCAGCAGCTTGGCCTGCAGGCGCGGATGCATCTCCGACAGCTCGTCCAGCAGCAGGGTGCCGTTGTTGGCCTCCTCGAACTTGCCGAGACGCCGGGCAACGGCGCCGGTGAAGGCGCCCTTCTCATGCCCGAACAGCTCCGATTCCAGCAGGTTCTCCGGAATGGCGGCGCAGTTCACCGCGACGAACGGTTCGTTGGACCGCCGGCTCTTGCGGTGGATGAAGCGGGCCATCAGCTCCTTGCCGGTGCCGCTCTCGCCGGTGATCATGACCGAGGCGTCGCTGGGCGCCACCTGCTCGGCCAGCCGCAGGGTCGCCAGCATGGCCGGGTCGCTGCAGACGATGGAGTGGCTTTCCTCGGCCACCGCCTCCAGCACCGCGGCGATCAGCTCGGCGTTGGGCGGCAGCGGCAGGTATTCCTTGGCGCCGGCGCGGATGGCGCGCACGGCCGCGGCCGCATCGGTGCCGATGCCGCAGGCGACCACCGGGATGGTGATCCGCTCCGACTTCAGGCTGTCGATGAAGGTGGCGATGTCCAGCTTGACGTCGATCATCACCAGATCGGCGCCGGCGGCGGCACGCAAGGCGTTCAGCGCCCCTTCGATGCTGTCGGTGTGCGACACCTTGGCCCCCCGCTTCATGGCAATCTTGCCGGCGGCGGTGATGTAGCCTTCCAACGTTCCAACGATCAGCAGACGCATAGCCTTACGCTCCCACTCTCGGGGCTTCCCGGTCGAAATACTGGATCCGCTTTCCAGGCGGCAGGACGGCGTTCAGGAGCATCTCCAGACGCCGCGGATTCTCCTGGCGCGCGATGGACACGGCGCCAATGGTGTAGAGGGTCTTGACCAGCGCGTCCTCCTCCGCCGCCCGCTCCACCTTGGCGGCGAGCGGGGCGAGGACGACGTTGCCGAGCACGGCCCCGTAGAAGGTCGTCAGCAGAGCCAGCGCCATCGCCGGCCCGATGGCCGACGGGTCGCTCAGGCTGCCAAGCATCTGCACCAGACCGACCAGCGTGCCGATCAGCCCCATCGCCGGCGCCACTTCCGAGGCGCGGCGCAGCACGCCGGCGCTCTTGCCGTGGCCGCCGGCGGTCGCCTCGACCTCGCCGGTCAGCATCCGCTCGATGGCGTCGGGCGGCAGCCCTTCGGTGATCAGGGTGACGCTGCGGTGCAGGAAGGGTTCGCCGCGCAGTTCCGGCAGGACATTGCGCAGGGTCTCCGGCCCGGCCCGGCGGGCGGCCTCGGCCAGCAGGATCACCTGCCGGGCCACGCCCTTGGGGTCCAGCGTCTGGTGGACCAGCACCGCCGCCGCGTTCCTCCAGGCCACCGCCACGTCGCCCAGCGAGAAGGAGGCGGTGGTGACCGCCAGCGTTCCGCCCAGCACGATCAGCAGCGAGGGCGGATCGAGGAAGGCGCGGGCCGACCCGCCGGTGGTGATGGCGATCAGGATCACCCCGGCGGCGGCGGCCAGCCCGACCAGCGTCGCCACGTCCAGCCCGCCGCGCAGCCGCACGCTCCGCCCCGGCGCGGTCGCGCCGGTATGGGCGGCAGCCGGCTCGCCCTGGGCCGCGGCGGCACGGGGACCGCCGGCCGGGGTGGCCTTCGCGCGGGACGCGGCGCTGTCGGACGAAATCGCCATCAGCCCCGGTCCGACTTGATGATTTCCGTCATGGTCACGCCCAGCCGGTCTTCCACCACCACCACCTCGCCGCGGGCGACCAGGCGGTTGTTGACGTAGATGTCGATGGCCTCGCCGACCTTGCGGTCAAGCTCCACCACCGCGCCGCGGCCCAGCTTCAGCAGCTGCGCCACCTGCATGGTCGATTTGCCCAGCACCGCGGAGATCTGGACGGGGATGTCGTACACCGCCTCCAGATCCTTGGTGATTCCGGGGCTGGCGTAGTCGTCGCCATCGCCACCCTGCAGATCGTTCAGCGAGAAATTGTCGCTCGGCATGTCGGTCTCGGACCTCCTTCATTCCGGACACCCCTTAGACGGGGGCCGGAGCCTCCAGCATGTGCGCGGCGCGGCGTTCGATTTCGGCCAGCAGTTGGGCGGTGTCCCGCTCCATGCCGCCCTCGGCCCATTCGATGCGGCAGCCGCCGGGGGCGATCGACGGGTCGCCGATCACCATCAGCTTGGCGCCGAAGCCGCGCGAGCCCACCGTTTCGTCCAGATGGTCGCGCACCAGACCCATCGTGTCCTCGGCCACCCGGATGACCAGCCGCGGCTCGTCGATCAGGTCGGTCAGGCAGGTGCGGACCATGCCCTCGACCTCGACCATGCCGCCGCGCCGCGCCCATTCCGGCAGCAGCTTACGGACGATGGCCAGCGCCAGATGGACCGGCTGTTCGCCGCGCGCGGCGTTGCCCGCCTCGCGCTCCGCCAGCAGCCGCTGCACCCCGTCGGCGATCTGCGACAGGGCGTTGGCGATGCGGTTGTTCACCGTCGCCTCGATCTCCGTCTTGCCGCGCTCGTAGCCGGTGTTCTGGCCGGCGGCCATGCCGTCGGTGAAGCCCTTGCCGTAGCCGGCGGCGGTCCCTTCGGACTTGCCGGCGGCCATGCCCTCCTCGTAGCCCTGGGCGCGGGCGGCGGCCAGTTCCTCCTCGCCGAAGGTCGGGGCAGGCGGCAGTTCAGGCTCCGGCTCGGGTTCCGGATGGGCCGACAGCTCGTCCTCGGGCAGCAGGTCGTCGTCCTCCACATGGGTCATGCGGGGAACGGCGTCCACGTCGAAGGACTCGTCGAAGAGGAATTTGCGCACGCTCATCGCCGCGTTCCTTCCTCGAATTCAGTGGAAACGGAGGCCGGCATCGCTCAGCTCTCCTGATACAGCCAGTTGCGCAGGATGGAGACCGCCTCTTCCGGATGCTTGTCGACGATCTCGCCGACCTTGCGCAGGGAGGACGCGCGGACGCGGCCTTCCACCCGGTTGATGTCGATCATCTGCTCCAGTTCCTCGTCGGCCTGCGCCGCTTCCAGCGCCAGATCCTGGGCCAGCGCGCCGGTGGGGGCGGCGAGCGCGGCCGGCATGCCGGCCTGATCGGTCAGCAGGCGGTCCATCTCGTCCTCCTCCTGCATCTCCGCCTTCTCGAAGGCGCGGGAGATCAGCGGGCGGATGACCAGCAGGATGATGAGGACGGCGACGATGCCCAGCACGACCATCTCCGCGATGCGGAACAGGTCGTCCTTGGTCATGCCCATGAACAGCTCTTCCGGCTTCTGGATGTCGTCCTCGGGCGACCAGAAGCGCATGTTCACCACTTCCAGCGAGTCGCCGCGCACGGCGTCCAGCCCGACGGCGGACCGCACCAGCGCCTTGATGCTCTCGATCTCCTGCTCGCTGCGCGGCTGGTAGGTCGGCGCGCCGTCCTTGTTGTTCTGATAGGTGCCGTCGACCAGCACGGCGACCGACATGCGGCGCACCTGTCCCGCCTCGCGGACATGGGACTTGGTGGTCTTGGTGATCTCGTAGTTGATCGTCTCTTCGGCGCGGGACGACTTGTTGGAGGACAGCGGGCTGGCGCTGCTGCTGGCCTGGGCCGTCGGCAGGTTCTGGTCCACAGTCACCGGGGCCAGCGGGTCGCGGTCGCTGCTTTCGTTCGATTCGTTGACGGTCTGGGTCGAGCGGACGACCTGGCTTTCCGGATCGAAGATCTCCGACTGGGTGGTGATGCGGTCGAAGTCGAGGTCGGCCGACACCTCCGCCCGGACCTTGCCGTAGCCCAGCGTGCGGCCCAGCAGATCCTCGATGGTGCGGGCCATCCGCCCCTCATAGGCCTGCTTCTTCTCCTCCGCGCTCGCCATCATCGCTTCGGCGGTGTCGCTGCCGGTGCCGCGCGCCAGCAGGTTGCCCTTGTCGTCGACAATGGAGATGCGGTTGGGATCCAGGTTGGGGACGGAGGCGGCGATCAGCTGCTGGATCGCCTGGATGTTCTCGCGGCTCAGCTTGGCGCCGGGGCGCAGCTTCAGGAAGACGCTGGCGGTCGCCGGGTTCTGTTGGCGAGCGAACAGCTCGCGCTTGGGCAGCACCAGATGCACGCGGGCCTGCATGACGCCGTTCAGTGTCTGCACCGTGCGCGCCATCTCGCCTTCCAGCGCGCGCAGGTGGTTGATGTTCTGCATGAAGCTGGTGGCGCCGAACCCCTCGCCCTTGTCGAACAGCTCGTAGCCCACCGATCCGCCCGACGGCAGGCCCTGGGCCGCCATGCGCATGCGCATCGGCCCAACCTGATCGGCGGGGACGGTGATCTTGGAGCCAGACTTGTCGACGCTGTAGGGGACCTTGGCCTCCTCCAGCTTCTTGGCGATGGCCGCCGCCTCCGACTGCTGGAGGTCGGAATAGAGCAGTTCCATTTCCGGCGTGGACAGCCGGGTGGTCAGATAGACGAAGAATCCGATCAGCAACAGCCCGACGCCGCCGATCGCCGCAAGGCGTGCGGGTCCGAGATTGCGCAAGGTCTGCAGCAGGTTGTTCACGCGCGGTCCCCGATCGGAAATCTTCCCGGCATACTCTCCACACGTCTCCGTTTCGCGATTGCGAGACGGTTTGTGCAAGTTCCGCGCCGGGCATGCCTATGTTGGGGCATGCTGCGGTGTCTTGATGAAGAGAGGGTTAATCGGCGGCAGTTTTTGCCGGGCGCCCGGCAAAATATGCCTAGTGCCCCGCAAATGTTGCAGCCCTGCGGCGGCTGTGCAACGGCTTCGCTCGCAACCTTGGGTCACAATGACGCAGCCGGCTCCGGGCGTGAGCGGAGCCGCCCGCCGGACGCGACTGTGGGTAGGACGATACCGCTCAATGCGCGAAAAGAGTGCGGTCCTATGACCAACCGGCTGATTCCCGCGAAAACCGCCCTGCCCAAAAGAGGTAACTGGTCCAGCGGCGGTTGACATCGGCAGGTCGCGGTCATAGCTGAGTTGCATTCCGTCCCCGTGACCGGCCGATTCGTCTTCCCGGCGACGTGTTCCTAAGCTTCGGCGCCAGTGTAGGCGTTCCGGATGGCGGCGGGAGGAGTCGGCTGCCGGGACCAGTGCGGGCCAGTACAGGATCGAAGGGGAAAAGCCATGAAACGGCGTGGGCGCGAAAAGAAGGAAGGCCTGAACGAGGTCGATGTGTTCGTCGGCCAGCGCCTGCGGGAGCTGCGCATGCTCGCCGGCCTCAGCCAGAGCGACGTCGCCGCGGCGTTGGGGCTGACCTTCCAGCAATTGCAGAAGTACGAGCGCGGCTTCAACCGCGTGTCCTCCAGCCGCCTGTTCAAGCTGGGCCAGTTCTTCCGTGTGCCCGTCTCCGTCTTCTTCGAAGGGCTGGAGAACCGCCAGCAGGCGGGCGAGGGCGGCGAGATGCCGGCGGCGGCCGGCGGCGAGGAGCAGGAGAACACGCTGCAATCGCGCGAGGCGCTGATGCTGGCGCGCTATTTCCAGAGCATCCGCGACCCGCAGATCCGCGCGGCCATCCGCGAGCTTGCCGAGCGCTGCGCCGAGCAGCAGGCCGACGGGGCCTCCACCGGCGCGGCGCCGGCGCCCAAGCGCGGCCGTGGCCGTCGGGCGGAGCAGGGCGGCCACGCCTGATTCCGACTGGGGTCTCAGGCCGGCTTCAGCCGCCGGTAATGCTCCAGGAAATCGGCCAGCGCCTCCTCCGGGCCGAGCGGCACGATGGCCGCCTCGTCCGGGTCGGGCAGGTCGCGCCAGTTGACGCGGTGCGGCGCGCATAGGTCGCGCAGCTCGGTCGCCAGCGCCCGCTGGTCGGCCAGCTTGACCGCCTTCGGCTCCGGATGGCGGAAGCCGAAGCGCAGGGCGAGCGCGCTCTTGATCGGCTCCACCGCCTGCCGGATGGCGTCGCGGCCGATCCGCACCTTCCACGGCGTCGGCCAGTCGCCGGTGAAGGCCTCCTCGCAGTCATGCATCAGCGCGTCGTAGGCATAGCCCTGCGGCGCCAGCCGGCTGGCCAGGACGCAGTGCTGGGCCACGCTGAAGAAGCGCTGGGTATTGCCGACGAAGCGGCACTGGTAGGCCAGCGGCCGGGCGATGTCCTCGATGTCGAAGGGGCCGAAGTCCGGCCGCTCCAGATCCACCGTCCGGCCCGAATAGGTGATCATCACCGCCGTCGGCTCGGGCACGTCGAGCAGATCGAACTGGTCGGGATGGGTGACGCGCGGCGACCCGCCGCGCCGCTTCGGCGTTGCTTTCTTCATCCCTGGAGTCTCTAGCAGATCGATCCCGCGCCGCTCAACCGCGCGTAATCTCCCTCTCCCCGGGGGGAGAGGGGATACTTTCTGCCGGGTCGCGCACCAGGCTGCTGGTGGCAGCGACGGTGGTTTCCAGAAGCGGCAGCAATGCCGCGACCTTCTCGGTGTCGGCCGGGCTGTCGTTGATGGCGCGGGCGATGGCGGCCATGCGGGGGGCGCCGAAATTGGCGGCCAGCCCGGTCAGCGTGTGGGCCGCCTGCTTCAGCTCCTTCGGCCGGCCGGCCTGCAGGGCGGAGCGGATCGCCGTCAGCTCGCGCAGGGCCGTCTCCGGCAGCAGCAGCAGCATGCCGTCCAGCGCCTCGCCGCCCAGCGCCAGTCGCAGCTCCGCCAGCTTGACCCGGTCGACCAGCGGCAATGCCGAGAACTGGCCGCCCTCCACCGCTGGGCGGCTGGGCATCGGCACCACCCGCCCGTCTTGCGGGCGCGTCGCCAGATCGATCAGCACGGCGTTCAGCTGCTCCCAGTCGATCGGCTTGGTCAGATAGGCGTCCAGCCCGGCCGCCATATGGCCGTCGCGATGCTCCGGCAGGGCGTCGGCCGACAGCCCGACGATGGGGATGCGCGCCACCGGCCCGTCCATCCGACGGATCGCCCGCGCCGTCGACCGCCCGTCCAGCACCGGCATCTCCATGTCCAGGATCAGCGCGTCGTAATCGGCCGCCGTGACCGCGGCCAGCGCCGCCCGCCCGTCGGTCACCGCGTCGATCTGGTGGCCGATGCGGGTCATCATGGCGACGATCAGCATGCGGTTGATGTCGTTGTCCTCGGCCAGCAGAAGCCGCAGCGGCACCCGCGTCGGCTCCGGCATCTCCGCCGCCGACAGGGCCGGCCGGGAACCGAGGTCGGCGGCCGGCTGCGCCTCCGCCAGCCGGCTGCGGATCGAGAAGCGGAAGGTGGAGCCGCGGCCGGGCGCGCTGGAGACGGTGATCTCGCCGCCCATCGCCTCCACCAGCCGCTTGCAGATCGCCAGCCCCAGCCCGGTGCCGCCATATTTGCGGCTGGTCGACACGTCGGCCTGGACGAAGGCGTCGAACAGGCGGGCGCGCTGCTCCGCCGTCATGCCGATGCCGTGATCCTGCACCTCGAACCGCAGGATCACGGAGCCATCCGGCGCGCCCAAGTCCCCTGGCGCGCCCAAGTCCCCCGGCGGGCCGACAGGAGGGTCCGGCGACCACACGGCGATCTCGATCGCGCCGCGGTCGGTGAACTTGATGGCGTTGGACACCAGATTGAACAGCACCTGCCGCAGCCGGGTGGGATCGCCGCGGATGTGGCGCGGTGTGTCCTCGGCGATGGAGGCCGACAGGCTCAGCCCCTTGGCCGCCGCCCGCACCAGGAACAGCTGGACCACGTCCTCCACCAGCCGGGGCAGCGAGAAGTCGATCTCCTCCAGCGTCAGTTGTCCCGCCTCGATCTTGGAGAAGTCGAGCACGTCGTTCAGGATCGTCATCAGCGTATCGGCCGACGAGCGCAGCGTCTTGACGAAGGCCTTCTGCTGGTCGTTCAGCCCGCTGCCCATCAGCAGGTCGCCCATGCCGATCACCGCGGTCATCGGTGTGCGCAGCTCGTGGCTCATCATCGCCAGGAAGCGCGACTTGGCGCGGCTGGCGTTCTCCGCCGCGATGCGGGCGGCCTCCGCCTCCTCCCGCGCGCCGTCCAGCTTTTCGGCCAGGGCGAAGGTCTCGGCCGCCAGCTTGGTCAGCTGCTCCTCGGCGGCGCGCAGTTCCTCCTGCGACCGGCGGCTGTGGGTGACGTCGGCGCAGGAGGCGGCGATCCAGCGCGCCCGCCCATCGGACTCTCCCCCTGGCCCCGGCACCGGCCGCAGGCTCAGCGCGTTCCAGAAGGCGGTGCCGTCCTTGCGGTAATTCAGCACCTCCACCGACAGTGGCCTCGCCTCGGCCAGCGCGGCGCGGATCGCCGCCGCCGTCTCCGGATCGGTGGCCGGCCCCTGCAGGAAGCTGCCGTCCTGGCCGATCACCTCGTCGGCCGCATAGCCGACCATTTTCAGGAAGGCGCGGTTGCAATAGACGATGGGGTGGTTGGGAAGGGTGGCGTCGGACACGGCGATGCCGCCGCCGCTGGCCTCCACCACGGCGGCGAGCATCGCCGCGTCGGGCGAACTGCCGAAGGGGGACAGGGGGGCGGCGGGCGGCGGGGTCAAGGGAGGAGCGGTCCTGATCGGTTCGGAAGGGCTGGCCTTGCGGCGGGTGGCAAGGATAGGACGTTGCGTGCCGGATTGCCATTCCCCGTCGGCGGGATCCGGGTGTCCGCGGTCCGGCAATGGCGATTCCGTTAACGACTGCGCAACAATACATCCAGAAAACTGTGTTGTCCGGTCGCGCGGCCAGCGTCCGGGTGAACACAGGCGGAGCGGAGAGCGTCATGGTGGTGGAGGCAGGTGGGCGGACCCGCCAGGTCCGGACGATACATGATCTCGGTGTGCTTCTGGTCGAGGACGACGACTTCACCCGCAAGCTGATCTACCGGCTGCTGCACGACATCGGGCTGCGGACGGTGTTCGAGGCGGCGGACGGCGTCCAGGCGCTCGACATCCTGCGCAAGAACGGCGAGGACGTCGACGTGGCGATCTGCGACCTGGAAATGCCGCGGATGACCGGGCTGGACCTGCTGCACGCCCTGCGCACCGCCACCGGCAACCCGCTGGCCGACCTGCCGGTGCTGGTGCTGACCGGCCACCGCGAGGCGGATGTGGTGAAGCGCGCCATCGCCTACGGCATCTCCGGCTATCTGGTGAAACCGGTCTCGAAGGCCGACCTGACGAAGCGCCTGGCCTTCGTCATGCAGAAGCGGCAATAGCCTGGACGGGCAGGGGCCACCCTGCTGTCCGTTCCGCGGTCCGACCTCAACCGGCGCTGGCGCTTTTGCCGCCCTTCCTGTAGAAGGGAGATCGCTACCGCCGCGACGCGAAAGGTCCATGGGTTCCTGCCATCCTTCGCCCGGCCCGCTCCGATCCCGTTTCCGGCATCGGGGAGAGCCGTGAGCAAAGATCGACCTCCCGGGTCGTCCCCCAGGTCGTACGACGCACCCCATCCCAGTGCGGAAGGGAGTTGTGCGCGCGTTTCGGACCTGCTGGACGACTTCCTGACGCGCGGCGCCGCCACCGGCGATCCACTTTCCAACGATCCGGCCGCCCTCTCCCGCATCCCGCTAGGCGAGACGTCTTCTCGAATCTCTCTCGGCGAGACATCTTCGCGAATCTCGCTGGGCGAGATTGTGGACGCGCTGGGCGACCGTGCCTTCGGCGCGCTGCTGCTGATCCTTTCCATTCCCAACGTGCTGCCGGTTCCCGGCCTGTCGACCGCCACCGGCGTGCCGATGATCCTGCTCGGCGCCCAGATGGCGCTGGGCCGGCATGGCCCCTGGCTGCCGCGCCGCATGCTGGCGGCCAGTTTCGACCGCAAGGCCTTCCTGGGCGTGATCCGCCGGGCCAAGCCCTGGGTGGAGCGGGTGGAGCGCCATCTGCGGCCACGCATGCCGGCGCTGGCCGGTCCCACCGCCGAACGGATGCTGGGGCTGGCGGTGATGATTCTGGCCGGCATCCTGTCCCTTCCCATCGTTTTCGGAAACCAGCCCCCCGCCTTCGCCATCGCGCTGATCGCGCTGGGGCTGATGGAATCCGACGGTGCCTTCGTCTCGGCCGGCCTGATCGCCGGCCTTCTGTCCATCGCCATCATCGCCGCCGTCCTGCTCAGTCTCGGGCAGGCGGCGGTCGCCGTGGCGCAACAATTGATCGGTTGAGGGAGCGCCCTAAGGGCACAACGCCATGATCTGGGAACTGTTGGTCATCGTCCTGCTGATCCTGCTCAACGCCTTCTTCGCGATGTCGGAGATGGCGCTGGTGTCGGCGCGCCGCGCCCGGCTTCAGCAGATGGCCGAGGAGAAAGGCGGCGCGGGCGCCCGCGCCGCGCTGGAGCTGTCGGAGGATCCGAGCCGCTTCCTGTCCACCGTGCAGGTCGGCATCAGCCTGACCGGCATCATTGCCGGTGCCTATGGCGGCTCCACCCTGGCCGAACGGCTCGGCGGCGTGCTGGACGAGCAGGTCGCCTGGATCGCCCCCTACGGCCACACCGTCGCGTTCGCCCTGGTGGTCGCCGCCATCACCTATTTCTCCCTCATCATCGGCGAACTGGTGCCAAAGCGCGTCGCCCTGATCTCGTCGGAGCGGATCGCCGCCATGGTCGCCGCCCCGATGCGGACGGTGTCGCGCCTGTCGGCTCCGGTGGTCTGGCTTCTCGGCGTGTCGAGCGACGCGGTGCTGAAGCTTCTGCGCCTGCCGACCTCGCGCGAGCAGACGGTGACGGAGGAGGAGGTCAAGACCCTGATCGCCGAAGGCACCCAGAGCGGCGTCTTCGAGCCGGCCGAGCGCCAGATGATCGAGGGGGTGATGCATCTGTCCGACCGCACGGTGCGGTCGATCATGACGCCGCGCCCCGACCTGATCTGGCTCGACATCGACGACAGTCCCGACGCCATCGGCCGCGAGATCTGCGACAGCGGCTATTCCCGCTTCCCGGTCTGCCGCGGCGACGTTGACGAGCTGCAGGGCATCGTCGCGGCCAAGGCGCTGCTCGACCAGTCGCTGAAGGGGGTTTCCTTCGACATCCGGGCGGCGATGGTCCAGCCGCTGGTCGTCCACGATGGCACGCCGGTCTTCCGCCTGCTCGACCTGTTCAAGCAGGCCAGCGTCCACATGGCGGTGGTGGTGGACGAGTACGGCAGCGTCGAGGGTCTGGTCACCATGACCGACATCCTGGAGGCGATCGCCGGCGAACTGCCTGACAGCAGCCACGAAGGCGACACCGCCGCCGTCCAGCGCGAGGACGGCAGCTGGCTGGTCGACGGCATGACCCCGGTCGAGGAGATCGAGGCGCTGGTCGGCGTGAAGAACATGAAGGGGGAGGGCGATTTCCACACCATCGCCGGCTTCCTTCTCGATCATTTCGGTCACGTTCCGACCGCGGCGGAGCATTTCCACTGGAACGGCATCCGTTTCGAGGTCGTCGACATGGACGGCCGCCGCATCGACAAGGTGCTGATCCAGCTGAACCCGGAGGTTTCGGAGGGGTGAGTTTGGCGTTTACTCTTGATGCCCCCTCCTCATCCCTCCCCCGCTCTCAGCGGACCTACGGTCCGCCTGTCGCGTCAGCACAAAGCGAAGCTTTGTGCGAGAGCTTCGCGGGAGATGGGGCAGGAAGCTTGTCCGAGTGAACTGAATCGCGAAGCGGCGGCAGTCCCCTCTCCCGCGTGAGCGGGGGAGGGTTAGGGAGGGGGCAAGAGGTTTAAGGGGGCAAATAGGGACAAGCGCCCCCCTCAATGCACCACCATCTCCCCATCCCCGAACGCGCCCCCGAACGCCCCATCGTCCGCGTTCGTCGTCCGCACCGCCTCGACCAGATCGCGGACTTCCTCCGACAGATCGTCGGCGTCCCAGCCATGGCCGTCGGCGCCGGCAACCACCAGCAGACGCAGCGTGGTGCGCAGCAGGTCGCCGGCTTCCCAGCCGTTGGAGCGTTCCGCCTCTCGTGCCATGTGCAGCAGGCCGGTGGCGCAGTTCAGGACCTCGGGGTCGACCTTCATCGGGCGCTCCTCCTCGCCCGTAAGGGCGAAAATCGTTGGTCTTGCCAACAATAATTGGACCGCGGCCCCGATGTGTCAAACCCGACCGTCCGGCTCCTCCAGCGGCGGGAGTCGGGAAACGAAACGACCCTTGACGCCCTGCGGCCATTGCTTGAACGGAACGATCCCGTCATCGGTGGCGGCATAGGCGCGCAGGTAGGCGGTCAGCGTCTCCACCGTCATCTCGTCCGGGGCGAAGTCGCCCAGCACATAGCTCATCCGCGCGGCGGAGCGCACGGCGACGGCGCAAGGGCGCCGGCAGCTCATCAGGCAGCGCATCGGCCGCAGCCGCACCAGCGCCGCCAGATCGGGAGCTTCGGCCAGCGCCTGCTCCATCAGCGCCACCAGCTCCGCCCCCGGCCGAGTGGCGTCGGGCGGGTCTTCCGGCCGGCGGCAGGTTTCACAAACGACAAGCTCGACGGTCATGCTTGGGCTTTCAGCGATTGTCCGGGTCGTGGGGGTCGACAGCTAGAGGCCGGGTCCGGTGCTGTCAACGCGCTTGCACCTTGCCAAGCGCCGGGAAACTCCCGACGATGCGGACCGGCAGGGGCGACGGGCGGGAACGGCGGACGGGCATGAGCGCGAGGCAACGGATCGTCCGTGAACGCCGGCAATACAACCAGCTCGCCGCCGACCAGACGCTGGAGGACTACGCGCTCCGCTACACGGCGGAGCGGGCGCGGCGCTGGAGCGCGTGGCGCGTCGCCAACACCGCGCTCGGCGCCATCTCCTTCCTGGCCTGCGAGGCGCTGGGCGCCGCCGTCACCCTGACCTACGGCTTCGAAAACGCCATGGCCGCCATCCTGGCGGTGGCGCTGCTCAGCATCCTGGTCGGGCTGCCGATCACCTATCACGCGGCGAAGGCCGGGGTGGACATCGACCTGCTGGCCCGCGGCGCCGGCTTCGGCTATCTCGGTTCCACCATCACCTCGCTGGTCTACGCCTCCTTCACCTTCATCCTGTTTTCCATCGAGGCCAGCATCATGTCGGCCGGGCTGACCATGGTGCTGGGCATCCCGGCCTCTCTCGCCCATGTCATCAGTTCGCTGGCGGTGATCCCCATCGCCGTCTACGGCATCCGCTTCATCAGCCGCATGCAATGGGCGACGCAGCCGGTGTGGATCCTGCTGCAATGCGTGCCGCTGGCCTATTTCTTCCTGCTCGACCGCGAAACCCTGGCGCAATGGACCTCGCTGCCCGGCGTCTATGCCCCCGACGGCGGGTTGTCGCTGCTGCCCTTCGGCATGGCCGCCTCGGTCCTGCTCTCGCTTCTGCCGCAGATCGGCGAGCAGGTGGACTATCTGCGCTTCCTGCCCTCGCAGTCCCGCATCGGCAAGGTGCGCTGGTGGACGGCGCTGCTGGCCGGCGGGCCGGGCTGGGTGGTGATCGGCAGCCTGAAGCTGGCGGCGGGGTCGCTGCTGGCCTTCCTCGCCATCAAGCATGGGCTGGCGGTGGAGGATGCGGTGCAGCCCAACAGCATGTACCACATGGCCTTTCTCGACGTGTTCGGCTCCCCCGTCGCGGCGCTGGCGCTGACCGGCATCTTCGTCGTCGTCTGCCAGATGAAGATCAACGTCACCAACGCCTATGCCGGCTCCATCGCCTGGTCGAATTTCTTCTCCCGCCTGACCCGCAGCCACCCCGGCCGCGTCGTCTGGCTGGTGTTCAACGTGCTGCTGGCCCTGCTGCTGATGGAAATCGGCATCCTCGGCGTGATCGAGAGCATCCTCGGCCTTTACGCCAACGTCGCGGTCGGCTGGCTGGGGGCGGTCGCCGCCGATCTGGCCGTCAACAAGCCGCTGGGTTTCAGCCCGCCGGGGATCGAGTTCAAGCGCGCCCACCTCTACGACATCAACCCGGTCGGCACCGGCGCCATGGGCCTGTCGGTGCTGTGCTCCACCACCGCCTTCTTCGGGCTGCTGGGTCCGGTGGCCCAGGCGCTGGCCCCCTTCATCGGGCTGGTCGTCGCCTTCGCCGCCGCCCCGCTGATCGCCTGGAGGACGGGGGGGCGCTTTTACATCGCCCGCAAGTCCGATCCCCTGCCCGGCGAGGGCGCCACCGTCCGCTGTTCGATCTGCGAGAACCACTTCGAGCGGCCGGACATGGCCTTCTGCCCGGCCTACGACGCGCCGATCTGCTCACTCTGCTGCACGCTGGAGGCGCGCTGCCACGATCTGTGCAAGACCGACAGCCGCTTCGCCGACCAGATCGCCCGCAGCCTGCAACGGATCCTGCCCAGGCGCATGGCCGCCGGGGTCCACACCCGCACCGGCCACTTCATCGGGGTGATGACGCTGTTCTCGCTGGTGCTGGGCGGGGTGCTGCTGGTCATCGACTTCCAGTACGCCAATGCCGACGCGGCGGAGCGGGCGGCGATCCACACCGCGCTGGTCACCGTCTTCGTCTGCCTGTTCATCCTGTCCGGCGTCGCCGCCTGGCTGCTGGTGCTGGCCCATGAAAGCCGCCGCAAGGCGGAGGAGGAGAGCGGCCGCCAGACCGCCATGCTGATGGACGAGATCGCCGCCCACGAACGCACCGACGCCGCCCTGCAGAAGGCCAAGGAGGTGGCGGAGGCCGCGAACGCCGCCAAGAGCCGTTACATCATCGGCGTCAGCCACGAGATTCGCGCGCCGCTCAACGCCATCTCCGGCTATGCCCAGCTTCTGGAAAGCAACAGCACCCAGCGCCCGCAGGATGCCGTCCGCGTCATCCGCCGCAGTGCGGAGCATCTGTCGAACCTGATCGACGGGCTGCTCGACATCTCCAAGATCGAATCGGGACTGCGCCGGCTCAGCCGCGACAAGGTGCAGCTGATCGACTTCCTCGACCAGTTGGCCGACATGTTCCGCATCCAGGCCTCGGCCAAGGGGCTGGAGTTCCGCTATGCCCGCGTGCCGCATCTGCCGGTCTGGGTCCACACCGACAGCAAGATCCTGCGTCAGATCCTCATCAACCTGCTGTCCAACGCGGTGAAATACACCGAGAGCGGCCATGTCGCCCTGACCGTCCGCTACCGCAGCCAGATCGCCGAGTTCGAGATCGCCGACAGCGGCATCGGCATCCGGGCGGAGGACCTCGACCGCGTCTTCGAACCGTTCGAGCGCGGGCGGGGCGCGGCGGTGCGGGCGGTGGCCGGCACCGGCCTCGGCCTGACCATCACGCGGGTGCTGACCCGGATCATGGGCGGCGACATCGCCGTGCGCAGCGAAGCCGGGCGGGGCAGCGTCTTCACCGTCCGCCTGCTGCTGTCGGAGGCGATGCACCGGCCGGGCGAGCAGGTGGAGCGCCGCGCCATCACCGGCTATGCCGGGCCGCAGATCACCATCCTGCTGGCCGACGACGACCGCGACCATCTGGCGCTGATGACCGACATCCTGCGTCCGCTGGGATTCGTGCTGTTCACCGCGTCAGACGCCGCGACCTGCCTGGAGCTGGCGGCGCAGTGCAAGCCCGACGTCGCCATGCTCGACATCTCGATGCCCGGCGAGAGCGGCTGGGATCTGGCCGAGGAACTGCGCCGCCAGTTCGCCGACCGCATCCGCATCATCATGGTCTCCGCCAACGCCTACGAGGCGCAGGGACCGGGCGACGGCCGGGCGCCGCATGATGCCTTCGTCGCCAAGCCCATCGAAATCCACGCGCTGCTCGACCGCTTGCAGGCGCTGACCGGCCTGGAATGGCTCCATGCCGCGGAAAAGCCTGCGGAACCGCTTGCCCCGCCGCCCGCGCCGGCCGATCAAGCACCCGAGCAATCCAATCAAACGCCGTCCAATCACCTGCCGGAGTCGGCGCTGCGTCATCTCGACGACCTGCGCCAGCTTGGCCGGATCGGCTATATTCGCGGGATCGAGGCCAAGCTGCGCGAGATCGAGGCGGAGGATGCCGCCGCTCTTCCATTCGTCGAGCGGCTGCGAACGCTGGTGCGCGCCTTCGACCTGAAAGGCTATATGCGTGCGGTGGAAGAGGCGGCGGCGCAGCGCGACGCCGCGCAGAGCGACAATGATCTGGAAGAAGACGGGGCCGTGACGGGATGAAGCGCCGCGACATGATCCTGGTGGTGGACGACACCCCCGACACGCTGGGATTCCTGACGGAGGCCATTGAACAGGCCGACCTGACAGTGCTGGTCGCCGTCGACGGCGAGAGCGCGCTGGACCTCGTCGGCCAGATCACCCCGGACCTGATCCTGATGGACGCGGTGATGCCCGGCCTCGACGGCTTCGAGACCTGCCGGAGGCTGAAGCAGATCCCCCACCTGTCGCACATCCCCGTCATCTTCATGACCGGCCTCAGCGATACCGAGCATGTGGTGAAGGGGCTGGAGGCCGGCGGCGTCGATTACGTCACCAAGCCCATCGTGGTGGACGAACTGATCGCCCGCATCCGCGTCCATCTGACCAACGCCCGCGTCGCCTACGGCGCCCGCGCGGCGCTCGACGCCACCGGCCGCTTTCTGCTGGCGACGGACGGGGAGGGCAGGCTGCTGTGGTGCACCCCGCAGGCGGAGCGGCTGCTCTGCGGCCTGCTGCCCGGCCCCGACGGCGTGCGCCCGGAAGCGGCATCCTCCCTGGCCGCCGGTCTGGTCCGGCTGCGCCAATCCCCATCCCCTGGCGCCTCGGCGGAGACCTTCACGCTGGAGCTGCCGGACGGCGAGGGCGTGCGGCGGCTGGAATTCACCTATCTCAGCCCGGCCAACCCCGACGAGTACCTGTTCCGCCTCAGCGAGCCGACCGCCGGCCGGCAGGAGGCGATCCTGCGCGACGCGCTCGGCCTGACCGCGCGCGAGGCGGAGGTTCTGCTGTGGATCGCCAACGGCAAGCCGAACCGCGACATCGGCGAGATCCTGGGCATCAGCCCGCGCACGGTGAACAAGCACCTGGAACAGGTCTTCGCCAAGCTGGGGGTGGAAAACCGCGCCTCCGCCGCCGCGCTGGCGATCCGCACCCTGGCCGCGCGGGCCTGAAGGCGGCGTTCAGACCTCGACGGTCTGCGGGCCGCTTCGTCCGGCGATGATGTGGTTCATGATGCAGGTCATCACCGGCTCGCCGCGCTGGTTCACCGTGGTGTAGGCCAGCCGCACCGTGCCGCGTCCGCCGCGGCGCGACGGGATGGTCTCCACCACCTCCACCCGGGCGCGGATGGTGTCGCCGGGCCGCACCGGCCGCAGCCAGCGCAGCTCGTCCATGCCGGACCCGCCCAGGCTGGTGCCGGTGATGATGCCGGTGTCGCGGATCAGCCGGAAGGTCAGCGACAGGGTGTGGAAACCGCTGGCGATCAGCCCCTGGAACGGCCCGTCGGCCGCCGCCGCCGCGTCCATATGGAAGGGCTGCGGGTCAAAGCGCTGGGCGAAATCCATGATCTGGCTGTCGGTCAGGGTCGCCCCTTCCGATTCGATCACGTCGCCCATGCGGAAATCCTCGAAATAACGGCCGGCCATCGTCTCTTCTCTCCCTGGTCCCGGTTTATCCTTGCCGCAACAGAGTAGCCCGCCCGGTCCATCCGGCAAAGGGCAGGGACGATCACGGCCGGGGCATAGGCCCTACGGCGTAAACCATTGGCGTAATTCGCATTCCGGTCGTGATGGGGCATGTTCCCGGTCGGATTCCAGACCATCGACGGACGGATGTCACCAAACCCAGCGCAAACTGTCTCCACCCCGTCGCCATTCCGTTGCGTCGTGTTTTCGGTTGCCGGCCGGGCGCTGGCGCTGCCGGTGGAGTCCGTGCGGCGTTTTTTGCCGTTGCCGCGTCTCGACCGGCTGCCGACGGCGCCGCTGCCGGTGGAGGGCGTTTTCCGCTATCAGGGGGAGGTGGTGCCGGTCCTGCGCCTGGACGTGCTGCTGGATCTGGCCGCCGAGGGTGCCGGGGCCGCCGAGCCGAACCTCTATTCGCCGCTGTTTCTCGTCACCTGGCAGGGGCGGCCGGCGGCGCTGCTGGCCGACCGGGTTTATGGCGACACCGCGGTCGATCCCGCCGAGCGCACCCCCTCCGACCCGTCGCTGACCTTCAACGGCTGTGCCGCCGGCGCCTTTCCGGACCGGGTGACCGGCCGCGGCGGCACCGTGACCCTGCTCGACCCCGACCGGCTGCTCAGCGAGGCGGAAGGCCGGCTGCTCGACGCCTTCCGCGCCGTGGCGGAACGCAGGCTGGCGCAGTGGCGGCACGCTCAGGACCCGGCCTCTTCCGCGGACGGTGCCGCATGATGCCGAACGCCGTCGCCGCCGGGATCGAGGCGATCCGCCGCGATCCGAATTTCCTGCGCCTGAAGTCGATGGTGATCGACGCCACCGGCCTCGCCTATTACGCCGACAAGGATGCCGCCTTCGCCGAGCGGATCAACCGCCGGCTGCCCTTCGGCCGCATCACCACGGTCGGCGGCTATCTCGCCGCGCTGGAGGCGGAGGGTCCGACCGGCGCCGAATATCAGGGCCTCATCAACGAGCTGGCGGTGGGGGAGACCTTCTTCTTCCGCTACATCGAGCAGTTCGACGCGCTGCGCGCCGTCGCCATCCCCGAATGCCTGCGCCGCAACCAGTCGAGCCGCCTGCTGCGGATCTGGAGCGCCGGTTGCTCCATCGGTCCGGAGGCCTACACGCTCGAAATCCTGCTGAAGCAGCATTTCGCCGCCCAGCTGGAAGGATGGCAGGTCCACATCATCGGCACCGACATCAACGGCGCCTTCCTGGAACAGGCGCGGCGCGGCGCCTATGGCGACTGGGCGGTGCGCGGCCTGTCGCCGGAAACGCTGGAGGCCTGCTTCGACCGCCAGGACAAGCTGTGGTCGGTGAAGCCGAAATACCGGCAATGGACCAGCTTCCTCCCCTTCAACCTCGTGGATGGCGAGATCCCCTCCTATCCGCACGGGATCGGGCATTTCGACATCATCCTGTGCCGCAACGTCATGATCTATTTCGACGAGGCGACACGGCACCGGCTGCTGGGCAACCTGCACAAGGCGCTGGCCGACGGCGGCTGGCTGGTGGTCGGCCACGCCGAGGCCGGCCCGCAGATGAACGAGCTGTTCATTCCGGTCTCGGTCCCCGGCGCCACCCTCTACCGCAAGCAGGCCGAAGCGGTGGCCCCGGCCGCGGCGGTTCGCAGCCCGGCCCCCGGTCCGGCAGCGGCGGCGCCGGCCCCCGAGCCCAAGTCCCGCCGTGCGACCGGACCGGCGCCGGAAGCCGCGCCCGCTCCGCGCGCCCGCAAGTCCGCGCCGGCCGCGACGCCTCCCGCCGCACCGACCCCGCCGGACCCCGCCGAGACCAACGAGCGCTCGACCGTTCTGGAAGCCTGTCTCGCCCGGGTGGAGGCGAGCAGGCTCGACCCCGGCGCCCATTACCAGCTGGGTCTGGTGGAGGAGGAGCTGGGCGTCGGCGACCCGGTGGCGGCCTTCAAGCGCGCGCTGTATCTCGACCCGCGATTCGTTCTGGCCGACTATCATCTGGCGCTGGCCTATTGGCGGCGCGGCCGGCTGCTCCCGGCGCAACGCCATTTCCGCAATGCGCGCGAGGCGCTGGAGAGCCGTCCCGACGACGAGGCGGTGGCGGAGGGCGGCGGCCTGACCGTTCAGGAGCTGCGCGGCATGCTGGACCTCTGGCTGACCGGTGAGGAGGGCTGATGGACGACACGCTTGCCGGCGCAGGGAGTGGAGCCGGGGCCGCACCGCTGATCGCCGCCCTCGAAAGCGCCTCCCCCGAGCGTGCCGCCGCCCGTGCGGCCGCCCAAGCCGCCGTCGACTGGGACGAGGTGCACAGGAAGCTGGCCCGCCGCAACGCCGACCTGGAGGCGACCTTCGCCGGCCGCGGCCCCTGGGCCGACGCCGTTCTGGCCCGCCGGGCGGAGGATCTGGCCGAAATCCCGCAGCTCCACGGGGAGGAGAGCACCGGCATCCCGATGCTGGTCGCCCGTGGGGCCGAAACGCACTATGGGCTGGAGCTGCGCCATCTCGGCCATATCGTGCCGATGCCGCGGCTGGCCCGCGTGCCGGGGGCACCGCCCGCCGTGCTGGGGGTGATCGCCGTTGCCGGCCGGGTGATGCGGCTGTTCGACCTCGACCGGCTGTGCAATGGCCCGTCGGCCAGTGTATCCGCCGCCCTGCTGTCCAGGGCCGATGCCGGGACCGACCCGTCCGGCTACGCCATCGTGCTGCGCACCGGCGCCGGCCGTCCGGCGGCCTTGCGCGTGCGGGAGGTGGAGCGGGTGGCCGACATCGTGCCGCCGCGCGGCTCAGCCCCGGTGGAGGCCGGGCCGCTGGTCAGGGCCATCGCCGCCGACCGCATGGCGATCCTGGACATGGCGGCGCTGCTCGACCTCGTGAAGACCTGAAACCGACCGATCCACCTGAAGAGCCGTCCGGGGCTGGAGTCCAAGAATGAACATGAAAGTCGCGCACAAGCTGGTCCTGGGATTCGGCGTCGTCTGTGTCCTGACGGCGTTGCTGGCGCTCTATCAGATGTCGCGCTTCTCCGACGCGCTGGACGTCATCATGGCGGTGTCGACCTACGACAACGAAGCCGCCAAAATGGTGACGGACGTCGGCAACATGCAGGCGGAACTGCGCAGCACGCGCGAGACGGCGCTGAACGCCGTGTCCATCGCCAATGCCGAAGGGCGGGTCGCCGAAATCCCGGCCCTGCTGGCGCCGCTGCGCCGCCATTACGACGAGGTCGGCGTCCAACTGCGCGACCGGCTGGGCCAGCTGCGGGCGATGGTGGCTGAACGGTCCTCGACCGGCGTGACCGACAGCCGCCGCCGGGGCTGGGTCGAACTGGACACCTCCGTCAACGAGATGAGCCGCGCCATCGCCCTGGTCGGCGACGAGGCACGGACCATCTACACCATGCTGGAGCGCAACCAGATCACCGACGCGCTGCAGCGCCGTCAGCGGGTGGACGAGTTGCGCAAGAACATGGAGGCGCGCATCGCCCAGGCCCAGACCGCCATCGACCACCTGACCACGGCCGGCCGCAGCGAAATCCGGTCGATCTACAACTCCGCCATCCAGTCCTCGGTCATCGCGCTGGTTGTCGTCTTCCTGATCGCGGTGGCGGTCGCCTATCTGATCGGCAGCTCGATCACCCGGCGGCTCGGCCGCGCCATCGACTTCGTCACCAAGGTCGGCCACGGCGATCTGACCCAGGAGATCGCCATCGCCGGCAAGGACGAGCTGGCGATCCTCGGCCAGCATCTGAACGAGATGGCCGGCCGGCTGAAGTCGATGGCCCGCACCACCCGCGAAACGGCGGAGAGCGTCCACGCCGCCACCGCCCAGATCCGCGCCTCGACCCAGCAGCAGTCGGCCAGCGTCGCCGAACAGCTGGCGGCGGTGGAGCAGACCACGGCCACCCTGTCGGAGATCACCGAATCCGGCGCCCAGATCAACCGCCGCGCCCAGGACGTCTCGCACGGCGCCCAGACGGTGGCGGCCTCCAGCCATTCCGGCATGAAGGCGGTGGACGACACCATCCAGGCGATGGACGCCATCCGCGAACAGGCCGAAGCGGTGGCCGAGAACATCGTCATGCTGTCCGAACGCACCCAGGCGATCGGCGAGATCATCGTGACGGTCAACGACATCGCCGAGCGCTGCCATCTGCTGGCGCTGAACGCCGCCATCGAGGCGGCGGCGGCCGGCGAGCATGGCCGCACCTTCTCCATCGTGGCGGGCGAGATCAAGAGCCTCGCCGACCAGTCGAAGGAGGCGACCGCCCAGGTCCGCTCCAACCTGTCGGAGATCCAGCACGGCATCAACGCCTCGGTGATGCTGACGGAGGAGGCGGTGAAGCGCGTCGCCGCCGGCAAGCGCCAGACCGACGCCACCCAATCGACCATCCGCACCATGGCGGAGAACATCCAGGAGAGCGTGCTGGCCTTCCAGCAGATCGTCGCCGGCACCAACCAGCAGCAGATCGGCCTGGAGCAGGTGATCCAGGCGCTTCAGAACATCCGCGAGGCCAGCAGCCAGACGGCGGCCGGCACCCGCCAGCTGGAAGGCGCCGCCGCCAACCTGAACAACCTCGGCCAGGGTCTGGTCGAGGCGGTGCGGAACTACCGGGTGTGATGCGGAGCCCCTGATGGACATCCGCCAGCGCCTGCTCGCCGCCTTCGACCTGGAGCACAAGGAGCACCTCGCCGCGATCCGCAACGCGCTCCGCGATGCGGAGGCGACGGGCGACGCGCCGGATCTCGTCGACATCCACCGGCGCGCCCACAGCCTGAAGGGCGCCGCCCGCGCCGTCGACCTGCCGGAGGTGGAGGCGATCTCCCACCGGCTGGAAGCCGCCTTCATCGCCGTGCAGAAGGGTGAGATCCCGCTCGATGCCGCCAATGTCGGCGTGTTCCGCCGCGCGCTCGACGCCATCGAGGATCTGGTCGCCTGGTCGCTCCAGGGCGGCGGCGAGGTGGAGACGGCCGGCGTGCTCGCCGATCTCGACGCGCTGGCCGCCGGTCGCAGCGGCGGCCCCGCTCCGGCCCCCGCTCCGGCCTCCCCCGCCCGTACCGCCGGCAGCCGGCCTCCCCGCCAGCGCGAGCGCACCGTCGACGCCGATTCCGCCGCCCTTGTCCGCATCGCCGCCCAGGGGCTGGAGCGCCTGTCCGAGACCGCGTCGGCCCTGCTGCCGGAGGTGGAGGCGCAGGCGGGGCTCGGCGAGCAGCTCCGGGCGATGCGCCAGGAATGGCGGGCGCTCGACCGCGCATGGCGCCATCTGCGCGTGCAGCTCGGCCGCGGCGCCCGGCTGGAGGCCCGGCCGGAGGATGGAGCCGACGCGCTCGACGGCCGCGGCGCTCTTCCCGCCCTGATGGCTTTCGAGCGCCGCTTCCGGTCGCTGGGCGGCGCGCTCGACAGCGCGCACCGCAGCCATGACCGGCTGCTGTGGTCGATGCGGCGCTGGGGCGGCGGCTTCCAGCAGGACATGCGGCGCCTGCGCATGCTGCCGGCCGAAAACCAGCTGAGCGGCCTCGGCCGTATGGTCCGCGACATCAGCCGGGCCGAGGGCAAGGAGGTCGAGGTCGACGTCCGCGGCCTGGAGGTGGAGGCCGACCGCAACGTCCTGCAGCGGCTGAAGGACCCCATCCTCCACATCGCCCGCAACGCCATCAGCCACGGTATCGAAACGCCGGCGGAACGGCTGGCGCTGGGCAAGCGGCCGGCGGCGCGCGTCACCATCGCCGCCTCGGTGGAGGGGGCGCGCCTGCACCTGCGCATCGAGGATGACGGCCGCGGGCTGGACCGCGCGGCGATCCTGCGCAAGGCGGCCGAACGCGGCCTGATCGACGCCGACGAGCTGTCCGGCGCCGAGGAGATACCGCTGGAGCGGCTGACCGAGTTCCTGTTCCATCCCGGCTTCTCCACCGCCTCGCGCACCACCGAACTGGCCGGGCGCGGCATGGGCCTCCCCATCGCCCGGCGGGAGGTGGAGCGGCTGCAGGGCAACCTGACCATCGCCGACCGGCCGGAGGGCGGCACCGCCGTCACCATCGAGGTGCCGCTGAGCCTGCTCAGCCAGCGTCTGGTCTTCGTCGCCGTGCAGGATCAGATCCTGGCGATCCCGTCCGCCGACGTGGTCCGGCTGCGCACCGCCACCGCCGAATCGCTGTTCTCCGGCGTCGGCACCCCGATGATCCGCATCGGCGAGGAGGAGACTCCCGTCACCTCGCTGGCCGCCCTGCTGGGCATGGAGGCGCCGGTGGTGCCCACCGCCGAACGCTCGCTGGCCCTGGTGGTCGTCCGCGCGGCCGACCGGCGGCTGGCGCTGGCGGTCGACCGCTTCGTCGCGACGCGCGAAACGGTGGTGACGGCGGCGGAGGAAACCGGGCTCGACAGCGGCCGCTATCTCGGCACCGTGCTGATGGACGATGGCGGGCCGGCGCTGGTGCTGAACATCTCCGGCCTGATGCCGCTGCCCGGCAGCGTCCTGCCGCCCCCGGCACGCCCGGCGGAAGAGGCTACCCCTGCCCGGGCGCATATCCTGGTCGTCGATGACAGCATCACCACCCGCACGCTGGAAAAGAGCATCCTCGAAGCCCATGGTTATCGGGTGACGCTGTGCGTGGACGGGCGCGAGGCCCTGGAGCGCCTTTCCGAAGGGATGGAGGTTGGCCTGATCATCAGCGACGTCGAGATGCCCCGGATGGACGGTTTCGCCCTGCTGCAGGCGGTGAAGGCCGACAAGCGGCTGGAGGAGATCCCGGTGATCCTCGTCACCTCGCGCGCCAGCGACGAGGACCGCGAGCGCGGCCTGCGGCTTGGGGCGGACGCCTACATCGTCAAGACGCGGTTCGACCAGAACGAGCTTCTGGCCGGCATCCGGCGGCTGCTGTGAGCGGGGCGGCGCACTCCGGACCTCCCACCGTCGGAACTCGTCGTATCCGTGTGCTGGTGGTGGAGGACAGTCCGGTCATCCAGCAGCTTCTCAGCCACGTCATCGGCGCCGACCCGCGGCTGGAGGTGGCGGGCATCGCTTCCAGCGGCGAGCAGGCTCTGCGCATGATCGAGAAGAACGCCCCCGACGTGGTGTCGCTCGACATCCGCCTGCCGGGCATCGACGGCTTCGAGGTGACCAGCCGCATCATGCGGCAGAATCCGCTGCCGATCGTGGTGGTGGCGTCCGACGTGCGCGACCTCGACATCCCGATGCGGGCGCTGCAGGCCGGCGCGCTAGCGGTGGTGGAAAAGCCGGGCAGCATGGCGCGCGCCGACTACCAGACGGTGGCGCACCATCTCTGCACCCAACTGGTCATCATGAGCCAGGTGAAGGTCATCCGCCACCGCATCACAGCGCGGGCCGCCCGCTCTTCCAATGCCTCCGGCGAAATCCCATCCCCCGACGGCGGCCTGCCGGAGGCGGCGGTGACGGCCGACGGCCGCATCCGCCGTTTCCGCGGGCTGGGCCTCGTCGCCTCCACCGGCGGGCCGGCGGCGCTGGCGAAAGTCCTGAAGGAGCTGCCGACCGGCTTTCCGCTGCCGGTCTTCGTGGTCCAGCATATGGGCGCTCCCTTCATGGAGGGCTTCGCCAACTGGCTGGGCACCGTCTCCCCGCTGCCGGTGCAGTTGGGCGAGGCGGGGGTGAAGCCGCGGCCCGGCACGGTCTATGTGGCGCCGGGCGACCGGCACATGCTGGTGGACAACGGCGCCATCCGCCTGTCCGGCGACCCGATGGTGTGCGGCCAGCGCCCGTCGGGCGAGGTGCTGTTCCAGTCGATGGCGCGCGCCTATGGCGCCTCCGGCATCGGCGTGCTGCTGACCGGCATGGGAGAGGATGGAGCGAGGGGACTGGTGGACATGCATCGGGCGGGGGCCTACACGATTGCCGAACACGCCTCCACGGCGGTGATCCACAGCATGCCGGGCACCGCCGTGCGCCTGGGCGGCGCCGTGGAGGAACTGCCTCTCGACCGGGTGGCCGGACGGCTGCTGCAACTGACCTCCGACGAGAAGATGGCGCCATGAACGGACTCCGCAGCCTGGTGGTCATGGGTTCCCAGACGCAGGGGCTTCTGCTGAAGCTTCTGTTGGAGGAACGAGGCGTCGAGACCGTCTGCGTCGACGGCGTGGAACCGGCCCTGGCCGAGATCGCCGGCAATCCGCAGGATCTGCTGATCGTCGAGGGCGAGCTTGCCGGCCCCACCGGCCTCGCCGACCTGCGCGCGCGCAGCGACGCCGCCGTCATGGTGCTCGGCCGCGGCGATGGCGAGCACGACTCCTCCGACCCCAAGGCGCTGGTGGAGGAGGCCTGCGTGCTGCTGGAGCGGCGCAGCGCCCCGCCGACCGTGCCGGAAATCTTCCGCCGCGCCCATATCCTGATCGTCGACGACAGCGCGACCTACCGCGAGTTCCTGCGCGCCGAACTGGAGCAGGAGGGCTGCACCGTCACCGCCGCCCGCAACGCCGACGAGGCGGTGGCGGCGCTGGCCGGCGGCGGGCTCGACTGCGTCATCCTCGACCTCGTGATGCCGGGCACCAGCGGCACCCAGCTCTGCGAACGATTCGACAGGTTCCGGCGCCAGCGCGGCCTGTTCTTCCAAATCGTCATCCTGACCAGCCAGGACGACGAGGAACAGCTGATGATCAGTTTGAACGCCGGTGCCGACGATTTCGTTGGCAAGGCGCAGGAGATGGATGTCCTGAAAACCCGGCTGATGGCGCTTCTGCGTCGGAAATACTTCGTGGAGGATCATCTGATGCGGCGGCCGCGGCCTGCACCTTCCGCATAGGAAGGGAGTAGAGCCATCGTGTGATTTCGGAAGTCGCTTTGTCCGTTTATTCTCTGCGGGCATTTCGAAACTGTCCGACGGTCTATCCGGTGCCGGTGCCGATTACGATGGCGATCAGCCTCCAGCCGTTCCACGACACTCCGATTCCCGCCCCGATCCCCGGCGACACCGATGTGAGAGATTCCGACGCGATGCACCGATCTTCGGCCACCCCAATGTCCCCGACCGATCTGCGCTATCGCGAGTGTCTCGACAACGCACGGCGAGTCTGCGCGGCCGGGACGGTGCCGACCATGCTGGTGATCGGCGGACCGGAGATGGCCGCCGTCCGCTGCAACGAGGCGCTGGCCTCCCTGCTCAACCATCCGCGGGCCGCCACCCGCGACGAGAGCGGGCCGACCCTGCTGCCCGGCGGCTGGCCGGCGGTGGCCGACGCGCTGCGCCCGCTCTACGGGGTAGGAGGCGCCGACGGCCCGGCCACGCCGCCCGACGGCGCCCCGCTGCAGTTGCCGACCGAACCGCCGCTGAGCCTGCGCGCCACGCCGCTGCTGGTCGACGGCCGCGTGGTCGGAGTGTTGGCGACGGCGACGCTGGACGGCGCCATCGCCAAGCTGGAGGAGGCGATGCGGGCGGAGGTGGCGCGCACCACGGCGGCGCGCTCCCGCTTCCTGGCATCCGCCAGCCACGACCTGCGCCAGCCCTTCCAGGCGATGCGCCTGTTCCTCGACGCGCTCACCACCCAGGTGGAGGGCAACGCGCGGGCCACCCGCACCGCCGGCATGCTGGCAAACGCGATGACGGCGGGCGAGCAGCTGCTGAACGCCCTGCTCGACATCTCGACGCTGGACGCCGGCACGGTGGAGGCCGACCTGCAGCCGGTGTCGGTGGATGCGCTTCTGCAATCGCTGGCCGATGAATTCCGTCCCCAGGCGGAGGAGAAGGGGCTGCGCCTGCGTGTTCATCTGCCCTGCCGGGCATTCACCCGCAGCGACCCGATCCTGCTCGGCCGCATCATCCGCAACCTCCTGGCCAACGCCATCCGCTACACCCAGCGCGGCGGCATCCTGCTGGGGTTGCGCAAGCGCGACGGGCACTGGCGGATCGAGGTGTGGGACACCGGTTTCGGCATTCCGCAGGACAAGCTGGACGTCATCTTCGACGAGTTCCACCAGCTGACCAACCCGGCCCGCGATCCGACGCGCGGCCTTGGCCTCGGCCTCGCCATCGTGCGGCGCCTGTCGGTTCTGCTGAGCGCGCCCATCGACGTGCGGTCGCGCTCCGGCCGCGGCTCAGTCTTCGCCGTCACCGTCGACCGCCTGGAGGGGGAGGAGGCGCTCGCCGACACCTCGTCCGCTACGGCGTCGGCCGATCAGGCGGCGTCGGCAGTCCCGTTGGACGGCATGCGTATCCTGGTGGTGGATGACGACAGCATGGTGCTGTCCGGCCTGCTGCTGACCCTGGAAAGCTGGGGCTGCGCCTTCGTCTCCGCGTCGAACATGCGCGAGGTGTTCGCCGCGGTCGACGGGCTGGAAGGCCCGCCCGACGCCATCCTGACCGACCTGCGCCTACCGGGAAAGGTGTCCGGCTTCGACGTGATCGACCGTGTGCGCAAGCTGTTCAAGGCCGACATCCCGGCGGTCGTCCTGACCGGCGAGACCGCGCCCGAATCCCTGCTGGAAGGCCAGCGCCGCGGCTGCGCCTTCCTGCACAAACCACTCCACCCCGGCGACCTCCGCCGCGTGCTGGAAGAAGTGCGTCGGGACGGGACGGCGGGCTGCTGAGGGGCCGCTCAATCCCGCCCATCAATCCCGGGGCGGGCTCTGCAGGTAGAGCACCAGCAGCCGCACCAGGCTTTCCAGCGCGTCGGCATGGATGCGCTCGTAGCCGTGCGAGGCGTCGATGCCGAAGCAGACCAGTGCGGTGCGGATGTCGTTGCCGGCCTCGATCGCCGATGCGCTGTCGCAGCGGTAATAGCGGAAGACGTCGCGCTGGTGCGGGATGTTCTGCGCCTGGCACAGCGCGATCAGCGAGTGGGTCAGCGCCATGTCGAACGGGCCGGTGCTGTCGGCCATGGCGATGGTGACGCCGAATTCGCTGCTGTTCTGGCCGGGGGCGGTGGTGCCGTTGTCGATGGTCACCATCTCCGCCACGTCCTGATGCAGGATCGAGGAGGCGCCGGACCCGACCTCTTCGGAGATCGTGAACAGCAGGTGGCAATCGACCGGCAGGGCGGCCCCGGCATCGACCACCGCCTTCGCCGCGCCCAGCATCACCGCCACCCCCGCCTTGTCGTCGAGGTGGCGGGAGACGATGTAGCCGTTTTCCAGGAATTCCGGCTGCGGGTCGATGGCGACGATGTCGCCGATGTTGAAGCCGCGCTCCTCCAGATCCTGCCGGCTGGCGACCGGGGCGTCGACGCGCAGTTCCACCTGCTGCCAGGTGACCGGCTGGGTGTCGACCTCCTTGTTGAAGGTGTGGCCAGACGCCTTCAGCGGCAGGATGGTGCCGCGCCACGGACCGCGGTCGGTCAGCACGGTGCAACGCGCGCCCTCGGCGAAGCGGGATGACCAGTGGCCGATCGGCACCAGTTCCATCCGGCCATTGTCCTTCAGCATCTTCACCTGGGCGCCCAGCGTGTCGACATGGGCGACCAGCGCCCGGTCGGGGCTGGCCCGCACCCCCTTCAGGTCGGCGCGGATGGCGCCGCGCCGCGTCAGCTCATAGGGGATGCCCAGCCGCTCCAACTCGGCACAGCACAGCCGCACCACGTCGGTGGTGTATCCGGTCGGGCTGGGCGTGGTCAGCAGCCGGTAGAGGACGTCGGTGACATAGCCCATATCGACGGGCAGCGGTACGGCCATGGTCGGTTTTTCCTCCTGCTGAACCCTCTTCCGCCTTGCTGAAGATCCCCTCTCCCCCCGGGGAGAGGGTTAGGGTGAGGGGGACGCGTGGCGAGGATTCTCGTGAAGCCACGCAGTGCACCCCCCTCACCCTCCCCACTTCGTGGGGCCCCTCCCTCTCCCCGGGGGAGAGAGGGCGAATTTGCTACAGCACCCCCCGCGTCTGGGGAAACAGCAGGTCGACGAAACGTTCCGCCGTCGGCTGCGGTTCGTGGTTGGCGAGGCCCGGCCGCTCGTTCGCCTCGATGAACACGTATCCCGGCCGGTCGGGCGACTCCACCAGCAGGTCGAATCCCACCACCGGAATGTCCAGCGCGCGGGCCGCCACCGTCGCCACCTCCACCAGTTCCGGGTGCAGGCAGTCGGTCACATCGTGGATCGTTCCCCCGGTGTGCAGGTTCGCCGTCTTGCGCACCGGCAGCACCTCGCCGGCCGGCAGCACGTCGTCCAGGCTCTTGCCGGCGGCGGCGAGGCAGCGGTCGGTCTCCGCGTCCATCGGGATGTGGCTTTCCCCGCCGGTGGCGGCGGCGCGGCGGCGGCTCTGCGCCTCGATCAGTTCGCGCACGCTGTGGGTGCCGTCGCCGGTGACCTCGGCCGGGCGGCGCACCGCGGCGGCCACCACCTTCTTGTCGATGACGATGATCCGCAGATCCTGCCCCTCGCAGAACTGCTCCAGCAGCACCGTGTCGCAATGCTGGCGGGCCGCCGCGACGGCGCGCTCCATCGTCTCGGCGTCGCGCACGTCGACGGTGATGCCGCGCCCCTGCTCGCCGCGCGCCGGCTTCACCACGACGCGGCCGTGCGTCGCCAGGAAGGCGGCGTTCTCCTCCGCCTCTCCCGCCACCGCCTGGGCCGGGACGTTCAGCATGGCGCGTTCCAGCACGCGGCGGGTCACCGCCTTGTCGTCGCAACGGCTCATGGCGACTGCGCTGGTCAGCTCGCTGAGGGATTCGCGGCAGACCACGCTGCGCCCGCCCCAGGTCAGGCAGAAATAGCCGGCCTCGGCATCCACCACATCGACGCCGATGCCGCGCCGCCGCGCCTCGTTGACGATGATGGTGGCATAGGGGTTCAGCCGCTCGCCCGGCTGCGGGCCGGTGAACAGCCGCTCGTTGATCGGGTTCTTGGTCTTCAGCGCGAAGGCCGGAATCCGGCGGAAATTCAGCTTCTCGTACAGCGCGATGGCGTTCTCGTTGTCATGCAGCACCGACAGGTCGAGGAAGGCCCGTCCGCGCGCCTGCACATGCTCCGCCACCGTGCGGACCAGCGTCTCGCCGATCCCCGGAAACGACGCCTGCGGATCGACCGCCAGGCACCACAGCGAACTGCCGTTCTCCGGATCGCCATAGGCATGGGCGTGATCCACCGCCGTCACCGACCCGATCACCTCGCCGGTGGAATCGTCGCAGGCGACGAAATGGGTCAGCACCCGGCTGTTGCGCGACGCCACCAGGAAGGAGGAGGAGACCGGCACCATCCGCCGCCGGGCATAGATGCGCTGCACCCCCTCGGCATCCTCGCGCGTGCGCAGCCGGCGGACGCTGTAGCCCTTCGGCCGACGCCGCGACGGCCGATAATCGGTCAGCCACAGGCGGAAGGTGTGGGAGGGGTCGAGGAACAGCTCCTGCGGCGCGCGCGACAGGGCGACATGCGGGTCCTGCAGATAGAACACGATGTCGCGGGTGCCCGGCGCCTCCTGCCGCAACGTCTCGATCATGCGGTCGAGATCGTCGAAGGTGTGGGCGAAGATCAGCCGGCCCCAGCCGCAATCCACCACCACGTCGGCGCGCGGCGCGTCGGCCTCAGTCTCTCCCGCCGGTGGCCGGCCGGTGTAGCGGCGGGTGTGGCGCAGGGTGGCGCTGGCGGCGCGTTCCAGCCGGTGCGGTTTCACGCGGGCGTAGCTCATGGGTTCCCCCTGATCGTCGGATGCGGCTCCTCGCGTTGGCAACATCCGGGGACGCGGATCGGTCCCGCGCCCGGATGTGCCGGCGGAGCGTTCTTCGTTTGGAATGGCCGTAAAGACGACCGCTTACAGACCCTGTTCCTGGAACCAGAATTCCAGCAGCGCCACCTGCCACAGCTTCGACCCGCGCAGCGGGGTGATGTGGCTTTCCGGATCGGCCAGCAGCCGGTCGAGATACTCGCGGCGGAACAGGCTGCGTTCCCGCGCCGCCGGTGCGTTCAGCACGTCCCGCACCCGCTCCAGGAAGGGGCCGCGCAGGTATTTCAGCGCCGGCACCGGGAAATAGCCCTTGGGGCGGTCGATCACCGCCGCCGGCACCACGCGCCGCGCCGCTTCCTTGAGGACATATTTGCCGCCGTCCGGCAGCTTCATCTCCGCCGGGATGCGGGCCGCCAGCTCCACCAGTTCATGGTCGAGGAAGGGCACGCGCGCTTCCTGCCCGGCGGCCATGGTCATGTTGTCGACGCGCTTCACCGGGTCGTCCACCAGCATGACGGTGGTGTCGAGCCGCAGCGCCTTGTCCACCGGCCGCTCGGCGCCGGGCATGGCGAAGCGCTGCTCCAGCCAGCGGCGGGAATGGTCCTCGCCGACCAGCCGCGGGTCCAGCGCCTGCGCCATCTCGGCATGGTCGCGGTCGAAGAAGACGCGGGCGTAGTCGCCGACGGCGTCTCTGCTCTCCAGCAGCGGCGGATACCAGTGATAGCCTCCGAACACCTCGTCGGCGCCCTGGCCCGACTGCACCACCTTCACCTGCTTCGCCACCTCCTGCGACAGCAGGAAGAAGCCGATGTTGTCGTGGCTGACCATCGGCTCCGACATGGCGCGGACGCAGTCGGTCAACTCCGGCAGGGCGCGGGCGCTGTCGACGAAGATGCGGTGGTGGTCGGTGCCGAAATGCTTGGCGACGATGTCGGAATACTGGAACTCGTCGCCGCGCTCGTCGCCCACCGTCTCGAAACCGATGGAGAAGGTCTTCAGCCCGCTCTGCCCGTTCTCGGCCAGCAGCGCGGTGATCAGCGAGCTGTCCAGTCCGCCCGACAGCAGCACGCCCACCGGCACGTCGGCGACCAGCCGGCGGCGCACCGCGCGGGTCAGCGTCTCCAGCACCAGTTCGCGCCAGTCGGCGAAATCGCGCCCCTCGTCGCCGGACTGCGGCCCGAAGGTCAGCGACCAGTAGGTGTTTTCGCGCCGGGTGCCGTCCGGCTCCACGATCAGGACCGTGGCGGGGGGCAGCTTCCGCACGCCCTTCAGGATGGTGTAGGGCGCCGGGACGACGGCGTGGAAGCTCATGTAATGGTGCAGCGCCACCGGATCGACATCGGTGTCGATCCCACCTGACGCCACCAGCGCCGGCAGCGAGGAGGCGAAGCGCAGGCCGCCGGTGATCTCTGCCAGATACAGCGGCTTGATGCCCAGCCGGTCGCGGCCCAGCACCACCCGGCCGCTGTCGCGCTCAAAGATGGCGAAGGCGAACATGCCGTTCAGGCGCTTGACGAAATCAGGCCCCCAGGCGTGATAGGCCTTGATCAGGACCTCGGTGTCGCCCTCCGAGAAGAAGCGGTAGCCGAGCCCGACCAGCTCCTCGCGCAGTTCCCGGTGATTGTAGATGCAGCCGTTGAAGACGATGGCGAGCCCCAGGGCCGCATCCACCATCGGCTGCTGCGATGCCTCGCTGAGATCGATGATCTTCAGCCGGCGATGTCCGAAGGCGACGCGCCCATGGGCGAACAGGCCGTGGCCGTCCGGCCCGCGCGGCGCCAGCTTGTCGCACATGGCCTGGACCGCCACCGTGCTGGCCGCCTCGCCGGCCTTGAAACGAATTTCACCACTCAGTCCGCACATCGGCTGTCGAGCCTCCTCGTTGGTTCAGGACGAAGGGGCGCTCGACCCGCAAGAAGGGCCAAACACCGGGGGCGCCGGCTGCGGAATGCGGCCGCCACCCGTTGCGAGCGATAGACGATGCTCCGATCGTAAAATCGTTGCCGGCACCCGCGCGCCATAACGGCCCGCACCGCCCGAGGTTCCATATTGCCCGAGTTTCCATATTGAAGGACCTGGGGCATGCCGCTCGCAGCCGGCCGCTTATGGGCCGGGACTGCTTAGATAGGGATGGAGTTCCAATTTTGCCACCGGCAGGGGGCAGCGCAATTGCGCCCCTACAGCCCGAAAAAGCCCCGCAACCGCGCCAGCAGCGCCTGTGATTCCGCCGGCGGCGGCGGGGTGGCGCCCTGCTGGCGCTTGGATTGGCTGACGTTGCGGGTCTGGCGTTCGGCCATCAGTTCGGCCAGCCGTTCCGCCAGTTCCGGACGGCGCCGCAGCACCGGGTCCAGATGGCCGCGCGACAGTTCGAACACCACGGCGTCGGTGCAGGCGACGACCGAAGCGCTGCGCGGCTGCCCGGTCAGCAGCGACATCTCGCCGAACAGGTCACCCGGCCGCAGCCGCGTCAGATGGACCACGCCGGGGCGCTGCCCATCCTCCGTGTCGAGGGACGCGGGAGCGGCGATCTGGACGTCGAACACGCCCTCGGCGATGACGAACAGCGATTCGCCGGCGTCGCCCTGGCGAACGGCGGCGCTTCCGGCGGGGATGTGGAACTGCCGCATCGCCTGGGCCAGCGCGTCGACCTCCTTGTCGTCGAAGGCGTCGAACAGCTCCAACTGGCGCAGCAGCCCGCGCCGCAGCAGGCCGGTGTCGTGCGCCCCCGTCTGGCGCCGGCGGACCTCCTGCTTGGGGCGGGCCGGCTCGATTCCGGCGTGGGCGAGGTTGGACAGCACCGCCGTCAGCACGGCATCGCGCACCAGCGACACCCGGCCGCCGTCGTCGGTCCAGAAGCGCGCCAGATAGGAGACGCCGTTGGGCGTCACCGCCTCGACGATCACGTCCGGCCGCGGCGTGGGCAGCACACCGTCGGCGCAGAGCATCGCCGACAGCAGGATGCGCTTGCCGCGCTCCACCGGCACCTCCTGGTCCAGCAGGATCGGGACGGAGGCGCGGAAGGCCGGGTTGGGGCGGCTGTAATTGACGAAGCGGCTGCCGGCGACGATGCCGTTCGGCACGACGATGGCGGTACCGTCGCTGGCGATCAGCCTGGTAGCGCGCCAGTTGATCTCGTCCACCCGCCCGGCGACGCCGGGCGAAAGCTCCAGCCAGTCTCCCAGCCGGTAAGGGTGTTCGATGTTCAGGGCGATGCCGGCGAAGATGTCGGCGATCATGTTGCGCAGCGCGAAGCCCAGCACGGCGATGGCGACGCCCGACGTCGCCAGCAGCCCCGTCACCGGCTGTTCCAGCACGAAGGCCAGGATCGCCAGCACCGCGACGCCATAGACGAAGAAGCGCAGCAGGTCGGCCAGCAGCCGGGGGATGCGCGGCGGCCGGCCGCCGTTGCCCGTCGCCAGCATGTCGATCACCCGCGCCCCGCCCCAGGCGGCGGCAAGCCACGCGGCCGACGCGACGGCGATGTCGAACCCGCCGCTCAGCGGCAGCCCGACGAAGAGTTCCAGATGGCCGTGCAGCCAGGGCTTGGCGGCGACCAGCGCAGCCAGAAGGGCCAGGACCAGGGCAGGGGCGGACAGACGCCGCAAGGCGTTCATCGACGGGCTTCTCCTCGGCGGCCGGCCATCCGCGGCCGGGCGAGGTGCGACGATGGCACGAGCAAGCGCCGTCCCGTCAAGGGCTCAATTGAATCAGATGCTTGACGGTTCAGACGGTCGCCGGACCCGGCAGCGCCCGCGGGTATCCCATCACGAAGCCGCCGATCACCGGATCGGCCCCCGCGACCATGCCGGCGAAGGCATAGGCCCGGCACAGCACCGCCAGCGCGGTGTCGGCATCGCTGCTCTTGCGCCGGAAGGCGTCGCCGTCGCGCAGATCGGCGAACTCCCCCTGCCAGAAGGACGGATCGTCCAGCGGGCCGAAATTCATCGCCCAGAAGCCGAAGGACCGTCCCTTCCGTTCCCAGCGACCCAGCACCGCCATGTTGCAGTGCCGCTCGTCATGCGAGATGCGATGGAAGAGTTCGTTCACCGCCTCCGCCTCACCCTCCAGCACCTGAAGAAACGTCCCCTCATGTTCGATAAGGAAGCCGGTGATGCCCAGACGTCGATTCTTGGCGGAACTTCGCACACAAATGTCCGCCAAGGCCGAGAACGGCAGCAGAGAGACCGCATCGCTGCGATAGAGCAGGGTCAGCATGGCGTTCCTCCCATTTTTACTTATGAAAATGGCGAGGAAACCGGCATGTGGTAACCCTTTCTTTCGTAGAGCCGATGTCGCAGCCGCTGGTCATATCCCGAACCGGGTGGTCCTCAACGGCAGGTGCCGTCAGCGGTCGAGCAGCCCGTGCCGCCGGTGCCACTCCTCCAGCGATTCCTCCGGATAGCGGGCGAAATGCACGTCGTTCGGCCCGCTCGGCACCTCCACCCACGGCGCCTTGAAGTCCAGCATGATGTGCACCCGCTCCGGCGGTGTCGGCAGCGGCGTGTCGATGGCCGAGGCGAAGGGATGGACCAGCTCCGGCCAGGCCGGGTCCTCCGCCCACAGCGCCGTGCCGCAATGCTTGCAGAAATGCCGGTGCGACGGGCCGGGGTGGGTCTGCCCCGGATGGTCGGCGTCCTCGATCGGTGCCCTCCACATCGCCACCGCGTCGCGCCCCTCGACCACCAGCGTGTCGGCGTCGCCGCCCAGATTGATGGCGTATCCGCCGCCGCCGGCGCTCTTGCGGCAGATGGTGCAGTAGCAGCGCATGTAAGGCACCGGCGTCGGCGAGTTCAGCGTGAAGCGGACAGCGCCGCAGCGGCAGGAACCGGAAAGCTTCATGGCAGCGGTCTCCTTCAAAAAAATGCCCTCTCCCGCCCCGGGAGAGGGAGGGGACCCACCGAAGGTGGGGAGGGTGAGGGGGAAGGCAAGAATCCTGTACCGCATGGTTCCTTGGATCACCCCTCACCCTTCCCATGCTCCGCATGGGCCCCTTCCCTCTCCCGGGGCGGGAGAGGGAGCTGACAGCGCTCCCATCGACGGAACGCAGCGGAAGGGCGGCTGTTACCCCCGGCAGTCATTCGCGGAACCCACCTGCCAGCAGTCGGAGCGGTTATGTCCCAGCCAACAGGTCCAGCGTACCAGGGCCACATCCACAAGCAGCCGGCGCCTCCTCCCGATACGATGCCCGAGGCGATGGACGTCACCCTGACCATCAACGGCAGCCGCAAGACCCTGCGCGTCGCCCCCTGGACCAGCCTGCTCGACGCGCTGCGCCTGCATCTCGACATGACCGGGACCAAGAAGGGCTGCGACCATGGCCAATGCGGCGCCTGCACCGTTCTGGTGGACGGCCGCCGCATCAACTCCTGCCTGACCCTGGCGGTGATGGCGGAGGGGCGGACCGTCACGACGATTGAGGGCCTTGCCAGCGGCGACTCGCTCCACCCCCTGCAGGAGGCGTTCGTCGAACACGACGCCTTCCAGTGCGGCTACTGCACGCCCGGCCAGATCTGCTCGGCCGTCGGCATGCTGGAGGAGGGCCACGCCAAGACCGACGACGACATCCGCGAACTGATGAGCGGCAACCTCTGCCGCTGCGGCGCCTATCCCAACATCGTCGCCGCCATCCGTCAGGTGATGGGCGCGCGGAAGGACGGAGGCAAGCCATGAGGGCCTTCTCCTACCACCGTCCCGACAGCGTCGATGCGGCGCTCCGCGGCGTCTCGGGCCAGCCCGGCACGACGACCGAGGCGGCGGTGAAGTTCGTCGCCGGCGGCACCAACCTGCTCGACCTGATGAAGGCCGACGTAATGCGGCCGGAGCGGCTGGTCGACATCTCCCGCCTCGCCCTCGACAAGATCGAGGACACCGACGGCGGCGGCCTGCGTCTCGGCGCGCTCGCCCACAATGCCGACACCGCCTATGACGCGCGGGTGCAGGCGCGCTATCCGATGCTGTCGAAGGCGATCCTGTCCGGCGCCTCGCCGCAGCTGCGCAACATGGCGACCAACGGCGGCAACCTGCTGCAACGCACGCGCTGTTATTACTTCTACGACACCGGCACCCCCTGCAACAAACGGGAGCCGGGGACCGGCTGCGGCGCCCTGACCGGGGTCAACCGCATCCACGCCATCCTCGGCGCCAGCGACAAATGCATCGCCGTCCACCCGTCGGACATGTGCGTCGCCCTCGCCGCGCTGGAAGCGGTCGTCCGCGTCAGCGGCCCCAAAGGTGAGCGCACAATCCCCTTCGCCGACTTCCACCGCCTGCCCGGCGACACCCCGCACATCGACAGCACGCTCGCCGCCGACGAACTCATCACCGCCATCGACCTGCCTGCCGAGGGCTTCGCCAAGCATTCCACCTACCTGAAGGTCCGCGACCGCGCCTCCTACGCCTTCGCGCTGGTGTCGGTGGCCGCCGCCCTGGACCTGGATGGCCAAACCATCCGCACCGCCCGCCTCGCGCTGGGCGGCGTCGCCCACAAGCCCTGGCGCGACCCGGCGGCCGAGGCCGAACTGGCCGGCAAGCCCGCCTCGCTGGAGAATTTCCGCGAGGCCGCGCGCGTCCTGCTGCGCGGTGCCAAGGGCCAGTCCCACAACGCCTTCAAGATCGGACTTGCCGAGCGCGCCATCGTCCGGGCGCTGGCCGAAGCCGCCGGAGTGGAGCACCCATGATCGCCAAACCGACCATCCCCGATCAGTTGGACCGCCCCGGCCGCCAGATCGGCAAGCCCGTCAGCCGCGTCGACGGCCGGCTGAAGGTGACCGGCGGCGCCAAATACGCGGCGGAGTTCAACACCCCCGGCCTCGCCCACGGCTACATCGTTTCCAGCGCAATCGCCCGCGGCCGCATCCTGGACATCGACACGTCGAAGGCGCTGGCCCTTCCCGGCGTGTTCCAGGTCTTCACCCACCAGAACCGGCCGAGCCTGCCCTGGTTCGACCGCAAGTGGAAGGACGACGACGCGCCCAAGGGCTCGCCCTTCCGCCCGCTCTATGATGCGACGATCCACCACGCGCTCCAGCCCGTCGCGCTGGTGGTGGCTGAGAGCTTCGAGTTGGCGCGCTACGCCGCCCGCCTGATCCACGTCACCTATGAGGCCGACGAGCACCAGACCGACCTGCATGCGGCCAGTGCCAACGCCTTCACCCCCGGCAAGGACAAGGGCGGCTTCCAGCCCCCGCCCAAGCCGCGCGGCGACGCCGACAAGGCGCTTGCCGAGGCGGATGTCAGCGTCGACCTCGACTTTACCCAGGCGGTCGAGCATCACAACCCGATGGAGATGCACGCCTCCACCGTCATCTACCACAATGACGGCACCCTGACCGTCCACGACAAGACGCAGGGGCCGATCAACACCCAAACCTATGTCTGCAACGTCTTCGACCTGTCGAAGGACGCGGTGCGGGTGATCTCGCCCTTCGTCGGCGGCGCCTTCGGCTCGGGCCTGCGTCCGCAGCACCAGCTGTTCATGGCGGTGCTGGCGGCGACCACGCTGAAGCGCTCGGTTCGGGTGGAACTGACGCGCCCGCAGATGTTCAGCTTCGGCCACCGCCCGGAAACCCTCCAGCGCGTGGCGCTGGGCGCGAAGAAGGACGGCACCCTCACTGCCATCATTCATGAAGCGGTGCAGGAATCCTCGCAGACCGAGAATTACGTCGAGGTCGTCGTCAACTGGTCGGGCCAGCAATACAAGTGCGACAACGTCCGGCTCGACTACAAGCTGGCGCGCATGGACACCCACACCCCGCTCGACCAGCGCGCGCCCGGCGCCGCCACCGGGGTCCCGGCGCTGGAGATCGCCATGGACGAGCTGGCTGTCAAGCTGGGCATGGACCCGCTGGAGCTGCGGCTGAAGAACTACACCGAGGTCGACCCCAACACCGGGAAGCCCTTCTCCAGCAAGGAGCTGCGCGCCTGCTTCCATCAGGGCGCCGAGCGCTTCGGCTGGCACAAGCGCAGCCATGCCCCACGGTCGATGCGCGAGGGGCGCCAACTGATCGGCTGGGGCATGGCGACCGGCGTGTGGGACGCCATGCAGGGGCAGGCGGTGGCGTCGGCCCGGCTCGGCATCGACGGTACGCTGGTGGTCGGCAGCGCCACTGCCGACATCGGCCCCGGCACCTACACGGCGATGACCCAGATCGCCGCCGATATCCTGGGATTGCCCATCGACCGGGTGTCCTTCCAGCTCGGCGACACCAACCTGCCGATGGCGCCGCTGCAGGGCGGCTCCTGGACGGTGTCGTCGGTCGGCTCGGCGGTGAAGGCGGTGTGCGACCGTCTGCGCGACAAGTTGGCCGGCCTCGCGGTCGGGCTGAACGACGGGCCGCTGAAGGGGTTGAAGGCCGACGACCTGACCTTCGCCGACGGCTGCCTGATCGCCAAATCCGACCCGTCCTGGCGCATGTCGATCACCGAGGTGATGCGCGCCAACGACCTTCTGGTGCTGGAGGACGAGGCGCGCTCAATCCCCAATTACAAGTCGCAGATGCAGCATGCGCTCGGCACCCACTCCGCCATCTTCGCGGAGGTGCGGGTGGATGAGGATCTCGGCACCGTACAGGTGACCCGCGTGGTCAGCGCGGTGGCCGCCGGCCGCATCATCAACCCCAAGACGGCGCGCAGTCAGGTTCTGGGCGCAGTGGTGTGGGGCATCGGCATGGCGCTGGAGGAGGAGACGATGACCGACCAGCGCCTCGGCCGCTTCATGAACCACGACTTCGCCGAGTACCACATCCCGGTGAACGCCGACGTCCACGACATCGACGTCATCTTCGTCGAGGAGCATGACGACATCGTCAACCCGCTGGGCGCCAAGGGTGTCGGCGAGATCGGCATCGTCGGCGTCCCCGCCGCCATCGCCAACGCCATCCACCACGCGACCGGCAAACGCCTCTGCGACCTGCCGATCACCGTGGATAAGATTTTAGAGAGCGATTCTTAAAACTCCTTCTCCCCCCGGGGAGAAGGTTGGGATGAGGGGGTTCGGCGTAGCCGAAGAGATCCATGAAGCGGATCCCCCTCACCCTGACCCTCTCCCGGGGGGGAGAGGGGATTTAGCACCCCTCGCGAATCTCCTCCTCCCGGCAAAACACCACCCCGCACTCCGCCAACCGCCGCCGCGCTTTCTCCAGCGACCCGTCCAGATCGATGGCGCGGCAGCCATCCTCCACCACCACCGCCTGGAACCCGCAGCGCACGGCGTCCTCCGCCGAATAGGCGACGCAGTAATCCGTCGCCAGCCCGGCCAGCACCACGCGCGTAAACCCGCGTTCCCGCAGATAGCCCGCCAGCCCAGTCGCCGTGCTGCGGTCGTTCTCGTAGAAGGCCGAATAGCTGTCGATCCCCACCCGGAACCCCTTGCGCAGCACCAGTTCGGCCCGCGTGGTGTCCAACTCCGGATGGAACTCCGCCCCCGCCGTCCCCTGCACGCAATGGTCCGGCCACAGAACCTGCGGCCCATAGGGAAATTCGACGGAAGAAAACGCCATGCCGCCGGGATGGGCGCTGGCGAAGGAGCGGTGGCCGGCCGGGTGCCAGTCCTGCGTCAGGACCACCGTGCCGAACCGCCGCGCCAGCCGGTTCGCCACCGGCACCACCGCATCCCCATCCGCCACCGCCAGAGCGCCGCCGGGGCAGAAATCATTCTGGATGTCGATCAGGACCAGCGCGTCGGCCGGTTGCGGAATGAGGGTGGGCATCGGCTGTGTCCATCCGGCGAATGAAAACGGTCGCCTGGAGTGTAGGCACATCCGCCGGTCGGTTCCACCGCCCTCTCCCCGGTTCAGGAGAGGGCATCAAACAAGCGCTCCCGCCAAGCGGCGGCAGCGGTACGCATCACCCCATGATGTTCTCGTCCGCCATGCGGCGCGGCATGTCGGTTTGATGCTGACGGTCCTGCTTCGGCGTCTTGGTGATGCTGAAGCCGATGCCCGACAGCAGAAGGACGCCCAGCGAGGCGACGGTGACGATGTTGCAAAGCATAGCGACTGACCCTTTCCCTGACCTCTTTCGGCCGTCCACCTTGGGACGACCAGACCTTTTTCCGCGGTCTCCTGCGCAATAGACGCCAAGAGCCGCTCCTTTCTTCCGTGAACCGAGCCGGGGTGAGGGAAAATAATCGTCCGTTATCCGGACAGTCTTTACTTCCAACACCTTGCCGGCACAGTCTGCGCGGAGCGGTCAGATAGTCCCGCAGCTGCGAACTGGCAACCGAAGGCAGCGAAATATCCGCGCAGCTCAGGTTAACAAAATTGTCATGGCAGAGGTTGGGGTGGGGAAGGGCGTCCCCTCTCCCCCCCGGGGAGAGGGTTAGGGTGAGGGGGTTGCGTAGCGTGCCTTAGTCGGCTGAGCAGCATCTCGTATCCTTGCCCATCCACATAGTGCATCCCCCTCACCCCGACCCTCTCTCCGGGGGGGGAGAGGGAGATTTCGGGCAAAATACATGCATCCCCGGACCCCGACCCAATCAGCCCCCCTCCGCCGGCCGCAGGATCACCGTCACCTTCAGTCCCCGGCCGTCCGGTCCGGCATCCAGCCGCAAGGCCGCCCCCAACCGGTCGGCGAGCGCGCGGACGATGGCGAGCCCCAGCCCGCTGCCGGTGCGCGGCGGCTCGCCCGGACGGTCCAGGCGATAGAAGCGCTCGAACACCCGCTCGCGCTCGGCCTCCGGGATGCCGGGGCCATCGTCCTCGACCTCCAGGACAGGCCCAGCCCCAACCCGCACCGTCACCGTGCCGCCCGGCCGGTTGTAGCGGATGGCGTTGTCCAGCAAATTGCCCAGCAATTCGCCCACCAGCACCGGGTTGCCCACGGCCCGCAGGCCGGCGTCCCCGTCTTCCGGTCCCTCGAACCGCACCTCGATGTCCTGGGCGAGTGCTGCTGGCACCTGTTCCGCAGCGACCTCCATCGCCACCTGCCGCAGGTCCGTCACCTCCGGCGCGGCCGGCACCGCCGGCGCGTCCTCGTCGGCGCGGGCCAGCGCCAGCAGCTGGACCAGCAGCCGTTCCAGCCGCTTCACCGCCCCCTCGACATCGTCCAGTGCCGCGCCCCCCTCCGCGCTGTCGGTGCCGAAGCGGCGCAGCAGAGCCAGATGGGTGCGCAGCACCGCCAGCGGCGTGCGCAGCTGGTGCGAGGCGTCGGCGGTGAAGCGGCGCATGGTGCCGATGGACTGGTCCAGCCGCGCCAGCAGCCCGTTGATGGCGATCACCAGCGGCAGCACCTCCACCGGCACGACGGCCAGCGGCAGCGGCACCAGCGCCATTCCGCCGCGCGCCGACCGGCTGTCGATCACCCGCCGCAGCCGTCCCAGCGGCGCCAGCCCCCGCCCCACCGCTCCCCACACCAGCAGGCCGCTGCCGCCGACCAGCGCCACCTCCAGCAGGGTCAGCCACAGCAGCAGATCGACCTCCACCGCGCGCCGCCCGGACGTGGTTTCCGCCACCTGGACCAGCACCGGCTGCGGCACGCCGTAGAGCCGCCGGATCTGCGCCGCCACCCGCACCGCATGGCCGCGATAGGTCGCGTCGCGGAACACCGTGACGTTGGTCGGCATCTTCGAGATGTCCGGCAGCGGCAGATCGAGATAGCCGGTGATGACCTCGCCCTTATGGGCGACGTTGTAATAGATGCTGTCGCGCGCCTGACTCTCCAGCATGCCGAAGGCGACGGCGGGTAGGTCGACCGTCACCTCGCCATTGTCGTCATCCACCGCCAGCCTCTCGGCGATGGCGAGCGTCGAGCCGGCCAGCAGCCGGTCATGGGTGGACTGGACGAAGCCGTGGATCAGCGCCGACCCGCCGACGCCCAGCCCGACCGCCAGCGCCCCCAGCGGCACCAGCAGCCGGGTCAGCAGCCGGCGCCGCAGCGACGGCACGCGCTCCCGCCGTTCCGCCGGTGACACCGCCATCAGCCGCAATCCATCATGTGACTTCCATCAGGTAACCCAGCCCGCGGATGGTGCGGATCTGCGGCCCGTCGGGCTCCAGCTTCTTGCGCAGCCGGGCGACATACAGCTCGATGGCGTTGGGCGCCACCGGCTCGTCGAAGCCGAACACCTCGCCGGCCAGCCGGTCCTTCGGCACCACCTTGCCGGCCCGCGTGATCAGCCCCTCCAGCACCGCCAGCTCGCGCTTGCGCAAATCCAGCACCCGGCCGTTCAGCGTCACCGTCGCGGTGGAGCGGTCGTAGCGCAAAGCCCCGCACACCAGCTCCGGCACCGGCGTTCCCTGGCCGCGCCGCATCAGCGCGCGCACCCGCGCCTCGAACTCCGCCGGGTCGAAGGGTTTCAGCAGATAGTCGTCGGCGCCGAGATCCAGCCCCTTTACCCGGTCGGCCACCGCCTCCCGCGCGGTCAGGATCATCACCGGCACGGTGGAGCCGCGGCGGCGGATTCGCGTCAGCACCTCGAACCCCGACAAGTCGGGCAGCCCCAGATCCAGCACCACCAGCCCATAGGGCTCCGCCCGCTCCAGCCGCGCCGCCTCCTCCCCCGACGCGACATGGTCGACGGCATAGCCGGCCAGCTTCAGCGACGCGGTCAGCCCGCGCGCCAGGGCCGCATCATCCTCCACGATCAGGATGCGCAAGGGCGGCACCCTCCGTCCGACCGGGCCATCATCCGAACGCCCCCGTTCCGTTCCGCCAACAATTTCAACCCGCGACAGATTGACGACAGGTTGGCCGCCTATAGTCACGACAAAGTCGCTTGTAAGCCCAACCAACCCGGCCCGCAACGGCGCCGTGGAAACCAACCACAGGAGAGGAAAAGATGCGCACCAAACTGGCCCTTCTGGTCGCGACCGCCCTGACCGTAGCCATGCCGGCCTTCACCGCCGGCACCGCCCAGGCGCAGTCCGTCCCCGCCGGCTACGACCCGTCCTATGCCAAGATCATCGAGGCGGCGAACCAGGAAGGCGCGCTCAGCATCTATTCCGCCACCGACGCGGCGGCCGTGTCGGAACTCCTGAAGGGGTTCGAGGCGCTCTATCCCAAGATCAAGCTGGAATACGCCGACCAGAACTCCACCGAGATGTACAACCGCTTCATCAGCGAGGCGGCGGCCAACACCGGCACCACCGACCTGATGTGGTCGTCGGCGATGGACCTGCAGATGAAGCTGGTCAATGACGGCTACGCCCAGTCCTACAGCTCGCCGGAAACCAAGAACATCCCCGACTGGGCCAACTGGAAGAACGAGGCCTTCGGCACCACCGCCGAGCCGATCGTCTTCGCCTACAACAAGCGCGTCGTCCCCGCCGCCGACGTACCGAAGACCCACGCCGACCTCGCCAAGCTGCTGAGCGAGAAGCCGGACGCCTACAAGGGCAAGGTCACCTCCTACGATCCGGAGCGCAGCGGCGTCGGCTTCCTCTACATCACCCAGGACGTGCAGGCCAGCAAGGGCACCTGGGATCTGGTGAAGGCGATGGGCCAGACCGGGGTGAAGCTCTACACCTCGTCGGGCGCGATGATCGAGCGCCTGACCTCGGGCGAGCACACCATCGGCTACAACATGATCGGCTCCTACGTCTTCGAGCGTCAGAAGAAGGATCCGGAGTCGCTGGGCGTCGTGCTGCCGTCCGACTACACCATCGTGATGTCGCGCATCGCCTTCATCCCGAAGGGCGCCAAGCACCCGAACGCCGCCAAGCTGTTTCTCGACTATCTGCTGTCGAAGGACGGCCAGCAGGCGATGCAGGCCCGCTACATGGGCTCGATCCGCCCCGATCTGGCCGCGTCGAACCCGACCGCCGGCGTTCCGGAAAGCACGCTGCGCCCGATCCATGTCGGTCCGGAACTGCTGACCTACCTCGATCAGGTCAAGCGCCTGAAGTTCCTGAAGGATTGGCAGAAGGCCCTGCAGGGGAAGTAAGCCCCTCTCCATCCCTGCGCTTAGTCCCCTCTCCCCCCTGGGGAGAGGGTTAGGGTGAGGGGGACGCATGGCGTGGCTTAGTTCGCCGGAAAGCGCCCCGCATCTCCCAAAAATCCACCCAACGCCTCCCCCTCACCCCGACCCTCTCCCCGGGGGGGAGAGGGTGAATCCCCCCACTGGGGAGGGCGCCGAAGCCGCCGAATTCAAGGAAATCCCCCCATGAACCGCGCGACGCGCATTGCGGTGATCGTCGCCATGGCGATTGCCGTGCTGGCCCCGATCGGCCTGGTCGTCTACCAGAGCTTCCTCGACGGGCCGTTCTTCCAGCCCAAGATCTCCTTCACGCTGAGCGCCTACGAGTTCGTTCTGGACGACGAGGATTTCTTCGACGCCCTCTACAACTCGTGCATCATCGCCTTCGGCATGACCGCCATCGCGGTGCCGGTCGGCGCGTTGCTCGCCTTCCTGATGACCCGCACCGACCTGCCGGGCCGCCGCTGGATCGAGCCGGTGATCCTGGTGCCGATGTTCGTGTCGTCGGTGGTGCTGGCCTTCGGCTTCGTCGTCAGCCTCGGCCCAGCCGGCTTCGTCACGCTGTGGTTCAAGAGCACCTTCGGCTATGTCCCCTGGTATCTCTATTCCAAGTGGATGCTGATCGTCATCGCCGGCCTGACGCACGTCCCGCACATCTTCCTCTACACCTCCTCGGCGCTGCGCAGCCTCGGCTCCGACGTGGAGGAAGCGGCACGGATGACCGGCGCCGGGCCACTGCGCACGGCGATGACCGTCAGCCTGCCGATGGTGATGCCGAACATCCTCTATTCGGCGGTGCTGGTCTTCTTCCTGGGCTTCGAGCTGTTCGGCCTGCCGCTGGTGCTGGGCGACCCCGAAGGCATCCTGGTTCTCGCCACCTACCTCTACAAGCTGACCAACAAGCTCGGCACCCCGTCCTACCAGCTGATGGCGGTGGTCGTGGTGGCGATCATCTGCATCGCCCTGCCTCTGGTCGCCCTGCAGCGCTTCCTGCTGCGCGCCGCCAACCGCTACGTCTCGGTGAAGGGCAAGGCCGCGGCGCAGAAGCCGGTGTCGATCGGCGTCTGGCGCTGGCCGGCTGTGGCGATGATCACCGCCTGGCTGCTGTTCACCGTCGTCGTGCCGCTGAGCGGCCTCGTGCTCCGCGCCTTCGTGTCGAGCTGGGGCGAGGGCGTCAATCTGCTGGACGTGCTGACGCTGGACCATTTCCGCGAGCTGATGGAGTTCCCCAACCTGACCCGCGGCATCGTCAACACGCTGCTGATCGCGTCCGTCGGCGGAGCCCTGTCGGTCGGCGTCTACACCGTCCTCAACCTCGCCGCCCACCGCTGGCCGTCGGGCTGGACGAAGCTGATGGACTATCTGGTGCTGCTGCCGCGCGCCATGCCGGGCCTCGTCGCCGGTCTGGCGATCTTCTGGGTCTTCCTGTTCACGCCCTTCCTGGCCCCGCTGCGCCAGACCATGATCGCCATCTGGGTCGCCTACACGCTGGTCTGGCTCGCCTACGGCATGCGTCTGGTCAGCGGCGCCCTGCTGCAGATCGGTCCCGAGCTTGAGGAAGCCGGCCGCATCGTCGGCGCCAGCCCCGGCCGGGTGTCGCGCGACCTGACGATCCCGCTGATCAAGGTCGGCCTGTTCTCCAGCTGGCTGCTGATCTTCGTCACCTTCATGCGCGAATATTCGACCGGCGTCTATCTGCTGGCCCCCGGCACCGAAGTGATCGGCTCGCTGCTGGTCTCGCTGTGGGGCACCGGCGCCGTCGATCTCGTGACCGCGCTGTCCACCATCAACATCGCGATGATCGGCGGCGGCCTGCTGCTGATGTCGCTCTTCGGGAAACGCTCCCATGGCTAAGCTCATCATCGACGACCTGCACCTGTCCTACGGCAACACCGAGATCCTGAAGGGCATCACCGCCACCTTCGCCCAGGGCGAGATCGTCGCCCTGCTCGGCCGGTCGGGCAGCGGCAAGACCACGCTGCTGCGCTCCATCGCCGGTCTGGAGGAGCCGAAGAGGGGCGTCATCTCGATCGGCGACCAACCGGTGTTCGACGCCGCGGCCGGCCTCAACGTTCCGTCGGAAAAGCGCGGCCTCGGTCTGGTCTTCCAGTCCTACGCGCTGTGGCCGCACAAGACGGTGTTCGAGAATGTCGCCTACGGCCTGCGCCTGCGCAACGTGCCGAAGGCCGACCTCCAGCAGCGCGTCGCATCCGTGCTGGACGGCGTCGGCCTCGGCCATCTCGGCGAGCGCTACCCGCACCAGATGTCGGGCGGCCAGCAGCAACGCGTCGCCTTGGCCCGTGCCCTGGTCTACAACCCGCCGGTCATCCTGCTCGACGAGCCGCTGTCGAACCTCGACGCCAAGCTGCGGGAGGAGGCGCGCATCTGGATCCGCAGCCTGATCAAGCGGATGAACCTGACCGCCGTCTTCGTCACCCACGACCAGATCGAGGCGATGGCGATTGCCGACCGCATCGTCCTGCTCGACGGCGGCCGCATCGTCCAGGCCGGCACGCCCGAACAGCTCTACACCGAGCCGGTCAGCCTGTTCGCGTCGGAGTTCATGGGCGTCAACAACCAGATCCGCAGCCGCGTGCAGGACAAGCGCGGCGGCTACGCCCGCATCGACCTGTCCGGCATTCCCCTGTGGGGGAAGGACCGCGCCGGCAAGTCCGTGTCGGACGAGGCGACCGGCGTCATCCGCCTGGAACAGGTCGAAGTGGTGGACGGGGAAGGCGAGAACCGCATCCCGGCCGAGCTGGAGACCTCCGTCTATCTCGGCAGCCACTGGGAGCATGTCTTCCGCTGCGGCGACCAGACGCTGCGCGCGTTCGGGCGCCCCCTGGCCGCCGGGACGCACTGGCTGCACCTGCCGCCGGAGCAGCTTTGGGTGTTTTGAGGGGGGTACGTTCGTCGGCGTGATGCCCCCTCCCTAACCCTCCCCCGCGTTTCGCGGGAGAGGGGACTGCCGCTGAACTCCCGCAAAGCTCCTGCCCCCTCTCCCGCGTCAGCGGGGGAGGGATGGGGAGGGGGCACCGCCCAAAGCACTCAAACCTCGATCAACGCATAAGGCCGCCCCGTCTCCTTGGGGATCGTCTGCGCCACATTGTAAACCGGCGTCCCCCGCAGCGTTTTCCCGCTATAGCTCCCGTGATGCGCATGCCCATGCGCCACCGCCCGGACATTATCGAAGCGGTCGATGGTCTCCGCCAGCCGCGACGACCCCAGGAACGGGAAGATCTCCGTCGGCTCCCCCTCCACCGTCGCGGCGATGGGGGCATAGTGCAGCACGACGAACACCCGTTCGGTGTCCAGCTGCCGCAGCGCGCTTTCCAGCCGCATCGCCTCGTTCACCGCCTCGTGGACGAACTGCTTGATCGCCGGCTCGCCGAAGCTGTCGAGCATCCGGTTGCCGAAGCCGCCGCCGAAGCCCTTCACCCCGGCGAAGCCCACTCCGCCGATCTCCTGCGGCGCGCCGTCCAGGAACCGCACCCCGGCCTGGGCCAGGATATGCTCGATCTCCTCCAGATGGCCGCACTCGTAATCATGGTTGCCGAACACCGCGACCACCGGGATGCCGATGGAGCGCAGGGCGTCGGCCAGGATTTCCGCCTCGCGCGGCTTGCCGTGGTTGGTCAGGTCGCCGCACAGCGCCAGCACGTCGGCCTTGCCGGCGATCTCCTGGAACAGCTCGCGATAGGGATATTGCGTGGTCTCGCCGACATGGATGTCGCCGATGGCGGCGACGGTCAGCCTGCGCTCATCCATTCCCACTCTCCTTCAGGCTCTCCTTGGTGCCCTCCTCCCCGACCACGTCGGCGAAGCCCCACTGGGTGACGTCGATCAGGTAGTCCTCGCGCGAGAACAGCCGGCCCCGGCAGATGCGGGTCTGGGCGACCGGCAGCTTGGCGCGCTCCTGCATCCGTTCCAGCAGCTCCGCCACCAGCCAGTCGGGGATGCGGTCGCGCTCGGTCGGATAGATGAACCGGAAGTTCAGCAGGTGGATCAGCAGCACTTCCCAATACTGCTCCATATGCGCGAGCAGCCGTTTCCAGTCGATCTTGTCATGCTGTTTCAAAATCATGTGGGCTACGTCCGGCCCGTCGTACTTGTGGCGCATCTGGACGAAGGATTTGGAGAAGATCATCTCCGTCGGCGCCACCAGCCGCACGTCGGCGCCGCAGATCACCGCGCGGTGTTCCTCCTTGAACCAGCGGTCGTTGACCGGGTTGATGGCGACGGCGGAATTGAAGATGACGTCGAAGAACAGATCGCCATGCTTGACCTTGCCGATCCAGCGTTCATCCTCGATCTCCGTCTCAAAACCATGGTCCTGGAAATGGGAGAGGATGCGCGGGAAATCGCCGCCGCAGCAGAAGACGTCGATGTCCTTGGTCGGCCGGTTGATCCCGGTATAGGCGCTGACCGCGTATGTCCCGCCCAGCAGGAACGGGATGCCCGATTGGGTCAGCAGCTTCAGGCTTTCGGTATAGAAGGCCTCGGCCTCCGCGGTGACGGTGGCGCTGCCCTCACGGAGTTCGCTCATGGACCACTCCCCCATTGCACCGGCTTTACGCGCCGGCGCGGCACGTTGCCCCGGTACAACAGGGCAGGGCGGGGAGTGTTGCGGGAAAGGCGTTTGCGGCTCCCCCGCGGCGCCCGGCCGCATGTCAGACTTTCCTTGCCGCGCGCCGGGTAATTTGATCTGGTGCGGCCGGGTGGCCTTACCGGGGGTTGAGCCATGGAGCTGTCGGCAGGAAATTCCGCGGATACCGTCGCCGCGCTCTGCCGCGCCATGCTGCGGCCGGTGGAAAGCGCGTCCGCATTGCGGGAGATCGAGGCAGCGCTGGAGCGTCTCCGCCTTGCCCCGCCGGACGAGCGCGCCGCTTGCGCCTTGCAGGTGGGCCACGTCACCCGCGATGCCGATCCGGTCCTGCGTCTGTCGGCGATGGCCGCGATCACCGGCGACCTGCGCCACTATGACGAACTGCTCGACCTGATAGACGCGGAGTTCGGGAGCCCGGATCTCGACCGGTTGCTGCACATCTATTGCTGCATGGGCCGCCAACTTTTCCTGATGCGCATGGACGGGGCGAGCCGGCCCGGCTTCTTCGAGGACAGGCTGTTTCCATACTACACCCGCCTCATCGCGGCGATCCGTGACCGGTTCGGCGCCGCGCCGCAGCCCCGCTTGGCGGGCAACCCGGCCACCCGACGGGTCGTGCTGGTGACCAACCAATTTCTTTCCCTGCGTCACCAGCCGTCGCGCGACCTGCTGTCCTATGCCACGGTTCTGGAGGAACGCTGCGGCCGGGAGGTGGTGATCCTCAACACCAACATCATGCCCGCCGACATCCACAGCCTGTTCGTGCCGTCCTTCGCGTCCTCCGTGGAGCCGGCCTTCGACGGCAAGCAGGTGATCGAGGCGGACGGTCGCAACTTCCGAATGCTGTCCTCGACCGCCCGTGGGCTGAGCCGGGAAAAGATCGACTGGTTCCTGCGCGCGGTCGAATGGCACGACCCGGACGTGGTGGTGTCGCTGGGCGGATCGGTCATCATCGCCGACCTGCTGGCGGCGGCGCGACCGACCCTGTGCATCCCCACCACCAGCGGAGCCATCCCCTCGCTGGCCGACATCGTGCTGGATTTCGGCGGTGGCGGCCGACCGGCAAGCGGTCCGCTCGCCACGTCATGGCGGCCCTTCCGCTTTCTGCATTCACTGATCGGTGCGCCGGAACCGGACGGGCCGGCGACCGCCGGGGCCGCCACGACCAAGGCGACAACCAGGGCCCGCTACGGCCTGCCGGATAATGCCTTCCTCTGTCTGGTGATCGGCAACCGGCTGGACGAGGAGGCCGACGGCGCCTTCCTCGCGATGCTGGAATCCCTCATCGACCGTGTGCCTCGGGTGGCGGTGGCGTTCGCCGGTGAAGCGGCAGCAATTCCTGAGCGCCTGCAAGGGTCGCGACATGCCGGACGCCTGTTCCACCTGGGCTATGTGACCGACATGGCGGGTTTGATGCAAACGGCGGACGCCTATGTGAATCCGCGGCGCACCGGCGGCGGAGCGAGCGCCGCTGAGGCGCTGGCCGCCGGCGTGGTCCCGGTGTCGCTGCCGGTCGGCGACGTGTCGGCCGTCATCGGCCCCCGGTTTGTCGTGCCCGATTACGCCGCCGCCGTGGACCGGATCGCCCTGCTGGCCGACGATCCGGCCGCCTTCGCCGAGGCGGCGGCCGAAGCGCGGTCCCGCAGTGCCGGGCGTAGCGATCCGGCCGAGGCCGCGGCGGCGCTGTACCGCTATCTGGACGAAGCGGTCGACTTGCATGGGCGCGGCGGCATGGAAGAGCGGATTTGTAAATAATCCTATAAAACAGACCATATACCTATAATCTTCGACGGAATCCCTCATTCCGCGGAGCCTTCCCATGCCAGGGCAATCGCTTGAAGAAATCGCTTGTAGGATTCCCGTGGTGACGCGGTTGTGATTCATAGGAACCTCCGCATGGAGGGAGGTTTGGATGGAGGGAGAAGAAGCGGTTCGTGGAGTTCTGTGGCATCTGGGCGGTCTGGAGGACCCTCGCCAAGCGTGCAAAGTGGTGTATCCGTTGCGCGAGGTATTGCTGGTGGTGCTGTGCGGCACGTTGAGCGGCTGTGACGATTTCGTCGAGATGGCTGCCTGGGGACGTCAGCATCTCGGCTTTCTGCGCGGCTTCGCACCGTTCACCCGCGGGGTTCCCAGCCATGACACGCTCAACGACGTGATCAACGCGCTCGACGCCGATCTGTTCGAAGAGTGTTTCGCCGCTTGGGTGGATGAGGTGTGTGGCGGCGCCCCGGAGATCGTCGCGCTGGATGGCAAGACCATGCGGCGCTCGGGCAGCCGGCGCACCGGAGCGCGCCCGCTGCATGTGGTCTCGGCTTGGGCCAGTCGGCAGCGTCTGGTTCTGGCGCAGGAAGCGGTGGCCGACAAATCGAACGAGATCACCGCGTTGCCGCGCCTGCTCGAACGGGTGGCTCTGCCTGGCTGTCTGGTGACCATCGACGCCATCGGCTGTCAGCGCGAGTTGGCCGAGCAGATCGTCGGACAAGGTGCAGACTATGTGCTGGCGCTCAAGGCCAACCAGCGTGGCCTGCACGCCAGCGTGCGGCGTGCTTTCGAGGAGCGCCGGCTACACGGCGACTTCGGACTGGTGGTGGCGCAGACCACCGACGGCGACCACGGGCGCATCGAAGTGCGCCGTCATTACGTGCTGCACGATGTGGCATGGCTGAAGGGCCGGCATGATTGGCCGCAGTTGGCGGCGGTGGCGCTGATTGAAGCCAGCGTCGAGTGCAACGGCGCCCTCAGCCAGTCGCGGCGCTATTACCTCAGTTCGCGCCCGCTCGACGCCGCCGCATTCGGTGCCGTGGTGCGCGGGCACTGGGGCATCGAGAACGCTCTGCACTGGGTGCTCGACGTGGTGTTCGGCGACGATCACGCCCGCGTCCGCAGCCGCTTTGGCCCTAGGAATATGGCCCTGGTCAAACGGATGGCCATCAACCTCCTCAAAGCCCCCCAGGATCGAAATTCCCTCAAGGTGCGTCGGAAAATGGCTGCTTGGTCAACCGATTACCTCGGCGCTCTCATTCATGGAAAGACATGAATGTCTTCAAGCGATTCCCGTGCTTCCCATGCCTGTCGATCCCCGTACGCTGAAAGACGACCATTTCCCGTGCTGGGCCGAAGAACCGCCGGTTCCTGCCGACGGCTCTCTGGTCCCCGGCTCGCAGTTCCACGAGGAGCAATGGGTGATGGCCGCCGGCATGCTGGCGCGCGGCAGCAGCTTCCTCAACGTCGCCCGCGCCATGGGCTGCAGCCGGACGACTCTCTGGCGCGCCTATTACGGCTCCAAGGATTTCCGTATCCGCGTCTGGTGGGAGCGTGAAGCCCTGAACCGCGAGGCCGAACTGCGCCTGTCCTCTCTCCGCGCCCTGGTGGCGGAGCAGATCGAACGGCTGGTCTCCGCCGGTGATCCCTCCACCGTCCGCTGGCTGGCCGAACGCCTCGGTCTCTTCGCCGGCCTCGATACTCCCAGGGATCTTCCCGACGCCAAGTCGCAATCGCCCGGCCCGCAACCGCCCAGGCCCGAAGACCCGCCCGCCGTCACCGTCCCCGAACTCGATGACGATGTCCCCGGTGCGTTGCGCGAACGCACGCCGCCCGATCCGCGGGCCGTCGCCGCGATCCTCGCCCGCCCGGAATCCGAAGGCCCGAAGGGCGTCTATCCCTGGACCGTCAACCCCGACGATCCCTATCCCAACCTCCCGCCCTTTCCGCGGCTGCGCGGCGGGTCGGGGCCTTTCACCCGCCGCTCCTGACTCCGGCGGCCCTGAGCCCGGCGGCCCTGAGCCCGGCGGGATGGAACAGCACCGGAAAAACGTTCCACGCCGTTCCACCCCACCGCAACCACCAGCCGCCCCGGTCAAACCCCGAAGTTCGGCTTTCCGGCCAGGATGTTGGAGGTCACGTCCTTGATGTCGCGCAGGCCGCACATGGCCATGGTCACGTCCATCTCCTTGCGGATGATCTCCAGGCATTGGGCCACGCCGGCCTCGCCGCCGGCGCCCAGTCCATAGAGGAAGGCGCGGCCGATGAAGGTGCCCTTGGCGCCCAGCGCCAGAGCCTTGACCACGTCCTGGCCGGAGCGGATGCCGCCGTCCATCAGCACCTCGATGCGGTCGCCGACCGCCTCGACGATGGCCGGCAGCGCCGCGATCGAGGAAATCGCGCCGTCCAGTTGCCGCCCGCCATGGTTGGAGACGATCAGCGCGTCGGCACCGGTGTCGGCCGCCATCACCGCGTCTTCCGGATCGAGGATGCCCTTCAGGATCAGCTTGCCGCCCCAGCGGTCGCGGATGCGGCGCACGTCGTCCCAGTTCAGCGTCGGGTCGAACTGTTCCGCCGTCCAGGACGACAGCGACGACAGGTTGCTCACCCCCGTCGCGTGGCCAACGATGTTGCGGAAGGTGCGGCGATGGGTGCGCAGCATGTTGATCGACCAGCGCGGCTTGGTCGCCATGTCCAGGATGTTGCCGATGGTCAGCTTCGGCGGGGTCGACAGCCCGTTCTTGATGTCCTTGTGGCGCTGGCCGAGGATCTGCAGATCCAGCGTCAGCACCAGCGCCGAGCAGCCCGCCGCCTTGGCCCGGTCGATCAGCTTGTCGATGAAGGCACGGTCGCGCATGACGTAGAGCTGAAACCAGAAGGGCTTGTCGGTGTTCTCCGCCACGTCCTCGATGGAACAGATGCTCATGGTGGACAGGGTGAAGGGCACGCCGGCCTTGGCTGCGGCGCGGGCGGCCAGGATCTCGCCGTCGGCATGCTGCATGCCGGTCAGGCCGGTCGGGGCCAGCGCCACCGGCATCGCCACCGGCAGGCCGACCATGCTGCTGGCCAGCGTCCGGTTGGTCATGTCCACCGCCACGCGCTGGCGCAGCTTGATCCGGCCGAAGTCGGACTCGTTGGCGCGGTAGGTCGATTCGGTGTAGGAGCCGGAATCCGCGTAATCGTAGAACATCCGCGGCACGCGCCATTCCGCCAGCTGCCGCAGATCCTCGATGCAGGTGACGGGCCGGTCGGTGAACAGGTTCGCCCAGCGCGACGGCGGCCGCGACGAAGGCATGCGAACGGAGGTCATGGGGCGTGTCTCGAACGGTTGCGCGTGAAACGGAAGGGGGTGGATTTGGCCATTCCCTCCGCGCACCGTCAAGCCATGGCTGCGGCAACGCTGCCCCTTGCCCGGTTCACGCGTTCCGGTTCACGCGTTCCGGTTCAACGCGCCGGCTTGGCTTTCCGCTTCGGCTTGGCGTGCCCGGACTTGGGCGGCGTCATCATGGCCTTGATCATCGCCGATTGGGCCGTCGCCTGGTTGCGCCTGGCCGCCGACATCGCCGCGGCGGTCCACATGCCGGTGGCGCGGTTGGCCCAGGAGAGCCAAGCGCTCATGAACGGGTTCTTGGTCATCGTGGGGGGCGACTCAGAAACGGGGATCCTCTCCTACCAACAGCGCCGAACCCTTCGATGTTGCGCTGCACATCTTCGCGCCAACCGTCCGCCCATTTTTCCGGCAACGCCTCCGGGATCTCGCGCAAAAGCCGCATTCCCGGCCGGTCCGCGGGCGCGTTCAAGCTGGCATATCCATTGCGTATGGACCCGTGGGGCAGGGCGATGTCGGGGGAACGGGCCGCATGGATATGGAGCAGCAGAGTCGGGAAAGCGGGGCCGAAAGCGGGACCAGCGCCGCCGCGACGCGATTTCTTCGTGCCGCCAAGCTGTGCCGCATCCGCGACGTCGAACAGCTTCTGGTGGTCAGCGCCCTGGTCCGGGATCTCAGCGCCCTCATCCACGCTCTGCAGAAGGAACGCGGCGCCTCCTCCATCTATCTGGGCTCCAGCGGCAGCCGCTTCGCCGACGACCGCGCCCGCTGGCAGGCCGACGCCAAGGCGCTGGAGGCGGTGCTGCGTGACCGGCTGGATCTGGTGGACGAACAGCTCGACCGCCTCAGTTCCGGCGCGCAATTCTACAGCCGCGTCGCCATCGCGCTCCACGCGCTGGACGGTCTGCCGGGCTTACGCGGTCAGGTGTCGTCGCTGGCGCTGGTGCCGCAGGATTCGGTGAAGGCTTTCACCGACATCATCGGCCATCTGCTGAGTGTGGTGTTCGAGGCCGCCGACATCGCCGCCGACCCGGCGATCTCCCGTGCCCTGGTCGCCCTGTTCAACATCGTCCAGGGCAAGGAGTTCGCCGGGCAGGAGCGGGCGACCGCCAGCGCCGGCTTCTCGCGCGGGCGCTTCGACGGAGCCGAGCATGCGCGGCTCGCCCAGTTGATTGACGCGCAGAACCGCGCCTTCCGCATCTTCGCGGAGTTCGCCGAGCCCGTCCACGCCGCCGCCTTCCGCACCGCCCTGGCCGACCCGGCGGTGGCGGAGGTGGAGCGGATGCGCGCGGTGGCGCTCTCCGACGATGCCCGCCATGGCGAGCTGTCGGGCATCACGCCGGAGGTCTGGTTCGAACGCTCCACCCGCCGCATGGATCTGCTGAAGACGGTGGAGGACCGGCTGACCGAGGATCTCCGCCGCCTGTGCGAGGCGAAGCTGGCTCAGGCCCGCGCCGATCTGGAACAGGCGAGCGGGCGCGCCCCCGACGCGGTGGTGCCGGTCGCCATGGTGCTGGTCGATGCCGATCCCGGCTTCTCGGGACTGAATGGGGCAGGGCAGGACGCCTCCAGCCTCTACGCCCCCGACGGGCTGCGGCCGAAGCTGATGCGCTCCGTCCTCGATGTCGTGCAGGCACAGTCCCAGCGCCTGCGCGACGTCAGCCTGGAGCTGGAGACCGCCAAGGCGGCACTCAACGAACGCAAGGTGATCGACCGCGCCAAGGGCCTGCTGATGTCCACCCGCAACCTGTCGGAGGAGGAGGCCTACAAGCTGATCCGCAAGACGGCGATGAACCAGAACAAGCGCATCATCGAGGTGGCGGAGGCCATCCTCAGCATGTCCGACATCCTCCGCGGCGTCGCGGCGGGGGGAGGGGCCGCAGGGGGATGACCTGACTACTGCACCGTCCGCACCGGCGAGAAGGGCAGCCCCGCCTGATCCAGCGCCCGGTCGATCACCTCGTCGGACTTCTGGTCGAACAGCTGCAGCAGCAGGTCGTCGACCATCCAGTCGTTGGTGGGCGTGCAGGCGGTGAACAGTTCGCTGATGACCTCCGCCTGGAAATCCTCGCGCCGGCTCTCCTCGCCCTCATACTCGATGCGCTTGGCGACGCCAACCGCGACCTGGAACGGGTGGGTCAGGCCGGGAGCGACGGTCGCCTTCTTCATCAGCGCCGCCATGCCCAGCTCGCCGTCATCCCAGGCCAGCCGGCGGGCATTCTCCTGCGGGATGCCGGCGCGCAGCGCCATGCCGGCGACGAACAGCTCCAGGTCGCCGGCGCACAGCGCCCGGAACAGCAGGACCGGCGTCAGGCGGCGATTGGTGTGCAGCCACTGGATCACCGCGTCGATGTCCTCCGCCCCGCGCAGCACCGGGCGCAGCATGCGCATGGTCGCGGCTTCCCGCCCGCGCTCCACCAGCCGTTCGACCAGCTCGCGCGACAGGCCGTGGGCCTGCATCAGCGTGGTGCGCATGCTGTCCGACACGAAGGCGACCACCCGCTCCACCATCGCCAGCGACAGTCCGGGGCGGGTCGCCGCCGCCTCGCTGACCATGCGGACTCGGCCGAAGCGGTCGAGCGCGCGGCTCATCGCGCTGTCCGGCACCTCGGCGCCGTCGTTGCGCAGCAGCGCGGTCACCGCGATCACGTTGCCGCGCTCGGCGATCGCACCGGAGACGCGGGCCGAGACCTTCGATCGGCTGGCGACCGCCACATGCTTGCCGGCATCGGGATCGGACAGCACGTCCAGCAGCAGGTCGTCGGTCAGGCCGGCGGCATCGCGCAGGATGGGGAAGGCCACCCGGCCGACATCGCGCACCAGCCGCTCCGCCAGATCCTCGGTCAGCAGCGGGCTGTTGCGCAACTGCCAGGCTACCGCCTCGCGCACCGCCACCTGGGCGTCGCCGGCGAAGCAATGCACCACCTCGATTGCCAGCGACCGTTCGGCCGGGCTCAGCGCGCCCGCCTCCAGGTCGTGGAACAGCTTGTTCATCGTCTCGATCCGCGTTTCCGCGTTCGGCGAAACGAGCAGCCGCTCCACGTCCTTGGACGACAGGCCGTTGGGGTGGGGGGTGTCGGGGTGGGCGGCGGCGTGTGGCATCATGGCACCCGGCTGCGGCATCGGAGGAAGACCTTCAATCGAAATCGAGGCAGGAGTAGCGGACCATGTCGCCCCACAACCGGTCGAGCCGGCGGAGCGTGCGATAGCTGGCCTTCAGGTCGCGGACCTCGGTCTCGTTGCGCACCAGCGCCTCGGCCTGCGCCTGTTCCATCCGCCGCAGCCCCTCCCACAGCTCCCGCCCCTTTTCGGTCAACTGCAGGCGGGCGGTGCGGCGGTCGCGCTGATTGGCGGCCCGGTTGATGTATCCGGCGTCGACCAGGATCTTCAGGCTGTAGGACGCGTTGGAGCCCAGGTAATAGCCGCGCTCCATCAGGTCGCGGACCGACAGCTCGTCCTCGCCGATCAGCATGATCATCAGCGCCTGCACTGGCCCGATGTCCTCGATGCCCTGCTTGGACAGCCCGACACGGACGACGTCGAGATAGCGGCGGTGCATCCGCTCGATCAGGCGCGCCATGCCGTGGAAGTCGGCGAGGTCGAGAGCCTCGCCGGGCTTGCCGCCGCTCCGGTCTGCGGAGCTGTCGTCCGGACCCGGTTCGGGCGCGTCGTCATCGTCCCAGTTCAGGTTGCTCATCGCGTCCATGATCCCGGCTCTACCATTGCCGTCGTCCTTCCTGCTGCCTCACTCCGCCGCGGCGGCAAGGCCGCGGAAGCCGTTGGGATGTGCGCTGCGCCACGCCCAGGCGCTGCCGATGATGCTGTCCAGCTCCGGGAAGCGCGGTTGCCAGCCGAGGTCGCGGCGGATGCGCTCCGACGAGGCGATCAGCACCGGCAGGTCGCCGGGGCGGCGCGGGCCGACCTTCACCGGGACGGTGCGGCCGGTGATGCGCTCCACCGACGCGATCACCTCGCGCACGCTGTAGCCGGTGCCGTTGCCGAGGTTGTAGCGGACCGACCGCTCGTCCAGCGCGTCCAGCACCCGCAGATGGGCGTCGGCCAGATCGCAGACATGGATATAGTCGCGGATGCAGGTGCCGTCGCGCGTGTCGTAATCGTCGCCGAAGATCTCGATGTGCGGGCGCTTGCCGGTGGCGGCGTCCATCACCAGCGGGATCAGATGCGTCTCCGGGCTGTGATCCTCGCCGAGCTGCCCGTTTGGATGGGCGCCGGCGGCGTTGAAGTAACGCAGGCAGGCGGAGCGCAGCCCATGGCAGCGGTCGGCCCAATGCAGGGCGCGCTCGATCATGAACTTCGATTCGCCATAGGGGCTGCCGGGATCGATCGCCTCATCCTCGTCGATCGGGATCCGCTTGGGCGAGCCGAACAGGTTGGCGGTGGAGGAGAAAACCAGCTTCATCACCCCCGCCTTCACCGCGGCGCGGATCAGGTTCAGCGAGGTGACGGTGTTGCCGTGCAGATAGGCGTGCGGGTCGCGCATCGATTCGCCAACCACGGACAACGCCGCGAAGTGGAACACCGCATCGAAGCGCCACTGCCCGAACACGCGGGCCAGCGCCGCCTCGTCTGCCAGATCGGCCTGGATGAAGGTCGCCTCGGCCGGAACGGCGGCGGCATGGCCCTGGCGCAGATTGTCGAACACCACGACCCGGTGGCCGCGGTCGAGAAGTTCCGCCACGCAGTGGCTGCCGACATAGCCGGCGCCGCCGGTAACGAGAATGGTTTTCGAGGTCGTCATGGAGCGTGGGTTTCCTTGAACCGGTCTTTGGGCCGCAGCCTGAAACGGGCGGCCGGCATGGTGGAAGGAAAGCGGGGGGCGGTGCAGGGCAGGCCGGATGGGGGGATCACGGCGCCTTGCGCAAATTCATCGCGTCGCAGCATGCACGATGTCGGATGCGTCTGACCAGATGGCTGCAAAATACGCCACCAACGGCCTAAGACCTTCGGTGAAGCGCTGTTTTCCCGTTTTCTATCAGAGACTTACAGAGGCGGAGATACCCCTTTTTCGGATGCTGGAAAGGAGTGCCGGCCGAAACTTGTCACACGTCTCTAAAATGTCCCCGGTGTAAAGCTTAAGCGTGCCAAGTCCGCCGACGCCTCCCCCCGCGTCCGGATCTGTCCATCCATAGGCGACCGCCCGTTCACGGGACCGTTCGCATCCGGCATCCCCCCAGCCGGCTTCCTGTCCCGCGTGTCGTCGCCGCCGGCAGCTTTTTGTGTTTTCCCGATTTCAAGCGCCGCGCGAGCCGGCGAGTCCTCCATCAGGAAGGATCGAAGATGAGTTCCGTGGATCGGCCCCTGCTGACCCAAGCCTACCGGAAGATCGGACAAGGCCTGTTGCTGGCCGGCGTCCTCAGCCTGTTCGTGAACGTCCTGATGCTGGTGCTGCCGCTTTTCACCATGCAGGTCTACGACCGGGTGATGAGCAGCCGCAGCCTGGAAACGCTGACGATGCTGGCGATCATCGCGGTGGGGGCGTTGGCGCTGTACGGCGTGCTGGACTTCATCCGCGCCCGCGCCTTCCTGGTGACCAGCGCTGTGATCGCGCACCGCTTCAACGTCCCGGCGCTGGAGGCCTCCATCGTCGACGCGCTGTCGGGCGGCCCGCGCAATGCGGCGCAGACCATGCGCGACCTGAACGACCTGCGCAGCTTCATGACCAGCAGCGCGGTGACCGCCCCGCTGGAACTGGCCTGGGCGCCGATCTTTCTGGCGATCCTGTTCCTGCTGCACCCGGTCTATGGCGTGCTCGCCATCATCTCGGCGCTGGTGCTGCTGGTGATGGGCGTGCTGACCGATATGCTGACCCGCCGCCCGATGGCCCAGGCGAACGAAGCCTCGGCCCGCGTCTTCGCCGACATCGCCGGCACCGTCCGCCATGCCGAAGCCATCGAGGCGATGGGCATGTTGCCGGCCCTGGCCCGGCGCTGGCAGGCGGCGCAGAGTGGATCGGCCGGGATGATCGACCGCGGCGCCACCCTGTCGCGCGGGCTCGCCGCGTCCTCCCGCTCGCTGCGGATGATCCTTCAGGTCGGCGTGATCGCCGCCGGCGCCACGCTGGTGATCGACAATCTGGTGACCCCCGGCAGCATGATGGCCGCCGGCCTCATCACCGGGCGGCTGCTGCATCCCTTCGAACAGCTGGTGGACGGCTGGCGCCAATGGGTAAAGGCGCTGGAGGCGCACCGCCGCATCCGCGACCTGCTGAACAACGGCGCTTCGGCCCGCTCCACCATGCCGCTGCCGCAACCCACCGGCGCGCTGACCGTCGACCGCGTCAGCCATGTGCCGGCCGGGCTGAGCCGCCCGGTGCTGCGCAACGTCTCTTTCGCGATCGAGGCGGGGGAGGTGCTTGGCGTCATCGGCCCGTCGGGGGCCGGCAAATCGACGCTGGCCCGCCTGCTGGTCGGCGTCTGGCAGCCGACGGCCGGCGGCATCTATCTGGACGGCACCAGCACCTATCTGTGGGAGCGCGAGAGCTTCGGCAAATATGTCGGCTACGTGCCGCAGTCGGTGGCCCTGCTGGACGGCACCATTGGCGAGAACATCGCCCGCATGGCCAGCGCCGATCCGGCGGAGATCGTCCGCGCCGCCCGGCTGGCGGGGGTGCACGAGATGATCGGCCGCTTGCCCTTCGGCTACGACACGCCGGTGGGCGACAGCGCCTTTTCCCTGTCCGGCGGCCAGCGGCAGCGCATCGCGCTGGCCCGCGCCCTGTTCGGCCGTCCGCGCCTGCTGGTGTTGGACGAGCCCAACTCCAACCTCGACCATGAGGGCGAGCAGGCGCTGCTGAACGCCGTGCACAAGGTGAAGGCCGACGGCACGACGGTGGTGATGATTGCCCACCGCCCCTCCATCGTCGCCATCGCCGACAAGCTGGTGGTGATGAAGGAGGGCGCCGTCGAGCATTTCGGCGCCCGCAGCGACGTCCTGAAACTGGTGCAGCCCGGCGGCGTACCCGCCGGCGTGACCCGCCTCGTCCGCAGCGGAGAACAGCGATGACCGGTGATACACCCCTTCTGTCATCCCAGCCCGTCTGGACCGCCACCATCGACATGGCGCCGGTCGAACCGTCGCTGCGCGGCACCGCGCTGGCGGGTGCCCTGGCCGTGCTGGTCGGATTCGGCGGCTTCCTGACCTGGGGCTTCACCGCCAGCCTGGACAGCGCCGCACTGGCCGCCGGCACCGTGATGGTGGAAAGCCACCGCAAGACCGTCTCCCATCTGGAGGGCGGCATCCTGCGCGACCTGCTGGTCAAGGACGGCGACCTCGTGCAGGCCGGCCAGGTGCTGCTGCGGATGGACTCCACGCAAAGCCAGGCCGTGGTCGCGCAGTTGCAGGGACAGTATTGGACCGCGCTGGCGAAGTTGGGACGTCTGCGCGCCGAACAGTCGGACGCGCCGAATCCTCTGTTCGCCGAGGAACTGGTGAAGGCCGCCCGCGACAATCCGGTGGCGGCCGAGGCGATGTCTGTGGAGGAGCGGCTGTTTCGGTCCCGCCATGACAGCTACGAGGCCCAGCTGGGAATCCAGCGCAAACAAATCTCACAGCTGCGCGACGAGATCGTGGCTCTGGAGTCCCAGCGCGTCGCCACCGCCGACCGGCTGCGCTACACCCAGGACGAGTTGCGGGTGGTGCAGGGCCTGCTGGCGAAGGGATACGAGCGCCGGCCACGGATGCTGGAGCTTCAGCGGAACGTCGCCGACTCCGAAGGCCGGCTGGGTGAGCTGATGGCGAACAAGTCCAAGGCGGAACAGGCCATCGCCGCCGCCGAGCTGACCATGATCAACATCGGCAACACCCGCCGGTCGGAGGTGTCGACCGATCTGCAGGCGGCCCAGGCCAGCGTTTCCGACCTGTTGGAACGGTTGCGCAGCGCCGATGACGTGCTGCTGCGCCAGGCGGTCACCGCACCGCAGGCCGGGCGCGTGACCGGTCTGAAATTCTTCACCCCAGGCGGCGTGATCCCCACCGGCGCCGGCATCCTCGATATCGTGCCGCAGGACGACGCCATGATCGTGGAGGCGCGCGTCTCCCCGCACGACGTTCAGAATGTGGAGGTCGGCAGCAAGGCCATGGTGAAGCTGACCGGCTATCGGCAGCGCGCCGTGCCGCCGGTCGCCGGGCAGGTGGTTTCGCTGTCGGCCGACCAGTTGGAGGACGAGCGCACCGGCGCCTATTACTTCGCGGCGCGGATCAGCATGGATGCGGCGGAGCTGAAGGCCCTGCCGAATGTCGAGCTGCATCCCGGCATGCCGGCTGAAGTGATGATCCACGGCCACGCCCGCCGTGCCATCGATTATTTCCTGACACCGCTGACCGACGGCCTGCAGAGGGCCTTCCGCGAGCGGTAAGCGGAACCGCCATCCCCCCGGCCCTCCCCCGTTCGGGCCGGTGTGGGCTGGGGTCCTTGCTTGGGTGTCCATCCCCTGCCAAGCGGCCCCGTGGAAGGGCCGGCGTCCCCCACGCCGGCCCTTTTGCACATCCGCGAATGGGACGACGCATCAGGCGACAATGCGTCCTTGGCTTCTGTGGCTTTGTTTGGACCAACCAGATTTGAAAACCATCCTTTAACGAAAATGGATCTTGGTTGGCGTAGACACCGGTCCGGGGCCCTTCTGTAGTCAGAATGAGGGATAGACCATCATTTTTTAAAACGTAAACTGCTTAGAAATTCGATGTAAATCAGACTAACTGTCTTTTTGAAAATATCGACAATGCGTTCTACTGCAAGAATCCGTTGTCTTGACTCAACTTTCTCTTCCATGTGCCCGAGTTTTATCACACTATCCCCTCGATAGATTTGGTTACACCGAAAGGCGAGCTCAGCCTTTTGAGCGAGGCCGAAAGACGGCCCAACAATCCCAATCACATCGCAAGGAGACACCTACGATGGCTACGGTTCCTGGGGGCAGCTACGACGTGCATGTCGGCACGAATCATGACGATCTGCTGGTTGGCGGGCAGGGGAACGACCTGGTGCTGGGGGGCAACGGGAACGACACTCTGCTCGGCGGCGATGGACATGACGCTCTGTTCGGGGGGAACGGGGCGGACGTGATCCATGGCGGCACCGCCGCGGACGTGCTGCTGGGGGGTAACGGCAACGACATCATCGACGGCGGTTCGGGCGACGACATCATCCTGGGGGGGAGTGGTGACGACGTTCTGATCGGCGGCGCCGGTCGTGACGTGCTGGATGGCGGCAACGGCAATGACGTGCTGTCCGGGGGGGACGGCAACGACATTCTGACCGGCGGCAAGGGTGACGACATCCTGTCCGGCGGCGGCCACGACGATATCCTCGACGGCGGCAAGGGCAACGACATCCTGCATGGCGGCACCGGCAACGACGTGCTGTCCGGCGGCGATGGCAACGACGTGCTGTTCGGCGACGACGGCAACGACATTCTCGAAGGCGGCAAGGGCAACGACATCCTGTCCGGCGGCGCCGGCCACGATGTCTTCATCTTCTCGGGCGGTGGTGGCCAGGACGTGGTCCTGGACTTCAAGGCCGGCGAGGATGTTCTGCAGATCTCCCGCAACATCAATGGTCTGAAGGTGACCGACGCCGCCGATCTGGCCGCCCGCGTCACCGACCAGCATGGCGACGCCGTGATCGACCTCGGCCATGGCGACAGCATCACGCTGAAGGGTGTCTCGGCTGCGGACATCCACAACCACCCGAACGACTTCTTCGTCATCCACTAACCGGGCACTGATCGGACGACGCTTCTTAAGCGACGCCTGAGAAGGACGGACCGGTGGTGTCAAAGCCGCCGCCGGTCCCCCTTTGCCCGAAGTCCGCCTCTACGACTTTCAATTCCATCGACGCTGCCGGAATCCCAATCATGACCGTCATCGCCGTCCTGCCGAATTCGGTGTCGATCGCCCCCGCCCAACGTCTGTCGCTGGGTCGCCGCTTCCTCCTCGTCTCCTGGACGATGGACGGGAAGGCGGACGGCGCGAACGATCCGGTCGGCCCGATCACGCCGAGCGTCGACGGCGAGCCGGTGCGTCCGCCCTTCACCACGCTGACCGTCGAGACCGGCTGGGGCGGGCGGCGTGTTTTGTCGATCCTGCCGGCACCGCGTGACCCGCGGATGCCCATCCATTTCATCGCCAACAATCGCGTGATCGCCGAGCTTCGCACCGAAACCGGCGCCGCCGATCTGGACCCCACCGGGCTGCTCGGCAGTCTGGACGGTGCGGCCCGGCTGCGGGTGTTGCGCTTCCTGTTCGACTTCGCCTGCTCCACTCCGGCCCTCCGCCGCGATGCCGCCTTCGCAGCATTGTGCCGCCGGCTGGTGCTCGACCGTGCGGCTGAGCCGGCCGATCTGGCGGTCCGCGCAACGGCGGGCGGTGGCCTTCTGCTGTGTGCCGGCGCGCTGTCCGGTCGCTTCGGCGCCATCAGCGGTCTGGTCGTGCTGTCGCCGAACGGGGTGGCGCGGGCGCCCTTCGATGCCTGCATCGGTGCCGATCCGGCGGGGAAAGGGCGCATCGCCTTCGACCTGCTGATCGACCGTGGGCTGTGCGCGCCGGGCAACCTGCTGGTGGTGCTGGGCGCCAACGGCGTCGCCTGCCGCCGCTTCCCCGAGGAGCCGGTCGGCCTGCCCACCCTGACCGACCGGCTGAACGCCCGTCCCGACACGCCGGCCGCATTGCGCCATTATCTGTTGACCAGCCTCGCCCAACGCGGTCGCAGCGATGCGTCCGCCGCATCGGCGGTCAGCGAACTGCAGGCGCTGGCCCCGCTGCCGCGCCGGCAGGCCGCCGACGCCAAGCGGCCGATCGGCGCCTCGCTCGACCTCGCGATTCCCACCTCGGACGGCGGGCTGTTCCTGGCTGGCTGGCTACATGATCCGCATGGGCTGGCGGCGGAGCTGGTGGTGCGCACCCCCTTCGGCTGCGAACGCCGGGTGGAGCGCTTCGCCCACCGCTTCCCGCGCGAGGATGTCGCCAAGCTTTATGGCGGCACCGGCATCGACCGCAGCGGCTTCATCCTGCATCTGCCGGGTACGCCCGAACCGGCGGAGGCGCTTCAGGTGACGGCGGAGCTTCGGCTGGCGTCGGGCGGTACGCTGCGCCTCGTCCCGCCGCCTCGTCCACGCGCCCATGCCGACGCCCGCGCCGCCGTGCTGGGCAGCCTGCCGCCGCGCTTCGCCACGCCCGACCTGCTGGAGACCGTCATCGGCCCGGCCGTCGTCCCGCTGCACGCCGCCCATCTCGCCACCCGCGGCGAGCCGGAGCTGGTCGTCTTTGGCGAGCGCAAGGCGAAGCCCGCGGTGTCGGTCATTATTCCGCTCTACCGCACGCTGGAGTTCCTGCGTTTTCAGATATCCAGCTTCGCCACCGACCAGGATATGGCCGAGGCCGAACTGATCTTCGTGCTCGACAGCCCGGAGCAGCGCGACGAGGTGGTGCATCTGCTGCGCGGCTTCCATGGCCTCTATGGCCTGCCGATGCTGCTGCTGGTGCAGAGCGCCAATTACGGATACTCCGCCGCCAACAATGCGGGCGTTGCGGTCGCCCGCGGCAACCGTCTGCTGTTCCTGAATTCCGACGTGGTTCCCGACCGCGCCGGCTGGCTGCCGCAGTTGGTCGCGGCGCTGGAGGAACGTCCGGGAATCGGCGCGGTGGGGCCGAAGCTGCTGTTCGACGACGACAGCCTTCAGCATGCCGGCCTCTATTTCGACCGCGACCTGCAAGGCGCTTGGTACAACCATCATTATTTCAAGGGCCTGCCGCGCGACTTCGCCGCCGCCTGCCGTCCGCGCTCGGTTCCTGGCGTCACCGGCGCCTGTCTGCTGACCACGCGTGCCGCCTACAGCGCCGCCGGCGGCTTCTGCGAAGACTACATCATCGGCGACTTCGAGGATTCGGACCTGTGCCTGCGCATCCGCGACCAGGGTCTCGACATCCGCTATGCCCCGTCGGTGGAGCTGTACCATCTGGAACGCCGCTCCATCGGCCGGCACCAGGGCTACACCCGCGGAGTCGCCTCCGAATACAACCGCTGGCTCCATGGCCGCCGCTGGGCCGACCGTATGGCCGAGCTGATGGCGCGCGACTGGTACGCCGACGACGAGGTGCGGCCATCGAACACCAGCCGCACCCGCAAGACAGCACAGGTGACCCGATGAACGCGATCGTACCGACCCCGCAGCTTGCCGTCCTGCGCCGCCAGACCGATCCGCGGCTGGAATGGCTCTGCGCCCAGATCGCGCGCAACCGCTTCCTGCCGGTGCCGCCGCCGGAGCTGCATTTCATCGGCGACGGTGATTTTCGCGCCATCGGGGCGGAGTTCCTGCGCCACTTCGTCCGGCTGGGCGGCCTGCGTCCCGACCACAAGGTTCTGGAGATCGGCTGCGGCGTCGGCCGCATGGCGCTGCCGCTGACCCAGTATCTGGACTCGTCCTACGATGGCATCGACATCGTGCTGGACGGCATCCGTTGGTGCGCCTCGACCATCACGCCGGCCTATCCGGAGTTCCGTTTCCACCATCTCGATGTCGCCAACGGCCTCTACAATCCCGACGGCCGGATCGAGGGGGAAACGGCGACGCTGCCCTTCAAGGCGGCGTCCTACGACTTCGTCATCCTGACCTCCGTTATCACCCACCTGCGCACGGCCGACGCTGAGCGCTATGCGGCGGAGATCGCGCGGATGCTGAAGCCGGGCGGGCGCTGCTTCCTCAGCCTGTTCCTGGCGGACGCCACCGCGCGCGCCGGCATCGCCAAGGGCACCGCGCGCCCGCCTTTCCGCGATGCGCCGGGCGTTGAGCTGCTGGCTGATCCCGAGCATCCCAACGCCGCCGTCGCCTATGACGAGGAGTTCCTGCTCGGCCGCTTCGCCGCCCATGGCCTGCGCCCCGCCCGCGCCGTGATGCGCGGCCATTGGAGCGGCCAGCGCGAGGCCGAGAATTTCCAGGACCTGCTGGTTCTGGAGAAGGGGACCGCGCCATGAGCCGCCGCCGCCTTCCATTGGTCCCGGCCAACCAAACGGCGGCCGGTCCCGCCCCGCGCCATCCGGCGCGTCCGCTGGTGGCTGCCCGGCCGCCGCGGGTGCTGCTGATTGCGCACAATCACCCGAGCCTGCATCCCGGCGGCACCGAGATCTTCGCGCACGAGCTGTTCGGCGGCCTGAAGGCGGCGGGGGCCGAGTGCCTGTTCCTGGCCTGCACCAACGACACCCACCGCGCGCCGCGTCCCGGCACCGGCTTCCAGACGCTGGGGCGCAGCGCCGACGAGGTGCTGCTGTGGGCCGGTCACTTCGACCATTTCCATCAAAGCCAGATCGACCTGCATGGGCTGGTCCCCGACCTGTCCAACCTGCTGCGCGCCTTCCGGCCGGACATCGTGCATGTGCACCACACGCTGCTGCTGGGCGTGGAGATGCTGTTCCTGATCCGCCGCGTCTGCCCGGACGCGAAGATCGTCTATACCCTGCACGACTATTATCCGATCTGCGCCAATGACGGCCAGATGGTCACCCCGCCGCGCGGTGAGGGTGGCAATAGCGGTGAAACGAGGGCGCTTTGCAGCAAGGCATCGCCGGATGCCTGTCACCGCTGCTTCCCCGACCGGCCGGCCGACCAGTTCCTGCTGCGCGAGAAGCACATCAAGGCGATGTTCGGGCTTGTCGACCGCTTCCTGGCGCCCAGCCGTTTCCTGCGCGACCGCTATGTCGCTTGGGGTCTCGACCCCGCCCGGATCGAGGTGATGGCGAACAGCCGCCCGGCCGTTGAGCCAACTCCGGCCCGCGACCTCGCCCCCGGTGCGGCGCGCGACGCCTTCGCCTATTTCGGCAATTTGAACCCGTTCAAGGGTGTCACCGTGGCGCTCGACGCCGTCGCCCGCATGGCGCGGCAGGGCCTTTCCCCGTCGCTCGCCGTCCATGGCGGCAGCCTGTATCAGGCGCCGGAGTTCCGCCAGCGCGTGGCCGACGGCTTCGAGGCAACGCGCGGCCTCGCCACCGCTCACGGTCCCTACCGGCCGCAGGAGATGCCGTCGCTGATGGCTGCCGCCGACTGGGTGGTGATGCCGTCGATCTGGTGGGAGAACGCGCCGCTTGTGATCCAGGAGGCCTTCCAGCACCGCCGCCCGGTGATCGTCAGCGGCATCGGCGGCATGGCGGAGGCTGTGCGCGACGGCGTCGACGGCCTGCATGTCCGCCCCAACGACCCTGCCGATCTCGCCCGCGTCATGACCCGCGCGATGACCGAACCCGATCTGTGGGAACGGCTGTCGGCCAACATCCCGGCCGTCCGCCAGACGGAGGAGGCCGCGTCGCTCCACCTCGCGCTTTACGGCGAACTTCTGTCACCAGCACCCGCCGCTCTTATCCAGGGGAATCGCACCCGATGAAGGACCGCAGCACCAAGGCCGACATCACCGCCGCCGTCCTCTTGGACGAGGACACGCTGATGCTGTTCGGCGCCATCGACCAGCCCCTGCCGGCCGACAGCGTCGTGATGCTGGACGGCATGATCGACGGGCGTTTCCGTGGCGGCTGCTGGACCGACGGGGCGGGGGAGCGCTGGTTCCTGGGCGCCATCCGTGTCACCGGACTGTCCCACATGCGCCCGTCCCGCATCGAGATCGAGGACGCCCAAGGCAAGCACCTGCTGCTGCCGCGCCTGTCCAACGTCCGCACCAATCCGGCCCATCTGGTCGCGGCATTGCGCGAGGTGCAGCCGCAGTCGCTCGGCGTGGCGCTGGACGTCGCCGTGACCCTGCTCTCCGGCCCGGAGATGGGCGAGGGCGAGGCGGGGGACGGCGACCGCCGCACCCGCCTGCTGTCCGGTCTGGCGCAGGAGGCCTCCCGTCCCGACGGCTTCGCCGAGGTGCTGGGACGCTTCCGCGACGGTGCGCTGATGGTGCAGGGCTGGTCGCACGGCTTTCCGGCCGGCGCCGCTCCTGTGCTGGTCGAGGCCGACGATCTGCGTTCCCATGCCAGTGCCGCCGCACCCTTCCACCGTCCCGACCTGCCCGACGATGCCTCCGGCCTGCTGACCGTTCTGGAAGGCCCGGTCGCCGCGCCGGACACCATTCGCCGCATCCATTTCCGCGCCGCCGACGGCTGGCGCCATCTCGCGATCTTCGAGCACCGGCAGTTGCTGGCCGACGGCGTCGCCTCCGCCCATGCCCGCGACATGCTGGGCCAGTTGCAGGGAGATGCCGCCCGCCGCGGTGTCGCCGCCGCCATCGCCGCCCGTTACAATGGGGTGGAGACGGTGTCGCAGATCCAGGCGCCAGTGCGCATGGGGCTGGACATGGCGGTGCGCGTTCCGGGCGCCGGGCTGTTCGTCTGCGGCTGGCTGCTCGACCCTTCACAGGCTGTCCGCGCGGTGACGGTGAGGGGCGCCGGCATGAGGGCGCGGCTGGACACCGACTGGTCGCGGCTGTCCCGCAAGGACGTGTCCGATGCCTTCGCCCACGATGCGCTGTTCGCCGGCCGCCTGATTCCGGGCGATGACGCCCACGGCTTCACCGCCTTCGCCCGCGAGCCGGCCGGCATCGCCGCCGACGCCGAGTTCCACTTGGAACTGACGCTGGCCGACGGTATCGCTTTTCTGCCGCTGCCCTGCCAGTCACCGACCGGCGATGCGCTACGCCGCATGCTGGGGGCGGTCAATCCCGACAGCCCGTCCATCGACCGCGTCATCGCCAACCATCTCGGGCCGATGTTGCGCACCGCGGCGTCCGGCCAGCCGGCTCCCTCCTCCGTCCTGCACCCGATGGGCCGCGCGCTGAAGAGCCCGCGCGTTTCGGTGATTCTGCCGGTCTGCGACGGGCGTGAGGACGTCGACCTGAACCTTGCACGCATGGCGAATGACTCGGACTTCGCCGAGGCGGAGATTCTGGTGGTGGCCGGTGCCGGCACGCATGAACGTCTGGCCGGCATGGTCCGGCAGGCTGCCGGCTTCTATCGACTTTCGGTCGGCTTCGTTGCGGCTCCCACCGCCGCCGACCCGTTCGAGGCGGTCGCGGCGGCCCTGCCGCATGTCCGCGCCGACCGCGTCCTGCTGCTCTCCCCGTCGGTTCTGCCGACCGAGCGCGGCTGGCTGTCGGCGCTGGAGCGTGCGATCCGCAAGCCGAACGCCGTGGGCTCCGCCGCGCTGGCGCAGGTGATGGCCAGCCCGACCCTGCTGTACGAGGATCATTCGGTCCGCTTCGCCGGCATCGTCGCGGTGGACGGGCCGGGCGGTGTGGTCACCTACGAGCGCCGCTTCGCCGGCTACCCGCGCGACTGGTTGAAGGAGCAGGAGGCGTCGGCGGTCGATGCCGCCTCGGCCGACTGCGCACTGCTGCCGCGCGAACTGCTGGTGCGGGCGATGGCCGATGGCGGCCGCTATCTCGGCTCGGAGCCGAAGGGACTGGACCTGTGCCTGCGGGTTCGGGCGGCCGGCGGCTCTTGCCTGTGGCTGCCGAAGGTCCGACTGGTGGCGGTAGACGAACAGCCCCGCCACGCCCGCGACCCCCGGCTGGAGCGCATGAGCGTACTGGTCGACGAATGGAGCTTTGCCGAGCGCTGGAAGGCGTCGATCGCGGCCTGAGTTATTGCCCCCACCCTAACCCTCCCCCGCTTCGCAGGGGAGGGAACTCCGCCGCCCTTGCACTAAACCCCCCCCCGCCCAGCGGGGGAGGGTCGGGGTGGGGGCAAGCGACACAACCACCTCACCACCCCCGCTTAGGACAGACGGTCACCCGATGAGCAAGACCAAGCGCGCGCTGATCATCAGCCATGGCCACCCCTCCTTCTCGCTGGGCGGGGGTGAGGTCGCCTCCTACAACCTGCACAACGGCCTGCACGACCTGCCGGGCTGGGAAAGCCATTATCTCGCCCGCGTGGCGCCGCCCATCGCCCAGCATCGCGGCTCCGCCCTGATGGCTCTGCGCCAGAAGGAGCGGGAGGTGCTTTACTACGCCAACGACTACGACCATTTCCGCCTGTCCAACCGCAATCTGCCGGGGCTGGAGAAGGACTTCGTCCGCTATGTCCGCGACCTCCAGCCGGATGTGGTGAACTTCCACCATTTCCTCGGGCTGGGGATCGAGACCATCCAGGCAGTGCGTCAGGCGCTGCCGCGCGTGCCCATCGTGGTGACGCTGCATGAGTACCTGTCGATCTGCCACCATCATGGCCAGATGGTGAAGACTAGCCGCAACGCGCTGTGCTATCGCGCCAGCCCGGCCGACTGCGCCGGCTGCTTTCCCCACATCGGCGAGGCGGAGTTCTTCAAGCGCGAGCTGTTCCTGAAGACCTTCCTCGAACAGGCGGACTTCTACATCAGCCCGTCGAACTTCCTGATCGACCGCTATGTCGACTGGGGGCTGCCGCGCGAGAAGTTCCGCATGATCGAGAACGGCCTGACCATCGAGGGCATCGCTCCGCCGCGTCCGGTCACCCGCGCCGGCAAACGCAACCGCTTCGCCTTCTTCGGCCAGCTGACCGAGTTCAAGGGCGCCCACCTGCTGGTGGAGGCGGTGTCGCGCATCTCCGACAAGGCCTGGGGCGAGGACGGCGCGCTGATGATCTTCGGCGGCAACCTGGAACGCCAGCCGGAGGCCTATCAGAAGCGCTTCAACGACGCGGTGGAGAAGGCCGGCGACCGGGTGCGCTTCTACGGCAGCTACCGCTCGGCCGAACTGCCGGGCCTGATGAAGGACGTCGATTGGATGATCATCCCGTCGATCTGGTGGGAGAACTCCCCCGTCGTCATCCAGGAGGCCTTCCTGCACGGCCGCCCGATCATCGCCAGCAACATCGGCGGCATGGCGGAGAAGGTGACCCACGGCGTCGACGGCCTGCATTTCCGCAACGGCAGCGTCGAGGATCTGGTGGACCGGATGACGGAGGCGCTGACCTCGCCGGACCTGTGGGACCGCTTGCGCCTGCGCATCCGTCGCCCCATCGACCGCGCCGAATGCGCGCGCCAGCACTCTGAAGTGTTCGACGCGTTGCTGGCCGCCGGCGGCGCGGCGCCCTCGATGCCGGAGCGGGCGGTGGCGCAGCGGTCGTGATAAGGGAATGTTGGAATGCGCTGTGATATTTTCGAATATCAGGAAGATTTCATTCCGCATGTCGCCGAACATATTGGTAATGTTGGATCGAAAATCACAGGACCTCTAGCATAGGTCCAGTGTGAAGATTCGATTTAGCCCGGCGGTAATCCGGGCAATATCCGCCCCTATTGTCGCCCAACCCAGGGAGAGCCGCCGTGGCCAACATCCTCGTCATGATTCCGTCGGGCGAAGTCTACGATCACGACTGCGTGCGTTGGTACAGCTACCAGGACATTCAGCGCAGCATCGACCACTATCACAACATCGGTGACGCGTTCGTCTTCGACTCCTCGTTGAAGCTGCTGACCTACGACAAGCTGGATGTTCTGGAGATCCGCGAGTTCCGGCAGGAGGTCGTCGACCGGATCAATGCGGAATACGACTACGTCTTCCTGCGCGGCAGCAACTACATCCATGATTCGATGGACTGGCCGGCGGCGACCATCCAGGTGCTGGCGAAGCTGCGCATTCCCGTCATCGCCTTTGGCGTCGGCGCCCAGGCGCCGGCCACCGGCAAGCTGACGCTGACCGAGGAAAGCAAGCGCATCTGGCGGATGATCGCCGACAAATCGACGACGCTGGGCGTGCGCGGCACCTACACCGCCGAAGTGCTGTGGGACCTGGGCATCAAGAACACCCGCATTGTCGGCTGCCCGACCGCCTTCCGCAACCGCGACCCGGAACTGCGCATCGACCTGCCGGCGCTCGACAGCGTGCGCAAGGTCGGCATCACCATGCGCCGCGAGGTCTCCAAGCATTATTCACCGGACGTCCGCAAGTATCTGGAACGCCACCGCGACTTCGTAAAGGACATTTCCAGCCGCTTTGACACCGTCCTGATGATGCAGGGAGAGGTGGAAGAGAAGAAGCTGCTGTGGGGCACCGAGGAGCAGAAGGCGGAGGCCTGGACGCACCTGCATGACAGCGCCTGGCTGAAGCAATGGTATTTCGATGACGAGATGGACGCGCTGTACCGCGAGCGCCTGTGGTATTCGGACGTCGTCGCCGACTATGAGAACCTTGTGAGGTCGAAGGATCTCGTGCTGGGCTATCGCCTGCACGGCAACCTGATGGCGCTGTCGAACGCCACGCCGTCGGTCTACTTCAGCTATGACAGCCGAACGGCGGAGTTCGCGGAGACCTTCGCGATCCCCTGCTACAACGTCTATTCGGACAAGCCCTTCGTCCTCGAAGAATATTGGGACCAGAGCCTGTTCGAGAAGTTCAACCGCACCTACTACCAGCGCTATCGCGACATGCGGGAGTTCTTGGACGAGAACTACGTCCCCCACCGCATGCCCAGCCACACCCTGCGCCGCGCCACCGACCGCAAGGCGGCGTAAGCGAAAACGCACTCTCCAGCCCAACAACCGGAAGCCGGTCCCATGTCCGCCACCGCCAAGATCGTCGAGCTTCGCGAGACCACCCCCGTGGCCGATCCCATCGACGCACCTCAAGCGGCGGCCATCGTCGGCCACATCGACGCCCTGCAGGGTGGCCGGGTGTTCGGCTGGGCCTGGGACGGCAACCATCCGGCCGACCGGCTGGAGGTCGAACTGCGGCTGGAGCGGGACGGCGGTCCGCCGGAAACGCTGGCGCGGGTGACGGCCGACCGGCCGCGGCCCGATCTGGCCGGCGGCGGCATCGGCGACGGTGCCCATGCCTTCGAGGCGGAGGTGACCTTGCCGGAGGGGGCGGACCCCTCGCGGGTGGTAGCGGTGGTGTGCTCGCCCTCCACCGGCGAGACCGCGACCTTCGCCCAGCCGAACCCGGAGGACCAGCGGCTCGACCGGCTGCTGGCGCCGCATCTGCAGCGCATCGGCGAGCGGATCGACGCGGTCCGCCGCGACCAGCGCCAGCTTGCCGCCGCCCAGCAGGCCATCGGCCGCCTGCTGCGCGATGCGGGCGAGGGGGTGACGGCCCTGCGCGCCGACGCCTCCCGTCTGGAAAAGGCCCAGGGCGAGCGAACCGATTCCCTGGCCGGGTCCTTGCGCGAACTGACGGAGCGGGTCAGCGGGCTGGAAGTGTTCCTGATGCGGATGGACCAGAGCCTGCGCGGCCTGGACAGCGCATCGGCGGAAATGACGGGCGGAGCGGGCTGGTCGCCGCTGCTGACCGTGCTGGGGTCGACGGCCGGTGCCTTTCTGGCGGTTCTGGTCGGCTGGCTGGTGCTGCACTGAACCGGAAAGTTCCGCTAGACTGAAGGGTAGGCAACCGCGGGGGACCCGGCGGTGTTGAACCTCCGCAGCCCCGCCGTCCCTCCTCCCGAGGGGTGCGCGGAGCCATAAACCGGAGCCTGCCTACCATGTACGCCCATCATGCTTGACGGAGTCCCCGTCGCCGACCCGTCGCCCGACACGCCGCCCCCAGTTCCGGCGTCGTCTCCCGCCACATTATCCGTGCAGAGCGAAGGCGAGCTGGCCATTCGGCTGGCCGCGCTCGCCCGCCGGCCCGGCGGTGTCCTGCTGCTCGCCCGCAGCGACGCGCGCGCCACCCGGCTGGCGCGGTTGGTGGGTGACCTGTTCCCCGATCTTGACACCGTCCTGCTCCCGATCGACGAAACCGCCGCCGGTGACCGTGCCGCGCCATCGCGGGCCGTGCTGGGCCGCCGTGCCGCCGGCCTGATGCGACTGGCGGAAGGGGAAGCTCCAGCGTCCGGGCGACTGGTGGTGGCTTCGGCCGATCTGGCACTGCAACGCTTGCCGCCGCCACAGGCTTGGGCGGGCGGACGCTTCTGCCTGACGCGGGGCATGGCCTATGACGAGACGGCGTGGCGCGGCTGGTTCGCCCGCACCGGCTATGTGCTGGACGACCGGGTGGACGAGCCCGGCGAGGTGGCGATCCGCGGTGCGGTGGTGGAGGTCTTCCCTGGCGACTGCGACCGCCCGATCCGCTGCGACATCGCCGATGGCATCGTGCGTGACCTGCGCCTCTACGACCCGGTGTCCCAGCGGTCGGTTGAATCGATCGACGATCTTACGCTGAGCCCGGTCACCGACCTGATCGTCGGGCCCGAGATGCTCGACAGGCTGGCCGCCAGCCTCGCCGGTCTGGGATCGGCTCTGCCGGGCGAACTGCGGCGGCAACTGGAGGAAGGCCGGCGACCCTACGGCTTCGACCTCCAGCTTCCCAACGTTTTCGACAACTGTCCGCTGCTGCTGGATCTGCTGCCGGATGCGCTGATCGTGCTGGATGCCGGCGCGCGCGACCGCATCGAGGCGAGGGCCGACGATCTGGCAGAAGCCGGGCTGGACCGGCGCATCCGCCGTGACGATCCCTGTCTGCTGCCGATCCCGGCGCTCGAACGCCGGCTGATTGACGCCGATGCCCTGGAAGAAAAACTTTCCGCCCGCTCCGTGCTGCCGGTGGACATGACGGCAGGCCATGCCGTGGAAGCAGCGCGAACCGAGCGCACGCTGCTGCGGCGCGCTGCAGCCTTGGCCGGCGAGGGCAGGGCCGTGCTGCTCGCCGCCCGATCCGGCACGGGTTCCGGCGAGGCCGACAGATTGGCGGAGCGCGCCTCTTCGGTGTTGGGGCGTCCGGTTCCGCGTCTGGACCGCTGGCCCGACCCGCCCTTGGCGGCGGGCGAGTGTGCCGTGCTGCCGTTGCGAACGGCCGATGGCTTCGTCTGCGACGGCATGACGGTGCTGGTGGCGCCGCGCCATGGCGAGGATCGCGGTGGCGCGACGGCGACCCGGCCGCCGCTGGCCCCGTCGGAACTGGCGACCGGCGACTTCGTCGTGCATCTCGACTATGGCATCGGCCGGCTGATCGGGCTGGAAACCATCGCCTCCGCCGATGGCGACGGCGAGGGCTCGGCCGCCGATTTCCTGGTGCTGGATTACGCCCATGACGACCGGCTGCTGGTGCCGACCGCCGACTTCGACCGGCTGTGGCGCCATGGCTCCGCCGACACCGGCGCCAAGCTCGACAGCCTGAAGAACGCTCACTGGCTGGAACGCCGCGCCGTGCTGGAAACGGAGATCGCCGAGACCGCCAAGGGCATCCTGCGCGAGGCCCGCCGCCGCGCCCGCGAAGTGGCTCCGGTCATCGACCCGCCGGCCGACCGCATGCGCCGCTTCGGCGCCCGTTTCGGCTTCGACCCCACCGAGGGGCAGCGGCGCGCCGTCCAGGCTGTGCTCGACGCCATGCGGCAGGGTCACCCGATGGACCATCTGGTCTGCGCCGATGTCGGGTACGGCAAGACTGAGGTGGCGTTGCGCGCGGCGGCGGCGGTGGCCTTTGCCGGCCATCAGGTGGCGGTGATGGCCCCGACCTCCGTCCTCGCCCGCCAGCATCTGGACGTGTTCCGCCGCCGCTTCGCCGGCTTCGGCGTGACGGTGGAGCCGTTGACCGGCGCCATGACGAAGGCCGAAGCCGACCGGGTGCGCGCCGGGCTGGCCGACGGGTCGGTCGACATCGTCATCGGCACCCATGCGCTGCTGTCCAAGGACGTCCGGTTCGGCCGGCTCGGCCTGATGGTGGTGGATGAGGAACAGCGCTTCGGTGCCGCCCAGAAGCAGACGCTGAAGCAGCGGACCAAGGGCGTCCACAGCCTGGCGCTCAGCGCCACGCCGATCCCGCGCACCCTGCAGGGCGCCTTGGCAGGCCTGCGCGGGCTCAGCATCATCGACACCCCGCCGGCCCGCCGGCGGCCGGTGCGCACCGCCGTGACACCGCGCGACCCGGCCACCGCCCGCGCCGCCCTGCTGCGTGAACTGGGGCGCGGCGGGCAGGCCTTCTGCGTCGCTCCGCGCATCGCCGACCTCGGCGAGCTGGAGGCATGGCTCCGCGAACTGGCGCCGTCGGCCCGCATCGCGGTGGCGCATGGCCGGCTGGGTGCGGCGGCGCTGGACGATGCGGTGATGGGCTTCGTCGACGGCGAGAGCGACATTCTGCTGGCGACGCCGATCGTCGAATCCGGCATCGACATCCCGCGCGCCAACACGCTGCTGCTGTTCCGTCCCGACCTGTTCGGGCTGGGCCAGCTGCACCAGCTGCGCGGCCGGGTCGGGCGGGGTGCGGTTCAGGGCTATGCCTATCTGCTGACCGATCCCGACCACCCGCTGGAGGAGCGGGCGGCCCGCCGGCTCGGCTCGCTGGAGGTGATCGAAAGCCTGGGCGGCGGCTTCGTCCTGAGCATGCTCGACCTCGACCAGCGTGGGGCGGGCGACCTGCTGGGTGAGGATCAGAGCGGCCACCTGCGTGCGGTGGGGACCGAACTCTACCAGCGCATCCTGGCCGACGCCCTGCGGACGCTGCGCCGCCAGCCCGACGATCGCTGGGACCCGGAGGTGACGGTCGCGATGCCGCATTGCATCCCCTCCGCCTACATCCCGGAGGAGGAGCTGCGCATCGGCCTGCACCGCCGCATCGCCCGCACCCGCGAGGCGGGCGAACTGGACGCCCTGCGCGAGGAGATGGAGGACCGCTTCGGCCCGCTGCCGGACCCGGTGGAGCGGCTGCTGGCCATCGCCGACCTGCGTTGCCGTTGCCGGGCATTGGGCGTCGCGTCGCTCGGCTGCGGCCCGGCGGGCGTCGCCGTCACTCTGCGGGGCGAGCGCGCCGCAGCCAAGGCGGCGACGCTGGCGAAACGCTCCAAGGGCTTCCTGCGCGCCCAGGACGACCGGCTGTCCGCCGCGCTGGAGGCGCCGGACGCCGATGGGCGCCTCGCCAACGCGGTCCGCGTGCTCGACTGCATCGAGGCGATCGTCCGCAAGGCGCAGCGGCGAAAGCGGGGATAGGCCCGGTCAGTTGCAGGTGCGTCCAATCACCCGCGGCAGGATGGCGGTCAATGCCAGGGCGTCGAAGCAATGCTCCAGATACGCCGACCGCAGCCTCGCGCGGCGGTCGGCGTCGCCGGCCAATGCGGAGAGGAGGCGCACGGCGTCGTCCTCGCCGGTGAAGGTCAGCTCATCCTCATATGGACCGAACAGCAGGGCGGTGTCGGCGTGGCGCCAGCTCACCAGCAGCCCGTTCCGTTTGATGATCTCCAGCGTCCTCGGAAAGATCGCCGTGTCGTAGGCGAGACTGCCGAAATCCAGGCAGGCCGCTGCGGTGGGGTAGGCGTTGCGCGGTGCCGCCGACACCGGATCGGCTTTGATGCCGAACCGCTCCCAACCATTGCCCCACAGCGAGAATCCGTCGCCGAATCCACGGCGCAGGGCGCTGGCGAAGCGGCGCCGGTTCTCCACCGCGAAGGCGATGGTGAAGGTCCGGTTGAACTCCAGGGTCCAGGCCGGATCCGCCGACCGGTCGGTCAACCCGCAGCTATCCATGGCCTGCAGCCGGTGCAGCATCGGCCGTTCCATCATCGCCACGGCCACCGCCTCGGCATCGCGCCGGATCGCCGGGGAAACCGGGTCGCGTCCGGACTCCAGATGCTCCGGCCAACCCTGCCCCAGATAGAGGAAGCGGTCGCTCACCTTCGCTTCGGTGTCGGCCCCGGCATCTGAGTGACCCTTCATCGCGGCATAGGGGTGACGCCGCAGGCCGGGCGTGTCCTGCGCCATCCAGCGCTTGTACAGGTCAACCGTCCCGTCCGCTGCCGGAGCGGTGCAGATCAAGCGATGAACCCCCAGCGGCTGGTAAAAGACCCGGCTCAGCCCCAGGCGGACGGCCTGCTCCGCCGAACCCTGGCACATGCACCACATGGACACGTCGTTGTCGGCCATCCAGCGGTCGGCCTCGCGGATCTCCTCCGCCGTGCCGGCGCCGATCTCCTCCAGCGGGTGCTTCAGGCAGATATGGACGACGGCTGGCCCCTTGCCCGGCTGGCCGCCGAACTGCGCGATGTAGGCGCGCAGCATCTCCACCGTCGGCCTGGGAATCTCGAACAGGTTCAGCACGAACAGGACGTCGATGCGGCGGTCGATCACCTCCTGCGAGATGTCGGGCAGCGCCAGCACGGACTCGTGTCCCAGATCGACCAGGGCCGCATGGATCGACCACAGGATTTCCGACGTGCCCTGTCCGCAAAGCAGGAAGCGCATGCGCTATCTCCGCGCCGCGAACAGGCCGGCCGCCTCGGCCATGTAGGCGGAAAGCTGTGCGTTGTCGGCGCCCTCCCGCTCCACCGCGGCGATGCGGGCGCGGGCCTGCTGCCGCGCTTCTTCCAGCAGCGCCGGATCGCCGGCCAGGGCGGCGGCACGGGCGACGAAGGCCGCATCATCGGCGACCAGGAAGGAGGGGCCGGCCACGCTGGCGACGTCGCCGCCGTCGAAGGACAGCACCGGCACGCCGCCCGCCATCGCCTGCGCCGCCCCCGCTCCGCCGCCGGTGCGGCGCGGATTGACGAACAGGTCGCAGACCGACATCAGCGCCTCCATCCGCTCGACATGGCCGAGGCTGCGCAGCTGCCCGGCATGCCCGTCCACGGCCAGCCGTCCGGGCAAACTCTCCACCCCGCCGGCGAACAGCACCAGCGCCTGCGGCACGGCGTCCAGAATTCGCCCCAACAGATCCAGGAACGCGCCGTCGGCCTCGGCATCCAGGCGGTTGCCGACCACGACACAGACGAACGCCGAGTCCGGCAGAGAGAATTCGGCGCGCGTCGCGGTATCCCCGGTGCGGCGCAGCGACAGGCCGAAGCGCGACGGGCGCCAGGACCGGGCGAGCCGCCCATGGCCGGCCGGCGGCGCATGGCCGCCGAAATCAAGCACGATGTCGGCAAGCGAAACGATCCGCCCGCTGGTCGTCGGGATGCACATCAGCGGACGCGCGCATTCCAGCAGGTCGGCGACGATCACCGAGCCGCCGAAGGCGATCGCCAGATCGGGATCGAACGCCTCCACCGCCGACAGGAAACCGCCCAGCTTTTCCGCGGTGAGGCCGGGCGCGGTGGACGACAGCATGCGGATCCGCTCGCCGCCGCAGCGGATCGTCTGCTCCCCCGACAGCCTCTCTTCCAGCGCGGCGGCGAAGGGCGGGACGAAGGGGCTGTAATAGCGGTCCGGCATCATGTTGGTGTTGAGCACCAGAACCGTGCGGCCAAGGTCGCGCTGCAACCGCACCGCCAGCAGCAGCAGGTCGCGCGACGGCTGGTGTTCGGCTGACAGGAACTGGTTCGTCACGATGACGACCCGGCCGGTATCGGGCATCCCCGCCTGCCTCGCCGCCGGGCTCAGCCGCAGACGCAACGCGATCTGCCGCAGGAAGCGCTCGTAGAAGGCGAACAGGTGCTCCGTGACGAAATCGGGGACGGACGCCATGTCCATGCGCATCAGGAAAAGCTGGCGCTGCATGGACCAGTAGATCTGGTTGATCCCCTCCAGCGACGCCAGATCCAGCACATTGTCCAGCATGTCCAGGATGCGCAGGTATCGCCGCAGGTCGCCGGACACGGCAGCCAGGGCCGATTCCCGCAGGATCGGGTCCAGGCTGGCGGTCGCGGCGTCCAGCGCCTCCATCGCCCCGGCATCGCCGCCCAGCCCTGTCACCCTCGCGGCTTCGCAGCTTTCCGAAATCGCCTTCAAGGCCTCCCCGGTGCCGGCCGGACCGTGCAGCCGGGCGATCAGGTCGGTGAGCGTGGTGGCGTGGACGTTGGAGGCATGCATCGTTCGAACGGTCCCGGTTGGCACGACGACCGCCGGCGGCGCCTCGACGGGCGGGACTCGGTCAGCATCCGTTTCCACCCATAGGAGTGACGCCCCCGGGTGTCAACGTCATCATCCCGCGTCCTCGAACGGCGAGCGGATTTGCAGCCACCGCTCCTCGTACCGGTGGCGTTCGTCGGCTGCGGACGGGTCGCTGCCGGTGGCGAAGGTCCAATAACCGATCTGGAAGGCAATGTAGCAGGGAATGCAGAAGGCCAGCAGCCTGCGATCGAGCGGTACCGCCCTTTCGACGGCTCGGCTCAGCGCCTCGGCCTGCGGGTCCGACAGGTCGAACTCCACGATGCCGCCGGCCACGTCCCAGGCGATGTCCTGGCAGCCGATCAGGTCATGGGCGGCTGAGTGGTCCAGCGCATCGCTTTTCATCAGGCGTCCGTCGGGCAGCCGCAGCCATTCCCAGCGGTGCAGGCGATTGTCGGTGACGACCCGGCGCAGGCCCGCTTCCAGTTCGGCCAGCCGGTCGGCCGTCCAGCATTCCAGCGCCTTTGCGGCGCCGTCGCCCAACGCTTCGCCGATGTTGGTGCGCGCCATGGTCAGCAGTTCCGTCAGGGCGGCGCCCGGCCCGGACGGAGCGGGGAATCGTTCGGCGCGGAAGGCCAGATAGCCGGCGAGGCGCTCCACGGCATCCGGTGCCCCCTCCGTCAGCGGGCATGCGTTCTCCAGCCAGCGTTCCGCAAGGAAGCCGTGGCGCAGGGTCGACGGCTCCGCGGTGAAGCCGACGGCGTGAAGGGCGCGGGCACGCTCCAGCGCCTGTTCCCCCGCACTGCCCAGCCCGGCGAATTTCAGCAGCCATGATCCTGTGGCGGTGCGCAGCAGGAATTTGCGACGCTCCTGTTGCGGATTGGCCGGCAGTCTGTCGGAATTGCCGTACAGCCGCCGCCACCCGCCTCCCGACAGATCCTCCAGCGGTGCGACGGGCTGGCCGAGACTGTCCATGAACCATCGCTCCAGCGGCGGGAACGGCCTATCCATGGACCGGAACAGGTCGTCGAAGCCGACCACCGGTCGCACCGCTTCGGCCCATCGCCGCCGGTGGCAGTCGGAGGATTGCGGGCCAAGTTCTCCGCCATGGCCGGGCAGGAAGGCGATCCGATTCGCCACCACCCCCTGCGCCTCCAGCCAGTCGGCCACGGCGCCAAAGGAACTGCCCGACAGCCCCGGCCCCTCGTCCACGATGACATAGGCGGCCTCGGGATCCGCCAGCAAGGCGGCGCGCACTCTCTCCGACAGCCGCAGCTCCCGCCGGAAGGGATGGCCGACCGGTCGCAGCGTCACCGGCTGCGGCGCCTTCAGCGCAACCGCCGCCATTGCCGCCAGCCCGGTACCGATGCTGCGCAGTCCGATCACCACCGGCGATTCGGCAAAGCGCGGCGGCAGACGCGCCGCCGCCTCCAGATAGGCTTCCGGGTAGAGGCTGTAGAAGGCATAGCCTTCGGCCCTGCGCATGCCGACCGCCTCGGGCAGCGGCAGGGCGGACAGCCGGTCGAGCGCGTCGAGAGTATCGGCGGTATCCGGTGGATCGGCCGACCGCCCGCCTAACAGCCAGGATGCGGCGACGCCGGCGGCAAGCTCCATCACCACGGCCATGGCCGCATCCTGCACGGGCGTGCGGTCATCCATGCCTGCGGCGTGGAATTCCCAATCGGCCAGGCCCTGTGCCAGTTCGGCGGCTTCGATGAATAGCGTCACCAGGGCGCCGTGCCGCTCCGGACCGGGAGCGGCCATGGCGCCGCCGGCAAGGCCGCACCGCAGCCTCGCGATCCGGCGACGCGGGTCCTCGCAAACCTCCTGATCGCCATAGACCAGCATCGCCGCCGGCCACCGTTACCAAGTCGGGAAGAACAGCAGCAGCAGGGCCAGAACCGCAAGAATGCCCAGAATGCCCCACATGGCGGGGCGACCCATGCCCCGCGAGGTGCCGGCCTTCGGGAGTTCAGTGCCCACTTTCCGGAAAGGGCCAGCCATCGTGTTTGCTCCTGACAATGTCGATCTGTCGGTACTCAACAGGGCAAGACCGGCAAAGTTGCCGGTTCCGATCATGATCCCCCGTCCGGTGGAGGGATGGCCGTGCCATACCGAACGAAGCCGCTTGAGCACTTTCCGCTGTAATGCCAACGGGTTGACGACCAATCACGGTTTTCCCGCGGACGGACACGAAAAACTGCTTTCCAAGCATCCCGCCGGCATGCAAACTCTACGAAGCCAATAGAAAAAGCGCCGCGGATACCACGAAAGAGAATTGGTAAAATCGGCAGCTACCCAAGGAGGCCTTTGCCATGTCGCTTCGTCGCCTGACTCTCCTCGCCGCCGGCCTGACGCTGGCTTGGTTTGGTGTAGCCGTCGCGGACTCCAAGGATACGCTGCTGAACGTGTCCTACGATCCCACCAGGGAATTCTATGTCGAGTTCAACAAGGCCTTCGCCAAGGCATGGCATGCGGAGACCGGACGTGACCTGACGGTCCGTCAGTCGCATGGCGGATCGGGCAAGCAGGCCCGCTCGGTCATCGACGGGCTGGACGCGGACATCGTGACCCTGGCGCTCGGCTACGACATCGATGCCATCGCCGACGCCGGTCTCCTGGCGAAGGACTGGCAGGGTCGCCTGCCGAACAACAGCGCCCCCTATACCTCGACCATCGTGTTCCTGGTGAAGAAGGGCAATCCGAAGGGGATCAAGGACTGGAACGATCTGGTGAAGCCGGGCGTCCAGGTCATCACCCCCAACCCGAAAACCTCGGGCGGCGCCCGCTGGAACTATCTGGCCGCCTGGGCCTATGCCATGCAGGCCAACGGCAACGACGAGGCCAAGGCCAAGGAATTCGTGTCGCAGTTGCTGAAGAACGTCCCGGTGCTGGACAGCGGCGCCCGCGGCGCCACCGTGACCTTCACCCAGCGCGGAATCGGCGACGTCCTGCTGGCCTGGGAGAACGAGGCCCACCTCTCGCTGCAGGAATTCGGCGCCGACAAGTTCGAGATCGTGACGCCCAGCCTGTCGATCCTGGCCGAACCGCCGGTTGCCGTCGTGGACAAGGTCGTCGACCGCAAGGGAACCCGCAAGGTGGCCGAGGCATACCTGCAGTTCCTCTACACCCGTGAAGGACAGGAGATCGCGGCCAGGAACTTCTACCGTCCGCGTTCGCCGGAACTGGCCACCCAGTATGCGGGACGCTTTGCCGATGTTAAGCTGGTTACCATCGACCAGTTCGGGGGCTGGCGTGCTGCGCAGGAAAAGCACTTCTCGGATGGCGGCGTCTTCGACCAGATCTTCCAGAAGGGGCGCTGACCCATGGTCGCCGCCAGCAGCGATGCCGTCCCCACCGGACGGGAGAGTGCTGTGACGCTCCGCGCTTCCCTGCCGCTCTTCCGGAAGCCCAGCGTCCTTCCGGGCTTCGGACTGACGCTCGGCTTCACGCTCAGCTACCTCGGTTTCATCGTGCTGGTGCCGCTCGCGGCGCTGATCGTCAAATCCAGCGGCCTCGGCTGGAGCGGTTTCTGGGCGGCGGTGACCACCCCGCGCGTGCTGGCCGCCTTCCAGGTCAGTTTCGGGCTGTCCTTCGCCGCCGCGCTGACCAATGCGGTCTTCGGCTTTCTCGTCGCCTGGGTCCTGGTCCGTTACGATTTTCCCGGCAAGCGTCTGGTGGATGCGCTGGTCGATCTGCCCTTCGCCCTGCCGACGGCGGTGGCGGGCATCGCGCTCAGCGCACTCTACGCCCCGAATGGCTGGATCGGTCGGCCGCTGGACGAGCTGTTCGGCCTGAAGGTCGCCTTCACCCCGCTCGGCATTGCCATCGCGCTCACCTTCATCGGGCTTCCCTTCGTCGTCCGCACCGTGCAGCCGATCCTCCAGGATCTGCCGCCGGAGGAGGAGGAAGCCGCCGCCTCCCTCGGCGCGTCGCGCCTGCAGACCTTCGGCAGCGTCATCCTGCCGGCCATTCTGCCGGCGCTGGTGACCGGTTTCGCGCTGTCCTTCGCCCGCGGCATCGGCGAATACGGCTCCGTCATCTTCATCGCCGGCAACATGCCCGGCCTGACGGAAATCCTGCCGTTGCTGATCGTCATCAAGCTGGAGCAGTACGATTATGCCGGCGCCGCCGCGGTCGGCACCGCAATGCTCGGCGTATCCTTCGTCATGCTTCTGATCCTCAATCTCCTCCAGCAGTGGATGAGGTCGCGCCATGCCCGCTGATACGGTCACCAGCATCCCCGCTCCCCCGGTGCAGTCGGCCCTGAGCGAACCGGCTTGGATCCGCTTCGTCCTGATCGCTGGCGCCCTGCTGTTCCTGGCGCTGTTCCTGCTGCTGCCCCTGGTGGCGGTCTTCGCCGAGGCTCTGCGCCGCGGCTTCGACGCCTATTGGGTGGCGCTGACCGAGCCGGACGCGGTCGCCGCCATCGAGCTGACGCTGATCGTCGCCGCCATCTCGGTGCCGGCCAATCTGCTGTTCGGCGTCGCCGCCTCCTGGTGCGTCGCCAAGTTCGATTTCCGCGGCAAGAACCTGCTGATCACGCTGATCGACCTGCCATTCTCGGTGTCGCCGGTGATCTCGGGCCTGATCTATGTTTTGCTGTTCGGCCTGAACGGGCTGTTCGGCGCCCATCTGCGCGACATGGGCATCCAGATCATCTTCGCCGTGCCGGGGCTGGTGCTCGCCACCATCTTCGTCACCTTCCCCTTCGTGGCGCGCGAACTGATCCCGTTGATGCAGGAACAGGGCTCCGACGAGGAGGAGGCCGCGCTGGTGCTGGGCGCGTCCGGCTGGCAGACCTTCTGGCGGGTGACCATTCCCAACATCAAATGGGGCCTGCTCTACGGCGTGCTGCTGTGCAACGCCCGCGCGATGGGCGAGTTCGGCGCGGTGTCGGTCGTCTCCGGCCATATCCGGGGTGAGACCAACACGATGCCGCTGCATGTCGAGATTCTCTACAACGAATACAACTTTGTCGCCGCCTTCGCGGTCGCCTCGCTCCTGGCCATGCTGGCGCTGGTCACGCTGGTCGTGAAGACCGCGCTGGAGTGGCGCTTCGGGGACGAGCTGGCGGCGACCCGGCACTGATCGCCGGCAGGCAGAGGAAACGCAATCCATGGCGATCCAGGTTTCAGGCATCACCAAGCGCTTCAACGATTTCACCGCGCTCGACTCCGTCGATCTGGAGGTGAGGTCGGGAGAGCTTCTGGCCCTGCTCGGCCCCTCCGGCTCGGGCAAGACCACGCTGCTGCGCATCATGGCCGGGCTCGAAAGCCCCGACGCCGGCGGCCTGCTGCTGAATGGGGAGGAGGCGCTGGGGCTGAAGCCTCGCGACCGGCAGGTCGGCTTCGTCTTTCAGCATTACGCCCTGTTCCGCCACATGACCGTGTTCGACAACGTCGCCTTCGGCCTGAAGGTTCGACCGCGCGGCCAGCGCCCAAGCTCCGCCGAAATCCGGCGGCGGGTGACCGAACTGCTGGATCTGGTGCAGTTGTCGCCCTTCGCCGGCCGTTATCCGGCGCAGCTGTCGGGTGGCCAGCGCCAGCGCGTCGCGCTCGCCCGTGCGCTCGCCATCGAACCGAAGGTGCTGCTGCTCGACGAACCCTTTGGCGCGCTCGACGCCAAGGTCCGCAAGGAGTTGCGGCGCTGGCTGCGCAAGCTGCACGACGACATCCACGTCACCTCCGTCTTCGTCACCCACGACCAGGAGGAGGCGCTTGAACTTGCCGACCGCGTGGTGGTGATGAACCAGGGCCGGATCGAGCAGATCGGAACCCCGGCGGAGGTCTACGATCACCCGGCTTCCGCTTTCGTCTACGAGTTCCTCGGACAGGTGAACCGGCTCGACTGCACGGTGGACGGCGGTATCGCCCGCGTCGGCGGCGGCGCGCTCGCCATCGCGACCGAAGGCGGGGTGCAGGGGCCGGCGGTGGCCTATGTCCGCCCGCACGATCTCGGTATCACACCGGCCGCAGGCGGTCCGGCGCGCATTTCCGGCATCCATGTCGTCGGCCCCGACGCCCGCATCGACATCGACCTCGCCGGTCTGGCGCTGGAAGCCGAGATGGACCGCGAGCGCCTCGCCACGCTCGGCATCGTTGCCGGCGACCGCTGTGCCGTTCACATCGACCGGGCCCGGGTGTTCGCGCGGTAG
>NZ_JAMSLU010000003.1:295000-472500 GCF_023806445.1 Azospirillum sp. A1-3
CAAACCTAACCAAACTCCGAATACCGCAGAGTGCAGTCCGGCAGACAGACGGTGGGTGCTAAGGTCCATCGTCGAGAGGGAAACAGCCCAGACCGCCAGCTAAGGTCCCCAAATCACGGCTAAGTGGGAAAGGATGTGGGAAGGCCATGACAACCAGGAGGTTGGCTTAGAAGCAGCCATCCTTTAAAGAAAGCGTAATAGCTCACTGGTCTAGTTAAGCCGGCCTGCGCCGAAAATGTATCGGGGCTCAAGCCGTGTACCGAAGCTGCGGATGTGATCTTCGATCACGTGGTAGCGGAGCGTTCCGTAAGCCTGCGAAGGGTGTCCGTGAGGCCGCCTGGAGGTATCGGAAGTGAGAATGCTGACATGAGTAGCGACAAACAGTGTGAGAAACACTGTCGCCGAAAGTCCAAGGGTTCCTGCGCAAGGTTAATCCACGCAGGGTGAGCCGGCCCCTAAGGCGAGGCCGAAAGGCGTAGTCGATGGGAACCACGTTAATATTCGTGGGCCTGGCGGAGGTGACGGATCGGAAAGCGTGTATGTCCTTATCGGATTGGACATGCTGTGGACCGGTTCCAGGAAATAGCCCCGCCGTATAGACCGTACCCCAAACCGACACAGGTGGACTGGTAGAGTATACCCAGGCGCTTGAGAGAATGGTGTTGAAGGAACTCGGCAAATTGCCCTCGTAACTTCGGAAGAAGAGGGCCCCGTTGTGGCGCAAGCCATGGCGGGGGGCACAGACCAGGGGGTAGCGACTGTTTACTAAAAACACAGGGCTCTGCGAAGCCACACAAGGCGACGTATAGGGTCTGACGCCTGCCCGGTGCCGGAAGGTTAAGAGGAGAGGTGCAAGCCTTGAATTGAAGCCCCGGTAAACGGCGGCCGTAACTATAACGGTCCTAAGGTAGCGAAATTCCTTGTCGGGTAAGTTCCGACCTGCACGAATGGCGTAACGACTTCCCCGCTGTCTCCAACACCAACTCAGCGAAATTGAACTCTCCGTGAAGATGCGGAGTTCCCGCGGTCAGACGGAAAGACCCCGTGCACCTTTACTACAGCTTTGCAGTGGTGCTAGGGACTTCATGTGTAGGATAGGTGGGAGGCTTGGAAGCATGGGCGCCAGCTCGTGTGGAGCCATCCTTGAAATACCACCCTTGAAGTCTCTGGCATCTAACCGTGGCCCGTTACCCGGGTCCGGGACCCTGCATGGCGGGTAGTTTGACTGGGGCGGTCGCCTCCCAAAGTGTAACGGAGGCGCGCGATGGTGGGCTCAGAGCGGTCGGAAATCGCTCGTCGAGTGCAATGGCATAAGCCCGCCTGACTGCAAGACTGACAAGTCGAGCAGAGACGAAAGTCGGCCATAGTGATCCGGTGGCTCCACGTGGACGGGCCATCGCTCAACGGATAAAAGGTACGCCGGGGATAACAGGCTGATGACTCCCAAGAGTCCATATCGACGGAGTCGTTTGGCACCTCGATGTCGGCTCATCACATCCTGGGGCTGGAGCAGGTCCCAAGGGTTCGGCTGTTCGCCGATTAAAGTGGTACGTGAGCTGGGTTTAGAACGTCGTGAGACAGTTCGGTCCCTATCTGCCGTGGGTGTCGGAGTTTTGCGAGGATCTGTCCCTAGTACGAGAGGACCGGGATGGACATACCTCTGGTGCACCGGTTGTCACGCCAGTGGCATGGCCGGGTAGCTAAGTATGGACGGGATAACCGCTGAAAGCATCTAAGCGGGAAACCCACCTCTAAACCAGAGCTCCCTTGAGAGCCGTGACAGACCATCACGTCGATAGGAGGCATGTGGACGGGCAGCAATGCTCGAAGCTAAGCCTTACTAATCGCTCGATCGGCTTGATCTCACCGGGCGCCATGCACAGCGGTAAGCCGCTTCATGGACGATCTGAAAACGCATCCCGTCACTTGAAACTCGATTTTATCGCGATCAGCGAAAAGGCTGCCTCCCGTACGGGAAGGCGGCCTTTTCGCGTCTGGAGTATCGGATTTTGCCTACTCGCCCAAGCTCTTGAAGCCCATGTCGCTGTCGGCGACGGTGACGAACCAGTTCTTCGCATCGCCGACCGTGCCGGCAAGCTCCGGCTGGTCGAGCGCCGGCCGCACCATCATCCGAGTCGGCGTGCGCAGGCCGTTCTTCAGGCACAGGAAGCCCATCATCGACAGCGGCCGCGCCGCCTGGGCATTCAGCGTCCGGCACATCAGCGCAACCATGCCCTGCCGGCGCGCCAACTCGGTCATCAGCGAGAAGGCCGCCACCAGCCAGCCCGGCCGGGCCAGGTAATCGCAGACCACGCCGACCGGCTCGCCCTTCCAGTAATCGACCCGCAGCACGACATAGGCCAGCACGGTCTCGCCCCGCATGACGTAGAAGCGGCGGAAGCGGTCGGCCTGCGGCGTGAGGTCGAAGCGCCAGTTCAGGAAGGCCCAGTCGCGCCGGGCGATCACCGGATGCTGCGCCGAGGCCGCTTCCCACAGGTCGTCGACGCGATAGTCGAAGCGGTCGATCTCCACCAGCCGCGCGCCGAGCAGCTTGGCCGACAGCCCATAGCCCATGGAGGCGGCGGCCAGCGCCGGCTTACCCACCCTGGCGACCAGCTTGGCCAAGCCGCCTCCATAAGGGCTGACGCGCAGGCAGCGCAGCGGATCGATCACCCGCAGATATGTGGGCACATTGCCGAGATCGAGCCAGCCGCCGCGCTTGTAGGACTTGTAGGCGGCCTCCGTCATCGACAGCGACACGGCGAGGTCGCCGGCCGCGGAGTGGGTCTCCGACAGGGCGGGACCGACGCCGCGCAGGCGCCATTCCGGGGCGACCATCAGGTCGATCGCCCAGGAAGCCCGCCGGTTGCGCTCGCCCACCTTCAGGGCGAAGGGGATGCCGCCCTGCTGACCGACCACAGCGCCATTGCGCTTGCACAGCCAGAGCTGCGGTCCCTCATGCTCCCGCTCCGGCGGTTCCTCGAACAGCCAGTGGAAATGGTCGGGACACAGCTGGATCGCCTCGGCACCGAAATGCGCGCGCTGGAAGCTTTCCAGTGCGGCATGGTCGCCCGGTTCATATCGGGCGACGCCACGTTGCTTCCAGTCGATGACGCTCATGCCTCATCCCCGACGGACACCGGCTGCACCAGATGGGCATCGCGCAGGATGCGGGCCGACGTGCGGCGCTTGGCGGTGATATCCTTGTAGACGCGGTGGACCTGCGGAACGGTGAGGTTCAGCGCCGCCGCGGCCTCTTCTTCGCTGGCACCCCGACCATAGGCGCAGAGCGCCAGGTCCAGCTTGTCGTAGGGCAGGGCGTAGTAGAACTCCTCCTGCGACTGCGGCAGGGTGTAGGTGTCGGTGCTGGGTGACTGCGCCTGGATTTCCGCCGGCAGGCCGAGATAGGCCGCCATCTGGTAGACCTGCGACTTGTACAGGTGGGCGATCGGCTTCAGGTCGGCCAGACCGTCACCGCCGCGCACGAAGAAGCCCAACTCGTACTCCAGCCGGTTCGGCGTGCCGAGCACGGCGTAGTTCAGGCGGTCGGCGTGGGTGTATTCGACCGTCTTGCGGATGCGCTGCTTCAGGTTGGTGGCGGCGACGACGTCGAGATAGACGTCCACCGGCATGCGGCTGGTCTGGCGCTCTCCTTCCGGCGATTCGACGGTCAGGGTGAAGTAGTTGACGCGGTCGGCGTCCAGCAGGTTGCCGGCCAGACCGATCTTCTGCTTCCAGCCCGGGCCGAATTCCGGGAACAGCCGGCGGATGGCGTTGTCGCGCCGTTCGTAGCAGCCCAGCGCCTCCAGCGGGCCGGTGATGTTCTCCATCGCCGGGGTGATGCCGAGATGCTCGCAGAGCAGGGTACCGAGGCGGGTGCTCTTCGGCGAATTCTCCTTTTCCGGCATCAGGATGCACTGCACGCGCTCCGGCCCCAGGGCGCGGACGGCCAGCGTGGCGCAGACCGAGCTGTCGATGCCGCCGGACACGCCGAGCACGATGCCTTGGCGGCGCAGATCATGGGCGACGATGCGTTGGATGGCGTCTTCGATCTCGCGCGCCGCGGACGCGCAATCCAGATCGAGGGCCTTGGAGTCGAACGAGGACAGGGCGTTCAGCATGGTCACGGTTCCCGATGGGGGTTGATGCATCGTCGGTCGTAAAGGATCGCGGCGGTCAGGCCGCGGTGGGCTGTGACATGGCAGTCCGGGCGTCGCCAGCCCGGTCCTCCAGCACGTGAATTTCGGCACGATCCAGAGCATCGCGCTGGTCGCGGATGCGCTGGGGCAATTCGTCGTGAACGTAATGGGCCAGCATCTGCAGGGTCAGCGTGCCGACCAGCGCCATTTCCTCCCGCTCGCCGGCCATGCGGCCGTTCTGGCGGTGGGCCTTGTCGGCCAGCGCCGAGACGGCGTCGATGTCGGTCAGCCCGTAGCGGGTGAGGGCTTCCGGCGACAGCAGGTCGCGGACATAGTCCGGGGCGCCGTCGCCGAACAGGGCGGTGGTCATCGGTGCGCGATAGGGCCGCTTCGGCCGCTGGAAGATCTCGGCCGGCAGATGGCGGGCGGCCAGCTTGCGCAGGGCTAGCTTGTCGCGCAGGCCCAGCATCTTCACCCGGTCCGGCAGGGCGGCGCACAGGTCGTCCACCGCCGGGTCGAGGAAGGGATAGCGGACCTCGATGCTGTTGGCCATGGCGACCCGGTCGCCCTGGGCCGACAGCAGGTAGGGGGTCATGAAGGTGGCGATCTCCGCCCACTGGCTGCGCGCCAGCGGCGACCAGCGTGACCAGCCATCCGGCAGATGGGCCGCGACATGCGCCTCGAAGGCGGCGTCGTCGGCGGTGGCTTGGACATCGGCCGACAGCAGGCGCTGCGACCATGCGGTGTTCCGCCAGCGGGTGCGGTGGGCGTAGAAGGTTTCCTCGGTGTCCATCATCCCGCGCTTGAAGAAGGCCTGCCACAGCGGGCTGTCCTTCTGGCCGTTGACGGCGGCGAAGGGATGGACGCGGCCCAGCAGCTTCGGCCGCGCCTTGCTGCCGGGCTGGCGCGCCCAGAAACGGCGGACCTTGTCTTCCTTGAAGATGTCGTAGCCGGCCAGCCACTCGTCGGCACCCTCGCCGGACAGCACGACGCGGATGCCGCTCTCGCGCACCAGACGCGACAGCAGGAACAGCGGGGCGGGAGCGGTGCGGACCAGCGGCGCCTCGCCGTGGCGGATGACGTCGGGCAGGGCCGCCTGGATGTCCTGCGGGCTGCACAGGATGTCGTGATGGTCGGTCCCGACATGGCCGGCGACCAGCCGCTGCTGCGGCGTCTCGTCGAAGCCGGCGTCGGTGAAGCGGACGCCGAAGCTATGCATGTGGGTGGTGTCGAGCTTGCGGGCCAGCGCCGCGATCACCGAGCTGTCCAATCCGCCGCTGATGTAGACGCCGACCGGCACGTCGGCGCGCAGCCGCAGGCGGATGGCGTCGAGCAGTTTCTCTTCCAGCCGGTCGGCAGCCTCGTCCAGCGACAGGTTGGCCAGCGCCGGGTCGGTGGCGAAATCGGGCTGCCAGTAGCGGTCGACATGCAGCGCCAGCGTGGAGTCGACGCGGATGGCGGTGGCGGCCGGCACGCTCTCCACCCCGGCGAACACGCTGCCGTGCGGCGCGGTGCTCCAGTGGGTGAAGACCTGGGCGAGGCGGGCCGGATCGAAGGCCGGAGTCACCCGGCCGCCGCCGAACAGGGATTTGGCCTCCGACGCGAAAACCAGATGGTCACCGCGGCGGGCGTAGAACAGCGGCAGGATGCCGAGCCGGTCGCGGACCAGCCACAGCTCGCGCCGGGTGGTGTCCCACAGGCAGATGGCGAACTGGCCGTTCAGCTTGGCCCAGGTGGCGGGGCCGTATTCCTCGAAGGCGTGGACGATCACCTCGGTGTCGGTCTGGGTGTAGAAGCGGTGGCCGCGCGCCTCCAGCTCCCGCCGCAGTTCGACATGGTTGAAGATCTCACCGTTGAAGCTGATCCAGAGGGTGCGGTCCTCATTGTGGATCGGCTGGAAGCCGCCGGCCAGACCGACGATGCTGAGCCGTGCATGGGCGAGCCCGATCCGGTCGTCACGGTAGAAGCCGTAACCGTCCGGGCCGCGGTGCCCCAGCATGGCGATCATGCGCTTCAGCTCGTCCAGACCGGCCGGTTCGGCACGCGATCCTGCGAGAACTCCGGCGACACCACACATGAGCGTGCTCTCTGTCCTGGGGTGGGTGTTCTGGTGGTGGTGTTCGGGGGTGGGAAGGCTTTGCCCCCTCCCTAACCCTCCCCCGCTCTCGGCCGGCCGAAGGCCGGTCCGACGCGGGAGAGGGGACTGGTGCTGCTGTCGGACGCGCGGACTTCCTCCACCAACTCCGCCCGCCGGATCTTCCCGGAGTCGGTCTTGGGCAGGCTGTCGCGGAACTCGATGAATTTCGGGACGAGGTGGCTTTCCAACCGGCCGCGGCAATGCTGCCGGATGGCCGCCTCGGAAATGGCAGCACCCTCGCGGGGAACGAGGAAAGCCTTGACCGCCAAGCCGTCGGCATCGTCGGGGACGCCGATGACGCAAGCCTCCAACACCCCCTCCAACTCGTACAGCGCGTTCTCGACTTCCTTGGGGCTGACCTTCTCGCCGCGGCACTTGAACACGTCATCCTTGCGGCTGACGAAGTAGAGGTGCCCCTCTGCATCCTGGGTGAACAGGTCGCCGGTGAACAGCAGGGTCTCGCCTTGCGGACCGCGGCGCAGGCGCCGGGCGGTTTCTTCCGGCCGGTTCCAATAGCCGCGCATCACGTTGGACCCGCGCACCACCAGCTCGCCCACCTGGCCGGGGGGAAGGCGGTTGCCTTCCTCGTCGGCGACGAAGGCTTCGCAATTCGGGATGGCACGGCCCACCGAAGTCGGCTTCAGGTCCAGATCGGCGGGGTCGAGCGTGCTGATGCGGGTGCAGCACTCGGTCATGCCGTACATGGAATGGAAGACGGCCTGCGGGAAACGCTCGCGCAGCCGGCGGAGATGGGCGGCCGGCAGCGGGGCGGCGGCGTTGGTCAGGTAGCGCAGGCTGCCGAGATCGGCGGTCTTCGCCGCCTCCAGCCCCAACAGGGTGGAGAAGACGGTCGGGACGCCGGGCAGGCCGGTGACCCGGTGCTGCACCATGCGCTTCAGCGTCTCCATCGGGAAGGCGAAGGAGCGCTCGAGCACCAGGGTGAAGCCGACACGGGCGCCGGTCAGCACCTGGGACAGGCCGTAACCGAAGGTCAGCGGCAGCACGCACATCACCACGTCGTTGGGGGTGTTCCCCAGATAGGTCGAGATCGACCAGCTGGTGTTGACGTAGTTGGCATGGGTCAGCATCACGCCCTTCGGCCGGCCGGTGGTGCCGGACGTGTACATGATCGCCGCCAAATCCTGGTCGATCAGACCGGGGTCGACCGGCTGGCGATGCGGAGCCGCCAGGGCATCGGCATAGAGCAGACCGGTGGCACCGCCGGGCAGCCCGGCGCCGACCCACAGAACCGCCGGCGGCGTTTCCACCGCCTCCAGCGCCGGCAGGACCTGCCGGGCCAGCGCCGCCGGGGCAATCAGGACCCGGACGCCGGCATCGGCCAGCAGGTAGGTCAGCTTGTCGGCTTTGGTCGAGGGGTTGACGGGCACGAACACGCCGCCGGCCTTCAGCGTGCCGAACAGGCCGGCGACATATTCGATCGAGTTCTCCAGCATTACCGCCACGCGGTCGCCGCGGGCGATCCCGGCGGACTGGAGCGCGCAGGCGACGGCGTCGCTCTCGCGGTCCAGCTCGGCGAAGCTGCGGCGGACATCCCCGGCGATCAGCGCGGTGCGGGAGGGATCCCGCCCGGCCGTCTCGCTGAGGTACTGGTGAACCAGATGGGCCATGGAACTGTCCTTCTTGCCGTCGCCCGTCTTTTGGCCGTGTCCGCCGTCACTGGTCCTGCAGGATCAGGCGGCGTTGCGGAGTTCCTGCTTGCGGTCGACGAAGCTGGCGATGCGGTCGACCGACTCCAGGTTGTCGGCGATCATGTCGTCATCGTCGACCGCGATGCCGAAGCGCTCTTCCAGGAAGGCGACGACGTGCATGATGCCGGTGCTGTCGATGATCCCCGATTCCAGCAGGGATTCGCTGTTGTCGAAGCCGGAGTCCTTGCCGAGCAGGAAATTCTCCACGATGAAGGCGCGGATTTCCGGCAGGGCGGGAGCGGTCAGGGTCGTGTCGGTCAGGGTGGCGGTCCGCATGTCTCTGAAAACTCCTGCTGGGTTCGGTCGACGTGGGTTCGGTCGAAACGATGTCTAACGAGGTCTGTCGAAATGGGGTCGGTGTGGACGGGGCCGGGTGGCTCGCGGGGAGGATGTTGGGGTATGGGGTCTGTGGCGTGGGTCCGGCCATCCCTTGTCATGTGTCCCGCGGTGGATCGGCTCCTTGTTTTCGCATTCGCGTGATATGCAATTTTATTGTGATGGAGGCGGTGGTTTGCGAGGGCTCAAAGGATAGGAGTGGATTGAAGTCTGTGGTTAGCCACTCTGTTGTCCGGTAATAGGGCTTGTCGCTTGCCTCTAGACATTAGGCTTGGCGTGGCCGGTCGCGGTCATACGCCCGCGGACTTGGGTTTTGCCATCGAGCCTGCCCATTCGGGCGTCACCCCGCCGGCCGGGCTGTCGGCGGCGGCCTTGCGCTTGCGCAGCCAGGCCGGGATGCCGGTCAGCTGGACGCTGAGCCACTCCACCGTCGCGTCGTCGGACACCGGGAAAGCCTTCAGGCGCAGCGGGTCGGTGGAGGCGTCGTTCCAGCCGGGATCGATGGTGCGGGCGGTGCGGTATCCGGCACGCCGGATCTCCTCCACCTCGCGGTCGCTGAAATCGCCGTTGGGGAAGGCGAAATGGCGACAGGGCCGGCCCAGCGCCTCCTCCAGTTCGCTGCGGCAGAGCGCGATCTCGTCGGCGCATCGGCCGTCGTCGCATTGCAGCAGGATCGGGTGGGTGCGGGTGTGGGCGCCGTAATCGGCGACGTCGGTCATCCGCGCGATCTCGTCCCAGGTCATCGCCTGACGGTCGGCACCGTCGCTGTCGGGATCGTCGCCGGCTTCGGCCAGCAGGCGGCGCCGTTCGGGGTCCGGCACCCGCTTCAGCCGCTCCACCCCGATGCCGTCGGCGGCGGCGGTCTTCCACCAATAGGGGCGGGCGGTGCCGACGATCTGGCTGCAGAGATAGATCGTCGGCCGCAAATCGAACTCGCGGAACAAGGACGCCAGCGCCGTGTTGTTCCGATGCCCGTCGTCGAAGGTGATGACCAGCGGATAGGCCGGCAGCTTGTCCCAGCGGCCGGTTTCCATCGCGGTGGCCACGGCATCCAGCGTGGTGAAGCCGTAATGCTTGGTGTACCAGCGCAGATGCTCGCGCAGCACCTCAGGGGCCGGGTCGTGGTAGACGACGATGGTGACGGCGTGCCGCGCCTTCAGGAAACGCTGCATCGCACCGAATCCCGACCAGCGCACCAGATTGGCAATGGCGTTTTTCATGGTGCCCCCTCCTTCATGTCGATGCTCCCGGTCCCGGCCGCGAGCGGTCCGAACCGGAAGCGGCCTGCCGCGTCCGCGTCAGCCTGTCGTGCTTTTCGTATGGCCCGCCGGTCCGGAGGCCGGCACCGGGCCGGCGGGAACGGCAGGCGTCGTGGTCAGGCTGCCGCGGGCGTTGCGGCGGTAGATCTCCAGCAGACGTTCGCGGAAGACGGCGACGTCGAACTGGCGCTCCCACCGTGCGCGGGCGCCGGCGCTCAGATTGCGGCGCAGGTTGCGGTCGTCGATCACCCGCGCCAGCGCGTCGGCCAGCGCGGCGACATCGCCCGGCGGCACCAGAAGCCCGGTCTCGCCGTCGGCGATGGCGTCCGGAACGCTGCCGACCGGGGTGGCGACGATGGTCAGCCCCTCCGCCATCGCCTCCAGCACCGACATCGGCAGACCTTCGAACATCGAGGGCTGGACCAGCACATGGGCATTGGCCAGCTCGCGCCGGCAGCCGGCCTGATCGAGCCAGCCGGTGAAGCGCACGCGGTCGGCGATGCCGAGATCCGTGGCAAGGCCGCGGTAGGTCTCCAGATCGCCGTCGCCGGCGATGGTGACCTGCCAGTTGCGGTCGCGGCAGGCGGGGGAGGCGAGCGCGTTCAGCAGGACGTCGATGCCCTTCAGCTTGATCAGCCGGCCGAGGAACAGCAGGCGCATCGGACCGGCGAAGCCTTCCTCCGCATCGTCGCGCACCGGCGGGGAGACCGGACCGGGCACGGCGTTGTGCAGCAGGGTGGTGCGCTGCCGCGTCTCCGGCCCGAAGGCCTCCGCCACCCAGTCACGCCAGAATTCGCCCAGAACGACGATCTCGCTGGTCATCGCCATCATGCGGCGGATCGCCCAGCGCATCAGCGGGCTGCTGTCCTTGAAGTGTTTCGGGAAGCGTCCGCCATGCAAATGCAGGACGACCGGCACGCCGAAGCTGCGGGCCATGGCGATCAGGATGCCCTTGCGCAGGACACTGCCATATTCCGCCATATGGATGTGGACGAGGTCGGCCTTGCCGGCGGCGAAGCAGCCGGCGAGATGGGCGGTCGCCCGTGCGAAATAGAGGGGCATCAGGTGGAATTTGCCGGGACCGTAGCTGTCGACCACCTCGAACTTCACGTCCGGGCAATTCTGCCTCAGGTCGGTCGTGAAGTTGTCGACCACACGTCCCATTCCGCCTTTCTCCTGCGTGCCGCCGGGGGAGACGATATAGATCATGTCCGCTCCTGATCCTTTCCCTGCCCGCCGTTCCTGCGTTGCGCCCCGGCTTTTGCCGTGTGACGACCGTCCTTCGACGGCTGCGGCGGGCTTGTTATGCTTTTGGCGTCGGTCCCTTATCGGCTCGTTCTTCATGCCGTACAGGGAGATGCGTGGTGATGCGGCCGGTCGACCGCCGCCGTTTGGAACATGCCGCTGCCGAAGGCCGGGCGACGTCCACGTGCAAGTTTACGCGATACGTCACCCGCACGCTGTGGAGCGACCGAACGGGTTGGCTTGCCGGTATGGTTACCCAACCTGTGCATGTGCACCTTCCTTACGGTCATACCCGCCATGATTGTTTTCCAGACCGATCATCGAGGCGGCCATGACTTTGGATCATCGCCGTTTGGAAGCGGTGGCGGCTGATCCGGCCAGCTTGTCCAGCTCCCCCGACAACTCGGCGCCGCTGCGGTCCAACTCCTGGTAGATCGCCAGCAGGGACTTGGCGTAGGCGTCGATGACGAACTGCTTCAGGAACAGGCGCCGGCCGTTCTCAGCAAGGCGGCGGTAGAGGGCCGGGTCGTGACCGACCTGGACGACGGCATCGGCCAGCGCCTGCGGATCGTTCACCGGGATGATCCGGGCGGTCTCGCCGTCGGTCAGCACCTCCGGGATCGAGCCGACCGGCGTGGTGATGACCGGCAGCTGCGCCGACAGCGCCTCCAGGATCACCATCGGCAGCCCTTCATGGGTGGAGGGCAGCAGCAGCATGTCGTGCGAACGGATGTGCGCATGCGCCTCCTCCCGGCCGATCCAGCCCAGAAAGCTGCAGTTCTCCGCGATCCCCAGTTCGGTCGCCATCGCGCGATAGCCGTCGACATCGCCGCCGCCGCCGATGGTGATCCGGAAGGGCTGTCCGCGCTCCTTCAGCAGCGCGCCGGCGCGCAGCAGCGTGCCGATGCCCTTGCGCTCCGACAGGTTCGCGAGCACCAGCAGGGACAGGACGGCGCCGGGCTCCGGCGGCGCGGGCGGGCCGAGGTCGGCGCCGACATCGGGCACGGCGTTGTAGAGCACCCGGATCTTGTGGGGGTCGGTATGGACCGACTGGACCAGGAAATCGCGCCAATTGTCGCCCAGCACAACCACCCGGCCGCAGCGGTTGAACAGCCAGCGGCTGATGGCACGGGCGAAGATGCCGCCCTCGAAGAATTCGACGAAGGACGCGCCGTGCAGGTGGACCACCGTCGGGCAGGACATCAGCCCCGCCACCGCCTGGACCGCCGCCTTGCGCAGGAAGCTCGCCCGCTCGGACACGTTGATGTGCACGACGGAGGCTTTGCGACGCGCCAGGATCCAAGCCATGCGTGTCAGGGTCATGCCGAGATATAAGGGTGACAGCAGAACGCTACCGGTGCCGCGTGTATCGAGGATGATGGATCGGGTCGTGCCCGACTTGTCGAACTGGTCGACCACGTAACCCGTCATGCGGCCGATGCCGCCGCCGCCGTCGAGTGCACCCGGCGTCGCGAACACGATCGCGATCCGGTGGGATGCATCCGGCGGGCTTGCGGGGATACGGCTGTCGTTTGTGCTGTCCATAAGCGTCTGGGTCCTTTTTCGTGCTCAGGCGGCGTCGGACGCGGAGAACAAGGCTTGCCGCAGGCGGCGGCGCAGACCGACCGGCATCAGCGAATGCATGGTGAAGGTGGCGAGCGCCATCGGCGTCGGCTGCCCGTCGCGCAGCGCGGAATTCAGGATGCGCCAGCGCGTGCCGGCGGTGCGGGCCGCCTGCTCGCCGCCGGTCGCCTGCAGCAGCAGGCTGGCATAGGCGCGCGGCGACAGGTGGTCGCGCATCGACTCCGCCCATTCCAGGGCGTGGTTGATGTTGTGGCAGGTCGAAAGTGTGACGCGGTTGTTCTCGGTGTAATGGACGGCCATCACCTCGGGGATGTGGACCAGGGCCACGCCGTCGATCCGGCCGCAGGTGATCAGCCATTCCCAGTCGTCGAACCGGGATTCGGGAATGGGGTTGCGCAGCAGAAGCGCCTTCGGCGCCAGCAGCGTGGTGGTGGGGGCGAAGGTCTCGCCCTTGAACAGGCCGCGGCGGACGAACAGGTAATCGCCGATGGCGTCGGCCGGGGTGGCGAGCCGCCGCGGCCAGGCGAAGGTGCCGCGGGCGGTCACCACCTGGCAGCGGCAGCTGACGATGGGAAGGCGGATGCCGGCCGGGCGGGCGGCCATCTGCAGAGCCACCTTCTCCGGCATCCAATGGTCGTCGTCGTCGAGGAAGGCGATCCAGTCGCCCCGCGCGCTACGCACACCGATGTTGCGCGCCTCCGCGGCGCCGTGGTTCGTCTCGAGTTCCATCACGGTCAGCCGCGGATCGGCCAGTGTCGCCAGATGGGAGGCGGTGGCCGGATCCGGCCCGTCGATCACCACGACGACGTCCAGGTCCCGATAGGTCTGGTCGAGAGCGCTGCGCACCGCCCGCATCACCATGTCCGGGCGATTGCGGGTGGGGATCACGACGGTAACCTTTTCATTGCTCGCCGGGTGGTAACTGTTCGCCGGTTCTTTCTTCGGGCTCATGGGTCTGCCTTCGGTCGAAGCAAAATGGGAAGGGTCGCTGGGAAAGGGGCCGGGGGCCCGAAATCGATGGTCAGGTCCGTGGCTAGAGCGCACGGCTCTGGCCGGCATAGGCGGGGGCGACGCCGGCGGGCGCATGCCGCCGCAGGCGATGCTGCTCCTCCGCCCGGTCGTTCAGCAGGCGCTGCCAGCGGCTTTGCTGGATCAGGCGGACGACGGCGATGGTGGCGATCACCCAATTCATGGAATGGCGCTCGGCGAACACGCTTTCCGACACCGACACCGCCAGCAGGGCACAGCCGACGGCGAAGGCCCAGGCCGCCTCGGCCCGGCTGTTGCCGTAGCGGGCGGCGAAGAAGCCCTGGAACAGCATGCGGCTCAGCACCACCAGCACCAGCGCGACGCCGACGAGGCCGAGGTCGAGCGTCAGCTCCAGCCAGCCGCTGTGGGCCGAGGTGATGCCCCAGTCGCGGGTGAAGCTGGCGCCCGGCCCGTTGAAGCCGAACCAGTAGGCGGCATAGCCGTAGCCCAGCAGCGGCCGTTCGGTGACCGACTGGACGATGTGCTGCCACAGCACGGTGCGGCCGGTCAGGGTCGGGTCGCGGCCCAGGGCATAGAGCACGTCGTACCAGAAGGTGGCGCCGGCCGTGACCATGATGACCAGGAGGGCCGTCAGCAGCGCCATGGTCGGGGCGAAATTGCGGATGCTGCCGCGCAGCATCGTGGTGGACAGCAGGGCCACCGACACCAGGACCGAGGTGACCAGACCGGTGCCGGAGCGGCTCATCACGATCAGCAGCATCGCCAGCAGGATCAGCGGCCGGGTGACCCAGCGGCTCTGCTCCTTCTGCCAGTCCAGCCAGACCAGCGCCAGCACCAGCCAGACCATCATGCGGCCGGTCACGTTCTTCTGGAAGAACACGCCCTTCCAGGCGCCGACATGCTGGGTGCTGTCCAGCCCGATCGAGGGCATCGCGAAGATCATGAAGAAGGACACGAACATCAGGAACGACAGCCCGACCACCAGCAGCCGCATGATCTCCGGGAAGCGGAAACGCAGGGCGAGCCAGATGCCGAACACCGTCGTGAACATGAAGGCGATCGACCGGCGCAGCGTCACGTCCGGAAACAGCGACCACAGCGCGGTCAGGAAGGCGAAGGCCATCATCGCCGTCAGCGCCGGGCTGGCGAAAGGAATCTGGAAGGCGATGCCGGGCCGTAGCGCGATGGCGGCGAGCACCAGCAGATAGAGGCCGCCATAGAGGACGGTGACGCCGGCGGACTCAAGATCGCCGGCCAGAGGGTCGCCGCCGGTCAGCATCAGCGGAAGCACGGAGCCTCCGAAAGCGATGATGCCGATGACGGCGATGCTCTTTTCCAGAAAATCCAGGACTTTCATCGGCTTTCCCTTGCTGCCGTACCGCGTTCGGCTGTGCAGACCTGAAGATGCGGTTGGCACCCCCCTTCTCGTAGGCGGGCGGTGGCATTAGACCGAAGGAGGCCGGACCCGAAAGGGGTAGCCGCTTTCGCCCGCCCCCCTTCCTTTGCCGGCCGAAAAAGGGAATGGAGCCGAAGGGCTCCAATAAGAAGACCCCCGCGCGGGTGCGCGGGGGTCCGGCTGGCATTCGGTTCGGGGGCGGGGCGGGTTACGACCCGTCGCCCTTCAGGACCATCACCGCGGTCTTGCACAGGATGAAGAAGTCGAACAGCAGGCCGCAGTTGCGGACATAGAAGACGTCCATCGCCACGCGTTCCTGGAAGGTGGTGCGGTGGCGTCCCGACACCTGCCAGTAGCCGGTCAGGCCCGGACGGACGGTGCCGATCACCGCAGCGGAGTCACCCACCTCCGGCAATTCCTTGGGCATGTAGGCGCGCGGGCCGATCAGGCTCATGTCGCCCATCAGGATGTTCCACAGCTGCGGCAGCTCATCGAGCGAGGTCTTGCGCAGGAAGCGGCCGAGCGGGGTGATGCGCGGGTCGACCGTCAGCTTGTGGTAGGTCATGTACTCTTCGCGGGCGACCGGGTCGTTCTCCAGCAGCTGCTGCAGCTGCTCCTCCGCATCGACGTGCATGGAGCGGAACTTCAGCAGGTCGAAGGTCTGCTTGCCGCCGGCCCAGCGCTTCTGGCGGAACATCACCGGGCCGGGGCTGTCCAGCTTGATGGCGACGGCGAGGCCCAGCATCAGCGGTGCCACCAGCACCAGCAGGATGGACGACAGCACGATGTCCATGGCACGGCGGATGCGCAGGTAGCCGGTCGGCGGACGGACGCTGACGCGCAGGGCCAGCGAGCCGTGCAGGTTGTGATAGGTCGCGTCGACCGCGCTGACATTGCCCTCGCCCAGCACGCAATAGACCTGGCGGAAGGGCAGGGTGCGCACGAGGCCGGTCAGGTCGCTGCCGTGGCGGCCCATGTCGGCGACGATGGCGGCGCTGGCCTGGCCGGCGACGGCGGGCGACTTGGCCAGCAGTTCCACCGGACCCATCACCGGCAGGCCGGCGACGCGGGTCTGCCACAGGCTGTCGTCGTCGTCGACGAAGCCGACCGGACGCATGCCGAGCCAAGGCAGGCGCTGCAGCTTCTCGGCGATGGCGGCACCCTGCGGGCCGGCGCCGACGATCACCACCGGCGTGCGCCAGTCCAGCGCGCTGGACAGCAGCCCCTGGATCAGCAGCAGGTCGGCGACATAGGTGACCGCGAAGCCGAGCAGCGCGATCGACAGCGCCTCCACGAAGAAGGAGCGGAACCCCTCCATCACGATGAAGGGCACCGCCAGCACGGCGCAGCACAGGAAAGCCGCCTGAAAAGTCCGCCGCGTCCGTTCCATGTAGTCGAAGCGGCCCAGCGTGTAGATGCCGAACACCGACTTGACCAAAGGCACCAGCATCAGGCCGGTCACCAGCGACCGCTGCCACGCCGCGGCCTCCAGCGGCTCGGTCAGCGCGTCGGCGCCGAGGAAATGGTTGAGCGTCCACCCCACCAGGGCGAGGACCAGCCCGTCGGACAGTGCAAGCAGCAGCCCGGGGGCGATCGTCGGGATCGTCGCCTTTTTCGCCGAGGTCAGATCGATGACCACATCTGGGTCCAGTTTGCTCATCGCAGGTCCCGTGGTTGAAGGGAATGCCAGCCACCGCACGGCCATTCGTGCGGATGGTCGCTCGTCATCAGCGTCTCTTGGGATTCGGCCGGTCTTTACTTTGCTGCGCCGCCTCAATCTCAGCTGCGCATTTATGTAAAGATCGCTCTTTCATGATTTCGATCGGCCGATCCGCGGTTCGTTGAGGACGAATTAGGATGAGGAGGCTTGGCCAGCAACAGTGCATACGGGCGTTGATTTCGCGTCCGCGATACCACTGGGGTTTCAAAGGGTGCGGGTGTCCGAATATTTAAGGGGATACTTTCGGATGCCGTCCCCGGCGGGGATAGCGTTTCGGGTTAGCGGCAAGGTGGTGTCGCACCCCCGACGGCACGTTCGATCCCCGCAATTTTTAGGTAGAGGCCGGTAAACTCTTCCCCGACCGGCCGGAACGGTGGGGCGCGAAGGGGGATGATCGCCGAACTTGCGGAGTGGGTCCGCCACCCGGATTTACCGAAGGGAAGCGCCGGGCAATTCCGAGCGGGGGCGTGGCGCGAACGCACCCTTGCCTGTTGCGGGGCGTAGGAGGCAGCGTGCGGGCTCGCCGGAAAGCCTAATCGGAACGTCCTGGTTCTCTGGCCGAAGCCGTGGTGACTAGCACCGAAGAGTGCTGCGGTCGCTTCAAGGCCGAATTGACGCTTTCCCAGCCGCCGCCAAGATTTGGCGCGTTCTTTTTCCTTATCTGCGCCCGTGCAACCCACCCCATGCGACTTGGCGGACGCAGCGCTCCCCTCTCAGTCGGGACCGGGAAAAGAAGCGGACTATAGGGGGCGAAGGAAACCGGATGGCTCTCGAAGCTGGTACGATCATCAAACATGGCTGGATGTTCATGGTGGCGAACGTGGTCAACCGCGCCGCGGGACTGCTTCTGCTGCCGCTCTATACGAAGGTCCTGTCGCCGGCGGAGTTCGGCGTCTATGCCCTGATCAGCGTCGTGGGCGACATCGTCGCGGTCATGCTGATGATCGGGATGATCAACGCCTTCACCGTCGTCTATTTCGAACATGCCGACACCCGCGGCCGAAGCAAGGTGGCCAGCACCACCATGATCGGGCTTTGGGCCGCCTCGCTGCTCCTGCTGGCGGTGGCGCTGCCGGCCGGATGGGGCGCCAGCCACCTGCTGTTCGGCGGCAGCGATCAGGCGCCGATCATCGCCTTCGCCTTTGCCGGCATCGCGTTCAGCGCCGTCTTCGAACTGGCGCTCGCCTATTATCGGGTCCACAAGCGGTCGGGCACCTGCCTGCTGATCTCGGTCGGCAAGGCGGTGGGGCTGATCGGCCTCAACCTCACCTTCCTGCTGGTGATGGACCTGGGCGTGACCGGCATCTTCCTGGCCAACGCCATCACCTTCGTCGGGCTGGGCATCGCGCTGACGGTGGCGATCCTGGGCGCGAACGGTGTCGGCTTCTCCTTCGGGATCCTGAAGCGGGTGTCGGTGCTGGGCCTGCCCTTCATGCCGCAGACCATGCTGGACATGGGCAACCAGTTCGCCATGCGCTATCTGGTTAACCTGCTGATGGGCGTGGCCGCGGTGGGCGTGCTGTCCTTCGGGCTGCGGCTCGCCACCATGCTCTACATGTTCCTGACCGCCTCCTTCCTGCAGATCTGGTCGGTCAGCCGGATCGAGGCCCAGCACGACGTCGGCGACAACACCGCCGGGCGCGAGCAGTCGGAATTCGTCTTCTACCTGTTCGTCGTCCTGCTGTCGGCGGCGGCGCTGGGCATGGCGCTGACCTCGCCGGAGGTGCTGTGGCTGATCGCGTCCAGCGAATACGACACCGTGCTGCCCTGCATGCCGCTGCTGGTGCTGGCCTATGTGCTGCACGGCGTGCGCATGCATGCCGAGGTCGGGCTGGTGAAGACCAAGAAGGTCGGCGTCCTGCCGGCGATCTCGCTGGGCGGGCTCGCGGTCGGCACGGCGATCATGGGGGTGACGCTGGGGCCGCTCGGCCTGATGGGCGGCGCCATCGGCGTGCTGGGGCGCGAACTGGTGATGCTCTGCGCCACCGAGACGCTGTGCCGCCGCCTCAGCCCGAAGGAGCCGCCGCTCAGCGTTCTGCGGGTGACGGGCATCCTGGCTCCGGCCGCCATCGCCTATCTGGCCGGCCTCGCCCTGTTCGGGTTCGAGGTGAACCCAACTTTCACCGCGGCCAAGGTCGGGCTGACCATGCTGTTCGCCATCGTCACCCTGTTCGGGCCGAGCTTCGGCAAGACCGACCGCGCCATGCTGTTCCGCATGCTCGGCCGATTTTTTCGCCGGCCCCAAGCGGCCTGACGATCAGCCTGACAACGATTAAACCGGGAGGATCCCACCGCGATGCAGGATGTTCCGCGCTACACATATCGGCAGACGGTCGCGGCGGACGCCATCCGCTACGGCGGCGGTTCCGGCCTCGGGGCGGTGCTGAAGCTGCTGGCGGGAAACCGCATGTTCCGGGTGACCTTCACCCTGCGCAGCTGCCAAGCGGCCGACCGGATGGGAGGGCCGTTGCGCAAGCCGCTGCTGGCCGCCTGCCGGCTGCTGCACCGCTGGACCCAGCATTCAGCGGCCATGGATCTGCCGTGGGAGACCCAGGTCGGACCCGGCCTGCGCATCCTGCACGGCTGGGGGCTGGTGGTGAACGCCAACGCCCGCATCGGCGCCAACGTCACCCTGTTCCACGGCGTCACCCTGGGCCAGAAGGACGATCTGCTCCCCACCGGCCGGGTGACCCATTACCCGGAACTGGGCGACGGCGTCTGGGTCGGGCCGCATGCGGTGATCATCGGCGTCAGCGTCGGCGACGAGTGCATCGTCGCCGCATCCTCCGTCGTAACCAAGCCGATGCCCCGGCGCACCGTCGTCGCCGGCAATCCGGGAAAGGCGGTGGCGGAGGTCAGCATTCCCGACATCCCGCATCCGGCCCCGGTCGGCACACTCTCCACCCATACGACCGCCGCACAGGCCTCGCCCGTTCCGGGCTGATTGCCGGACACAAAACGGAAAGGGGCCGGCAGCATCCTGCCGGCCCCTTCCGTCGTCGTTACACCGGTTGCGGTGAAGCCGATCCTCAGGCCGCGTGGGCCATCGGGTCGTGCCACTCCATTCCGTGATAGGCGGTGTCGATGGCGGTGTGCGACAGGTCGGTGACCGAGCTGTCGATGCTGGCGACGGTGGCCGTCGGCAGGTGGTCAACCGTCGTGTCGTTGGCGGCCGTCACCGTGTGGGCCAGCAGGTCGGCCGAGCTGAGCGAAGCGGCGGCGGCCTTGGCGGCGGCGTCGACGATCGTGCCGGTGCCGGTGGCGTCGGCCAGCGTCGCGGCGCTCGGGTTGGAGATCTTCAGGCTGAAGGTCTCGTTGCCTTCCGTCACGCTGTCGCTCAGCACCTTGACCGTCACGGTCTTGGCGGTTTCGCCGGCGGCGAAGGTCAGCTTGCCGCTGGTGGCGGTGTAGTCGGAGCCGGCCTTGGCCGTGCCGTCCACCGTGGAGTAGTCCACCGTGACCGGGCTGCTGGAGGCGGCCGACAGCTTGACCGTGAAGGTGGCGTTGGCGGTGTTGGCGGTGGTGGTCGGGGTATCGAAGACGGCGCCTTCCATGGCGGTCTTGATGATGTTGATCTTGCTCTGGTTGATGGTCTTGTAGTCGTCCATCAGGATGCCGCCGACGTCACCGGATTCCGGGGTCCAGGCCCAGAAGGTCCAGCTCATGCCCTTGTCGCCGGCCGCGATGTCGCTCTTGCCGTCCAGGTTCCAGTCGCCGTTCAGGTACTTGGCCATGGTCTTGGCCCAGGTCTGCTCGGCCGTGCTGTTGAACTGGCCGCCCCATTCGCCCAGCATGATCGGCGCGGTGTCGTTCTTGTACAGATAGCCCCACATCTTGTCGTACTGGGCCGGCAGGTTGTTCGGGTAGTTCGGATCGTTCAGCCAGCTGAACTGCCCGACGCTCTGGCCGTAGGCATGCGGCGAGTAGACGAGCTTGTTCGGCGTGTCGAAGTGGATCGGGCGGGACTGCGCACCGGCGAGCGTGCTGCTCCACTCCGTGCCTTCGACGAACAGCAGCCAATCCTTGTTCACGCTCTGGATCGAGTTGCCGATGCGCTCGGCGGCCGAGGCCCAGTCGGTGGAGGCGTTGCCGCCCCAGGTGGCCGTCACGCTCGGCTCGTTGTGCAGGTCGGCGCCGATGACGGTCTCGTTGCCGGCGTAATGCTGGGCCAGCATCTTCCAGTTGGCGATCACCGTCGATTCCGGGTGGGCGCTGGTGTACCACAGCCCATGTTCGTTGGTGCCGGCGCCACCGTCGTTGCGGTGGTGGTCGAGGATCACCTTCATGCCGAGCTTGCCGGCATAGTCGATGACCTTGTCATAGACCTGCAGGCGGGTCAGCCCGACCAGATCCGGGTTCTTCGAATAGTCGATGCCGTTGGTCACCGCGCTGCTGTCGAACATGGAGTCCGACATGGTCAGGCGGATGGTGTTGAAGCCGACCGACTTCATGCTTTCCAGGTGGTGCTGATAGCTGTCCACCCACAGTCCGGCGGGCACGTAGTTGTAGCCTTCGCCGCCGAACCAGTTGACGCCGGTCAGGCGGACGGAGTTGCCGGCCTCGTCGACGATCTGGTTGCCCTGGGTGTGCAGGAAGCCCTGGATGCCGCTGGACGACTGGCTGCCGGTCGGTTCCGTCACCGTCGCGTCGCTGACCGACAGGCTCGGCTGCGACGGGTTGGTGGGCGTGGTCGGGGTGGAGGTGCTGCCGCCGAACCAGGACTTGTCGGCCTTCACCTCCATGGTGCCGTTCCACCACAGCGCCTTCTGGCCGGCGACGACGTCCTTGCCGTCAAGCGCGCCCTTGTCGATCGACACGATGCTGTCGGTCGGGTTCACGGCATGGCCGCCGATGGTGATCTTGTTGACGTACAGGTTGCGGTCGACGCCGCCGACCACGCCGTCATTGTCGTACTGGATCTGGACCTTGTGGGCGACGTCGGCGGCGACGTTCGCGTTGAAGGTGAAGTCCTTGGCGGCGGTGCCGGCCGTGCCTTCACCGATCTGCTTGCCGTCGACCAGGACCTTGAAGTGGGCGTTCACGCCGCCGGCCGCCGCGCCATACGCATTCACGACGATCGGCGTGCCGCCGGTGGTCGGGGTGGTCGGCGTCGTGGGGGTGGTCGGCGTGGTCGGGGTCCCGGCGGCGCTGGCAAACATGTCCTTGGACATGTTGAAATCGAGCGAGCCGCTCCAGGACAGCATTTCGCGGCCGGACAGGGTGCCCTGGCCGTCAGCGGCGTAGGAGACCGTCGAGCTGGTGGAAGCGATGGTCTTGCCGTTGACTTCGATCGACTTGACCATCAGGTCGCGGTACATGCCGGACTTGTCGGTCGACATCCAGTCGTTGTCATACACGACCTGGACCTTGTGCGCGGCGTCGGGGGCCACCTTCGTGGTGAAGCTGTACCGCCCGGCGCTGGTGGAATTGACCGTCGCCTGGCCGACGGCGACGCCATCGACGAGGAACTTGAAGTGCGGCCAGACTCCTCCGGCAGACACACCCGAGGCATTGACTACGAAGGTCGTATCGACGGGGCTCGTTGCCATTGGAAGCATCCTCTTTTCCGTGTTTTCGCTGGAGCCCAGACTGGCCGGAAAAGGTTAACGAGCTATTTCAAATTTTAGCGAAATGCGGCTCTAATGCCACTACCACTTGTGAAAAGAATGAGACACGAAAAACCCCTTTGTCGATGCATCGCAGCAACAAAGGGGTGATCTTTGGAGTCAACATATTGAACGGAAACGAATTTCCGTGGACGCTTGCGGCGTCAACGCGGTTTGTGCGCGACCAGGAAGACCTCGGGACGGAACATATAGAGCTGACCTATCCTTCCGAGCTTGCGATTTAGGGTTAACGGGAGCTGTCCCAAAAATGCCTCAACCGCCCGCATGTAGCCGAAATAGGCGCGACTGGCGAAATGCAGGTTCAGGTGGCGGCGCACCGCCATCGGCACGACATAGACCGCCTCCACGCGGCCGAAGCCGGCCTCCCGCAGCATCGCCGCGGTCTCGCCCCAGCCATATTCGCGCAGATGCATGCAGACCGGCTCATGCAGCCCGAACACCTCCGACAGGTCGGCGGGACCGGCGAACTTGTGCGGCATGCTCAGGACATATTTGCCGCCCGGCTTCAGGATGGTGTGGACGTTCGTCATGTGGGTGACGACGTCGTCGGGGTGCATGTGCTCCACCACATGGGTGGAGACCACGCTGTCATAGCGGCCGGCCGGCTCGAACTGGGCCAGATGCACGCCATCGCTGTTCTTCCAGGTGACGTTGGAGTCCTGTTCGATCCAGCTGGCGCCGCGCTCGCGTGTCACTTCGGTGGCGACGCAGCGGTAGCCGTGGCGGGCGAGATAGCGCAGCAGCCGCGCCTTGCCCGATCCCACCTCGTAGACGTCCTGCGGCCCGCCCAGCAGGGTCAGGAAATGGCGGAAGTCCAGATCGTCGTTGCGGGTGTGGGCATCGTCCTCCGCCTCGTTCAGCCAGGGGCAGCTGGTGTAGAGCGTGGTGTAGGCCTTCTCGAAGGCATCCCAGCGCTCTTCCGGTTTGGTCTCGATCAACTCGCGGGCAAGCCGCCGTTCCAGGGTCCAGTGGCGCTGGACCATCTCGATGGTGAGCGGACAGGACGGCGAGAGGTGGAACTTCCGCCGGTAGCGCTCGACGAGGGCGTCGTCGGTCCTCCGGTCGGCGGGCAGGCGATCCATCGGCAACGTGTCGGCTGTATTCTGCACGATCGACCTCTCCATCAGGGGGGTGCCGGACGCAATGAGGGACTCTAATCGGGCATGGGGACGGACGCCCGCACGCGAAGGAGAAAAGGTGCGAACCTGTCGGAGGGGAAGGTGATCGACACAGGCTTACCCCGCCTGCGCATCGCTTCCGCCGGACCTCAGCCTGACCGCACCCTGCCGGTGCGCGCCTTCTCCCGCAGCGTGTCCACCACCGCCGTGTAGAGCGGCAGCGGCCGGGAGTTCTCGTCATAGGGGGAGGGGTGGGGGTGCAGGTCGGGATGCTCCCGCGCAATGAAATTCAGGTCGGAGCGCAGGTGCCACCAGCACAGCTCCTCCACCCGCGCATTGTCCAGCATGTCGGCCAGATAGTTGCGGGCCAGTTGGGCCATCGCCCGATCCTTCTCCGCCCGCGACCAGGATCGGGGCAGGCGCGTCTCGTCGACATCCATCTCGGTCAGATGGACGGCGAGGCCCAGCTTGTCGACCGCGCGCAGGAACTTGCGCATGCCGGCGCTGTCATAGGGCTTGCCGCCGATCAGGTGGCTCTGCAGCCCGATGCCGTGGATCGGCACGCCGCGCTTCACCGCCCCGGTCAGCCAGTCGAGCAGATAGGCGCGCTTGCGTTGCTGCCACCCCTCGTCGATCTCGATGCCGAACTCGTTCAGCACCAGCTTCGCCTTGGGGAAAGCCTTGTGCACGTGGTGGAAGAAGGGATCGAGCCATTCCGGCCCCTTCTCCACCCCGCCGGCCGCCACCCACCACATGCCGCGGCGGAAGCCGTAGCGATCCTGCTGGCGCGGGTGGCTTTCCGCCGTTTCCCAGAAGAAGACCTCGTTGGCGACGTCGATGCGGTAGAAGATGTCACCGTAGCGCTGCCGCACCGCCTCGACCACGCCGGTGAAGCGCGGCCAGACATTCTCCTCGCTCAGCGTGCCCTCGGGCGAGAAATAGGCGCCTTCCGAGATGCCCAGTTCCGCCTGCCGGGCCGCCGGCAGCTTCATGTAGGGCGGCATGCCCATATGCTGCCAGATGATGGTGTGCCAGTTCGGCGTCGCGCCGATGCTGTGTGCCAGCTCCACCGCCGCATCGAAGCGGCGCCAGTCGAAATTGCCCTCCGTATGCTGGAAGACTCCCCATTTGCCGCCGTTCTCCGGGGTGACGACGTCGCATTCGCGGGCCATCAGCTTGTCGAGCATGGGATCTTCCGGATCGACGAAATGGTCGCGGGCGGCACCGTGGCGGATGCCCAGCGCCCGGCAGGCCTCGCGCAGAGTCACTGCCGGCTCCGCCGCCTCCGCGTGGCTTGCGGCGGCCTCCGCCGGGGCCGGGCCGCTGGCGCCGCGGCAGCTCGCCAGCACTGCGCCGGCGGCGGCTGTCCACATCAGATCGCGCCGGCTTGGACGCCATTCAGGGCGCCACGGGGTGCGCGATTTGGGAAAACCGGGCTTCGGACTCTCGGTCATGCGGAGGGGCTCTCTCTTCCGGATGGTGGGGCCGGCAGCGGGTTCCGGGCATGGAGAGACCCCTCCCTCCGGGCGCCGCAGCGTCCGTGAGGGAAGGGCCTCTGGTCGAAGGAGCTTCAGGTTACCCTGCCTGCTTTACGGAGCGGTCCGCAGGGTGGTGTCGCCATAGTATTTCCGGGTCGCCACATAGCTGTTGTAGGGACCCTGGTAACCGCGCGAGGCCGCCTTCTTCAGGTTCACGTCGGTCATGACCGCGACGAACTTGGAGTGGTCGATCGGACCCAGGTCGGCGACCGCCTGCAGGTCGCTGGCCGTGGTGTGGCCCCAGCGGCTGACGAACATCACCTTCGACGCAGCGCCGCAGACGATGCGGGCATCCGACACGGCCAGCGCCGGGGCGGTGTCGAACACCACCAGATCAAAGTGCGGCGACAGGCCGGCCATCAGGTGGATCAGGCCGTCGACGTTGAAGCGGTCCAGCGTCTCCGACATCAGGCGGCCGGCCGGGATCATCGCATAGGGCGCGTCTTCGCTGTTATGCACGATCTCGTCCAAGGTGGCGGTGCCGGAAATCCAGTCCGACAGGCCCTTGTTGGCCGACAGGTTGAACAGGCCGTCGATGCGCGACCGGCGGAAGTCGGTGTCGACCACCACCACGCGGCGGCCGGCCTGGGCCGCGACCTGGGCGACGGCGAGGCTCATCGAGGTTTTGCCGTCCTGCGGGCGGGCCGAGGTGACGGCGATGGAGCCGACCGGACCCATATCCGCCAGATGGTTGCGGAACAGGGCGCGCATCGATTCCGCGAACAGCGAGAAGGGATGGTTCTGGAAGATCTGGTCCAGGCGGCCGCGGGTGCCGCGGGTGGAGTGGTGCGGGACGATGTGGACCGTGCCCACGCCCAGGATGCGGCGGACGGCGTCCGGGGTGCGGATGCGGCGCTGGAACAGCTCGATGCCGAAGACGATGAAGACGGCGACGGCGAGCGAGGCGAAGAAGCCGGCCAGCAGGAGCAGGATGCGGAAGGGACCCGACGGCTCATGCGGGACCTGCGGCGCCGAGACCAGCTTGACGGCGGTCGGGAAGGCGCGGTTGTCCTGCTGGGCCTGCACCTCTTCCAGACGGCCGAGCAGGCTGTCCAGCAGCTGGCGCTTGGCCTGGGCCTCGGCCTCCAGCGTGCGCAGTGGCACCGCTTCCTCGGCCATGGTCTGATAGCCGGATTCCAGCTTGGCGATCATCGACTTCAGGGCATTTTCCTGCTCGACGGCGACGTTGGCCGCCTCGCGGACGCCGGAGATCTCGTGGCGGACCTCCTGCTGCAGCGAGGAGTTCGCTTCGTTCAGGCGGGCCTGCAGTTCCTGGATGCGCGGGTGCTTCGGACCATACTGGCGCGACAGCTGGGCCAGTTCGGTGGAGATCGAGGCGACCGTGGCGCGCAGCTGGGCGACGACCGGCGAGGCGAGGCTGCCGCCATTGCCGGAGCTGCGCTCCAGCGTCTGGGCCTGGGCGACGGCGCGGGCGCGGTTGGCCGCGGCTTCGGCCAGACGCAGGCGGGCCTGCTCAAGCTCGGTGGTGGCCATCAGGCCGTTGGTGCCGTTCTTGACCAGACCGGCCTTGAAGCGGACGGCGTCGACCTTGGTGTCGGCCTCGGCCACTTCCTTGCGCAGGGTGCCGATGCGGTCTTCCAGCCAGGCGATGGCGCTGGTGGACAGGTCGCGGTCCATCTGCTGGCGGGTTTCCATGTAGCGGTGGACGACGGTGTCGACCACCTTCTGGGCGATTTCCGGATCGCGCGAGGTGTAGCGGACCTGGATCACGCGCGACCGGCCGACGATGCCGACTTCCAGATTGCGGCGGACGCGGTCCAGAACGCCGTCGATGCTGTCGGCGGCGCGGGTCTCGCGCAGTTGGGTGTCCTTGGTCATGTCGTCGCCATGGGCCAGGACCGCCTCGACGAAGCCCGGCAGCTCGGGACCGAAGACGGCATGGGCCTGTTCGCGCGTCCAGGCGGTGGCGCGCTCGACGAAGGGCTTGCTGTCGTCGGACTGGACCGGCGGGTTGAATTCGGGGTTGGTGGCCAGCCCCAGATCGGCGATCGACTGGGTCAGCACCGCCGTCGACTTCAGGATTTCGATCTCGCTGAGGATCGCGCTGTCTTCCGGCGTGATCGCGTTCAGCGCCTGATCTTCCGCACGGACGACGCGGACCTGCCGGTTGTCGACCAGCAGAAGCGCTTCGGACGTGTATTTGTCCTTCATCAGCGAGACGCCGAAGGCCGACAGCGCGGTCAGCGCCAGCACGATGGCGGCGATCAGCGTCTTGTGGGCTGCCAGCACCCGCAGGATGAAGCGGAAGTCGGGGCCCATCGCCGGAGCCGGACCGTCGAAATCGCGCGGCATGTGGTGGCCGGCCTGGGTGGGCCATGCCGGAGCCGGCGGGCCGCCCGGACCTCCGTTATTGATCTGGGGAAGATTTTCCACGTCTCAAAGCTCCTTCTGGATAGGCGACCGGCGGATCGTCGACTGGGAGATCCGGGGGGAGATCCGGGTGGAAGCGGGCGCTGCGGCGCCCGGTCCGCGGGTGCGGAGGGATGCGGCACGGCGAAGGCGGATGGTGCTCCAGGCGAAGCCGAAGGCACCGATGCAATAGCGGCGGAAGAGCCGGCGGGGCTCCTGCGCCAGACGGAAGGCCCATTCCAGGCCGGAGCGCTGGACCGCTTCCGGGGCGCGCTTGAAGCGTCCGGCCAGGAAATCGACGATGGCGCCGCCGTTGACGATCAGCACCGGATGGTCCAGCGCGCGCTTCAGCTCCGTCGCGACCTCCTCCTGCTTGGGCATGCCCATGGCGAGCAGGATGACGTCGGGGCGGGTGGCCCGCGCCTGGGCGATGTAATGCTCCGTCGGATGGAAGCCGTGCTGCAGGTCGGCGTAGCGGTGCGGGGTGGCCGCTTCCAGAACGACGCGGGCACGGTCCAGCCACGGGGTGGCGGTGCCGTAAATGGCGACGCTGCGGGGGGGGAGCGATTTCAGCAGCAGCGGGATGAAGTCGGTGCCGTTCATGTTCAGGCCGGACGGCATGCCCAGCACCGGCAGAACCGCCTGCAACCCGATCCCGTCGCGCAGCAGGACGTCCGACGAAGCGAAGGCGGCCAGCGCCGCGTCCGACCCCATGCAGACGTTCAGGCCATGCGCGTTCAGGAAGGACAGCACCGTCGGACGGTCGACCGCGCCCAGATGGTCGATCAGGGCACGGCGCTCGCCGTCGTTCGAAATGCACCGCATGCGCTCGATCAGTTCCAGGACCTCACGAGGATTCGGCATGCGCATCTCCCAAGAAAAATTAATCGGAACAAAGCATTGACCGTTACGCGACCGTTCTTGCGGCCGATCCGGCCTAGCCTGATGTCGGGCCTGTCCGCCGGGCGGCGGCGGCTAACCCGTTGGGGCCGGCCACCAAACCTGCGTGGCTCTATGTGGCCGGTCCTCCCCCCTTTTCGCACGGGCGAGATCGGCGAAACGGCGACGGATTCGAATTAGCCCGGGCTTGCTCCCTTCGGGGGATTCGGCTTGCCGAATCGACCGGTCAGACCCATAAAGAGGGACCCCGGCCATAAAGAGAGACCCTGGCGCTCTATGGCTGTTGTCTGGGGGCAGAGCCATCCGCCCTGCCGGATCGGCCTCCCGGCCGAACCGCCCGGCCGAAGCGCTTGCATGACCGGGGCAATTCCAAGAAAAGACGATCCATGACCGACGACACCTCCGACAACGCCCGTTCGGGCCGCACCCCCGGCACCGCCGACGAATTCGACCGCCGCGACGCCTTGCGCGCGGTGGCTGCCGTGGTGCGCGGCGATGGGATCGAGGTGGATGCCGACAGCACCCCGGCGCGCTGGTCGGTCGCGGTCAACCACGTCGTCCAGATTCCCGGTACCGACCGCAAGCTGAAGCTGCGCTTCAAGGTGGCGCTCGGCCCGCTCCCGGACATCGAGGCCGACCTGTGGGGCCTGCTGACCATCGACGAGGGCTTCGGCCGGCCGCAGGCCAAGGCGCTGGGCAAGCGGGTGAAGGGCGCCTGCCTGTCCTCCCCCGCCATCGCCAAGGCGAAGGACCGGGTCGACGGCTGGTTCGCCTCGATGGCGCAGCGGGCGGCCGGCTTCGGCGAGTCCTGGCGGCCGAAGGGCTTCGCCGACGAGTTGGGCCGCGTCGTCGGCTTCGGCGGGCGGATTCCGCGCCTGCAGACCCTGCTCGACGCGATGGAGGAGGCCTTCTCCACCGCCGCCGCCCGCGCCGGCCTGAAGGTCCGGCGGGAGCGGCTGGAGGATGCGTCCGGCATGGGCGTCTATCTGGACAGCTTCGCCACCGCCCGCGCGATGATCCGCAAGCTGCGGCTTTACGTCGGCCCGACCAATTCGGGCAAGACCCACGCGGCGATGGACCGGCTGGCGGAGGCCGAGAGCGGCTGTTACCTCGCTCCCCTGCGTCTGCTGGCGCTGGAAGGGCAGGAGGCGCTGGAGACGCGCGGCCGGCCCTGCAGCCTCGTCACCGGCGAGGAGCGCGACGTGCGGCCCGGTGCCGCCTTCACCTCCTCCACCATCGAGATGGTGAACACCTCCAAGGTATGGGGCGCCTGCGTCATCGACGAAATCCAGATGATTGGCGACCCCGACCGCGGCTGGGCCTGGACCCAGGCGGTCGCCGGCGTCGCCGCGCCCGAAATCCTGATGACCGGCTCCGCCGACGCCATCCCCTACGTCAAGCGTCTGGCCGACGCGATGGGCGAGGAGCTGGAGGTCGTCGAATTCACCCGCAAGTCGCCGCTGCGCGTGCAGGAGGAGCGGGTGAAGCTGGAGGAGGTGAAGCCGGGCGACGCCCTGATCGCCTTCTCGCGCAAGGACGTGATGGCTCTGCGCCACGACCTGCTCGGCCGCAACCACAATGTCGCGGTGATCTATGGCGCCCTGTCGCCGGAGGTCCGCCGTGCCGAGGCCCGTCGTTTCCGCGAGGGCACCGCCGACGTGCTGGTGGCGACCGACGCCATCGGCATGGGTCTGAACCTGCCTGTCGCCCGCGTCGTGCTGTCCACCACCCGCAAATATGACGGGCGGGAGGAGCGCGAGCTGACCGCGTCGGAGATCCGGCAGATCGGCGGCCGGGCCGGCCGCTTCGGCATGCATGAGGAAGGCCGCGTCGCCGTGCTGGACGGCGAGAACATCAACCCGGTGCGCCGGGCGCTGACCTCGCCGCCGGTGCCGCCGGAAGATCCGCGCTCGTGGATTTCGCCCAACCTCAGCCATGTCGAGGCCATCGCGCGGGAACTGGACACCGACAGCCTCGCCAAGGTTCTGCGCACCGCCGGGCAGGAGCTGCTGCGCGCCAACCAGACCTTCCGCATGACCGATCTGGAGCAGCGCATCCAGGCGGCGGCGGCGGTGGACCGCGCCAAGCTGCCGCTGGCACAGCGTGACATGCTGGCCCGCTGCCCGATCGACACCCGCGACCAGAACAACCTGCGCCTTCTCGGCGGTTGGGCGGTCAACCAGGGCCGGGGCATCCCCAACGCCGCTCCCGACGCCGCCGAGCGCTTCCGCCACAGCGTCGGCACCGACGTGGAACTGGAAAAGGCCGAGCGCGCGGTGAAGGAGCTGACCGCCTATGCGTGGCTGGCCTACCGCTTCCCCGACGCCTACCCCGAGATGGATCTGTGCCAGGAGCGCCGGGCGCACCTGAACGCTTTCATCGAGCGGACGCTCGCCGAGCGCTCGCTCGCCCGCGCCTGCCCGGTCTGCGGTGCGCGGCTGAAGGCCAACCATCGTTTCCGCGTCTGCGACAATTGTTACAGCAGCCGCGTCGAGGACCGACGCGGGGGTCCTCGACGCGGGCCGGAGCGTGGCAACGGCGAGAAGCCGGGCGGCCACCCCCACCACTTCCATCATCCGGTGGCGAAGGAGGGCGGTCGCGATGGTGGTCGCGACACCGGCCGGGGTGGTCCCCGCACAGGCCCCCGCACCGGCCGTGGCCCGAAGCGGAAAAGCGCCACTCCATAAGGCGTCCTCTCCCGCTTCGGGAGAGGGAAACTCACGCCGCCGCGCTGCTGCCTGGGTTCGCCCCCTCGCGCTTTGGCCAGTTGATCTCCTCGACCGCGCCGTCTTCGCCCAGGAAATAGCGGCGAAGCGGCGTCAGGTCGGCGCCCAACTCATAGACCAGCGGCCGGCTGGTGGGGATCTCGAACAGCGGGATGTCGTGGTCGGCGACATCGTCGAGATGCTTGACCAGCCCGCGCAGGCTGTTGCCGTGGGCGGACACCAGCACCCGCGCACCCAGCCGCAGCGCTGGGGCGATCTCGTCGCGCCAGAAGGGGATCACCCGCTCTGTGGTGTCCTTCAGGCTTTCGCCGCGCGGCAGGTTCGCCTTCGCAAGGCCGGCATAGCGGCGGTCGGCGACGGCGGACCGTGGGTCGTCCGGCTCGATCGGCGGCGGCGGGACGTCCCAGCTTCGCCGCCACTGGAACACCTGCTCCGCCCCGTGGCGTTCCGCCGTCTCCGCCTTGTTCAGCCCCTGTAGCGCGCCGTAATGCCGCTCGTTCAGGCGCCAGTGCTTGTGCACCGGCAGCCACAGCCGGTCCATGTCGCGCAGGACGAGGTGCAGGGTCTCGATCGCGCGGCTCAGCACCGAGGTGAAGGCGATGTCCACGTCGATGCCGGCGGCCTTGAGCAGGTTGGCCGCCTTGTGCGTCTCGGCGATTCCACGGTCGGTCAGGCCGACGTCGGTCCACCCGGTGAAGCGGTCTTCTGCGTTCCACACACTCTGGCCATGGCGCAGCAGGATCAGTCGGTGCATGGCGGTCTCCTTCCGGTAGCCGGCCGCTCATCCGGCGCTTCCCTGTTGAAACAGACCTGTAGCCGGACCGGTTCCCGCGACAAATCATCGCGCCGCGGGCCGGGCGGGGCCTGCCCGACCGTGCGCGGCGGTTTCAATCCGGTTTCATGATTGCCTCCGGAGACACCAATTATGTCAGCCGCGAAATCTTGGCGACATACTCGGACAATAATCCTGCGCTACGGTCACCCCACCTGAAATCACCGGCCTTGCCGGCCGCAGCGGATTGGGAAGGGACGATGACCGAACCGAACACGGGATCGCAGACTTCACACGGCGCAGCGGGCCTGCCGGGCGCCCCGCCGAACCATTCCGATTATCGCCCCAGCAACCTGACAACCTTGCGTACCGAGGCCACGATGCTGCATCATCATGACGTCATCTCCAGAGCCGTGTCGACCGACCGCGAGATCACTCTGGAGGCGCTTCGTGTGTTCACTTATCTGAGCCGGAGGCTCCATTTCGATCGTTCCGTTCCGGTGCTGCAGTCCGAACTGGCTGACGCGCTGGGCATGCAGCGGCCCAATGTGAACCGGGCCATCAAGCTGCTGGAAACCAAGCAGATCCTTCTGCGGGAATCCAAACTGGGGCGCGCGATCACGTTCCGGCTCAACCCGGGACTGGAGGGTGGCCGGGCCTGAGTGTTTCGTCAGGGTATGGAATGATCGTAGAGACCCGTGAGCTGTTCTTCACCAATTCCGCCCTGAAAAAAGCCCTCGCCTGGTACCAGAAGGCCCCCAATCAGACGGACCTGCCGCTGGGCGTCGTCACGACGGTGACGCCCACCTCGGAAGGCGGTCTGTCGGTCCAGATTCAGCAGAGCGGCGCCTCCAGAACGCGGGAGGTCCTGTTCACGCCCAGCAAGACGCTGGCGCTGCTTCTGCTCTTCTGTCGCCGCCAGAAGGTTCCGATCCCCCGCGACGCCGGCAAGGAACTGGAAGCTGCGGACGACGGCCTGATCCTGATCGTGCGCGGCGAAACGCCGACCGTCGCACCACCTCCCTAAGCCGCCTGTCTGAACCGCCTGCCTGATCGACATCATGCCGCCGCGCCTCCTGCGCGTGCGGCCTTTTGCCGTTTGCTCGGTTTGCCCTGTGCTCGGTTCTCGATACGCGCAGTGACGCGGTCCGCGCGCGGCTGTTCGATCCGGGTTTTCGGTCATTGCGGAGAGCTGCACCAAAACGAAATATTGAAAGTGGAGGCTGGTGCGATGATTGCGCGCAAGCAGCTATGGTATCGGTGAAGCTGCATTCACCGATCGTGCCCCTGAGCGTGGTGTAGGAGTTGGGTCGCTCACCGGGTTCTCCGGCTGGTCTGGCCGGAATTGTCAGGCGGCCACGGCGGGCAGGCTGACGAGGGGATCATCGCCGAGCGGGGCGATTGTTTCCAGCGTCATGTAGCGTGCCCGCTGAACGGCCCATTCATCGTTTTGCTCCAAGAGGATGGCGCCGATGAGCCTCGTAATCGCTTCCTCGTTGGGAAATATGCCGACAACCTCGGTGCGCCGCTTGATCTCACCGTTGAGACGTTCAATCGGGTTTGTCGAGTGGAGCTTGGCCCGATGCTCCCTGGGAAAGGTCATGTAGGCCAGGACGTCTTCTTCCGCCTCGTCCATCAGGGTGGCCAGTTTCGGCAGCTTGGCCCGGACCTGATCGGCCACTTGCCGCCACTGCGTGCGAGCAGATGCCGCATCGTCCTGGGCGAAGGCCGTGGCGATGAAGGCCGCCACGACACGGCGCCCGCTCTTGCCGGCGTGGGCAAGCGCTGTCCTGGAGAAATGGACCCGGCACCTTTGCCACGTCGCCTGGAAGACCCGGGTGACGGCGGCCTTGATGCCGCCATGGGCGTCGGAGATCACCAGCTTGACGCCGCTCAGACCACGGCGCTTGAGCTTGCGCAGGAACTCGATCCAGAAGGTTTCCGCCTCGGACGGGCCGATGTCCATGCCCAGCACCTCGCGCCGGCCGTCGGTGTTGACCGCCACCGCGATGGTCACGGCGACCGAAACGATGCGTCCGTTCTGGCGCACCTTCACGTAGGTGGCATCCAGCCACAGGTAGGGCCAGTCGCCCTCGATGGGACGGCCGAGAAAGGTCTTCACCCGCTCGTCGATCTCGGCGCACAACCGACTGACCTGGCTCTTGGAGATGCCAGACATTCCCATCGCCTGGACCAGATCGTCCACTGAGCGCGTCGAGATGCCCTGGATGTAGGCCTCCTGGATCACTGCCGTCAGTGCCTTCTCGGCCATCCGCCGCGGCTCCAGAAAGCCGGGGAAGTAGGAGCCCTTGCGCAGTTTGGGAATGCGCAGCTCGACGGTGCCGGCGCGGGTCTCCCAGTCGCGATCCCGGTAGCCATTGCGCTGGACGAGCCGCTCGGCAGACCGCTCGCCATGACCGGCCCCGGTCAGGCCCTGCACCTCCAACTCCATCAGCCGTTCAGCGGCAAAGCCGATCATCTCACGCAGAACATCGGCATCCGCGCCCTTCTCAAGCATCGCGCGAAGCGCCATCATCTCGTCGGTCATCGTGGTCACCCTTCGGTCGGGTTGAGGTGTGGTGACCAGACTCTACCGAAGAACCGCGATGACCGCCCCGCTATGGATAACCGGCCCGCCTACGCCAGCCATCGGAGGGCGCTACGGCGGGCCGGTTCCCCACAGCTCCTACACCACCCCGTGGGGCACGACCCATTCACCGGATGGACAGGGTGGTTATGATCATCGTCATAGTCGCCAAGACCGGTCGCACTGCATTGCTTCGTGTGATAAAGTTCCTCCGGCTATTGGGGCTAAGCTATAGTTCCGGCCCACCAACCAAACGGGGATGCGCAGGCCGATTTGTCGTTCGAACATTCGGAACAGTCCAATGCGTGAGCTTGTCCTGCGCAGTTTGGGCAAACATGCTTCTCATGCCCGCCGACCGCCGCCTAACCCCTTCGCCATCGCCGAGGATTTCCCACCGATGATCGTCACCCGCCTGTCGCTGCCGCTTTGGAAGGAGCTTCGGTCCCATGGACCGCGGGTCCGTCCGATGCCTGCCTGACCGGGCCGATGTCATCGCCGCAGATGGCCCCATCACCCACGCCGTCCTCCGCCTTCGTCCGCCGGATCACCGCCTCGCCGCGGACGCTGGTTGCGGCCCTTTGCGCCATGCTGGCATTGCTGGGAACGGCATCCTGGGCTGCCGTCACCGCGCTCGATTACCGGGACACGCTCGAGCGGTCCGAAGACGACGCCCGGCAGGCGGCCATCCTGTTCGACGGCCACGCACGAGGCGTGCTGGACGCCAGCATCGACCTGCTGGAACAGGTCGCCGGCCGGATGGATGGCCGGGGCCTGAGGTCATGGGCGGAACGCAGCCTGCCGGAAGCCATGGCGGTGGAACGCAACGGCCGCATTGCCCTGCTGGGTGCGGACGGCTCGCTGCGGTATGGCTCCGCCGTTGCCTTCGCCGAGCCCGAAACCAGCGACGGCCTGTCGCTGCTGGTCCGCCCCTTACCGCCGGGGGAGGAGCATCAGGTCCTGCCGGCTTTCGGACATATGGCCGGCCAGCCGGCCATTCTTTTCGCCCGCCGCATCCACACCGCAGCGGGCGTTTTCGACGGTGCGGTCCTGGTGGCTGTCCCGGTGTCGGCCTTGAACCCGGTGCTGAACGCCTTCGGTGACGGGATGGCGCGCTCCGTCGGCCTGTACCGTCCCGACGGCGTCCGTCTGGCCGGCATCGGCGTTCCGTCGCTGGGCCCGCTGCCACGGCTGGACGCGGGAACGATCCGGGTCGATGCGAACTGGACGGGAACCGGCAAGCCGTCGATCCTCGGCGTGAAGCGGATGGCCGACCTGCCGATCCTGTCGGCGGTGACGGTCCCGCGCACCGCCGTGCTGGAGCCCTGGTATGTCCGGATGGAGCGCGGCCTTGTCGTGGTGGTCGCCGGGGTGGCGGCGCTTGCCGGACTGTCGATGCTGGGGGCCGCCAGCCTGCGGCGCGAGGCGCTGGCCCGTCAGGCCCTGACCCAGGCGAACGCCCAGCTGGAACTGGCCAATGCGCAGTTGGAGGAGCGGGTGGAGGAGCGGACCGCCGCCCTCAGCACCCTCAATCTCAAGCTGAGCCGGGCGCTGGAGGAAAAGGAGCGGGCCAATCAGGCCAAGGGCCGGTTCCTCTCGGCGGCGAACCATGATTTACGCCAGCCCTTCCAGGCCTTGCGGCTGTTCCATCACATTCTGATGGAACGGCTGGCCGAAACGCGCGACCGCAGCATCGCCGAAAAGATGGGCGAAGCGCTGGATGCCGGGGAAAAGCTTCTGCACGCCCTGCTGGAGGTGGCGACGCTGGACGCCGGCGTCGTGCGGCCTCAGCTAGCCGACGTCCCGGTGTCGGCGGTGTTCGAGGAGTTGCTGGCCGAATTCCGCGGCATGGCGACGGAAAAGGGGCTGACCCTGCGCGCGATGCCCACCCGCATGGTGATCCGCACCGATCGGACGCTGCTGATGCGCATGCTGGGCGATCTGCTGCGCAACGCGATCCGCTTCACCGACAAGGGCCGCGTCACCATCGGCTGCCGCCGGCATGGCCGCTGGCTGCGCATCGAGGTGTGGGACACCGGGACGGGCATTCCCGCCGAACAACTCGACAACATCTTCGAGGATTTCGTCCAGCTCGGCAATCCGGAGCGTGATCGGCGCCAGGGACTCGGCCTCGGGCTGGCCAAGGTGCGGCGCAAGGCGGCGCTGCTGGGACACACGGTGGAGGTGCGGTCGCTCCAGGGGCGTGGTTCCGTCTTCGCGGTCAATGTGCCGGTGGTCGGGACCGAACGGCCGGCGACCCAGGTGCCGGCGCAGGATCCCGATCCGGTTCAGAGCGGCGACCGGCTGATCCTGGTCGTGGAGGACGATCCGATCCAGCGCGACGCCGTGCGGCTGCTGCTGGAAAGCTGGGACTATCGGGTGATCGCGGCGGTCGACGGTGAAAGCGCGCTGGCGCTGTTCGGCGGAGCGGAATGCGGGAAGCCCTCACAGGACGGTCCCGTGCCCGATCTTATCGTCAGCGATTTCCGGCTGCCGGGCCGGCTGACCGGGGTGCAGACCGTGGCGGCGGTGGGCGAGCGGCTGGACCGGCCGGTGCCCGGCCTGATCCTGACCGGCGATACCGCGCCCGAACGCATCCGCGAGGCGGTCGCCACCGGCTGCCGGCTGCTGCACAAGCCGGTGTCCCCGGACGAACTGCGCGACGCCATCGCCGCCATCCTGTCGGAACGGCCGGGAAGCCGCCCGGCCGACGGCGGCGAACAGGCGCTTGAGAACGAGTCCGCAGCGTGAATTAACCCTTTCTGAAGCTGGGTTGCCTCAAACTGGCGCGGACTAGGGAGTTCATGGGGCCATGGTGCAGAATCGCACGCTCAGGCGTCTCGATCAGGCGCAGCTCGATCTGGCGGTGCGGAAACACGAGATGTTCCGCAATGCCCGGGTGGGCGGCGCGCGCGCCAACCTGTCCTTTTGCGATCTGTCCGGGCTGGACCTGTCGGGCCGCGATCTGGCCCATGCCGATTTCGTCGGCGCCAGCCTGCGCGGTGCCAATCTGGCCGGCGCGCGGCTCGATTGCGCGTCCTTCTTCGTCGCCGATCTGCGGCAGGCCAATTTCGACGGTGCCAGCCTGATCAAGGCCGACCTGCGCGGCGCCTGCCTGCGCGGCGCGATCCTGGTCGGCGCCAACCTGTTCGAGGCGGACCTGCGCGACGGGTCCCTGGCCGAGAAGGACCGGTCCGGCCATCTGCATATGGTGCAGATCGACTCCTCCCCGGCCGAGGCCGACGGCGCCGACCTCTCGGGTGCCAACCTGACCAATGCCCGGATGTCGGGCATCATGGCGATCCACACCGATTTTTCCGACGCTGTGATGCGCGGCTGCAAGTTGGTGCGGGCGACCATGCGCGGTGCCAACTTCACCGGCTCCAACATGGAGGGGGCGGACCTGTCCGGCGCCGACCTGCGCGGCGCCTGCCTGCGCGGCGCGGTGCTGACCGGCGCCGTCATGGTGATGACCGACCTCACCGATGCCGACGTGGAGGAGGCGCTGACCGACAAGCCGGTCGGCCGTGTGGTGGCGGAACTGGGGCGGTCGCTGGAGGATCTGCTGGCCGACCATATGACCTGGGTGGGATCGAGCGGGGCGCAGGGCGCGATGCTCGACCTGTCCGGCTTCGACCTGCGTCATGCTCCGTCGCTGGCCCACCTGTGCCTGACCATGCTGCGCGCCGTCGGGGCGACGCTCTACGGCCTGGATCTGTCGGGCGTGCAGCTTCAGGCCGCCGTGCTCGACAGGGCCGACATGCGCGGGGCGAAGCTGGCGGATGGCGACCTGCGCGGCATCAGCCTGCGGAACGCGAAGCTGAACAACGCCGACCTGCGCAACGTCAATCTGCGGCCCCTGGTGTTCGACGAGCATCGCTCCCGCCCCGCCGATCTGTCGGGGGCCAAGCTGCGCTATGCCGACCTCAGCGGCGGCAGTCTGCGGTCCGTGAATCTCGCCAACGCCGACCTGTCCTTCGCCAACCTGCGCGGCTGCGACCTCGCCAGGACCGACCTGACCGGGGCCAAGCTTTTCGGCGCCAAGCTTGAACGCCGCGCCCTGGCGGAGGGGGCGATCCTGGACGGCGTCGCCGGGCTGAAGCTTTAGGCTGCGAGTATAATGGAAGGCGGCGGCAGTGCCCGCTTGCCCTGCTGGTGGCGGCGGCGCTACACACGGGAAGGCTGTCAGTCGAAAGGTCTAGAAGATGCCGGAAACGGTCCAATCCGACCGCGTGACCGCGGCTGCCGCCGCCATGATGGTTTATCTGACCGACCGGCAGTTCGACGCCGAGAAGATCAACCGGTTCACCGCGCTGTGCGAGGAGATCCGCCGCGATCTCGACCTCGACAGCCGTCTGGCGCTGGCCGAGCGGCTGGAGCGCGAGGCGCCGTCGAACGACAATGTCCGGCTCCGCTCGGTCCTGTTCCTGCTGACCGGCGATCTCTATCACTATGAACGCATTCTCCATTACCTGATCCTCGGCGGCGACAGCGCCGACCCGGCGGCGCTGCACTACACCCACTGGTGCATGTCGCGGCAGCTGTTCCTTGGTGCGGCCAGCGGTGACAAGCTGGCGAGCTTCGTGCCCTGCGACCAGTTCCGCTTCTACACCGCGATGGTCCGCCAGATCGCGCGGCGCTGGGGCCTGACGCCGCCGCGGGCGACCTTGCGCGACGGGCCGATTCGCCGTGTCGCGGTGGTGACCAACCAGTTCACCAACCAGGGCCATCAGCCGACCCGCGACTGCTTCGACTTCGCTGCCCGCATGCAGGACGAGTTCGGGCTGGATGTCGCCATCATCAACGTCAACGGCCTGCCGGCCCGAGTCGAGAGCGTCTTCATCCCGCCGATGGTGGCGGAGGTGGCCGCCGATCTGGAGGGCGTCTTTGCGCTGAGGATGTTCGGCCGGCAGGTCAAGGTCGCCTCCTTCACCCAGCCCGCCTTCAGCCAGGACAAGCTGCGCGTCATCGTGGAGGCCATCGACGGCTACGACCCCGACCTGATCGTGTCCTTCGGCGGGTCGAACATCGTCGCCGACCTGTTCGCCGACTCCTGCGCCCGGCCGGTGGTGGCGTTGCCCACCAGTTCCGGCATCACCCTGTCTTTGGCCCCGATCGTGCTTGGATTCGAGGAGCGCGACCACACCCTATCGATTCCGGCGCTGTATCGCGGCCCCTTCGCCCGCCGCTTCCGTCCCTTCACCTTCGGCTACACCCTGCCGCCGTCCGACGGAGTGCGCGTTAACACCGGCTTTGCCGACGGCACCCCCCTGTTCGCGGTGGTCGGCACCCGCCTGGACCAGGAGGTGACGGGGGAGGTTCTGCCGTTGCTGGACGACATTCTGGACCGCTGCCCCGATGCCGGTCTGGTGTTCGCCGGCGAGGTGCGGGACCTGCCGGCGCGCCTCGCGCCGTTGCGCAACGGCCAGCGCATGCGTTGCCTGGGCCATGTCCCCGACATCCGCGCGCTCTATGGCCTCTGCCGCGTCTTCCTCAACCCGCCGCGCCAGGGTGGCGGCGGCGGCGCGGCCTTCGCCCTGGCCGAAGGGGTGCCGGTGGTGACGTACGGCTGGGGCGACGGTGCGGTCGTCTCCGGTCCCGAATTCTGCGTGGCCGGCCGCGACGCCTTTGTGGAGCGTGCCGTGACGCTTGCCACCGATGCCACCGCACACGCCGCTGCCGGAGCCGCCGCGAAGGCGCGCTTCATCGAGATCGGCGACCGCAACCGCTGCGTCGAACGGCTGATTGCCTATGGCGAGGAGGCGCGGACCCTGCTGCGCGCCGAACGCGCCGGAGCGAATTAATCTTCCTTCACATTTTCGTGGAAGACTGATCCCCTCAGTCCCCAGACCATAAGCCCCTGGTCCCATGGAAAGCCGCCCCTTGCCGAACGCCGTCCCCAGCCTTCCTCCCCTCGGCCGTCCTCCCATGTCCATCGCCGGCCGCGCGATCGGCTGCGGCCATCCGCCCTACCTGATCGCGGAGATGTCGGGGAACCACAATGGCGACCTGGGTCGCGCCCTGGCGCTGGTGGAGGCGGCGAAGGAGGCGGGGGCCGACGCGGTCAAGCTGCAGACCTACACCGCCGACACCATCACCATCGCCCATGACGGTCCGGGCTTCCGGCTGGAGGGCGGGCTGTGGGGCGGGCGCACCCTGCACGACCTCTACCGCGAGGCCCACACGCCCTGGGAGTGGCATTTCCCGCTGTTCGAGCGGGCGCGGGCGCTGGGCCTGACCATCTTCAGCTCCCCCTTTGATGAGACCGCCATCGAACTGCTGGAGGAACTGGACGCCCCGGCCTTCAAGATCGCGTCCTTCGAGCTGATCGATCTGCCGCTGATCCGCCGCGCCGCCCGCTCCGGCAAGCCGCTGATCATCTCCACCGGCCTTGCCACGCTGGGCGAGATCGAGGAGGCGGTGGCGGCGGCCGGCGACGTGCCGCTGGCCCTGCTGCATTGCGTCAGCGGCTATCCCACCCCGCCGGAGGACTGCAACCTCCGCACCATCCCTCATCTGGCCCAGACCTTCGCCGGCGTCACCGCCGGCCTGTCCGACCACAGCCAGGGCATCGCCGTGCCGGTCGCCGCCGCTGCGATGGGCGCCACCATCATCGAGAAGCACTTCACCCTGTCGCGCGCCGACGGCGGGGTCGACAGCGCCTTTTCCCTGGAACCGGCGGAGTTCAAGGCGATGGCCGACGCCGTGCGCGCGGCGACCGCCGCAATGGGCCGGGTCGACTATACGGTCAAGCCCAGCGAGGTTGGCGGGCGCGACTACCGCCGCTCCCTCTATGTCGTCGCCGACGTGGAGGCGGGAGAGCCGCTGACCGCCGCCAATGTCCGCTCCATCCGTCCCGGCTTCGGTATGGCGCCCAAGCATCTGCCGGACGTGCTCGGTCGCCGCGCCATCCGCCGCCTGAGCCGGGGAGAGCCGCTGTCCTGGGACATGCTGGCGCCCCCGACGCAGGAGGACCGGCATGGATAAACCGCGCGTCGTCGCCATTTCGCAGGCCCGGATGACCTCCACCCGGCTGCCGGGCAAGGTACTGATGCCGGCCGCCGGCCGGCCGCTGCTGGCCCACCATCTGGAGCGGCTGTCCCGCGCGTCCGGCCTGGATGCGGTGGTGCTGGCGACGACGGTGAACGCCACCGACGATCCGGTGGCGGAGTGCGCGCAGAGCCTCGGCATCACCGTCTTTCGGGGTGACGAGCAGGACGTGCTGGGCCGCTTCGCCGGTGCTGCGGCACTGGCCGGGGCCGATCTGGTGGTGCGTGTCACCGCCGACTGCCCGCTGATCGACCCGGCGCTGGTCGGTCGCCTGATCGCCGCCTTCCAGGCAGGCCAGCCGCTGGATTACCTGTCGATCGACAGCACCCGCTATCCACGCGGGCTGGATGCCGAGATCTTCCCGCGCCGCCTGCTGGACGAGGCGGCCACCACCGCCACCGACCCGGCGGAGCGGGAGCATGTCACCCCCTACATCTACCGCCGCCCCGACCGTTTCCGGCTGGGGACGGCGCTGGTGCCCGACGCGCCGGTGGAGCCTGCCGACCAGCGCTGGTGCGTGGACGAGCCCGCAGACTACGAGTTGGTGCGCCGCCTGCTGGAGGCGTTGGTGCCGTCCAACCCCGGTTTCGGCTGGCAGGATTGTTGCAAAACTCTTCGCGACCACCCCGATTGGGTGGACATCAACCGTTCGGTCCGGCAAAAGACGCTGCACTGATCCGGTCCCGGTTCGACCAAGGAGAAAAGCTTATGGATCGCAATGAATTCCTTCTCGCTCTTGACGAGATGCTCGAACTGGATCCCGGCACGCTGACCGGCGACGAGTCCCTGGAATCGCTGGAGGCCTGGGATTCGCTGGCGGTCATCAGCTTCATCGCGCTGGTGGACGAGAAGACCGGCGTGGTCGTCGAAGGGGAGAAGCTGGCCAAGGCGAAGACGGTCGCCGACCTGCTGGCCCTGGCGGGTGCCCCGGTCGCGGCCTGACCGGTGCCGGTTCCCGTTTCCCGGCCTGTATCCGAAGGCAGCCGCCTGCGCGCCGGTGTCGCCACCGTCGCCGGCGGCCCTGCCGCCTACCTGTCGGTCGGCAGCGGCGGCGTGCCCGTCCTGCTTCTGCATGGCTTCGCCGGCGACCGCCTGACTTGGCAGTTCAATCTGTCGGCCTTGTCGGCCCGGCGGCGCGCCATCGCCGTCGACCTGCCGGGCCATGGCGGATCGACGCCGGATGTCGGCAGTGGCCGGGTCGCCGATTTCGCCCCCTGGCTGGTCGAGTTCCTCGACGGGCTGGAACTGCCGCGGGTGCATCTGGTTGGCCATTCGATGGGCGGCTATGTCGCGCGCGAACTGGCCGGGCTGGTGCCCGATCGGGTGGCGAGCCTAACCCTGCTGTCCAGCGCCGGGCTCGGCACACCCTTCGACCTGAACTTCCTGCGCCGGGCCATTGCGCCGGCGGACGTGGCGGAGGGGCGTGCCTGCGCCGAACGGCTGTTCGCCGGTCCGTCGCCGCTGATCTCCCGCTTCGGCGAGGTGCTGCACGCCCAGAGCGCCGACCCGGTCCGCCGCGCCGGGCTGGAGCGGATCATCGAGGAGTCCTTCGCCGACCATGCCGATGGCGGCGGGCCACCGGTGGACTGGAGCGCCTATCCGATGCCGGTCCAGGTGCTGTGGGGACGCGAGGACCGCATCATCCCGCTGCCGCCCGCCGACCGGCTGCCGCCGGACGCCCCGTTCCGAGTCTTCGACAATGCCGGCCACCTGCCGCACATCGAGGCCGCCAGCCCGGTGACCGCCGCCATCCGGGCCTTCCTGGACGGCTGCGACGATACCCAAGCCGGGCGCCCACTCCCTGAGCCGACCAGACCATGACCGACAGCATCTTCGCCCTGATCGCCGAGGAACTCGACCGCATCGCCGCCGACAAAGGGGAAGTGCTACCGCCCTTAACGGCGGACAGCCGTTTCCTCGACGGCGATCTGCCGATCGACTCGCTCGACCTCGCCACGCTGCTGGTGGTGCTGGAACAACGCACCGGCCAGGACCCCTTCCGCGAAGGCTTCCGTCAGTTCACCACCGTCGGCGAACTGGCGGCGCTCTACACCGTTTCTGCATGACGGGCCGCCGCCCAGACTGGATCCATCCCGCCTTCCGCCTGATCGAAGGGGAGGAGGTCTTCGGCTGGGCAGATCTCGCCGCGTTGCAGATGCCGGCGGGCGGGGTCGTGCAGGCCGACCGGCCGTCGCGTGTGCTGGCGGCGCTGGCCGCTGCGGAGGTGGCGGGGCAGGGGGTTCTGCTGGCCCGAGGCGGTGCGGAGTCCGCAGGCTGGCAGCCGGGACAGGGCTTCTCCGTCACGCTGGAAAGCTCCGGCACCACCGGCACGCCCAAGCGCCTGCGCCATGAGTTCACCCGCCTGCGCGGCCGGCTGCGCGGCCGGCTGCGCGGCGTGGCGGAGGAGGGCGCGCGCTGGCTGCTGACCTATGATCCGGGCGCTTTCGCCGGCCTGCAGGTGATGCTGACCGCCGCCGCGGCCGGGGCGGTTCTGATTGCCGTGCCCGGTTCTGGTGCGGGAACGATCGCCGCACTGGCGCAGGCGGCGCGGCGCCATGCCGTGACCCATGTCAGCGGCACGCCCAGCTTCTGGCGCGCCTTCCTGATGGCGCTGGGCGATGCGGACCTGCCGCTGGCCGCGGTGACGCTGGGGGGCGAGGCCGCCGACCAGCCGCTTCTCGACCGGCTGGCGGAGCGGTTTCCCCAGGCCCGGCTTCGCCACATCTACGCCTCGACCGAGGCAGGGGCGCTGTTCGCCGTCGCCGATGGGCGGGCCGGCTTTCCGGCGGCCTGGCTGGACGCGGCGCCCGACGGGCTGGATCTGCGCATCGCCGACGGGGTGCTGGAGGTGCGCAGCCCGCGCGCGGCACCGGGTGCGGTCGATGCCGACGGCTGGCTATCCACCGGGGACCTCGTGGAACGCCGGGGCGACCGGGTGCTGTTCGCCGGGCGGCTCGACGGGTTGGTCAATGTCGGCGGGGTGAAGGTCTCGCCGGAGGCGGTGGAGCGGTGCCTGCTGACGGTCGACGGGGTGGCGGATGCCGCGGTCGTCGCGGTGCCGAGCCCGATCACCGGCCATCTCCTGACCGCCACCATCGTTCCGGTCCCGGGCGCCGATGAGTCCGCCCTTCGCGTTGCCCTGCGCGCCGCCACCGCCGACCTGCCGCCGGCCGCCCGGCCGCGCGCCCTGACCTTCGCCGACCATATCCCGCTGAGCGCCGCCGGCAAGAAGAGCCGAAAGGGATCCCAATGACCGCGTCAGCCCCCGCCTCAACCGCAATTGCGCCGAAGCGCCACGTCATCGTCACCGGCGGCAGCCGCGGCCTCGGCCTTGCGCTGGTGGAGGCGTTGCTGGCCGACGGCTATCGGGTCTCCACCTGCAGCCGCTCCTCCTCCGACGCGCTGGAGCGGCTGGCTGGTCCCGACCTGTTCTGGCACCCCTGCCGCATCGGCGACGGCGACGAGGTGCGCGCCTTCTTCGATGCGGCCATCGCCTGGGGTGGTGAGGCGCCGCTGTGGGGGCTGGTCAACAATGCGGGCATCGCCCGCGAAGGCGTGCTGGCGACCTTCCCGGAGGTGGATGCGGATGCGGTGATCCAGACCAATCTGACCGGCGCGCTCCAGGCCGCCCGCGCCTTCCTGCGGGCCAAGCTGACAGCGCGGGGGGAAGGTGCCCGCGGCGGGCGGATCGTCAACATTTCCTCCATCATCGGCCAGCGCGGCTATGTCGGGCTCGCCGCCTATTCGGCGTCGAAGGCCGGGCTGGACGGGCTGACCCGGGCGTTGGCCCGGGAAGTCGGACGGCGGGCGATCACCGTCAACTCGGTAGCGCCGGGCTATCTCGACACTGAGATGTCGGGCACTTTGTCGGACGGGCAGCGCGACCAGATCGTCCGCCGCACGCCGCTGGGCCGGCTCGGCACCGCGGCGGACGTGGTTCCGCTGGTCCGTTTCCTGCTGGGCGACGGCGGCGGTTTCATCACGGGACAGACCCTTACGGTGGACGGCGGCATCACCTGCTGAGGCCGCAAGAGACGCTGTAGGAAAATGGGGGAGGCGGAGATGGTCGCCAGCCGGATCGACGGGGTGGGCGTGCGCGGCGTCGTCGGCTGCGTGCCGGAAGGGCGCGAGACGGTCGGGGATCTCGCCCGCCGTTTCGGCGAGGATGCGGCCCGCAAGATCGCCGCCGCCACCGGGATCGAGGAGCGGCGGATCGTCGCATCCGGGCAATGCACCAGCGACCTTGCGGAGGCCGCCGCCCGCCGGCTGCTCGACGGTCTGGGCTGGGAGCCGGGCAGCATCGACCTGCTGGTCCTGGTGACCCAGACCCACGACCAGACGCTGCCGGGCACCGCCTCCCTCCTGCACCGGCGGCTCGGGCTGCGCAAGGGAGCGGCGGTGCTCGACATCACCCACGGCTGTTCCGGTTTCGTCTATGGGCTGTGGGCGGCGGCGGGGCTGCTGAAGGCGGCCGGGCGGCGGGCGCTGCTGCTGGTCGGCGACACCACCTCGCGGCTGGTCGATCCGGAGGATCGCGCCGTGGCGCCGCTGTTCGGCGACGGCGCCGCCGCGATCGCCCTGGAACTGGACGACGCGGCCTCGCCCATGGCGTTCGACCTGGGAAGCGATGGCGCCGGTGCGCCCTATCTGGCGGCGGACGGCGGCGCGATGCGCCATCCCGACCGTCCGCCGCGCCTGTTCATGGACGGAACGCAGGTCTTCGCCTTCACTCTGCGCGAGGTGCCGGGCAGCGTCCGCGCCGTGCTGGAGTGTGCCGGCTGGACCACGGACATGGTCGACCACCTCGTCCTGCACCAGGCCAACGCGCAAATGATCCGCCATCTCGGCCAGAAACTGGGGGTTTCCGCCGATCGCACCGTCGTCGCCCTGCGGGAGGTCGGCAACACCAGTTCCGCCTCCATCCCGCTGGCGTTGGCCGGTTCGCTGGCGGAACCGCTGGCCTCGGGCTGCCGCCGGCTGTTGCTGTCGGGCTTCGGCGTCGGCTGGTCCTGGGGCAGCGCGGCGCTCGCCGTCGGACCGCTGGCGGTGTGCGAAACGGTTGTCCTGTCCGGCAGGAAATGCCCGGCAGAATCTGCCGCCCCGGCAAGCCCTGCCCCCTGACCGGCAGAATTTGCCGGCAGGTGGGCAAAATTTGCCGGGTGCATTCCTGCCCACCGGTATGGATTACCAAGGAAACCCGGCAAATTTGAACTGGCCCGCTTCTTGCCTACCCCTTTGGCGGGGGAATTAGTCCCCTTCCGGGTCAAGCGTTCCGAAATCGGTGCGCGTCCGGACATTGATCCTCCAAAGGAGTGGCTATCATGGCTGGCAACGTTACCCTCTCTTCGTCCATGCGGACCAACCTGCTGCAGCTGCAAAGCACGCAGGAACAGATCAACAAGAAACAGAACATCCTGTCGACGGGCAACAAGGTCAACACCGCCCTCGACGGCCCGACCGCCTTCTTCTCGGCCAAGGGTCTGAACCAGCGCGCCGGCGACCTGACGTCGCTGAAGGACGCGATGGGTCAGTCGATCAGCACCATCCAGGCCGCCGACAAGGGCCTGACCGCCATCGACTCCATGGTCGACCAGGCCAAGGGCCTGACCACCGCCGCCTACGCGGCCCTGGGCAACGACGCCGCCTCCATCGCCACCCGCAAGTCGCTGGCTTCGCAGTTCAACACGCTGCGCGGACAGATCGACAAGCTGGCCGCCGACAGCGGTTACGGCGGTAAGAACCTGATCGCCGGCAACGGCCTCAGCATGGACAGCACCGCCTCGTCCCGTGCCGCCGTCAACACCATCGTCGGCGTCGACAACGCCCGCGTCACCAACGTGCAGGCGCCGGACACCTACTCGATCCGCATCAAGGGCGACGGCTCGATCGAGGGCAAGACCTCCGACATCAATTCGGCCGAGAATGCGCACGGCCTGACCGGCCTGAAGCTGTCGGGCACCATTTCCAGCACATCGGGCAGCTTCTCCAACGTCCAGATCGAGGTGCGCGGCGCCAACGGCCGCAGCCGTGACATCATCGTGTCGGACGGCAACGAGAGCCGGACGACCTCCTACTTCGACAACACGCAGACGACCTCCACCAACCTGAAGCAGGCGGCGACGTCGGCACAGCCCCAGATCTCCACGGTGAACGTCAGCGGCACCATCGAAGAAGGCGACATCTTCTCGATCACGGTGGAAGGCCAGACCTTCAGCTACACCGCCACCAGCGGCGACGTCGCCGTCGGCCAGAACGCCGCCAAGAACGTCGCGACCAACCTGAAGAACTCGATCAGCAGCGCCATCTCGGGCAGCGGCCGTCTGGCCGGCAAGGATGTCGCCTCCGCCGCCATCGGCGGCAGCGGCACCATCACCCTGACCGGCAACACCACGAGCGGCGTGGTGCGCGACTTCTCCCTGACCTCCAGCACGACCAACGCGCTGACCAAGAAGATCTCGGAGAGCTTCGCGTCGGGCACCATCGTGTCCTTCACGGTCGATCGTCGCCTGATGGAAGCGGCGAACAACCAGGGCAACGGCATCTCGACCATCGAGAAGAAGGTCGACCTGCAAATCCAGGTCACCAACTCCAACGGCGCCCAGGTCACCCGCGACGGCATGAGCGATCAGGGCGACGGCAAGCTCGCGAGCGGCGACCAGGCCTTCGCCTTCGACAGCGGCACGGTCCATATGAACGTCGACGCCAAGACCATCAAGCAGGCTGCTTCGAGCAACTGCTCGGCCAACATCGTCACCAAGCAGATCTCCGACGCCAACTCGTCGAACGACATCACCGTCCAGCTCAACGAGACGAACACCAATTCGATCACGGTGAACGCGGTGAACCTGACCACCAGCGGTCAGGGTCTGAAGCTCGACGAAGCGCAGAACGACTGGACGGATCGCAAGGACATCGACAAGGCGGTCGCCGGTCTCGACAATGCCAAGTCGACGATCCGCTCCGCGTCGCAGTCGCTGTCGACCAACCTGAACATCATCACGACCCGCGAGAACTTCACCAAGGAGTTCAGCGACGTGCTGACGGAAGGCGCCAGCAAGCTGACGCTGGCCGACCAGAACGAGGAAGGCGCCAGCCTGCTGATGCTGCAGACCCGGCAGCAGTTGGGTACCATCGCCCTCTCGCTGGCAAACCAGTCGCAGCAGTCGATCCTGCGCCTGTTCTAAGGCGTAGAGTTCGGACGGCAAGTTCGGGTAGGATCACGCCCGGCGGGCGGCGGCATCAGGCCGCCGCCCGTTTCTTTTTTGGGCCGGACCGGGCCGGCAAAGGCCGGACGGCGACGGCCCGCAAGCCCCGGGTTCCTCACTCATGCCACTCAAGTTCGTGCTTCGTCCCAACGAGAAGGTCATCATCAACGGTGCCGTCATCGGTGCCGGGGACCGTCCGGGCTCGTTCTTCCTTTACAACACCGCCAATTTCCTGCGTGGACGCGAGGTGCTGAAGGAAGAGCAGATCGACTGTATCGAGAAGAAACTCTATTTCGTCATTCAGCTCGTCTACATCTTCCCGGAAGACTCGACGCTGAACCTTCAGCGCTTCGCCTCCATTCTCGACGAAACGCGCGAGGCGCGGCCCGACGCCGCCAAGACGCTGGATGAGATCACGCGACTGGTCGAAGGCCGGAACTACTACCGGGCGCTCAAACTCTGCCGCAAACTGTTCAGGACGGCGGACGGCGCGGTGGTCGATGACGGTGCCGAGCAGATCGGCGCCGAACAGATCGGCGGTGGCGCCGACGACGACGACACCCCGACGACAGACCGGATGCCGTGACCGCCGCTGATCTGCTCGACGCCGCATTGCCGCTGCACCGCGCCGGCCGCCTCGCCGAGGCGCTGGCGCTGTATCGCCGGATCCTGATCGACGATCCGGCGCATGCCGACGCGCTGCACCTGTCGGCCATGATCGCCTACCAGACCGGCCGGACCGCCGAGGCACTTTCCGGACTGGGGGCGGCCCTGGCGCTGCAGCCGCGCTTTCCCACCGCCTACAACAGCCTCGGCAATGTCCTGGCCGATCTGAACATGCCGGAGGAGGCGCTTGCCGCCTATGCGGTCGCGATCAGGCAGAACGACCGCTATGTCGAGGCCTATGGCAACCGCGCCACCGTGCTTCAGCACCTCGGCCGGCGGGAAGAGGCGGCGGACTCCTATGCCCGCGCGCTGACCTTCGACCCCGACAATCTGACCGCCCGTTTCAACTACGGCATCCTCCAGCGGGAAATGGGCCGGATCGCGCCGGCGGCCAATGCCTTCTACGCGGTGGTCCAGGCCGATCCGTCGCGGTCCGCCGCCTGGCGGCATCTGGCGATCTGCTTGCGCGGACTGGGCCACCCGGATGCGGAGGCCTGCCTGCGCCGTGCGCTGGAGGCTGTCCCGGCGGACGAGGAACTGTCGCTGGAACTGGGCGTGCTGCTGAATGGCCGGGGCGACCATGGGGAAGCCTGCGGCGTTCTCACCCCGGCGGTCGCGGCGCATCCCGGCAATGCGCAGTTGCACTTCACCTTCGGCACCGCTCTGCAGGGCATGGGGCGGCTGCGTGAGGCGGTCGCGCAGTTCCGCCTTGCGTTGGACCGCGAACCGACGATGCAGGGCGCCTGCAACAATCTGGGCGTGGCCCTGCTCGAACTCGGGATGACCGGCGAAGCCGTCCCGGTGCTGCGCCGGGCGTTGGCCCTCAGCCCCGACGACGCCGTGGCGGTCAACAACCACGGGACGTCGCTGGAGGATCGCTACGACCCCGCCTGCGATTTCGAACGGCCGGCACGGTGGTACCGGCGCGCCCTGCGCCTTCGGCCCGACTACGGGAAGGCCCTGGTCAATCTCGCCGGCACCCACATCGGCATGCGGGAGACCGGCCGCGCCGAGCATCTCTGTCGGCGTGCCGCGGCGGCCGACCCCCGAAGCGTCGACGCCTTTTCCAATCTCGCCGGCCTGCTTCTCGAGCGCGACGACACCGCCGGGGCGGTGCGTCTGTACCAGCGCGCCTTGGCGGTCGACGCCGGGAACCCGACCGCATTGACCGGCTACGGCCTTGCCCTGCAGATTCTCGGCCGTATCGGGGAGGCGGAGGCGGCCCATCGGCGCGCGCTGGAGATCGACGGCAACAATGCGGAGGCCGCGGGCAATCTCGGCATGATGATCTGGCAATACCGCCAGGACCACGCGGCGGCCGAGCCCTTCATGAACCTCGCCCTGTCGGTCAATCCATCACTCGGCACGGCGCACCTCAACCGCGGCATGATGCGCCTCACCCGCGGCGATCTCGCCGGCGGGTGGGAGGGATATCGCTGGCGTTTCCGGGCCAAGGGGTATGTGAACCGCCGGATCGCCGCCCCGCTGTGGCGCGGCGAGGAGCCCGGCGGCAGTCGCCTGCTGGTGTGGCGTGAGCAAGGGGTCGGTGACGAGATCCTGTTCGCCTCCTGCTATCCGGCGTTGATCGCGCGCACCGGGCATGTGGTGATCGAATGCGACCGGCGTCTGGTGCCGTTGTTCGCACGCTCCTTTCCCCGGGCGACCGTTCGGGCGGAATCGGTCGATGCCGCCGGCCGGGAGACGATTCACTCGCCGGACCGGCCGCCGGGCGTCGATTTCCATGTGCCGGCCGGCAACCTGCCGGAGTTGTTGCGCGGCAGCCTGTCCGCCTTCGAGCCGCAGGACCCCTGGCTGGCGGCGGACCCGGCACTGGTGGAGCGCTGGCGGGCGCGGCTGGCGGCGCTGGGGCCCGGCTTGCGGATCGGCATCGGCTGGCGCAGCCAGCTGATGACCGCCGAGCGCAAGGCCGCCTACGTGCTGCTGGAGCATTGGGGACCGCTGTTCGCCGTCCCCGGACTGGTGTTCGTCAACCTACAATATGGCGACTGCGAGTCGGAACTGCGGGCGGCGGAAGAGCGTTTCGGCGTCACCATCCACCGCTGGGCCGACCTGGACCTGAAGGACGATTTCGACGGCACGGCTGCACTGACCGCCAACCTGGATCTGGTGATCTCGCCGGCGATGTCGGCGGGGGAGCTGGCGGGTGCATTGGGTGTGCCGGTCTGGCGTTTCGGCACCCGCGACTGGACGCAGCTGGGCACCGGCGTCCGGCCCTGGTTCCCGACCATGCGCCTGTTCCAGCCCAGGCCGGGCGAGGGTCTGGAGGCCACGCTCGTCCGAATGGCGCAGGAGTTGGCGCGCGCGGCGTCCTGCAAGCCTCCGGTGCGCTTTCCGGTCCCCAATGCGGACGGAAGGCCGGGAAGCGAGGCTGACAGACTGACGGCGGATGCCGTCGCCCATTACCGCGCCGGTGACGCGGCGGCGGCGGACACCCTGGTGCGGCAGGTGCTTGACGCGGCACCCGGTCATCCGGTCGCCTTGCATCTGGCCGGTGTGCTGGCGAAGCGACGCGGAGCATTGGAGGAGGCGCAGGCCCTGCTGGTCCGCGCCGTCGCCGCCGACCCGCTCAATGCCTCCGCCCATGCCGCGTTGAGCGAGGTCTACCAGGGGTTGGGCCGCTTCGATGCGGCCGAGCGGGCGTCGCGCGCCTGCGTCGCGGTGCAGCCCGACGGCGTCGGGCACTGGGTCAACCGGACCGCGCTGCTGCGCCGCATGGAGCTGGATGGGGAGGCGCGGTCCGCCGTTGCCCATGCGCTGCGCCTGCGCCCTGATCTGGCGCCTGCCCACGGCCACCGTGCCGAACTGGCGGTGCGTCCCGAGGATGCAGTGGCAGCCCATCGCATCGCGGTCGCCCTGATGCCGGGGGCCGCCGATATGCTCAGCAACCTCGGCACCGCTCTCCACAAGCTCGAGCGTTTCACCGAGGCCGCGCGCACGGCGGACCGCGCGACCCGCAGCAATCCCAGCCTCGCCGTCGCCTGGACCAACCTGGGCAACAGCCTGGAAGCGCTGGGCAGGGTCGCGGAGGCGGAGGCCTGCCACCGCACCGCGATCGACCTCGACCCGGCGCTTGCCGAGGCCCATGGCAATCTGGCCTATCTGCTGAAGCGGCAAAGCCGGCATGAGGAGGCGCTGGTCGCCTTCGATGCGGCCCTGCAGGCCGATCCCAAGCATGCGCAGTCCCATTTCAACCGCGCGCTCCTGCTTCTGGAGACCGGCCTCCTTCGCTCGGGCTGGAACGGCTACGACTGGCGCTTCGGCACACCGGCGTTGCGGAACTTCCGGCGCCGACTGTCCATGCGGGCTTGGCGCGGCGAGAACATCGCCGGGCGGCGCCTGCTGGTGTGGCGGGAGCAGGGCGTTGGCGACGAATTCCTCTTCGCCTCCTGCTATGGCGAGGCGATGCGGCGCGCCGGCCGTCTGGTGATCGAGTGCGACCACCGGCTGGTGCGGCTGTTCGCGCGCTCCTTCCCCGATGCCGATGTCCGCCCGGAAAGCACCGACCCGCGCGACGCCGATGTCCAGATCGCCGCCGGCAGCCTGCCGCGCCTGCTGCGCACCGAGTTGAAGCGCTTCCCCGAACGGCCCTCCTGGCTGGTGCCGGACCCAGTGCTGGTGGAGCGCTGGCGGGAGCGGCTGGCGGCGCTGGGGCCGGGCTTGCGGATCGGCATCGGCTGGCGCAGCCAGCTGATGACGGCCGATCGCAAGGCCGCCTACGTGCTGCTGGAACATTGGGGTCCGCTGTTCGTCATCCCCGGACTGGTGTTCGTTAACCTGCAATATGGCGACTGCGAGGCCGAGTTGCGGGCGGCGGAAGAGCGTTTCGGCGTGACCATCCACCGCTGGGCCGACCTGGACCTGAAGGACGATTTCGACGGCACGGCGGCGCTCACGGCGAACCTGGATCTGGTGATCTCGCCGGCAATGTCGGCGGGGGAGCTGGCGGGTGCGCTGGGTGTGCCGGTCTGGCGCTTCGGCACCCGCGATTGGACGCAGCTGGGCACCGGCGTCCGGCCCTGGTTCCCATCGATGCGCCTGTTCCAGCCCAATCCCGGCGAGGGGCTGGAGGCGGCTCTGGTCCAGATGGCGAAGCTGTTGCGGGCCACCGCATCGCCGCGCGGGAGGGGGGGGACGCCTGCCGGGGGGCCTGCCGGGGCAGGGGATGGCGAGACCACGGACCCCGACCCGGACCGGCTTCTGGAGCAGGCGGTCGCCGCCCATCGTGCCGGTTCCTTCGCCGCGGCAGCCCCCCTTTACGAGCGCGTTCTGGCCCACCGCCCGCGGGATCCGGTGGCGCTCCATCTGTCTGGCCTGCTCGCTCACCAGACGGGTAGGCCGGAACGCGGCGAAGCGCGCATCGCCGCGGCGGTCGCCGCCGCCCCGGAGTATGCGACGGCGCATATCAGCCTGGGGAACGTTCGTCTGGCTCTCGGACGGGCAGGACCGGCCGCCGCCGGCTTCCGGACCGCCCTGGCGCTCCAGCCCGGCAATGCCGCGGCCCTGACCAACCTCGGCAATGCGCTCGACGCGCTGGAGCGGAGCGGGGCCGCCGTGCCGCTCCACCGGCGGGCGACCGCCGCCGACCCCGACCTTGCGGAGGCGTATGACAATCTGGGCGCGGCCCTCGCCCGGCTCGGTCGCTGGGGCGAGGCGGAGCGGGCGCATGCCCAGGCGCTCCGGCGGGCACCGGCGCTGGAGGCTGGGTGGGTGAACCTGTCGGTGGCGCTGCGGCGCCTTGGCCGGCCGGACGCCGCGGAGCGGGCGGGCCGCCGCGCCCTGGCGCTCGCCCCCGCCCTGGCCGACGGAATGGCGAACCGCGGCCGGCTGCTGCGCGAGATGGGAGATGACGGCGCGGCGGTCGTGTGGTGCGGCCGTGCGCTGGCGGCTGAACCGGGCCACGCGGCGGCGGCCTTCAATGCCGGGGTTCTCGATCTCACCGCCGGCCGGCTGGCGCAGGGATGGGAAGGCTATGACCGGCGGTTCGACACGCGCGACCTCACGTCCGCCGCCCGCTGCCCGGCCGTCCCGCTCTGGACGGGCGGCGACCTGTCGGGCAGGCGCCTGCTGGTCTGGCGCGAGCAGGGGATCGGCGACGAGCTGATGTTCGCCCAGCGCCTGCCCGAACTGATCGCCCGCGCCGGCCGGCGGGGGGGGCGCATCGTGGTGGAATGCGACCCGCGCTTCGTCCCGCTGTTCGCCCGCTCCTTCCCGCAGGCGACGGTAAGGGCGGTACCGGCCACGCCGTCCGAACCGGTGCCGGATGTCGATTGCCATGTCCCTATCGGATCGCTGTCGCGCCATCTGGGCGCCTCCCTGGCGGGCTTCGCCGGGCTGGAACCTGCTTTGCGTGCCGATCTGGCGGCTGTCGACGGCTGGCGTCGGCGGCTGGCCGGACTGGGAGAGGGCTTGCGGGTCGGCATCGCCTGGCGCAGCGGCCAACTCGATCCGGACCGCATGCCCGACTATACGCGCATCGAGGATTGGCGGCCGGTGCTGACCCTGCCGGGGCTTATTCCGGTCAATCTGCAATATGGCGACTGCGAGGCCGAACTGGCTGTGGCACGGGACGCGTTCGGCCGTGCGCCGCATGCCTTCCCCGATCTCGACCTGCGCGACGACCTCGACGGCACGGCGGCGCTGATGTCGGCCCTGGATCTGGTGATCGCGCCCGCCACCTCCACTGGAGAGCTGGCGGCGGCGCTGGGCGTGCCGGTCTGGCGGCTGGCACGGACGGGCGACTGGACGACGCTCGGCACCGCGGTGCGGCCCTGGTTCCCGTCGATGCGTCTGTTCCGGACCGGCCCCGGCCAACGGGTCGCCGATCTGCTGCCGGCGGTGGCGGCGGAGCTTGCGCGTCCCGGTCGGGCCATCGGCTGAAAGAAGCTGGCCATCAAAAAATTGGGCATCAAAAAAGCCGGCCATCAAAAAAGCCGGGTGAGGCGATCCGCCTCAACCCGGCCTTTTCAAACCCCTGTTCAAGGGTGGTGTCTGAAGGTCGATGCTGTGATTGGGGGGATTAATTCATCGGGCCGGTGCGCGTCAGGCGGTCGATCTCTTCCTTGACGTGCAGCTTTTCGAGCTTGAGGCGCTTCACTGCGCTCTCATCCGGCCAGGAGCGCTTTTCCTCGTCGAGGATCGCCCGGTCCAGGCGCATGTGCTTGTCTTGCAGAGACGAAAGGCGAGCTTCAGTGTGCATGAGTCGCTCTCCATAGGATCAGTCCGCGTCCCGCCGCAATGTGACGGGCCGGTGACAACAGTGTTCACTCATCCGAAGCGCCGAACAACCCTAATCTTGCGTTTTATGCGGTCAAACCATGCGAAAAAATGCCCCAACCGTTCAGACGTATGACAGTGGGTCGCAGGGGTGGGGTCTTGAAATCATTTCGCGCAACACCATCCGGAGGTCAGCTGACCCTTTGAACCAAAGGGTTATGTCGCTGGTGGCGGTCCCCCCGCGCCGATGGCGGCGATGATGGCGGAGAGCGACCGGCGCGCCTCCGCGTGGCCGGGCTGAATCACCAGCGCATGGCGATACCAGCCAGCCGCCTCGCCGCTGCGCCCCATCCGCTGGAGAAGCCCGGCCAGCCGCAAGGCGACCGACGGGACCGTCGGGTCGAGGCGGGCGGATCGGCGCAGGGCCTCCACCGCCTCGTCCGCGAGGCCGATGCCGTCCAGCGCGACGCCCCACTGGTGAAGCACCGCCGGACCGGCCCCGACCAGCGCCGCCCGGCCATAGGCGGTGGCCGCCGCAGCGGCATGCCCGCCCTCGCGCTCGGCATGTCCCAGCCCTTCAAGCGCCGTCAGCATGGCGGGGGCGAGCGCGAGGGCGTGGCGGAAACGGCCGGCCGCCGCCTCGGGTCGGCGCAATGCGCGCAGAATCTTGCCATGGTTGACCGCCGCCTCGGTCTCCGTCGGATCCTGCGCCAGCGCCCGGCGGAGCAGCCCGTCGGCCTCCCCCAGCCGGCCGAGCTGGGCCACCAGCAAACCGGCCCGGTGCAGAGCCTCCACCTCGGCCGGCTCGATGCAGAGGATGCGGCGGTAGAGCCCTTCCGCCTCTTCGAATTCGCCGGTCTGGTGACGGTCGAACGCTTCGGCAAGCAGGGCGCGAAGGTCGGTCATCAGGCCGGAGCCAGTTCCGCCAGCGCGCGCACCGCCTGCCGGGCGGCGGCGGCCAGTCCGTCGCCGAGGGGAGGCTGGACCAGCCGCATCGACGGGAACCAGGGCCGTACGTCCGTTCCCATCTGCGTCCAGTCGCGGGTGCCGAGCCGCCAGACCGGGACGCCCAAGGCGCCGGCCAACTCCCCAACCGCCGTGGCCGGCGAGATCACCAGATCCAGGTTGGCGATCAGGGCCGCCACCCCTTCGAAATCGTCCTTCAGGTCCAGGTCGTCCCAGCGGTGCAGACGGCGCGTTGCCGTTTCCACCTGCGCCAGTTCGGCGCGGCAGTCGCCATATTGCAGCATGACCACGCTGATGCCGGCCAGATCGAGCAGCGCGGTCCAGTTGGCCAGACCGGTATAGGCGGCGGCGCGCTGGGCGGTGACGATCTGGCTGCGCCATGTCAGCCCCACCTTCAGGCCGGGCAGGGCGGCCAGCCGGTCGCGCCACAGGGCGAGACGGCCGGGATCGGGGCGCAGATAGGCCGGACGGACGGGAAAGCGGTCCACCCGGTCGCGGACCAGGGCGGGCAGGGTGCCGGCCGGGATCTGCAGATCGCAATCCGGCGGGTCCACCGTCTCCCGCCCGGTGGCGTCCGCCGTCTCTGCCCGCACCGTGACCCAGGGGAAGGAGCGGGCGAACAGGCTGACCAGACGCCGGTCGCATTCGACCGTGACCGGACCGTCGAGCCCCCGCAGGGCGTCGAAGCAGGAGGCGAACAGGATCTCGTCGCCCACCCCCTGTTCCGACCAGGCCAGCAGCAGCCGGCCCCGCAACGGCTCCCCCGTCCAGACCGGCCGGTCGATGCGGCGTGCCCGCTGCAGCTGACTGGCGGAGAAGCGGCGGCCATAGCCGGCCCAGCCCTCGGCGATCCGTCCGTCGGCAAGGTCCAGCAGGCCGAGGTTCCAGGCCGCCAGCGCGAAGTCCGGGTAGATCCGCAGCGCGCGGCGCAGATGGGTCTTCGCCTCCTCCAGACGGCCCGCCAGCGTGGCCATGGTGGCGAGGTTGTTGCCGGCGTCGGCGGATCCGGGCTGCAAGGCCAGCGCCCGGCGGTAATGGCCGTTCGCCTCCGCCATGCGCCCCATCAGCTCGCAGGCATGGCCGAGATTGGCATGGGCCGGCAGATGCTCCGGCTGGAGGGCGATGCAGCGGCGATGCAGCTTCACGGCCTCCTCCACCCGCCCGCAGGTCTGGTGAACGAGGCCCAGATGGGTCAGCGCCTCGGCAAAGGCGGGGTGCAGGGCCAGCGCGCGGGTGAAGGCGCGGGCAGAGTCGGCATGGCGCTTGTCGGCTTCCTGCACCAGTCCCAGATGGTTCCAGGCCTGGGGGAAGGCCGGATCGGTCCGCAACGCTGCGCCGATCAGGGCGAGCGCCTCGTCGTTCCGTCCGGTCTGGTGCATCAGCAATCCCAGAAGATGCAGCGCATCGGCATGGCCGGGCGCTTCTCGTCTGGGATCGGCCGCGATGGCGGCGCGATAGGCGGCCTCCGCCTCCGTCAGCCGGCCGGCGCGGTGAAGGTCGGCGGCCCGGTTCAGCAGAGCGTCGAAATCGGCTTCCAACTCGGGCTCGGGCTCGGGCTCGGGCTCCGGCGACGCCGCGACCACCGGTACGGACTCCGGCACCGGTCCTGGCGTGGTGGCCCGCAAGGTGTCCGCCATCGCCCGGATCGTCGCTTCCAGCCCCTCGCCGCTGTTGGGCTGGAATAGGCGCATCGATGGGAACCAGGGGCGTGTGCCGGTGCCCAGTTGCGTCCAATCGCGGGTGCCGAAGCGCCAGACCGGCACGCCCAGCGCACCCGCCAGCTCCCCCGCCGACATCGCCGGCGAGATCACCAGATCCAAGTTCGCCGTGAGCGCCGCCGTGCCGTCGAAATCGTCCTTCAGGTCCAGGTCGGCCCAGCGGTGGATGGTCACGCCGAAACGCACCTCCGCCGCCCGCAGTTCCGCCTCGCAGTCGCCATATTGCAGGTTGACGAACACCAGCCCGGGGACGGCGAACAGCGGACCCCAATGTTCCAGCAGCACATAGGCGGCCTTGCGCTCCACCGTCATCAACTGGCTGCGCCAGCCGATGCCGATCCGCAAGCCGGGCCCCAGCGCCGCCAGCCGTTCCCGCCAGCGCTCCACCAGCCCCGGGTCCGCCGCCAGCCAAGGGCCTTGCGGTTCGAAGGCGGACAGGCTGCCGCGCAGCAGCTCCGGCAGGTCGCCGGCGGAAATTTGCAGGTCGCAGTCGGGCGGAACGATGGTTTCGCGAGGGATCTCGCTGAAAGCGTCACCGGTGCAGCTTTCGGCCCGCACCGTGGCCTTGGGGAAGGAGCGGCGGAACAGCGGAACCAGACGCGGATCGCATTCGATGGTGACCGGCCCGCCCGCCCAGGCGACGACGTCCGGATAGCAGGACGCGAAGAGAAATTCGTCGCCCACCCCCTGCTCGCGCCACACCAGCAGCCGCTTGCCGCGCAACAGCTGTCCACCCCAGCGCGGGATGTCGAAGCGCCGGTCGGGCAGCGTCTCTCCGGCGGCGAAGCGCCGCTCATACCCCGCCCAGCCGCGCGTCAGGTCGCCGTGGTGCAGCGCCAGGAGCGACAGGTTGTAGGTCGCGGTGGCAAGGTTGGGCTGCTGGGCCAGCGCCTCTTCGAAGCAGGCCGTCGCCTCGTCAAAGCGCCCCTGTGCCTGCAGCGCGTTGCCGAGGTTATATCGCGCCTCCACGAACTCCGGATGAAGCTCCAGCGCCTGCCGGTGGCACAGTTCCGCCTGATCGGGACGGCCCAGCCGCTTCAGCACGCTGCCGAGATTGTTCAGCGCCGCGCTGTGGCGCGGGTTGCGCTTCAGCGCCTGACGATAGGCGATTTCCGCGCTTTCCAGGGCGCCCTTCTGCTGCAGGACGGCGCCCAGATTGTAGTGGGCGGTGGCGTCGTCCGGACGGTGCCGGGTCACCAGCCGGTGCTGGGCGACGGCCTCGTCCAGCCGTCCGCTCATCGCCAGCGCATCGCCCAGGTTGTTGTGCGCCTCCGCCATGCCCGGCACCAGCCGCACGGCGTGGTCCAGCGCCGTCACCGCATCGCCATGGCGACGGTGCGCGGTGTGGCCGTTGCCGAGATTGTACCAGGCCTTGGCATAGTCGGGCTTCAGCGCCAGCGCGGCGGCGAAGGCCCGTTCCGCCTCGTCATGGCGGCCGAGGACGGCCAGGGCGTTGCCCAGATTGTGCCGGCGCTGCGCCCCTTGCGGGTCCAGAGTGGCGGCGTTTCGGTGGGCCTGCACCGCGTCGGCCGGCCGGCCGGCGGCGGACAGCGCGCTGCCCAGATTGTCCCAATAGTCGGCGACGCCCTTCGCCTGCGCCAGCGCCTTGCCGATCTGGGTCACCGCCTCGTCCGCACGACCCGACTGCAGGGCCACCACTCCCAGCAGATGCAGGGCGTCGGCATTGCGCGGCTCCGCCGCCAGCACCGCGCGATAGCCGCGCTCCGCCTCGGCGAGGCGCCCGGCCTGATGGTGTGCCACGGCCTGCGCCAGCATGTTGGTGTGCTTCGCCACGTTCCGGCCCCGTCCCTGACTGTCCGCACCCTCAAAGGGAGTGCCATCATCGGGGGATCACGGTAAAGATGCCATTGATAAAGATGACATTGATGTCGGCGGCAAATCGGCCGGTGCAGGCGCCGGCGACGGGAAAGAGGAGAGCACGCGATGGCAGGGTCACGCTTGTCCTTGCGCGGTGGACTGCGGGGAGCCGCCCTGCCGCCGGCGATTAGGCTCAGCCGGCAGGCGGACGGGCTGGCATCGGCCGGCGACGCGGCGGGGGCGGAGCCGCTCTATGCGCGGGCGCTGGAGGCCGATCCGACCCTGGCGGGGACCCATAACAACCACGGCAACGCCCTGCGCGCTCTCGGCCGCCTGCAGGAGGCCGCCGCCGCCTACCGCGCCGCCGTCGCCCATGGCCTGCATGAGGGGATGGCGCACTACAACCTCGGCTCCGTCCTGCGGCAGGCGGAGCGGCATGGCGAGGCCGACGATGCGTTCCGCCAGTCCTTGGCGCTGCGGCCGGACCATGCGGAGGCGTGGAACAACCGCGGGAACCTGCTGCGCGATCTCGGCCGCTTCGGCGAGGCGGCGATGGGTTACCGGCGGGCACTGGCCCTGCGGCCGGACTGGGCCGACGCCCACGACAATCTCGGCGCCGTGCTCTATCTGCTGCACGAGCAGGGCGGGGTGGAGGAAGCGGCGGCGCTGGCCCGGCTGTGGCGGCGCGACCATCCCGCCAACCCGCTGGCCCGCCACATCGGCGCCGCTATCGCCGGGGAGGAGGCCGATGCGCGCGCCCCCGACGACTATGTGCGCCAGACCTTCGACCTGTTCGCCGAGGAGTTCGACCGCAAGCTGGCGGAGTTGGATTACCGCGCGCCGTCGCTGCTCGCCGGCCTGCTGGCGGAGGAGGAGCGGCGCAGCGGCCTGGACGTGCTCGACGCCGGCTGCGGCACCGGGCTGTGCGCCGCCTCGCTCCGGCCCTATGCCCGCCGGCTGGTCGGCGTCGACCTGTCGGACGGCATGCTGGACCGCGCCCGCGCCCGCGGGCTGTATGACGATCTGCAGGCGGCCGAACTGGTCGGTTTCCTCGCCGAGCGGCCGGGCGCCTTCGACCTCGTCATTGCCGCCGACGTCTTCTGTTACTTCGGTGTCCTGGACGAGGCGTTCGCCGCCGCCCGCGCGGCGCTTCGCCCCGGCGGCCGGCTGGCCTTCACGGTGGAGGAGTTGGAGCCAGCCGACGGACGGCCGCACCGCGTCGCCACCCACGGCCGCTATGCCCATGCCGAGGCTTATATCCGGGCGGCGGTGGCGGGTGCCGGGCTCGCGATCCGGCGCTGCGACCATGACCGGCTGCGCTACGAAAGCGGCGAGCCGGTGATGGGGCTGGTGGTGCTGGCGGAACGGCCCGCCGCTTAGCGGGGCCGGCGCGGCCGGCGGGGGGACAGCGGTTTCGGCGCCTGTGTCGATTGGGGCGGGGCCGGCGGCGGTTGGGTCAGCGCATCGGCCTCTTCGCCACGGCCCAGCGCCCGCAAGGCCAGGGCCAGCGTGTCGCGTGGTGCGGGATGGGCCGGGTCGATGCGCACGGCGTGGCGCAGCGGGGCCAGGGCCGCCTCCGCCCGGTTGGTGGCGGCAAGCGCGATGCCGAGGTTGAGCGCGGCCGACAGGAAATCCGGCACCAGCGCCAGCGCGTTGCGGAAGGCGACCACCGAATCCGCGCGCAGCCCGGCGGCGAACAGGGCATTGCCCAGCAGGAAGGCGATGTCGGCATCGCGCGGGTCGAGCGCGGCGGCCCGGATCAGGTCGGCCAGGGCCGGAGTCACCTGCCCCGATTCCAGCCGCAACCGCCCGCGTGCGTGCAGCAGGTCGGTCAGCTTTTCCCGCGCCGGATCCAGCGCCGGCTCGATCCGTAAGGCGCGTTCCAGCAACGCGGCGGTGGCGTCGACGGCCGCCGCATCGCCGCGGCCGTGGCGGGCGAAGGCGCGGTCGGTCCAGGCTTCCGCGAAGTCGGGGCGCAGGGCCAACGCGCGGCGATAGCCCAACTCCGCCTCGTCCAGGCGATCCAGGCCGCGCAGCAGGTTGGCGCGGTTGGCGTGGATGTCCGCCGCCTCCGGCCGTAGGGCCAGCGCCTTGTCGATCAGCGTCAGGCCGAACTCGCCGCGGCCGATCTGGCCGGCCAGGACGCCGAGGTAATGCAGAGCATCCGGCTGTTCCGGCTCGGCATCGAGGATGCGGGTGTAGAGCTCCTGCGCCTCGCCGAAGCGGCCGGCAAGATGAAGGTCGAGCGCCAGCGTCAAGGCTTCGAGGATCGTGGCCATGACTCAACGCTTTAGGACGGCCGATGCCGTCGCTGCAAGCCTGCCCGCGCGGAAACCCGGATTTTCGACATGAGTACGCCCGTATCGCGAAACCACATTTCGCCGAATGGGTTAGATGTGCCAACCCAAATAAGAGTAAAGAAAGCCTTTACGCGTTGCCGGGGTTACGGTAATTTAATGTTTAACTCTCACCAATTCGGATAAGCCGGTCATGAACGTGGCGGCAGCCACATCGACGGTCTCGCGGCCGTTCGCTTTCATGACGCCCCGCGGCAGCGATGCCGTAGAAACAGGGGCCGGCACCCGGACTCCGACCGCATCCGCACCTTCCGATCCCCAGCCGGATGCCGGCGGCGCCGATCCGCTGGTCAATCGCTTCCCGACCATCGCCTTCAGCTTCGACACCGACGCCTCGCGGCTTGTGATGCTGTACCGCGACCCGGCCAACGGGAAAACGGTGTCGCAGATCCCGACCGAAGCGGCGCTGAAGCAGTACAAGGAAGCCCAGCAGAAGGAAAAGAACGCGGAACGCGCGTCGCTTCTGAAGCTGACGGTCGGCGGGGATGGGAACGGGAGTGGGCAGGCAAGCGGGCACGCTGGCAGCCAGTCTGCGGCCTATGGTCGCGGCGGTTCCGGCACTTCGCCGGCCGCCGGCGCCGGAACCTCTGCCGGTACGGGGACTTGGGCCACCGCCGTTTCCGCCCCCGCTGCCGCGCCGGTTGCGCTTCCGGCTTCCGCCACATCGCCGTCCGTGGCACAATCGACCTCGACCACCACCGGTTCCGCCGGCGGGTCTGCCGTGCGGGTGAATGTGGTCATCTGAGGACGCTCTCTTCGCGGGGCGCTATTTCCGGGGGCTAGGATGGGCATGGACGTCACGTCGTCGACCGCAGGCGCGGCGATTGCTCTGAAGCAGGCGCAAAACCAGATGAATTTCGGCGTGAAGGCGCTGAGCCAGAACGCAGATCAGCAGCAGGCGACCGTCGCCGCGCTGGTCCAGCCGGAGGGTGGCTCCGGCGGTGGCAACGTCACGCCGACACGCGGGCAAAATCTGAACATCACTGTCTGAACCTGTCCGCAAGCACCGCCGGCCGTTCAGGCTTTCGAGTCGAGCAGAGACGTCAGCATTTCATCCTGTGTGCGGACGACCGCGATGTTGGCGCCATAGGCGCGGCTGGCGGCCATCTGGTTGACGCGCTCGGTCGCCAGATCGACGTTGGGCGCCGCCACCATTCCGTCGCCGTTCGCCGCACTGTCGTCCGGCGCATATTCCTGCAGATAGGCCGGCGTGATCAGCGTGAAGGTCGCGCGCGTTCCGGGATTGGCATCGGTCTGGGCCACCGCCAGCGGCTGGTAGGGCGCGCGCTTGCCCTCTGCCGCCCCATCAGTCTTGGGAACCGCCCCGGTGGAGCGGACATTGGCGACGTTGGAGGCCGAGGCGTCCAGCCGCCGCGTCTGGGCGGTCAGGCCGCTGAGCGCGATTCCGATGCTGGCGGCCATGGCAGTCAATCCTTCGTCCGCTGGGAATGGGCGAAGTCTACCACATCGATTTTCCAAGGCCAGCCGGGTGATGCCCGCGCGGTTGCGCCGTGCGATCATCGGCAGAGGCAATCGGCGGGCCGGTACAATCGCCGGGTATAATCGCCGCTGTATCTTTCGGGGTGCTTGCGCCATTATCGGACAAACGGTCGCCGCTCCCTTCCCGTATTGCCGGGTCTCCCGGTGCTTCCGGTCCCGATGGAGCCGGCCCGAAAATCCGGTCCCAGCATTCGTGGGGCCAGACAGTCGCGAGACGGGAGCCGCCGCCTGAATGCCGAACTCAGCCTATGTCCTGACCGTCGCCGGCCTGACCGACGTCGGGCGCACCCGCTCCCGCAACGAGGACAGTTTCCAGGCCAGCAGCGACGGTGAATTCGCGGTCGTCTGCGACGGTATGGGCGGCCATGCCGGCGGCGACATCGCCAGCGGCAAGGCGGTCGAGGTGATCTGCGGTCTTCTGCAGGGGCATGCGCAAGTCGAGCCGATCACGCTGGTGGACGGGATCTCCGTGGCGGACCACGACGATGCCGACCGCACCCTGACCGACCCGGCGGGAGCCGAACCGGCGGTGCGCCTGGCCCTGTCGGTCGCACGGTCGGCGGTGCAGCAGGCCAACCGGTCGATCTTCGACCTGAACACGGCTCGCGGCTTCGCGCAGGGCCGCGGCATGGGCACCACCGTGGCCGGCGTCTGGCGGGTTCCCGGCACGGCGCAGATGGTCGTCTTCCACGCCGGGGACAGCCGGGTCTATCGCCTGCGCGACGGCGAGTTGCGCACCCTGACCCGCGACCACAGCCTTTACCAGATCTGGCTCGACAATGGCGGGCGGGGAACCGCGCCGCAGCGGAACATCATCGTCCGGGCGCTCGGCACCGCGGAGGATGTGGAGCCGGAGGTCGGCGTGCATTCGCTGATGCCCGAGGACACCATCATGCTCTGTTCCGATGGGCTGAACGGCATGCTGCCGGATGGGCTCATCGCCCGCATCCTGCGGGAGGAGCCGGACCCGGCCCGCGCCGCCGCCGCTCTGGTCGCCGCGGCCAATGCGGCCGGCGGGCAGGATAACGTCACCGTCGTGGTCGGACGCTTCGCCGCGACGGCGTGATGCCGTTCGTCAGGGGCCGGTGGCGATGAATTGCGCATCCGCCAGCGGGGCAGGGGCGTCGTCCGGTATCGTCGCCAGCGCGTCGGACAGGGCGGCCAGATAGTCGGCCGCCGGCTCCTGCTCCGGCCGTGGGGTTGGGAACAGGGGCATCGCTGTGGCGATGGTCAGCAGCATCTCGGTGCCGAAGGGCGGGCCGATGGTCCAGTACCGGCCGGACTGCGGCTTGCCGTCCGTGGCCTTGTCGCCCCCAGCCTTTTCACCGAGACGGCGCGACGCACCGGCGGCCAGTGCCGCTCCGCTGTCCGACGGGTTGGGCAGCAGGTGGACGACGCTGCCGTCGATGGTGAAGTAATCGACCTGTACCTGCACCGGACGGGCGGGCGCCCGGATCTCCAGAACCAGCAGGTCGCCGGCACTGAGATCCGGCCCCTCCAGCACCTGCGCCGCCAACGGCTCCGCCAGCCCGCGATTGGCATCCAGTGCCGTGGCGACGCTGCCCAGCGGCGCGCAGAACTGCGCATCCGCATTGGCGAGGTCGAAGCCATGGTCCCAGCCGGCTGCAAGTGCCTCGACCGTCTCACGCACCTCCGTCTCCGCCCGCTCCCCCGCCACCGTTCCGGAAACCAGCAGACGGCCGCCGGTCTTCTCCACCGTGACCAGCGCGCAGGGGATGGTGCGCAGCGCCTGTGCGATCTCGGCGACCGGCGGCTGCCTACTCGCCGCCGACGGTGAAGGCGGCGCAGAGGGCGGGGCAGCGGGAGTGGCAGCAGGGGGCGGCGTGAGTGGGGTAACCGCCGCCGATTTCGTGGCCGGACTGTCGGCCACCGTGCGGGGAGGCGATGGCCAATTCAGGATCGTCACGGCAGCCACGACGCCACCCGCCAGAACCACTCCGCCGGCCCACAACGGCCGGCGGGTGGAGCGTACAGGCGCGACGGCCCGAGGGCGGGGCGCTCCAGTCAGGCCGCTCACCGCAATATGCAGGGAAGCCACGTCCGGGAAGCTGCCGCCGTCCCGCAGATCCGCCAGCAGGGTCGCGACTGCCGGCCGGTCCTCATGCCCCGCCAGGATCCGTCCCGTCAGCCGGGCGGCGGCCTCCAGATCGTCCTTGCGGTCTGCCCGAGCCGCGGTCAGCGCCGCCCGGCCGAAACCGCCGACCACTGCCGCCGATCCGCTGTGACGGATGGTGTCGGCGGTCAGCGCACCATGCACGACCCCGGCCCGGTGCGCGGCACTCAGCGCATCCAGCGCGCGGTCGAGCGTCGCGACCGCCTCGTCCCACGGCAACGGGCCGTCGTCCAGCCGTGCGGCGAGCGTCCGGCCTTCCACTGGCAAGGTGGCGACGAAGGCGGTTCCCGCGTGTTCACCGGACGCCAGGACGGCGGGAATCGCCGGGTGGGACAGCCGGGCTGCGGCGGTCGCCATCTGCCGGAACCGCTCCACCCCCGCGGCATCGGCGCACAGGCGGGCCAGCGGCACCGTCCACAGTTCCACCGTCTGACCGTTGGCGTCCAGCGCGCGATGCAGCCGGGCGTCGCCATCCCGCCCGATCAGGTCGAGCAGACGGTAACGGCCAAGCCGCCGCTCCTTCTCCGTCGTCGCAGATTCGGTCGCCGTCCCGCCGCGTCGCATCCCCACTCCTCGAACTGAGCCGCTGGTATAGCCGCAGCGCAGCGCGGCGGCCAAGCCCCAGGACACCCGTCCGCAAGTTTCTGTCCCGATGGCCGATCCCTACGAAAGGCTGGGTCTTGTGACCACGAACGGCTGGTAACCTTTCGTTAGCCACGACAGGCGACTCTGGCACCGCGAACCGCTTATGCGATCTCCGACGCGGAGCCTCCTGCCTTGCCCCACACATCCTCCCAGTCCAAACCGTCGGCCCCCAATGCGTCCTGGCTGAACGGGGCGGCGCTCTACCAGATCTATCCGCTGAGCTTCCGCGACCACGGCGGCGACGGCTGGGGCGACCTAGACGGCGTGATCGAGGGGCTGGATCATGTCGCCTCGCTGGGCGTCGATGGGGTGTGGATCAGCCCCTTCTACCCGTCGCCGCGCACCGACTTCGGCTATGACGTCGCCGACCATCGCGCAGTGGACCCGCGCATGGGCAATCTCACCGTCTTCGACCGGCTGATCGAGCGCGCCCATGGGCTGGGGCTGAAGGTGCTGGTCGATCTGGTCTGCGGCCACACCTCCAACGCCCATCCCTGGTTCGTCGACAGCCGGCGGTCGCGGGACGGCGACAAGTCCGACTGGTATGTCTGGGCCGACGCCAAGCCCGACGGCACCGCGCCCAACAATTGGCTGTCGGTGTTCGGTGGAGCCGCCTGGACCTGGGAGCCGCGACGGCGCCAGTACTATCTGCATCATTTCCTGTCCAGCCAGCCGGCGCTGAACCTGCACCACCCCGCGGTGATGGATGCGCTGTGCGAGACGGCGGAATTCTGGATGGAACGTGGCGTCGACGGCTTCCGCATCGATGCCGTCGATTTCTTTGCCCATGACCCGCAGCTGCGCTCCAACCCCGCCGCTGTCTGGCGCGAGGCCGAACCGCCGCTGAAGCCCTTCGCCCTGCAACAGCATGTCTACGACATGATGCACCCGGCGATCGGCAGCATCCTGTCCCGCCTGCGCGGGACGGTGGAGCGCTATCCCGGCCGCGTCCTGCTGGGCGAGCTGTCGAGCCAGCCCGGCGCCGGCCAGCGCATCGCCGCCTACTGCACGCCGCAGGGGCTGCATGCCGCCTACACCCTGTCGCTGGCGAAACAGCCGTTCAGCGCCAGGGGGTTCGCCCAAGCGCTGAGCGCCGCCGGACGGCCGGAGTCGATCTGCTGGAGCCTGTCCAACCACGATGTGGAGCGCGCCGCCAGCCGCTGGCTGCCCGCCGGTGCCGACCCGCAGTCATTCAACGCCTTGCTGGCGATGCTGGCGGCGGCGCTGCCCGGCACCGTCTGCCTCTATCAAGGGGAGGAGCTGGCGCTGCCCAATGCGGTGCTGGAGCAGCACCAACTGCGCGACCCCTTCGGCATCACCTACTGGCCCGACTTCCAGGGCCGCGACGGCAGCCGCACGCCCATGCCCTGGCGCGCCGCCGAGCCCCACGCCGGCTTCACCAATGCCGAGCCCTGGCTGCCGGTGCCCGACGCCCATCTCGATCTCGCGGTCGACCGGCAGGAGCGGACCGCCGGCAGCCCGCTGGCGGTGTGGCGTGCGGCACTCTCCCTGCGCCGTGACCTGGAGGCGTTGCGCGCCGGCGCCGTCATCGGCGTGGAGGAGCATGGCGACCTGCTGTCCTTCGAACGGGTGTCGGGGGACGACCGCCTGCTCGCCGTCTTCAACATGGCCGACCGGCCGGCCGAGTTCGCTCTGCGCGGTCGCGGCGAACCGGAAGCCCTGCCTGTCCCGCGTGCTCCGGGCGCCCTGCCGCCGGACCTGACCGCCGATGGCCGAACGCTGGTGATGCCGCCGCTGTCGGTCTTCCTGGGACGGCTGCGCACCGCCTCCTGACCCCCCTCGAAAGGCAGGCATGCACATTTATGCGATGCAGGGCTCGGCATCGGATGCTTTGTTACGCTCTCGCCTAAGTCGCTGTAATTCCCTGATTCATCGCGGGTCACGGAAATCGTCAGCAATAGCAATAATCTTGCGGAGTAGCGGGAGTGGAAAGAAGAGCGTTTCTCACCAAGGCCGGCGTCGGTGCCGTTTCGACCGTTGCCGCCTCGACCCTCGCGGCCCCGGCCATCGCACAGACCCAGCCGACCATCCAGTGGCGCCTGGCTTCGAGCTTCCCGAAGAGCACCGACATCCTCGTCGGCACGTCCGAGATGATCGCCAAGCGCGTGTCCGAGGCGACCGACGGCAAGTTCCAGATCCGCGTCCATGCCGCCGGTGAGATCGTCCCCGGCCTGCAGGTGCTGGACGCCGTGCAGAACGGCACCGTCCAGTGCGGCCACACCTGCGGCTACTATTATGTCGGCAAGGATCCGACCTTCGCCTTCGACACCGCCATTCCCTTCGGGCCCAACGCCCGCCAGCAGAATGCCTGGTACCAGTATGGCGGCGGCCAGGAGGTGATGCGCACCTTCTTCGCCAAGCACGGCATCGTCCAGTTCCCGGCGGGCAACACCGGCGCCCAGATGGGCGGCTGGTACCGCAAGGAAATCAAGTCGCTCGCCGACTTCAACGGCCTGAAGATCCGCATCGCCGGCATCACCGGCCAGATCATGGCCAAGCTGGGCGCCGCCCCGACCCAGATCGCCGGCAGCGACATCTACCCGGCGCTGGAAAAGGGCACCATCGACGCGGTCGAGTTCGTCGGTCCCTATGACGACGAAAAGCTGGGCTTCGTCCAGGTCGCCAAATACTACTACTACCCGGGCTGGTGGGAAGGCGGGCCGCAGGTCTCGCTCTACATCAACCAGAAGGAATGGGACGCGCTGCCCAAATCCTATCAGGCGATCCTGACCGCCGCCTGCGCCGAGGCGAACAGCGCGATGACTGCCCGCTACGACGCGGAGAACGCCAAGGCGCTGAAGCGTCTGGTCGCCAAGGGCGCCCTGCTGCGCCCCTATCCGCGCGACCTGATGGAGGCCGCCCACAAGATCGCCTACGAGCTGTACGACGACATCGCGAAGACCAATCCGGACTTCAAGGCCGTCTACGACAGCTGGAAGCCCTTCCTGGACGAGGTGCAGCTGTGGTTCCGCGTCGCGGAGCTGCCCTACGACAACTTCATGCAGTCGGCCGGCCGCGCCAAGTGACGGTGTTCCGGTTCTGACGGGAAACAGGGGGTGGCCGGTCCGGCCACCCCCTTTTCTTTCAGGCCAGCCCCCGTCAGGCCAAATAGTTCAGCAGCGACAGCTTCTGCGTCTGGCCGGCGACGGTATAGGTCGCCTGCTGGACGTTCATCGCGCTGCTCAGCCGGGCCGCGACCTCGGTCTGGTCGATGCCTTCGATCTTGGCGATGCGGTCGGTCAGGGTGGCGATCGAGTCCGTGTGGGCGGTCTTGGTGGTATCCAGCGTGGCGGCGTCGGACGCGACCTTGGCGTGGATCGACCGGATCTGGTCGGTCGCCTGGGTCAGCATCTCGCGCGCCTGGGTGCTGTACTCCGTCCATTTGCCGGGGTTGGCCGCCGCCGTCCGCACCAACTGCATCGCCTTGACCAGGGTCTGGAACGCCTTGTCGTCGGCGCTGACCCCGTAGGTCAGGTTCAGGTTGTCGTCGATGGTCACCTGCGACTTGCGGTACGCCTCGGCATTCTTGCCCTTGGTCAGATATTCGGAATCGTAGAAGGGCAGGTCGGGCGGCTCGGCATAGGGGACGTCGATCAGGCTGTCCTGCTCCGGCGGCAGGGTGCCGACCGAGATGGTGTTCTCCAGCGACCCGTTCGTCACCTTGGCGCTGGTCGAGAACAGCGAGCTGCGGCCGGGATGTTTGGGATCGGCGTTGGCCGTGCTGGTCAGCGCGATGCCGGGGCCATTGCCGACCGCGTCGATGGTGACCGGCGGGGCCGGGTTCAGGTTGGCGAAATTCTGGCGCAGCTTGTCGGCCACCTGGCTGACGTTGGAGACGCCGGCGGCATAGTCGGTGTCGCTGACCGTGTAGCGCACGGTGTAGGTCTGGTAGGGCGGCAGGTCGCGCGGCTCGGTGGGATTCTTCGTGTAGTAGTTCTGGTTGTACGGATCGTCGGGATCGCCGACCGCCACCGTGAACTCGAAGGTATCGCCGATGTCCACCGCCGCACCGTTCAGGGTGAAGCTGTCGATCTGCGGCAGCGCGGTCGTCGGCGCCTGGGTGGTGGTTGGCGCGGTGACGCTGTTCTCGACCGTGGCGGAATTGATGACGCGGGCCGACAGGTCGAACTTCTGCCCCGGATCCTGACCGACCAGCGTGATGATGCCGTTGGAGGTCGACACCGTCATCGGCAGCGACGGGCTGGCGGCGTTGATCTGGGTGGTCAGGGTCTGGGCGACGAAGGTCAGCGTCTTCGGATCGGTCGCCTGGATCTGATAGCCGAAGGTCTTGCCGGAGACCGTCACCTCGAAATAATCGTCGGCGTTCACCACGGCGCCGTTCAGCGTGATCTTGCTGGTCTGCTTCGTCGCCATCAGGTCGGTGACCGGTTCCGTCCCGAACCGCGAGCCGGAGAACAGGTAGCGGTCGCCGAAGCGCTGGTTCATCAGCGCCTGGATGTCGCGCATGGCGCCTTCGGCGCGGTCCTTCACCTGATCGGCTTGCGGGAAGGTGACGGAGAAGCTGCTGCTCGCCGACGCCTTCAGCGTGTCGAAGCTGAGGTTCAGGATCGCGCCCTCGCCGGGGCCGCCGGAAATGTTGAAGTTGTAGCCCTTGCCGTCGTTGGGCGGGGTGGTGCCCAGGTTGATGGCGCGGGTGGTCTTGCCGCCCAGCCCATCGGTCACCGTCACGTCGAAGGTCCCGTTGCCGCCCTGCTGCGACGGAACCGCGGTGACGGTGTATTTGGCGCCGACCGTCAGCTTCGACTTGGTGGCGTCGACCGACATCTTCATCCCGTCGGGATTGGTGTCGATCGGCGTGGCGACGCTGGCTGGACCCGGTTCGAACGGCATCGTGGTGCTGGAGGTCCAGCTCGACACGATCGATTCCAGCGAGGTCAGCACCTTGTCGGTCGCCTGCACGCGCGGCGCCGCCATGTTGATGCTCTGGACGTAATTGTCCTTCTTCGCCATCTCCGACCGGAGGTCCAGAAGCTTCTGCACCTCCGGGCCGTAGGCGTTGAGATCGACCGACTTCTTGCCCGTGGTCAGCTGTTCGGACAGCCGGTTGATGTCGTTCTGGCCTCCGGACAGGTTCCGGACAAGGCTCAGATATTTCGAGTAGCTGCTGACTCCCGTTATCGAGCTCATCGGACCACCGCCTCCAGCGCGTCAAACATTGCATTGGCCACTTGCATGACCCGTGCCGACGCCTGGTAGGAGGTCTGGAGCTGTTGCAGTTGGGCGATTTCCTCGTCGATGTTCACGCCCGTCTGCGACTGGTAGCGCTCGCTGAGGAGCTGCATGGAGGCCTTGTTGGAATCGGCGGCGGTGTTGGCCGTCTTGGCCGCGGCCATCCAGGTTCCGGTGATGGCGCTGCCGATGGCGCTGTAGGTGGTGTCCTTCATCTGCAGCCCGTCGGCGTTGAAGCTGCGGCCGGCGGCATTGACCGCCTGGACCATGCCGTCGATGGCGGACTGCTTGATTTTGCTGGTGTTGTCCAGGAGCTTGGGGTTGATCGCGATGGTGAAGCGGTCGGTGCCGGTGAAGAACTGGTTGGCCTGTTCGCCGTCGGCGGCCGGGCTGGCATTGTCGTAGGCGTCGGCGAAGCTGGTGGGCTCGCCCGGCTTGGTCGGGCCGGTGAAGGCCTTGGCGAACTCGTCCAGTTGCGAGCGCAGCTTGCGGATGACCTCGCTCGTCGGGTCGCCGCTGGCCGGCGTCGGCGGCTCGGTGGTCGAGCCGTCCTTGCGCATCTGGATCAGCGAACCCAGCTTGCCGGTGGTCAGGTGATTGTTGATCGAGGTGACATGATTGCCGACCTGTAGGTTGATGTTGCCGCCGTCATAGGAAAGATTTGCCGGCTGGGCGTCGACCAGCGCCAGCCCCGATGGGGTGAAGATCGCCAGCCGGCCATCCGGCCGCTCCACGGTGCGGATGCCCATGTAGGTGCTCAGCTCGCGCACCAGTCCGTCGCGCTTGTCGGCGACGGCGTTGGCGGCGGATCCCTGGCCCTGCAGCGACACCATGTCGTTGTTGATCGAGTTGATCTGCTTCAGCAGGTCGTTGACGGTGTCGACCGACTTGGTGATGTCGGTCGACATGTCGCGGTCGAGCTGCTCCACGCCTTCCGACACGCGGCGGATCTCGCGCGAGAAGCTTTCGGCAGTCTGGACCAGCTGGTACTGCGCCGTCTCGTCTTCCGGCGAGGTGGACAGCGTCTTGATCGCGGCCTGGAACTTGTCGGCATAGTCGTTCAGCAGCGGCGTCCCGTTGGTGGTCCGCATCAGGTCGCCCAGCTGCTGCATGTAGGTCGAGGTCACCTGCGATCCGCCGTCGCGCGAGGTCAGATCCATCACCTGCGCCATCAGCGCCTTGTCGACTTCCCGGCGATAGGTCGTGCTGATGACCTGACCGCTGGCGTCCACCGACTGTTGGGCGGTGTGGCGGGTGCGGTTCGGGTCGTTGGCCTGCGCGATGTTGTCCGAAACCAGCTTGACGTTGGTCTGGACCGTGCGCAGCCCGGCCGTGGCACTGTTCAAGGCTGCGAAGAGGGACATGGCAGGAGACCTTTCACGGATCGGGATGGTCGGGGCGGTGCCGGGATGGCCGCCGCCCCCCATTCATTCGATCAGGGAACTGGCGATCAGGTAATCAGAAGGTCAGGGCCGCGCTTAGCGCTTCAGCCCCAGCACTTCCTGAAGCATTTCGTCGGACGTGGTGACGATCTTCGCGTTGGCGGAATAGCTCCGCTGGGTGACGATCATCTTGGTGAATTCGTCGGCGATATCGACGTTGGAGCTTTCCACGCTGTTCGCCACCACCGCACCGGCGCCGTTCGTCTCCGGATCGTTGAAGTTCGGCTTGCCGGCTTCTTCGCTCTCGATGAAGACGCCGCCGGATTCCCGCTGCAGGGCGTTGGGGTTGTTGAAGGTGATGATCGGCACCTTCGCAACCATCTTCGACCGTCCGTTGTCGTAGTTGACCATGACCGTGCCGTTGTCGCCGAACACCACGTCCTTGAACTGACCGCGTGGCGCGCCATTCTGGACCAGTTGCGTGACGTTGATTTCCTCGCCGGCATATTGGGTCAGGCCGCCCGGCTTCTGGTACTTGCCGAGGTTCAGTGAGATCTGCTGCGGGCCGAAGCCATAATCGACCGTGAAGGTGACGTTGGCGTCGGAACCGGCCGACTGGTTGGCGGCGCTGACCGCCGTGCCGGTGCCGACCAGGGCGGTGGAGATGTTGGTCAGCGTGCCGACCGTCTCCGGCGTCTTGCCGAAGGTCAGGCCGATATGGGCCGGCGTCTGGCCGGCGACCGCGCTCTGGTCCAGGGTGAACTGATAGGCGGTCGCATCGTTCACGAGACCGGTGGCCGTCGCATCGCTGGTCACGGCCAGCACGTTGCCAGTCACGGTCGCTGTGCCGCCCGCGCCGTTGATCTGCGTGGCGAAATAGTTCAGCACCGCGTTCGGCGTGCTGTAGGTGTTGATGTTGGCGTTGTCCAGGGTCAGCGAGTAGGTTACGCCGCCGGCCGTCACTTTGTAGGTGTCACCGACGTCCACCTTCGATCCGCCCAGCGTGATGGAGCCGGTGCCGGTCATCGTATTGGCGTTGGCCGGCGTGGCCGCGGTCTTGGCGGTGACGGTGATGACGCCGCCCTGCGCGGTGGCGGTCACCGGCAGCGAGGTGTTGGAGTTGATCTTGTTCGCCAGCGCCGCGGTGATGTCCTCCATCGTCATCTCTTCGCCGGTGGTGCTGTAGGTCACCGCCGTGCCGTTGACGCTGAGGGTGTATTGCGTGCCGATGTCGCCCGGCGTGCCGGTCAGCGTCACCGTGCGGCTCTGGCGCACGCCGGCCACGCTGGCGACGGACGGCAGCGAGCTCATCGTGTTCACCGACGCGCTGGAATTGGTCACGCTGGCGCTGGAGGTGACGTTGGTGTTCACCGCATTGGCCTGGATCGACAGGATGTTGCCGGCCGACGAGGCGGTGACGGTGGAGCCCAGCGCCTGGTTGATCTTGCCGGCCAGCTGGGACACGACGTCGCTCACCGTCGAATAGCTCTGATAGGTCGCGGCGGTCACCGTGTAGCTGATCGGCGTGCCGTTCACGTTGATGGTGAAGGAGTCGCCGACCTCGACCTGCGTCTGCGGGAACTGGAACTTGTCGATTTCACCGGCGCTTGCCGTCGCCGCCGTCGAGGTCTGGCTGACGATGGTGTTGGCGGTGTTGGTGCCGGACACCACGTCGGTGTTCAGCTTGAACGGCGTGCCGGGGTTGCGCGCGGTGACGCGGATCGTCTGGCCCGACGAGGTGGCGAGCACCGACGCCGCCGGCGAGGCGGAGTTGATCTGGTTGGCCAGCGCGCCGGCCAGACCCGAATAGGTCCGGATCGACCCGATGTTGTCGGCCGTGATCTTCAGGCTGTAGTTGGTACCGTCGACCTTGACCGAATAGGTGTCGCCGATGCGCAGGTTGTCCTGCCCGTTGGTGTTGTTGCCGGCAAGGGTGATGACGTTGACCTGCGCGACCGCGGTCTGGCCGGGGATGTTCTGGCCGAAGGTCACGGTGGCGGGATTGCCGGTGAAGGTGCCGTCGACCGGCTTGGTGTTGGAACCCGGCGCGTCCAGGACCATGCGCCAGCTGCTGTCCGCCTGCTGCCGCCACTTGAAATTGACGGTGCGCGGGTTGCCCTGGCTGTCGAAGATCTGGATGCTGCTGTCGGGAATCTTCTCACCCGGCTTCGGCGTCGCCGGCAGGTTGGCGGCCAGGTCGATCGTGTTGGTCGCCACCGGCTTGTCGATCAGCGAGTTGACCTGGATCGGCGCCACCTGATCCTTGTGAAGGACGCCGGTCACCGGATCGACCAGCCAGCCGTTCAGGGCATAGCCGGAGCTGTTGACCAGATAGCGGCTCTTATCCAGTTCGAAGTCGCCGGCGCGGGTGTAGAAGGCGGCCGAGGAGTTGACCGTGCCCGTCTGCGTCTGCACCAGCGTGCTCGACCCCTGGGTCGCCACCTTGGTGACGCTGAAGAAGCCCTGGCCCTGGATGGCGATGTTGGTCGGGCTCTGCACCTGGGTCAGGCTGCCCTGGATGTTGTTCATGAAGACCGGTTGCGCCGTGACCCCGCCCGGCTCGTGCAGGCGCTGGCTGGACTGCAGGACCATCGTCTCGAAGGCCGAATCGACGCGCTTGTAGCCGATGGTCGAGCTGTTGGCGATGTTGTCCGAGATATGTCCGAGCGCCTTCGACTGGGCATTCAGGCCGAGAACGGCGGTTGTCATCGAACCGAAGATGCTCATGGCCGGGGTCTCCGAAAGAAAGGGCAAAGGTCTTCTGCGCCCTATCTAGCAAACGGAGTGCCAACTGCCATGCCGACGCCAACCCATTGTAATAGGCCGATTTTTTACGAGCGCGTCACGGCGGGGCCGGAATTTCCCGGCAGGTAGGAAAGTTTCGCCTAGTGCCGGCAGGCCGGGCGGGCAGAAAGCTCCCGCCGAAGTTGCCTGCCATACCCCATCCTTATCCCGTGACCATCCGCGCGGCGCGGGCGGCCTGCGCCTTCAGCACGGCGGCGGCGGTGCCGAGCGTGGTGGTCCAGTCACCGGGGCGCGGCTGGCGGAACAGCCGCAGCGACGGGTACCAGGGGCTGTCGGCACGGTCGAGCATCCAGCGCCAGTCCGGCACATGGGGAAGCATCAGCCAGCACGGCACGCCCATCGCCCCGGCCAGATGGGCGACGGCGGTGTCGACCGTCACCAGCAGGTCTAGGTTGGCGAGGATGGCGGCGGTATCGGCGAAATCGCGCACCCGCTCCATCGCGTTCGGGATCGCCACGCCGGGCAAGCGGTTCAGGTCAGCCGCCGCATCGCCGGTCTGCAGGCTGACCAACCGCACCCCGGGCACCGACAGCAGCGGTGCCAAGGCCGCCGACGGGATCGAGCGGTTGCGGTCGTTGCGGTGCTGCGGGTTGCCGGCCCAGACCAGCCCGACCCGCAGGCCGGCCCCATCCCCGTCCACCCCGGCCAGCCGGCCGCGCCAGCGCTCGACGTCGCCGGGATCGGGGGCGAGATAGGGCACGCCGCCGGGGATGGTTCCCAGTTCGGTGCCGAAGGCCCGCGGCAGGCTCATCAGCGGACAGTGGATGTCGTGCGGCGGCGGGTCCTCTCCGCGCACCAGCACCTGGACCGACGATCCCAGGGAGTGATTGAACAGACGGTAGAGCAGCAGATGCGTTTCCAGGACCACCCGGCCGCCGCCCTGCGCCGCGATCCGCGCCACCAGCGGGGCATAGCGCACGAACTGGATGGCGTCGCCGTATCCCTGGTCCATGTGCAGCAGGATGGTGGCGCCGCCCGGCGGCTGGCCGGCCCAGGGCGGGCTGGCGAAGCGGTGCCAACGATGCTCGAATCCGTCCCAACCCGCGCGCAGGTCGCCGCGGACCAGCCGCCCCACCGCGCGCGCCAGATGGGCGTCGCCGTTGGCGGGATTGCGCGCCAGCACGGCGTCGAAGCAGGCCTCCGCCTCGTCGAAGCGGCGCTGGTCGCGCAGGACGGTTCCGAGATTCAGCAGGGTCGCCGCATGTCCGGGCCGCAGCCGGGCCGCGCGGTCCAGCCAGCGCCGCGCCTCGGGGTAGCGCGCCAGCGCGTGCAGCGAGGCGCCCAACGCCTCCAGCGCGTCGCCATCAGCCGGGTCGAGCGCCAGGGCGCGCCGCAGCACCGGTTCCGCCCGCTCCGGCATCTCCGCCGCCCGCAGCGCCGCACCCAGATGGCCCCAGGGGGCCGCCGCCGTCGGGCGGATCCGAACGGCACGGCCGATCCACCGCACCGCCGCCGCCGCGTCGCCCGTCTGCGCCCGCAGCACGCCCGACAGGTGCAGCGCGTCCGGCTGCGCCGGTTCCGCCGTCAGGATGTGGCGATAGGCGTTGGCCGCCGCTTGGGCATGGCCGGCCATGTGGTGGTTGACGGCGGCGTTCAGAGCGTCCAGGAGTGTTGCCATACCTTCTTCTCTACACCGGCCGGCCGGGCAGGGCGAGAATCGAAAATCACCAAGAGCCCACGATCAGGAGCCTGTCACGGCAATGGACGACCGCCTTCCGACGCATCTCTGGGTTTCCGCCCATATCCGCGCAGCCGACGCCCAGGGCGTGGCGATGACGGTGGTCCGCAAGGGCGATCCCAGCCGCGGCACGGTGATCCTGAAGATCAACCGGCTCGACCGCACCTTCTCCGTGCTGGTCCAGACCCGCGAGGCGGATGGCGAGCGGCTGTTCTGGGCGCGCGGCACCGGCGCCGATCCGGTGCCGGAGGCCGATGCCGACGCCTACATCGCCCGCCAGCTCCGCTACGACCCCGACGTCTGGGTGGTCGAGGTGGAGGACCGCCAAGGCCGCCACTGGTTCGACGGGCCGGTGCGCTGACCGGGCGGTTACGGCTGTGATCGGGGCGGCGGGCCGATGATGGACAGCCGAATCTCCTTGACCTCATCCGCCGTCGGCGGACGGGACCGGCCGTCATGGGTGGTGATGCGCAGGCGGAGCGCGAGGCGTCCGTCCCGCCAAATCCCGGCCGGCACCGGAATGGTCACGGTCCCGGCACCCTGACCACGCTGGGGACCGAAGGGAGCGGCGGCGCCGATGGGCACGCCATCCGACGTGGCGACCTCCACCGTCTGCCCGTGGGCGAGCGGGCCGAGGGTGACCGCAAGGATGGCGGCCTCGCCCTGCCGCGGCGGATGCGGCAGGGCGAGGATCATCTCCCCATTTGTGTCCGGCGTCCCGGACCGGGTCGCCGGCTCCGCGCCCGCGGGCTGGCCCGTCAGGACCAGCAGCGCGAGCAGGGCGGCAACCGGCAAGCCGCCTCGCCAACCCTTACAGGGCTTGAAGCGAGACCGCCTTGACGGCGGCGGTGGTGGTGGAGCCATTGGTCGGGACAAGGCGAACCTCCAGCGTTGCGGATGCCGCCGGCGCCGCCGCGTTGGCTGTCGGGCTCTGCGCCAGCGCGGCGGTGTGGGCGGCCTGGGGCAGCGGCAGCGTGAAGGTGGCGTCGTCCGCCATGCCGTGCATGGCCGGGCCGAAGAAGCCGATGGTGCCGCCGTAATAGGGGCTGTCCGCCGCCACCTTCGTCACGCCGGCCGGCGCGTTGATCAGCAGGTCGAAATTCCGCGAGGCGCCGGTACCGGCAGGGCGGCTCACCTTGACCGCCATCACCACCGGGCTGGACGGTGCCGCCGACAGCTGGACCGATCCCACGCCCTTCGCCACCGTACCCTTGACCGGAGCCTTGACCTGAGCCGACGGATTGGCTGCCGCCACCTGCGCCGATTCCGCGTCGCCGAAGCCGTGCCGGTACTCGTACTGGAACCGTTCGGTGCTGAGATAGTCACCGGCGCGACCGTCGAGGACATAGCTGCCGTCGGCGCGGACGAAGAACAGGAAGGGTTCGCGGGACAGCTGCGACAGCTCCTCCTTGTCGGTCGGCAGGATCGGTAGGCTCAGGCGCTGCTGCTTGCGCGTCCAGACGTCCCACAGCCGGTCCATGTTCGCATGGTGCAGGAAGAAGACGGGGTCGACCGGCGACAGGAAGTTGGTCATGTTGCCGTAGGGACCCGGATCCCACGGGCCGACGCCGCCGATGCAGTTGTGAACGAGGTTGTGCGGCTGGCCTTCCAGAACGGAGAACTGGGTGTTCCCGCCCGGCATGACGTTGTGCGACGCCGTCTTGGAACTGGTGAAGCTGCGCGTCACGTCGGCGTTGTAGTAATCCACCGGCAGCAGGCCGGTCAGCACCGTTTGGGGCGAGCAGGCCTTGGCCGTCTTGTCGTCCAGCTTCGGGTTCTCACGGCTCAGGTAGCGCGCACGGTCGGTCGCGGCGAAGGCCTCGTTGCCCGGATCGCACTTGCCGTGGCTGCAGCCGGTGACGTCGTCCCACAGCTTGTCGAAGCTGCTGTAGCCGCGGATGTCCAGCTGCTTGCGCTGGGCCGCATTCAGCGTGTCCCAATACTTCTTCATCGCCGGCTTGATATAGGCGGTGAAGGTCTTCAGGTCCTTGGTATAGGGCTGGAAGGCCTCGCTGACCGGGGTCAGGGCGCCGTCGAACATCTCGTTCGGGATCTGCGGCAGAACCGTCCAGTCCCAATAGGGGAAGGCGAAATTTGGATTGTCGCTGTATTTGCGCACCGTCTCCTCGAAATAGCCGAGATAGCCGCGGTGCCAGACATAGAACCACCAATTGCCGTGCGGGCAGTCCATGAAATGGACGAAGGCGTTGCGGAACCAGTTGTGCGGATGGTCGGGCGGCAGGTTCACCATCCGCTGGACGGCCGTGGCGTAGCTGCGCAGCATCGCCTTGCCTTCGTCGCTGGTCGCGCTGTAGCGGATATATTTCGCCGTCGCCGCCCGCGCCGGGCCGAAGGGCAGCATGGAGGCACCCGCCACGGCGGCGGTAGATGACAGAAAATCGCGTCTGCTGAAATTCATTTCGCTCAAGCTCCCTCATAGCGATAAAAACACTGGAAGCCTGTATAGGAAACTGACTGTTTGCACGTGGAATCAACCGCCGCTGCCACGCCGAAGGGCAACGGGCGAACGTCAGCATATCCAGATATGTCTGATCCATGCACAGGCATGCCGCCGGCCGGGGAAACGGGCGGGCGAACGCGGCAGCGATCTATGCCGCCGCCGTGACTCGGGGGAAACGCAGGGTGAAGCGGGTGCCTTCGCCGGGGCGGCTCTCCACCCCGATGGTGCCGTGCAGGCGGCCGGTCACCAGATTGTAGACGATATGCAACCCCAGCCCGCTGCCACCCGACCCGCGCCGCGTGGTGAAGAAGGGGTCGAACACCTTGGGCAGGACCTCCGGCGCGATGCCGGCGCCGTCGTCGCCGATCGACAGTTCCACCATGTCGCCGTCCATCACACGGGCGGCGATGGCGATGCGGCCGGGCTGCTCCGGATTCAGCGCATGGACCAGCGCGTTCATGATCAGGTTGGTCAGGATCTGCGACAGCGCCCCCGGATATCCGTCCAGTTCCAGATCCGCCGGGCAATCGATGTCGATGGTCAGCGCCGCCCGCGCCTTGTAGGTCGGATGCAGGCTGCGCAGCAGCTCGTCGATGTAATCCCGCAGCAGGAAGGCGCGGCGCTCGTCGCTGGACTGGTCGACGGCGACCATCTTGAAGCTCTGCACCAGATTGGCCGCACGGGTGCTGTTGGACAGAATCAGGTTGGCCATCTCCATCCCGTCGCTGAGAAAGCGCTGGAAGTCCGACTTCTTCAGCGCATTCGCCGTATGACGGTCCGACAGTTCGCCGATCAGCGCCTGCAACTGCGACGCGCCTGTGATGGTGATGCCGATGGGGGTGTTCACCTCGTGCGCCACGCCGGCGACCAGCTGGCCGAGCGAGGCCATCTTCTCCGCCTGGATCAGGCTGGCCTGCGTCGCCTTCAGTTCGCCGAGCGCCCGTTCGGCGGCGTCGCGCGACTGGCGCAGGGCGTTTTCCGCCTCGACCTCCCGCGTCACGTCGACCACCACCGCCTGGATCGCCGGGCCGTCCCTCCAGTCAACCCGGCGGCCGGTCAGCTCCACCCACAGTTCGGCGCCGTCGGGCCGGCAGGCGCGGATCCGGCGGCGCGGCGTGGACTGCCCGCCCTCCAGCAGCTGGTCGTAATTGTCGATCATCGACTGCCGCGCCTCCACCGCCACGACGGACAGCAGCGACGGCAGGGCCATCACCTCCGCCACCGTCAGCCCGAGCATGGCGGCGAAGCTGTCGTTGGCGTAGAGCGCGTGGAAATCGCGATGGATGATGATGCCCTGGATCGAGCCCTCGACCAGATCGCGGAATCGCCGCTCGTTGTCGGCCAGCGCCTGCTGGCGCCGGTCGATCTCGTCGATGAAATAGCGGATGGAGGCGCCGATGTCGGTGATCTCGTCGTCGCCGTCCACCGGGACCGGGGCCGGGACCGGAACCATCCCGGCCGCTCCGCCGCCGGCCTGCCGGTTTCCCGACAGCCGGGCCAGCACCGCCCGGTTCATCGCCACCAGCCGCGACGACAGGAAGCGGCGGAAGATGAAATAGACGCCGACCGCCAGCAGGATCGACGCGCCGGCCAGCATCATGACCGTGCGGGTGCGTTCGTCGATCAGCTCGGCCAGCGCACCGGTGCGCTCGGCCGACTGGTCGCGGATGGAGTCGTAGAGCGCGCGGGTGGACCGTTCGACCGTCTCCACCAGCACCTGGGCCTGCCCGGTCAGCGCCTGGGCGCGGTTGCGCGCCTGCAAGCGGTCGATGGCGCTCTCGAACAGCCCGCCCGGCGCCACCAGCAGGGAGAACAGCTCCTCCTGCACGGTGGACATCATCTGGCCGGTCGGGTCCGGGGCACCGCCGGACAGGCGGGCCAGTTCGGCCAGCGTCCGTTCGGCCGACCGCGCCTCCCCCTTCAGCCGGCTGAGATGGTCGAGCTGCGTCGCTCCCGCCGCCCGCGCCATCAGCGCGCCGATGCGCGCGGCCCAGGCGCCGGTGTCGGGCATGCTTTCGATCGCCGCCGCCAACCGGCTCAGCGCGCGGGCCGCTTCGGCCTGACGGTCGCCATACTCGATCTGGCGGGTGACCTCGGCGTTCAGGTCGGCGACGGTGGCGGCCAGGATCAGCAGGGTGGAGCGGGTCTGCTCCAGCAGGCGGACGTTGCCGTCGCGCTCCTTCCCGTCCCCGTTGTTCTCCTTTATCAGGCCGCGCATGCGGGCGACCAGAAGCTGCATCGAATCCAGCTCCGTCACCAGCCCGTCATAGATGGACCGGCGCTGCGGCGTCGAATTCGCGGCGGCGAGCTGCGGCAGTTGCGCCACCAGCTTCTGCAACGATCCGTGCAGTTCGGCGCTGGTGATGACCTCCGGCAGGGTGTCGGTCGACAGGGCCGTGACTTCCGCCCGGAACAGGCGGAAGGACGACATCGACACGCCGCCGATCAGCATCACCAGCAGCGCCATCACCGACAGCCCCAGCGTGATGCGCACCGCGATGCCGAAACGCCGCGTCCGGTTCGGCGGCGGCGTCTGCGGACCTGGCGTCGTGTCCGTCGCCGGCGCAGGCAGCGTGGCGACCCGCGGCGTGCTCCGCGCGATGGTGGAAGACAGGCTGGAGGAAAACTGGCCGTCCATTACCGCCTCACCGTCATGCGGCCGTCCAGCCGGGGAACGAACTCGCCGCTGCGGGCGATGTGGTCGATCATCTGGGTGGAGATGAACTCGCTGTTGCGGTCTTCGACCAGCCTCGGCACGCCCGCCAGCACGCCGTACCCGTCGCCGCCCCCCGCCACGAAGCTGCTGGTCGCCAGACGGTAACGGGTGGACCGGCCGACCGGCTTGCCGCCGACCGACAGGCTGCGCAGCCGCTGGCCGGGCGGGCGGGTCAGGTCGATTTCCGCACGGGCGTTGGACAGGTGGGGAAAGCGGCCCTGCAACTGCTCCACCGCCGAAACGCCGCTTTCCACCGCTTCCCAAAGCTGCTGCCCGGTGACGTCCAGCACGACGCCGACATCGTGAAAGGGAAGGATTGTGTAAATGTCGCGCCGGATCAGCAGGGTGCCGGCCGGATATTGACGGTCGCCGCGGATGCCGCCGCCGTTGATCAGCGCCACGTCGGCGTCCAGCGTCTCGCGCAGCGTGTCGACCACCGCATTGGCGAAGGCGTTCTCGCCCGTCCGCAACGACTCCTTGCGGGTGTCGAGCGGAGCGGTGAGACGTCCCACCTCCATCCGCAGCATGGTGTCGAGCCGCGCCGCATAAGCCTTGGCCTGGATCAGCGTGGCGGGATCGGGCGGCACCGTCGCACTGTCGATCAGGCGGGGCGCCGGGGTCCAGCTCACTTGCGGCTTGCCGTCCGGCCCGGTCCTGCGTTCCACCGTCAAATCCAAAGCCAGCACCCAGGCCGCCTGTGGCCCGACGGTGGCGGACAGGAAACGCCCGTCGTAATCGACGGCGAAGGGGCGGTTGCGGTCCTGGTACAGCACGATGTCGGCGGGGCGGGCGGCCAGCACGCTGCGGTGGGTGTCGCCGGCATAGCCGGTCATCGCCACCACCAGATCGACGCCGTCGGCCCTCAATGCTGCGGCCTTCGCCGTCAGCGCCGGAACCGGGTCGCGGAACTCCGTCCGTTGGGCGCGGGTGGTCTCCCGCGTCAGCACCGGCGTCGCCGCCATCACGCCGATGCGCAAGGGGCCGGCGCTCAGCACCACCGCGTCCTCCAGCCCGTCCGGCGTGCGACCGGTGGCGCGGTCCACCGTGTTGGTGGTGACGATGGGAAAGCCGGCCTCGAAGGCGCGGGCGCTCAGCCGGTCGTCGCCATGGTGGAATTCGCGGTTCAGCGCGGCCATCGCGTCGATGGTCATGCCGTTCAGCAGGTCGATGATGTGCGCGCCCTGGTCGTAGAAGGCGAGCACCGACGGCGCCAGCGTCTGGCCGCCATGCAGGACCAGCAGGTTGGGATGGGCGGCCCGTTCCTGGCGGATCGTTCCGGCCAGCCGGGCCATGCCGCCGCGCCCGGCGGTCTCGTCCAGATCGGTGGTGCCCTGGGTGTAGAGGATCGTCAGTTGGACCGGTCCGGCATCCGCCGCGGCCTTTCCATCCCGGGCCACGACTGCGGCGTCAGGCTGCTGCGCCTGCGCCGGCAGGCTCGCCGCAGGCAGGCCAAGACCGAGCGCCAGCGAAGCGGCCAGGGACGACAGTGTTCTGCCGAACCGGGTCCGCATCCCGCCGGCAGCGCCGTTGAATATACCGATAGTGTCCATAGCCCGGCGTCACCTCTGCCCCTGCGCCGGATTATGCTCATTTCCACGTCACTGTTGAAGCAAAGCCGCGTTACGGGATTGTCATATTGATGAAACACGGCGTGGAAGAGCCCGCTTCATCCATTCGTAGACACCGAGAATCCTCAGTATTTCGATCAACTTCATCCTCACCGGCGCCGGAACTGCGGCAAAACGCGGCGCCAGACCGGCCCGCCGGGTTTTCGCCAGCGCCGCCCGGCGGGCATAGGCGACGCGGTGCAGGGTGACCCGCCGGCTGGCGGTGTCGAAGCAGGCGAAGCAGGCACGGGTATCGGCGCCGCGCGGCTCCCCCACCGTGCCGGGGTTCAGCAGGTACAGCCCGTCGGCCCGCAACTGCGCCCCGCCGTCGAGCGGCACCGCCTGCACCGCCCCATCCCGCCACTCCCACAACCCCGCCCGGTGGGTGTGGCCGAAGGCGCAGACCCGCGCGCCGGAGGGATGCCCGAGAAGCGCCTGCAGGCTCAAGCGGCGTTTGCCGTCATCGTCCAGCCGCACCAGTTCCTTGCCCACCTCCGGATGCAGGGCGCCATGAACGGCGACCAGGGTTCCATCCACCACGGCCGTCAGCGGCAGGGAGGACAGGAAGGCGCGGCTCTCCTCGTCCAGCCGCGCCTTCGTCCAGGTGACGGCGCGCGCCGCCGGTCCGCTGAACCCCTCGATTCCGATGGCGCCGGTCACCGCCCGGTCATGATTGCCGGCGATGCAGACGGCGCCGGCCTGCCGCAGCAGGGCGATGCAGGCGGCGGCGTCGGTGTTGTAGCCGACGATGTCGCCCAGGCAGACGATGCGCTCCGCCCCCTCCGCCCGGATGACGTCGAGCGTCGCCTGCAACGCCTCCAGATTGGCGTGAATGTCGGAGATGAGCGCGATCTTCATGGCTTCGCCAGCCGAGCGGGACCGGCGACGCCGGGAATGCGCGCCAGCAGCCGGTCCAACTTCGGCCGCAGGAAGGGCATCGGATCGTCCGGTGTGATCGCCTTCGCCTCGCAGCGCGCGACCCAGGCCAGCCAGCGCGCCGTCGGCACGCCGCAGTCCCGCGCCGCCAGCCGGTCCTTGCTAATGTGGCACCAGCAGGCGCCCGGCCGGGCCTTGGCCGAGGCAGGACGGGGGCCTGGGCGGGGTCTGCCGGTCAGGTCGGCCTGTACCATCGCCGGCAGGTTCACCCCGGCGACCGCACCCAGATGGTGCCACAGGTTGAAGCGCGGGTTGATCTCCAGCAGGTGCAGCCGGCCGTCGGGATTGCGCTTGAAATCGAATTTGGCGACGCCCTTGAGGCCGATGCGCGCCGCGATGTCCCGTCCCAGAGCCGCCACATCGGCTCCCTCGCCATCAATGTCGGTGATGGTCAGCGCGGTGCTGTGGCCGTAATCGACCGGATATGTGCGGATCTTGCGGCCGGTGAATTCGCCGGCCACGGCGCCGCCGGCGTCGATATAGACATGGTGGCTTTCGATCCGCGTCTCCGGTCCGGGGATCAGCTCCTGCGCCAGCAGATCGATGCCAACCGGGATCAGCCGCGGCCACAAGGCGCGAAGCTCCTCCGGGCCGTCCAGACGGATCGCCTTGCCCAGCCCCTCGATCTCGTCCCAGGGCGGGCGGCGGGTCAGCGGCTTGACGATCACGGGATAGCGCAGGTCCAGATCCGGCGCCTCGCTGCCGGGCAGGGGGCTCAGGCGCCGGGTGCGGGGAACCGGCAGGTCCAGCCGCTCCGCCAATTCCTGGAACCGGCCCTTGTCGACCAGCGTCTCCACCAGATCGGCCTCGGCCAGGGCAAAGCGGAAGACGGCGGCCAGCCGGTCGCGGTGGCGCGACACCATCAGAAGCTGCGCGTCCTCCTCCATATAGAGTATCGGCTTCTCGGCCTGCGCGGCGCCGAACCGTAGCAGCCGGTCGACCAGCACATCCTCATTGCCACCTTCCCACGGGATCAGCCGCTCGGTGAAGCGGGAATGGGCGGCCGCCCCGCCCGGTGCTCCAACCACGGCACAACGGATGCCGGCCAGCCCCAGCGGGCGCACCAGATCCATATCGCCCAACACGCAGGCCAGCGGCCCGGCTTTCGGTTCCGTTGCCATGGCGAACGCTCTCCCTTCTCAGATCCCTTTTGCCGGCGCGATCCAGCCGCGCAGCGACCGTTTGACGGCATCAACCATCACCCCGCGCGCCCGGCGGCAATGCGCCTCCATCCGCCGGCTCATCCGGTCGGGGCCGAGCGTCAGCCAGTTCATCGGCTGTTCGGCGTTGGAAAGCAGCGGCTTGTGCCCGGCCGGCGTCGACATGAAGTCGTAGCAGTCCTCGCCGCGGGCCAGCGCATCCTCGATGGCCAGCACATGGCTCAGCAGCCCCGGCTTCAGCCGGTTGTCCGCCTCGAAGGCGAAGCCGCCCTGATAATTCAGGACGCGGTTGCGATGGACGAAGTTGTAGAGATAACCGATCGGCCGCCCGCCGACGCTGACCCGGCTCAGCCGCACCGCGCCGCGCGGCATCCCCTCGGCGATCAATCTTTCGTGGAAGGGGCGGAAGGCCGGATTGGCGAAGGCGCCCACCTGTCCGCGCGCCTGCCAGCCGGCCTGATGCAGGACCTCCAGCCCGGTGAAATACTCCATCGCCTCGTCCACCGTCGCGGCGACGCGGTGTTCCAGTGCGCCACGGGCGCGATAAAGTCGCTCCGTCCGGTTCACCGCCGCCCGCGTGTTGCGGCCGAGGCCGCCGCGGAAATCGCCGCCGCCGGCCCGAACCGTGCCGAGGTCGACCCACTGCGCCGAATCCGCGATGCGCAATTGCAGCGTATGACCGGTTCGCGCCGCCACCCGCCGGGCGGCCCGCTCCGCCGCCAGGGTCAGCCCGCCCAGCACCAGCTCGTCGTTGGCGGCCAGCCGCTCGTCGAGCCAGTGCAGCATGGCGTCCGTCACCTCGTCGGCGACCCGGCGGTCGGCGAGGATGCCGTTATACTCCATGAACAGGCGGTCATAGCTGCGGTCGCCGGTCTCGTGCAGCATCCAGCAGCGGCTGGGCAGCAGCCCGAACCGTCGCCGCGCCCGCGGGCAGAGCACGGCCAGACCGACCGGCTCGTCGCCCCGCAGAGCCACCAGCAAATTCGGCTCGATGCCATCCGGCATTTGCGCCAGCCAGGAGCCGATCCAGGTCCAGGAGAGAAAGAAGGAAGAGTCGGCGCGACTCTCCAGATCCGTCCATGCCTGCGCCAGTTGCGGCATGGAGGGCAGGGGGTGCAGGGAAATCCGTATTTCGGGAGATGTGGCGGGACCGATCGCCGTTTCGATGGCGGGACCGTCGGAGGTCGGGCGGGCGGAGTCGGGGCGGGGCCAGATGCTCATCGGCGCGGCGTCTCCGGAAGATATTCTCTACCGAAAACAACACGCTGGATCCCGGAACGGTCCCGTCTACGCCGGGGAGCCCCAAAAGTATGCGCGGCGCAAAGGGATGAGGCGAAAGAAGCGGTTTCTATACCGATACGCCGGCCCGGCGGTCGATGCCGGGCCGGCTGTCGGGGACCTCAGCGCTTGACCGTATCGGCGGACTGGCCGAACAGGATCTTCTTGCTCTCCTCGTTCACCGTGGGCGTGCGGTTCGGGTTCACCGCCTGCCCCTTTTCATAGGCGCGCACCACCGCCGGCCGCTCCTTGATCGCGTTGAACCAGCGCTTCAGGTTGGGGAAGTTGTCCAGATCCTGCTGCTGGCGTTCATGCGGGACGATCCAGGGATAGCTCGCCATATCGGCGATGGACAGCTCCGCCCCGCCCAGGAACTCGTTGTCGGCAAGGCGCTTGTCCATAACGCCGTAAAGGCGCCCCGTCTCCTTGACATAGCGTTCCATGGCGTAGGGAATGCGTTCCGGCGCGTACTGCACGAAATGGTGGTTCTGGCCCGCCATCGGGCCGAGGCCGCCGACCTGCCAGAACAGCCATTCGAGAACCGTCTTGCGGCCACGCACGTCGCTGGGCAGGAACTTGCCGGTCTTCTCGGCCAGATAGACCAGGATGGCGCCGGATTCGAAGACACTGATCGGCTCGCCGCCATCGGCCGGAGCGTTGTCGATGATCGCCGGCATGCGGTTGTTCGGCGAGAAGGCGAGGAATTCCGGCTTGAACTGGTCGCCAGTGGAGATGTTCACCGGCTTGAACTGGTAGTCCAGCCCGGCTTCCTCGAGAAAGATCGTGATCTTGTGGCCGTTCGGCGTCGGCCAGAAATAGAGGTCGATCATCCCAAACCCTCCGGTCATTCGTCAGCCCGTGATGCCGGGCCGCTGATTTCCGAAAAGGTTAACCGCTTCGCTCCGGCTGGCAAGCCCGCACGCACGCGCGGCAGACCCTCGATCCGTCGATCTAATTTCGTATATCGGAATACAATTTCATTTTGTTGACAGCCTCCGTCTCATCTGTCAGCGTGGCCAACGAACAGATGAGGCGGCGCCCCTCAATCCCCCTTGATGCTTGGTTTCCCCTGAAATCATTCTCCCCGGACGGAGAGCACGCATGGCCTTGGACAAGGACGTTTTGGATCAACTGCTGGACACGCTGGGGCGCTTCGTCCGCGAAAAGCTGGTCCCGCTTGAGCATAAGGTGGCGGAGGACGACGCGATCCCGCCCGAGGTGATCGCCGCGATGCGCGAGATGGGCCTGTTCGGCCTGTCGATCCCGGAGGAATATGGCGGGCTCGGCCTGTCGATGTCGGACGAGGTGCAGGTCGCCTTCCAGCTGGGCCAGACCTCCCCGGCCTTCCGCTCGCTGATCGGGACCAACAACGGCATCGGCTCGCAGGGCATCGTCATCGACGGGACGGAGGAGCAGAAGCAGCGCTATCTGCCGCGTCTGGCCGCCGGCGAGATCGTCGGCGCCTTCGCCCTGACCGAACCGGAATCGGGCTCGGACGCCGGCTCGCTCCGCACCACCGCGCGGCGCGACGGCGACCATTTCATCCTGAACGGCACCAAGCGCTACATCACCAACGCGCCGCAGGCCGGCCTCTTCACCGTTTTCGCCCGCACCGATCTGGACAGCCGCGATGCCCGCGGCGTGTCGGCCTTCCTGGTGGAAGCCGGGACGCCCGGCCTGTCGCTCGGCCCCATCGACAAGAAGATGGGCCAGAAGGGCGCCCACACCTGCGACGTCATCTTCGAGGACTGCCGCGTTCCGGCCAGCGCCATCCTGGGCGGCAAGGAAGGGCAGGGCTTCAAGACGGCGATGAAGGTGCTGGACCGCGGCCGCCTGCACATTGGCGCCGTCTGCGTTGGTCTGGCCGAGCGGCTGATCCGCGACAGCCTGTCCTACGCCATGGAGCGCAAGCAGTTCGGCCAGCCGCTCGCCGAATTCCAGCTGATCCAGGCGATGCTGGCCGACAGCCGGGCGGAAGCCTATGCCGCCCGCTGCATGGTGGTGGAAACCGCGCGCCGTCGCGACGACGGGCAGAACGTCAACACCGACGCCGCCTGCTGCAAGATGTTCTCCACCGAGATGGTCGGCCGCGTCGCCGACCGGGCGGTGCAGATCCATGGCGGTGCCGGCTACATCGCCGATTACGGGATCGAGCGCTTCTATCGCGACGTCCGCCTGTTCCGCATCTATGAGGGCACCACCCAGATCCAGCAGCTCGTCATCGCCCGCAACATGATCCGGGAGGCGGCATGACCGAGGGGCGGCCGGTTCCCGATTTCGCCGCGATGGTGGCGGCACTGCCGCCGCGCATCAGCCACGCCGCGCTCGCCTGGGCGGAACGGACGCCGGACGCCCCCGCCCTGTTCGACGGAACGCAGGAATGGAGCTACCGCCGCCTTGCCCAGGCGGTCGGCAGCGCCGCCGCGCATCTCCGGCGGCTGGGGGTGGTCGGCGGCGACCGGGTGATGATCGTCTGCGAGAACAGCCTCGCGGCGGTCACCCTGATCCTGGCGGCCAGCGAGTGCGACGCGTGGCCGGTCATCGTCAACGCCCGGCTGTCGGATCGCGAGATCGACACCATCCGCGATCACTGCCAACCGCGTCGCATCTTCTATACCGATACGGTATCCCCCGACGCCGCCGCCCACGCCGCCCGTCATGGCGCCGAGCCTCTCGGCGACCCCGACCTGCCGCCGATGGCCGTCGGCCCGCTGCTGGACGCCGATCCGGAACCGGTCCATGCCGGCAACCAGCGGCAGGTCGGCGCCTTGATCTACACCTCCGGCACCACCGGCAAGCCCAAGGGCGTGATGCTGTCCCACCGTGGCCTGCTGTTCGTCGCCTCGGTGTCGGGCTGGATGCGCGGGCTCGGCCCCAGCGACCGCACCTATGGCGTGCTGCCGGTCAGCCACGTCTTCGGCCTCGCCTCCACCTGCCTTGGCACCCTCTATGCCGGCGGCTGCCTGCACACGGTCCCCCGCTTCGCCCCCGCCGCCGTGTGGCAGGCGTTGGAACAGGATGGCGTGACCGTGTTCCAGGGCGTTCCAGCCATGTACGCCAAGCTGGTGGAGCACGCCACCGTCACCGGCCGGACGCCCAATGCTCCAGCGTTGCGCTACCTGTCCTCGGGCGGCTCGGTGCTGGACCTCGACCTCAAGCAGGCGGTGGAGCGGGTCTTCGGACTGCCGTTGCACAACGGCTACGGCCTGACCGAATGCTCGCCGACCGTGACGCAGACCCGGCTGGACGCGCCGCGCAGCGACACCTCCATCGGCCCGGCCCTGCCGCTGGTGGAGATGCGCTTCGTCGACCATGTCACTGGCCGGGACGTGGCCGACGGCGAACCGGGAGAGCTGTGGGTCCGCGCCCCCAACGTCATGCTCGGCTACTACCGCGAGCCGGCGCTGACGTCCCAGGCCGTCACCGACGACGGCTGGCTGAAGACCGGCGACGTCGCCCGGCTGGAGCCTGACGGCTGCGTCGCCGTGGTCGGCCGTATCCGCGAGATCGTCATCCGCTCCGGCTTCAACGTCTATCCGGAGGAGGTGGAGGGCGTGCTGACCAGCCACCCGGCGGTGACGCTGGCCGCGGTCGTCGGCCACGCCGTCGCCGGGAACGAGGAGGTGGTGGCCTTTGTCCAGTTCGTCCCCGGCCGCAGCGCCAGCGAGGACGAGTTGAAGGCCTGGGCTGCCGAACGCCTCGCCCCCTACAAGCGCCCGTCGCGCATCGTCGCCATGGACGCCCTGCCGGCCAGCCCGACCGGCAAGCTGCTGAAAAGCGGCCTCCGCGCCCTGGCCGCCGAGGTGATGGCCGCCTGACACAATCAACAAAGCCCCGAACAACAATGCCCATGGGAGGGAACGAAAGCATGACCCGGACGATCGCCAAACTCGCAACCGTATCCGCACTGGCCCTGTCGGTGGCGCTCGGCGCCGGGGCGGCGCAGGCCAAGGAGTTCCTGCTGGGCTCCGAACTGCCGCTGACCGGCAGCCTCGCCCGCGTCGGCCAGGGCATGCATGAGGGCATCGCCGTCGCCGTCGACATGGCCAACAAGAGCTATGCCGGCAAGCACAGCTTCAAGGTCGAGACCATCGACGACGAGACCTCCCCCGCTAAGGCGGTCGCGGCGGTGGAGAAGCTGGCGGGCGAAGGGGTGGTGGCGATCACCGGCGGCTACGGCTCCAACATCATCGGCCCGGCGTCGGAAGCGGCGCAGAAGGCCGGGCTGGTCTACATCACCTCGGGCGGCGTCTCGCCGGAACTGACCCAGCGCGGCTATCCCACCTTCTTCCGCATCAACAACACCGACGGCTATGCTCTGGCCATGATCGGCCTGCTGCAGGACATGGGCGCCAAGAAGGTCTCCATCGTCTATCTGAACAAGGACGCGACCAGCAGCCTCGCCAAACAGGTCAACACCGCGCTGACCGCCAAGGGCGTGACGGTGGGCATGCACGAGTTCGACGGCTCCACCAGCGACTTCAAACCGCTGATGAACAAGGTGAAGCTGCAGGACCGCCCCGACGTCATCGCCATGGTCGGCTACGAGAACGACTATGTCGGTATCCTGCGGGCATCCAAGGTGCTGAAGCCGCAGGTCAAGGCGATGGTCGGGGTCTGGTCGCTCGCAACTGCCCAGATGGCCAAGGAATTCCCCGACCTGATGGAGAATGTCTACGGCACCTCCATGCTGCCCTATCCGGTGGAATTCACCCAGCCGGAGGCGGTTGAGTTCGCCGCTACCTACAAGACGCTGTTCAACAAGGACCCGGACTATCTCGGCCAGTTCGGCTACGTCCAGACCCGCCTGCTGATCGACGCCGTCGTCCGCGCCGACGAGGCCGGGACGCTGGGGAAGGGCGGACTACCGGAAGAGCTGCGTAAGACCGACGCCAACACGCTGATCGGCCGCGTCACCTTCGACAAGAACGGCGACAACCTGAACTTCACCCACCGCATGGGCCAGCACCAGGGCGGCAAGGTGGTCCTGGTCTGGCCGAAGGACGCCGCCAACGGAAAGATGAACTTCCCGGCCGTGCCGTGGTGAGTTGAGGGGAGGTGTTGGCTCCGAATGCCCCCTCCCTAACCCTCCCCCGCTTCGCGGGAGAGGGGACTGCCGCCGCCCGTTTGAAATACTCCCGCAAGCATTCTACCCCCTCTCCCGCGAAGCGGGGGAGGGATGGGGAGGGGGCAGAGCAACAACCCACCCCGCCACCCCCAACAGGGCGCAATCCATGCTTGAACTGACGCTCCAGGCACTGTTCTCGGGCCTGCTCGCCGGCGGCTATTACGCGACCGTGGCGGTCGGTCTGGCTCTGGTGTTCGGCACCATGCGGGTCATCAACCTCGCCCATGGCGAGCTGGTGCTGCTGGCCGCCTATGTCGCCTATGCGGCGGAAACCAACTATGGCGTCAGCCCGGTGATGGCGATCCCGGTGGCGCTGGTGATCGTCGGAACGGCGTCGGCCATCGTCTATGCGCTGCTCAGCCGCATCCACCAGGACCGCGAGATCAACTCGCTGATCCTCACCTTCGGGCTGGGAATCATCCTGACCAACGCCATCCTGTCGATCTGGGCGGCCGACATCCATTCGACCTCCGACCCCTGGTTCCAGGATTCGATGGTGATCGCCGACACGCTGTTCGCGATGAACGCGGAGGTCGCGGCCTTCGTCGGCGGGCTGGTGCTGATGGCCGGCGTCTGGTGGTGGCTGAACCATTCCTGGCAGGGCCGGGCGGTGCGGGCGCTGTCGTCGAACCGGGCGGCGGCGACGCTGATGGGCGTCAACCCGCGCAAGATCGAGATCCTGTCCTTCCTGATCGCCGCCCTGCTCGCCACCTTCGCCGGCTTCGCCATCTACACCGGCAAGACCGTCTTCCCGGCCTTGGGCCATGTGCTGACGGTCAAGGCCTTCATCATCACCGTGCTGGCCGGAATGGGATCGATCCCCGGCGTGCTGATCGGCGCCATCATGATCGGCGTCATCGAATCGCTGACGGTCACCTATCTGTCGGCCTCGCTGCAGGAGTTGGCGGGAATGATCCTGTTCCTGGTCGTGCTGTTCGTCTCGCCCTCGGGCCTGTTCGGCGGCGGGAGGGCTCTGGCGCGATGAGCAATTCCCTGATGAACCGACTTCTTCTGATCGCGGCACTCGCCGTCGCCTATGTCGGCGTGCCGCTGCTGTTCGGCGGCAACGCCTATGTGCTGGGGCTGATCGTCGCGGCGCTGACCATCGCCGGGGTGGCGGTGGCCTGGGCGCTGCTGGGCAATCTCGGCGGCATGGTCAGCTTCGGACATGCCGCCTTCTTCGGTGTGGGCTCCTACACCTCCGCCGTGCTGGCGATGAAGCTGGGGGTGCCGGTCGTAGCATCCATGCTGCTGGGCGGTGTGGGGGCGGCGGTGTCCTCCATCGCCATGCTGCCGGCACTGCGGCTGCGCGGTCCCTATTTCGCCCTCGCCATCCTCGCCTACGCCCATATCTTCCAGATCCTGGCGACCGAGATGACCACGGTCACCGGTGGCGCCGGCGGGCTGCTGTCGATCCCGCGCTTTCCCAGCATTCTGGGTTTCGATTTCGGCGAGAAGCTGGGCGGCTACCTGATCATCCTGACCATCGTGGTGCTGGCGGCGCTCGCCTATGACGCCGTCCGGCGCAGCACCTGGGGCCTCGCGCTGAAGGCGATGCATGATACCGAGGTGGCGACCCGCGTCGTCGGCGTGCCCAGCACCCACCTCAAGGCGGCGATGTTGGTGCTGTCGGCCTTCATCACCGGGGTGGTTGGCGCCTTCAACGCCCATTTCATCAGCTTCCTCGACCCCGATTACGCCTTTTCCAGCGGCTGGACCGTGCTGCCCATCGCCGCGGCGATCTTCGGCGGCTACCGCACGGTGTGGGGGCCGGTGGTCGGGGCGCTGGCGATCTATCTGGTCGACCAGTTGCTGTTCAAGCCGATCCTGCCGCACGGCCACCAGATGATCCTGGGCGTGCTGCTCTGCGCCATGATCCTGTTCAGCCCCGGCGGGTTGATGCCGGCCTTGCGCCGCCGTACGGTGAAGGAGAGCCGCCATGCTCACGCTTGAAGGCGTCCAGGTCAATTTCGGCGGCGTGCAGGCGCTGAAGAGCGCCAGCTTCTCCGTCGCGGAGGGGGAGAGCATTGGTCTGGTCGGCCCGAACGGCGCCGGCAAGACCACGCTGTTCAACGTCATCTCCGGCGTGGTGCGGCCGACCGCCGGCCGGCTCGACTTCCGCGGCACCTCGCTGCTGAAGCTGCCGGAATGGAAGCGGGCGCGGCTCGGCATCGGCCGCAGCTTCCAGATCCCGCGCCCCTTCGGCCACTGCACGGTGCGGGAGAACCTTCTGGTCGCCCAGCGCTTCGGCGCGGGGAAGAAGGACCCGAAGCGGATTGACGAGATCCTCGACATCCTGAACCTGCGCGACAAGGCCGACCGCGATGCCACGACCGAACTGGCGCTGACCGAACACAAGGCGCTGGAGGTCGGCAAGGCGCTGGCCACCGAACCCAGCCTGCTTCTGCTCGACGAGGTGCTGGCCGGGCTGGAGACCAGCAGCAAGCGCGCCTTCATGGAACGGCTGGCGGCGGTGCGCGACCGCTACCGCCTCGCCATGGTCATCATCGAACATGACATCGCCACCATTGCCGCGCTCTGCCCGCGGGTGCTGGTGCTGAATTTCGGCCAGATCATCGCCGACGGCTCCCCCGACGCGGTGTTCCGCGACCCGGAGGTGATCCGCAGCTACACCGGCGAAACCACACTTGCGGAGGCGTCATGACCAACGCGCTCGACATCCTGACGCTCCGGGCCGGCTATGGCGCGATCAACGTGCTGTGGGACGTCTCGCTGTCGGTGGAGACCAGCAAGACCACGGTGATCGTCGGCCCGAACGGCGCCGGCAAGACCACGCTGCTGCGCGCCATCATGGGGCTGGTGCCCGCCACCTCGGGCGACATCCGCGTCGACGGGCAGAGCCGCAAGGCGGTGAAGACCTGGGACCGGGTCGCCGACGGGGTGGTGATGATTCCGGAAGGCCGGATGATCTTCCCCGACATGACGGTGGAGGACAACCTGATGATGGGCGCCTTCCCGCGCGGCTGCCGCAAGGACTGGAAGCGCAACAAGGCGATGGTCATGGACATGTTCCCCAGATTGGCGGAGCGTCGCGGCCAGATCGCCGGCACCCTGTCGGGTGGCGAGGCGCAGATGCTCGCCATCGGCCGCGGCCTGATGGAGCAGCCGCGCGTCTGCCTGATCGACGAGCCGTCGCTGGGCCTCGCCCCCGTGGTGGTGGACGAGATCTTCCGCATCCTGGCCCGGCTGCGGGCGGAGGGGCTGACCATCCTGCTGGTGGAGCAGAACACCAGCCGCGCGCTGAAGATCGCCGACCATGTCTATCTGATGCAGTCGGGGAAGGTGGTGCTGTCCGAACGCGGCGACCGGGTGGACCTGGAACGCCTGCACGCGCTTTACTTCGCACACGAAACAGCCGCGTGATGGGGCAGGGGATGGACGAACAGGGTATGGACGATCTGCTGAACGGGGAGCCGGAATCCGGTTTCCAACGCCTGCTGGGCTACGCCTTGAGTCGCTGGGAAGAGGGGGCGGCGGAACTCACAATGGCCATTGACGAGCGTCACCTGAACCGGGCCGGCGTCGTGCATGGCGGGGTCATGACGACGCTTTTGGACACGGTTTCCGGATTCTCGGCAACATACTGTCCCTTCCCCAACCGGGTGCGGCGGGTGGTGACGCTGTCGCTCTCGACCAGCTTCCTGGGGCAGGCGCGCACCGGTACGCTGGTCGCCACCGGCCGGCTGCGTGGCGGCGGGCGCAAGATCGTCGGGGTGGCGGCGGAACTCCGCCATGGCGACACCGGCACCCTGATCGCCACGTCGGAAGGCATGTTCAAATACCGGCCGGGCAGCGAAAACCGGGAGGGGACCGAGCTATGAGCGGACAATTGACCATCGCGCGCCAGGGTCGCGTGATGGTGCTGACGATGGACGACGCCGCCACCAAGAACGCGCTGGGGCCGGAGATGATGGCCGCCGCCCGCGATGCGCTGGCCCAGGCCGCCAAGGATCCGGGGGTGGGCGCCATCGTGCTGACCGGTGCCAACGGCAGCTTCTGTTCCGGCGGCAACCTTGGCCGGCTGCTCGGCAACGCCAAGGCCGATCCGGAGGTGACCCGCGCCAGCCTGGAGCGCTTCCATGGCTGGACCCGCGCCATGCGCGCCTGCCCGAAGCCGGTGATCGCCGCCGTCGAAGGGGCCGCCGCCGGAGCCGGCTTCTCCGTCGCGCTCGGCTGCGACCTGATCGTCGCGGCGGAGGATGCGGTGTTCACGCTGGCCTATGTGAAGGTCGGGCTGAACCCGGACGGCGGCGCGTCGGCCTTCCTCGCCCGTGCCGCGACGCCGCAGCTCGCGGCCGAGATCATGTTCGAGGGCGGCAAGGTCGGCGCGGCCCGGCTGGCCCAGCTCGCCATCGTCAACCGGGTGGTGGCGCCCGGCACCGCGCTGGCCGAAGCCCTGGCCTGGGCGGAGCGGCTGGCCGAGGGGCCGACGCTCGCCATCGGCCGGGCCAAGCGGCTGATTGAGAGTGGCTTCGGCGCGCCCGACGATCAGCTCGACCGCGAGGCCGCCTTCTTCGTCGAGGCCCTGCATGGGGCGGAGGCGGCGGAGGGCATCACCGCCTTCTTCGAGAAGCGTGCGCCAAGCTACCCCCGCTAACGACAATGCCACGGCTGAGCTTGTCGTCAGGCCAGCAACGACAGGGTAGGATCGGGCGGGGTGGGTGCCGCGTTTTCCAGGGTGCGGGCGACGTCGGACGGCGCGCCCGGCAGCCGCAGCGGCTCCGCCCGGCCGGCGAAATGGAGTTCGGTGCCGCCATCCGCGGTCGCCCGCAGATATGCAACCGCGATTGGATTCACCAGAACGGAGTCCCCGGACGTATCGGTCAATTCAACGAAAGTCATTGCATTTTTCCTCTCTCGCGTCCGGGTAAAACACGCTGCAATGGTGTATGTTTCCAAGCCGGACGTTCAGTGAGGCGGCATACCCGCAAGGGAGTACCCCTTAGACCTCTTGAACGGAGCGGAACCGCGACAAACATGGGCGGTTCAGTTGATCGAAGCCGAACCCGCTTCGAAAACCGGACGGGACGGGCTATAAGCCCGCACCGTCGATCAAGGGAGCATGCCGTCTTGAAGTTGCTTGTCGTCGAGGACGATCCGCTGATCGGTCCGGCCGTGAAGGCCGTTCTGGAAAATGCGGGCTATACCGTGGTTGGACCGCTGCGCGATGCCGTGAAGGCCGCGCGGGTCGGTGCCCGCGAATGTCCCGACCTGGCGCTGGTCGACGTCAATCTCGCCGGTGGGGAGAACGGTCTGGTGCTCGCCCGCCGGCTGTGGGAGGAAAACGGCGTTCCGTCATTGCTGATGACCGGTTTCGACCACCACGCGGCCGAAGCCCGCGAATTCGCCATGGGCCTGCTGCGCAAGCCGGTGATGCCGGACGCGCTGGTGCAGGCCGTCGGCGCGGCGGGTGAAATCCTGGGTGGCCTGCGGCCGTCTTCCACGCCGGCCGCGCTGGAAATCTTCCACGGCTCCGTCGCCACCACCGCCAGCCTGAGCGCCGCCAACTTGTCGAAGGCACGCACGGCCTGACCGGCCCCCCTGGCGCTTCGTCCCCTGAGAACGCCCGCCCTTCGGCGGGCGTTCTCTTTTTTGCGCCGCGCGCGATACCGGCGGTCCGGTGTGGCATCGCTCGGGCATCGCAGGCCGCGAAAGATGACGGCGCAACCATTGCGGACCGCCGCTGTTGGTGGGCTGGAAAGCGGGGACGGATTGGGCCCCGCGCAAGATGGCCCCGCGCAAGATTTCGATGCTCCCCGGACCACGGCAGCCCGGCCGCCGACAGACCGGCGTCGACGGGCATGCACAGCGAAAGGAATCGTCATGAAGAGCCTGATGATCGGCACCGCCGCCGCTCTCGCCCTGATGGCCGCCCCGGCCTTCGCCGACAGCAGCGGTTCCATCTCCGGCAGCCCCGCCGCGACCAGCGCCGGTCCAAGCACCAACGCCAACCAGACCAACCCGCCCTGCACCTCCAACAACCAGCTGGGTTGCGGCAGCATGGGCGGCGTCGACAGCAACAGCGGCGCGACCAACGGGTCATCCACCAGCGGGTCGTCCACGGGCAGCGGGTCGATGACCGGATCGGGCTCTTCCAGCTCGACCAGCGGCACGGGCGGTAACAGCCTGGGCAACAGCGGCTCCATGGGCACCGGCTCGGACGGCCCTGTCGGCACGCAGCAGCCGTCGGGCTCCATGGGCGGTTCGGCGGGCGGTTCCCGCCCGGGCACCGGCAGCACGACCCGCTGACCTTTCCTATCCCGGAAAAACGGAAGGGCGCGCGATCACTCGCGCGCCCGTTCCTCTCGGTGTCGGCGTCAGCCTTCCTGCGACAGCAGGGCCACCGGCAGATCGGCGAACAGCGTTGCTGCCATCACCGCGTCGCCGCCCTCTACCTCTGCCCCGGTCAGCCGGTTGCGCCAGCGGGTGCCGCGCGGTAACGGGATGGCGGTGTTTCCCCAATCCGGGCTTTCGCCCAACTGCCCGACCAGTCGCGGTACCGCCACCAGCACCGTAGCGTCGCCGCTGCGGCGGGCATAGGCCACCACATGGTCGGCACGGTCGCCGGTCGCCTCCAGCGGCAGATACTCGCCGGCGCTGAAGACCTCCGGCATCTCCGCACGGACCGCCAGGGCCTGCCGGGTCACCGCCAGCTTCACCGCACCATCGGTCCAGCGCTCCAGCAAACCGGGCACGGCGCCGCGCTCCACCGCCTCTTCGACCTCGTCCAGCAGCCTACGGCGGGCGTCGTAATCCACCGGCCGCCGGTTGTCGGGATCGACGAGGCTGAGGTTCCACAGCTCGCAGCCCTGATAGATGTCGGGCACGCCGGGGCTGGTCAGCTTCAGCAGGGCCTGGGACAGACCATTGACCATACCGATGCGCGCCAGCGCCGCCTGGAAGGGAAGGAAGGCCTCAAGGAAGGCGTTGCGGCGGGTCACGTCCAGCGCATCATGGATGAAGCTGACGACCGCTCCTTCATAGGCCTCGTTCGGCGCGGCCCAGGTCGAATGCAGCTTGGCCTCGCGCATCGATTTGGTCATGGCGCCGACGATGCGCTCGGCAAAGGCGGTCATCGCCGACTGGTCGATCTGCTCGACCGAGGCACCGGTCAGCTCCGCCGGCCAAGCACCGAGCAGCAGTTGATAGAACAGGTACTCATCGTTGCGGTCGGGCGGGGCGGTGCCCTCCACGTCGCCGCGGCGGGCGCGCAGGAGACGGCTCCAGGTCTGCACCTGCCGCTCCCATTCCTCCGGCATCTCCGACAGGGCATAGAGCCGGGCGCGGGTGTCCTCGCCGCGCTTGGTGTCGTGGGTGGTGCTGGCCAGCATGTTGTTCGGCCAGTTGCGGGCGCGGTCTTGGTTGGCACGGTGGAAGGCGGAGATGCTGACGCCGAAATGGTCTGGATGGCCGCCCACCTCGTTCAGCGCCACCAGCCGGTTGTAGCGGTAGAAGGCGGTGTCCTCCAGCCCCTTCGCCATCACCGGCCCGCTGTACTGCTGGAACCGCATGGCGAAGCGCGTGACCTGCTGATGGCTGTAGCCGCTCTTGGGAGCCGCCACCAGATCGGTGGTCAGCAGCCGCTGCAGGAAATCATAGACCGAGCCGTCCGGCCCCTGTTCCACCCGCCGCGCCTGGGAAATCGCCCAGTCGATGTCGCGGCGGTCGATGTCGCTCGGCACACTGCCGTCGACATAGGTGCGATAGACGGGGAAGCGGGCAATCGTCTCCTTCAGCGCCTGATGCAGGATGTTGGCGGTGAAGTCGGCGGTGGCAGGGTTGGAACGGGCGATGCGCGACGCCTTGCGCGACAGCACGTTCAACTCGCTCGCCATCTCGCTTTCCATGATGCGGATCTTGCACTGGCGCACCACCTCATCGAAATCGTCGCGCCGGCCGATGAAGTCGGCATAGAGACGGGTGAAGGCCTCCTCCGCCTTCGGATCGACGAACAGTCCGCCCATCAGATTGGCATATTCGTAGCCGGTGGTGCCGTCGATCGGCCAGTCCTCGCGCAGCCGCTCATGCCGGGCGAGGATCTTCTCCACCACCAGATAGAAGGGCTTTGGGGAGGCCGCGACCAGCCGCTCGCAATAGCCCTTGGGGTCGATCAGCCCGTCGATGTGGTCGATGCGGATGCCGTCGAGTGTGCCGTCCGCCACCATCCCCAGCACCATGCGGTGGGCGACGTCGAACAACTCCGGCTCGTCCATGCGCAGGCCGGCCAGCTCGTTGATGTTGAAGAAGCGGCGATAGTTGATGTCGTCGGCCGCCACCTTGAAATAGGCGACGCGCCAGTTCTGGGCGGCGATCAGCTCATGCAGATGGCCCCAGGTATCGATCTCCCCCTGATAGCCGCGGAACACCGCAAGCCGCTGGTTGATCGCATCGGCCATGTCGGGCCGGGTCGCCACCAGCCCCGCCAGTTCCGCCTTCAGGTCGGAGGCGCGGCGAAGCTGGTGGGGGCGGGCATCCATCAGATGGGTGAAGGCGTCGGCGATCCGCTCCAGATCCGGGTGGTCGCTGCCCAGGATGGTGCCGTAATCCTGCGGCCGCACCGGCAGCTTGTGGCTGCCATAGGCCCAGACGGCGAAGCTGCCGGTCTCCGGATCGAAGCGAAGCTCCAGCCCGCCCGACACCAGCACCGCGCCATACTGGTCGCCCAGGAACGGTACCAGGACCTTGCCCTGGAGATAGCGGTAGTCGGACTCCCATTCGATGTCGAAATACCCGGCATACGGGCTATCCGGACCCCACTCCAGAACATTCAACCACCATTCGTTGTCGCTGCCGCCGACACCCATGTGGTTGGGGACGAAGTCCAGGATCTGGCCCAGGTTGTTGCGCTTCAGCGCCTCCACCAGATCGCGGAAGTCGTTCTGGTCGCCGACCTCCGGGTTCAGCTCATTGTGATTGACGATGTCATAGCCGTGGGTGCTGCCCGGCCGCGCCTTCATGTAGGGGGAGGCATAGAGATGGCTGACGCCCAGGCGGGCGATGTAATCGGCGATGGCGGCGGTGCGGTCGAATCCGAATTCGCCATTCAATTGGACCCGGTACGTCGCACGAGGGATGGGCTTGCCGGCGGCGGGGGCCATGGGTGTGTGCTCCTCGGAGTAGGGAAGGGCGTTTTTTAGTTAGCGGCGGACGGGGGAAGAGGAGGGGCGGGCTGCGGCCAGGATGTCGGCGACCGCCGCCGGCTCCGGCGCATCGGCCAGTTCCTCCAGCGTCATCGACAGCTTGCGGCGCCAGTTGGGGTATTGGTCGGTGGTGCCCGGCAGATTGACCTGATCGCGCTCGCGGGTCAGGTCGTCCAGCTGCGCCACCGCCAGCGCCGCATTGGTGCGGGCGAGGAAGGCATGCACCGCATGGTCCAGCGCCTCGTCATAGGGGCTGTCGGGTCCGAAGCCGGCGGGCAGGGCGATGTCGGCGGCGCGCAGGGCATCGACCAGGGCGTTGCGGTCGGCGGAGCGGCGGGCCTGCTGCTTTTCCGCCTCGTCCTCCGCCGGATAGAGGCCCTTCTCGGCCTTCAGCACGATGTCGTCGCCCTCCCACCAGCCGCGCAGCGTAGCGAGGTCGTGGCTGCCGACGGTGGCGAGCGCCAGTTCGGGATACTCGTCCGGCCCCTTGAAGGCGCCATCCTCCGTCCATTCGAAGAAGACGACGCGGTAGCTCAGCACCCCGGCCTCGGTCATCCGCTCGCGGAAGCCCTCCGGCACGGTGCCCAGATCCTCGCCGACCACCAGACAGCGGTGCCGCTGGCTTTCCAGCGCCAGAATGCCCAGCAGATCCTCCATCGGATAGGCGACATAGGCGCCCTCGCCCGGCGGGTGGCCATCGGGGATCCAGTAGACATGCTGCAATGCCATGGCGTGGTCGATGCGCAGCGCGCCGGCATGCCGCATGTTGGCGCGGACCAGATCGATGAAGGGCTGATAGCCGGCCGCCCGCAACGCCTGCGGATGGAAGGGCGGCAACCCCCAATCCTGGCCGGCCGGGTTGAACAGGTCGGGCGGGGCGCCGACATGGGCGGCGTCCACCACCGTCTGCGGCGTCATCCAGGTCTCCGCCCCGCTGGCATCGGCCCCGACCGCAAGGTCGCGGTAGAAACCGATGGTCATGCCGAGTTCGGTCGCCCGCTCCGCCGCCACGCGCAGCTGATCGTCGGCCAGCCATTGCAGCCAAGCGAAATAAGCAACGCGATCGGAATGCTCCTTGGCGAACCGCTCCACCGCCGGTGCGGTGGCGTCGTGGTACTCTGCCGGCCATTGGTGCCAGTCAGCCTTGCCCTCTTGCGCGAAGCGTTCCCGCAACGCCTGGAAGGTGGCGAACCGCTCCAGCCCGATGCCGCTTTCGGTCCAGAAGGCGTCGAAGGCGGCGCGGCGTTCCGGCTTGGCCGAAGTCTGGAAATCGGCGAAGAGCTTTTCGAGGATCGGCAGCTTCAGCTTGGCGACCGCGGCGTAATCGACGTGGGAGGTGGAGCGCGCCGCCTCCAGCGCCTGCCGGAACTCGGGCGAGGCCACTTGGCGGCGCATGTCGGCGTCGTCCAGGAACTCCGGCACGGCGGTGACGTCGATGTAGAGCGGGTTGAGGAACAGCCGGCTGGCTGGGGAATAGGGGCTGGCATGGTCCGGATTGTCGAGGAACATGGCGTGCAGCGGGTTCAGCCCGATCACCGCCGCCCCGCGCGCCGCCGCGATGTCGGCCAGCGTTCGCAGATCGCCGAAATCACCGATGCCCCAGTCATGGTCGCTGCGCAGGGTGTAGAGCTGCGCCGACAGCCCCCATAGCTTCTCCCCCACCAGCATCCGCGTCGGCAGATGGCAGCGGGCCGGTGCCAGGATCAGGCGGGTTTCCGCCACGCCATGCTCCGTCTCCACCCGCAGCGTGTGGTAGCCGGCCTCAGCCAACTTGCCCAACGGCAGGCGCCGCTCGGCATAGGTAACGTCGCCGGCGGTGATGCAGCGGCAACGCGGCAGGCTGCCGAAGCCGACGACGCTGCTCTGCGTCTCCCCGCTTTCCAGCGTCAGGGTATAGCGCAGGGTCCGGGTGCCGTGGGGCAGGGTGACCGGCACGGTGACCGCCGCCCCGGCGCGGCGGACCACCGCCGGAGGCAGGGCGCGGCCATACTCCTCCTCGTCCAGCCGGTCGAGATGGGCCAGCGCGGCGGCCTCGTCGCCCGCTTCCACCCCCATCGCCGATAACAGGGCGCGGATGGTCTCCTCGCCGGCAGTCACGGTTTCTCCGGCGGCATTGTCGAAGGAGCGTTCCACCCCCATGCGGTCGGCCAGCCGGTCGAGCGCCGAGGCCTCCTCAAGCCACAGCACCACCGACCAGGGCCCGAGCCTGTCGCCCGTCAACCCGTCGCCTTCGGTCCAGAGCACGCGGCCCGACGCCTCCGGGAAGCCGGCGGCCGGCGTGTCGGCGAGATTGGCGAAGGCATGCAGACGGCTGCCGTCGCCCAGCTTCCAGCAGACGGTCAGCCCGGTTTTGCCGACCGCCTTATGGCTCGACGCACCGCCGGGAACCCCATCCAGCCGCGGGACGATCTCCGCCCGGCGCACTGCGAGCGCCCGCCGATACCAGTCGAGCCAACCGGCATGTTCCGCTTGTCCACGCACGTCCCAGTCCAGCTTCGCCGATTCCGCGGTCTCCGGCGCGGTGGGGTCGGGGATGCGGGCACGGGCGTCGGGATTCTGGAATTCGGGAAATTTGGCGAACTCCTCCGCCCGGCCCTTGCGCACGGCCTCGGCCAGTTCCTCGCCGAAGTCGCAAAAGAAGGGGAAGGGCTTGGCCGACGCCCATTCCTCGCCCATGAACAGCATGGGGATTCCGGGGCCCAGCAGATAGAGGATGGTGGCGGCGCGCACCGCTTCCGCCTTGGCGATGTGTGAGATGCGTTCGCCGAAGGCCCGGTTGCCGATCTGGTCGTGGTTCTGAATGAAGGTGACGAAGGCGGTCGGCGGCAGATGCGCCGAAGGCTCCCCGCGCAACTCGCCATCCCGGTAGGCCGACGGGTCGCCCTGGAAGGCGAAGCCCTCCGCCAGCGCGCGGCCCCACTTGGCCGGGTCGTGGGCGTAGTCGGCGTAATAGCCGCCATCCTCGCCGGTCGCGGCGCTGTGCAGGCAGTGGTGCAGATCGTCGTTCCACTGGGCGCTGTGCCAGCGCGGATCGCCCTCGCGGTGGCGGGCCAGGAAACGCGCCTGATTGGCGTCGTTCTCCAGCACCAGATGGACATGGCGCTGATTCTGGAAATGGCTGTGCACCCGCGCGGCCAGTTCCTCCAGCACGTGGCGGTCGCTGTCGTCGATGATGGCGTGGACCGCGTCCAGCCGCAGGCCGTCGAGGTGATATTCCTCCAGCCAGTAGAGCGCATTGTGGACGAAGAAGTCGCGCACCGGCCCGCTGCGCTCGCCGTCGACGTTGATTGCCGCGCCCCAGGGGGTCTTGTGGCGGTCGGTGAAGAAGCTGTCGGCGAAGGCGTGGAGGTAATTCCCCTCCGGTCCGAAATGGTTGTAGACGACGTCGAGGAAGACCATCAGCCCGCGGGCATGCGCCTCCTGCACCAGCGTCTTCAGATCCTCCGGCCGGCCATAGGCGCTGTCGGGCGCGAAGGGCAGCACGCCGTCATAGCCCCAGTTGCGCGTACCGGGGAAGTCCGCCACCGGCATCAGCTCGATCGCGGTGACGCCCAGCTCGACCAGATCGTCCAGCCGCTCGATGGCCGACAGGAAGGTGCCTTCCTTGGTGAAGGTGCCGACATGCAGCTCGTACAGCACCGTCTCGTGCCAGGGGCGGCCGGTCCAGGCGGCGTCGGTCCAGGCGTGCACGCCGGGGTCGATCACCTCCGACGACCCATGCACGTCGTCCGGCTGGAAGCGGGAGGCCGGATCCGGCACCGCCAGCCCGTCCGGCAGGACGAAGCGGTAACGGCTGCCCGCCTGCGCCCGCGCGGTGGTCAGGCTGAACCAGCCGTCTCCCTGGTCTTCCATCCCGACCGGCTGGCCGCCATCGTCGAGCGACAGCAGGACGGACGCCGCCGTCGGCGCCCACAGGGAGAAGCGGACGGACCCGTCGGCCTGCACCTCCGCGCCGAAGGGCATGGCATGGCTGCGGCGGCGCTCGTCCACCGGGGGGATGCGATCACGGTCGCGGCTGGCGATCTCCGGCCCGGCATCGGCGCGGATGATGGCGGTGACGCCGGCCAGCGGGATCGCCACCCAGCCCGGCCGGTTGGCAAGCTCGTACCCGACCTCGTACAGCGCCTTTTCCAGCAGGAACAGCTTCAGCAGGGCCGGGGCCGCATGCGGATCGCGCGGGAAGCCGGGGCAATCGCCGATGGCCGTGCGGTAGCCGTCGAGGAAGGCGGCCGACGCAGCCCCCTCCCACCAGGACAGCCACGCGATGCGGGCATCGCGCGACGGACCGTCGAGGCCGGCCGGCATCGCGTCGCGCGCCATGGCGGCGGCATAGGCGATGGAGCGCAACATGCCGGCGACGTCGCGCAGGATGCAGTGCTTGGCCCGCCGTTCGGCCAGCGGGCGCATCGGCTCACCTTCGAAATCGACGATCTGCACGTCGCCGCGCGACACCAGAACCTGCCCCAGGTGATAGTCGCCATGCAGCCGCATGGCGCTGAGATCGGCGGTGGCGGGGATCAGCGCGTCGATCTGCGCCATCACCGCCGCCTCGCTGGCGGCGAGCGCGTTGGCCTGCGCGGTAATCGCCGGGTCCAGCGTCTGCCCGGCGGCGCGCAGCCGCTCCAGCACGCGCTTCGCCAGGGTCCGCACGCCGCCGGCCCACTCCTTCAGCCGCTCCGCCGTCGCCGGCTCGGGCGTGAAGGCGTCACCGCCGCCGGGGGTGGCGAGCGCCCGGTGAAGCTCCGCCGTCCGCTGCCCCAACAGGCGCAGGAAGCCGACGCTGTCGGCATCGGCGGACTGCGCCGTCTCGCTATCCTCGAAGCGGGCGACGCGGTCGTTCAGGTAACCGGTGACGTGGCCCCAGGCGTCCTTCGCCTCCGGCACCAATTCCTGCATCACGCACAGCGTGGTGGAACCGGAGCTGTTGGAGCGCTCGACCCAGCCCAGCAGGGCCGGCGTGTTGGGGAACTGCGCCACCTCGGTCAGGAAGCGGCTGACCTCCAATTCGGGGTGCATGCCGGGTTCCAGCTTGCGCAGACCCTTCAGGATGGCGGCGTCGCCGACGCGAATGGAGGTGTTCGACTGTTCCGCGGTCATCCGGTGCAGCGGGGCGTCGGCGTGCAACTGTTCGGCCAGCGCCTCGCAGGCACGGGTGTGGCCGGCGGTCAGGCCGGCGGACAGCGCGGTTTCGCTGGGTTCGGGATCACGCTTCAGAATGGCGCCCAGCAGCGCACGGACCACGCCGTCATCGGCATAGCCGTCGCGCAGGCGCCCCGGAACCGGCAGGTCCTTCGACCCGGCGATCACCGACGCATCCTCGCCGGTGCCGCGGTCGAGGATCAGGGGAAGCTGGTAGAGCTGCGGTTCCCGTCCCGGCGGCTCCACCCGCAACAGGCAGAGCTGGGCCTGCGATCCGCCGGCGAGCGGCAGCGGCAGGGCGTCTATAATGCGCACGACCGGCCGGCCGGCGTCCTTCGCCGCATACCAGCGGCGGGTCAGGAGATGGTCCGGCAGCAGGTCGTCCTGGAGGCGGGAGAGAATCCCGCTTTCCAGCGGGTTGGCTAAGACATTCGGCTGGGCATGTGGCTGCGGCGCGGTGGGCACGAGGGCTCCTCCCCTGTTGAGCGCTGGGTGGCACGTCGCTCAAACAGCACGGCGGGGAGAAATTCCCGCACCCGCGAAGCCGCTTCCACGAACGACCGCGCCCTTCTCCCGAAAGAGTGGTCAGACGGTCCGCGGGTGGTGCGGCAGATGGGCGAGACGGCCGATCCGCTCGGCCACCTGCAGGGCCTCGACCACGTCGTCTAGCCGGCCGTCGCGCATCAGATTGTGCGCGTGGGTGTTCAGCGCGGCGACGACGGCCCGTTCATCGGACACTCCGCGGGCCGGCTTCCCGTCCGGATCGAGCACGGTGGCGCCCAGCGCCGCCATGGCCTCCGCGGTCAGGTTCACGGCCTCGGACAGGGCCTCTTCGTCGTCTTCCGCTGCGGTCAGGATCGGTTCCAGAAGCTCCGCAAGGAGACGGGGGGTCATGGTGCTAATCCTCGGTGACATTCTAAGGCCGTCCCCTTCGACGTCGGTGCTGCGTGGTCTCCAGTACAACAGCCGAAACGAAGGAAAGGTCCGCCCGGCCGAGCTGTCCGAAGGCCGGTTTCCCGAATCATGGAAAGGGCGGCCGGACACCTGAAGCCACATGGGAACCGCGCGTGCGGCCGGCAAGCGGAACCGGATGTCAACTGCACGAATGGGGGAAGAGGGGGAGGGGGGAGCCGCCTAAAGAAGTGACTAGTCGATGAAATCCTCCCGGCTCAGCCCATAGCGCTTCAGCTTGTCGTAGAAGGTCTTGCGCGGGATGTTCAGCGCCTCGATGGCGGCCTTCACGCTGCCGCGGTGGCGGGCGAGTTCGGACTGGATCAGGCCCTTCTCAAACAGATCCACCTGCTCGGCCAGCGACAGCGCCGACGGTGCCGACACCGGCGCCGGGGCCACATCCTCCAGCCCCAGCACGAAGCGGTCGGCGGCGTTGCGCAGTTCGCGGACGTTGCCGGGCCAGTCCTGGCTCATCAGCCGCTGCATCTGCTCGCGGCTCGGGACGCGCGGTTCCCGGTTGTAGCGGGCGGCGGCCTGGGCGACGAAATGCTGGAACAGCAGCGGGATGTCGTCGCGGCGTTCGCGCAGCGGCGGGATGGTTAGCACCACCACATTCAGCCGGTAATAGAGATCGGCACGGAATTTCCCCTCGTCCGCCGCCCGCCGCAGATCCGCCTTGGTGGCGGCGACCACGCGAAGGTCGACCGGCACCTGCTCGTTCGATCCCAGCGGCTCGACCACCCGCTCCTGGATCACCCGCAGTAGCTTGACCTGCAGGGCCAGCGGCATGCTCTCGATCTCGTCCAGGAACAGGGTGCCGCCGCCGGCATGCTCGATCCGGCCGATGCGGCGCTTGGCGGCCCCGGTGAAGGCGCCGGCCTCGTGGCCGAACAACTCGCTCTCGAAGATCGTCTCCGGCATGGCGCCGCAATTCAGCGCGACGAAGGGGTTCTTGCGCCGGCCGCTGGCGGCGTGCAGCGCACGGGCGACCATCTCCTTGCCGGTGCCGGTCTCGCCGAACACCAGAACGTCGGCGTCGGTGTCGGCGACCGCGGAGATGGTGGCGCGCAGCCGCTCGATTCCCGGCGTGCGGCCGACGATGGTCCCCGCCGGATCGGTTGCACCGGCAATCTGCGCCCGCAGCCGGCGGTTCTCCAGCACCAGCCGCCGCTTCTCCACCGCGCGCCGGGCGATCTCGGTCAGCCGGTCAGACGGAAAGGGCTTTTCCAGGAAGTCGTAGGCGCCGTTGCGCATCGCCTCCACCGCCATCGGCACATCGCCATGGCCGGTGATGAGGATGACCGGCAGGTCGGGGTCGATCTCCCGCACCCGCGCCAGCAGGGCCAGCCCGTCCATCTGCGGCATGCGCACGTCGGTGACGAGGCAGCCCGGCCAGTCGCGGCCGAGATGGCGCAAGGCCCGCTCTGCCCCGTCGCAGGCCGTCACCTCGAACCCCGCCAGTTCCAGCGCCTGCTGCCCGGCCAGCCGCACCGCCCGCTCGTCGTCCACGAACAGCACGGCGCCGGCAGTCTCGGGAATGGACTGGCTCATGTGGTCTGCTCCGTGGTGGTGAGCCGCAGGGTGAAGACGGCGCCTTGGCCCGGTTTGCCGTTGCGGTTGGCGGCGGTCAGGCTGCCACCGAAATCCTCGACGATGCCGTGGCTGATCGACAGCCCCAGCCCCAGACCTTCGCCGGCTTCCTTGGTGGTGAAAAAGGGGACGAACAGCCGGGGCAGATCGGCCTCGGCGATGCCGCCGCCGGTGTCGGCGACGCTCAGCAGCGCCTCGCCCTCCGCCGCGACCAGCCCGATGCGCAGGCGGCGCACCGGACAGCCGCGCATGGCGTCCGCCGCATTACCGATCAGGTTGACCAGCACTTGCTGCAGCCGCACATCCTCCGCCACGACCCGGACCGGCTGGTCGGGCAGATCGACCTCCACCGAGATATCCTCGCGCCGCAGCTTGGATTCCAGCAGGGCCAGCGCCTGGCTCACCGCGCCCTGCACCGACACCGGCCCGAGCGTGCCGGAGGCGCGGCGGGCAAAGCCCTTCAACTGGCGGGTGATCGCGGCCATGCGGTCGGTCAGCTCGGCGATCTCCGCCAGATTGCCGCGCACGGCGTCCATCCGCCCGCGCTCCAGCAGGACCACGGCGTTGTCGGTGAAGCTGCGCATGGCGGCGAGCGGCTGGTTGATCTCATGCGCGATGCCGGCCGACATCTGGCCCAGCGCCGCCAGCTTGGCCGCCTGGGTCAGCTCGTTCTCCGCCGCGCGCAAGTCGGCGGTGGCAGCGGCGACCCGGCGCTCCAGCTCCGCCCGCGATTCCTCCTGTAGGGCGATCCGCTCGACCAATGCCACCCGCCGCAGCGCCACGGCATAGGCGGTGAGCGCGGCCATCGCCACCGCGGCGGCGGCCAGAAGCCCGGCGACCCAGGCGCGGGCGGTCACCGGATCGAGGCTGGTCAGGCTGTGCAGGGTCCAATCGCCGCCGGGCATGGCGACGGAGGTCAGCAGATAGCGCCGCTCCCCGTCCTTCTCCTCCAGCGCAATGCGGTCGGACGCGCCGCCGAAGGCCCAGGGCAGCACGTCCAGCCCCTCGCTGGTGCCCTCCGGCACGATGGGCAGACTGATCGGCAGACGGCGGGGCAGGGCGTGATAGCGCCAGGACGGCATGTTGGTGATGAACACCACCCCATCGCGGTCGGTCACCAGCAGCTTTTCCTGCCCCGGCGTCCAGCCCCGCTCCAGCCGGTCGAATCCCAGCTTCAGCACCACCGCCCCCACTGTGCGGTTTTCCGCCACCACCCGGTTCGCCGTGTAATAGCCCGGCACCAGCGAGGTGGTGCCCAGCGCGAAATGGTGCCCCTCCCCCTGGTCCATCGCCATGCGGAAATAGGGACGGTAAGAGAAATTCTCGCCGACGAAGCTGGCGGCGCTGTTCCAGTTGCTGGCCGCCAGCGTCGTTCCCTTGGCGTCCATCACGTAAAGCGCCAGCGCATCCAACGCCTGGGCAATGCCCTGCAGCTTGCGGTTCAGCCGGTCGACAGCGGCCGGTGTCGGGTTGACCAGCAAGGCCCGCACCTCGTCATCCTGCGCCAGCGCCAGCGGAACGGCGGCATGACGCTCCAGCTCCGCCCGCAGGTTGGCGTTGTAGAGCGCCAGCTGCGCCCGCGCGCTCTCCTTCAGATCGTCCAGCGCCAGGGACGAGGCCCAGCCCGCCGCCAATGCCGCCGCCGCCGGGACGCCCAGCAGCAGCGCCACCATCAGCAGCCGGCGCGGCCGTTCCAGCGCCCGGGCGACCAGCTGCGTCGCCGGCGAGAACGTCGCGGCGGGGGAGGGAAGGGCGGTCGAATCTGTCGCCGGATCGGTCGGATTGCTCAGCAACGTCTTCCCTGATCGTGCTGCGCCGCAACATTGATGCCGCAGCGCTGTGAAGTGTGCGGATTTTCGCACATCGCTGGACCCCCTGTCGTGCGGATTCTCGCCCTCGGCCATTCGGCAAATGCTTGATGTTGCAGGATTCAGCAATTGGCCCACCGCTTGCTTTCAGGAGCAATCAGTTGGGGTCCGCCCGCCCAGCCGGTGCAAATGCCGGACGAAAGAACGGGCACCCCGCCAGGAACGCCGTTCTGAGGAACGCCACGAGGAGAGTAGCATGAGCGCAGACGCGACCGCCGTCCGGTCGGGCACGGTGAAGAAGCCCTTCTACACCAACCTGACCTTCCAGGTTCTGACCGCCATCAGCCTTGGCATCCTGCTGGGTCACTTCTACCCGGCCATCGCCGTGCAGATGAAGCCGCTGGGCGACCTGTTCATCAAGATGGTCAAGATGGTGATCGGCCCGATCGTCTTCCTGACGGTGGTGACCGGCATCTCCTCGATCGGCAATCTGAAGAAGGTCGGCAAGGTCGGCGGCAAGGCCCTGCTGTATTTCGAGGTGGTGACGACCTTCGCGCTCGGCATCGGGCTGCTGATTGTCAACCTCGTCCGCCCCGGCGCCGGCATGAACATCCAGCCGGGCCAGTTGAAGGCCGACGCGGTTCAGAAATACGCCACCTCCGCCCACGAGCACGGCTTCATCGACTTCGTCGTCGGCATCGTGCCCGACAATGTGGTCGGCGCCTTCGTCCAGGGCGACATGCTGCAAATCCTGTTCTTCGCCGTGGTGTTCGGCGTCGCCCTGTCCGCCATGGGCCAGAAGGGCAAGCTGGTCGAGGACATCTTCGACAAGATCGGCCATGCCCTGTTCGGCGTGATCGGCATCCTGATGCGCGTCGCCCCGGTCGGTGCCTTCGGCGCCATGTCCTTCACCATCGGCAAGTACGGCATCTCGTCGCTGACGGCGCTGGGCCAACTGATGGCGTCGGTCTACCTCACCATGGCGATCTTCATCTTCGTCGTGCTGGGCAGCATCGCCAAGGCCTACGGCTTCAGCATCTGGAACTTCATCCGCTACATCCGCCAGGAACTGCTGATCGTGCTCGGCACCTCCTCCTCGGAGTCGGTTCTGCCGCGCATGATGGAGAAGATGCAGAAGTTCGGCTGCTCCAAGCATGTCGTCGGTCTGGTGATCCCCACCGGCTATTCCTTCAACCTCGACGGCACCTCGATCTACCTGTCGATGGCGGCGATCTTCATCGCCCAGGCTTTCAACGTCGATCTGACGATCTGGCAGCAGCTCTACATCCTCATCATCCTGATGCTGACCTCCAAGGGTGCGGCGGCGGTCACCGGCGGCGGCTTCGTGACGCTGGCCGCCACCCTGTCGGCCACCGGCGTCCTGCCGATCGAAGGGCTGGCCCTGCTGCTGGGCGTCGACCGCTTCATGTCGGAAGCCCGCGCGCTGACCAACCTGATCGGCAACGGCGTCGCCACCGTCGTCGTCGCCAAGATGGAAGGCGAGTTCGACGAGAGCAAGGCGGTCGCCGAATACCAGCAGCACTTCAAGGAGCCGGCGCTCGCCCGGATCTGATGATCCGCAAAGAACGCGCGGCACACATGCAGGACCGGATTTGGAAATTTCAAAGATGATCCATCCGGCCTCCATGAGGATCCTGTAAGGTAAGGGGGACGCTTCGATTTGGTTCGAATCGTCCCCTTTCCGTTTCGCGGGGCGGTTGGCGCAGCAGCCCGAATGGGCTATAACCGCCAATCAGGTAAAGCGAACACAAAGAATTAACTGAAATCACGTTAACCGGAGGAAGAGACCCGATGTCCGGCGATTTTGAGGCGATGGCGCTTGAGTATCACCGCAACCCGCGGCCCGGTAAGCTGGCAGTAGTCGCGACCAAGCCCATGGCCAACCAGCGCGATCTGGCGCTGGCATATTCGCCGGGCGTTGCCCATGCCTGCACCGCCATCGCCGAGGATCCGTCGAAGACGGCGGAGTTGACGGCGCGGGCCAATCTGGTGGCGGTCGTCACCAACGGCACCGCCGTGCTGGGCTTGGGCAACATCGGTCCCTATGCCGCCAAGCCGGTGATGGAAGGCAAGGCCGTCCTCTTCAAGAAGTTCGCCGGCATCGACTGCTTCGACATCGAGCTGAACGAGCATGACGTCGACGCGCTGGTCGACACCATCGTCCGGCTGGAGCCGACCTTCGGCGCCATCAACCTGGAAGACATCGCCGCCCCCGCCTGTTTCGAGATCGAGCGCCGCTGCCGCGAGCGCATGAAGATCCCGGTGTTCCACGACGACCAGCACGGCACCGCCATCGTGGTGGGTGCGGCCGTGCTGAACGGTCTGGCGCTGGTCGGCAAGGACATCTCGAAGGTCAAGGTGGTCTCCACCGGCGGCGGCGCCGCCGGCATCGCCTGCCTCGACCTGATGCTGTCGCTGGGCGTCCGCCGGGAGAATGTCTGGCTGGTCGACCGCATCGGCGTGGTCCACAAGGGCCGCAACGAGGAGATGAACGAGTACAAGGAGGCCTACGCGCACGACACCGAGGCGCGCACGCTGTCCGACGTCATCGACGGCGCCGACATCTTCCTCGGCCTGTCGGGTGCCAAGGTGCTGAAGCCGAAGCTGCTGGCCCGCATGGCCGACAAGCCGCTGATCCTGGCGCTCGCCAACCCGGAGCCGGAGATCATGCCCGATCTGGCCCGTGAAGCCCGTCCGGACGCCATCATCGCCACCGGCCGGTCCGACTTCCCCAATCAGGTCAATAACGTCCTGTGCTTCCCCTTCATCTTCCGCGGCGCGCTGGACGTCGGCGCCACCACGGTGAACGAGGAGATGAAGATCGCGGCGACCCACGCCATGGCCAACCTCGCCCGTGCCGAACCGTCGGACGTGGTGGCGGCGGCCTATGTCGGTGAATCGCTGCGCTTCGGCCCGGACTACATCCTGCCCAAGCCCTTCGATCCCCGCCTGATCGTCGAGGTGTCGTCGGCGGTCGCCAAGGCCGCCATGGACAGCGGCGTCGCCACCCGGCCGATCGCCGATTTCCGTGCCTATCAGGACCAGCTGAACCAGTACGTAATCCGCTCCGGCCTGTTCATGAAGCCGGTCATCACCAAGGCCAAGACCGCGCCCAAGCGCGTCGTCTATGCCGAGGGCGAGGATCCGCGCGTGATCCGCTGCGCCCAGGTGGTCGTCGATGACGGCATCGCCCATCCGGTGCTGATCGGCCGCCGCGAGGTGATCGAGCGGGTGATCGGCGAGATGGGCCTGCGCCTGAAGATCGGCCAGGACGTCGAGGTCATCGAGATCATCCGCGATCCGCGCTATCACAACTTCAGCGAACATTACCGCAAGCTGATGGGCCGCCGCGGCGTGTCCCCCAGCCATGCCGCCAACGTGGTGCGGACCCAGCCGACCGTCTTCGGCGCCCTGATGGTCCGCCGCGGCGAGGCCGACGCGCTGGTCTGCGGCACCACCGGCCGTTTCAACGAGCATTGGGCGCACATCTGCGGCCTGATCGGCCTGCGCGACGGCGTGAAGGTCGCCGCGACGATGAACGCGCTGATCTCGCAGAAGGGTGTCCATTTCATCACCGACACCTACGTCAACCCCGACCCGACCGCCGAGCAGGTGGCCGAGATCGCCCGGCTGGCGGCGGACGAGGTGAAGCGCTTCGGCATCGAGCCGAAGGTGGCCCTGCTGTCGCACTCCAACTTCGGCAGCGCCGACACCCCGTCCGCCCGCAAGATGCGTGCGGCGGTGGAGCTGGCGTCCGAGCAGATGCCGGATGTCGAGATCGACGGCGAGATGCACGCCGACGCCGCCCTGGCTCCCGCCATCCGCAAGGAGCTGCTGCCCGACAGCCGCCTGAAGGGCGAGGCGAACCTGCTGGTGATGCCGACGCTGGACGCCGCCAACATCGCCTTCAACATGATGAAGATCCTGGGCGAGGCGCAGAATGTCGGTCCGATCCTGCTGGGCGTCCAGCGGCCGGTCCACATCGTCACCCCATCGGTCACCACCCGCGGTCTGGTCAACATGACCGCCGTCGCCGTGGTCGACGCCCAGTTGGCCGACCCGGTCAACGCCGCCCCGACCCCGCCGGTGGGTGTGGCGTAAGGTCGGGTCCAGATTACGCTTGCCCCCTCCCCGACCCTCCCCCGCTTCGCGGGAGAGGGTTAGGGAGGGGGCAAGCGTAGCGCCATGCCCCTTCCACCACACCCAATTCGTGCTATCCCTTACCCGTAGCCACCAGGAACGGCACGGGACATGAGCAACCAGCGCAAATCCGGCAACGCCGCTGCCGCCACCGCCGCGGCGCTGGTCGGGCAGGCCGTCCCGTTGCACCAGTCCGGCAGACTGACCGAGGCCGAAGCCCTCTACCGCCGGGCGCTCGCCGCCCAGCCGCGCCAGCCGGACGCCCTTCACCTGCTCGGCATGATCGCCTGCCAGACTGGCCGCTTTGCCGAGGCCGCCGACCTGATCGGGCAGGCGGTGGCGGCCAAGCGCGACGTTCCCGACTATCACGCCAATCTCGCCTACGCCCTCCAGGCGCTCGGCCGCTCCGCCGAGGCGGAACGCGCCGCCCGCAACGCCCTGCGCCTGCGCCGCCCGTTCCCGGAGGCCGCCAATACGCTGGGCAACGCCCTCAATGCGCAAGGCAAGGCCGCCGACGCCGCCGAGGCCTACCGTGCCGCCCTGCGCGCCCGCCCCGAATATGCGGAGGCGGAGGGCAACCTGGGCGCGGTGCTTCGCAGCCTTGGCCGCTCGGCGGAGGCGGAACCGCTGCTGCGCCACGCGCTCGCCGCCAATCCGTCCCTGACGGAAGCGCGTGCCGCTTTGGGCCTCGCTCTGCTCGACCTTGGGAAAGCCGACGAAGGGGAGGCGGCGTTGCGGGTCGTGCTGGCCCGCCGGCCGGACCATGCCGCGGCGGCCCTGGCATTGGCCGGATCGCGGCAACGCCGCTGCGATGACGCGGAACCGGCCTACCGCCTTTACCTGACGCTGGAGCCGGCGGATGCCGAGGGCTGGAACGCCTACGGCCTCGCCCAGCAAGGTGCCGACCGCATCGAGCCCGCCGCCGATGCCTTCGCCCGCGCCCTACGGCTCGACCCGAAGATGGCGGAGGCGATGACCAATCTGGGCACCGTCCGCCGCCTGCAGGGACTGGCCGTGGACTCCGTCGAGTTGCAACGCCGCGCGTTGGACCTGCGCCCCGGCTATGCCGCCGCCCATACCAATCTGGCGCTCGCCCTTCAGGATCTGGGCGACGATGCCGGCGCGGAGCGCGAATTCACCAACGCCCTGGATGCCGATCCCACACAGGCGCTCGCCCGCTTCAACCGCGCCATCCTGCGCCTGCGGCAGGGCCGGTTGGCCGAGGGGTGGGAGGATTACGCCGTCCGCTTCGACTCCGGACGCCTGCGGCCGAGACGTCCCTTCAACATCCCGGAATGGGAGGGGGACGAGCTTGCCGGGCGCCGCCTGCTGCTGTGGGCGGAACAAGGGTTGGGTGACGAGTTCATGTTCGGCTCCCTTCTACCGGAAGCCCTGTCGCGTTTCCCCGACGCCATCGTCGAATGCGAACCGCGGCTGGTCTCGCTGTTCCAGCGCTCCTTTCCCGGCACCACGGTGCGCGCGCCGACGCGGCGGCCGACCGATGCCGACTGCCATCTCCCCTTCGGCTCACTTCCGCGCCTGCTGTGGCGGACCGTACCGGTCCCATCTCCGCCCGCCGGCTGGCTGAAGCCGGATCCGGAGCGGGTGGCGGCATGGCGGTCGCGGTTGGATGCGCTCGGCCCCGGCCTGACGGTCGGGATTGCCTGGACAAGCCGGCGCATCACCACCGAACGGCGCCAGTCCTATACCGACCTGGAGGAGTGGACCTCCCTGTTGCGCCTGCCCGGCATTCATGCCGTCAGCCTTCAATATGACGGACGCGAGGAAGAGATCGCTGCCGTCGAGGAGCGCTTCGGCCTGCATATCCACCGCTGGCCCGACCTTGACCAGATCGCTGATCTGGAAGGCACCGCCGCCCTGATGGCGAACCTCGATCTGGCGATCACCGTCGCGTCCTCCGCCGGGGAAATGGCGGCAGCGCTGGGCGTGCCGGTCTGGCGATTGGGACGGCGCGACTGGACGCAGCTCGGCACAGCGGTGCGTCCCTGGTTCCCGACCATGCGCTGCATCCATCCCGATGGGGCAGCCGGCATCGGCGGCACCATTCCCAAGGCAGTGCAGATGCTTAGCAGACTTTCCGCAGGTGATCTGTGAGCGTTTCAGATTGGTTCGCCGAGGCGCTTCGCCATCATCAGGCCGGCGCTCTGGACGCCGCCGAACCCCTGTACCGACGCGTCTTGGATGCCGAACCGCGTCACGCCGATGCCCTGCACCTGCTGGGCGTGCTAAACCACCAGCGCAACGACAACGTTCAAGCCATTGACCTAATTAGTAAAGCAGTCGAACTTGCGCCGGAGGTGGCGGATTACCACGCCAACCAGGGCATCGTTCTGCAGCGGCTTGGCCGGCTGGGGGAAGCCGAATCGGCGCAACGTCGTGCACTCCAACGCACCCCCACCCATGTTGGCGCCCATTTCAATCTGGGGCTGGTGCTGGCCGCGCTCGATCGGTTGGCGGAGGCCGCCGCCCATTATGCCGAAGCCACCCGGCTGTCTCCCAATTTGGCCGACGCCCACCTGAACCTTGGCGCCGCCCTACAGGGGATCGGGCGGGCGGAAGAAGCATTGGCGGCACATGCCCGCGCGGCGGAACTGCTTCCCGGCGATCCGCGCCCCTGGACCAACCGGGCCGTCAGCCTTCAGCACCTCGGCCGCAAGAGGGAGGCCGCCGACGCATTGCAAATGGCGACGACGCTAGGCGGTGGAACCTCCGACCCGACGACGCTGTCCGCCCTCGCCGCCGCGCTCCACACCGCCGGGCGCATGGAAGATGCGGCGGAGCGCTACGCCGACGCGCTGCGCCTCGATCCACGCGATGCGTTTTCTCTCAATGGTCTAGGGCTCTGCCTTAAGGCGCTTGGTCAACTGGATGATGCGGCCACCTGCTTCGATGCGGCCACCGCCATTCAGCCCGACCATGCCGATGCGCTGGACAATCTCGGCAGCATCCGCAACGCCCAGGGCCGTCATGCCGAGGCGGAGGCCCTGCACCGGGAGGCGATCCGCTACCGGCCCGACTTCGCCGGCGCCTGGAACAATCTTGGCAATGCCCGCCACGCCGCCGGCCGCACGTCTGACGCCTGGGCGGCATGGCATGTTGCATTGACGCTCGGTCCCACCCTGCCGGAAACCCACACCAACCTGGGCAACGCCCTGCGCGGCGCCGAGCGTTTCGCCGAGGCCGAGCGGTCGCAACGTCGCGCCATCCGACTTGCCCCGCTGGAGGCGCCTGCCCGCAACAATCTGGGCCACCTGCGCCAAGGCCGGCACGACCATGCCGGCGCCGCCGACTGCTACCGCAGTGCCCTGGCGCTGGACCCCGCCTATGGCGAGGCCTGGAGCAACCTGGGGCTGGCCCGGCAACGGCTGGGCGACGGCACGGGGGCGGAGCGCTGCTATGACCGGGCGCTGACGCTGCGACCCGAACTGTCGCTGTCGCACTTCAACAAGGGCCTGCTGCGGCTGGAGGCCGGCGATCTCGACCATGGCTGGCCCGGTTACGCCTGGCGCTTCGGCTCGGGACAGGTCGGGCAGGGGCGCCAGCCACGCGCCCAGTCTTGGCGTGGGGAGGATCTGACCGGCCGCCGCCTGATGATCTGGGGCGAGCAGGGGGTGGGCGACACCATCCTGTTCTCCGCCCTCTGCCCGGAACTGGCCGGACGCGCCGTTTCCACCATCCTGGAGGTCGACCAGCGGCTGGTGCCGCTGTTCGCCCGCTCCTTCCCGGCCCTGCGGGTGCGGGCGGAGGCGCTGGACGCGCAGGGGCGGGAGGCGATGGCGATCCCGGACTATGACCGCCACGTGCCGATGGGCTCCTTGCCCCGTGTCCTGCGCCGCCGGCTGGCCGATTTTCCGCCACGCCCCTCCTGGCTGGTGCCCAACGCCGGGTTGGTGGAGCGTTGGCGCGGACGTCTGGCGGTGCTCGGCCCCGGATTGCGCATCGGCATCGGCTGGCGCAGCCAGATGATGACGGCGGAGCGCAGCATCGCCTATCTACCGCTGGACGCCTGGGCGCCGCTGTTCGCGCTGCCCGGCATCCAGTGGGTGGTGCTGCAATATGGCGAGGTGGAAGAGGAGGTCCGGCAGGCCGAACAGCGCTTCGGCATCCGGCTGCACCGCTGGGACGACCTCGACCGCAAGGACGATTTCGACGGCGTTGCCGCCCTGATCGCCGGGCTGGACCTCGTCATTTCGCCGGCCATGTCGGTGGGCGAGCTGGCCGGCGCGCTCGGCACCCCGGTCTGGCGTTTCGGCACCCGCGACTGGACGCAGCTGGGGGCCGGGGTCCGCCCCTGGTATCCGTCGATGCGCCTCTTCCAGCCCCGGCCGGGCGAACCACTGTCGGCGACGATGGCCGATATGGCTGGCGCATTGCGTTCCCTTTCTCGATTATCGGCCACGTCACGCCATGCGCCCCCCTCACCCAGCCCTCTCCCCGGGGGGGAGAGGGTACCCGCGGTGGGAGAGGCGTTGGCGACGCAGGCGGTCGCTCTCCACAGGCAGGGCCAATATTCCAAAGCCGAAGCCCTCCACCGCGAGGCCGTGGCTGCGGCTCCGACCCACCCGGCCGCCTGGACCAACGGCGGTCTCACTCTGCTCCGGCTTGGCCGCGTCGACGCCGGCATCCAATGGCACCGGAGGGCGGTGGCGCTGAACCCGGCCTTTCCCCAAGCGCTAAGCAACCTCGGCGTGGCGCTCCAGACCGGTGCGTCCGCGGCAGAGGCAGTGACGCTGCACCGCCGTGCCGTGCGGCTGCGCCCGTTGCAGGCGGAAAGCTGGGGCAACCTCGCCGCAGCCCTGCTCGCCGCCCGACGCTTTACCGAGGCGGAAAACGCTTGCATTCGTGCGGCAGTCCTGGCGCCCAGCCTTGCCGGGGTGCTGATCACGGCCGCCGCGGCATCGAAGGGGCAGGGGCGCTTCGCCGAGGCCGCTCGCCAGTCTAGCCGGTCCCTGCGGATCGCGCCGGCGTCGGCCAAGGGCTGGTCGAACCTGGGCATGGCCCTGGCCGGCCTTGGTCGCTGGGACGATGCTGTAACCGCCCATCAACGCGCATCGGCACTCGCTCCCGACCTACCGGAGGTGTTGGTCAACCATGGCCACGGGCTGCTGTTGCGGGGAGAGCGTCGGCTCGCCCGCGACTGGACCGAACGGTGCCTGCGGCTGACGCCGGGCAGGGCAGACGCCCGAATGAACCGCGCCCTGCTGCGCTTGGCCGAGGGCGACCTGACCGGCGGCTGGAACGACTACGCCCATCGCTTCGCCACCGGCGATGCCGTACCCCGCCGTTTCCCCATCCCGGAATGGAGGGGCGAGCCACTGGCCGGCCGCCGCATGCTGGTATGGGGCGAACAGGGGCTGGGCGACGAAATCATGTTCGGCACGGCGCTGCCCGACCTGCTCCGCCAATCCGGCGGGTTGATCGTCGAATGCGACCCGCGCCTGACCGGCCTGTTCGCCCGCGCCCTGCCGGGTGCGGAGGTGCGGGCACCCACCGCGGACCCGCGTGACGCTGACTGCCATGCCGCGATGGGCAGCATCGCCGCGCGGCTGCGGCCTGCCCTGCGGCATTTCCCCTCGACCGCTCCACTCTTCACCGCCGATCCACGGCTTGCGGCGGAATGGCGCGACAGGCTGGCGGCCCTCGGCCCCGGCTTGCGGGTCGGCATCTGCTGGCGAAGCAGCCGCATGACGGCCGACCGGGCCGGCGCATACAGCCGGATCGACCAGTGGGGACCGATCCTCGCCGTGCCGGGCGTGACCTTCGTCAGCCTGCAATATGACGGGCACGAGGCGGAGCGGGAGGACGCCCTGCACCGCTTCGGCACCGTGCTGCACCATTGGCCCGATCTGGATCAGCGCCGGGATCTGGAGGGGGTGGCGGCGCTCATGTCCGGCCTCGACCTCGTGATCTCCGCCCCGACTGCGGTGGGCGAACTGGCGGCCGCCCTCGGGATCCCGGTCTGGCGGATCGCGGGGGCCGGCGACTGGTCGGCCCTGGGGACGGCGGTGCGGCCTTGGTTCCCATCAATGGCGCTGACCGGCCATGCCGGCGACCATGGAGTGACCCTGGCGGCGGTCGCGCAACGCCTGCGGCGTCTCGCCGAAGGGGGCCCATGACCATCGCCCATGACCATCGGAGGAGGGAGGCCCACGCAATTCCGCATTGCGATTCCGGAGCGCCCCCTTTATCGACTAGGGCCGCCGGGCGCCGCGCAGGGTGGATGACCCGGCGCCCGCGCCGTCGTAAGCTGCTTCCTGCCGGACGGCGACAGATGGGTTCAGGACAGGGTTTCGGGGCGCGGTTTAAGGGAAAGGACGGTCGGTGCGGTCTGAGGACGCTCTTGCCAACATAGACGTCGCGGTGCTTGCCGGCGGGCTGGGCACACGCATCCGGGGCGTTCTGGGTGACACGCCGAAGGTCCTGGCCCCGATCGCGGGCCGTGCCTTCCTCGGCCATCTCCTGGATTACCTGTCGACCTACGGATCGCGCCGGGTGGTGCTGTGCCTGGGCCATCTGGCCGACCGGGTGACCGCATGGCTCGCCCGCGGCGATTCCGCCGGCACCATCGACGTGGTCTGCCAGATCGAACCGCGCCCGCTCGGCACCGCAGGGGCGCTGGGCTATGTCCGCAAGGAACTGCGCAGCAGCACCATCCTGGTGGTGAACGGCGACACCTTCCTCGACGCCGACCTGCGCGCCTTCATCGCCTCGCACCGGCTGTCCGGCGCCGAGGCGTCGGTCCTGTGCGTGACGGTGGAGGACGCCTCCCGCTTCGTGCGGGTGGAGATCGGACCGGACAGCCGCGTCCGCCGTTTCCTGGACAAGGTGCCGGGGGCGGGCACCATCAACGCCGGCGTCTACCTGTTCTCCGCCGCCTTCCTCGACCGCTTCATCGCGGCGGGCGCGGTATCGCTGGAACGCGACGTGCTGGAAAAGCTGCCGTCGGGCACGCTGAACGCCCATGTCGCCAAGGCCCGCTTCCTCGACATCGGCACGCCGGAAAGCCTCGCCACCGCCGCCAGCGTCATCGCCGGCCGCGAGTCCTGACGGGGAGGCCGGTCGGGAGCCCCGGCGGCCGCAATTTACCCCCGCGCACGCGACCGTCTGCCACTGGACTCGCGCAATGTGCCGGGCCAAGATGCGCACCGACTCGACACCGTGCGCAATGGGTGCTTGCGCCGGGGCCGGGCCGCCACGCCGATTTCTCCGGACCAGTGCCATGGCCGTCATCCTCATCCGCGCCGACGCGTCGCCGACCATCGGCACCGGCCATGTCATGCGCTGCCTCGCCGTGGCCGAAGCCTTGCGCGACCAGGGGCACGAGGCGCTGTTCGCCGCAGTTGAATCCACCCCCGCCATCGACCGCCGGCTGTCGGCGGACGGCTTCCGCCATGTTTCCATCGCCGGTCCGGTGGGGCAGGCGGCAGATCTGGCCGCCACCCGCTCGCTCCTGCGGCGGGAGCATGGCACGGCGGTGATGCTCGACGGCTACCGCTTTGGCGAAGCCTACCGCGTCGGGCTGCAGGCCGCCGGTGCGCGGGTGCTGGCCTGGGACGATCTGGGCGACGGCACGCCGCTGCACGCCGACCTCGTCGTCAACGCCGCTCCGCAGGCGGCGGCCTTGCCTTATGACGCGATGGCGCCCGGCGCCGTCCTGCTGCTCGGCCCCGGCTACGCCCCGCTGCGGCGGGAGGTGCGGCTGGCGGCGCAGGCACCGCGGCGGACCATCACCGATCGGCCGGTGCTGCTGGTGACCTTCGGCGGCTCCGACCCGCTCGGCCTGACCGGACCGGTTCTGCAGGCGCTGGCGACGGAGCGGCCCGACGGCTGCCGGATCGTCGCCGTCGTCGGCGGCAGCAACCCGCGGGCGGCGGAGCTGGCGGCGCTCGCCACCGATGGCGTTTCCGTGGAGATCGATTGCCCGCGCATGGGCGCGCTGATGGCCGACAGCGGTCTGGCGGTTTCGGCCGGCGGAGGCACCATGGGGGAGTTGGCCGCGCTCGCGGTGCCGACCCTGCTGGTGGTCACCGCCGACAATCAGGCGATGGCGAGCGGTGACGCCGCCGAACTGGGCTGGTGCACGGCCGTGGACGCCCGTGGCTGCGATCCCGCCAAGGCGGCGGCGGTGATCGCCGGACGGGCACTCGCCCTGTGGGCCGACACCGGGCAACGGCAACGGATGCAGGATGCCGCGACGGCACTGCCGCTTGACGGCGACGGGGCGGTGCGCATCGCCAGCGCCCTCACCGGCCCGCCACCCAAATCCGGCAGCGCCGCCCCGCGGCGGACGGCGCTTGCCTGATGGCAGTTCCGGTCAGCTGACCACGCGCCACGTGCCATCCGGCTGCTGGCAGGCGGTGCCGAAGCCCTGCTGGGTGCGGCCCTGGACCACGATGGTGGTCTGGTATTCGCGGCAGAGCTGGCCCTGCGGCCCGGTGCCCTCGCGAACGGGGGTGTAGCTGCCGTAATTGCCGGTGTCCGGATTGTTCCAGCGCACGGTGCTGCCGGTCGGCGCGCTGTAGGCGTTGACCGCCGCCTGTTGGGCATAATTCTGGTCGGCACGGTCGAGCGAGGCGCCTGCGGCATTGCCCAGCGCCGCACCCAGCAGCGTGCCGACGCCCACCGCCACCAGCTTGCCGCTGCCACCGCCGAAGCGCGAGCCGGCCAAGCCACCGACCACGCCGCCGAGAACGGTGCCGGCCGTTTGCTTGTTGGCGCTGACGCCGCCATAGGAGTCGCCGTAGCCGGGCTGGGCGCAGCCGGCAAGCGGGGCCGCGAGCAGGCTGGCGGACAGCGCGGCGGCGAGGAAGGGGCTGGCTTTCATGGTGGCTCTCGTCCTGTTGGGTCCTGTTTGGATCGGCACGAAACCGTTCGTTCCTGACGCCATCAACATGGCTGACCCGCATCTTATTCCCGATGCGTGACGCGGTGCCTCGCTTGCCCCTATGATCGTGCCAACGGTTCCACGAAGGAATCGACAACAAGCCCTTGGGAGGGAACGAACATGCTGCCCAACGCGGACAGCTATGAAGGGGTGTCCCGCGCCTTCGCCTGGCGCGTGCCCGACCGCTACAACATCGGCGTCGACGTCTGCGACCGCTGGGCGGAAACGGACCCCGGCCGCATCGCCCTGATCCACAAGCGGCGCGACGGCGGGACCGAGGAATACCGCTTCTCCGACATTCGCGCCCTGTCCAACCGCTTCGCCAATGCGCTGGCGGCGCAAGGTGTCACGCGCGGCGACCGGGTCGGCATCCTGCTGCCCCAGGCGCCGGAAACCGCGATCAGCCATGTCGCGGTCTACAAGCTGGGCGGCATCGCCGTGCCGCTGTTCTCGCTGTTCGGGGTGGAGGCGCTGGAATACCGGCTGGCCAACTGCGGCGCCCGTGCCGTGGTCACCGACGCCGCCGGGGCCGCCAAGATCGCCCAGATTCGCGACCGGCTGCCGGAACTGCGCGCCGTTTTCCGCGTCGACGGGTCCGGTCCCGGCTGCCTGGACTGGCATGGGCTGTGCGACGCGGCGTCCGACAGCTTCATCCCGGCCGACACCGGGCCGGACGATCCGGCGCTGATCATCTACACCTCCGGCACCACCGGCCAGCCCAAGGGCGCGCTGCATGCGCACCGGGTGCTGCTGGGCCATCTGCCGGGCGTGGAGATGTCGCACGACCTGTTCCCGCAGCCGGACGACCGCATCTGGACGCCGGCCGACTGGGCCTGGATCGGCGGCTTGCTCGACGTGCTGCTGCCAGCTTGGCACCATGGGGTGACGGTGGTCTCCCACCGCTTCGAGAAGTTCGACGCGGAGGCCGCCTTCGCCCTGCTGGCCGACTTCCAGGTTCGCAACGCCTTCCTGCCGCCGACGGCGCTGAAGATGATGCGGGCAGTGAAGAACCCTCGGGCGCGCCACCGCATCGACATGCGCTCCGTCGCCAGCGGCGGCGAGACGCTGGGCGCCGGGCTGCTCGATTGGGGGCGCGACACCTTCGGCGTGACGATCAACGAGTTCTACGGCCAGACCGAATGCAACATGATCGTGTCGTCGGCCGCGACGCTGATGACGCCGAAGCCCGGCATCATGGGCCGTCCGGTTCCCGGCCATGACGTGGCGGTGATCGACGGGCAGGGCAACCGGCTGCCGCCAGGGCAACTCGGCCTGATCGCCGTACATCGGCCGGACCCGGTGATGTTCCTCGGTTATTGGAACAACCCCGACGCCACCGCGGCGAAGTTCATTGGGGATTGGCTGGTCACCGGCGACCAGGGGGAGTTGGACGAGGACGGTTACATCCGCTTCGTCGGGCGGGACGACGACGTCATCACGTCTGCCGGTTACCGCATCGGCCCCGGCGAGATCGAGGATTGCCTGATCGGCCATCCCGCCGTCCGCATGGCGGCGGTGGTCGGCGTGCCCGACCCGCTGCGCACGGAGATCGTCAAGGCGTTCGTCGTGTTGCAGGAGGGGGTGACGCCGGACGACGCGCTGGTGGCCTCGATCCAGGAGCATGTGAAGACCCGGCTGGCCGCCCACGAATATCCGCGTTCGATCGAATTCATGGAAAGCCTTCCCATGACCACCACCGGCAAGATCATTCGCCGGGAGTTGAGGAATCGCTCGTAATATCATGATCGAATTGATTTTGTTGGCCGCAGCCTTTCTGGCCGGAGCAATGAATGCCGTTGCCGGCGGCGGAAGTTTCCTGACCCTGCCGGCCCTGATCTACGCCGGGGTGCCGCCGGTCGCCGCCAATGCCACCGGCACGGTCGCCCTGCTGCCCGGCTATGCCAGCGGCGTCTACGGCTACCGTCAGGACCTGACGCCGGTCGGCACGCTCAGCCTGCCGCTGCTGTCGGCGGTCAGTCTGGTCGGCGGGCTGGTTGGGGCCGGGCTGCTGCTGGTGACGCCGGATTCGGTGTTCCGCGGGATCGTACCCTGGCTCCTGCTGCTGGCGACCGGGCTGTTCGCCTTCGGCAACATGCTGGCGCAGCGGCTGCGCAACCTGGGTCTGCACGGCAACGGGGCGATGCTGGGCACGCTGTTCGCCGTCTCGGTCTATGGCGGCTATTTCAACGGCGGGCTCGGCATCCTGCTGCTGGCGCAGTTGAGCCTGTTCGGCATGACCGACCTGAATGCCATGAACGGGCTGAAGAACCTGTTCTCCGCCGTGCTGACCGCCATCGCCGTGGTGGCCTACGCCGCGGGCGGGGCGGTGGAATGGCCGAAGGCGCTGCTGATGGTGGCGGCGGCGGTCGCCGGCGGCTATGTCGGCGCCCGGCTGGGACGGAAGATCCCCAAACCGATCCTGCGCACCGGCATCATCGCCGTCGGTCTGGTGATGAGTGCGGTGTTCTTCCTGAAATGATCGCGCTATAGAGGGCGCTCCCCGCCTTTTGGACCTGCCGCCATGCTGACCATATCCGATCTCGACCTGTACTATGGCGACGCCCAGGCGCTCGACGGAGTCACGCTGCAGGTGGCGGCGGGGCAGACCACCGCCATCGTCGGCGCCAACGGGGCCGGCAAGACCTCGCTGATCCGCGCCATCTCCGGCATCCTGAAACCGGCGCGCGGCAGCATCCGCTTCAAGGACCGCGAGATCGCCGGACTGCCCAGCCATGTCGTCTGCGACCTCGGCATCGGGCAGGTGGCGGAGGGGCGGCAGATCTTCCCGACGCTGAGCGTGCGGGAGAATCTGGAAATGGGCGCCGTCATCCCACGCGCCCGGTCCAACGCGCGCCAGACCTACGACCGGGTGCTGGACCTGTTCCCCCGTCTGCGCGAACGGCTGGACCAGGCGGCCGGCACCCTGTCCGGCGGCGAGCAGCAGATGCTGGCCATCGGCCGCTGCCTGATGGGCAAGCCCGACCTCATCATGTTCGACGAGCCCTCGCTCGGCCTGTCGCCCGCCCTGGTGCAGGAACTGTTCCGCATCGTCCGGACACTGGCCGCCGAGGGCATGACGATCATCCTGGTCGAACAGAATGTCGCCGCCTCCCTGCGCATCGCCCAGACGGCTTATGTGCTGGAGAACGGCCGGGTGGTGCTGTCGGGCACGGGGGAGGCGCTGCTGGCCGACCCGGCGGTAAAGCAGGCCTATCTCGGGCTGTGAGTCCGACACGCCTCCACCGGCGATACCTCCCTTATCCTCCTATCGTTGAATATACGAACCATCTACAGTCCCCCTAAGCTGGCAGTCCAAACAAGACCGGACGGGGACCATGGCGGCAGGCTGCACCAGACGGACGACATTGCTGGCGGCCGGCGCGCTGCTGGCGTCGGCGACGCTCCGGCACGCCGCTGCCGCCGATCCTACCCCCACTCGGCCGGTCGTCCGCGCCGGGGTGCTGAAGTTCGGCACGGTCAGCTGGGAACTCGACACCATCCGCGCCAACGGCTTCGACAAGCAGGCCGGCATCGACCTGCAGCTGGTGGAGCTGGCCGGCAACCCCGCCACCCAGGTGGCGCTCCAGGCGGGTGGGGTCGAGGTCATCGTTTCCGACTGGCTGTGGGTGTCGCGGATGCGCAGCAAGGGAGAGGCGCTATCCTTCATCCCCTACTCGACCGCCGTCGGCGCGCTGGTGGTTCCGGCCAAGTCCGCCATCGCCGGAATCGGCGACCTGCGCGGCAAGCGCATCGGGGTCGCCGGCAGCCCGCTCGACAAGAGTTGGCTCCTGCTGAAGGCTCTGGCCACCGACCGTTACGGGCTGTCGCTCGACCGCGATGCGCAACCCTTCTTCGCCGCGCCGCCCCTGCTGAACAGTAAGATCGCCGACGGCGACCTGGACGCCGTGCTGACCTTCTGGCCCTTCGCCGCCCGGCTGGAGGCGAAGGGCATGCGCGTGACCATGACGGTGTCCGACATGTTGGAGGCGCTGGGCCAGCCGGCGTCGGTGCCCTCCATCGGCTATGTCTTCCGCGAGGAGTGGGCGCGCGCCAACCCGACCGCCATCGCCGGATTCCAGGCGGCGACGAACAAGGCGAAGACCCTGCTGGCCCAATCCGACGCCGCGTGGGACCGGCTCGCCCCGCTGATGCAGGCGGAGGATGACGCCACCTTCCGCACCCTGCGCGACCGCTACCGCGACGGCATCCCGCGCCGCTGGACGGAGGAGGAGCGGGCAGGGGCCGCAAAGCTCTACGCGCTGCTGGCGCGGCTGGGTGGGCGGGAGCTGGTCGGCGACGCGCCCACCATCGCCCCCGGCACCTTCTGGACCGGCGGGGCCTGACCGGTGCGGCGCGCCCTGATGCCCGCCCTGATGCCTGTTGCGTCGATCCTGCTGCTGCTGGCCGTCTGGCAGGCGGCGGCGCTGACAGTCGGCGGGCGTCTGCTGCCGGGACCGGTGGTGGTGGCCGAGGCCTTGCTGCGCGAGGCGGAGAGCGGGGCGCTGTTCCATCACATGGGCGTCACGCTGCTGCGCGTGCTGGCGGCCTTCGCGCTCGCCATGTCCATCGGGGTCGGGCTGGGCCTACCGATGGGGCGGTCGCCCTTCATCGACCGGCTGTTCGGCCCCTGGCTGGTCTTCTTCCTGAACCTGCCGGCACTGGTGGTCATCGTGCTGGCCTATGTCTGGTTCGGATTGACCGAGGCGGCGGCCATCGGCGCCGTCGCCGTCAACAAGATTCCCAACACGGTGGTTCTGGTGCGGGCCGGTGCCCGCGCCATCGACGAGGGGCTGATCGACATGGCCCGCGTCTACCGCCTGTCGCCCGCGGATCGGCTTCGCCATGTGCTGCTGCCGCAACTCACCCCCACCATCGCCGCGGCTGCGCGGTCCGGCCTGGCGCTGATCTGGAAGATCGTGCTGGTTGTCGAACTGCTGGGCCGCAGCGACGGTGTCGGATTCCAGATCAACCTCCTATTTCAGACCTTCGATGTCGCAGGAATCCTGGCTTACACCATCGCGTTCGTGGCCGTGGTCCAGCTTCTGGAATACGGCGTCCTGCAACCGGTCGAGCGCCACTGCCAGCGCTGGCGGCGGATGCCCGCTGAAGCTTGAAATCCGCTCCAAGCGCTTCGGCGCGGTGGAGGCGGTGCGCGGCCTGACCCTGTCCGCCGCGGCGGGGGAGGTCGTGGCGCTGGTCGGCCCCAGCGGCTGCGGCAAGACGACCGCGCTCGGCATCGTCGCCGGGCTGGACCGCGCCTTCGACGGCGTGGTGGAGGTCGGGGCGCGGCCGGACGGCGGGCCGGCCCGGCTCGGCTATGTCTTCCAGGAACCGCGCCTGCTGCCCTGGCGCACCGTGCGGCAGAATCTGGCGCTGGTCCTGCCGCGTGCGCAGCGCCGCGGTCCGGCGGTCGACGCCATGCTCGACGCGCTGGAACTGTCGCCCTTCGCCGACCGTTTCCCGACCCAGCTGTCACTTGGCATGGCGCGGCGGGTGGCGCTGGCCCGCGCCTTCCTGGTGGAGCCGGACCTGCTGCTGATGGACGAACCCTTCGTCTCGCTGGACGAGCCGACGGCGCTTCGGCTGCGCACGCTGCTGTCGGAACTGCTGGACCGGCGGCCGGCCACCGTCCTGCTGGTCACCCACAATCTGCGCGAAGCCCTGGCGCTGGCCGACCGGCTGCTTCTGCTGGCGCCGTCGCCTGGCCGGGTGGTGGCGGAGGTGCCGGTGACCGTCCCCCGCGCCGCCCGCGACGACGCCACCATCGAGGCGCTGCGCCACGACCTGCTGTCCCGGCCGGAGCCGGCCTTTCGCCTGCTGGCCTGACCCTTCTCGATTTGTGCGTTCATTTGCCGCTCGTCCGTTTACGAATGCTGCGGTATCCTGCTCCGCTGCCGGGTACGTCCGGCGATTGCAAAGGCGGCGGAACCGAATGCCCTTCGGTCGATCGACAGTGCGGCGGGTGCGGCGGCTTGGCCTGGTGGCCGGGATGGCCGCGCTGTTGCTGCAGGTCATCGCCTGGGGCTGGATGCCGATGGTTCCGGGGACCGCCCGGGCCGGAGAGACCGCCTCGCTGCCGATCTGTTCCTCCGGCGGCCTGACCACCCTCCAGGTCGATGCCGCCGTTTATGGAATCGGTGAGTTCGGGCTCGCTTCCGACGACGGCGACCCTGAAAAATCGCCTGATCACGCGCCGTCAGGCACCGGCCATTGCCCGCTCTGCCCGCTGGTCGCCGGGCTGGCCTTGCCGCCGCCGCCATTGACCGTCGGCCCGGCCCTTGCCATGGCCAGCGACTCCCGCCTGCTGCCGGGGGAACGGATCGCCGCCGGCTGGTTCCTGTCGACCCTCCAGGCCCGCGCACCACCGTCGCTCGCCTGATTCTCGCGGCCGCTCAGCCATAGCCGCCGCGCGCATCGCCACGCCCGCTCTCCGTCCGGATCGGTGCGCTTGGCGGTCTATCTACGCATTCCAACGCGCAACCTTCCAATTCACGCCCCGCGGCATAGCGCGCCGCGGCGGCTCCCCTGCTGTTCACATCCGCATTCCAGGAGAAGAGTCCATGAAGCGCATTCTCGGCATCGCCGCCGCCCTGGCCCTGCTCGGTGCCGTCCCCGCCCTGGCCCACAGCTACAAGGCCGGCCCGATCGAGATCGGCCATCCCTGGGCGCGCGCCACCGCGCCGTCAGCCCCGAACGGCGGCGCCTATCTGTCGCTGACCAACACCGGCAGCACGGAGGACCGTCTGGTATCCGCCTCCACCCCGGCCGCCGACAAGGCGGAGTTGCACACCCATCTGAACGAGAACGGCGTGATGAAGATGCGGGAGGTTCCGGCCATTCCGGTGGCGCCGGGCGAGGAGGTGAAGCTGGCGCCCGGCGGCCTGCACATCATGCTGCTGGGCCTCAAGAAGCCGCTGGAGAAGGGCGCCCGCTTCCCCATGACCCTGCACTTCGAAAAGGCCGGCACCGTCGACGTCGAGATCTCCGTCGAGGCGGCCGGACAGAGCGCGCCCCAGGCCGAAGGGCATATGGGCGCCATGGGCGGCGCCGGCCACGGCCACAACGCCGAACCGGCCAAGAAGCAGTAATGTGGAAGGCCGCCGGCGGGGAAACCGCCGGCGGCCTCTTTTCATAGACGTACGCTCGTCCCGGTCACTCGGCCGGAGCGACTCCCACCGGCTGGGGGGGAGAGCTTGGCGGCTTCGGCGGCCTGATAGCGGGGCGACAGCACGCCGAAACGACGCGCCCACCATGCCGTCAGCGGCGGCGTCAGCAGCGCGGTGACCACCACGCTGGTGGCGATCAATGCCGTGGCCGACGGAGCGACCGGCGCGAAGGTCGGCTCGATCGAAGCGATGATCGGCGGCACCGTCACAGCCGCACCGGCGGTGGAGGCGGCACCGATGCCGGCCGTACCATTGCCCTTCGCCAGCAGGATGTCGGCCAGCACCAGCATGATACCGGTGACGACGATCACCGTCAGGCCCAGCACGATGCCCAGCAGCCCGGTGTTGAGGATCGTCGAGAAGTTCAGGTTGTTGCCCAGCGCGAAGGCGAAGAACGGCACCATCACCGAGACGCCCTGGGTGAAGAAGGCCCGCAGGTCCTTGTCCAGATTGCCCAGCGCGAAGCCGATCAGGAAGGGCAGCAGGGCGCCGACCATCGTCTGCCAGGGGAAGGCCGCCAGCCCGGCGATGCCCAGCGTAACCATGGTCATGAAGGGCCCCGATTCCAGGCACATCAAGCAGAAGGCGCCGGCCTCCTCCTTGGTGCCGTACTGCTGCATCAGCGCCATGTACATGCCGCCGTTGGTGTCGTTCATCACCGCGATGATCGCCAGCACCGACAGGCCGGAGAAGAAGCCGGACGTGATGCCCTCCGCCGGGATGAACCACGAGGCGATGACGCCCGCCATGGCGGCGGTAAGGATCTTGACCGACACCAGCACGCCGCTCTTGCGCAGGACCAGCGGCGTTGCCTTCAGGCTGATGCTGGCGCCAATGCAGAAGAACCACACCGACAGGATCGGCAGCGTGCCGGTGATCAGCCCGTTGGTGAAGGACCCGAAGAATTTGCCCGTGTTGGGAGCCAACGTGTTCAGGCAGGCGCCGAGGAACAGGGGGACGATCATCATCCCGCCGGGGATGCGGTCGATCCGGGACTTGATGTTCATGGAAGACACTCCTTCGAATTTCATCCCGTCGCCGCCGCGCCCCTTTGCCATCGGGCATAATTCAGCGGCCATCATTTTTGTCAGGACGGCAGCCATGTGCCGCTTTGTGTATACTAGTATACAAGTTGTCCGGTCATTGTCAAAGCGGCGGATTGTCCGACGCGACACGTTGTCGCGCCGAAGGGAAACGAAGACGGAAAGGAAAGGATAGGGACGGAGCGCGGAAAATTAGGACTCGATTTATTCCATTTTCGACCTAAAATGCCTCTATATCGGCGCTTTCGGCCATTGGGGGCAGGAGAGTGCGCCAAGGGCGAGCCCATGCCGGAGTCACTTGATCCGATCAGCCGCAGCATCACGCGGAATCCGCTTCTCCGGGATCAGCTTTCGCGGATGGGGGTGTCCGGCGAGGCGCTGCTGGGATCGTGTCCCTGGCCGTGGTGTAGGAGCGGAGAGGCGCTCATGGTCTCCGGGTGGTCTGGCCGGGATTGTCAGGCGGCCACAGCGGGCAGGCTGACGAGGGGATCATCGCCGAGTGGGGCGATGGTTTCCAGCGTCATGTAGCGCGCCCTCTGGACAGCCCATTCGTCGTTCTGTTCCAAGAGGATGGCACCAATGAGGCGCGTAATCGCCTCCTCGTTCGGAAATATGCCGACAACCTCGGTGCGTCGCTTGATCTCGCCGTTGAGACGTTCAATCGGGTTTGTCGAGTGGAGCTTGGCCCGATGCTCCTTGGGAAAGGTCATGAAGGCCAGGACGTCTTCCTCCGCCTCGTCCATCAGGTCGGCTAGCTTCGGCAGCTTTGGACGGACCTGATCAGCCACTTGCCGCCACTGCGTTCGGGCGGATGCCGCATCGTCCTGTGCGAAAGCAGTGGCGATGAAGGCCGCCACGACGCGCCGGCCGCTTTTGCCGGCATGGGCAAGCGCGGTCCTGGAGAAATGCACCCGGCACCTTTGCCACGTCGCCTGGAAGACGCGGGTGACCGCCGCCTTGATGCCGCCATGGGCGTCGGAGATCACCAGCTTGACGCCGCTCAGCCCCCGGCGTTTTAGCTTGCGCAGGAACTCGATCCAGAAGGTCTCGGCCTCCGACGGGCCGATGTCCATGCCCAGGACCTCGCGGCGGCCGTCGGTGTTGACCGCCACCGCGATGGTGACGGCCACCGAGACGATGCGCCCGTTCTGGCGGACCTTCACGTAGGTGGCGTCCAGCCACAGGTAGGGCCAATCGCCTTCGATGGGACGGCCAAGAAAGGTCTTCACCCGTTCGTCGATCTCCTCGCACAGCCGGCTGACCTGGCTCTTGGAGATGCCCGACATCCCCATGGCCTGGACCAGATCGTCGACCGAGCGGGTCGAGATGCCCTGGATGTAGGCCTCCTGGATCACCGCGGTGAGCGCCTTCTCGGCCATCCGCCGCGGCTCCAAAAAGCCGGGGAAGTAAGACCCCTTGCGCAGCTTGGGAATGCGCAACTCAACAGTGCCGGCGCGGGTCTCCCAGTCGCGATCCCGGTAGCCGTTACGCTGGACGAGCCGCTCGGCAGACCGCTCGCCATGACCGGCCCCGGTCAGGCCCTGCACCTCCAGTTCCATCAGCCGTTCGGCGGCGAAGCCGATCATCTCACGCAGAACATCGGCATCCGCGCCCTTCTCAAGCATCGCGCGAAGCGCCATCATCTCGTCGGTCATCGTGGTCACCCTCGGTCGAGGTTGTGTTGTGGTGACCAGACTCTACCGAAGAACCACGATGACCGCCCGCTGTGGATAACCGGCCCGCCTACGCCAGCCATGGGAGGGCGCTGCGGCGGGCCGGTTCCCCACAGCTCCTACACCACCCCGTGGGGCACGACCGCTGCTGGTGCTGTGCGATCCCGACGGCGGCAATCTGGCGCTCAGCGAAACGACGCGGCGGTATTTCGGACCGTCGGCAAACCAGATGCTGGGATGCGGCTGGGTGTCGGCAATCCATCCGGACGACCAGATGGCCGCGGCCGACGCCTGGCTGAAGGCGGTCTATGACGAGGCCGCTTATGACCTGCAATTGGGCTACCGGCGGCATGACGGCAGCTATCACCGTTTCGCGGTAACGGGCGTCCGCTATGTCGATGCGGATACGTGCCAGACCCACTGGCTCGTCGTATCGGAACCGCTCAGGCCAACCCTTCCTGTGGCCGGCCTGCGCGGCTCGACGCTCAGCGCGGGCGGTGGCGGGCCAGTGCGTCGGTGATGTCGAGGTCGCGGAACGGCTTTCCGATCACCGGCCGCTCACGGTGGGCATCGGGCAGCCCTTCCGCCCCATGGCCGGTGGTGAAAATGAAGGGGATGCCGGCGGCGGCCAGACGGTCGGCCACCGCGTCGACCCGCTCGCCACGCAGGTTGACGTCCAGCAGCGCGATGTCGAAGCCGCCCGCCTCGATTATTTCCAAGGCCGCCGAAACCGAACCGGCCGGACCGATACAGGTGACGCCCTGGTCGAGCAGGGCATCCTCCAGGCTCATGGCGATCAACGGTTCGTCCTCGACGATCAGGACGGTCAGGTTCGACAGGTTCGCGTCGGTCACTGCGGGCTCACTCGCGACGACAATGGGATTACCAGCCGGCATCGCACGCCAGCGGGGTCGAAGGCAAGGGCAACATCGCCTTCCAACTCATGCGCCAGACCGCGCTCGATCAGGCGGGAGCCGAAACCGCGACGGGTCGGCGGCACCACCGGCGGCCCGCCGCTCTCGCGCCAGCGCAACACCAGCGCGCCCGCGGCGGCCCGGGAGGGATGTCCGGAGCCGGCATGGCTCACCACCGCCCCATCCCGTGCAGCCGGCCCGGCAGGCGGCGTGATCTCCCAATCCAGATCGATACGCCCGCTCTCCGCCGACAGGGCGCCGTATTTCGCGGCGTTGGTGGCGAGTTCGTGGAAGGCGAGGTGCAGCGACACCGCCACGCCGGTGGTCAGGTTGACCGGCGGGCCGCCAACCCGGACACGGCCGGCATCGACATGGGGCTCCAGCGTCAGGGCGGCGATCTCGCTCAGCGAGGCACCCTGCCAATGGCGGCGGGTCAACAGGTCGTGGGCCTGGGCCAGGGCGCGCAGCCGCGACTGGAAGGCATCGGGGAAGGCTTCCACCGACGGGGCGGCGCGGAGGGTCTGCTTGGCGATCGACTGCACCATCGCCAGCGTGTTCTTGACCCGGTGGTTCAGCTCCTCCAGCAGCAGGAGCTGCCGTTCCTCGGCCTTTTTGCGGTCGGTGATGTTGAGCGAGACGCCGGCCAGACCGGTCGGCATGCCGTTCTTGTCGTAGATAGCGCGACCACGCACCTGGACCCATTGGAGGCTGCCGTCGGGCCAGATCGTGCGGTATTCCATGTCCAGCGGCAAACCGCTGGTCACCGCCTGCCGGACCATCGCCTGCTGAGAGTCGCGGTCGTCGGGATGGACGCGCTCCAGCAGCCGGTCATAGGTCGCGATATCGGCCGGATCGGAAAGCCCCAGATTGGCGGCGCAGATCGCCGAGACACGCAGTTGGTTGGTCGCCAGTGTCAGCTCCCAGGACCCCAGCCGCCCGGCCTCCAGCGCGAAGCGCAGACGCGCCTCGCTCTCGGCCAGGGCCGCCCGCTTGTCGGCCAACTCGTTGCGGTCGCGCGCCTCCACCAGGGCGCGGCGGACCACGACCTGCAGGCGCTCCATGCGCAGCTTCACCACATAGTCGGTGGCGCCCTTCTTCAGCGCCTCGATGGCGTTCTCCTCGCCCAGCATGCCGGACACGAAGATGAAGGGAACCCGGGGCAGCCGGTCACGCGCGATCGCCAGCGCCGACATGCCGTCGAAATCAGGCAGGTCGAAGTCCGACAGGATCAGGTCGTAGGGACCGCCGTCGGCAATGGCGTCGATGAAGGCCTGCCGCGTCTCGACCCGGTGAATGTCGAACGCGTGGTCGTCGATCATCATCAGATGTTCGCGCACCAGATCGGCGTCCATGCCGCTGTCCTCCAGCAGCAGGACACGACACGGGATCGGCCGGCCCGGATCGGCCGGTCCACTGTCCGTGAATGGGGAACCGGCCAAGGGAGAACCGGCGGACTGGCCGGCGAAAGGTTCCATCACCTGCGCCATCAGCTGCCGCGCGGCCTGCGGGGATGACATCCGGGCGGCGGCTCGTTCAGGATCGCCCAGAAACTTCCGATGTCGCGGATCGCGTCGAAAAACTCCTTGAAGCCGACCGGCTTGACCACGAAGGCGTTCACCCCCAGCCGGTAGCTGCGGACGAGATCCTGTTCCTCCTTGGACGAGGTCAGCATGACGACGGGAATGGCGCGGGTGCTGTCGTTCGCTTTGATCCGCTGCAGCACTTCTATCCCGTCCACCTTCGGCAGCTTGATGTCGAGGATGATGACGGCCGGATATTTCGGATCGGTCGGCTTCGACACCGCCTGCCCATCCTCGTGGAACAGGTAGGACAGCGCCTCCGCCCCGTCGCGGGCGACGACAATGTCGTTGGCGAGCTGGGCCTCGGCGAAGGCCTCCAGCGTCAGCTCCAGGTCCTTCGGGTTGTCCTCGACCAGCAGGATCGGTTTCAGCTTGGCCATGGGGCTACCTCGATTCGGCGGCTGCGGACCGCGGCAGGGAGAAGTGGAAGGTCGCACCGTGGTCCAGCCTGCCCTCCGCCCAGACCCGTCCGCCGTGGCGATCCACGATGCGGCGGACATTGGCGAGGCCGATGCCGATGCCCTCGAACTCCTCCTCGCGATGCAGGCGGTGGAATACGCCGAAGAGCTTACCGGCATAGGCCATATCGAATCCACGGCCATTATCGCGCACGTAGAACTCATGCGCGTCGGCGGTGGTGCGGCAGCCCACCTCGATCTCCGGCACGGCGCGGTCGCGGGTGTATTTGATGGCGTTCGACAGCAGGTTCTGCACCACCAGCCGCAGCATGGTCGGGTCGCCGTTGACGTTGGGGAGCGGATGCACGGTCCAGCGCACGTCGCGGCCCTGCAGGTCCGGTTCCAGCAGGTGGCGCACTTCCTCCACCAGCCGGCCGACATCGACCTCCACCCGTGCCAGCGTGGTGCGGCCCAGCTGCGAGAAATGCAGAAGCCCGTCGACAAGCCGGCCGGCCGAACTCGCCGCCTCGATGATGCTGTCCAGATAGTGGCGCTCCCGCTCGTTCAGCTTGTCGGCGGCGCGGGAACGCAGAAGCTCGGCATAGCTGGTGACGTGGCGGAAGGGTGCCCGCAGGTCGTGCGAGACCGAGTAGGAGAAGGCGGCCAGTTCGCCATTGCTGCGGCGAAGCTCCTCGTTCAGGGCGGCCATCTCCTCCGCCTTGCGCAGCACGATGCTGACGATGGCGTTGCGGAAATCGCCGGCCGCCTCGATCTCGCCATGGCGCCAGGGCAGGGACTGGCCGCGCACCGTCTCCTTCCAGGCTTCGAAGGAATTGCGGGGAGAGAGCCGGCCGCTGGCGTCGAGCGGCTTGTTGGGATCGCCGGCCCAGTCGATGGACTGCACGATCTCCGGCCGGAACCACAGCAGATAGCTGGGATGGAGCTGCGAGATGGAGATCGCCAGCAGGCCGCTGGCGGTCCGATCCATCCCGGCGGCGGCTGGGATCTCGAGGGGAAGCTGGTGGCTGGCGAACAGATCCTTGATGCCCTGGCCGGCCAGTTCCGCGGCGATGGCCTCGACCACCTCCTGCGGCGGGGTGCGGCCGATCAGCCGGCAATCGCCGTCGAACAGAATCGCGGCGCCGTCGGCATTGACCAGGGCCAGCAGATCCTCGCGATCCTCGCTGAGGCCATCGATGAAATGCTCCGCCGCCGCCATATGGGCGAGCAGCCGCGCCTGGGTGCTCTTGGAGCGGATTCGGTGGTCGGCATCCAGCGCCCGTTCCAGCGCGATCATCTGGCTGGACAGCACCTGCCCCAGCAGATCGCAGGCGGTGCGCACCGCGAAGGAGACCTGCCGCGGCTCGGCATTGTGGCAGGAGATCAAGCCCCACAGCCGGTCGCCGTCCATGACCGAGATCGACATGGAGGCCGGCGTGCCCATGTTGCGCATATATTCCAGATGGACCGGCGACACGCTGCGCAGCACGGAAAAGGTGAGATCCAGCGGCGGCGCATCCCGCCTGTCGGACAGAATCGGAACCGGCTGATAACGGGTGTCTGCGATCAGCCGCAGGCGATTCAGCGCGTAGAGCCGCCGGGCCTGCTGCGGGATGTCGGAGGCCGGAAAGCGCAGGCCGCGGTAGGAGGGCAGGCGACCGTTGCCGTCCTCCGCGATGACGGTGCCGTTCCATTGTTCGTCGAAGCGGTAGATCAGCACACGGTCGAAGCCGGTCAGCGCCCGCACCTCCTCCGCGGTGCTGGCCAGCAGGGCATCGAAGTCATGAGCCGCCTGCATGCGGCGGATACCTTCGCGCATCTGCGGATACAGCGCCTCCAGCGTGCCGGCGCCGGTGGCGGGCAGTTCCTCCAGTTCTAGGATCACCAGATCGCCGGAGCGGTGGGCGATCGCCTGGAAATCCCCGCCGCCGCGCAGGTGCAGGATGTCCAGCTGCACCGGCTCGGCAGGGGCGGCACGCAGCCCGCGGAGCAGCGAAGCAAGGGAGCCGGCGTCGATCAGCTGGTCGACCGGCATGCCGAACGCATCGGCCGGCGGACGGTTCAACACCGCGCCCGCTTCCGCGCTGGCGCAGACGAGACGGAGACTGTCCGCATCGATGGCCAGGAGATGGCCGTGCGGCTGGATGCTGCCGGGGATGTGAATCGGTTCGCGCGCGCAGGCGTCGAGATCAAGCGTGCCCGCCATGGTCGGGGGCCACGGTTCAGGTCCGGTTGCAGGCGTCACGGTCGTCCTTTGCTCATCTCGGTCACGAATCCGCCGGGCTCTTGCCGAAACGGACCCGCTTCAATCGGGTTCCACTGACATATGCCGATGGCTTCCAGCGGTATTCAGCATAATCAGCGGTATAGAAACCCTGCGTCCGCCGCGCGCACCGCCTTGAGGTGAACGAGGCGACAGCATGTCCCTTTAGACCCTATACTTTCATTATCATAGGTTAAGTTTTTTGCTTGTCCTCAGATTTTCCAATACCCTGCTCTTTTATCATACGTCGAAGATCATATTCCGCAATCAAGCTTGGTTCCGCTTATAAGAAAGCATGCCGTAGGGACTCCGCGACTGTCAGCGGCCAATGAGACGGGTGGGGAAGGGGACGCCATGCAAACCGAGGTGACGCGCCTGCTCGGCATCGATTACCCGATCGTACAGGGTGGGATGCAGTGGGTCGGGCTGGCCGAACTGGCCGCCGCAGTGTCGAATGCCGGCGGGCTCGGCATCCTGACTGCGCTGACCCAGCCGACGCCCGAGGATCTGGCGGGCGAGATCGCGCGCTGCCGCGCGATGACCGACCGTCCCTTCGGCGTCAACCTGACCATGCTGCCGGCGGTGACACCGCCGCCCTACGAGCGCTATCTCGACGTCATCATCGACAGCGGCATCACCATCGTGGAGACCGCCGGCAACAGCCCGCGCGCCTTCGTCGAGCGGATGAAGGCGCACGACATCCGCATCCTGCACAAATGCACCAGTGTCCGCCACGCACTGAGCGCCGAGCGGGCGGGTGTGGACATCATCAGCATCGACGGCTTCGAATGCGCCGGGCATCCGGGCGAGGACGACATCCCCGGTCTGATCCTGATCCCGGCCGCGGCGCGGGCCTTGCGCATTCCGGTGATCGCCTCGGGCGGGATCGCCGACGGGCGCGGCATGGCCGCCGCTCTGGCCCTCGGCGCCCAGGGCGTCAACATGGGCACGCGCTTTCTCTGCACGCGGGAGGCGCCGGTGCATGACAGCATCAAGCAGGCGCTGGTCGCCGCCGGCGAGCGCGACACCAACCTGATCCTGCGCAGCATGCGCAACACCGCCCGCGTGTTCAAAAACGCCGTGTCGGACGAGGTCGTCGCGCTGGAAAAACGCCCCGGCGGCGCGCAGTTCGAAGAGGTCCGGCCGCTCGTCGCCGGCCAGCGCGGCCGTACCGCGCTCCAGTCCGGCAATGTCCAGGATGGGGTGGTTTCGGCCGGCATGGTGATCGGCCTGATCGACGACATCCCGACCTGCGACGACCTGATCCGCCGCATGGTCGCCGACTGCCGCACCCACCTGCGCCGCGCCCTGGCGATGGCGGAGGAATGAACGGGCAGGGCAGGTCAGGATCAGAAGTTCGGTCAGAAGATCAGCTTCAGGATTCCGGTGACGACCAGCAGGCCGATGATGAAGATGATCAGGATGGCCCAGCCGAGAATCTTGAGCATGATGTCGGTCCTTCAATCGCTTCGTTCGTGATGCCGCCGGTTACCCGGTGAGGCCACGGTCATGCTTGGATCAACCAATTCTCGGCCAAGCAGTTCCCGCAGAACGGGCAAGGATGTTCAGCGGGCACCGCGCCGATGGTAAGGCCCGCCACTCGCGGAATCAAGCTGAAGTGCGACAACACGTTTTTGTTGATCGGGCGGCCTGCTTTTTATCGATCGCGTCAGGAGAGGAGAGCTCGTACCGGTAGTCCATAGGCTTGATCCGCGCGCCTCCATCGCGATGGCGGATCAAGCCTGTGGACCCACCGGTGCGAGCGGCGGGGCAGGGGAGGCCTGCTGGTTTCACGGCCTCTCATGGCGCTCAGGCGTAGCTGGTATTCACCGCCCGATCTTCGAAGCCGCCAGATTGACCGCAAAGACTTCGGCTGGCGTCCTGTAGTCAAGGCAGCGGCGTGGCGTATTGTTGAGCCGCTTCGCGAGGGCGGCAAGTGCTGAGCCATTGCGCTCCGCTACAGGGATGCCCAGAGGCAAATATCGCCGCAAACGTCCGTTGGCATTTTCAACGCCACCTTTCTGCCAGGGACTGTGCGGATTGCAAAAGTAACTGTCCAACGATAGGCTTTTGTAGGACAGAAACTCCGTTCCCCGGTCAAAAGTAATGGTCCGGCATGCATGATGTGGAAATTTGCCAAGCACTGTTGCGATCCGGCTGATCACCTCGGCTGAGCGACGATCCTCATTGGCTATGAGGATGTGGTATCGGCTCTGACGCTCCTGAAGAGACGTGATGTTGGATTTTCCGAACTGAGGGCTGAAGATCACCAAGTCACATTCCCAGTGCCCGAAACTCTGCCGGGTCTCCACCTCGGCCGGACGATTGGCGATCGAGCGCTCGGCGGGAATCGGACTGCTGCGTGGTTTGCGACCCATACGCTTGCGGCGCCGACGCCGGGCGACGGCCAAAAGCGCATAGAGATTGAGGGTTTTCCCTTCCGGTCCATAGATGAAGCGGTAGATCGTCTCGTGCGACACTGTTGCGCCATCAGAAGCATCCAGTTTGAGGCGGCCAGCAATCTGTTGCGGCGACCAGCCCTCGCGCAGCTTGGCGATCACGTGGTCGCGCAGAACCGGCTTGAGCGTCAGTTTCAATCGACGCCGAGAGCGTCGATCACGGGCATACTTCTGGGCGCTGGTGCAGAAGTAGCCCTTGTACTCCTGGCCCCAGCGATCCCGGAACGGGTCGTGATAGAAGTTGCGCCGGATTTCCCGGTGGATGGTCGACCGGTGACGGCCCAAAGCCTCGGCGATCACCGTCACCGGCATCTTGGCGTCGCGCATGTCCTGGATGCGGCGGCGCTCTGCGAAATCGATCTGCGAATAATGTTCACCCATCAGCGCTCACGACCCGTAAAGCCCTGTGATTACAAGAAAGTTGCACTTCAGAATAGAACCTACCCACTACGGCGCCAAAAAACACATAAGCATTCTTATGGAAATAAAATGGCGGGGAGGGCCGGGTGTTGGGGAAATCCTTGATCGGAAAATTACCGCTCTCCGCGCAGGACATCCGCCTCCGGCCGCGTATAAACCGCTGACAGAAACCGGGAGCGGGCGGAATACGGCGTGGAGCCTACCGAGGAAACGGTGACCGACGAGGCGCTGATGGCGAGCGCCGCGGCCGGTGACCGGAAAGCGTTTGGAACCCTCACGCGCCGGCATCTGCGCCGCAGCATCGCCCTGGCCCAACGGGTTGTCGGGAACGCCGCCGACGCCGAAGAGGTCGCGCAGGACGCCTTCCTGCAGATTTGGGCCAATGCCGACCGCTGGCGCGGCGATGGAACCCGCTTCACCACCTGGCTGTACAGGATCGTGGTGAACCGCGCCATCGACTACAAGCGGCGGCGCAGCTTCGCCCCCCTGGACGATGCCGGCGAGATCGTCGATCCGGCCTGGAGCGCCGAGACGGTGATCGACGGCATCCGGATCGGTGCCGCGGTGGATGCCGCGATCGCCGCCCTGCCCGAACGGCAACGGGCGGCGCTCAGTCTCTGCTACCATGAGGAGATGACGTGCGCTGAGGCTTCGGAAATATTGCAGGTGTCTGTTTCGGCTATGGAAAGTCTGCTGGTCCGGGCGCGCCGCGTCGTGCGGGCCCGGCTTCAACCCCTGATCCGTCAGAAGGACGGTGCACGGTCATGACGCTCAAAGAGTTCAAACGCTATGCCGCCGCCTACGGCGCCGACTTGGACCGTTGGCCGCGCTCCGCCAGGGTGGATGCGCTGACCCTGCTGGACGGAAGCGCCGAGGCCCGCGACCTGCTGGCCGACGCCGCCATCACCGACGCGCTGCTGGACGCCGCCTCGACGCCGCAGGTCTCCGCCCGGCGCGAGGCACAGGTCTATGACCGCATCGCCGACTGTCTGGCCCAGCGGATCGTGCCGGAGTTTGTCCCCTGGTTCCTGTCGCGGCCGCCCTTTCGCCCTGCCCCGCTCGCCGGCTTCCTGGCCAGCATGGCGCTGGTCGGCTTCCTCAGTTACAGCCAGGGCCTGATTTCCTTCGAAAAGACAAGCACACCCGCCCTGTCCGGCGTGATGATCGTCAGCTATCTGGGAGACGTGAGATGACGCCGGCCATTCGGCGCCGCTGGCCCTGGTTCCTTCTGGTCGGGTCCCTTGCGCTCAACATGCTGGCCGGCGGCTTCGTCGTCGCCCACGCCTTCCGCCCGCCGCCTCCACCGCCCGGCGGGCCGGAGCATCTGCTGGAGCGCTTCGTTGACGACGCATCGCGGCACCTGTCGCAGGCCGACGCCTCGATCCTGCGCAAGGCGATGGACGATGCCCGTCCTCTGTTCGTCCGGATGCATGTCAGCCGCGAGGAATTCGCGCCGCGCCTGCGCATGGCCCTGATGGCCGAACCCTTCGATCCGGCCGGGCTCAAGGCCCTGTTCGACAGCATCCACGCCAACGACGCCGCGCTGCGCAACGAGTTCGAGATGCGCGTCGTCGACACCCTTTCCCGCCTTTCCCCCGAAGGCCGCCTGCGCCTGGCCGAAAGCCGCCTTCCCTGATCCTTTCGGTTTGGACCGGTGGCAGACACTTTTTGGGGTCCGGCCGGGATGGCATGTCCGTCCCGGCCCTTTTTCTTTGCCAAAAAAAGGAAGGGCGGCCTGACGGTATCACCGCCGGGCCGCCCTGAGTTGGTTCGGGAGGAAACGCAACCAAGTTGCACGCAGAGGTATAGGGCCGATATGGTTAACGGCCGATGAATGGTAGGGAGAAAACATCCCCTACCACTTTTTTGTGGAAAACTGCCGCGAATGGTTGCGCTTCGGCTTGGGCTATCGGTCCCTCTGCCGAAAGGCCGGGGTGGCGTCCCCCCGCTCCGACGCGCTATGACAGACACCCTTTTGTTCGTCACAAGTCCGCAGGATCCCTGCCTCATGCTGTCCATCAGCCAGCGCATCGCCGACGAATTGTCGGTCCGCGAGTCCCAGGTCGCTTCCGCCATCGCCATGCTCGACGAGGGGTCGACCGTCCCCTTCATCGCGCGTTACCGCAAGGAGGCGACCGGCGGCTTGGACGACACCCAGCTCCGCACCCTGGAGGAGCGTCTGGGTTACCTGCGGGAGCTGGAGGACCGTCGCGCCAGCATCCTGTCGACCATCCAGGAGCAGGGCAAGCTGACGCCCGAACTGGAACGCCAGATCAAACAGGCGGACACCAAGACCCGGCTTGAGGACCTCTACCTCCCCTACAAGCAGAAGCGCCGCACCAAGGCCCAGATCGCCCGCGAGGCCGGGCTGGAGCCGCTGGCCGACGCGCTGCTGGCCGACCCGAAGAAGCAGCCGGAGGCCGAGGCCGCCGCCTTCGTCGATGCCGAGAAGGGTGTCGCCGACGTCAAGGCCGCCCTGGACGGCGCCCGCCACATCCTGGTGGAACGCTTCGGCGAGGATGCCGAACTGGTCGGCCGCCTGCGCAGCGCCATGGCGGACAAGGGCGTCGTCACCTCCAAGGTGATCGAGGAGAAGAAGGCCGAAGGCGCCAAATTCTCCGACTATTTCGACTTCTCGGAAAACTGGTCGAAGCTGCCGTCGCACCGGGCGTTGGCGCTGTTCCGCGGCCGGGCGCAGGGCGTGCTCGACATCCGCCTGGATCTGCCGGTCGAAGAGGGCCAGCCCCACCCGGCGGAGGGCACCATTGCCGTCCACACCGGCATCCGCGACCAGGGCCGCCCAGCCGACAAGTGGCTGTCCGACGTGGTGCGCTGGACCTGGAAGCTGAAGATCGGCCCGCATATCGAGACCGACCTGATGGGGAGCTTGCGCGAACGGGCGGAGGACGAGGCAATCCGCGTCTTCGCCCGCAACCTGCACGACCTGCTGCTGGCCGCCCCGGCCGGTCAGCGCGTCACCATCGGGCTCGACCCCGGCATCCGCACCGGCGTGAAGGTGGCGGTGGTCGATGCCACCGGCAAGCTGGTGGAAACGACGACCATCTACCCGCATCCGCCGCGCAATGACTGGGACGGCTCGCTGGCGGTGCTGGCGGCTCTGGCGGCCCGGCACAAAGCGGAACTGATCTCCATCGGCAACGGAACCGCGTCGCGCGAAACCGACAAGCTGGCCGCCGACCTGATGAAGCGCCATCCGGAGCTGTCCCTGACCAAGCTTGTGGTCAGCGAGGCCGGCGCCTCGGTCTATTCGGCGTCCGAAACAGCGGCGCACGAGTTCCCCAACCTGGACGTCAGCCTGCGCGGCGCCGTCTCCATCGCCCGCCGCCTGCAGGACCCGCTGGCCGAGCTGGTGAAGATCGAGCCGAAGTCGATCGGCGTCGGCCAATACCAGCATGACGTCGCTGGCGGCAAGCTGGCCCGCTCGCTGGATGCGGTGGTCGAGGACTGCGTGAACGCGGTCGGAGTTGACCTGAACACCGCGTCGATCCCGCTGCTGACCCGCGTGTCGGGACTGAACGAGACCATCGCCCGCAACATCGTCGAACATCGCGACCGCAACGGTGCGTTCCGCTCGCGCAAGCAGCTGCTCGACGTGGCGCGGCTGGGACCGAAGACCTTCGAGCAGGCCGCCGGCTTCCTGCGCATCCGCGACGGCGAAAATCCGCTCGACGGCTCCGCCGTCCACCCGGAAGCCTATCCGGTGGTCCAGCGGATCGTGAAGACCACCGGCCGCGACCTCGGCAGCGTCATCGGCGACGCCCGCTTCCTGCGCGGCCTGAATGCGGAGGAGTTCACCGACGAGCGTTTCGGCCTGCCCACGATCGAGGACATCATCAAGGAGCTGGAAAAGCCCGGCCGCGACCCCCGTCCGGAGTTCAAAACCGCCACCTTCAAGGAGGGCGTGGAGGAGCTGAAGCACCTCCATCCGGGCATGATGCTGGAAGGCGTGGTTACCAACGTCACCGCCTTCGGTGCCTTCGTCGACATCGGCGTCCACCAGGACGGCCTGGTGCATATTTCCCAGCTTGCCAACAGCTTCGTGAAGGACCCTCACACGGTGGTGAAGGCCGGCGACGTGGTGAAGGTGAAGGTGCTTGAGGTGGACATTCCCCGCAAGCGCATCGCCCTCACCATGCGCATGGGCGAGGAAGCCGCACGCCCGGCCCGTCGGGAAGAGCGCCGCGACGACCGCGGGCCCGCCCGTCCGCCGCAGCAGCAGGATCGCCGCCCGGCGGCGCCTGTGGCCAAGGCAGCGCCGAAGCCCGCCAAGGCGCCGGAGCCGATCAACAGCGCCTTCGCCGAGGCGTTCGCCAGGGCGCAGTCGGGCAAGAAGAAGTAAGGGCGATTGCCCCCTCCCTCCCACGGCTTCGCCGCGGGTCCCTCCCTCCCCCGCCTTCGGCGGTAGAGGGGAGATTTGCATAACGGCGGAGTTTCCTCTCCCGCGGAACGCGGGGGAGGGTTAGGGAGGGGGCAAAGCGTCCGACATCAGGCGGACGCCCAAACCACCGATGGCCGCCGCGGCAACCCGGTCGACCCAGCGCTTGGACCTGAGATAGGCGGCGCGCGGCCGGCCGGCGGAAAAGGCCGCGGCGACGATGGCGTACCAGCCCGCTTCGATCAGGAAGATCGCCAGCGGCAGGAAAACGAACAGCCACATCGGCGGTTCGGCCGGCATCAACGCGGCGAAGATGCTGCCATAGACGAGCGCCGTCTTCGGGTTGCTCAATTGCGTCAGCAGCCCAAACAACAGAGGCCGCATCAGCCCGGCGGGTGCGGTCTGCCCCTCCTCCGCCAGCACAAGAGCCTCCCCGGCTCCACGCCAGATGCGAATTGCGAGGTAGAGCAGATAGGCGCCGCCCACCAGCTTCAGCACCGCATAGAGCCAGCCGACCTGCGACAGCAGGGCATGCAGACCCAGCAGCGCCAGCGACGCGAAGAACACGCCGCCGATCCCCATGCCGAGCGCGGTGGCCAAGCCGGCCCGGCGGGATACGGCGATGGAGGTGCGGGCGACCAGCACGAAACTCGGTCCCGGACTGGCGGCGCCGACCGCGATGGCGCCGACGATGCTGGCGAAGGCAAGTACGGGATCCATGATCGCTCCCCTTCCGCTTGAAGGTGGAGACCATAGCACAACCGCGGCAGCCCGCGAACGGCAGGCAAAAAAAGTCCCCTCGTCCGCGGGGGGGACGAGGGGAGAAAGGCCGATGGTTTGACCGTTACGGGGATGTCATTCGGCCGCCATCAGCACCGGAGCCTCGTCACGCACCCGGTTCGCCGCCACATAGCGGTCGAGCGCGTCCAGGCATTCGGCCAGGGTTCCGGAACCGACCGCGCGGCAGTCCTCGAAGGCGTGCGGCTCGGGGCGGAACCAATGGGTGATGTAGCATTCCTCGCGCCCATCCAGGCTGAGGGTGAGGGCGAAGCGGCCCTCACGCCCAATGCGGGCTTGAGCGGCGCGCAGACGCGCCTGGACCTCTTCTATCGTCATGAGATGATATCCTTCCCTTGATGCCGCCTGCGGTCAGGCGGCGTGGGCGAACGTCCTGTCTTCCGATTCCGAGTCTTCCAACCGTCGAGCCCAGTCGATGTCACGCGACAGGGACTCGACGAGGACGCGGGCCGCGCTTTCGGTTTCCGCCGGGGTGTCGGACCGCAGCAGTCCCGACAGCCGCATCGCCAGCGTTTCGGCCTCCGCCTCCACCCAGCGGGCGTAGTGGCGGCGGCGCTGGTCGCGATTCCAGTACCAGCGCGGCAACTGGGCGTTGGCACGCTCGAACTCGCCTTCCCAGGCGCTCATGCGGAACAGTCCGCTGGGCGACCGGTCGCCGGTGTTATGAGTCGTCTGGATCATGGGGCCTCCGTCAGGCGGCTTCCCGCCCGTCCTCTTCCTCGCGCTTCAGAATCTCGGCCTTCTTCTGGGCGAACAGGCCGGTGATGCGGTGCTGGGCGGCGCGGTCGATGGCGCCGATCTCGCGCAGGCGGGTGCCGACGCCGGACCGCCAGACCTCCTCCAGGTCGTCCAGATCCAGGCAGGCTCCCAGGCGACGCTTCACCTCCGCCTCGAAGGCTTCGACGGCGGCGGGTTGCAGGTCCGGGTTGGACTTGGCGGCATAGAAGGCCTCCGACTCCTCCCGGTACTTGCTGTCGTCGAACTGGCCCATATAGACGTCGGCGGCCAGACCGATTTGCAGCAGGCATTTGCCGACGGCGTCGGTCATCGACATCTTGAAGCACTCGTCGTCCGGCATCTCCATGCCGTTGCGGCGGCGGACCATCTCGGTCCCGCCCCACTGCGGGCCGGTGAAGCACTTCTCCTTCGTCTCCGGGTCGATGTACCAGACACGGGCACAGATGAAGATCATCCGTTCCGCGATGGTCCAGTCGACCTGCTCATAGCCCCAGCCCTTGCCGATCGGACCGAACACCTCCGTCATCATCTGGAAGCGCCAGGTCGGGTCGATCTGCGTGCCGCGGAAGCCACCGGAGCGGGTGAAGGGCTTGGTCGCCTTCGGATCGGTGCGCTTCAGCCGGTTCCACAGGAACATGGTGTCGATGCGCTGCGGTTCTTCCACCCGGCTGCCGCCGGCGGACCCCTTGGACCCGTGGGAGCCGCGGCTGCCGCCGGTCTTCGGCTCGGCCTGGGTGGTCTCCGTCACGTTGGACTCGGTTACGCTCGATTCGGGGGTTTCGGTGTCGGCAACGACGTGGTCGGTCTTGCTCATGCGTCCCATGATTTGGGTCCTTCTTGTCCAAACGTTTCGGCTCTCCCCTCACCCCAGCCGGCGGTCAGCACTGTTTCCAGGCTGAACTCCACCGCGTTCGGGTCAGCGGAGGGTCCCCAGGATTGCGCCTCTGCCAGGGAACGGCGCGGCGGTGCGCCATAGCGCAGGCTGAGCCGGCCCTCGCGGTCGCGCGCGAGATAGAGGCCACCCGACCGGCCATCGGCCTGATCGATGGCAACAAAAGCGATGCGGGCGTCGTCAGGCATCAGCGCCTTCAGAGCGGCCTCGTCCTCCTTCACCGCCAGCGCAGCCGCCCGGTTGGCGACCAGCCGGTCGGCCAACGCACGGAAGCGGTTGTGCCGCCCCATGTCGAAGACGCGGCCGTTCTCATAGGACGGAGCGTCCATCGGCAGCGGGTCCGACGGCTCGACATCGTTGACGACGTGCCACCAGAAGGCTTCCAGCGTCTCGATCAGCCGCTCGACATCGTCCGGGTGCCGATCCACCGTCATCAGGCTGTGGCCGGTCGGGCGCAGGATCGACAGCAGTGCGCGATCCAGCCCGACCACCGCCAGCTGATGCTGGACTTGCCAGTGATAGCGGCGGGCGAGGTCGGCATCGGTCTGGAAGCCGCTGTTGAACTTCGCCTCCACGATGGTGTCGAGCGCACCGTCGGCCGCGCTGCGGGTCAGGAAGTCGGGGTGGGCGACCATCCAGTCATGCTCGGCATGGCGATAGGTGTCGGGCGCCTCCACGCAATCGCGGCCGGTGGCATGGGCGACGAAGCGCGGATGCAGATGCTCGGTCGCGATTCCGATCTGAACGGCGGCGACGAGATCCAGGTTCTCGGGCTCGACCCGGCCGGTCTTCTCGCGCCACAGCGACAGCCAGTCGCCGGCCATCACGCGCGTCGCGTCCGACGACCCGATCCGCCCCGCCCGCAAGTCCCGCTGTGCCTGAGTGATCGCCATGCTTTTCCCGACTTTCCGAACCCCGAAGCGTGACCGTTGCTGCGACTTCGCAGCATGTTTTTCGGACCGCCTCACTGGACCCTGAATATGGGATGCGAACACGCAGCTTTCAAGAACAAAACGTGAACCTATGGCTTGGCCGTAGACCAGCTCAAAGTCCTGAAAACACGCTATATTTGGTGTCTTCTGACGAGAGACATCACAAGACAAAACGGACGGAGTAGAGACGTCCGTTTTTGCGAGTCGCGGGGGATTGGAACGCGCGCCGCGACTCGTGCCGCAGCAGCCTTTTACATGCGAAGCGCTCGCACCACGTGGACGGCGACTCCGGCAACATGGGCGCGGTCGAAGGCAGTGGGGCGGCAGTCGGGATCGGTCGAGACCGGCATCAGATGGGGCGGGAAGAAGCGATACCCGCAGATCGTGCCCTCGCCCACCGTCACCACCACGTCGCCCGTCTGCGGAGTCAGCACGTCCAGCGGTTCCAGCACCACACAGTCGCGCGGCAGCACGCCGGCGGCGTCCAGGCTCTTGGACAGGATGCGCAGCGCGAAGGCCCGGCGGGAGGTGCGGCCGTCCATCGCGACCGACGCGGCGCCGTCCTTCAGCGCCCCGGCCAGGAACGCCTCCCCCGCCCTGCGGCCGAGGTCGAGGAAGATGTGCGCCTGCTCCAGAGTCAGCACCGGCACGCGCGAGACCGGCGCATAGGCATGGTCGTCGAGGAATCGCGGCTCCGACCCGGCAACGCGGGCCAGCCGGGCCAGCGTGTCGGCGCTGGGCACGCTGCCCATCACGGGATCGCGCAGGAAGCGGGTCAGGTTGGTGGCGGTGACGCCGGCCAGCCGCGCCCAACCGCCGGCGCTCCAGCCCTTCGCCTCCATGACGCCGGTCATCCAGCGCAGGATGGCTCGCCGTGTGTCGTCCATCGCTTTCCCCCTCGCCTGCCCCACCTTGTCCTACACGGTACGGACGGGGTGGGGGAAGGCGCGATGGACTAGAACGCCCTGCGATTTCGCAGTGCCGCCTTGGACTCGGCCATGGCGGCCCCATCTGTGCGGCAGCGAAACCACCTTGAAAGATGTGACCATGATCGTCACCAGCACCGATTCCGTCGAAGGCCGCCAGATCACCCACTATCTCGGCATCGTCGCCGGCGAGGCGATCATGGGCGTCAACGTGTTCCGCGACCTGTTCTCCTCCGTGCGCGACATCGTCGGCGGTCGGGCCGGCGGCTATCAGGCGGCACTGCGCGACGCGCGCGAGGCGGCCTTCGCCGACCTGGAGGAGTCAGCCCGCGCGCTGGGCGCCGATGCCGTGGTCGGGGTGGATGTCGATTACGAGGTGCTGGGGAAGGAGAACGGCATGCTGATGGTGTCGGTGAACGGAACCGCCGTCCGCCTGCACTGATGCGCTACCTCCACCCGCTTGGCCCTATTCGCCTAACCGTAAGCGTCACCGATGGCGGCTGGACAGCCGCAACCTTATGGGTAGACTGCGCCACCGGAATAGAGTGTCAGGCGAACAATTCTGGAGGGGGATGCTTATGCGTGGGGTTGTCCGCGGTTCCATCTGGTCCGGCTGCCTCGGCGGCCTCGCCATGGCGGCCTGTCTGTTCGGCACCCTGCCGGCGCTGGCGTTGGACGGCATCGTCGAGAAGAAGGTCTTCGAGATGCCGTCCTACACCACCACCGGCGGCGGGACGATCAAGAACGTCCGCATCGGCTGGGAAAGCTACGGCAAGCTGAACGACGCCAAGGACAACGTCATCCTCGTCACCCACTTCTTCAGCGGCAGCAGCCACGCCGCGGGGAAATACAAGGCCGACGACGCCGCGCCCGGTTATTGGGACAGCATCATCGGTCCCGGCAAGCCGCTGGACACCGACAAATACTTCATCATCAGCTCCGACACGCTGGTGAACCTGTCGCCGAAGGACCCCAACGTCGTCACCACCGGCCCGGCCAGCATCAACCCGGACACCGGCAAGCCCTATGGCATGAGCTTCCCCGTCGTCACCATCCAGGATTTCGTCAATGTCCAGAAGGCGCTGATCGACAGCCTAGGCATCAAGACTCTGCAGGCGGTGATGGGCGGCTCGATGGGCTCGCTCCAGGCTTTCGAATGGGGGGCCGACCATCCGGAGATGGTCAAGCGCGTCATCGCCGCCATCGGCGGGCCGGAAACCGATCCGTTCCTGATCGGCTGGCTGAACCTGTGGGCCGCACCGATCAAGCTCGACCCCAACTGGAACAACGGCGATTATTACGGCAAGGCGGAGCCGAAGGCCGGCCTGACCGAGGCGCTGAAGCTGGTCACCCTGCAGGCGCGGCACTGGAAATGGGCGGACGCCGCCTTCGGCCGCAAATGGGCGGAGGACGGCAAGGATCCGAAGGCGGCGATGGGCAACCAGTACGCCATCGAAGCCTGGCTGGACAAGGCCGCCGCCGGCCGCGCCGCGGTCAGCGACGCCAACCACTTCCTCTATCTGGTGAAGGCCAACCAGACCTTCGTAACCGGAAACGGCGCCTCGCTGGAGGATGGGCTGGCGAAGATCAAGGCGCCGGTGCTGCTGATCCCGTCGGCCGACGACCTCGTCTTCCCGCCCGACCGCAACATGCGCCCGCTGAAGGACCGGCTGGAGAAGCAAGGCAACGCAGTGGAGTACACCGAGTCGATCACCTCGACCCTCGGCCATCTCGACGGGGTGGTGAACATCGGCAAGGCGGGCGACACGATCGCGCAGTTCCTGGCGAAGTGAGTGGTATGGGGGCGCCTTCGCGGGTGCCCCCTACTCCCCGCCCCGCTACTCCCCGATCGGAGCCCCGCGGAAGTTCAGCAGGCTCGGCGCCTTGTCGATGATCTCTTCCAGGATCAGCGAGGCGGTCTCCAGATCGCGGTCCAGGTCCGGCCCGAGCTTGCCGGCATAGTTGGGCCGCTTCAGCTTTTCCGCCGCGTCGTGCAGGCTGCGCAGCTCGGCCACGAAAATCTCGCGGGCGCCCATCGGCAAGATCGGATTCGCCGACAGCACGAAGAAGAAACGCATGCTGGCGCGCACCAGCAGGGCCAGCATCACCATGTCCAGCTTCTCGAACTGGTCGCGCAGGTCGTCGGAACGGGCGTCGACCAGATTGCGCATGCGCTGCTCGATCAGGATGACCAGCGCCTGGAATTCGCCGACCTTGTCGCGGAAGTCGCGATAGGCGCCGAAGCTGTGCTTGCTCGCCTCATGCTCAGCCAGTTGGGCCAGCTTCGACGCTTCACGGCACTGGCGCTCCAGCGCGCCCAGCAGTTCCTTGACCTCGGCTCGGGTATATTGGCGCTTGCTCATGGGTCTCGACTGGGGGGCTCGGCAGGATTCGGACGTGCGTTCGGACGATCGGTCAAGCTATAGCACAACCCCAGGGCAGCAACCTATCACGCTTAGTGATCCGCCTTCACCGGCGCGCCCGGCCGGCGCACCAGCGGCATGAACAGCAGCGCACCGAAGAACACCGCCGACATCAGCAGCATGGCGTCGTTGAAGGTCAGGATCAGCGCCTCGCGCTGGACCAGCCCGACCAGCCGGGCCATCGCCGCGGCGGTGGGGTCGGCCACCAGCCCGTCGAAGCGCTGGCTGAGGTTGTCGACCATCTGCTGCACCTCCGGCCGGGCGAGGTTCATATTGTCGCCGAGTCGGTTCAGATGCAGCGCGTTGCGGTCGGTCAGCACCGTGTTGATCGCGGCAAGGCCGATGGCGCCGCCCAGATTGCGCATCAGGTTATACAGGCCCGACGCGTTCTTCAGCTTGTCCGGCGGCAGGGTGCCCAGCGCCACGCTGTTGATCGGGATGAAGCACAGCATCAGCGACATGCCACGCACGGCCTGCGGCAGGAACAGTTCCCAGAAGCCGGTCTCGGCGGTGAAATGGCTGTTCAGCCAGACGCCCGTGCCGAACAGGATCAGACCCAGCGCCAGCATGGCGCGCAGGTCCATCCGCTTCGACAGGGCGCCGGCGATCGGGGCCGACATGAACTGGAAGGCGCCGGTCACGAACATGATCTCGCCGATCTGCAGGCTGTTGAAGCCGCGCACGCGGGCCAGGAACAGCGGCTGCAGATAGACCGACCCATAGAGGCCGATGCCGAGGATGAAGCTGTAGAGCGACCCGATGGCGAAGTTGCGGTCGGCGAAGGCGCGCAGTTCCACGATGGGATTGCGGTAGGACAGCACCCGCCAGAAGAATCCGACGGCGGAGACGGCGGCCACCACGGCCAGCCCGAAGATCGCCTCGTCGTCGAACCAGTCGTTCCGCGGCCCCTCCTCCACCACATATTCCAGGCTGCCCAGGAAGGCGGCCATCAGCGCCAGCCCGACGAAATCGAAGCCCTTGCGCAGTTCCGGATTCGGCCGGTCGACATCGACCAGGAACCAGACCAGCGAGGTCACCAGGATGCCGGGAATGACGTTGGCCAGGAACAGCCAGTGCCAGGACATGTGCTGGGTCAGATAGCCGCCCAGCGTCGGGCCGATGGTCGGCGCCATGGTGGCGACCAGCCCCATCATCACCGACACGCCCGCCCGCTTTTCCGGCGGGAAGATCATGAAGCTGGTGGCGAACACCGTCGGGATCATGGCGCCGCCGATGAAGCCCTGCAGCGCGCGCCAGACGATCATCGATTCGATGCCGCCGGCAAAGGCGCAGGCGACGCTGGTCAGGGTGAACCCGGCGGCGGCCACGGTGAACAGCACGCGGGTCGACAGGATGCGCGACAGGATGCCCGACAGCGGGATCATCACGACCTCCGCGATCAGGTAGGAGGTCTGCACCCAGGAAATCTCGTCGGCGCTGGCCGCCAGCCCCGCCTGGATTTCCGACAGCGAGCTGGAGACGATCTGGATGTCGAGGATCGCCATGAACATGCCGACGACCATCGCGAAGAAGCCGGCGATGTCGCGGGATGTGAGCGGGCGCATGCCCTGGGCCGGTGTCGCCATGGAACCGCTGCCTTCCGTCGCGGCCGAACGACTGCCGCCCCCAAAGGAGGGGGCGCGGCTCCGGCCTGAATGTCACTCTGATTGATGGCGGGAACGCCGCCCCCGAAGGGGGGAGACGGGGCGGCGCCCCCGCCGGAGCGTGACCGCCGCTTACTTGGCGGCCACCGCCTGCTTGTCGGACAGCGCGCCGAACACGCCGCCGCTCGCCACATGCGGCTGGGCATCGGCGCCGCGGGTGTCGACCTCCGCCACCACCGACAGGCCTGGACGCAGCAGGCCGGCCAGCGCGTTGTCGCGCGGCAGGGCGATCCGCACCGGCACCCGCTGCACGATCTTGGTGAAGTTGCCGGTCGCATTCTCCGGCGGCAGCAGCGAGAATTTGGACCCCGACGCCGGGGCGAAGCTCTCCACCGTGCCGGTCAGATGGCGGTCGGGGAAGGCGTCGACGGAAATGCTGACCTGCTGGCCGGGGCGCATGTGCGCCAGCTGGGTCTCCTTGAAGTTGGCGACCACATAGACGTCGGGCAGCGGCACCAGCGACAGCAACTGCACTCCCGGCCGGGCATATTGGCCGACCTGGACGCCGCGGTTGCCGATCACGCCATCGACCGGCGCGCGGATCACGGTGTTGTCCAGGTCGTTGCGCGCGGTCTGCAGCGTCGCCTGGGCCTGGGCCAGATGGGCCTCCGTCTCGGTCCGGGTGGCGTGCAGGACGTTGACCTGTTCGTTCTCCGACGCCAGCGCCGCCCGCGACTTCGCCACCTGGGCCACCGCCTTGCGCAGGTCGGCGTCGGCGGTCTCCAGCTTCTGCCGGCTGGTCCAGCTGTCGCTGGCCAGCGACCGGCTGCGCTCGAACTCCTGCTGGGCGCGGCGCTGTTCGGCCTCCGCGCTCGCCAGCGTGGCGGCGGCCTGGTCGATCACCGTGCGCTGTAGCTCCAGCTTGCTGTCCAACGTGCCGAGCGCCGCCTTCTGCGCGGTGACGGCGGCTTCGGCCTCCGCCACCTTGGCACGGAAATCCTGGTCGTCCAGCACCGCCAGAACGTCGCCCGTCCGCACCAGCTGGTTTTCCGCGACCTTCACGTCGCGGACATAGGCGGAAATCTTCGGGCTGACGACGGTGATGTCGCTCTGCACATAGGCATTGTCGGTCGACTCCAGGAACCGGCCCGTGGTCCACCAATGTTCGCCGGCGACGGCGCCACCTGCCAGCACAGCCAGCGCAACGCCCGACAGCACGATCTTCCGTACGCCATTCGCCATTGTCTCTATCCCCAATCCACCGCGGTCCGATCCGCATTCCCGCCGATGCGCTCTTTCCGGCGCCGTCACGGAAAAGAAACTGAACCGTTCAGTTTAGTCTTGTCGGAAGATGGCGGACGACCTATCTGTTGTCAAGACCGAACTGAACGGTTTAGTTTTTGGCAATTGGTGTCAGGAGGCTTGTCGGGCGATGCAGAACGCGGTAGGGGCCAGGAACATGGACCGAGGCAGCATGGACTCCGGCGAGACGCGCATGACCACATTGGTTGCCCCCACTCCCGAAGCAGGATCGAAGCAGGCCCAGATCATGGAGGCCGCAGGCACCCTGTTCCTGGAACATGGTTACAGCGCCGTCAGCATGGATGCCGTCGCCAAGAAGGCGAACGTGTCCAAGGCAACCCTGTACGCGCATTTCGGCAGCAAGGAAGAGCTGTTCCGGGCGATGGTCGCCTGCGAATGCGCGAACTCCGTCATGAGCAGCGTCTGGAGCGAGGCGATGGACCTGCCGGCGGCGGACGGCCTGCGCCTGATCGGCCGCACCTTCGTCCGCTTCATCGCCTCGCCGAAGGCGCTGGGCGTCTACCGGATGGTGCTGGGCGAGGTGCTGCGCCAGCCCCAGCTCGCCCAGGCCTTCTATGAAAGCGGCCCGGCCGAGACCTTCCAGCGCGCCCGCCAGTTCATGACCCATATGGCGGACAAGGGCGAGCTGGCGATCACCGACTGCGATCTCGCCACCCACCAGTTCTTCGGGCTGCTGAAGGCGAACATGCACATGAAGCTGCTGCTGTGCCTGAGCGAGCGGCCGAGCGACGACGAACTGGAGCGCTACGTCGACGCCGCCGTCGACCTGTTCGCCAAGGGCTATGCCCCCAACAGGGGCTGACCCAAGCGTTCACAACCCAAAATTGGCGCCAGAAGCAATCTAGCTGCAATGATCAGGAATCCCTGCGCAGAGTTCACCCCTGCGGCTTGTCACCGGCAAAGGCTTCGTATAGCGTGCCCAGACATACCGGCGTAACGGTGCGTAACGGGCTTGCCGATGGATTTCGAGACCACCTTCATCGCGCAGGTCATCACTGTCATAGGCTTTGCGGTCGGGCTGTCCATCGTTGTGGCCTCCGGCCGCTACCCCCGTCACATTCGCGGATCCCTGCGGGCCTATTCTTATGGGAAATTCCTGCTGGGCTCCGCCTTCCTCATCGCCGGATTTCGCGGGGGCCAGGCGCCGGAACTTCTGATTCCGCTCGCCAACGGAATCGGACTCGCCGGATTGTCGATGAACTACACCAGTGTCCGCCATCTTCAGAACCGACCGGTCTGGCCCTTCGTGCCGGCGACGGTGGGAGCGGCCGTGGGCCTGTCCTGCCTCCTGTTGCTGTTCGCCGGCGGCGGCATCGGCTGGGTGCGCGTCCTGGTCAGCTTCGCGACGTCGGCAGTGCTGCTGGTGATCGCCTTCGAGGTGCTGGTCCGCTACGAGGGGCGCGGCATACCCCACTACGTCACCGGACTGCTGTGCGCCTCCCTCGCCGTCGTCTATCTGGTCCGCATGTCCGCCGGTATGGCACAGGAAGACGCCCCGACCACCTATATGCTGGATGACCGCGTCGAACGGGCGACCTTCCTGCTGTCGCTGCTGGGGACCGTCATCGGGGCGATCAATTATGTCCTAATGGCCAGCGACGAGTTCAACCGCGAACTGTCAAAGCTCGCCCACACCGACGGGCTGACCGGCGCCCTGAACCGCCGTCGCCTGTTCGAAATGGGCGAGGTCGAATTCCGCCGGGCCCGTCGATATGGGCGCGAGCTGACCGTGCTGGTGCTCGACATCGACCGTTTCAAATCGATCAACGACCACGCCGGCCACCCCTTCGGTGACCGGGTGATCCGGGCGGTGGCCGACTGCTGCACCGGGCAGATCCGGCACGAGGATGCCCTGGGCAGGATCGGCGGGGAGGAATTCGCCATCCTGCTGCCCGAAACCGGGGCGGAGGCCGGCCGGATGCTGGCCGAGCGGCTGCGCGGTGCCATCGAACGGCAGTTGGCCCAGCTCGGCGCGGAAGCCGGGGTGACGGTGACCTGCAGCATCGGCGGCGTCAGCCTGACCAGGGAGCACAGCGAGTTTTCCGATCTGATGGCCCAATCGGACACCGCCCTCTATGACGCCAAGCACGCCGGGCGCAATCAGGTCCGCTTCTTCCCCGAAGCGACCCATCCGGTGCCCATGCCAGCCTGACACCCGCCTTATCCGGCACGCGGAGCCGGTTAGAAAAAGCGGCCGGCGCACGGCCGCCTTTACCCGCGGGACCGCTTGCCGCATTATCCGCGCCGGTCCCCTCCGGACGGTTTGCTCCGCCCGATCTTTCGGGGTCCGAGCCGCCGGCTCCGATCCGGCTCCGTCCCTTCCGGCAACATCGGCGTAAGGTCGTGGTTCTTTCCAATCTCGGCTCCGGCGGCCTGGAGCCGCAGCGGTCGCAGCTGACGCTCGGCACGAAATTCAGGCTCATCAACTGGGGGCTGGTCCTGCTGGTCTGCACGATCACCGGGGTCGGCGTCGGGCTGCTCTATTCCGCCGCCGGCGGCCATTGGAAGCCCTGGGCCCAGCCGCAGCTGGTCCGCGCCATTCCCGGCCTGGTCCTGATGCTGGGCATCGCGCTGATCGACATCCGCCACCTGATGAAATCGGCCTACGTCATCTTCTTCGTCGTGCTCTGCCTGCTGATCGCGGTGGAGATGATGGGCCGCATCGGCATGGGCGCCCAGCGCTGGATCGACCTCGGCTTCTTCCAGCTGCAGCCGTCGGAGCTGATGAAGCCGGCGCTGACGCTGGCGCTCGCCCGCTATTTCCATGGGGTGACGCTGGACCAGATCGGCCGGCCGCTGCTGCTGATCCCGCCCCTTCTGCTCGTCTTCACGCCGGTCGCCTTCGTGCTGATGCAGCCGAACCTCGGCACCTCTCTTCTGCTGATCATGGGCAGCGGCGCCATCTTCTTCGCCGCCGGTGTCCGGGTGTGGAAGTTCCTGCTGGTGATCGGCGGCGGCCTCAGCGCCATCCCGATCGCCTGGGAGTTCCTGCACGATTACCAGAAGCAGCGCGTCTACACTTTCCTCGATCCGGAGACCGATCCGCTCGGCGCCGGCTACAACATCCTGCAGTCGAAGATCGCGCTGGGATCCGGCGGACTGTTCGGCAAGGGCTTCATGTCCGGCTCGCAAAGCCAGCTGATGTTCCTGCCGGAAAAGCACACCGACTTCATCTTCGTCGTCCTGGCGGAGGAGTTCGGCATGGTCGGCGCCGCGACGCTGTTGGCTCTCTATGTGCTGCTGTTCATCTATGGCTGGGTCATCGCGCTGAACAGCCGCAGCCAGTTCGGTCGGCTGGTCGCCGTCGGCATGACCGCGCAGTTCTTCCTCTACGTCTTCGTCAACGTGGCGATGGTGATGGGGCTGATCCCGGTCGTCGGCATCCCGCTGCCGCTGGTGTCCTACGGCGGCTCGGCGATGATGACACTGATGATCGGCGTCGGCCTGCTGCTGAGCATGTCGGTCCACCGCGACGTGCGCATCCCCAAAAGCGGCGTCACCGACGTCTGACGGTCCGATGCTCATCCCCTGAGGTACGCCGGCTGGCAGGAGGGCGCACCCCGCCCGCGCGGTTGCCGCCCTGCCCTGCACCTGCGATATCGGGGTGCAGGCCGACCGAAATTTCGGGTTGGCCCGGCAGCAGCGGGAGGAACGGCCATGCGGAGAATCGCCACGGGACACGGCGTGCGGAGGAGCACTCTGATCGGCGCGGGCCTCGCGGCCCTGCTGGCCAGCTCTCTTTACTCCGGCGCTGGCCCTGCGCTGGCGGACTCGCTGTTCAGCCACATCGGCGGCAGTTTCAGCGAGACTTCGGGCTCCTTCGATCCCTCGCGCTGGCAACGGTCCGACGGCTGGAAGGCGGGCGGGCACATGAACTGCACCTGGAGCCGCGCCAACGTCACCGCCAGCAAGGGTCGCCTCGCCCTGACGGTGGACGACCGCATCACCGGCTACGACCGCTATTCCTGCGGCGAATATTCGACGCACCGCTTCTACGGCTACGGCGCCTACACGGTGTCGCTGAAGGCGGTGAAGGCCGACGGGGTGATGACCTCGGTTTCCCACTACACCGGCCCGCCCTTCGGCGATCCCTGGGACGAGATCACGCTGGGCATCGCCGGCAAGGACACCACCAAGCTGGAGATCAGCTACGTCGTCAACGGCGTCGGGCACCGCAATGCAGTGGTCGATCTGGGGTTCGACGCCGCCAAGAGCTTCCACAGCTACGGCTTCGACTGGAAGCCCGACGGCATCGTCTGGACCGTCGACGGCAAGCCGGTTCATCAGGTCTCCGGCCCGCCGGAGCAACTGCCGCGCATGCCGGGCCGGCTGATGCTGCGCTTCTGGAGCGCGTCCGGCGACACCCAGTGGCTGCACCGCTTCACCTATCCCGGCCATCCCCTCACCGCCGAGGTCGCCTCCGTCACCTACCGCGAGGATCCGGCGAACCTCAGCAACTGAGGGACCGGATCAGTCCAGCGCTTCGGCGCCCAGGTAGGATTCGACGACGCGGGGGTCGGCGACGACCTCCGCCGGGACGCCATCGGCGATCTTCTCGCCATGGTCCAGCACCACCACGCGGTCGGACAGCGCCATCACCGCGCGCATGACATGCTCGATCATCAGGATGGTCAGCCCCTCGCGCCGGTTCAGGTCGCGCAGGACCTCGACCATCCGATCGACCTCGGTGGGACGCAGTCCCGCCAGAACCTCGTCCAGCAGAAGCAGGGTCGGACGGGTGGCCAGCGCGCGGGCGACCTCCAGCCGCTTGCGGTCGGGCAGGGTCAGGCTGCGCGCCGGGCGGTTGGCCTGATCGGCCAGTTCCAGCCGCTCCAGCACCGCGCGGGCCTGGATGCGCGCCGTCTCCACCGACCGTTCGCGGGCCAGCGCGCCGACCACGACATTCTCCTCCACCGTCAGCTGACCGAACGGCTTGACGATCTGGAAGGTGCGGCCGATCCCGGCGGCGCAGACCTGATTGGGCTTCAGCCCCGTCAGATTGCGGCCCTTCAGCGTGACACGGCCCTCGTCGGGCGGGAAGACGCCGGCAATCAGGTTGAAGGTGGTGGTCTTGCCGGCGCCGTTCGGACCGATCAGGGCGAGGATACGTTCCTCCGGCACGGTGAAGCTGACCTCCGACACCGCCTTCAGCCCGCGGAAGCGCTTCGACAGTCCCTCGACTTCGAGCAAAGCGGTCATCTCAGGCGCCCTCCCCCGGCTGGCGGAAATCTCCAGGCTGGCGGACTAGGCGCAGGCGGCGGGCCAGCCAGGGCCAGACGCCCTCCGGCCGGAACACCACGATCGCCACCAGCGCCGCGCCATAGAACAATTGCTTCAGGCCGGGCAAATCCAGCCCGCCGGCCTCGATCAGGAAAGTCAGCGCCTCGCCCAGCGGAGTCAGGATGAAGGCGCCCAGGATCGGGCCGACCAGCGTGCCGATGCCGCCGACGATGGCCGGCAGGATGATCTCGATGGAGCGGCCCATGGAGAAGACCTGCTCCGGGAACAGGTTGTTGAAATAGAAGGCCTGGAACACGCCGCCCAGCGCGGTCAGGGCGGACGACACCGCCACCGCGGTCATGCGGGCGCGGAACAGATCGACGCCCGACGCCTCCGCCGCGTCCGGCTCCTCGCGCACCGCCAGCCACTGGTAGCCCAGGCGACTGTGCAGCAGCACCCGCGACAGCAGCAGCGCCCCGACGACCAGCGCCAGCGCCACGTAATAGAACAGCACGGGCGAGCCGCGCAGGTTCAGCGGATCGCTCGCCCCCGCCTCCACCGGCAGGAAGAACCCGCCGGAGCCGCCGACCCAGGTGATGTGGTCGAAGCCGATGCGCGCCACCTCGGCGAAGGCGATGGTCAGCAGGGCGAAATGCACGCCTTTCACCCCGAACCGGAAGCCCAGGAAGCCGATGACGCAGCCGGCCACCACCGCGACCAGCATCGCCAGCACCATGCCGGCCCAGGGACCGATGCCGAAATGAACGAACAGCGCGGCGCTGACGTAGGCGCCGAGGCCGACATACAGCGCGTGGCCCAGCGACAGCAGGCCGGAAAAGCCCATCATCACGTTCCAGGCCTGCCCGACATAGGCGAACCACAGCACCGTCGTCAGAACCGAAACCAGATAGCGGTCGGCGACGAAGGGCGCCACCGCCAGACCCAGCGCCGCCAGGACCAACAGCACCATGCCGCGCCCGGTCACTCCCGAAAGGCCGCTCATGACCGTTTCCCCAACAGCCCTTGCGGGCGCAGCAGCAGAACCACGATCAGCACCCCGTAGCTGAACAGGGATTTCAGGGACGGCGTCAGCAGGAAGCCGGCCAGCGCCTCCGACATGCCGATCAGCACACCGCCCAGCAGCGCACCGGGCAGGCTGCCCAGCCCGCCGACGATGACGATGATGAAGCTGAGCAGCGTGTATTCCGGCGCCAGCTGCGGCCGGGCATCGACCAGCAGGGTCATCAGCGCGCCGGCCACCCCGACCACCGCGGCGCCGATGCCGAAGGTCAGCGCATAGAGGCCATCGATGTTCAGCCCGACCACACGGGCGCCCAGCGGGTTGTCGGCGCAGGCACGGATCGCCTTGCCGGTGCGGCTGAAGCGAAAGAAGGCGAACAGCGCCGCCGCCACCACGATGGCCGCCGCCCCGGCGCGCAGCCGCACGGCGTCCAGCAGCATCGACCCGATCTCCACCGTGTCGAAGCTGTAGGGCACCTGGACATTGCGGGCATCGGGGCCGAACAGCATCAGCATGGCGTTGACCAGGATGGTGGCGACGCCCAGCAGCAGGATGAACTGCATGTGCTCCGGCCGCTCGACGAACTTGTTCACCAGCCCGCGCTGCAGCAGCCAGCCGCAGACGAACAGCAGCGCGGCCATGATCGGCGCCGACAGCAGCGGGTCCAGCCCGAGCCAGCCGCCCAGCAGCACGGCGCCGTACATGCCCGCCACCATCATCTCGCCATGGGCGAAGTTGACGACGCGCACCACGCCGAAGATGACCGACAGGCCGAGCGCCGCCAGCCCATAGACCAGGCCGGTCAGCAGGCCGGAGGCCGCGATGTTCAAATAATAGTCGATCGGCATGGGCGGCGGATTGTCCGAACGGTTAGGTCCTGCGGGTTAGCAGTCCGCAGGCATGCAGGCAAGCCAGAATGACCGCGGACGGTGCTATTCGGCCTTTCCGGCTATGGCTCTCCGGCCAGCCGCATCCCGCGCCGCAGGCCGGCGATCCGTTCCGTCACGTCGCTCAACCGGCGCCCGAGAGCCGTGGTCAGGCAGGATTGCGCCGCCGCGGCCACCGCCGGGTCGCCCTCGGTCCCGCTGCGGACCCAGCACAGCGCGGCAATCCGCTCGTGGAAGCGGCGCTCCTCCTGGATCAGGTCGTAGGACGCCGTGGCACGGGCCGCGGGATCGGCGATGCCGGCCAGGAACCGCTCCTGCGCTCCACGGACGCGGCCGTCGAGCAGCGCGAGTGCGGGGACGTCGCAGATCATCCGCCGCAACGGCGCCGTCACCGTGGCACAGCGCGGATCGGCAACCGGCGCGGGTGGATGCTCCGCCACCGGCGCAGCGGGCATGGAGGAAGCGGGCATGCTGGAAGCGGCCACGGCGGCCACCGGCTGCGGGCGCACGGCGGCCGGCGGGACCGCCCTGACCGCGGCCGGGAGCGTCCTCGCCGGCAAGGACGTAGGCGGGGGCGCCGCCCGTTCCGGCACGCTCCCGCCCAGCGAGTCCCGCACCACCCGCACCGGCGTGCCGACCTCGGTCGCTGCGAAGACCGTTTCGATGTCCGCGGGCAGCATGCGGAAACAGCCGCCGCTGGCCCGTCTGCCCACCGAGTCCGGCTCGTTGGTGCCGTGGATGGCGATGGCCGGCCAGCCGAGGTCGAGCGCGAACTTGCCCAGCGGGTTGTTCGGCCCCGGCGGCACCGCCCGCGGCAGAGAGGGTTTGTCCCGCCGCTGATGCGCGGTCGGCCGCCATGTCGGATTGCGGCGCTTGCGCTGGATGGTGCTGTCGCCGACGGGGATCGGAACGCCGGGACGGCCGATGGCGACCGGAAAGCTGCGGACTTCGCCATCGGAACCGGTCAGGTACAGCCGGCGGTCGGCAAGGCTGATCGCGATCGACGGCCCGCCGGAGGCCTCCCCGACCGTCCCCTCCATCGGCGGGGACGCGGCGGCCCCCGTGGCGCCCGCGATGGTGCCCGATATGGCGCCCGCAATGGCGAGCAGGCCCCAGAAAAGACACCGTGCCAGGATGCCCGTAATGGCTGTTGTCGGTCGGGAGATGACGCCGCGGCTGCAGCCTCCCCGAATGGTCGTAGGTCTACGCATGCGGAAAGTTGATCGCGTGTCCCCTAAAACAGAGTAAACAGCATGGGACGACGGTCTCCGGGGGATGGGGGCCGCCCCGACAGCAAGGACGTGCATCATGGACCAGATCGAGCAGACGTTGGCCGTCGCGACGGAACACCACCGGGCCGGCCGCACCGCGGAGGCCGAGCGGCTGTACCGCGACGTGCTGGACGCTTCGCCCGGCCATCCGGACGCCCTCCATCTGCTTGGGGTCATCGCCCTGCAATCCGGCCGGGCGGAGGAGGCGGTCGACCGAATCGCCCAGGCGGTGGCCGGCGACGACAGCTCTCCCCTGTTCCACGCCAATCTGGGCCACGCCCTGCACGCCTCCGGCCGACAGCGCGAGGCGGCGCTCAGCTTCGCCCGCGCTCTGAGCCTGCTGACCAACGAAGGCGAGGGCTGGGGCAATGTCGGCGCGCTTGCGAATCTGATCCGCCGCTATGACGACGATATCCGCGCCTCCGCCGCGGCGGAGGTCGATGCCCGCTATACCATGGGCGACGTGATGCGGCGCCAGTCCCTGCTGTTCCTGCTGAGCGGTGACATCGCCTATTACCGCAATCTGGTGAACACGGCGCTGGAAGATCCCCTGCGCTTCTCCGTGCCCTCCATGCATTACGCCTATTGGGGAATCGCCCTGCGGCTGTTCCAGGGCGATGCCCGCAAGGGCGACGTCGGCGCCTTCACCAATGGCGAGTTCCGCCGTTTCTACCGGCTGCTGGTGGAGGAGACCGCGCGCCGCTACGACCTGGACGCCCGCCTACGCCGCACGTCTCCGCGCGCGGCGGTCAAGCGGGTGGCGCTGATCACCAACCAGATGCTGGGCGAAGGCCACCAGCCCACGGCCGATGCCTTCGATTACGCCCGCCGGCTGCAGGACGACCATGGCTGCGAGGTGCTGATCGTCAACCCCAACGCCATGGCGGTGGAGGGGGAGAACGGCTTCGTCCCCGAATACAGCTACAACGTCACCGAGGATTATGACGGCGAGCAGACCATCTCCGCCCAGGGCGCGAACGTCCGCATGCTGTCCTTCCCGCAGCCGCGCTTCGACGAGGAGAAGCTGACCGCCATCGTCGAGGCGGTGGAGCGGTTCGACCCCGACGTGATCGTCGCCTTCGGCGGGTCCAACACCGTGGCCGACCTGTTCGCCGGCAGCCGCCCGGTGGTTTTCCTGCCGACCTCCAGCGGCCTGTCGCCCTCGCTCGCCACCATTCTGCTGGGCTATGCGCCGGAGGACGATGCCGCCGGCTGGCCGGAGGAAGCGCGGGCACGCTTCCGTCCCTTCTCCTTCGGCTGGACGCTGCCCGCCGCCGGTCCCGCACGCAGCCGGGCAGAGTTCGGCCTGCCCGCAGACGGGCCGCTTTACGTCGTGGTCGGCAACCGCCTGGACCAGGAGGTCGGGCCGGAGTTCCTGGAGACGCTCGACCGCCTTCTTGACCGCGTGCCGGATGGGCAGGTCGCCTTCGCCGGCGCGGTGTCGGAGTTGCCCGGCCGGATCGCCGCCGCCCGCAACGCGGCGCGGATGCATGTGCTGGGCAATGTGGAGGGCATTCGCGGGCTGTACGGCGTGGCGACCGCCTATCTCAACCCGCCGCGCCAGGGAGGCGGCGGTAGCGCCGCATTCGCATTGGCGGACGGCCTGCCGGTGGTGACCTATGCCCGGGGCGACGTCGCCGGCGTGGTCGGGTCGGCCATGACGGTTGCCGACGAGACGGCCTTCCTGGAGCGCGCCGTGGCGCTCGGGCAGGATCCGGCCGTAAGGTCGCAGGCGGCGGAGGCTGCACGGACGCGCTTTGCCGAAACGGCCGACCGTGCCCGGTCGGTGGAGAAGCTGCTGGACTACGCGCGCGAGGCGCAGGGGCTATTCTGAGCCGACGCCCTGCCGGTTCCCCAAAACAGTTCCGCCCGGCTCTCCCACGAAGGACCACTTCGTGGGAGAGCCGGGCGATGAAGTTTAAAAAGAACAGGTTTCAGGGCATCGACCGGGGACGGCGCGTCATACGCTCACTGACGGGCGCTCACTGGTCATAGGTCCCCGCCCCGACGATGTAATGGCCGTCGCGGGTGATGTAGGAATGCTTGTGCTCGACCTTGTTGGTCTGGCGGTTCAGCCAGACATAGTCGATGACGGCGTTCGGCTTTTCCTTGGTTTCCGAGATCATCGCCTGGACGATGGGCTTGCCTTCGGCGTCCTTCAGGTTGGCGGCGTCGGTACCGGCCAGCTTCGGGTTGGCGCCGGAGGCGACGTAGCGGCCATCGGTGTCGAAGACGAAGACATACAGCTCACCGCGGCGGAAGCTGCCTTTGGGGTCCTGGAAGGCCTTGGTCGCCTCATCCGGCCCTTTGGCCTTCAGATAGGCGACGGCGTCGGCGACCAGCGACTTCGCCTGTTCCGGCGTGGCGTGATCGGCCGCGAAGGCGGGAGCGGCCAGCAGGGCGGCCGCGACGGCGACCAGGGATGCGGTTCTGCGAATCATGGATGACCACCTTGGATGTGAAGCGTGGAAGGGAAGAGCCAATGATCCGGCAGGGGTCATTCCTCGTGCACGGTTTCCAGCCAGGAACGGATCGACCACAGAGCCTCCTGGCCCAGCGCCTCGCCGAACTTCGGCATATAGGTCACGCCGTTGCGGATCGAGCCGTTGGTGACGCGCTCCTTGAACCACTCGTCACCGGCATCGCCCTTTTCCAGATAGCGCAGGTCGGGAGCGATGCCGCCGGACACAGCACCCAGGCCGTGGCAGCGTGCACAGTTCTGGTTGAAGGCCGACGAGCCGATCTCGATGGCGCGCTCGTTGCCGCGGTAGGGATTGCTGTCCCGCCAGGTCTCGCCCAGCTTCTCCAGCCCGGTGGTGTCGACCGGCTGGGGAACGACATCGCCATGGGCATAGACCAGACCGGGGAGAGCGACGGCGCCGATCAGACCAATGGCGGCGGCAAGTCGAATAATCCGTGCATTCATGAGAAAGACGTTCCCTCTGTTTCTAGCCGTCCTGCGGCTTTTGCTTCGCATGAGCAGACGTTATCAGCAGCGGGACCCGCGAATAATTGGACTATGGTAGGACATCGCGGAAAATATAACAAAGCGACCAAATAAGAGCAGACACGGGAATGGGCGGACCGGATCGCTCCGGCCCGCCCCCATCCCGCTTGGCCGCTGTTGCGGTCAGGCCTTCGGCAGCTTGAAGACCCAGAGCGAACCGCCCTGGTTGATGTCCTTCACCAGCTTGGCGACGTCGCCGCCCCACAGCGGCACCGCACCGCCCCAGCCGGAGACCACGGCGACATACTGCTCGCCGTCCATCTTCCAGGTAACCGGGCTGCCGACCACGCCGGAGCCGGTCTGGAACTTCCAGACTTCCTTGCCGGACTTGGCGTCGAAGGCCTTCAGATAGCCTTCCGGCGTGCCGGTGAAGACGAGATTGCCGGCGGTGGTCAGGACGCCGCCCCACAGCGGAGCCGGGTTCTTGTATTCCCAGACGATCTTGCCGGTCTTCGGATCGACGGCGCGCAGCGCGCCGATGTAATCGTCATACAGCGGCTTGATGGTGAAGCCGGCGCCGAGATAGGCGGCACCCTTCTTGTAGGTGATCGGCTCGTTCCAGATGTCCATGCCCCACTCGTTGGCCGGGACATAGAACAGCTCGGTCTGCGGGTTGTAGGCCATCGGCATCCAGTTCTTGGCACCCAGGAAGGCGGGAGCCGCGAAGACCGATTTGCCCTTGGCATCGTGCGCATCGCCGGTGGCCGGCGCGCCGGGCCGGTTGTCGTCGTTGTAGATCGGACGGCCGGTCTCGATGTCGATGCCCTTGGCCCAGGTGATCTTGGTGACGAAGGGCGAGGCGTTGATCAGCTTACCGTTGGTGCGGTCGATGACATAGAAGAAGCCGTTGCGGTCGGCCTTGCCGCCGGCCTTGATGACCTTGCCGTCCTTCTTCAGGTCGAAGGACACGAACTCGTTCACGCCGTCAAAGTCCCAGCCGTCATGCGGCGTGGTCTGGTAGTGCCACTTGATCTCGCCATTGTCCGGATTGATGGCCAGCGTGGACGAGGTGTAGAGGTTGTCGCCGGGACGCAGGTGCGAGTTCCAGGGCGCCGGGTTGCCGGTGCCGAAGAACAGCGTCTTGGTCTCCGGGTCATAGGTGCCGCCCAGCCAGGTGGCACCGCCGCCGGTCTTGTACATGTCGCCGGGCCAGCTGGCGTTGGTCTTGCCGGTGACGGTCGACTCCTTGCCGTTCAGCGTGCCCATGTTGCCTTCGATGGTCGGGCGCTGCCAGACCAGCTCGCCCGTTTCGGCATCGCGGGCCTCGACCATGCCGATGACGCCGAACTCGCCGCCGGAATTGCCGGTGATGATCTTGCCGTCGATGATCAGCGGGGCGGCGGTGTTGGAATAGCCTTCCTTGTATTCCTGCAGCTTCTTGTTCCACACGACCTTGCCGGTCTCGCGGTTCAGCGCGACGAGGCGGGCGTCCAACGTGGCGAAGTAGATCTTGTCCTTGTAGATCGCCGCGCCGCGGTTCACGACATCGCAGCAGGGCATGATGCCGTCGGGCAGGCGGTGGTTGTATTCCCACTTCTTGTGGCCGGTGCGGGCATCGACCGCATAGAGGCGGGAGTAGGAACCGGTGACGTAAATGGTGCCGTCATAGATGATGGGCTGGGCTTCCTGGCCGCGCTGCTTCTCGCCGCCGAAGGAGAAGGACCAGACCGGGACCAGCTTCTTCACGGTGTCGGCGTTCAGGTCGGTCAGCGGGCTGAAGCGCTGGGCCTGGGGCCCCATGCCATAGGTCAGGACCGCTTCGGTGTTGGTGGCGCTCTTCAGCAGATCGTCGCTGGACGGGCCGGCAGGGGCGTCGGCGGCCAGGACGCCGGTGGCGCTGAACGCGGTCAGCGAGGCTGCCAGGGCGAGACTTGTAACCAGGCGCTTCATATGCGGTTGCCTCCCAAAACTGATGATGACGGCACCGCCCGGGGCATGACCCGTCCGTTGCCGCCGGACGGGCGGGTCCGGCGGTGAGAAGCGGGATCGGGGCGGCTTTTTAAGCTTTTGGCGGCCGAAGGGACCGCGTCGCTTTACGATATCGGCAGTGTAGACGGATGATCGGTTGGGTAAATTGTCGGATAGTAGCAGGCGTAAACGTCAGCCCGCCGCGCTTCACCCCCCGCGCTTCAATTGACCCGCGGCAGAGCAGCCTGTTCGATCTTAGGCCAGAGATGGGCGACGGAGCGGCGATACTCTTCGCGCAGCACGTCCAGCACTTCGAATCGCTCAGGTATCGGCAGTTCCAACGCTTCCGCCATGTCGAGGCCGGAGTCCACCGCATGGCGCAGCGTGCCGTCCAGCCAGGTCAGCCAGTCGCGCGTCTGGGCGACGCAGGCCTTGTCGGACCGGATGTGCCCATGGTTGGGCACCAGCAGCCGGATGTCCAGCGCGTCGACGGCGTCCAGTTCTTTCAGCCAGTCGGCGACGGTGGCGTGCGGAGTCGTTGGGGTGCGGTCGCAGAAGACCACGCCGCCGGTGAACAGCACACCCGTCGTCTCGTCCAAAATCATCAGGTCGGCGGCGGTGTGGCCGCTCAACGGGATCAGCCGCAGCCGGTGGTCGCCGAACTTGACGGTCGAGCCATAGACCGGCTCCGTCGGCACCGTCACCTCGGTGCCGCGCATCCAGTCGCCGACCAGTCGGTACATGTTGTCGGCGATGCCGCTCCCCTCCTCCTGGATGCCGGCGATGGTGCCGGGCAGGGCCGCGATGGGCACGTCGGCGAAGGCCTGGGACCCCAACCAATAGTCCGGGTGCAGGTTGCTGATGAACACCTTGCGGATCGGCTTTTCGGTGACCTTGCGGATGGCCGCGCGCATCTCCTCGCCATAGCGGCGGGACGGGCCGGTCTGGATGACGATCACCCCGTCGGCCGTGACGATGAAGCCGGCATTCAGGATGTTGCCGCCGTTGGCGCGGGTGAAATGCTTGGTCGAGCCTTCGAAGACATAGGTGTCGGGGGCGATGCGCGTCGGCTTCAGATCATAGGTCAGCGGCCCGGCTGCCCGCGCCGATCCTGTCGCCGCGCCAACCATCATGGCGGTGGCAAAGGCGGTGGTCAGCGCCAGCCGGCGCAGAAGCGGCATGCTCATTGCCCGACACTCCAGGGCTGATCGGCAGGCTTCAGCGACATCGCCGGTCTCATCGCGGGTCGGGCGTCGGGCGGCGGCATCGGAATCGTCGCGCGGATTTCGCCGCCCTGATTGTCCCGGCCGCGCAGCACCAGCGCCGTGGCGTCCGGTGGCGGACGGACGTCCAACGAGTAGACCGGATTCTCCGACACCGGCTCCAGACTGTCGATGCGCGCCAGTTCCGGCGAACCGCCGGGGGTCTGCGCCTCAACCTGCAGGGTCTCGATGAAATAGGCGGGGATGCCGTCGACCAGACCGGTGTCGTTGGGATGGCGGATGCGCAGCCGCAGCCGCGCCACGCCGTCGGTGTCCGCCGGCCACAGCCGGGCCTGCACCTCGCCGACATGGTCGGCCCAATCCTTCTGGGCATAGGACGCCGGCGGCGCGCTGCAGCCGCCACCCGCCGCGTCCACCATCACGCCGGAGACATGCCACACCCCGTCGGCGGTCCGTGCCGCACCGCGCACGGCGGTGGCCTGCTGGATCTTGATGCGGGTGGCGATGTAGGGCGCGGCGGTGCCGGGATGGTAGCGCAGCACCAGCGGGAAGGGGTTGAGGTCGGCGATCGCCACCATCTCCACCACTTTGCCCAGCGCCGTGGCGTCGACCGAGACCGGCACCGCGCGCGTGTCCTCAGCCGCCGCGGGGGCGTTGACCCGGACCGCATCGTCGAACACCACCGGCGCGCCGGCGAAATACTGGTCGCGCAGCGCCTCCCACATCACCGAGTTCAGCGGATCGGAGGGAGAGCTTGCCGCGAACGCGGTGCCCGCGACGACGATCATCGCGCCGGCCAGACCTGCTTGGTAAAGGGCGTGTCCCATCCATCTCCTCCCGACCGGCCGAGTTCCTTCCGTCCCGCTCACTCCACCAGCGGCGGCGGCGTGTGGGTGACGCCGTAGGCGGCGAAGATCCGGCCCATGGTCCCGTCTTCAGTCAGCGCCGTCACCGCGTCACCGATGCTGTAGGCGAGGTCGCGGGCGTTCTCCTTGGTCGCCATGCCGATGTTCCAGTTGGAGGTCATCATGCCCGGCAGGCTCACCGTGGTGACCGGGAACTGCTCGGCCCGCGCGCCCAGCGCCGCCTGCACCTGGCTCAGCGGCGCCAGCACCGCCGCGGCCTCGCCGGAGGTCAGCTTCTCGATGGCGGCCTCGGGCGTCGGGCAATGGATGACGCGGCTGCGCAGCCGGCCGCCCTGCAGGCCCAGAAGGAAGAAGTCGGGAACGCTGTCGATCTCCACCGCGATCGGTTCGTCCGGCAGGGTCGCCAGCACGGCGGAGCGCACCCGCTGCGGATCGCGGGCGAGTGCGAACACCTCGTGATGATAGGGGCCGAACAACACGGCTTCCGGGTTCATCAGCCCGAATTGCTTGTCATAGGGGATGTGCATCATGATGTCGGCCAGCTCGCCGCCGAACAGGCTGCCGCGCCAGACCGCCACCCGCAGATCGTCCGACACCGTCTCGCCGGGAATCTGCTCGTAGATGTCGGCCTTGACGCCCAGCTTCTCGGCGATCGCCTTGGCCAGATCGACGTCGATGCCCACCAGCTTGCCGTCGCGCTGGAAGGAGAAGGGCGGAAAGTCGCGGTAGACCGCCACGCGCAGTCGGCCGCGCTCCATCACCTCGTCGAGCGGCCGGGCGGCGGCACTGCGCGGAACGCCGAGTGCAGACGCGATTCCGACAGACGCGCAGCTTGCGGCCAGTCCGGACAGGAATCGGCGGCGGGTTACATACGCCATGGCAAGTCCCGGCAGTGGTGGTTTCATCATGGAACGGGCAGCCAGGATAGCCATCGCTCCGTCACACCAATAATTGGACTTTCGTACAAGACGGGGTCCCGCCCCTGCCGTCGCCTGTCCATCCTTCCATAGTCGCATTCCGCCGTCCGGATTCGCCAGATAGGCTGCACACCAAACAGTTGGCGTTCCGACGGATATGATGACCAAGCCCCGCCTTCCCGGCCTTTTGCGCAGTTCATCGCTGGCCGCCCTCGCCGCAGTCCTGCTCGCCGGGACGCCCGGTGCCGGTGCCGCAGCCCAGACTGTCGGCGAGATCCGCATCGGCCTGCTGTCGCAGACGCCGGAACCGCCGCCCTCGGTCTCCAACCCCGACGAGCCGGCAGCCGACGACGGGCTGGCCGGCGCGAATCTCGCCATCGCCGACAACAACACGACCGGCAAGTTCCTCAAGCAGACCTTCCTGCTCGACAGCGTGGAGGTGCCGCCGGACGGCGATGCCGCCGCGGCCCTGCGCGAGCTGGCCGGCCGCGGTGACCGCTTCGTCATCGTCGACGCCCCCGGCGCCACGGTGGAAGCCCTGTCGAAGCTGCCGGAGGCCCGCAACCTGCTTCTGCTGAACGCCAACGCGCCTGACGATGCCCTGCGCGGCAGCGCCTGCGCCCCCAACCTGATCCATGTGGCCCCCAGCCGGGCGATGCTGGCCGACGCGCTTGGCCAATATCTGGTGAAGAAGCGCTGGCCGCGCTGGTTCCTGGTCACCGGCCGCCGGCCGGAGGACAAGCTGTACGCCGACGCGATCCGCCGCACCGCCAAGCGCTTCGGCGCCCAGATCGTGGCGGAAAAGGAATGGACGGCCGAAAGCGACGTCAACCGCACGGCAGAATCCGAAATTCCGGTCTTCACCCAGGCCAAGGCCTACGACGTGCTGATCGTCGCCGACGAGGTCGGGGAATTCGGCGACTACCTGTCCTACCGCACCGCCGATCCCCGCCCGGTCGCCGGCACCCAGGGGCTGGTCCCCACCGTCTGGCACCGCACCCACGAGCAATGGGGCGCGGCACAGCTGCAATCCCGCTTCAAGGCCGCGGCCAAGCGCCCGATGACCGCGCGCGACCACAATGACTGGACCGCCGTCCGCGTGGTGGGCGAGGCCGCCGCCCGCACCCGCTCCGCCGACCCCGGCCGCCTGATCGCCTTCATCCAATCGCCCGACTTCACCATGTCGGCATTCCGCGGCGCACCGCTCAGCCTGCGGCCCTGGGACGGGCAGCTGCGCCAGCCGGTGCTGCTCGCCGCCGACCGGTCGGTGGTGTCGGTGTCGCCGCAGGAGGGATTCCTGCACCCGCACACCGAACTGGACAGCCTGGGCTACGACCAACCGGAAACGCTCTGCAAGACGCGAGGAAAGACCACGCCATGACCGCCGCCCGCTTCACCGGCATATCCTTAGCCGCCCTGGTCGCCGCCACCGTGGCGTCGACCGTCTCCGCCCAGACCATCTATGTGTCGAACGAGAAGGACAACAGCCTGTCCGTGATCGACGGCAAGACCATGGCCGTCACCGACACGATCAAGGTCGGCAAGCGCCCGCGCGGCATCACCCTGTCGAAGGACGGCACCCAGCTGTTCATCTGTGCCAGCGACGACCATGCGGTGCAGGTCCTCGACCTCGCCAGCAAGAAGATCGTCCACAACCTGCCCTCCGGCGAGGATCCGGAGCAGTTCGCCCTCAGCCCCGACGGCAAGAACCTGATCATCGCCAACGAGGACAGCAACATCGTCACCGTGGTCGACGTGCCGACGCGCAAGGTCGCCTTCCAGGTCGATGTCGGGGTGGAGCCGGAGGGGATGGACGTCAGCCCCGATGGACGCTGGGGTGTCAACACCTCCGAGACGACCAGCATGGTGCACTGGATCGACATGGAAAAGCGGCAGGTGGTCGACAACACGCTGGTCGGCCCCCGTCCGCGCTATGCCCAATTCACCAAGGACGGTTCGCAGCTGTGGGTCTCGTCGGAGATCGGCGGCACCGTCAGCGTCATCGACACCGCCAGCCGCAAGGTCACGAAGGTCGTCGATTTCCACATCAAGGGCATCGCCAAGGATCGCATCCAACCGGTGGGCGTCAAGCTGACCGACGACGGCCGCTATGCCTTCGTCGCGCTCGGGCCCGCCAACCACGTTGCGGTGGTGGACGCCAAGACCTTCGAGGTGAAGGATTACCTGCTGGTCGGCCGCCGCGTCTGGCAGCTGGCGCTGACGCCGGACCAGAAGATGCTCTACACCACCAACGGGGTCAGCGGCGATGTGTCGGTGATCGACGTCGACAGCCTGAAGGTGACGAAGACGGTCAAGGTCGGCCGTTATCCCTGGGGCGTGGCGGTCAAGGGTTGAGACGAACAGGGGCTGAGGCAGAGAGGAACGGCGGAATGACGGTGCCGGCACTGGAGGTCGATGGACTGCGCCACAGCTATGGCGGAAACCGCCTCGCGCTGGAGGATGTCGGCTTCCGCGTGATGCCCGGCGCCTTCACCTGCCTGCTCGGCCCCAACGGCGCAGGCAAGAGCACGCTGTTCGCGCTCGCGACCGGTCTGCTGCGGCCGACCGCCGGACGGGTGCGCATCCACGGCCACGACATCGCGCAGGCACCGGGCGACGCGCTGGCCCATCTGGGCGTGGTGTTCCAGCAGCCGACCCTCGATCTCGACCTGACGGTGGTGCAGAATCTCCGCTATTTCGCGGCCCTGCACGGCATCGGCCGGCGCGAGGCCGACCGGCGGATCGAAACGGAACTCACCCGTCTCTCCCTGTTCGAACGGCGGACGGAGAAGGTTCGCGCGCTGAACGGCGGCCACCGCCGGCGGGTGGAGATCGCCCGCGCCCTGCTGCACCGTCCGACCCTGCTGCTGCTGGACGAGCCGACCGTCGGGCTGGATATCCCCGCCCGCCGCACCCTGATCCGTCACGTCCACGCCCTGTGCGCGGAGGACGGCATCGCCGTGCTGTGGGCCACCCATCTGATCGACGAGATCGACCCAGCCACCGACCATGTGGTGGTCCTGCACCGCGGCCGGGTGCGCGCCAACGGGCCGGTCGCCGCGGTGAATGAAGAGACCGGCTGCGCCACCGTGGCGGAGAGCTTCGACCGGCTGACCGCCGTCCGGCCCACCGCCGAAGTGGAGGCCGCAGCATGACCGGTCGGCGGTTCGGAGGATGGTGGATCGCCTTCCAGGGCATCGTCGCACGCGAGGTGCTGCGCTTCGTGCATCAGCGCGAGCGCTTCCTCGGCGCGCTGGTCCGGCCGCTGGTGTGGCTGTTCGTCTTCGCGGCGGGATTCCGCGCCGCGCTCGGCATCGCCATCATCCCGCCCTACGAGACCTATATCCCCTACGAGGTCTACATCGTGCCGGGGCTGATCGGCATGATCCAGCTGTTCAACGGCATGCAGGGCTCGCTGTCGATGGTCTATGACCGCGAGATGGGCAGCATGCGCATCCTGCTGACCAGCCCGCTGCCCCGCGCCTTCCTTCTACTGGCCCGCCTGCTGGGCGGGGTGGTGGTGTCGATTCTCCAGGTGGCGGCCTTCCTGCTGATCGTCAGGCTCTATGGCATCGACCTGCCGGTCTGGGCGCCGCTGACCGTGCTGCCGGCCCTGTTGCTGAATGGGTTGATGTTGGGGGCGCTCGGCATGGTCCTGGCCTCCACCATCCGCCAGTTGGAGAATTTCGCCGGGGTGATGAACTTCGTCGTGTTTCCCCTCTTCTTCCTGTCCTCCGCCCTCTATCCGCTCTACCGCATGGAGGAGGCCGGCCCGCTGCTGTGGTGGCTGTGCAGCCTCAATCCCTTCACCCATGGGGTGGAACTGATCCGCTTCGCGCTCTACGGACGGATCGACGGGTTGGCGCTGGCGGTCGTCACCGGCGCCACCCTGCTGTTCGCGGCACTGGCGGTTCGCGGCTATTCCCCAGCGCGCGGCATGGGATCACGGGCACCGTCGGCAGCGGGATGATGCCTCACGCCGCGTCGTGGAAGATGATGCCCAACGTGTGGCGCGCGCCCGAACGCACCGGACTGACGCCATGGCGGTGGCGGACGCGGTAAGTGCCGCGCGTGCCCTGCACCGGGCGCTGGTCCACCGCGAAGATCACCGCCTCCCCCAGCCTCAGCGGCACGACGGTGGCTCGCGACTGCATGCGCGGCCGCTGCTCGGTCAGGACGAATTCGCCGCCGGTGAACTCCGATCCCGGCGCCGACAGCAGGATGGCGACCTGCAACGGGAACACCGTCTCGCCATACAGGTCCTGATGCAGGCAGTTATAGTCACCGGGACCGTATTTCAGCAGCAGCGGCGTCGGGTGCGTCTGCCCGGCCGCATGGCAGCGCTCCAGGAACTCGGCATGCTCTGCAGGATAGCGGGTGTCGAGCCCCATCGCCGCCGCCCAGCGGTTGGCGACCGGCGCCAAGCGGTGGTAGAGCGGCGCGCGCAAGGCGGTGACCGGCTCGGGCAGCGGATGGGTGAAGTATTTGTATTCCCCCTTGCCGAAGCCGTGCCGCTCCATCACCACCCGGCTGCGGAACGGGGTGTCCTGCTCATAGAGCCCCGCCAACGCCTTGCAGCTCTCGCCATCCAGCAGCGGCCCCGTGACCGCATGGCCGACCGAATCCAGTTCCGCTTCGATGCGCGTCCAGTCCAGCGTCTCCAGCATCCTCACTGCGCCGCCTCCTTGCGCTCGCGATCCAGCAGGTCACGC
>NZ_JAMSLU010000003.1:480000-795522 GCF_023806445.1 Azospirillum sp. A1-3
CCTGCATGCTCTGCCGGTCGACATCTTCCCCGACGACGCTGCCTATGTCGCGCTGGGCCACCTGCACCGGGCGCAGGCGGTGGGCGGACGCGAGGGCGTGCGCTACAGCGGCTCCCCCATCCCGCTGGCGCTGGACGAAGAGCCCTATCCCCATCAGGTGGTGCTGGCGGAGTTCGCCGGCGGCCGGCTGGTCGGTCATGAGTCCCTGCGCGTACCGCGCCATGTGCCGATCCACCGCATCAGCGAGGCCAGCCCGGAGGCGGCGCTGGAAAGGCTGAAGCGTTTGGAACTGGACAATGCCCTGCCGCGCGATGCCTGGCCCTTCCTTGAGGTGACCGTCACCCTGCCGGAACCGCGCCCCGCGCTGCGCGACGAGGTCGAAGCGGTGCTGGCCGGCCGGCCGGTGCGGCTGCTGAAGCTGGGGGTGCGGCTGACCGGCAGCGGCCAGACGCTGGCCGACAGCGCGCCGCCGATCGATCTGGCGTCGCTGGAGCCGGAGGAGGTCTTCCGGCGTCTCTACCGCCGCAGCCACGAGGGCGATCCCGACCCCGATCTGATGGCGGCCTTCCACGAGTTGCTGACCGGCGTGCAGGAGACGATGTGATGCGGATTCTCGCGGTGCGCGGTGCCAACCTGACCAGCCTCGACGGCACCTTCGCCATCGACTTCGACCGAGAACCGCTGCGGCGCGCCGGGCTGTTCGCCATCACCGGGCCGACCGGTGCCGGCAAGAGCACGATTCTCGATGCCCTGTGCCTTGCCCTGTTCGACCGCATGCCGCGACTGCCGGAAGGGCGCGGCGAGATGCTGGGGCTGGACGGCGATCCCAACAGCATCCGCACCACCGACGTGCGCACGGTCCTGCGGCGCGGTGCCGGATTCGGCTGGGCCGAAGTGGATTTCGTCGGGATCGACGGCGAGGCTTATCGCGCGCGCTGGGAGGTGCGGCGGGCGCGGCAGAAGGCGCAGGGAGCCTTGCAGAACCAGAGCATGTCGCTGAGCAGCCTCGATGGCGAACGGCGGTTCGGCGACGGCAAGAAGAGCGTGCAGGAGGAGATCGAACGGCGGCTCGGCCTGAGCTTCGAGCAGTTCCGCCGTGCGGTTCTGCTGGCCCAGGGCGATTTCGCCACCTTCCTGAAGGCGCCGGCGCGGGACCGCTCCGAATTGCTGGAACTGCTGACCGGAACGGAGATCTATTCTCGCCTGTCGTTTGCGGCCCATGAACGAGCAAAAGCGGAGACGCAGCGGCTCGACACGCTACTGGCGGAAGGCGGCGGCATCGGCGTGCTGAGCGACGACGACCGCGCGGCCTTGCAGACCGAAGCCGAAGAGGCGGCGAAGGCGGTGCGGAGCGGCGAGCAGGCACTGGCGCTCGCCCAGGCGGCACTGGCTTGGCATGAGCGCGACGGGCAGCTCGCGGCGGCGGAGAGCAAGGCGGCCGAAGCGGCAAGCGCGGCGGAGCGGGAGTGGGTCGAGGCGGAGGAGCGGCGCGAGGCGGCGGCCCGGCTGCGCGGCTTGCAACCGCTTCGGCCGCTTTTGGCCGATGCCGACCGGGCGAACGGCGACGCGGCGGAGGCCACCGCGGCGGTTGACCGGGCGGCGGAGGCGTGGGAGGCGGCACGACTGGCGACAGAGGAAGCCACCACCCGCCATGGCGAGGCCCGCCGGCGGTTCGAGGACGCCCGTGCGGCCGAGATGAAAGCCGAACCCGATCTTGAACGCGCCGCTGATCTGGATGGACGGATCGCGATGCTGTCCGGCGAGCAGGAGACTGCCGAGGCGGCGGCGAAGGTGGCGACGCAGCGCGTCGGGGCGGCACGAAAGGCGGTGCGCGACATCGAGACCATGTTGTCGGCGGCCCGGAACGACGTGGCGCGGCTCGAGGTCTGGCTGCGGGAGCAGGCCGGCCTCGCCGTGGTGGCCGGACAGTGGGAGCGGTGGGACCGGCTGCTGGCGCGCGCCATCGCCGACACCCGCACCGGCGAGTCGGCGGCGCGGGAGCGCGGGCGGCTGGAGCGGGAACTTGCGGTGACCGCCGCCACTGCCGAGGCGGCGGACGCCCGGCTGGCGGAGGCGCGCGCGCGCTGTCAGGCGGCGGAGCGGGCGCTGGAAAGCCTTCGGGGTGAGGCGGTTCCGTCGCTGGAGGAGGCGCGGCAGGCACGGGCCACGGCGGGGCTGCGGCGGGACAGGCTGCTCGCGCTGCTCGCCACCGGCGAAACTCGGCAGCGGCTGGCCGCCGAGCGCGAGGCGGCGGAGGGTGAGCGGCTGCGGCTGCTGGGCGAGGCGGAGCGTGACGGGACGGCGGCGCGGGAGCTTGCCGAGCTACGCGCCGGGCAGCAGGCGGCGGTCGAGGAGGCTGAGCACACGCTGCAACGGCTGATGCTGGCCCAGCGCGAGGATGTGGAGAGCCTGCGCGGGCGGCTGGAGGAGGGACAGCCCTGCCCGGTCTGCGGATCGGCCGAGCATCCCTGGGCGGAGGCCGGGGCAACGCCGCTCGGCCGGGTGACGCGGGATCAGGAAAAGCGCCGTGCCGAATTGCGCGAGGCGCTTGCCGCGACGGTTGCCCGCCATGCCGCGCTGGAGGCGGCGGAAGGGGCGGCGCGCAAGGGCGCCGAGGGACTGACGGCCCGGCTTGCCGCCATGGCGCGGGAAACCGACGGGCTGGAGCCGCGCTGGGCGGAACAGGCGACGGCTGCCGATTGGGAGGCCGACGGCGGAATGCTGGCCGACATCCGCAACGCGGTCGAGGAGGCCGACCGGCGGCTGGCGGCGATTGCGGCCGACGAGGAACGGGCACTCGACCACCGCAGACGGGTGGATGCCGCTCAGCAGGACCATCGGCGTCTCGAGACCGCGGCGGCTGGGCTGGCGGCGGAGTGCGAGGCGAACCGGCAACGGCTGGCCGACGGACGGCAGGCTTTGGCGCTGGCGGTGGCGGCGCTGGACCGGGCAAAGGCAGATCGGGATGCTGCCCTGGCAGAGTTGGACGAAGGCTTGGCGGGGGAAGCAGACTGGCGGGCACGGCTGGAACGGGAAGCGGACGGGTATCGGGCCGGGTTGGCAGCGCGGGTGGCCGAATGTCGCGAAAAGACCGACGCGCTGGCCCGTGCCGCACGCGAGGTGGAGCGGTTCACCGGGGAACTCGCGGTGCAGACGGCGGAGTCGGACGCGGCGCTGCGGGCCGAGGAGGAGGCGCGCAAGCGGGCGGACGATCTCGCCGGCCGGCTGGCGGAGGCGCGGGCGACGCGAAGTGCTCTTCTGGGTGGCCGGCCGGTGGCGGTGGTGCGGAAGGCACTGGCCGGGGAGCGGCACGAGGCCGAGGCCCTGGTGGAAAAAGCCACTTTCGCACGGCAGGACGCCGTTGCACGGCTGTCGGCGGCGGAGCGTGAGCGCGAGACCCGGGGCGAGGCGGCGCGGCAGTGCGCCGACAAGGCGCGGGCGGCCGGCGAGCGGCTGGAGCGTGCGGCGGCGGAGCGTGGCGCCGGTTTGGAGGAGGTTCGCCGGTTGCTGGCGGCGGCCAAAAGCGAGCTGGAGGCGGAAGAGCTGGCGCTGGCGGTGCTGGAGCGGGCGCGTGGCGACGCGGCGCTGGTGGTGGCCGAGCGGCGGCGGCAGCGCGCCGATCACCATGCCGCGGGCGGGCCGGCACTGAGCGCCGAAGACGCTGCCGCCGCGGCCGAGAGCACCCGCGCGGTACTGGAACGGGACCGCGACCGGCTGGGTTCGGCGCGTGGACGGCTGGAGGCCGATGATGGCAACCGGCAACGGCTGGCCGGGCTGCGGGTGGCGATCGAGGGGCAGCAGGCGCGCTGTGCGCTGTGGGGCAAGATGGCGCAGCTGATCGGCTCGGCGAACGGGCAGAAGATGCGCAACTTCGCCCAGAGTTTGAGCCTGGACCTGCTGCTGACCCACGCAAATCGGCATCTGGAGGATCTCGCCCGCCGCTATCGGTTGGAGCGGGTGGCGGGGGCCGATCTGGAAATCCAGGTGGTCGACCGCGAGATGGGCGACGAGCGGCGCGGCGTGCACAGCCTGTCCGGCGGCGAACTGTTCCTGGTGTCGCTGGCCCTCGCGCTCGGCCTGTCGGCGATGGCGGCGGGAACTGCGGGCGGGATCGGCACGCTGTTCATCGACGAAGGGTTCGGCACGCTCGACCCGGACAGCCTGGACGTGGCGCTGTCATGCCTGGAGGCTCTGCAGGCCGGCGGTCGTCAGGTCGGCGTCATCAGCCACGTTCCGGCGATGGTCGAGCGAATCGGCACGCAGATCCGCGTGATGCCGCTGGGCGGCGGGCGCAGCCGGGTGACGGTGCAGTCGGTGGCCGGCGTGGCACTGGGCGTGGCGATGGAGGAGGTTGAGGGGGTTTGAGGGGGTGCCAAGTTAGACCCCCACCTAACCTCCCCCGCTGGGCGGGGGAGGGACTGCCGCCACTCTCCCGAACAAGCACTTGTCCCCTCCCCCGCCCAGCTCTCGCACAAAGCTTCGCTTTGTGCTGACGCGGCAGGCGGACCGTAGGTCCGCTGAGAGCGGGGGAGGGTCAGGGTGGGGGCAAGCGACCGCCCCTCACCGCCCCCGCTTGGCCAGAAAAGCTAGCCGCTCCAGCGTGTGGACGTCCTGCTCGTTCTTCAGCAGCGCGCCGCACAGCGGGGGGATCAGCGTACGGGCATCCTTGGCGCGCAGGGTCTCGGGATCGACGTCCTCGACCATCAGCAGCTTGATCCAATCCAGCAGTTCGGAGGTCGAGGGCTTCTTCTTCAGCCCCGGAACCTCGCGCAGGTCGTAGAACAGGTTCAGCGCCTCGCGCAGCAGGGTGGATTTCAGGCCGGGGTAATGGACCTCGACGATGCGCTCCATCGTCTCGCGGTCGGGGAAGCGGATGTAGTGGAAGAAGCAGCGGCGCAGAAAGGCGTCCGGCAGCTCCTTCTCGTTGTTGGAGGTGATGATGACGATGGGGCGCTTGGCCGCCTTGATCGTCTGGCGGGTCTCATAGACGTGGAACTCCATGCGGTCGAGTTCCAGCAGCAGGTCGTTGGGGAACTCGATGTCGGCCTTGTCGATCTCGTCGATCAGCAGGACCGGAGCCTCCGGCGCCTCGAAGGCCTCCCACAGCTTGCCGCGGACGATGTAGTTGGCGATGTCGTGGACCTTCGCCTCACCCAGTTGGCTGTCGCGCAGGCGGCTGACCGCGTCGTATTCGTAGAGGCCCTGCTGCGCCTTGGTGGTCGACTTCACATGCCAGGACAGCAGCGGCTTGTTCAGCGCGCGGGCGATCTCCACCGCCAGCACGGTCTTGCCGGTGCCGGGTTCCCCCTTCACCAGAAGCGGCCGCTCCAGCGTGATGGCGGCGTTGACCGCCACCATCAGGTCGTCGGTGGCGACATAGCGGTCGGTTCCGGTGAAGCGCATGGGTGGGCTCCCTCAAGCGAGAAGGTTTCAGTCCACGATAAACAGGGTGGCACCGGTTTCGGTCGAGGACCGATGCGGTTCGTCGCCGAAATCGGACACCTGATAGCTCATGCCGGCGGTCAGGACGAAACGACGGCCGTCCTTCAACTCGGTAATCAGCTTGCCGCTGACCACGAACAGCACATGACCGCGGTCGCACCAATGGTCGGCCAGATAGCCCGGCGTGTATTCGACCAGCCGAACCCGCAGTTCCCCGGCATGGAAGCTGCGCCAAAGCGCCTTGCCGGTTTCGCCCGGATGTTCGGTGACCGGGACAGCGGCCCAGTCGGTCACGGTGAAGGGCAGAGTGGGCAGTTCCATCGCCGGACCTTATGAAGACGGCACGAACAGAAAAACGGCCCCCGGAGCGATCCGGGGGCCGGGTTTCAGTGCGATCAGGAGGCCTTCTTGGCCGCGATCGCCTTTTCGATGGCCTCGACCGCCGCCGGAGCCAGCGAGGCGTCGGGGCCGCCGGCCTGGGCCATGTCCGGCCGGCCGCCGCCACCCTTGCCGCCCAGCGCCTCGGCGCCGACGCGGACCAGATCGACGGCGCTCAAGCTGCCGGTCAGGTCGTCGGTCACGCCGATGACGATCGAGGCTTTACCCTCGTTCGAGGCGATCAGCACGACGACGCCGGAGCCGACCTGCTTCTTCAGCTCGTCGGCCATCGGCTTCAGGTCCTTGGCCGGCAGGCCTTCGACCACGCGGGCGGCGAACTTCACGCCGGCGACGTCCTTGGCCTCGCTGCCGCCCTCGGCCTTGACACCGCCACCCATCGCAACCTGCCGGCGCAGCTCGGCCAGCTCGCGCTCCATCTTGCGGCGTTCCTCGACCAGGACCGCCACGCGGGCCGGGACCTCGTCGGGCTTGACCTTCAGGACGCTCGCCGCCTCGGTCAGCAGATGGTCGCGCTCGGACAGCCACGCCTTGGCGCCGGTGCCGGTCAGCGCCTCGATGCGGCGGACACCGGCGGCGACGGCGCCTTCGGAGACGATCTTGAAGACACCGATGTCGCCGGTGCGGCGGACATGGGTGCCGCCGCACAGCTCGATCGAGTAATCGCGGTCCACCTCGCCATGCGGGCCACCCATGGAGACGACGCGGACCTCGTCGCCGTACTTCTCGCCGAACAGAGCCATGGCACCTTGGGCGCGGGCCTCGTCCGGAGACATCAGGCGGGTGATGACCTCGCTGTTGGCCAGCACGCGGCGGTTCACCTCGTCCTCGATGGCGGCGATGTCGGCGGCGGACAGGCCGGTCGGCTGGCTGATGTCGAAGCGCAGACGCTCCGGCGCCACCAGCGAGCCCTTCTGGGTGACATGGTCGCCCAGCCGGTGGCGCAGCGCCTCGTGCAACAGGTGGGTGGCGGAGTGGTTGGCGCGGATGGCGGCGCGGCGCTCGGTATCAACGCGCAGTTCGACCACGTCGCCGACGCTCAGGGTGCCCTTGGTGACGGTGCCGACATGCGCCCACACCGTGCCCAGCTTCTTCAGCGTATCCGAAACCGCGACCTCGGCCCCGCCGGCGGAGAAGATCACGCCGGCGTCGCCGACCTGACCGCCCGATTCGCCATAGAAGGGGGTCTGGTTGACGACGACCATCACCTGATCGCCGATGCTTGCGGCCTCGACGCGGGCATCGCCCTTGACGATGGCGGTCACCTTGCCCTCGGCCACTTCGGTGTCGTAGCCGAAGAACTCGGTGGCGCCCAACTCGTCCTTGATCTCGTACCACAGCTTCTCGGTACCGACCTCACCCGAGCCGGCCCAGGATTCGCGGGCCTTGCGGCGCTGCTCGTCCATCGCCGCCTTGAAGCCGGCCTCGTCCACCGCCCGGCCCTGGCCGCGCAGCACGTCCTGCGTCAGGTCGAGCGGGAAGCCGAAGGTGTCGTACAGCTTGAAGGCGACGTCGCCGGCCAGCGGCTGGCCTTCGCCCAGATGGCCAACCTCGTCCTCCAGCAGGCGCAGGCCGCGCTCCAGCGTCTGCTTGAAGCGGGTTTCCTCCAGCTTCAGCGTCTCGACGATCAGGGCGCGGGCGCGGCTCAGCTCCGGATAGGCGTCGCCCATCTGCTGGATCAGCGCCGGGACCAGACGGTGCATCAGCGGCTCGCGCGCGCCGATCATGTGGGCGTGGCGCATGGCGCGGCGCATGATGCGGCGCAGCACATAACCGCGGCCCTCGTTCGACGGCAGGACGCCGTCGGCGATCAGGAAGGAGGTGGAGCGCAGATGGTCGGCGATCACCCGGTGCGACACAGCATGCGCGCCGTCCGGCGAGGTCTTGGTCGCCTCGGCCGACGCCATGATCAGCGCGCGCATCAGGTCGATGTCGTAGTTGTCGTGCTTGCCCTGCAGGACGGCGGCCAGACGCTCCAGCCCCATGCCGGTGTCGATCGACGGCTTGGGCAGCGCCACCAGATTGTCCGGACCCAGCTGTTCATACTGCATGAACACGAGGTTCCAGATCTCGATGAAGCGGTCGCCATCCTCGTCCGGGCTGCCCGGCGGGCCGCCGGCGATCGACGGGCCGTGATCGAAGAAAATCTCGGAGCACGGGCCGCAGGGGCCGGTGTCGCCCATGCGCCAGAAATTGTCGTCGGTCGGGATGCGGATGATGCGGTCGTCCGACAGGCCGGCGACCTTGCGCCAGATCGCCGCCGCGTCTTCGTCCGAGGTGTGGACCGTCACCAGCAGCTTGTCGGCCGGCAGTCCATATTCCTTGGTGATCAGGTTCCAGGCGAACGCGATGGCGTCGTCCTTGAAATAATCTCCGAAGGAGAAGTTCCCCAGCATCTCGAAGAAGGTGTGGTGCCGCGCGGTGTAGCCGACATTGTCCAGGTCGTTGTGCTTGCCGCCGGCGCGCACGCATTTCTGCGAGGTGACGGCGCGCTTGTACGGCCGCGTCTCGGCACCGGTGAAGACGTTCTTGAACTGGACCATGCCCGCGTTGGTGAACATCAGCGTCGGGTCGTTGCGCGGCACGAGCGGCGACGAATCGACTTTCTGATGGCCCTGCTTGGCGAAGAAATCCAGGAACGTGCGACGGATGTCGTTGGCGGTCTGCATACGGTCAAGGCTCCGGGTGCGCGGCTGCGGCCTTCCATTGGCCGAACCGTGCTTTTAGCGCGAGAATGGCGGCATGTCCACGACGGACGGATTATTACCCTGCGTCACGGCAGACAAAAAGCCCGGCCGACTATTGGGCTTCCGTCTCGGCCCGCGCCTTTTCGATCCGGCGGCCGATGATGATCGCGATTTCGTAGAGCGCGATCAGCGGCAGCGCCAGACTGACTTGGCTGATGACGTCCGGCGGGGTCAGCACCGCGGCGGCAATGAAGGCGCCGACGATGGCATAGCGCCGCTTCGACGCCAGCGCATCGGTGCTGATGATGCCGACGCGGACCAGCAGGGTCAGCAGGACCGGCAGCTGGAAGGCGATGCCGAAGGCGAAGATCAGCGACATCACCAGATGCAGGTATTCGCCGACGCGCGCCTCGAACTCGATGGGCAGGGCGTTGCCGTCGCCGCCGGGATGGAACTCGAATCCCAGGAAGAAGCGCCAGGCCATCGGGAAGATGAAGTAATAGACGATGCCGGCGCCGGTCAGGAACATCACCGGGGTCGCGATCAGGAAGGGCAGGAACGCCTTGCGCTCGTGCTTGTACAGCCCCGGCGCCACGAACATCCAGATCTGGCTGGCGATGATCGGGAAGGAGATGAAGCAGCCGGCCCAGAACGCCACCTTCACATAGGTGAAGAAGGCTTCGGTCAGGCCGGTGTAGATCATCCGCCGCCCCTGCCCCGCCAGCAGGTCGGCCAGCGGCTGGACCAGGAAATTATAGATCTTGTCCGACACCGCATAACACAGCAGGAAGGCGATCAGGATTGCACCGATCGACCACATCAGCCGGTTCCGCAGCTCGATCAGGTGATCGATCAGCGGCATCTTGCTGTCTTCAAGTTCGTCCTGCTGCGTTTCGCCGGTCATGGCCCGTCTTTATCTTCAGGTCTGCTTGTCGGTCGGCTGGGCGGAGGCCACGGCATCCGGCCGAGGGGCCGGAGCGGGCTGGGGCACAGGGGCCGGAACCGGTTGCGGCGGTTCGGTGGTAATCGGAGACGGGGCAGCCGACGGGGCCACGCTGTCGGTCACCGGCGGAGCGGAGGGCGCCGGAACCTGCGGCAGGTCCGGCTCCGGGGTGCTGCCGTGATGGCCGTTCAGCCCGACATCGAAGCTCTTGGGATCGAAGGCCTTGCCCACCTCTCCCTTCGGATCGATGGTGTCTTCCATCATCTTCTTGATGTTCAGGTCGCGGGTCTTCAGCGCTTCCTTGCGAAGCTCGTCCAACTCGGTTTCCCGCATCATGTCGTCGATGTGGGTCTGGAATTCGCGCGCGACGCCTCTGGCCTTACGCACCCATTTGCCGAGCGTGAAGATCGCCTTGGGCAGGTCCTTGGGTCCGATGACCACAAGGGCGATCACGGCGATCACCATCAGTTCGGACCAAGCGATGTCGAACATGTTCTTCCGGCTTCACGAATGCGGTGGGCAGGGTCGGCGCGCGGCGTTCCGAATGGGCGCCCGCGCGCCCGCCGGTCAGCTGCGGACCGCCTCGTCCTTCTTGGCCGCGGTTTCGGCCGTGTTGGCCGGCTGGTTCGGGATGGTCTTGGCGTTGCTGCCCGGGGCTGCATCGTCGCTGTCGTCCTGCAGGCCGGCCTTGAAGGACTTCACGCCCTTGGCGAGGTCGCCCATCACCTTCGGCAGCTTACCGGCGCCGAACAGCAGAAGAACGATCAGAAGAACGATGATCCAGTGCCAGATGCTGAAAGAACCCATGGCGCGCCTATCACGTTTGAACGGCCTTAGCGGCGGGGCGGCACTATGGCAGAAAGGCCGTAGGGCCGCAACGTTCGCCCCACCATCCTTAAACGGTTGTCATTGAGCTTTCACGGGAATTCGCGCGGCAGCCCCCTAAAAACGCGGTCCCGCCCGGAAGTCACGCATCGTCGTCGGTCCCCAGCGCGCTGTCGTCACCCGTCGTCCCCAACCCGAGCAGCACCGGGCGGCTGTCCAGCAGGCCGGCGGCGCGCAGGTCGTCGACGCTGGGCAGGTCGCGCAAGCTTTCCAGCCCGAAATGATCGAGGAAATGGTCGGTGGTGATCCAGGTCAGCGGCCGGCCCGGCGTCTCCCGCCGCTTGCCCGGCCGGATCCAGCCATGTTCCATCAGCAGGTCCAGCGTGCCCTTGCTGGTGGCGACGCCACGGATGGATTCGATCTCGGCCCTGGTCACCGGCTGGTGATAGGCGATGATCGCCAGCGTTTCGATGGCGGCGCGCGAGAGTTTGCGCGACACCTCCTCCTCGCGCCGCAACTCCGGCGCCAGATCGACCGCGGTGCGGAAGGCCCAGCCACCGCCGGTGCGCACCAGATTGACGCCGCGCGGGGCGTAATGGGCACGCAGTTCCTCCAGCAGCGGGCCGACCTCCGTCCCGATCCGTCCGGCCAGCGTCTCCTCGTCCAAAGGCTCGGCCGTGGCGAACAGCAGCGCCTCCAACAGGCGCAGCCTGCCGATGCGGGCCTCCGCCTCGTGGGCGTCGGTAACTTCCTTAATCATGGGACTGTGCTTCTTCCGAATTGTCGCCGCCCTGGGAATCGCCGGAGCGTCCGCGGACATAGAGCGGGGCGAAGGCGACCTCCTGGCGCAGTTCCACCCGGCCGGCCTTCGCCAGTTCCAGCGTCGCCGCGAAATGGGCGGCCAGGGCGGAGCGGGTCAGCAGCCCGCCGCCCTCCCCGCCCGGCAGGAAGCTCGCCAGCGTCGCCCAGTCCGGCATGCGGCCCAGCAGCGACGACAGGCGCTGCACCGCCTCCTCCATCGAATAGAGGCGGACCGGGGCGATGTGCAGGACCGAGGAGTCCTTACGGGCGCGCTGCTGGCCATAGGCGCGCAGCAGGTCGAACAGCGTGACCTCGTAAACCGACTTGCGCTGCAGGTCCAAATCCTCCGGCGCGCCGCGCGGGTGAACGTCGATGCCCAGGCGCGGGCGGGCGAACAGCTTTTCGGCCACGCCCTTCATCGCCTCCAGCCGCTGGAGCTGGAAGGCGAGCGCCGCCGCCATATCCTCGCCGGACGGCTCCTCCCCCTCCGGCTCGGGCAGCAGCAGGCGCGACTTCAAGTAGGCCAGCCACGCCGCCATCACCAGATAGTCGGCCGCCAGCTCCAGCCGCACCTTCCGCGCCTCCGCCACGAAGGCGAGATATTGGTCGGCGAGTTCCAGGATGGAGATGCGCGTCAGGTCGACCTTCTGGTCACGCCCCAACGCCAGCAGCATGTCGAGCGGTCCCTCGAAGCCGTCCAGCACCAGCAGAAGCTGCTCGGACGGCGACGCCTCCGCGGCAGCGGGGGCTTCGCCCACACGCCCGGCCACCAGATCAGCCATATGATCGCTTTCAGTCGTTGCCGGTCAGGATGCGGATGAAGTCGATCACCGCGTCCACGGGCGGGCCCAGCACCCAATGCATGACGCTGAGGTCCATGCCGATCTGCCGCCCCAGCATCGGCAGCAGGAAGAAGGCTGCCATCAGGATCAGCAGCCCGAAGCGCTCCAGCTTCGCCAGGGGCACCGCCAGGAAATCCGGCAGGATGCCGACCGCGACCCGTCCGCCGTCCAGCGGCGGCAGCGGGATCAGGTTGAACACCATCAGGATGACGTTGACCAGCACCGACACCTCGGCGGCGGAGCGGATCCACAGTTCGATATAGCTGTTTTCCGGATTGACCAGCCGCCAGAGCACCGCCGACGCCACCGCCAGCAGGAAGTTGGTCCCCGGACCGGCCAGCGCCACCCACACCATGTCGCGGCGTGGATGGTCCAGCCGGGCGAAATTGACCGGCACCGGCTTGGCCCAGCCGAAGACGAAACCGGTGGTGAAATACATCAGCGCCGGCAGCAGGATCGTCCCGAACGGGTCGATGTGGCGGATCGGGTTGAAGGTGACGCGGCCCAGCCGATAGGCGGTGTCGTCGCCCAGCCTCCAGGCGACGAAGCCGTGCGCCGCTTCGTGCATGGTGATGGCGAGGATGGCCGGCAGGGCCACGGCCGTCACCTGGAAGATCCATTCCTCCATCGTCCGCTCCCGTCCGTCAGGCTTGGGCCGTGCCGAGAAGCTCGGCCAGCCGGGTCGTCAATGCCGCGATGTCCGCCGGTTCCGGCGCGTGGCGCATCGCCTCCGCCCGCGCCCAGCGCTCGGCCGCCGCCCCGCTCAGCACCGGCACGGCGTCGATCAGAGACCGCATCTCGGCCAGATCGCCGTTGCAGTGGAGCACGACATCCATGCCGGCCGCCAGCACCGCTTCCGCCCGCGTCCTCGGGTCGCCCTGCAGCGCGTTCATCGACAGATCGTCGCTGAACAGCAGCCCGTCGAAGCCGATGGACGGCCCCCGCACCACCTCGCGCACCACGATGGCGGAGGTGCTGGCCGGGGCGGTCGGGTCGATGGCCTTCAGAACCACATGCGCCACCATCGCCAGCGGCAGGTCGGCCAGCGCGCGGAAGGGGGCGAAGTCGGTGGCTTCCAGCGTCGCGCGATCGGCCTCCACCACCGGCAGCTCGGCATGGCTGTCGGCGAAGGCGCGTCCGTGACCGGGGATATGCTTGACCACCGGCAGCACGCCCCCGGCCAGCAGCCCGTCGGCGGTGGCGCGGGCGAGATCGATCACCAGGGCGGGGTCGCGCGAGAAGGCGCGGTCGCCGATGATGTCATGCGCGCCCTCCACCGGAACGTCGCAGACCGGGGCGCAATCGACCGTGATGCCGACCTCCGCCAGCATGTGGGCGAGCAGCCGGCCATTGATCCAGGCAGCTTCGCGCCCGGCGGCGGCGTCGCGTTCGGCGAGCGCGCCGAACACGCCCATCGGCGGGTGGGCCGGCCAATGCGGCGGGCGCATCCGCGCGACCCGGCCGCCCTCCTGGTCGATCAGCACCGGGGCGTCCGGCCGACCGACGCTGGCGCGCAGATCGTCCACCAGCCGGCGCATCTGGTCGCGGCTGTCGCAGTTGCGGCGGAACAGGATGAAGCCGAGCGGATCGGCGTCGCGGAAGAAGGCGGCCTCGTCGGGCGTCACCTCCAGCCCGGCGCAGCCGAAGACGACCGCGCGCGGACGGGCAACCGGGGTGGCGGGGTCCACTAGGTTACGACCCACCGAATCAGGGACGGACAACCACACACCCCACATTCTGTGCGCGCAGCTGGGCGCAGACGGACTTGGCCCGCGCCTCGTCGGCACCGGCGCCCTGCACCCGATAGAAGACGCCCTTCGGCCCGAGATCGACCTTCGCGACATGCATCGACAGGCCGCCAAGCGCATCGGAATGGCGCCCGGCCAGACGGCGCCATTCGGCCGCGGCCTCGCCTTCGCTGCGCACCGACGCCAGCTGGACCCGCCAGCCGCCGCTGCCGCCGACAACAGCGGGCGTGGGGGCGGGCATGGCGGCGGGCGCGGCCTTCGCCGGCTGAGGCGCCGCCTTGGCCGGGGCAGCCGGCAGCGAGACGGCCTCCAGCTTGGCGATCAGCTGTCCCATCGACGGAGCGGCATTCTGCTGGACCGGCGGCGGAGCGGGGGGCTTCGCCGTAGAGGCCTGCTGCTGGACAACCGGCTTGGGCGGAGCGGCGGGCGGCTGCTGCGGCTTGGCGACTACGCTGGGCGGCGCCTGGGTGGCTTGGGTCTGAACCGGCGGCGCGGCGGCCGGGTCCGTGGCGGACAGGCCGGGTGCCGGCTCCGGGGCGGCCAGCGGGGCAACAGCCGCGACCGCCGCGGCGACGCTGTCGCGCGGCACGGTGGCGGTGGAGCCCGGCGGCAGCTGGGCCACCGACGGGACCGACGGCAGCGGCACCACGGCCGGCATCTGCGGCGTCACCACCGGGCGCGGCAGCGGCACCTCCGGCGGCGGCAGCAGCCGTTCCACCTGATTGCCGCGCCCACCGTCATGGTCGCGCAGCCGCTCATAGGCCAGGATGTCCTGGTGCGGCACCTCCATGCCGCCCGGCTGATCGGGACGCGTCTTGGGCGGGGTGGGATCCGCGGCCAGCAGCGGCGGGCCGTCGCCGGACAGCCGGTCATGCCCGCGAAGTCCGACGACCGCCGCACCGGCGAAGGCAACGACGCCGACCACGGCGAAGCCGAGCGCCAGCAGCCCGCGCTTGTTCGCGGACTGTCGGGGCGGCATCCCATAGGGATTGGCCGCGTAGTTGACGTCGCCGTCGTACCTCATGAACGCAGTTCCTCCACCGGTTCGACACCCATCACCTTGAGACCCGACGCGATGACCGTTGCCACCGCGGCGATCAGCGCCAGACGGGCCGTCGTCAACTCCGCATCGCCCTCGATCAGGAAGCGCAGCGAGGCATCGTCGCGGCCCCGGTTCCACAGCGCGTGGAAGTCGCTCGCGAGATCGTAGAGGAAGAAGGCGATGCGGTGCGGCTCATGCGCCTCCGCCGCCGCCTCGACCACGCGCGGCCAGGTGGCCATGCGCTTGGCCAGCGCCATCTCCTCCTCCGCATCCAGCCGGGCGAGATTCGCCGAAGCCGCCAGCGCCGCCGGCGTCTGGTCCAGCTGCGGCAGCGCCGTCGCGGCATGGCGCAGGACCGAGCGGCAGCGGGCGTGGGCATACTGCACGTAGAAGACCGGGTTGTCCTTCGACTGCTCCGTCACCTTGGCGAAGTCGAAATCCAGCGTCTGGTCGTTGCGGCGGGTCAGCATGATGAAGCGGACCACGTCCTTGCCGACCTGATCGATGACGTCGCGCAGCGTCACGAAGGTGCCGGCGCGCTTGGACATCTTCACCGGCTGGCCGTTCTGCATCAGATGGACCAGCTGGCAGAGCTTCACGTCCAGCGAGGCCTTGCCCTCGGTCACCGCGGTGGTCGCCGATTGCATGCGCTTGACGTAGCCGCCATGGTCGGCGCCCCACACGTCGATCAGGCTGCCGAAACCGCGCTTATACTTGTCAAAGTGATAGGCGATGTCGTTCGAGAAATAGGTGAAGGAGCCGTCCGACTTCTTCAGCGGCCGGTCGACGTCGTCACCGAAATCGGTGGACTTGAACAGGGTCTGCGGGCGCGGCTCCCAATCGTCGGGCTTCTTGCCCTTCGGCGGCTCCAGCACGCCGGTGTAGATCAGGCCGCGTTCCTCCAGCGCCGTCAGCGCCTTGTCGACCGCACCGGCGGTGACCAGCGCGCGCTCGCTGCTGTAGACGTCCATGGTGACGCCCAGCACGCCGAGATCCCCCTTGATCCAGCCCATGATCATGGAAATCGCGAAGTCGCGGCAGGCCGGCAGCCATTCGGACTCGTCGGTGTCGATCCAGCGGTTGCCGTCACGCTCCGCTAGGGCCTGACCGACCTCCTTCAGATACTCGCCGGGATAAAGGCCGGCCGGGATCTCGCCCACCTCCTCGCCCAGCGCCTCGCGGTAGCGGATGAAGGTGGACCGCCCCAGCACATCGACCTGGGCGCCGGCATCGTTGATGTAGTATTCCCGGCTGACGGCGTAGCCGGCCTTTTCCAGCAGCGAGGCCAGCGCGTCGCCGAACACGGCGCCGCGACCATGGGCAGCGTGCAGCGGACCGGTCGGGTTGGCCGACACATACTCCACATTGACCGGCGTCTTGCCGCCCAGGTCGCTGTCGCCATAGGCGGTGCCGGCGTTGAGCACGTCGCGGATGCGGTCGCGCCAGACGTCCGGCGTCAGGCGCAGGTTGACGAAGCCCGGACCGGCGATCTCGACCGACGCCACGTCGGCGCGGCCCTTCAGCTTGGCGACCAGCAGTTCAGCCAGGGCGCGCGGCGCCATCTTCGCCGGCTTCGCCAGGATCATGGCGGCGTTGGTGGACAGGTCGCCATGCGAGGCCTCGCGCGGCGGCTCGACCGTCAGACGGCTGCTGTCCAGCCCGGCGGGGATGGCACCCTCCGCGGCTAGCTCTTCCAGCAGCTTGCGAATATCGGTCTCGAAGGCCTTGAAAATATTCATCGTCTCAGGTCGTCTTTTCAGGAGGTCACAGGAGCCTCGCGGCTCAGGTCTTCACGCGTCAGGTTTTTACATGCAGGTCGAACAGCCGGTCATGTTCGGCCAGCGCGTAGCGGTCGGTCATGCCGGCGATATAGTCGGCCACATGGCGGGCACGCACCGCAAGGTCGGCGTCGCCGCCTGCCTTGGCGATGTCGCGCTGCCATTCGGTCGGCAGGGTGTTGGGCTCGTCCATGAACAGTTCGAACAGGGCGCGCACCACGCGCTTGCACTTGCTCATCTCGCGGTTCACGCGATAGTGCCGATACATGCGCTGGCGCAGGAAGGCGCGCAATGGCCGCTGCGCCTCCAGCATGCCGTCGGAGAAGCTGACCATCGCCAGCGGCAGGGCGCGCAATTTGGCAGCGCTTCCCGGCTTGTGCTCCGCCAGCCGCCGCCGCGTCTCCGTCACCAGATCGACGACCATGGCGTTGATCATCCGCCGCACCGTCTCGTGGATCAGGCGCGAACGCTCCAGCCCCGGATACCGGTCACAGACCTCGCGGATGATCGGGCCGACCAGCGGCAGTTCCGCCACCTCCTCGACCGTGAACAGGCCGGCGCGCAGGCCGTCGTCGATGTCGTGGTTGTTGTAGGCGATGTCGTCGGCCAGCGCCGCCACCTGCGCCTCGGCCCCCGGATTGGTGTGCAGCTCCAGATCCCATTCGCCCTGGAAGGCGGCGATCGTCGTCGGCAGCCGCTGTCCGGGCAGCAACGGCAACAGCGGGCCGTTGTGCTTGACCACGCCCTCCACCGCTTCCCAGGTCAGGTTCAGCCCGTCGAACTCGGCATAGCGCCGTTCCAGCCGCGTCAGGATGCGCAGGGTCTGGTCGTTGTGGGCGAAGCCGCCGAACGGCTCCATGCAGGCGTTCAGCGCGTCTTCGCCGGCATGGCCGAAGGGGGTGTGGCCAAGGTCGTGGGCCAGCGCCACCGCCTCCGCCAAATCCTCGTTCAGGCCGAGCGTGCGGCTGATGGAGCGCGCGATCTGCGCAACCTCCAGGCTGTGGGTCAGCCGGGTGCGGTAATAGTCGCCCTCGTGATAGACGAAGACCTGCGTCTTGTGCTTCAGCCGGCGGAAGGCCCCGGAATGCACGATGCGGTCGCGGTCGCGCTGAAAGCACGAGCGCGTCGGGCTTTCAGGCTCCGCCGTCAGCCGCCCGCGCGTGTCCGCCGGGTTGCAGGCAAAGGGAGCCAGCCGATCGTGGGAACAGTCCGCCGTCATGGGGCGGACACTACCGGCGGGAAAACGCAGGCGCAACGGCGAAGGCGTGCTATGCCCCGCCCCCCGGCGCTGCCGGCGGACAAGCGTGCCAGAAGCGCAACGGTTTGGCGCAAGGGTGCCCATACTTTGACGAAGCCCCCGATCCCCCTTACATTTGTCGCAACTCCCGCACCGCACCAGAGGGGCCATCCCATGCCCGACACCGCACTCCCCACCGATGCCCGCATCCTCGGCGTCAGCGAAAGCGCCGCCAAGCGCGTCGCCTTCCTGATCGAGCAGGAGGGCAATCCCAACCTGATGCTGCGCCTGACCGTCTCCGGCGGCGGCTGCTCCGGCTTCCAGTACGGCTTCACCTTCGACGAGACCGCGACCGACGAGGACCATGTCTTCGAGAAGGACGGCACGAAGGTGGTCACCGACGACGCCTCGCTCGACCTGCTGGCCGGCGCGACGCTGGATTATGTCGAGGACCTGATGGGCGCCGCCTTCCAGATCAAGAACCCGAACGCCACCGCGTCCTGCGGCTGCGGCAACTCATTCGCGGTTTAGGGCCGCGGTCTAAGGCCACGGTTCGACCTCACAAGACCAAGAAAAGAAGGCAGGCCTGTTTCGTGAAGATCGCCACCTGGAACGTCAACTCGGCGAAGGCCCGCCTTCCGCTGATCACCGACTGGCTGCGCGCGGCGTCCCCGGACGTCGTGCTCTTCCAGGAAATCAAATGCGAGACCGCCGCCTTCCCGCGCGCGGCGTTCGAGGATCTCGGCTATCACGTCAATGCCGTCGGGCAGAAGGCCTATAATGGCGTGGCATTGCTGTCCAAGACCCCGGCGGAAGACGTGCTGACCCGCCTGCCGGGAGAGCCGGAGGACGAACAGGCCCGCTATGTCGAGGCCACCGTGTCCGGCGTGCGCATCGCCTCGCTCTACCTGCCCAACGGCAACCCGGTGCCGGGGGAGAAGTTCGCCTACAAGCTGCGCTGGATGGACCGGCTGTACGACCACGCCCGCGGCCTGCTGGTGCAGGAAATCCCGGTGGTGCTGGGCGGCGATTACAACATCATCCCGGAGGCACGCGACGTCTTCTCGCCGCAGGCCTTCGCCGGCGACGCGCTGTTCCGCCCGGAATCGAAGGCCAAGTTCCGCGCCCTGCTGAATCTAGGCCTGACCGAGGCGTACCGCGCCCTGCATGACGACGACCGCGCCTATACCTTCTGGGATTATCAGGCCGGCAGCTGGCCGCGCGACAACGGCCTGCGCATCGACCATTTCCTGCTGTCACCCCAGGCCGCCGACCGTCTGGCCGGCTGCACCATCGACCGCGGCCCGCGCGGCCTGGAGAAGGCCTCCGACCACACCCCCGTCATCCTGGACCTGCGCGACGCCTGACCGCTGCTGTGGAATCCGCGTGACAAAAAGCATTTTGTTAAAACTTTCGCTTCTAGGATGACTGCGCGCCCCGGACGACAACCGGGCGGGCGCGGTCATCGGGGGGAGCGACGGGCGGGCATGGCGTGGGGGGGCGACAACGGCCGGGAACGGGTGAAATCTCTGCTGGCGGCATTGGAACGTCAGGCGACCGAGGCCTCCCAGCTTGCCGAGCGCGCCCAGCGCGATATGGGCGACGACCGCTTCGCCTCCTTCCTCGACTTCCGCCGCAAGGTGGAGGAAATCCGCGCCCTCTTCGCCCTGACCGAAGAGCATCTGCAAGGCGTGGACGAGTCGCGTCTCAGCGATCTGCGTGCCGAGTTCGAGCGGATGGATCTGTTGCTGACCCGCATGCTGGTGCGGGCGATGCGCAATTACTTCTCCGGCATGCGCGAGGATCAGGTCCTGCCCATCGGCGCCCGCGAGCTGTTCGAGCCCGAACTGCGCAGCATCGACCAGACCCGCACCCGCCTGCTCGGACCCCGCTATGCCGACCGCGTGGCGCCGGAGATTCTGGACGATCTGGACGCCACGGCGGAGTTGATCCGCAAGACGATAGCCCGCGCCCCCAGTCTGCCAGACTTCTCCGACAGCCCCAGCCCGCCCAAACCGACCCGCCGCCTGCGCACCCTGGGCCGCCCGATCCGGAACTGACTGGCCGCAACTGACGGGCAAATCACAGAACCTTGCGCGCGACACTTGACCCACCGCGACGCATTCGCTACTCCCGTGTGCCGAAGGATGGGTGGCCGAGCGGTTTAAGGCTCCAGTCTTGAAAACTGGCGTAGGTGCAAGCCTACCGTGGGTTCGAATCCCACCCCATCCGCCAGATCACGATCCCCGTTGGATCGGTGGACCGTGCGAGCCCAACACCGACTGCGAACTCGCGTCCGCTCAACCGCAAACGAAGGTCAGGACGTCGGCAAAGCCGAGACTTTCGGCTTGGTGCCAGCCTGCAATAGGGCCTGGTGCAGGTTCGTGTCCTGAACGACCAGTTGAACGGCGTCCCTCAGCGCGGCCGACAAGGCCGGTACGGCCTGCTCACCCATCATGAGCATGACATCCTTGTTCACCCCGACCGCCCGGTAACTCCGGCTATAGACCAGGGTGCCGTCCTGTCGTTTCGCCGTCAGATCGAATGCGACCTCCGCGACTGCTTCCGCCGACCAAAAACCGGGTTTGAAATCGTTGTAGAAGTTGGTGGTCTGTACCGTGATGGCGATGCCGCCGGGGCCAATATTGAAGCCAAGGGAGGCCAGTTCGGCCTGCACCGCTTGGCTGACTTCGGCCACCACGTCGTTGGAGGCGGTGATCTTCGCCATCTCCATTCCGTAGCCGTTCTTCTTCGTCGATACCCGGTCCCGGTTCGACACGCGGCCATCAGCAGCGGTCACGCTGATGGTCACGTCCTGGGCCCCCTGGACCACCGAGATATTCGATGGAGCGGAGTATTTGACGGCGATGGAATCCTCGGTCAACGCGCAACCGGAAACCAGCGCCGCGAGCAGAGCACAGACAATTACCCGGATCATCTTATTCTTGTCCTGCAGGGTTTCAATCAACGACTTTGATGCCTTGCGGCCGGGCGATCTGGTTCGGCAGGTGATCGGCAGGCAGAACGCGCTGGTATGTTCCGTTGGCCTGCACCATCACGCGCTCGGACGGATTGAACACGCGGTCACCCGCCGCCTGCTCCTGAACGATGGTGATGGTTTTCCCATTCGCGAGGGTGATGGTGTACTCGATCCCGATGCGGTCGCTGGCGGCCTGCTCGGCCATCGCTCCAATCGCGGCACCCACAAGGACGCCGCCCAGAATCGCCGCGACGTTCCCGGACCCCTGCCCCACGTTCGACATCGCCAGACCGCCGGCCGTTCCGCCAACGACGCCCCCGACACCCGTGTTCTGTCCCCGAATGTCCACCTGACGCGATGCCACCACCGTCCCGAACTCGACAACCGACGCCCGGCCGACATCCTGGAAGCTATAGCGACTTTGCCCCTGGGTTGCACAACCGGCAAGGCTGCCGGACAGGCATATTCCTGCGGCAACTGAGATCAAAAGCTTCCGCATTGCTAATCGAACTCCGTTAATGAGATAATGTTCTATTCATATCAACCTAAGAATGGCATAGCTACTTTCAGCTGTCGATAACGGCATTATACAAAACCAGCGCTCGCCGAAGACGCCACCTGCCCGGCATTGCCTTCGAACGGGCCCCGCCAAACCGCATACCTTCATATGACCCCCACCCTTTTGCGCCTCCCCGATTGCTCTGCTAGCGTCCCATCCGGAGAATGGGAGGGGCGCGGACCATGGGACTCATCAGCTTTCTGAAAAAGACCGCCGCCGGTCATACCGACCGGCAGAAGCAGGCTCGGTACGACCGTGCGAACGCGCGGGCCAACGAGTACATGGAGGTGGCGCAGTGGTATGCCGAGGAAGGCGACGGCAACCCGCGCATCCTGCAGAATTATCAGGAACTTTCGGCTCTGCCCTTCCGCCAGGGACATGCGGCGACGCTGGTCGGCTACCGCAACGACATCACGCGCAAGCTGGGCCACGCCGCCCACATCGGCACCCGGCAGAACCCGTGGATCGCCGCCTTCCTGCGGCCGGACGACGGCACCGTCTATTGCGCCTATGTGCTGCTGCGCGACGACAACCAGCAGTTCGCGCTGATGAAGGCCTACTGGTTCCTGTCCGGCAACGAGACGGAGGCCGGATACAAGCGCCCCGTCTTCGGCGTCCTCTGATCCATCCAGCAGGAAAGTCGCGCACATGCCGAACATCGCCGATCTGGTCGCGAATCCGGAAAGCTTCCTCAAGAACAACCTGATCTGGATCCAGTATCAGGCCTACCAGCCCAACTACCGCGTCGGCGGCGTCAAGAGCTTCAGCCTCAGCGACGACGGCATGAACTGCACCCGCAAGGGCACCGGCATCGTCTCGCAGTTTACGACCAAGAACGCCAAGGTCTGGTCGGTGCGCTACGACCAGGGCAACCAGCCGGACAGCTGGAACGCCTATTGGTTGCCCTATGATCAGGATTTCAAGCATCTCGTCGTGCTGGACGACGAGGCCGACGTGATGTTCACGCCGACGATGGACGGCTGCTCCTTCGGTTTCAGCGATCATGGCGGCGGCACCTACTCCGCCTCCCACGGCAATCTGCAGACCGCTCAGGGACGGATCGACGAGGCCGGACTGCGCCAAGGCATGCGCATGCATGGCACCACCCTGCACAAGTCGCAATACATGAACGTGCCGGGCACCGACGGGGTCAAGGTCACGCTGGTTGGGGTGCGCAACGGCAAGAAATGGCGCTTCTTCTATCAGCAATACATCGACCAGATGGGCGCCTTCACCCTGCTGAAGGTCGCGCAGGTCAAGAGATAGGGCATTCCCGGGGCGCGCGCCGCGCCCCTCCCCCATTCCCACTCAAGACAGCCCGTTCCCGCCTTGCTACAGTCCTTGTCCCTCGGACCTGTCCCGACCGGCTTGATCCGCAAGACAGACACAGACCAGAGACAAGGCACATGGACAAAGGCACGCCGAAGGCCATCCGGCTTCAGGACTATCGCCCGCCGGCGCATCTGATCGACACGGTCGACCTGTTCGTCGACCTGGGCGAGGATGTCACCACCGTCCGCGCGGTGCTCGCGATCCGCCGCAACCCGGCCCGCCCCGATGCCGCGACGGAGCCGCTGTCGCTCGACGGGCAGAGGCTGGATCTGGTGTCGGTGGCGCTGGACGGCAGGACTCTGGGGCCGGACGAATTCACCGTCACCCCCGATCACCTGATCGTGCTGGAGGTGCCGGACAGCTTCACCCTGGAAACCATCGTCCGCATCAAGCCGCAGGAGAACACGGCGCTGGAAGGGCTCTACAAGTCCTCCGGCAACTTCTGCACGCAATGCGAGGCGGAAGGCTTCCGCAAGATCACCTATTTCGCCGACCGGCCGGACGTGATGGCGCGCTACAGCACCACCATCACCGCGGACAAGGCGCGCTATCCGGTGCTGCTGTCCAACGGCAATCTGGCCGCGTCGGACGATTCGGAAGACGGCCGCCACTGGGCGCGCTGGGAGGACCCCTTCCCCAAGCCCTGCTACCTGTTCGCGCTGGTCGCCGGCAAGCTTGTCCATGGCGAGGACCATTTCCGCACCGCGTCCGGCCGCGACGTGACGCTGCGCATCTATGTGGAGCCAGGGAACGAGGACAAGATCGACCACGCCATGCGCTCGCTCATCAAGTCGATGCGCTGGGATGAAGAGGTCTATGGTCTGGAATACGACCTCGACATCTTCAACATCGTCGCGGTCGGCGATTTCAACATGGGGGCGATGGAAAACAAGTCGCTCAACGTCTTCAACACCAAATACATCCTGGCCAAGCCGGAAACCGCGACCGATACCGATTTCCTCAACATCGAGGCGGTGGTCGCGCACGAGTATTTCCACAACTGGACCGGCAACCGCGTCACTTGCCGCGACTGGTTCCAGTTGTCGCTGAAGGAAGGGCTGACCGTCTTCCGCGATCAGGAATTCTCGTCCGATATGCATTCCCGCGCGGTGAAGCGCATCGCCGACGTCCAGGGGCTGCGCACCGTGCAGTTCCAGGAGGATGCCGGCGCCATGGCCCATCCGGTGCGCCCGGACAGCTATGTCGAGATCAACAACTTCTACACCCCCACCGTCTACAACAAGGGTGCGGAAGTCATCCGCATGATCCACACGCTGTTGGGGCCGGAAAAGTACCGCAAGGGTACCGACCTTTACTTCCAGCGTCATGACGGACAGGCGGTCACCTGCGACGATTTCGTCGCCGCCATGGCCGATGCCAGCGACGTCGACCTGACCCAGTTCCAGCTGTGGTACCGCCAGTCCGGCACGCCGGAACTGGACATCGCCGGCAGCTACGATTCGGCCGCCAAAACCTTCACCCTGACGGTGAAGCAGACGGTGCCGCCGACGCCGGGCCAACCGACCAAGCAGCCGATGCACATCCCGATGGTGGTCGGGCTGCTCGGCCCGGACGGGCAGGACCTGCCGCTGCGCCTGGATGGTGAGGACGCGGCCGCCGGCACCAGCCGCATCCTGCATGTGACGGCGGAAAACCAGAGCTTCACCTTCCGCGACATCCCGGCCCGGCCGGTGCCCTCGCTGCTGCGCGGCTTCTCCGCCCCGGTGAAGCTGAAGACCGACCTGACCGACGCCGACCTCACCTTCCTGATGGCGCACGACAGCGACGCCTTCAACCGGTGGGAGGCCGGACAGATTCTCGGTACCCGCATCCTGCTCGGCCTCGTCGCCGACCAGCAGGCCGGGCGCGATCTGGTGCTGCCGGAGGGCTATGCTGACGCCTTCGCCAAGATCCTGGACGATGCGCAGCGCGACCCGGCCTTCGCCGCCCAGGCGCTGGTGCTGCCGACGGAGGCCTATCTCGGCACCCAGATGCCGGTGGTCGATCCCGACGCCATCCACGCGGTGCGGGAATTCGCCCGCAAGACACTGGCCGGGCGCCTGCGGGCCAAGTTCCTCGACCTCTACCGCCGCAACAGCAGCCAGGAGCCCTTCTCGGTCGATGCCGAAGCCATCGGCAAGCGGGCGCTGAAGAACCTGTGCCTTGCATATCTGATGGCACTGGAGGACGCGGAGGCACTGGAGCTGTGCCTGACGCAGTACCGCACCGCCCAGGGCATGACCGACGAGATCGCGGCGCTGCAGTTCCTGTCCAACGCCGCCTCGCCGGAAGGAGAGAAGGCGCTTGCCGACTTCTATGAGCGCTGGAAGGGCGAGGCGCTGGTGGTCGACAAGTGGTTCAGCGTGCAGGCGATGTCGCACCGCGCCGACACGCTGGCCCGCGTCACCGCCCTGCTCGGCCATCCGGCCTTCGAGATCCGGAACCCGAACAAGGTCTATGCGCTGATCGGCGGCTTCGCCAACGGCAACCCGGTCCGCTTCCATGACGCCAGCGGCGCCGGCTATCGCTTCCTGGCCGATCAGGTCCTGCGTCTGGACCCGATGAACCCACAGGTTGCAGCCCGGCTGATGGGACCCTTCTCCCGTCTGCGGCGGTATGACGCGGCCCGTCAGGGCCTGATGAAGGCCGAATTGCAGCGGATCGTCGCCACGCCGGGCCTGTCGCCCGACGTTTACGAGGTCGCCAGCAAGAGCCTGGAAGCTGCCGGCTGAGACTCGGGACCAAAGGACTAGGCCGAAAAGCAGAGAGGCCTAAAAACGAAGGGCCGGTGGCATCGCCACCGGCCCTTTCGCCGTCCGTGATCCCCCGGCCATGATGCCCTTGGGCTTCGGACCGGGGGAAAGCGGTCTTACTTCTGTTCGGACAGGAAGGCGATCAGGTCGGCGCGCTTGGCGTCGTCCTTCAGGCCGGCGAAGGCCATCGTGCCGCCCGGGACGATTTCCTTCGGCGCCTTGATGTAGGCGTCCAGGTTCTCCGGGGTCCAGACCAGACCGCCGGCGCCCTTTTCCTTCATCGGGGCCGAATACTTGAAGCCCTCGATCGAACCGGCCGGACGGCCGACGACGCCGAACAGCGACGGACCGACCTTGTTCTTGCCCTGCTCGGCGGTGTGGCAGGCCATGCAGACCTTGAAGACGTCCTTGCCGGCGGCGGCGTCGGCCGCCTGGGCGGCACCGGCACCCATCACGACCGCGGCGATGGCGGCAACGCCCATCAACAGCTTCTTCATTCTTCGGCTTCCCTTCCGATGGATCCACCGGCCGACGGCGCCGGCCGGAATCGCGCGGCAGCATACACATTCCGTAAGGGGGTCAAACCCCCTTTGATGCCGCCGTACGACCAATGAACAATTTGCCGCGCTAATTCATCCAGGCAAGCGTCGCGAACAGAACCACAACCACAAGAAGTGCCGCCCACGGCAGGTAGAAATTGCCGGCTCCGCCCCCCTTGCCACGGCCGACCGGCAGCGGCAGCGGGATCTCCGGCGGCGGTTCCGCCATGCGGGTGGCGGGCTTCGCCGCGGGCTCGGAATAGACCGCAGGCCGGGTGGCGGCAGGTTGGGAGGCTGGCTGGGGCGCGGCGGCGGCACCGGCCGCTTCGCCCGCCACCGGTTCCACCGCCGGGGCTGTCTCCACAGGTGCCGGACCGACGATCTGGGTGAAGCGGGCAAAGAACTCCTCCGCCATCTTGCGGGCGGTGGCGTCGACCAGCCGGGAGCCGATCTGCGCCAGCTTGCCGCCGACCTGGGCCTTGGCGGTGTAGGTCAGCAGCGTGGCGCCGCCATCGTCGGCCAGCGTCACGGTGGCGCCGCCCTTGCCGAAGCCGGCGGCACCGCCCGACCCTTCGCCGGTGATGGTGTAGCCGTTGGGCGGGTCCAGGTCGGACAGGGTGACCTTGCCGGCGAATTTGGCGCTGACCGGGCCGACCTTGGCGACGACCTTGGCCGTCATCTCGGTGTCGGACTGCCGGACCACCTCCTCGCAGCCGGGAATGCACTGCCGCAGGATCTCCGGATCGTTCAGCGCCGCCCACACCGCGTCGCGGCTGGCCTCGATCCGGTGGCTTCCGCTCATATCCATGGTTCGTGGTTCCTCCAACCCAATTGCCAACCCTGATGCGGCCCTTTGCGGGCGTCTCTCGCCCCGGCTGCGGCCGGGGTTACGGTCGAGAATATGGCATTACCGGGCGCTGCGACAGCCCCGGCCGCCTCATCTCAAAGTCTTACCCGTGAACGTCCTCACCCGCGCGGCGCCATGCAGTTGCTGACGATCGGCGTGCAGGCCGACAGCGTGGCGCCGGCCGGGTAGCTGACCTGCTCCACCGTACCGCGCTGGCCGATCACCACCGTCGCCTCGCAGCCGGTGGAGGTGCTGCCGCCGACCGGCACCCCGAAGCCGAGGCCGAGCCCAACCCCGCCGCTGCCGCCGAAGCTGCCGGCGCCTATGCCGATGCTGCTGCCGGGGCTGTAGGCCACCGCCGGACGGGCGACGTAGGTGTAATATTCGCGCCCCGCCGCCGTCGCCTGACGGTCCGGCACGCCGGCACAGGCCAGCAGGTCGGCCTTGGGCATGCCGACCATGGCGGTCTGGGCGCGGCGCGCAATCTCCGGATCGGGACCGGTGGCGCAGCCGGCAAGGAGGACGGCCGTGCCGCCGAGAAGGATCATCGCAGCGCCCACGGTCCTCGCCCTACCCATGGCCTTACCCATCCCTTGGCCCATGTCTCGTCCTCCACCAGAATATCGTGTCATCGCCGGGTTCTTCTCAACCGGTTGATACAGTGCTGAAACCCCGCCGCCGCCCGTCCGTTCCCGGACGGGTCTCTGCGGCCCGGAAGTGACGGACGGGCCCGGATTTGCTAGGAGTTCCGTCCCCTGTCCATACCAGCATATCGGAACCGCCGACGCCATGGCCGAGCTTACGCCCTCCACTTCTCCCTCCGCCTCTGCCGTGACGGTGTATCTCGCGCTCGGCGGCAACATGGGTGACCGCGCCGCCAACCTCGCCGAGGCAATCCGGCGGCTGGGCGAGGCGGTGGAGATCGACGCCCAGTCCGCCCTGTACGAGACGGCGCCGATGTATGTGACCGACCAGCCGGCCTTCCTGAACATGGCGGTGCGCGGCACCACCCGCCTCGGCCCGGCGGAGCTGCTGCGCTTCCTGAAGGAGATCGAGGCGACGCTGGGCCGCGACCTGGGCGGCCTGCGCTTCGGCCCTCGCCCCATCGACATCGACATCCTGCTCTACGCCGACCGCGTGGTGGCGCAGCCTGATCTGGAAATCCCCCACCCCCGCATGGCGGAGCGCGCCTTCGTGCTCTGCCCGCTGGCCGACATCGCCGCCGACATCGTCCACCCGGTGCTGAACCGGCGGGTCGACGCCCTGCGCGACGAGGTTCCCGGCCGCGAGACCGTCGTCCGCATCGCCGACAGGCTTTGACGAACGCCTCGCCGAGTGTGGTTGTCCAAGTGCAATGGTCCAAGTGCGGTGGCATGCCGCCGCCGCACCGCTTATAGTGCCGGCCTGAACGCAACGCCGGCGCCCGCCCGCCGGCCGGGAGAGTGTGTTGTCGGACGATAGCGTGAAACGGACCATGCTGGTCCAGCCGGGCGGCGCGCCGCTCACCTACACCATTCTGGTGCGCGGCTTCTCCGCCGCCGTGGCGCTTGCCGGCCGCACCGACCGGCCGGACGTCCGCTTCGACCTGACGCTGACCGTCACCCATCCCGGCCCCGGCTTTCCCGACGACATCGCCGCGGTGATGTCTTACGAGGACATCGTCGAAGACTTGCGCCGTCTTTGTGCCGAATCCAACGTATCGGGTGCCGAATACTTGGCCGACCGCGCCGCGGACCTCTGCCTGTCCCATGCCAAAGTGCGCCTGGTCCAGGTCGACGTCACCATTCCCGCGGCCGACTCGGGCGATTCGGCGGCCGGCACCAGCCTGACGCGCGGCCGGCCGGATCAGGCGTAACCGCGCCCGCGACCGCCGCGCAGCTGGTCATTACTGCATTGAACAAAGATATAGCGGCTGTTGACAAAAGGACGGGTGACATTACCACCCCATCTGAGTTATGGTCGCCATATTGTATTTTAGACCCACAATCCGGACCGGACGGGGTATATCCCCGGCGGCGATCCGGATACCGAAAGCCGAGACGAGCGCGCAGCAGGGATTAGGCCAATCGCCATTGCCGGCTTCGACCGTCCGCCGATCCCCCTTCCGGGACGGCAACGGCCTCCGGAAGCCGGACTCTAAGGGAGGGACGCATGGACCGCAGCAAGACGCCGACCCTTTCCGAACTGCTCGAAGATCCGATCGTGATCGCCGTGATGGCGCGCGATGGGATCAGCCCCGACAGCGTCCAGCAGCTCTTCGAACGCCTTCGCCGGAGCCGACGAGTACAGGAAGAACGGCTCGCCGCCTGACCTGCGGGCACCCCGACCCAGGCCGTGAATAAGGCCCGGTCAGGCCAATCGGCTGGAACACCACAAAACGAAGCGCCGCCTTCCACCGGAGGGCGGCGCTTCGCGCTTCAGGGAAAGAGGCTCACCCCTCCAGAACCTCGCGCACGACCTCCATCACCTCGGCTGGGGTGAAGGGCTTGCGAAGGGTGCGGTGCGCGCCCAGCGCCTCCGCCACCGGCAGCACGTCCAGCGAGGCGCGGGCGCCGCCACCGGAAATCGCGATGATCTTCAGCGACGGCGCGCCGCGCCGCAGTTCCATGATCGTCGCCAGCCCCTCCTGGTTCGGCATGAAGATGTCGGTGATGACCAGATCGACGGGATTGCCGGCCGGACGGTCGCGGAACCGCAACATCCCCTCCACCCCGTCGCGGGCGCCGACCGCCTCATGGCCGGCCATCGTCAGCGTGCGCAGCAGCACCGCGCGGGCCACGTCGTCGTCGTCGATGATCAGCACGCTGGCCATGGCGCCGATTCCCCCTCACTCCGCCGGATGGGGCACGCCGTGAGCAGCGCCCCCATCGGCGCCCTGCTCCGCAGCCTCGTCCCGCATCGGCTTCTTGCGGGCAAGATAGCTGTAGACCGTCGGGACGACGAACAGCGTCAGCAGCGTGCCCAGCGTCATGCCGCCGACGATGACGGCGCCGATGGCTTGCCGGCTTTCGGCACCCGCCCCCTTGGCGTAGGCCAGCGGCACCGCGCCCAGCACCATGGCGCCGGTGGTCATCAGGATCGGGCGCAGGCGCAGCACGGCGGCTTCCTCCACCGCCTTGCGGATGTCGGTCCCGGCGCGCTGGAGCTGGTTGGCGAACTCCACGATCAGGATGCCGTGCTTGGTGATGAGGCCGACCAGGGTGACGAGGCCGATCTGGCTGTAGACGTTCATCGTCCCGCCGCTCATCTGCAAGGCGGCCAGCGCGCCGGTCATCGACAGCGGCACCGTCAGCATGATGACGAAGGGGTCGATGAAGCTCTCGAACTGCGCCGCCAGCACCAGATAGATGAAGGCCAGCGCCAGCACGAAGACGAAATAGAGCCCGGTCGCCGATTCGCGGAACTCGCGGCTCTGCCCGGCATAGTCGGTCTGGGCGGTCGCCGGCAGCACCTTGTTCGCCGCCGCCTGCATCACCGCCAGCGCCTCGCCCAGCGAGGTCCCCGGCGCCAGCGTCGCGGTGATGGTGGCGGAGCGCAGCTTGTTGAAGTGGTTCAGCTCCTTCGGCGCCACCCGCTCCTCCACCTTCACCAGATTGGCGAGCGAGATCATCTGCCCCGGCCCACCGGTGGCCGAGGTGCCGCCGCGCACATAGATGCCGGCGATGTCGTCCGGGTTGCGGCGGTCGATGTTGGCGACCTGGACGATCACGTCATACTGCTTGCCGTCCTTCTTGAAGCGCGTGACCTGCCGTCCGCCCAGCAGCGTTTCCAGGGTGCGGCCGACAGTGTCGACATCCACCCCCAGATCGGCCGACTTGTCGCGGTCGAGCGACACCCGCAATTCCGGCTTGTTCAGCTTCAGGTCGGTGTCGATGTTGGTCAGGCCGGGGAAGTTGCGCGCCTCCGCCATCATGGCGTTGACCATCGTCTGCAGTTCCTCGAAGGGCAGCGAGGTCTGGATGACGAAATTGACCGGCTTGTCGATCGGGCTCTGCCCCAGCGAGGGCGGGTTGGTGACGAAGCCCAGGATGCCGGGGATGCCGAACATCTTGGGGAACAGCTGGGCGGTGATCGCCTGCTGCTTCACGTCGCGCTGGTCCCAGTCGATCAGGCGGACGAAGGCGATGCCCTGGTTCACCACGGGGAAGCCGACGACGACGAAGAACTTCTCCAGCACGGGGATCTGGCGGAACAGCGCCTCCATCCGCTGGGCGTAGCCCATGGTGTAGTCGAGCGTCGAGCCTTCCGGCGCGATGGCGATGCCGACGATGGTGCCGCGGTCCTCCACCGGCGCCAGTTCCGATTTCAGCCCGGTGAACAGCACATAGCTGGCCGCCGCGACGCCCAGCCCGATCAACAGCACCAGCGGCCGGGCCCGCAGCGACAGGCGCAGCAGCCCTCGGTAGCCGTTGGTCATCCCCTCCAGGAACCGTTCGATGGCGCGGTAGAGCAGACCGTGCTTCGTCTCGTGCTTCAGCAGCTTGGAGCACATCATCGGCGACAGCGTCAGCGCCACGAAGCCCGACACGATCACCGCACCGGCCAGCGTCAGCGCGAATTCGGTGAACAGCCGTCCCGTACGCCCCGTCATGAAACCGATGGGCGCGTACACCGCCGCCAGCGTGATGGTCATGGCGATGACGGCGAAGCCGATCTCGCGCGATCCCTTCAACGCTGCCTGGAACGGGTTCATGCCCTCTTCCACATAGCGGAAGATGTTCTCCAGCATGACGATGGCGTCGTCGACGACGAGGCCGATGGCCAGCACCATCGACAGCAGCGTCAGCGTGTTGATGGAAAAGCCGAAGGCGTACATCAGGGCGAAGCCGCCGATCAGCGACACCGGGATGGTCACCAGCGGCACCAGCGTCGCCCGCAACGAGCGCAGGAAGAAGAAGATCACCAGCACGACCAGGATGATCGCTTCGAAGATCGTGTGGAACACCGCATCGATCGACTTGGCGATGAAGACCGAGCTGTCATAGGCGACATCCACCCCCATGCCCTCCGGCAGGGCAGCGGTGATCTTCGGCAGCGCCTCGTTGACCGCCTTCGACACGTCCAGCGGGTTGGCGGTGGATTGCTTCACCACGCCGATGGCGACGGCGCCGCGGCCGTTGAAGCGGGCGCTGACCCGCTCGTCCAGCGCGCCCAGCTCCGCCCGGCCGATGTCGCGCAGCCGGACCAGATAGCCCGCATCGTCGCGCAGGATGATGTTCTCGAACTCGGCCGGACTGCGCAGGTCGGTCTCCGACACCACGGTGAACTCGCGCGCCACGCTTTCGACGCGGCCGGCCGGGATTTCGACATTCTGCCGGCGCAGCGCGTTCTCGACATCCTGCGGCGTCACCCGGTAGGCGGCCATCCGTTGCGGGTCGAGCCAAAGCCGCATGGCGAAGCGGCGCTCGCCGAAGATGCGCACCTGCGCCACGCCGGGCAGGTTCTGCAGCCGGTCCTTGACGTAGCGGTCGGCGAAGTCCGTCACCTCCAGCGGCGAATGCCGGTCGGAGGAGAAGGCGAGATAGATGATCGGCTGGGCGTCGGCCTCGACCTTGGCGATGACCGGCTCGTCGATTTCCGACGGCAGGGCGGCGCGGACGCGGCCCACTCGGTCGCGCACGTCGCTGGCGGCGACATCGACGTTGCGGTCCAGCCGGAAGCGCAGGGTGATCTGCGACTTCTCCGCCCGGCTGATCGAGGACATCACGTCGATGCCCTCGATGCCGGCGAGGCTGTCCTCCAGCGTCTGGGTCACCTGGCTTTCGATGATCTGGGCCGAGGCGCCTTTATAGGTTGTCTCCACCGTGACGACCGGCTCGTCGATCTTGGGATATTCGCGCACCGACAGACGCTGGTACGACACGATGCCGATCAGCATGAGGGCGAGGCTCATCACCGTCGCCAGGACGGGACGGCGGACCGAAATCTCGGACAGGATCATCGACTTAGCTCCCCGACGATGCGTTGGGGGCCGGCTTGTTCGGAACCACCGCCACCGGCGCACCGTCGCGGATCTTCAGCTGGCCGGCGGTGACCACCATGTCGCCGGGGGCGAGGCCCTTGGAAATCTCCACCTCCGCATTGCGGCGTTCGCCCAGCGTGACGCGGGTCTGCGTCACCTTGCCGTCCACCACCTTGAAGACATACTGGTCCTTGCCGAAGGCGACGATGGCCTGTTCCGGCACCAGCACCGCGTCGGGCACCGTGGTCAGCGTCAGCGACACGCGGGCGAACAGGCCGGGGCGCAGCGAGCCGTCCGGGTTCGGCACGCGGGCGCGGATCGCCAGCGCGCGGCCGTTCACGTCCACCAGCGGGTCGATCGCATAGACCGTGCCGTCGAAGCTGCGCCCGCCGAAGGCATCCACCGCCACCTTCACCGTCTGCCCGACCTTCACCGCCGGCAGGAACATCTCCGGCACGCGGAAGTCCAGCTTCAGCGTGTCGATGTCCTCCAGGTTGACGATGTCCTTGCCGGCCTGGACGAAATCGCCGACCGACACCTTGCGCAGCCCCAGCACCCCGTCGAAGGGCGCGGTGATGACCTGCTTGTCGAGCTGCGCCTTGGCCAGCTGCACCGCCGCCTCGTCGGCCAGCAGTTTGGCGGCGGCCTGTTCGCGGCTGCGCAGGGTGCCGCTGTTCTGGCGCACCAGCTGGTCGGCGCGCGACAGTTCGGCGCGGGAAAAGGCGATGCTCGCCTGCGCCTGGGCCAGCGTGGCGCGGGCGATGGCGTCGTCCAGCCGGACCAGCACGGTGCCCTTGGCGACGCGCTGCCCCTCCTTGAAGGCGATCTCACTAATGCGGCCGGCGATTTCCGGCCGGATCACCACCGATTCGTTGGACAGCAGCGATCCGACGGCGGTCACCGTCCGCTCCACCATCCCGACGCGGACCGGAACGGCCTCCACCGGCATCGGCGGCGCGCCGCCCGGCGGCTTGGCGCCCCCCGAGGCGCCTCCCGGAGCGGGCGCACCGCCGGACACGGCACCGGTCACCATCGCGGTCAGCCCGGCGACGGTCCCGCCCTGCTTCACGAAATACCAGTAAGCCCCGCCGGCGAGAGCCGCCAGGACGAGAAGTGCAGCGATGCGAAGCGTGTGGCGCATGGGACCGGGATCCGGACGGGTTTCGTTCTACCGCAGCGCAACCGAAAAGGGCGCCGGGCAAACTGAACTATATCGTTCAGTTCACATCCGGAGTCGAGAAGGTTCAGCGATCAGAACCGTCCGCCGGTCCGTTTGTCGCGGCCACGTCCTGAGGCCCGCCGCTCTCCAGCCGGCCGGCCCGCATCGGCACCGTCCGGCCGCCGCACAGCGTCACCCACAGATCGGCGGGATCGCCGGCCGCTACCGGTTCGTCGCCGTCCATCCGGCGGACTTCTCCGCCCTCCAGATCGAGTCCCGGCGCGCAACAGGGCGACTCGCCGGCCGCCACCAGCGCGCGGACGCGGCCATTCTCGATCCGGATGTCACGAAATCCGTCATCGACCCGCGCGTTCTTCAGCCAGAACTTCCCATTGGCGGGAATGCGGGCGAGGCAGCAGGTCGGGGCGTTCATGGAATTTACCCGTGTCCGGTCCGGCTATGTGCGACGCACCAAAACTGACACAAAATGGTAAAGCAAAGCCAGCGGGAGCTTGGCCCTTACGGGTTCACCCCTCCCCCAGCGCCAGGAACTCCTGGAAATTGGCGCAGCGGCCAGCCTTGAAGGCGGCCTCATAGGCGGCGTTGCGGGCGCGCTTGGCGGCGATGGACCGGGCGAAGACCTGTCGCAGCGCCTCGTCCCGGATGCCCAGCCCATCGCCGGCCAGCCGCTCCAGCACATGACGGTAACAGCGCTCCGCCCGCTCGCCGCTGTCGGCGGAGAAGGTGATGGAGCCGGCGCGCTGGCGATATTCATAGAAGGGCGTCGCCACCAGCGGCACCGGACCGGTGGCGTCGAGCACCCGGACATTGAAGACCACGTCATCGCAGAAATTCACGTCCTCGTCCCAGCCCGGCACCAGATCGCGCCGCACCACCGGAAACATCGGGACGGAGGTCGCCACGAACCCCTCGCCGTCCAGCAGGGCCGGAGCCTGCCCGTCTTCGAACAGGCGCAGCAGCGGCGAATCGTCCTCGTCACGCACCACTGCGACATTGTCGAAGGCCGCACCCCGTGCCAGAGCCAGCGGAACCAGTGCCGACAGCCGGCCGGGGCGGAAGCGGTCGTCGGCGTCCAGCGGCGCCACCAACGCCAGCCGCGCAGCATCCAGCCCGGCATTGCGCGCGGCGGGCGCCCCGGCGCCCACCCGGCCGGTGCTGGCGAAGACCAGCCGCGGATCGTCGATTCCGGCGGCCCGCAGCGTCGGGCGGTAATCGGTGCCGTCGTCGCTGACGATCACCGCCTCCCACTCCGTCCATTCCTGCTCCAACAGGCTCTGCACCGCACGGACGATGGTGCCGTGGGCGCGGTGGGCTGCGATGATGACCGATACGCCCGTCGCTCCGTCTTCAGACCAGCCCGTTCCGTTCCCGCGCATTCCGTCGCACTCCCGACCCGTTCGCGGGCGGAGTTTGGCGGCGTCGGGTGAACGGCGTCAATGGCGTGCCACCGGTTTCCCGCCGCCCCTTACCCGTGCCGCCGCCTCGTGGTAGGAAAGACCATCGTGCCGCGCCAACCGGGACGCGCCAACTGGAAGGACACCCGCGTGTTCGGTGAATGGAACAGTGGAACATCCCCGGAAAACTGTTGCACGCTGTTCCAAACGTCCCATTCGGCCGCGGCCGCACCCATCGATTTTGGCCGGCCGGACGTTGAACATGAAGGCCGGACGGGCTATGTGGTGAAGCAGGCAAGGCGCATGCGGCAGCGGGACGGCAGCCGGGGGATTTCTCCGGCGGCGCATCCCGGTCCCGATACCCCGCTTCCGATACCAGGGAGAAGAACATCAATGGCGCAGGTCGGATACACCCGGTTCGACGACGAACCTGAAAAGGAACCGGACGAGAAGTCGAAGGAAAGCGCCCAGCCGCAGTTCGCCGCCGTGCAGCAGAGCCTGTTCAAGGCGCGTACGGTCCTGATCTTCGGCCAGATCGACATGAAGCTGGCGCAGGTCGTGTCGGCCCAGCTGCTGGCGCTCGCCCATGAGAACGACGACGACATCACCGTCGTGGTCAACTCGCCGGGCGGCCATGTCGAGGCGGGCGACACCATCCACGACATGATCCGCTTCATCAAGCCGCGGGTTAAGATGCTGGGCACGGGCTGGGTCGCCAGCGCCGGCTGCCACATCTATCTGGCGGCGAAGAAGGAAGACCGTTTCTGCCTGCCCAACACCCGCTTCCTGATCCACCAGCCGCTGGGCGGAACGGGCGGCCGGGCGACGGACATCGCCATCGAGGCGAAGGAAATCATCCGCATGCGCGAGCGTCTGAACCAGATCATCGCGCGTGAGACCGGGCAGCCGTACGAAAAGGTCGCCAAGGACACCGACCGCAACTATTGGATGCTCGCCGAAGAGGCGAAGGACTACGGCATCGTCAGCCACGTCATCAACACGATGGACGAGCTGAAGTAACGGTTCCACGGTAGACCAAAGAAATTGGGCCTTTCTCCGAATGGGAGGAAGGCCCAATTTCTTTTGGGAAACAGGAAACCCATCGGCCGGCAGGGGTGTTGATCCGCCACAACATCTCAATAAGATGGAGCCAACCGATGAAACGCTATCTTGTCCTGGGCTGCACTGCCGCGCTTCTCGCCGCCACGCCCGCCCTGGCCGCGTCTTCGGACAAAAGCGTGACCAAGTCCAACAACCCCACCGTCGCAGCGGTCGACGACAGCGTCGACCCGGCGCTGATGAAGATGCATGTCGACCAGTTGAAGGGTAAGGACATCTATGGCGCCAAGGGCGAGAACATGGCGGAGATCGAGGATGTCGTCCGCTACAACAACAAGCTCTATGCCGTGATCGACGTCGACCACACCGTCGACGTCAGCGACAAGGACGTCGTGCTGCCGCTGAACAAGCTGCACATGAAGGGCGACAAGGTTACCCTCAACATGACCGAGCAGCAGCTCCAGGGTCTCGAGAAGTGGCAGAAGGGCCGCTACGAGACCGTGAAGGGCAAGGGTCCGCTGAGCGAGCTGTCCCACTAAGACCGCCCACGGAAAAAGGCGGCGGAGGGAAAGGCCTCCGCCGCCTTTTTCATGGGCGGTGCGATGTTTTCCTAGACCGACACGTCCAGCAGCGACCCGCGCTGGCGGTATCCCTGGGCATTCACCCGGGCGGCAAGCGCGCCGGCATTGGTGTCGACGGCCTGACTGCCCTCGGTGCCGCTGCGGGTATCGCGGGACTGGTCGGACTTCCCGATGGCCGGGGGCGCGGCCACCGTCTGGGTACGCACCGGCGGCGCCACCTGCTGCGCCGCCTGGACCGCCGGGGACATGGCGATCTGCGCCGCGGGCGTCAGCTGCGGTGTTGGCTTCAGCGTCTGGTAGGACGGTATGGCCGGATTGAATTGCATTCTCAAAATATGCGCCTACCCGGCGCAGGATTCAAGAAGCCCAGCCCTGGCTTGCCACCCTTTCACGGAGTCTCCGGCACGGCCGCCTGCGGTACCGCCGACTTGGCCGGCTGCCGGCGGGTCCGCCGCCGCTCCAGCACCATCGCCATCGCCAGCAGCACGGCGATCCCCGCCAGATTGACCGCCAGCACCGTCACGGAGTTCCGCCCGGCCAGCAGAACGGCGGTGCCGGCGATGGACAGCACGACGCCGACGCAGAAGACCGGCAGCGAATGCCGGCCGCAGGCGATCAGCATCCGGGCGGGGGCCGAGCGCAGCCACCCCGCATCGCGCGGCACCAGCAGCGCCGCCGCACAGGCCAGCGCCAGGAAATGCAGAAGCCGCATCGGCCCCAGCGTGTCCTTGTCGGCCCAGGGGATGGTCTGCTCCGGCAGCCAGCCTTGCAGTGCAGCCGGCGTCAGCGCATGGCCAATGTCGGATGCCGCGAACTTCCACAGCGCCATGCCGGCCAGCAGCGCCAGCGACCCGGCCAGCAGCCAGCGGGACTGCGGCAGCCGGACCCTGCCGCTGCGCACCACCAGCGCCAGACTGGTGCCGAGGAAGAACACGCATTGCCAGGCCAACGGGCTGAAGTTCCAATCCTCGTCCCACAGGTTGGGCGGGATCAGTCCGGGCGCCGCTTGGGCGACCAGATAGAGCACGAGCGACAACGCCACCGCCGCATAGCCGAAGCGGGCATAGGTCCACAGGAACAGCGGCGCCACCGCCACCAGCAGGATGTAAAGCGCCAGGATGTCGAAGGCGAAGGGCAGATACATCAGCACCAGATGCCACGCGATGGCGGTCACCGGGGTTTCGAACAGCGGCTCGAAGCTCTCCAGCCGGTTCGACGCCTCCATCGGCAGGTCGCCGACATGGACGGCGAGCGCGACAACCAGCGCGCTGACCAGCATGGTCATGATGTTGGCCGTCCACAGCTGCCGGCAGCGGCCGAGCGCCTTGCGCTGGCAGGCGGCGAACCCGTGCTCCGCCAGCACCGGACCATAGGCCAGCGCGATGGCGTAGCCGGAGATGAAGACGAAGATCTCGGCCGAATCGGAGGGGCCGAAACGGGCGGGCATCAGCTTTGCCAGCGGGTTCCCGCCGACATGGTTGATGAAGATGATCAGAAGGGCCACGCCCTTGAAGAGATCGAGACGTGCGTCGCGTGCCTGACGTTGCTGCATACAGCCGTGCCTCTCCTGCTGTGGCGGGCTCCCCGGCGGGGGCGGATGCCGCCCTTGAGGGGGGTCAGCAGACGAATCGCGGTGGCGCCGGACCACCGAAGGTTCGGCACCGCCACGGCGGATGTAGCCCACCATGGACATTTTCGCCGGCCGGGTGTCCAACGCGATGGGGGAACCCTTCCAACGCGGCGCCGGAAGGGAAAAGCGTTAAGCCCTTCTCAGGGTGGCTGTGGCAACCACCCCATTATCGGGCGCCCACAAGGGCGGGTACCGCAGCCGGACGGTCCTGCTTCAAGCACGCTTGCTCTCCGCCTGGACGGCCCGCGGGCGGCCGCGCAGCCGTTCGGTCAGGCGCTGGAAGGCGACGAACAGCACCGGGACGAAGACGATGCCGATCACCGTCGCCGCCACCATGCCGCTGAACACGGTGGTGCCGATCGACCGCCGGCTGGCCGCGCCGGCTCCGGTGGAGATCAGCAGCGGCACCGTGCCCAGGATGAAGGCCAGCGCGGTCATCAGCACGGCGCGGAAGCGCTGGCGGGCGCCCGCCACCGCGGCATCGACGATCGACCGGCCGTCGGCCCTCTGCTCCCGCGCGAACTCGACGATCAGAATGGCGTTCTTCGCCGCCAGACCGACCAGCAGCACCAGACCGATCTGCGCATAGATGTCGTTGGGAATCCCGGCGACCCACAGCCCGATGCCGGCCCCCAGCACGGCGACGGCCACCGACAGCAGCACCGCCAGCGGAATCAGCCAGTCCTCATACTGCGCCACCAGGAACAGGTAGCCGAACAGCAGGGCGAGGCCGAAGACCATCAGCCCCTGATTGCCGACCTGGCTTTCCTGATAGGACAGGCCGCTCCACTCCGTGGCATAGCCCTGAGGAAGGGTGTTCCGCGCCACGTCCTGCATGGCGGTCAGCGCCTGGCCGGAGCTGACGCCGGCCGCCGCCTGCCCGTTGACCGAGGCCGACATGAACTGGTTGTAGCGGGTGATGCTGTCGGGGGCGAGCGTGGTGCGCACCGACACGAGGCTGCGCAGCGGCACCATGTCGCCCGACTGGCTGCGGACATAGAGCTGATCGATCTCCTTCACCTGATCGCGGAAGCGGGCGGCGTCCTGCACCTTCACCTGGAAGACGCGGCCATACAGGTTGAAATCATTGACGTAGCTGGCCCCCAGATGCGCCTGCAGCGTGGTGAAGATGTCGGCCGGCGACACCCCCAGCAGGGAGGCGCGGGTGCGGTCGACATCCAGATACAGGTGCGGCACGTCGGCGCTGTAGGTGCTGAACACCGCCTGCAGGTTCCGATCCTGGTTGGCGGCGACCAGCAGGCCGCGCAGCACCGATCCCAACTCCTGCGGGCTCTGCCCGCCGGTGGCGAGCACCCGCATGTCGAAGCCGCCGGTGGCGCCCAAACCGGGGATGGAGGGCGGGTTGAAGGCGGTGACCGTCGCCTGCGGCATCGCGCCGAAGCGCGGGCGCAGGCTGCCCAGGATGGCGTCTACCGTCTCATCGCTCCCCCGCTCCGCCCAGGGCTTCAGCGCGGCGATGACGAGCCCGACGTTGGAGCCCTGGCCGCTGAGGATGCTGAAGCCGGAAATGGCGATGACGTCGGCGACACCCGGCTCCTCCTTGATGGTTTCGCTGATGCGGTCCATCACGGCCTGGGTGCGGGTGACCGACGCGGCGCTGGGAAGCTGGACGTTGACGAAGAAATAGCCCTGGTCCTCCGCCGGCAGGAAGGCGGTGGGAAGACTGCGCAGCAGGGCGAAGGCGCCGGCGGTGATCGCCAGGAACAGCACCAGCCCGACGATCAGCCGCCGCCCCAGCCCATGCACCAGCCGTCCATAGCCGTCGCGCACCCGGTCCAGCCCGCGGTTGAAGGCCGCCAGCGGCCGCCACGGCTCCGTCGGCTTGCGCAGCAGCAGGCCGCACAGCGCCGGACTGAGCGTCAGTGAATTGATGCCGGAGATGATGAAGGAGGCGGCGATGGTGACGGCGAACTGGCGGTAGAGCTGTCCTGTGATGCCCGGCAGGAAGGCCACCGGCACGAACACCGCCGCCAGCACCAGGGTGGAGGCGACGATGGCGCCGCTGACCTGCCCCATCGCCCTGGCCGCCGCCTCGGTCGACGACAGGTCGGGATGCTCCTCCATCACGCGGCGGACATTCTCCACCACGACGATGGCGTCGTCGACGACGAGGCCGATGGCGAGGATCAGCGCGAACAGCGTGATGGTGTTGGCGCTGTAGCCGAGAACCAGCAGCACGGCAAAGACGCCGATGATCGACACCGGGATCGCCAGCGTCGGGATCAGCGTCGCCCGCCAGTCCTGCAGGAAGACGTAGATGACCGCCACCACCAGCAGGAAGGTGATGCCCAGCGTCAGCACGATCTCTTCGATGGTGGCGGTGACGAAGTTGGTGGTGTTGAAGACGACCGCGTACTTCAGCCCTTCCGGGAAGCGTTGCGATAGCCGCTCCAGCTCCGACCGCACCGACTTGGCGACATCCAGCGCATTGGCGCCCGGCGACTGGTAGACGACCAGCGTCGCCGCCGGCGCGCCGTTCAGCTTGGAGGAGGAGGTGTAGGATTGCGCCCCCAGCTCCACCCGCGCCACGTCGCCGAGGCGGACGATGCCGCCATTCTCGTTGCTGCGGATGATGATGTTGGCGAAGTCCTGCGGATCGTTCAGCCGGCCGCGGGCGATGATGGTCAGCTGTTGCTGCTGGTCGTCGCCGATGGGCGGGGCGCCGATCTGGCCGGCGGGGGCCTGGACATTCTGCTTTTGGATCGCAGAGATCACGTCCGGAGCGGTGATGCCCAGCGCCGTCATGCGGTCCGGGTTCATCCAGATCCGCATGCTGTAGTCGAGCGCGCCCAGCACCTGGGCATCGCCGACGCCGGGGACGCGGGCGATGGAATCGCGCAGGTTCAGGCTGGCATAGTTGGAGATGAAGATCGGGTCGAATTTGCCGTCGGGGGCATAAACGTTCACCGCCATCAGCATGTTGGACGATTGCCGGCGCACCGTGACCCCCTGGCGCGTCACCTCCGACGGCAGGCTGGCGGTAGCCAGCGACATGCGGTTCTGCACATTGACCGCGGCGATGTCGGGATCGGTGCCGGGCGCGAAGGTGATGGTCAGCGAATAGCTGCCGGTGTCGGTGCTGGTGGAGGACATGTAGAGCATGCCTTCCACGCCGTTCACCTGGGCCTCGATCGGGGCGGCGACGCTGTCGGCCACCACCTGGGCGTTGGCGCCGGGATAGGTTGCCGACACCTGGACGGTCGGCGGGGTGATCGAGGGATATTGCGCGACCGGGATGGCGTTCAGCGCCAGAAAGCCGGCGATCAGCGTGACGACGGCAATGACGATCGCCAGATTCGGCCGGCGAATGAAGAGCGCGGAAAACATCGCCTCACTCCTTCGCCGTACCGGTGGCGCCACCAGCCGCAGCGGCACCGCCGGACGAACCGGCGCCGGCCCCTGCTGCGGTACCTTCGGCCACCTCGTCAGCCGGGGTGGGCTGCACGACCATGCCCGGCCGCACCTTCTGCACGCCGCCGACCACCACCGTCTCGCCGGCGGTCAGCCCCTTTTCCACCACCAGCGACTGGTCGACCTGCGCACCGGTCTCCACCGGGCGGCGCTGCACCCGGTTCTGGTCGTCCAGCACCAGCACATAATGCCCCTGCTGGTCCTGCTGGACCGAGGCGACGGGCACCACCGGGCGCTGCTCCGGCTGGTCGCGCCGGACCCGCACGGTCACATACTGGCCGGGCAGCAGCAGGCGCTGCGGGTTGGCGAAGGTGGCGCGGATGCTGACCGTGCCGGTCTGCGGATCGACGCGGTTGTTGGCGAACTCGATCTGGCCCTCCTCGGCATAGTCGCTGCCGTCGGGCAGGACCAAGGTCGGCACGAACTTCTCCGTCGCCTGCGACGGCTGGCGGACGTCGAACTTGCGCTGGAAGGCCAGCAGGTCGCGGTCGGCGACCGAGAAGACGGCGCGGATGGGGTCGAGCTGCACCACCGTCGCCAACACGCCGGTGGACGGGTTGACGAGGTTGCCCTGCGTCACCGCCGTGGCGCCGATGCGGCCGTCCACCGGGCTGGCGATGCGGGTGTAGCCGAGATTGATCTCCGCCGTGCGGACCTGGGCCTGATTCATCATCACCGCCGCCTGGGCGGCGTCGCGGTCGGCCAGCGCCTGATCCAGCTGCGCCTGCGAGACGTTGCCGCGCTGGCGCAGTTCCTCGGCGCGGTTGTAGGCACGCTCCGCCTCGCGCAGCTTGGCTTCGGCGCTGGCGAGCTGGGCCTTGGCGCTGTCGAGCGCGGCCTGATAGGGCGCCGGCTCGATCACATAGAGCAGATCGCCCTCATGGACGTCCTGCCCTTCCTGGAAGGCGACCTGCTCGACTGTGCCTTCGATCCGGGGACGCGCCTCGAAGGAGCGGATGGCCTCGATCCGGCCGATGAACTCCGACGCGGGGGCGACGTCGCGGCTCTCCACCGGTGCGGTGGTCACGGCCGGAGGAGGCGCCTTCTGGCCACCTCCCGGCTGCCCTTGCGCCTGCGCCGGCGTGGCGGCGAGCAGCCCCGACAGCACGGCCGCGCAGACGGCGGAATAGGCGCGGGTGCGGCGGGGCGAGGCGGCGGGCATGGCGGTCTCCGGCTGCGTTTCCGATTGGCCTTGCGCGCATCAACACCCCGGCCACCGATCTGCTCCCTGCCCATCGGGTCATTTGCCGCCGGAAACGTCGCCTTGTCAGGGAACATCCCGCCATGCCGGTTATTGGACAGCATGCAGAGTTCCCGGAACCCGCGAGGCCGCGCCATGGCGACAGACAGCTTTCCCTTCGTTCCCTACTGCGGTGTTCCGCCGGTGCCGGGTGAGCTGTCGACCGCCTGGAACGGCGATCCGGTGCTGCTGGCCGTCTTCGCTCTGGCCGCGATCGGCTTGACGGTGGTGGCGCGCCGTCCGGCCGGCCGCGGCGGACATGCCGGTCATCGGTCCATGTGCTTGGCCGCCGGCTGGCTGGTGTTGGGCGTCGCCTTCGTCTCCCCGCTGTGCAGCCTGACCTCCGCCCTGTTTTCCGCCCGTGTGGCCCAGCATCTGCTGACCATCCAGGTCGCGGCGCCGCTGTTCGTGCTCGGCTGGCCGAGCGGTGCGGTGCGGTGGCCGGAGCCGCTGCGCAGGATGGCGAGGCCGCTCGGCAAGCCGGAGCTGGCCTGGGGACTGTTCGGCATCACGCTGTGGGTCTGGCATCTGCCCGGCCCCTACCTGGCGGCGCTGGCGAACGACGCCGTGCTGTGGCTGATGCACGGCACGCTGTTCGCCGGGGCGGTGGCGGCATGGCGGACGGTGCTGGCACCGACCGACAATGCGATGCGGCTGCGCGGCCTTCTGGCGGCCTTCGGCACCTCGGTCCATCTGGCGATGCTGGCGGCGCTGCTGATCTTCGCCGGGACACCGCTGTTTCCCTACCATCTGACCACCACCGCGCCCTGGGGCCTGTCGCCGCTGGCCGACCAGCAGCTGGGCGGCCTCATCATGGGGGTCGTCGGGTCGCTGGCCTATGTCGCGCTGGTGCTGGCCGGCGCGGCCCGCTGGCTGCGCCAGGGAGAAGAAGACGGTCAGCTCTCCGGCGGAAAGGCTGGTTGAGCGGATGTGGCGGACCCTGAAGACACTCGCCATCGCAGGCGTGGCGGCCGGGATCGGCGGGCTCCTGTTCGCGTGGTCGGGCCTGTACAGCGTGGCGGCGAGCAAGGCGCATTGGACGCCGGTCGAGCTGTTCTTCGAAATGGCGATGCGCCGTTCGGTGGAGACGCATGCCGCTTCCGTCGGCGAGCCGCCCGATCTGGACGACCCGGCGCTGATCCGCCGCGGTGCCGGCCATTACGAGGATGGCTGCGCTCCCTGCCACGGCGCCCCCGACACGACGCGCAACCCGATCTCCCGCCACATGATGCCGGAGCCGCCCTATCTGCCCGATAAGGTGGCCGACTGGAAGCCGCGGGAACTGTATTGGATCACCCTGCACGGCATCAAGTACGCCGGCATGCCGGCTTGGCCGGCCCAGCAGCGCAAGGACGAACCCTGGGCGGTTACCGCCTTTCTCCTGCGGCTCAAAGGGATGAGCGCGGAAGAATATCACGGCCTCGCTTTCGGTCGGACGCGGGCCGACGACCATGCGCGGGTGGCCGAACTGACCGGCCCCACAAGCGGTCCGATGAGCAGAGGTTTGGGAGAGACCCTGCAGGATTGCGCCCGCTGCCATGGCTTTGACGGGAACGGCGACAGCATCGGCGCCTTCCCGCGGATCGCCGGACAGTCGGCGGACTATCTGCGCGAGACGCTGCAGGCCTACGCCGACGGCAACCGCTTCAGCGGCATCATGCAGCCGGTGGCGGCCGGGTTGGACGAAGAGGCGATCCGCGGATTAGCCGAGCATTACGCAGCGCAAAAGCCTGCAACGGCAACGGTTAAGACCGCCGATCCGGCGCCGGAGCTGCTCGATCTGGGCCGGCGGATCGCGGAGTCCGGCGCCCCGGACGATGGCGTCGCCGCCTGTTCCGGCTGCCATGGGGGAACGGGGGCCGACACCCGGCATGCCCGTGATCCCCGATACCCGACCCTGGACGGACAGCATGCGTCCTACATCGCCGCCCAGTTGCGGCTGTGGCGTGACGGGGCGCGCGGCAACACGGCGCTGTCCCGCATCATGGAGGCCGCAGTCCGCCGCATGACCGACGAACAGATCGATGCAGTGGCGGAGTATTACTCCCGCCGCGCCCCCGAACGCGCCATGGTGAAGGGCGACGACGGAAAATCCTGAAGGGACGTCAGGGAACAAGAAGGCCCGCTGCTGATTGTTCATCACATGACCCAGCTGTCGCTTGCCGTGCGGCAGGACAGTACAGGCCGCACCGGGCGGCGGGTCGCCAACATCGAATCGTAATCGAGAAGGATGGCAACCATGCGTGGGATTTCGAAGATCGTCATGACCGCCACCGCGGCCGGCGCCCTGTTCGCGCTGAGTGCCTGCGGCAGCACGGAAACCTCGCGGACCGCGACCGGCGCCGGCACGGGTGCCGTGGCCGGCGCCGTCGTCGGCGGCCCGGTCGGCGCGGTTGTGGGTGGCGTCGGCGGTGCCGTGGCCGGCAACAGCATGGACGAAAGCCTGAGCAAGAAGACCGACCGCGCGACCGACCGCGCCACCCGCGAAGTCCGCGAGGAGGTGTCGGACGATTCGTCCTCCAAGCGCTCGTCCTCCCGCCACGGCATGGCCTCCAGCAGCCACTTGAGCCACGAGCAGGTGCGCGAGATCCAGCAGGCGCTGAACGACCGCAACGACGGCCGCGACATCACCGTCGATGGCGTCTGGGGTGCCAACACCCGCAGCGCCCTGATGAAGTTCCAGCGCGACAACGGCCTGCGCGCCACCGGCCGCGCCGACCAGCAGACGATGGCCGCCCTGAACCTGAGCGGCAACACCACGGGCACGTCCGGCAGCACCAGCGGGACCAGCAACACCAACAACATGGGCAACACCGGCACCCCGCGGGGCAACGCGATGCCCAGCGACACCCCGCAGAACCAGAGCACGCCGCAGGGCTCGATGGGCCAGAACGGCACCAAATAACCTCGGCTTAACAGCCAACCGAATACCGGTCCTCTACGCCGGTTCCGGGGCATCGCGACGGCACCTCAGGCCGTCGCGGCGTCCGGGAACCGGCGTAGTCCTTTTGGGGCGACCTCTCAGCCGCAGGCGGGGACGATCAGGGCGGGCATGCCGACCCACAGGATCGCGACCAGTGCGGCGCCCGATCCGGCAACGACGAACCAGCGGACGAAGCGGCGCGGATCGGCGGCGCCGACATGTCCGGCCGGACCGGCGCCACGCAACGCCTTCACCAGCAGGATCGCCACCCAGCCGATGGCGAGAAGAGTCGCGATGCCGACCAGCGCCATCGACAGCGGCAGGCCGAACAGCAGCGCCCCCTCCGGCTTTCGGGCGCAAACCATCCCGTTGATGCTGTAGACCACGCCGAAATGAACCGCCCAGATCAGGAAGGGCGCCAGCATTCCGACGAAGGTGGCGGGAAAGCTGCGGCTCGCCATGGCGGTCCTCATATCGCAAGACGCGGGAACAGGTGCAGAAGCAGCAGGGCGGTTCCACCCTGCGCCGCGCTGTACCAGCCCATCAGCATGGTGTTGTCGAAGGTCACCCGCCGCTCCGAATGCAGCAGCCCGGCGGCCGAGCGCGCCAGCGTGTAACCCAGCATCAGCGTCATCACCGCGACGTGGAAGCCCTGCCACGCCACCAGCATGTAGGCGATGGCTCCATAGGCGCTGTCCGCGCCGACGAGGCCGGTCTGCATCTGCGCATTGGTGTCCAGCAGGATGCCGCCGACCATCGCCGCCCAGGCCACGATCAGCCCGAGACGGACCCGGCCATGCCGGTTGCGGTCCACGGCGGAGCGCGCCCAGCCGATGGCCAGCGCCGCCAGCCCCCACAGCGCCAGCCCGCCGGCCAGCCAGGGCAGGCCCGGCAGCCCGTCTCCATCCGTCGGCCAGACATCCGGGCTGACCGTCCACAGGAACAGATAGGTGAAGACCAGACAGGCGAAGGCGGTGCCGTCCACCAGCAGAAGCACCACCATGCCCCACCAGCTATGGTTCTTCGGCCCCTGCACATAGACCGGCACGCGCCAGCCGCCGCCGACATCCTGCGGCGGATGGTCCGCCCCCTTGTCGAGGCCCCACAGCCACCAGATCACCAGCCCGACCGCCAGCACCGCGGGGACCAAAGAGAAATAATAGAACTTCAGCGTCAGGGAGATGAAATGGGTGGCGGTGAACAGCCCGGCCAGGAAAGGCGCCCAATGCGGCCCCGGCAGCGGCATGAGATATTGCGGCTTCGCCTCGATCGGGCTGGTGACGATGGTTTCCCGCCTGTCGGTGGGCGCGCCGGGCAGGAAATGGGCGCCCTCGCGCACCTCGCGCGGCAGATCGGGATTGTCCCACAGGGGATACAGGCCGGTGACATGCGGGATGCTGCGCACGGCGTACAACTCGTTCGGCAGCCATTCCAGCGTTCCGGCATTCCACGGGTTGTCGGACGCCTTCTCCCCCCGGCCCAGCGCGCTGCGCGCCATGTCGACCAGCACCAGCAGCACGCCCAGCGCCAGCACGAAGGCGCCCACCGTCGACACCATGTTCAGCAGGTTCCAGCCGAGATCACCGGGATAGGTGTAGACCCGCCGCGGCATGCCCTGCAGGCCGCTGATGTGCATGGGGAAGAAGGCGACGTTGAAGCCGATGAACATCAGCCAGAAGGCCCAGCTTCCCAACCGCTCCGACAGCAGCCGGCCGTTCAGCGTCGGCCACCAGTGGTAAAGCCCGGCGAAGACCGGGAACACCATGCCGCCGATCAGCACGTAATGCAGGTGCGCGACGATGAAGTAGCTGTCATGGGCCTGCCAGTCGAAGGGCACCACCGCCACCATCACGCCGGTCAGCCCGCCCAGAACGAAGATGAACAGGAAGCCGAACAGGAAGCGCGTCGCCACCGTCCATTGCACCCGCCCTGCCCCCAGCGTGGCGATCCAGGCGAAGACCTGAATGCCGCTCGGCACCGCCACTGCCATGCTGGCGGCGGAAAAGAAGCTGAGCGACAGCGACGGGATGCCGGTGGCGAACATGTGGTGGACCCACAGCCCGAAGCTGAAGAAGCCGGTCCCAACCAGTGCCAGCACCACGAGATCATGGCCGATCAGCGGCCGGCGGGCCAGGGTCGGCACCATCATCGACACCAGCCCGGCAGCCGGCAGGAAGATGATGTAGACCTCCGGATGGCCGAAGAACCAGAACAGATGCTGCCACAGCAGCGGATCGCCACCCTTCTCCGCGATGAAGAAGGGCCAGTGGAAGGCGCGCTCGATCTCCAGCAAGGCGGTGGCGACGATCACGGCGGGAAAGGCGAAGATGATCATCCCCGCCATCACCAGCATCGACCAGGCATAGATCGGCAGCTTGTCCAGCGTCATGCCGGGCGGACGGGTGCGCAGGATGCCGACGACGATCTCGATGGCGCCGGCGATGGCCGAGATCTCGATGAAGCCGATGCCGAGCAGCCAGAAATCGGCGTTAATGCCCGGCGAATGCTCGTAACTGGTCAGCGGCGGATACATGAACCAGCCGCCGTCGGGCGCCGCCCCGAAGATCAGGGAGCAGAAAAAGGCGATGCCGCCGAAGAAATAGGCCCAGAAGGCGAAGGCCGACAGCCGGGGAAAGGGCAGATCGCGCGCCGCCAGGAAGGAAGGCAGCAGATAGACGCCGATGGCCTCCACGATCGGCACGGCGAACAGGAACATCATCCCGGTGCCATGCACCGTGAAGAACTGGTTGTAGGTGTTGTGGTCGAGCAGGTCGTTGTCCGGCACCGCCAGTTGCAGGCGCATCACCAGCGCCAGCAGCCCGGCGATCAGGAAGAACAGCAGCGCCGTGCCGATGTACCAGACGCCGACCTTGGTGTTGTTCACCGCGGTCAGCAGCGCGATCCCCCGCGGCAGCCGCCAGAGGCGGCGCAGCCTCTCCTCCTCCCCCTCCGGGCGAGGGACGGGGCTGGGAGTTGGCCTGCCGCCGGAGAACTCGTCGCGGGGCTCGTCGGTGCGCAGCGTCATTTCAGGCTCTCCAGCCAGGCGGCCATGGCGTCCAGGGTCTCGCCGTCCATCACGTCGAAGGACGGCATGCGGTTCTCGGGCTTGATGTGCTGGGCACCCTGGATCCAGGCGGCGATGGTCTCCACCCGCGTCGGCATCGTCCCGGCGGCGAGCGACGGCCGGGCGCCGACACGGCTCAGGTCCGGGCCGACCAGCCCATCCGCCTCCGTCCCGCGCACGGCGTGGCAGGACTGGCAGCCGAAGGAGAAGAAGGCGTCGCGGCCGCGCACGAGCTGCGGCGTCGCCGGTTCCGGCGGCGGGCGCCGTTGCGCCGCCATCCAGGCGTCGAACTCGTCGGCCGGCAGAACCCGGATGTCGAAGGCCATCAGGGCATGCTGCGCCCCGCAATATTCGGCGCACTGGCCGCGATAGAGCCCCGGCCGCTGCGCCACGATCGGCAGCCGGTTCACATGGCCGGGGATCATGTCGATCTTGCCGGCGAGGCTCGGCGCCCAGAAGCTGTGGATGACGTCGGCGCTGGCGACCCGCAGTTCCACCTGCCGCCCGGCCGGCAGAACGAGTTCATTGGCTCCGCGCAACGGCTCCTGTCCCTCCACATGATAGCGGACGTCCCACCACCACATGTAGCCGGTGACCTCCACCACCAGTTCAGGGTCCGGCGTCAGCGTTGCCAGCCGGCGGGCAAGGGCGAATTCATGGAACTGGAGCGCCGTCAGCGTGACGAGCGGAAACAGGATGCCGCCGCCGATCACCCAGGCGCGGCGGCCGGGAAACCGCTCCGGCCGGACCAGCGCGGCGTAGAGCGCCAGCGCCATCACCATCAGGAAGATCACCCCGGCTCCGATGAACAGGATCCAGCTGGTGACCAGGATTTCCTGTGCACTGACCCCGGCAGCATCCAAGGCCGACTGCCGCCCCCCACCACCAGGAAGGACGCATCCTGAAAGGGCAAGCGCCGCAATGGGCAAGCCGGGCCGCAGAGAGGCTCGCGCAGACCGCCGGCTCGCCCTGTTCATGTCGATCGCCTCCCCTTCGCCGGGCCACGCCCATTTTCCCCCTCGGGGTCAACACAGCCGAGGCTCGACGGTTTCGTGGGCAATCCGAAGTTCCCATGCGAAATCGCGAAACCTGTGCGTGGCCGTATGCGTTGAAGGTGGAAGTACGGCTCCGACAATCGCGGCGGGGTTGGAAAAGGTGCTTGGGGAGACGATGCATGACCGCCGACACAGGCCGGACGGAGGCGGCGTTGCCGGGCAGGCCCGCTTATGAAGACAACCGCTCCTTCCTCGTCGGACTGGCGCGGGCCTTCGCCGGAGCGCTGATCTTCTCGCTGCCGATGCTGATGACGATGGAGATGTGGTGGATCGGCTTCACCATGGACTCCTGGCGGCTGGTCCTGCTGCTGGTGCTGCTGATCCCGCTACTGGTCGGGCTGTCGGTGGTCAGCGGCTTCAAATCCACCGCCAGCCTGCGCGACGACATCGCCGACGCCTTCGTCGCCATCGCCGTGGCAGTGGTGATGTCGGTCGTCATCCTCGGCATCTTCAAGGTGCTGTCCGTCGACATGCCGGCGCGCGAGGTGATCGGCAAGATCGCGCTGCAGAGCTTCCCCGCCGCCATCGGCGCAATGCTGGCCCGCGACCAGTTGGGCGAGAAGAGCAGCGAGAGCATGCAGCGCCAGACCGCGATGACCTATCCGCAGGAGCTGTTCCTGATGGGGGTGGGGGCGCTGTTCCTCGGCCTCAACGTCGCCCCGACGGAGGAGATGGTGCTGCTATCCTACATGATGGATCCGTGGCGGGAGATCGCGTTGCTGCTGCTGTCGCTGGTGCTGATGCACGCCTTCGTCTACGCCGTGGAGTTCCCCGGCGGGTCGAAGCCGCCGGGCGGCGTCGGGTTCTGGAGCCTGTTCCTGCGCTTCACCGTCGTCGGCTATGTCATCGTGCTGGCGATCTGCCTTTACCTGCTGTGGACCTTCGGCCGGACCGACGGCACCGGGCTGGCCGAGATCATCAGCGCCACCGTGGTCCTGGGTTTCCCCTGCGCCATCGGCGCGGCGGCGGCCCGACTCATCTTGTGACTCTGATCCTGTGAAGGGGGAGAGAGGCCGATGGCAACGACCGACGACGATTCACGGGTGAACGACGGGTCACGGGCGAGTGACGGAGCGGAGCATGCACCGCCGACCTCCCCCCTCGAATGGGTGGTGGCGGGGCTCGGCGCGCTGCTGATCGCCGCGATGATCGGCTACATGGTGCAATACGCTCTCAAGGAGCACAGTTCGGTCCCCGGCGAGATGGAGGTGACCGTGATGGAAACGCGGACCGGCGGCTTGGGCCATACCGTGCGTTTCCAGATCCGCAACCGGACCGCCGCGACCGCCGCAACGCTGATCGTGCGCGGAGAGCTGCGCTCCGGCGACCGGGTGGTGGAGACGGCGGAGGCGCAGTTCGACTATCTGCCGCCCTATTCCGAACGCTTCGGCGGCCTGATCTTCCAGCACGACCCGGCCCGCTACGAGCTTCGCATCGTTCCCACCGGCTACAGCGAGCCTTGAGGGTCCGTCAGTCGCGCCCCCAAAGCCCCCGCTCGCCCAAATCCTCGCCGCGCTGCCGTTCCAGCGCCTGGGAATAGCGGCGGAGCGCGAAGGATTCCGTCACATAGCCGATGATCCGCCGGTCGGTGGGAGAGGACAGCACCGGCAGGGCCTCCACCTCCTCGCTGCCGAACCGGTTCAGCACCGTGCGGGCGTCGTCGCCCGGCATCAGGACCGCGTCGGCCTTGCAGGCCAGCGATCCGGCCCGCGTCTCGGTCGCAGCCGCGTCCTGGTCCGGATCGTGAATCATCGACATGTCGATGATTCCGGCATACCGCCCCATCTCGTCCACCGCGAAGACCGCCTTGGTCGACCCCAGCGGGTAGAGGCGGCGCAGCGCCTCCACCGTCAGGGTGGCGGGCACCGTCTTGGCGTCGCGGCGCATCAGCCGGAAGGCCGTCAGTTCCGACAGCCAGCCGATGTCGTAGGCGCCGCGGATCGGCACGCCGCGCAGGTGGAAGCGCCAGGTGGCGAAGGAATAGCCGAAAGCCTGACGCACCACCGTGGTTGACAGCACCACCCCGATCAGCACGCCCGACGCCGCCCACAGATCCTGCGTCGTCTCCAGCACCAGCAGCACCATGGTGACCGGGGCGCCGACGATGCCGGCGGCGACCGATCCCATGCCGACCAGCAGCAGCAGGCCGCCGTCGACCCCGAGCCCTGGCAGGAAGGCGGCGGTCGTCTGCCCCAGCAGGCCGCCGAACAGCCCGCCGATGAACAGCGAGGCGCTGAACAGGCCACCGCGGAAGCCCGAGCCCAGCGACAGTGCCGATGCCAGGATCTTCGCCGCCAGCGTCACCCCCAGCGCTAGCACGCCGCCCGCCAGCTCCGGCGGAACAGCGCCGGGGCCACTGCCCATCACCGCCGGCACGGCAAGCGCCAACGCGCCCACCGTCAGCCCGCCGATGGCCGGCCGCATCCAGCGGGGGACCGGCAGGCGGTTGAATCCGCGCTCCGCGACCGTCACCGCCTGCATGGCGAGGATGCTGAGCCAGCCGGCCAGGAAGCCGACGACGCCGCAGGCGGCGTAATCCCAGCCGGCGATCTCCACCGGCCGGCCGAGCGCCAGCGATGCCTCGCCACCGGTCAGCAGGGCCGACACCGCCACCGCCATCGCCGCAGCCGCCCCGACCGGGGCCAGCACCGCCAGCGTATAGCCGCCGAGCACCAGTTCGAAGGCATAGAAGGCGCCGGCCAGCGGCGCGTGATAGGCCGCGGCGATGGCCGCCGCCGCCCCGCAGCCGACCATGGTGCGCAGATCGGCCCGGCGCAGCCGCAGCCGCTGCCCCAACGAGGAGGCCATCCCGGCACCGGCCTGGGTATAGGCCGCCTCCATGCCGACCGATGCGCCGGAAATGTTGGAAAGGGCGGTCGTCACCGTCAGCCGCAGGCTGTCGATCAGCGACATCTTGCCGCCGTAGAGCGCGTTCGCCTCCACCGCGTCGACGATGGCGTTGGGGCGCCAGCGCCGCACCAGCGTCGACAGGATCCCCAGCAGCAGCCCGCCCGCCACCGGCACGCCCAGCGTCCGCAGCAGGTCGGGCACGCCCTGCCCCAGCCGTTCGCCTTCCGGCAGGTCGAAGGCCAGCGCCTGCGCCAGCAGCACCGCTTCGTGCAGAAGCCCGACCGCCAGCCCGACCACCCCGCCGACCAGCGCGGCAAGCACCACCACAGCCAGCGCGCTGTTGCGTACGCTCCAGCGGTCGGACACGGTTGTGGCTGCGGACGCATCGAGCGTCGCATAGGGATCGTTGCCGGCGCGGGCGTTGTCGCCCACGCCGTCGATGGAGGCCGAGTTGTCAGGCATGATCACGCTGATTGGTAGCCCTTCCGTAAGGGGACAATGGGCCGGAAGGGCGTGAGTTCCGTCAGGGCTTGGCTTGCTGCGGTTTTGATTGCGGCTTTACCGTCGCCGGCGCGGGCGCCGTCGGAGCGGATGGGGCCGGTGCAGGGGATACTGAGGGAGATGCAGTGGGGGTCTGCGCCGGAGGTGCCGGCTGAACGGGTGCCGACTGAACCGGTGCCGCGTCGGTTGTGGTGGGCGCCGGCGCGGTTCCGGCGCGGCGCAGCACCTGGGCAAGGTTGTCGCGCACCTTGTCGGCCAGCCCGACGTCGGGTTCGCCAGCCTCATGGAAGATCACGGTGAACAACCGGCGCTGCGACAGCAGGAAATTCAACGTGACGTGCAGCTTTCCCTGCGGCATCGCGCAATCGACCGATCCCGTGCGCAGCCAGACCGCACCGGCCTGTTCGGACGGGTTCAGGCTGACCGTCGGCGTGCCTTCGCAGCGCTGCTTCATGGCGTCGGCGAAGCTGTCCGACAGCTCGTCGATCTTGGCGCCCTCGCCCACCGCGCGCTCGCGGATGCCGCCGACGATGGGCCCGAAGCGCCAAGCGACGTCGGCCGGGCGGCGATCCTGCGGGACCTTGTCCATCGGCACCAGTTCGGCGTCATGCACCCCGGCCGCCGTCAGCAGGCTGTCCAGCCCTTCCGGCAGGCGGTTCTTCTTCTCCGCCGGGCGGCCGGCGGCGACCTTGATCGGCGGGACGTTACCGCCCTTGTCGACGCAGGTCTTCAGGTCGCCCAGAACCTTCTTGGTGCCGTCCAGCTTGAAGGCGATGCGGTCCGAGGCCGACGACACCACCAGTTCGTTCCCGCCCATCAGGGCGTTGAACAGCTCCTCGTCCTTGCCGTTGGAGACCACCAGCATGTCCGGCTGGGAAGCGATGGCGACCCGTTCCCGCTTCAGCTTCTTGTCGACCTCGATGGTCACCGGCCATTCGCCGCCCTTCGGCAGGTCGGCACCGGGAATGCCGATGCCGATGTTGGTCTCCCCCTTCGGGCTGCGGGCGAACATCAGCACATGGCCGGAGGTGAATTCCCCCTCCGCCACGCAATAGGCGAAGCTGCCGTCCTTCTTCTTGGCGGCGCCGCCGTCCCAGCTCTCGATCAGTTCACCCGGCCCCTCCGGCTTCGGCGGAGCGGCGGCCTTGTCGCCGCCGGGAGTGCCGGCGGCAGGCGGACTGGCCGGCTTGGCACCCTGCTGCGGCGCGGCAGGAGTCAGGATTTCCTCTTCCGGCTCGGGCAGCCCGTAATAGGCGGCCGGCGGCATGTTCGGCTCGACCGGCACCAGATCCGCCACCGCCGGAGTCGACGCCACCCCCAGCAGGAGGAGCGCGGACAGCGGAACGGCAAGGCGGGCGGTCATCACGAGGTAATCCATAGATGGTTGTGGCGGCGAAGCTATCCGCGACCGCCCCCATCCGCAAGCCCAACCGCCCTTCCTGTTGCGGGAGGCTGACACCTGTTGCACGGGACACGCAGGGGGATGCTCCTACCCCCCGAAGAACGCACCCCGCAGCGCCTCTTCCGACAGCGACGCCACCGGCCCGTCGCCGACCACGCGGCCCAGCCGCAGCAGGACGGCGCGCGGCGCGACCGCCAGCGCGCGTGCCGCGCTCTGCTCGGCCAGCAGCACGGCGGTGCCCGCGGCGGCGATGCGGCCGACGGCGGAAAAGACCTCGTCGGCCAGCTTGGGCGACAGACCGAGCGACGGCTCGTCGAGCAGCAGCAGGCGCGGCCGGCCCATCAGCGCGCGGCCCAGGCTCAGCATCTGCTGCTGACCGCCCGACAGGCGCCAGGCGCTCTCGCCGCTCTTGATGGCGAGGTCGGGGAACAGGGTGAAGACGCGCTCGACATCGTGTGCGCGGTCGCGGGCGGCGGGCAGGCCGGCGACCTCCAGATTGTCGCGCACGCTCATGCCGGGGAAGACGCGCCGCCCCTCCGGCACATAGCCGATGCCGCGCCTCACCCGCGCCTCGGTCGCCAGCGGGCCGAGATCGGCGCCGTCGAACCGCAGCTCCCCCCGCGCCGGCACGAGGCCGAGCAGCGCCCTCAAAAGCGTCGACTTCCCCGCCCCGTTGGCGCCCAGCAACGCCACCGTCTCCCCGGCTGCGACGGTCAGCGATACGTCATCGAGCGCAGTGGCGCCGCCATAGCCGGCGGTCAGGTTGCGGATGGACAGCAGCGGGCTCATGCCGATCCCGCCCGGCCCAAATCCGCTCGGCCCAAATCCGCTCGGCCAAGGTAAGCCGTCGTCACCGCCGGGTCCCGGCGCACACCGCCGGCCGATCCGTCATAGATCACCCGCCCACGGTCGAGGCACAGCACATGCCCGGCCAGCGGCAGCAGGAATCCCATGTCGTGCTCCACCAACAGGATCGCCATCCCCTCCCCCGCCAAGTCGCGCAGCAAAACCGCCAATTCGGCCTTTTCGCCGTCGGTCAGTCCAGCGGCGGGCTCGTCCAGCAGCAGGACCGCCGGGCGGCGGACCAGGGCGCGGGCCAGTTCCACCCGCCGCCGCAGCGCCGCCGGCAACCCGTCGCAGGATTGCCCGGCAAGCTCGCCGACGCCCAGCCGGTCGAGCGCCCAGCGCGCATGCGCCTCCGCCGTCGCGGCGTCCGGATCGAAGGCGAGCCGAGCCGCGGCCACCGCCTCCAGCACGCCGGCACCACTGGGCAGCGCCGCCGCCTGGAAGCTGCGGGCCAGCCCGGCACGGGCCAGCCGGTCGGCGCGGGCGCGGGTGACGTCCTGCCCGCCGAGGCGCACCCGTCCGGCATCCGGCCGCTCCAGCCCGGACAACAGGTTGATGACCGTGGATTTGCCCGACCCGTTCGGTCCGATCAGCCCGGTGATGGTGCCCGGCCGCAGATCCAGCGACACACGGTCCACCGCCCGCACACCGCCGAAGGATTTCCGCAAGCCCTCGACCGCCAGCCCCTCCGGCCGGACGGGTGGCAACGGCGGCTCCTTCGCCTCCGCCAGCGCACGGCGCTCGCCGCCGGTCAGGCGGGCCGTGAGGCGGTGGAGGAGCCCAGTCAGCCCGTCCGGCGCCAGTACGACGGTCAGCAGCAGGGCGGCGCCGTAGATGACCAGATAGCCGCGCTCCAGGAAGCGGAACCATTCCGGCAGATGCAGCAGCAGCACGGCGCCCAGCACCGCCCCGGCCATCCGTCCCCGACCGCCGACGATGGCGATCGTCAGGATGGAGACCATGACCGGGAACTCCAACACCTCCGGCGAGACGACGCGCTGGGTATGGACGGCCAGCGCTCCGGCGGCCCCGGCGAAAACCGCGCTGATGCCGAAGGCCACCAGCCGCAGCCGGCCGACATCCAGCCCCAGCGTCCCCGCCGCCAGCGGATCGTCGCGCAGCATGGTCAGCGACCAGCCAAGCCGCCCGCGCGCCAACCGCCAGCCGATCAGCCCACCGAGCGCCACCAGCCCCCAGACCAGCCCGGCCATCGGCAGCCCTCTCGGCACCGCCCAGCCGAACAGCACCACCGCCGGCACCCCGGCGAGCCCGTTGGAGCCGCCGGTCAGCTCCGGCAGATTCACCGCCAGCAGATGGAGCACCTGCGCGATCCCCAGCGTCGCCAGGGCGAAGTAATGCGATTCAAGCCGCAGCACCGCCAGCCCGACCGGCAGCGCCAGCAGCAGCGGAACCAGCATCGACAGCGGAAAGGTCGCCTCGAAGCCGAGGCCGTAGCGGCTGCCGAGGATGCCGGTCACATAGGCGCCGACGCCAAAGAAGGCGCCTTGCGCCAGCGACAGCGCACCACCTAGGCCGAAAACGATCTGAAAGCCGAAGGTCGCCAGCGCATACACCCCGGCAACGGTCAGAACGCGCAGGCCATAGGGCGAGGCAAAGGCCAGCGCATAGACCAACAAGGTGAGAGCGCCAGCGGCCAGAATGCCCCACTCCACCCCGACCCTGCCCCCTCTCCCCCCCGGGGAGAGGGTTGGGGTGAGGGGGACGCGCTGCGCGGATCGCTCAACCACGACGCTTCACCGCTTCGCCGAACAGCCCTTGTGGCCGCAGCACCAGAATCGCCAGCAGCGTCAGGTACAAGGCCCCCAGCGCCACCGGGTAGGACAGCACCGACGACACCCCGACCTCGAACAGCGCGATCAGCAAAGCCCCCACCACCGCGCCCGGCACGGAGCCCCAACCGCCCACCGTCACCGCGATGTAAGCCTTCAAAATTAGGTCCCCGCCCGATGTCGGCGTGACGAAATAGCGGTTGGCCAGCAGCAGCCCGGCCGCCCCGGCGCAGGCGGCGCCGATGGCGAAGGTCACCAGGATCATCGCGGTGACCGGCACGCCGCAGGCGCGCGCCATCTCCGGATCCTGCGCCGTCGCGCGCAGCCGGCGGCCGAGTTGCGTACGCGCGAAGATCCATTGCTGCGCCCCGATCAGCAGGGCCGCCACCGCGACGATGGCGAGCGACTGCTCCGGCACCGCCAGCCCGGCGATGTGCAGGGTTTCGTCGCCGAACAGCGGCGGCGCGGCGCGCGGCTCCGGTCCAAAGAGGATGGCGGCACCATTCTGCAGGATGATGCCGACCGCGATGGTGCTGATGAAGACCGAGACCGGCGGCCGGCGCCGCAGCGGCAGATAGGCCGCCAGTGCCAGCAGCAGACCCAGCGCCGCCATCAGCACCAGCACCACCGGCAGCAGGACGATGCCCGGCAACGGGATCAGCGGCGCCAGCGCCACCGCCAGAAGCCCGCCGGCCATCACGAGGTCGCCCTGCGCGAAATTCACCGCCGAGGTGGCGTTCAGCACCAGCACGAAGCCCAGCGCCACCAGGGCATAGGCCGCCCCCAGCGCCACCCCATTGACCAGCAGTTGAAACGCCGCCATCCGCTCACTTCGCCGCGAGCGTCGGGTCGTCGTACCGCTTCACCAGCTTCGGCACGCGGCTGGTCCCATCATAGCAGACGATGACGGCGGAATGGGCCATGTTGCCCTTGCCATCCGACTTGTAGGTCATGGCGAGACCCTTGAACGTCTCCGCCGACAGCGCCTTGCGGATCGCGTCCGGCGTGCGGGCGCCGGCCTTCACCGCCTCCAGCACCATCGTCATCCCATCATATTGGCCGAGCGCGAAGGCGTCCGGGTCCTTGCCGAAAGCGGTCCGGTAAGCGTCGGTGAAGGCCTTGACCTCCGGCGTGTCGCCGGAAATGGGCGAGGCCGCGGTCTCGGCACAGACGCCCTTCAGCTCCGCCGGTTCCAGTAGGGCCGCGGTGCTCGGCTGATGCATGGCGGAGCCGGCGACGATCGGCAGGGTCACCCCACTGGACGCCGCCTGCCGCAGCAGCAGCGCGGTCGGGCCGGAATGCAGGTGCAGCACCAGCACGTCCGGCTTGGCGGCCAGCGCCTTGGTCAGCACCGGCAGCAGGTCCTTGGCCGCCGGGTCCACCCCTTCCTCGAACACCGGGGTCACGCCCAGCGCCTTGAAGGCGGCGTCGAGATGGGTCTTGCCGCTCTGCCCATAGGCGGTGGTCTGATAGATGATCGCCGGCTGCCGCTTGCCCAATTCCTCCACCACATAGCGGGCGTGGGCGGACTTGGTCACGGCGTCGCCGGGGAAGAAGCGGAAGACCCAGGGGTTGCCCTGCTCGGTGATCGAGGCGGTGCCCGACACGGTGACCAGCGGCAGTTTCAGCTCCTGCGCCAGCGGCAGCATCGCCAGCATCTGGGTGCCGAGCATGCTGGCGGCGACCGCTCCGACGGTTCCGCTGCCGGCCGCCCGCTCCAGCGCCGTCACCGCCGCCTCGGGCGAGGTGCCGGTGTCGACGACCTCCGACGCGATGGCGACGCCGGCCGGCGTCTGCTTCAGCGCCAGGACGGCACCGTTGCGCTGGCTGGTGCCCTCCAGCGACAGGAAGCCGGTCAGCGGAACCAGCACCGGAAAGGACAGCGTATCGTCGGCCCGCGCCGCCGGAGACAGGCAGGACGTGGCCGCCAGCAGGCCGATCAGAAGGGGAAGCGCGCGCCGCATGACCGAAAACTCCTCAACTCGCGCCGGCAACCGGAGCGACGCGGAGGGGACGGGGCGTTTGCGGCTGATCCGTCGGGTTCCGGTCGGCTCCCTTCGCCGGCATGACCCGGATCAGGTTCGATGGGTGTTGTCTCAGCCCCCGCATCCGCCGATCCGGCGAAAGGCAGAGGCACCCCAGCCGTGAACAGGCGGCGAGAGTGTCGCCGCCGGCCCCGTCCTGTCAAGAACCCAGCCGGCGACGCGCCACCAGGGTTTCACGATGCAGGATGTAGAGCCCGCTGCCGATGATGACCATGGCGCCGGCGATCACCGGCACGGTCGGCAGGTCGCCGAACACCAGCCAGCCGAACAGGCTGGCCCAGACCATGCCGGTATATTCGAAGGGCGCCACCACCGCCGGCGGCGCGCGGCGGAAGGCCTGGGTCAGCAGCACCTGCGCGCCGGCGCCGATCGCGCCGACCAGCGCCATCAGCCCCAGTGCGAAGGCGGTCGGCGCCGTCCACACCGGCACCGTCAGCGCGCCGCTGACCACCGTCGTCGTCAGCAGCAGATAGAGCACGATGGACGCGCTGGTCTCCGTCCGCGACAGGCCGCGTACGGCCACCGCCGCCAATGCATAGAACAGCGCGGCGCAAAGCCCGACCAGCACCGGCACCAGCGGCGCCCCGGCCGAGGGCTGCGCCATCACCACCACGCCGCCGAATCCGACCACCACCGCCGCCCAGCGCCGCCAGCCCACGGGTTCCCCCAACAGCGGCGCGGACAGCGCGGTGATGAACAGCGGCCCGGCGAAGCTCAGCACATAGACGTCGGCCAGCGGCAGTTCGCGGAACGCATAGAAGAAGCATCCCATCGAGATCAGCCCGGCGAAGGCCCGCCAGACATGCCCCCAGGGCCGCCGCGTCCGCATCGCCGCGATTCCGCCGCCGCGCCACAGCGTGTAACCGCCCACCAGCAGGAAGGCGACCAGCGACCGCACGAACATCAGCTGCGGCACCGGGTAATCGGCGGTCAGGAACTTGATGAGCGTGTCCATCGCCGCGAACAGCAGGATCGCACCCAGGAAGCAGCCGACGGCATAGGGAACCGAATCGGCCTCGACTGGCAGCAGGTCGGCGGTCTCGGCGTCGGTCATCGGATTGGTTCGGAACGGCAATGGCGGAGGTTGCCCACATTATGGGCAAACGCTTCTGCGTCCCAATGCCGCAACCGCAGGTCTGATAGGCGTGGATTTGGTTAAGCGTCGGCTGAGGACGGGGCACTGCCAAGTTTTTTTGTAATCCTTCTAACCCACGGCACCTACAGCGATTCCGGCGCGATGAAATGCTTGGTCGGCAGAGCATTGGCGGTTAAGAATCCGCGGCAAGGGGCAATCCAGGAGACGCCGGTGCTGCTGAGCGGATCGGGGAAAGGCCAGCCGGGCGCAGTGCCGGGCTGGGTCGGGTATGCGCTGCTGCCGGTTCTCAACCTCGTCGCGGCCTTCGTGCTGTCGGGGCTGGTGATCCTGGTGATCGGCGAGAATCCGGTCTACGTGCTGTCGCTGCTGCTGTCGGAGGCTCTGGGCTACCCGGAGGCCATCGGCTACACCCTTTATTACACCACCGACTACATCTTCACCGGGCTGGCGGTCGCCATCGCCTTCCATTGCGGGCTGTTCAACATCGGCGGCGAGGGGCAGGCCTATCTCGGCGGCCTCGGCGCCGGGCTGGTGGCGCTGGCGCTGACCGGCTGGCCCTGGCCGGTGGTGGCCCTGCTGGCGGTGCTGGCCTCGGCCCTGTTCGGCGCCGCCTGGGCCTTCATCCCGGCCTGGCTGCAGGCCAAACGCGGCAGCCACATCGTCATCACGACGATCATGTTCAACTTCATCGCCGCGTCGATCATGACCTGGCTGCTGGTGGACGTGCTGATCCGCCCCGGCAGCCAGTCACCGGAAACCCGCGAGTTCGATCCCGGTGTCTGGCTGCCGTCGATGGACCGCGCGCTGGGCTGGTTCGGCCTCACCATCCCGGCCTCGCCGCTGAACCTGTCCTTCCTGTGGGCGCTGGCCTGCTGCCTGCTGTTCCACATCTTCCTGCGCCGCACCCGCTGGGGCTACGAGCTGCGCACGGTGGGCCGGAACGAGCGGGCGGCGGTCTATGCCGGCATCTCGCCGTCGCGGAACATCATCATCGCCATGCTGATCTCCGGTGCGCTGGCCGGCTTCGTCGGGGTCAACGAGATCCTGGGCGTACAGCACCGGGTGATCCTGAACTTCACCGGCGGCGTCGGCTTCGTCGGCATCGCCGTGGCGCTGATGGGGCGCAACCACCCGGTCGGGATCATTCTGGCGGCATTGCTGTTCGGGGTTCTGGCGCAGGGCGGCGGCCAGCTGTCCTTCGACTATCCCACGATCAACCGCGAGTTGGTGATGGTCATCCAGGGTTTGGTCATCCTGTTCGCCGGCGCGATGGAGAACCTGTTCAAGCCACAGGTGGAGGCGCTGTTCCGCCGCCGCAGCACCACCACCGCCGCCGCCGCCGCAGATATCGCCACTGGGGGAAGGGGCTGAGCGATGGAGGACGCGCTTCTTCTGGCGCTGCAGCTGCTGAGCGCCACCATCCGGGTGGCGACGCCGCTGGTGCTGGCCGCCTTCGCCGGCATGTATTGCGAGCGGTCGGGCGTGGTCGACATCGGGCTGGAAGGCAAGATGCTGGCCGGCGCCTTCTTCTCCGCCGCCGTCGCGTCGACGACGCTGAACCCCTGGCTGGGGCTGCTGGCCGGCATCGCCGCCGGGGTGGCGCTGGCGCTGGTCCATGGCTTCGCCTGCATCACTCACAACGGCAATCAGGTGGTGTCGGGCATGGCGATCAACATCCTGGTCGCCGGGCTGGCGCCGACGCTGGCCTACGCCTGGTTCCAGCAGGGCGGCCAGACCCCGCTTCTGCCCAATCAGGCGCGCATTCCCGCGGTGGAGTTGCCGGGGGTCGACGGGCTGGCCGGCGTGCCGGTTCTGGGGCTGGTCTACCGCGAATTGCTGAACGGCAACAACGTGCTGATCTGGGTGACGCTGGTCGTGGTGATCGCCACCCAATGGGTGCTCTACCGCTCGCGCTTCGGTCTGCGGCTGCGGGCGGTGGGCGAGAATCCGGCGGCGGTCGACACCGCCGGCTTGTCGGTGACGAAGCTGCGCTATCAGGCGCTGCTGGTGACCGGCGCGCTGACGGGGATGGCCGGCTCCTATCTCTCCACCGGCCACGGCGCCGGCTTCGTCCGCGACATGACCGCCGGCAAGGGCTATCTGGCGCTGGCGGCGCTGATCTTCGGCAAGTGGCGGCCGGGGCCGACCCTGTTCGCCTGCCTGCTGTTCGCCTTCACCGACGCGGTGCAGGTGCGCCTGCAGGGGGTCGAACTGCCGGGCATCGGCGTGATCCCGGTGCAGTTCATCCAGATGCTGCCCTATGTGCTGACCGTCCTGCTGCTGGCCGGCTTCGTCGGCAAGGCCGTCGCCCCGAAGGCGAGCGGCATCCCCTATGTCAAGGAGCGCTGACGCCATGACCGACTCGGCAGAGCTGTCCCAACTGATCGAAGCCGCCCGTGCCGCGCGCGAGAACGCCCACGCCCCCTATTCCAAATTCAAGGTGGGTGCGGCGATCCTCGGCGAATCGGGGCGCATCTTCGCCGGCTGCAATGTGGAGAATGCCGCCTACCCGCAGGGCCAGTGCGCCGAATCGAGCGCCATCGGCGCCATGGTCACTGCTGGTGACCGCCGCATCCGCGCCATCGTCGTCATGGGCGGCGAGGCGGGGGCGGAGGAAATCTGCACACCCTGCGGCGGTTGCCGCCAGCGCATCCGCGAATTCGCCACGCCCGAAACCCCGATCCACATCTGCGACCCAGCCGGTCTGCGGCGGACCTTTTCGCTGGAGATCCTGTTGCCCGAATCGTTTGGCCCCACCAATTTAGCCTTCTGAGCGGAGTTTCCCGACATGACGGCAGCCCGCGCCGCCGCGGACATCCTTCACCGTGCCTCCGGCCACCGGCCGCGGGTCGGCATCGTGCTGGGTTCCGGCCTGGGCGGCATCGCCGACCGCATCGCTGACGCGGTCGTCATCCCCTACGGCGAGATCGCCGGCTTCCCGGTCCCCAGCGTGTCCGGCCATGCCGGGCGGCTGGTCGTTGGGCAGCTCGGCGGGGTCGAGGTCGCCTGCATGCAGGGCCGCGTCCATGCCTATGAAGGCAACGGCTTCGATGCGCTGAAAACCGCCGTGCGGGCGCTGAAGCTGGCCGGCTGCGACACGCTGGTGCTGACCGCCGCCGTCGGCTCGCTCCGGCTGGAGGTGGGGCCGGGCCGGCTGATGGTGATCAGCGACCATCTGAACCTGCTGGGTTCCAACCCCCTGACCGGCCCGAACGACGAGGCCTTCGGCGAGCGCTTCCCCAGCATGACCGACGCCTGGGATCCGGCTCTGCGCAGCCTCTTGAAGGACGTCGCCGCCGGCCTGTCCATCAATCTGGCGGAGGGCATCTATGCCGCCTATCCCGGCCCGTCCTTCGAGACGCCGGCCGAGGTGCGGATGATGAAGCTGCTCGGTGCCGACGCGGTCGGCATGTCCACCGTTCCGGAATGCATCATCGCCCGCCATTGCGGCCTGCGGGTCGTCGGCTGCGCCGTCGTCACCAACCTGGGAGTCGGGCTCGGCGACGGGCCGGTCGACCACCACCAGACCCTGACCGCCGCGTCGGCGGCAGCCGCCGACCTGGAGCGCCTGTTGGTCGGTTTTCTCGAACGCCTGCATGAGAAGGACGGGTCCCGGTCATGAAACTGTCTGCCGACCTGCAAAGCGCGCTCGACGCCAGCGCCAACGCCCCGTCCGACGCCGATCTGGCGCGCCGTGCCGTGGGCATGCTCGACCTCACCAGCCTGAACGGCGACGACAGCGACCGGGTGGTGCAGGATCTCTGCGCCCGCGCCGTCACGCCCGCCGGACCGGTCGCCGCCGTCTGCGTCTGGGCGCGCTTCGTGCCCACCGCCCGCAAGGCGCTGGAGGGAACCCCGGTGAAGGTCGCCACCGTGGTGAATTTCCCGACCGGCGAGGCCGACGCCTCCTCGGTGGCGGCGGAGACCCGGCGGGCCATCGCCGACGGGGCCGACGAGATCGACGTCGTGCTGCCCTACAAGGCCTTCATCGATGGCGCCCGCACCCAGCCGATGAATGTGGTGAAGGCCTGCCGCGAGGCTTGTGGCGACAAGGCCCTGATGAAGGTGATCCTGGAATCGGGTGCCTTCCCCGATGCCGACCTGCTGGCCTGGGCAGCGCGCGACGCCATCGCTGCCGGGGCAGATTTCCTGAAGACCTCCACCGGCAAGACGCAGCCGGCCGCGACCCTGCCGGCGGCGGCGGTGATGCTGGACTGCATCTATGAATCCGGCAAGCCTGTCGGCTTCAAGGCGTCCGGCGGCATCCGCGACGCGGCGGAGGCGGCGCGCTATCTGGCGCTGGCCGACCATATCCTGGGGGAAGGCTGGGCGACGCCGCAGACCTTCCGCTTCGGCGCGTCCAGCCTGCTCGACTCGCTGCTGGTGGCGGCCGGACATGGAGAACGGGAAGGCGAACGCGAACCGGCCCCGGCGGGAGGGTACTGAGGCATGCTTCCGCAGGAGATCGTCCGCGCCAAGCGCGATGGCCAGCTGCTCGACGCCGCCACCATCCAAGATTTCGTGCGCGGCATCACCGACGGCAGCGTGTCGGAGGCCCAGGCGGCGGCCTTCGCCATGGCCGTCTTCTTCCGCGGCATGAGCCTGGACGAACGGGTGGCGTTGACCCGCGCCATGCGCGATTCGGGCACGGTGATGGAATGGCGGTCGCTGGACCTGCCCGGCCCGGTGATCGACAAGCATTCCACCGGCGGTGTCGGCGACAAGGTCAGCCTGATCCTGGCGCCGATGCTGGCGGCCTGCGGCGGCTTCGTGCCGATGGTGTCCGGACGCGGGCTCGGCCACACCGGCGGCACGCTCGACAAGTTCGAGAGCATCCCCGGCTATCGCGCCAAGCCCGACAACGATTTGCTGCGCCGGGTGGTGAAGCAGGTCGGCTGCGCGGTGATCGGCGCCACCGACGACATCGCCCCGGCCGACAAGCGGCTCTACGCCATCCGCGACGTGACGGCGACGGTCGAATCGCTCGACCTCATCACCGCGTCGATCCTGTCGAAGAAGCTCGCCGCCGGGCTGGACGCGCTGGTCATGGACGTCAAGTTCGGCAGCGGCGCCTTCATGCAGCGGTTCGAGGATGCCGAGGCGCTGGCCGAGAGCATCGTCACCGTGTCGAAGGGCGCCGGCCTGCCGGCGGTGGCCCTGCTGACCGACATGAACGAGGTGCTGGGCCGCAGCGCCGGCAATGCGTTGGAGATGCGGGAATGCCTCGCCATCCTGCGTGGCGAGCCGGCCGAACCGCGGCTCTACGAGGTTACGGCGGCACTGGCGGCGGAGCTGCTGGCGTTGAGCGGGCTGGCGCCGGACGTTGCGGCCGGGCGCGCCATGGCCGACCGCTCCGTCGCCAGCGGCGAAGCGGCGGAGCGTTTCGCCCGCATGGTCGAAGCGCTAGGCGGGCCAGGCGACCTGCTGGAGCAACCCGACCGTTATCTGGAACGCGCGCCCATCGTCCGCCCGGTCTTCGCCGAGCAGGCCGGTTTCGTCGGCGCCATCGACACCCGCGGTGTCGGCATGGCGGTGGTGGCGCTGGGCGGCGGCCGGACCAAGACGACCGACACCATCGACTTCGCCGTCGGCTTCGACGAGATCGCCGGGCTGGGCGACCCCGTGGGGCCGGGTGAACGCCCGCTGGCGATCCTGCACGCCCGGACGGAGGCTCAGGCGGACGAGGCGGAACGGCGCCTGCGCGCGTCGGTCACGGTGGGCGATACGGCACCGGCGCGCGGGCCGCTGATCACGAAACGCTTGGGGTGAAGTGCGCTTAACCCCTTCTCCCCCCTGGGGAGAAGGTCGGGATGAGGGGGTTCGGCGTAGCCGAAGAGAGCCACGAAGCGCATCCCCCTCACCCTAACCCTCTCCCCGGGGGGGAGAGGGGATCCGGGGCGGGAGAGGGAAAGCTCCCAGTCGCGACCTACCGCCGGAACAGGAACTCGCGGCCGACCTTCACGCGGCGTTCGCCGTCATACTCGATGATGTCGGCGGTCGCGTAGGTCTCGGTCCAGCGTTCGGGCAGGTAGCTGCCGGTGCCGATCACGTCCACCGGGGCGTTGGCTTCCGCCATCAGCCGGCACTTGGCCGGGCCGAAACCGCTGCTGGCGACGATCTTCACCGCCGGGAAGCCGGCCTCGTCCAGCCGTTCGCGCACATAGTGGATCGCGGCGGCCGAAACGCCGGTGCCGATCAGGTAGCGCAGCTGCGTCTCGTCGCGATAGCCGCGGATGGCATGCGGCGCATGGCGCTCCAGCACGGCGTAGGAGCCTGGCGGGTCCAGCCCCTCGACGAAACGGCCGCCGGGGGTGTCGAGCCGCAGCGACAGCTTGCCTTGCGCGGCCAACTGCGGGAAGCGGCGGCAGACCTCAAGCCCGTCGGTGATCTCGCGGCCGAAATAATCGACCAGCACGGTCAGGGCCAGGTCGGGGAAGGTCTCGTGGAACATCTCCGCCGCGCGCACGGTCGATCCGGCATAGCCGATCAGGGCGTGCGGCATGGTGCCCATGCCGCGCTCCTGCCCGAAATAGGAAGCGGTGGCGTCGGTGGCGTTGCCGACGAAGCCCTTGGCGCCGACCTTGCGCTTGGCCCGGTCGGACCCGACGGAGGCGGCATAGGCCATCATTTCCGCCATCTCCGTCCCGGCGCAGTGGCGGGCGTCCATGGCGAGGAAGGCGACCTTCGGCAGGTCGGCGCACATGGTGAAGGCGTTGTAGGCGGCGACGCTGGCCGGACCCAGCTTCTGCAGCAGGATCGTCTCGCAATCGACCAGATGGTAGAAGGAGCCGGTGATGTACATGATCGGCTCGCCGGCGCCGACCCATTTGCCCTCGGGGTAGTTCAGCTCGATCTGGAAGCTGGTGTTGCGTTCCCGCGCCACCGACTCCAGCCATTCCACCGCAAGGCGCGGGGCGCAGACCACCGGACGCCGCATGAAGATCGCATAGGTGACGGTCTTGTCGCCGAACTTGCCGACCGCCTCCTTGGTGCGGCGGAAATAGGTGTCCGTCCAGTCGGGCACCGCCGCGGAGGACGGATGGAGGGCCGTCGGCCGTCCATCGACTGACCGGCTGCCAACTGATCGGTTATCGGTGTCGCTCATACCCGTCACCCTCGCCTTCCGCCCCTGTCTATGCCCGTGTCCGCGCCTGTGTCTGCGCATGGCTTTGCAGTGCTTCGTTATGGATGGTCCGGCCACCGGACAGGGCAGCCGGCCGGTTGTGTTGGAATCCCAGCATTATACGCCCCGGTCGGTCGGGGGAAGAGGCTTCCCACCCTATCAACCCGCGGCGGATGGCTGCGTTGCGTTTTTCGGCGGGGATTCAGCGGCCGGTCTCCGGGAAAAATCTCAAATGCTTTCGAAAACTGCCCTGCAATCCCACAGTCAATCCCCGTCGATCTGCCGGCAATCAAAGAAAAACCAGATAAAATACCTTTATTTGACCTACCACTTCCGCGCTTTTAGAGTTTTCGAACCGGTTCGGCGGCAGCAACTCAGCAGGGCGGAATGACCAAGGCATCAGTCTCTGCCGAAGCCGGCCAAGGCAGCCTGCCCTCCTTCGATGGAACCGGAAACCGGATCGTCCTGACATTGCTGGGGCTGATGCTGGCTTTCGCCGGCGCCGGGATCGGCAGTGCGCTGCTTCTGCGCCCGGCCCCCGCCCAGGGCGCCTATTCCCCTGCCCGCGTCGAGGCGGCACCGGCCGTCTATGCCGCCCTGCCCACCCTGACCGTCACGCTCAACGACGGCCGCCGGCTGCAGGAGCTGCGGCTGCGCGCCGTCTTGGAGTTCGACCCGTCGACTCCGATGGAAACGGTCACGCCGCATCTGCCGCGCATCGCCGACGCCATCGAACGGCGCCTGCTGGAGGTCGACCCCGCCGAACTGCGTGGGGCGGAGGGGCAGGTCTATGTCAAGGACGCGTTGCGCTACGTCGCCAACAAGACCATGCGTCCGCTGAAGCTTCGGCAAGTGCTGATCCAGGACATGCTGCTGCGCTGAGGGCGCGCTTCCCAACGCCTACCCCGACCCCATATCCTGCCCGACCACATTCGTTCGTGGATTAAAGGTCCAGTTGCGGAAGGAGACGGCCGTGGCCGAGTTCGATTTCGACCTCTTCACCATCGGGGCGGGGTCCGGGGGCGTCGCCGCCAGCCGGCGCGCGGCGTCCTACGGCGCCAAGGTGGCGATCTGCGAGGGCAGCCGCGTCGGCGGCACCTGCGTGATCCGCGGCTGCGTGCCGAAGAAGCTGCTGGTCTACGCCGCCCAGTTCCGCGACGGCTTCGAGGATTCCTGCGGCTATGGCTGGAACTCGCACACGCCGACCTTCGACTGGGAAACGCTGATCGCGCGCAAGGACCGCGAGATCGACCGGCTGAACGGCATCTACATCACTATGCTGAAGAACTCCGGCGTCACCCTGTATGAAGGGTTCGGCCGGATCATCGACCCCCACACGGTCGAGGTCGACGGCAAGCGCTACACCGCCCGCAACATCCTGATCGCCACCGGCGGCTGGCCGACCCTGCCGCAGGTGGAAGGGATGGAACATGCTGCGACCTCCAACGAGGCGCTGCATCTGGAAACGCTTCCCCACTCCGTCCTGATCATCGGCGGCGGCTACATCGCCGTGGAGTTCGCCAGCATCTTCCGCGGGCTGGGCGCCGAAGTGACGCTGATGATCCGCGGCGACGACCTGCTGAACGGCTTCGACGACGACATCCGCATCGCCCTGGCGCAGGAAATGCGCAAGCGCGGCATCAACATCATCTCGCGCTGCAAGCCGGCGAAGCTTGAAAAGGGTCCCGGCGGCTATACCCTGACCGACCATATGGGCCGCGAGCATTCCGCCGGTCTGGTGATGGCCGCCACCGGCCGCCGTCCGAACACCAAGAATCTCGGCCTGGAAGAGGTCGGCATCACCCTGAACGAGGCCGGCGCGATCCCGGTCGACGAGTGGTCGCGGACCTCGGTCGACAGCATCTATGCCATCGGCGACGTCACCGACCGCATGGCGCTGACCCCGATCGCCATCGCCGAGGGCCGGGCGCTGGCCGAAACGCTGTACAACGACAACCCGATGCACATCGGCTACGACAACGTGCCGACCGCGGTGTTCTCGCTGCCGCCGCTGGGCACCGTTGGCCTGACCGAGATGCAGGCCCGCGCCAAATACCCGCAGATCGACATCTACAAGGCCGGCTTCCGCCCGATGAAGCACACTCTGTCGGGCCGCGACGAGCGGGTGCTGATGAAGCTGGTGGTGGACGGCGAAAGCCAACGCGTGCTGGGCTGCCACATGATGGGCATGGATGCGCCGGAGATGATGCAGCCGATGGCCATCGCCATGAACTGTGGCGCCACCAAGCGCGACTTCGACCGCACCATCGCGCTGCACCCCTCCACATCGGAAGAATTCGTGCTGATGCGCGAGAAGGCGGAGCCGGAAAAGAAGATCTGACCCTCTCAGGGATCGGGTCGGCAGCAATAGCAAGGTTGGCGGCACGGGGGGACCATCCCTTCGTGCCGCCATTTTCATAAGAAGCCGTCCTCGGCATGCCTCAAGCGATATAGCACGCCAAGACAGGGATTTTTCTTGGAACGCTTCTAAAGCCTCCTGGGTTGAGGGCATGGAGCGGCCCGGTGCCGGTCGCTCCGATCCTCGGCCCCCCGCCAAACGGGCCATCAGACGCAGGAGGAGTCCCTCGCATGTTCATGCATAACAAAAAGCTCATGTACACGGTCCGCGTGTCGGAGCCGAACCCGGTGCTCGCCAGCCTCATGCTTGAGCAGTTCGGCGGGCCGCAGGGCGAGCTTGCCGCGGCCATGCGCTACTTCACCCAGGGTCTGGCCGACGAGGATCCGGGCCGCAAGGACATGCTGATCGACATCGCGACCGAGGAGTTGAGCCACCTGGAGGTTATCGGCTCCATCGTCGCCATGCTGACCAAGGGCGCCAAGGGCAAGCTGGCCGAAGGTGCGGAGGCGACCGCTGACCTGTACGCCAACATCACCCAGGGCAACGGCAGCCACACCCTGTCGCTGCTGTATGGCGGCGGGCCGGCCCTGGTGAATTCGGCCGGGCAGCTGTGGACCGGCGGCTATATCGACAGCATCGGCGAGCCGACGGCCGATCTGCGCTCCAACGTCGCGGCGGAAGCGCGCGCCAAGATCATTTACGAGCGCCTGATCAACGTCACCGACGATCCGGGCGTGAAGGATGCGCTGGGCTTCCTGATGACCCGCGAGATCGCCCACCAGAAGAGCTTCGAGAAGGCGCTCTACGCCATCGACAACAACTTCCCGCCGGGCAAGCTGCCGGGCAAGCCCGAATACACCGACAAGTATTACAACATGAGCCAGGGCGAAGGCGACATGCGCGGCCCCTGGAACCAGGGCGCCCAATGGGAGTTCGTCGACGTCAAGATGGGCGACGCCCCGGTCAATGGCGGCGACGGCAACCCGACGGTCAAGCTCGCCGCGTCGGAACTGGCCGCGGTCAATGCCGTGGCCGCCCGCACCATGTCGAAGCCGGACTCCGATCCGACCACCGGCGCCGACCTGGGCGCCGGCCCGGGCGCCGGCAAGACCAAGACGACCACCGGCGGGCGTTAAGCTCCACGGGCATCGCCGTCCCCGTCACTGCGCGGGGACGGCGGCCTCCTCCTCCCGACGGTGCAGGCCCATCAGCCAGACCAGCAGGCACAGGGCCGGAACGGCGCCCGCCATCGACAGCAGGAAGAAGCTGACCCAGTCCATCCGCTCCGCCAGCCAGCCGGAGGAGGCGCCGAACAGGTCGCCGCCCAGCTTGTAGAGGCTGGACAGCAGCGCATACTGCGTCGCGGTGTAGGCGACGTTGCACAGGCTGGACAGATAGGCGACGAAAGCGGACGTCGCGATGCCGGCACAGACATTCTCCACCGCCACCGTCATCGCCAGGGTCGACACGTCGTTGCCGTTCCAGGCCAGCACGACATAGCCCAGGTTCGACACCATCTGCAGGATGCCGCCGATCATCAGGCCGCGCAGCACGCCGACCTTGCCCACCAGCAGACCGCCCAGCAGGCCGCCGGCGATCGTCGCCCACAGCCCGAACAGCTTGCTGACATTGGCGATCTCCACCTTGGTGAAGCCCAGGCTGATGTAGAAGGTCGAGGACATCTGGCCGGCCAGCACCTCCCCCAGCTTGTAGCTGGCGATGAAGGCCAGGATCACCACCCAGCCGCGCCGCTCCATGAACTGAGCGAAGGGCGCCACCACCGCTCCGTAAATCCAGGCGAGCACGACGGCGCTGCGGCCCGACAGATGCGGCCGGTGACCCAGCCACTCCGCAATCAGCTTTTCACGGGCGCTGGGCGGCGGCTCCTTCGGCTCGCGGCACAGCAGGATGGTCACCATCCCGACCAGAACCAGCGCCGCCATCACCTCGTAGGCCGTGCGCCAGCCATGGTACTGCGCGATGTAAAGCGCACCCGCACCCGCCGCCATCATGCCGAAGCGATAGCCCAGCACCAGCACCGCGGCACCGGCCGCCTGCTGATGCTCCTCCAGCACCTCGACGCGGTAGGCATCGACGACGATGTCCTGGCTGGCGGAGCAGAAGGCGACCAGCACGGCGCACATCGCCGTCCACCACAGGTCCTGCCCCGGATCGGTGGTGCCCAGCCCCAGCAGCGCCGCAATCAGCGCCGCCTGCGCCGTCAGCGCCCAGCCGCGCCGCCGCCCGAACAGCCGCGTCATCACCGGCAAGCGCAACCGGTCGATCAGCGGCGCCCACAGGAACTTCAGCGCATAGGGCATGGTGACCAGCGCGAACAGCCCGATGTTGGTGCGGCTGACGCCCTGTTCGGTCAGCCAGACATTCAGCGTGGCGCCGGTCAGCGCCAGCGGCAGCCCTTCGGAGAAGCCCAGGAACAGGATCGCCAGCACGCGCGGGTCGCGGTAGACGGCCAGGGCCTGCCCCCAGGAGGACAGGCGATTTGCCCGCCAGGATGTCGCTTTCACCGGGGAGGCTCCTCTCGGGCGTGGTCGGTTGCCCCGATGTATACTGGCCTCGGCCACGCGCCGCCAGCGGCCCTTGATATATCGGGGGTCGGGACGAAGGCGAGGCGAAGTTCCTTTCATCTGAAATCACCCCCGGTGGCAGGCGACCTGTCCCGATGGCACAGCATTGCCGGCAGGAGGGCCGAAACTGTGGAAAAGTTACCGCGAGTCGCGCTATAGAGTACCCCCCACGGGTTTCGCCGCCGGTCGTTCGCCGCCCGCCCGGCCCCCGTTCCGCAATCGTCAAGGAAGAGCAGGCGCGTCATGGTCGAGCGTTGGACACCCGCCAGTTGGAGGACGAAACCGGCGAAGCAGTTGCCGACTTATCCCGACCAGTCGAAGGTCGAGGCGGTCGAACAGCGTCTGTCCTCCTATCCGCCGCTCGTCTTCGCCGGCGAGGCCCGCCGGCTGAAGTCCAAGCTGGCCGATGCCGCCGCCGGCCAGGCCTTCCTGCTGCAGGGCGGCGACTGCGCGGAGAGCTTCGCCGAGTTCCACCCCAACAACATCCGCGACACCTTCCGCGTCCTGTTGCAGATGGCCGTGGTGCTGACCTTCGGCGCCTCGATCCCGGTCATCAAGGTGGGCCGCATGGCCGGCCAGTTCGCCAAGCCGCGCTCGGCCGACATGGAAGAGATCAACGGGGTCGAACTGCCGTCCTACCGCGGCGACATCATCAACGGCTTCGACTTCACCAGCGACGCCCGCGTTCCCGATCCGGAACGCATGATGCAGGCCTACACCCAGGCCGCCGCGACGCTGAACCTGCTCCGTGCCTTCGCCCAGGGCGGTTACGCCGACCTGCACAAGGTCCATCAGTGGACGCTGAGCTTCGTCGAGAAGTCGCCGGCCGGCGAGCATTTCCAGGAGCTGGCCAACCGCCTGGACGAGACGCTGGCCTTCATGGCCGCCTGCGGCATCACCGCGGAGACCACGCCGCAGCTGCGCGAGACCGACTTCTTCACCAGCCACGAGGCGCTGCTGCTGCCGTTCGAGCAGGCGCTGACCCGCGTCGACAGCACCACCGGCGACTGGTACGACGTGTCGGCCCACATGCTGTGGATCGGCGACCGCACCCGCCAGCCCGACGGCGCCCATGTCGAGTTCCTGCGCGGGGTGAAGAACCCGATCGGCCTGAAGTGCGGCCCGACCACCGACCCGGACGAGCTGATCCGCCTGATCGACATCCTGAACCCGACCAACGAGGCCGGGCGCCTGACGCTCATCGTGCGGATGGGCTCCGACAAGGTGGCGGAGAAGTTCCCGCCGCTGCTGCGCAAGGTCCAGCGCGAAGGCCGCACGGTGGTGTGGTCCTGCGACCCGATGCACGGCAACACGGTCAAGTCGACCACCGGCTACAAGACCCGTCCGGTCGAGCGGGTGCTGGCCGAGGCGCGCGGTTTCTTCGAGGTGCATCAGGCCGAAGGCACCCATGCCGGCGGCGTGCATTTCGAGCTGACCGGCCAGGACGTGACGGAATGCACGGGCGGCGCCCAGGCCATCACCGACCACAATCTGGCTCTGCGCTACCACACCGCCTGCGATCCGCGCCTGAACGCCAGCCAGTCGCTGGAGCTGGCCTTCCTGTTGTCGGAAAAGCTGAAGGAAGGTCGCCAAACCCGCGAGGCCCAGCGTCGCGCCGCGATGGCTGCCGAATAAACAGCTGCGGAAAACAAATCGGGGGGCGCTTTCGGCGCCCCCCTTTTTCATGCCCTGATTACCGTTCGATTTCCTTGTTCCAGCGCTGGTTCCAGTCCGGGCGCTTCTCGTTGATGACGTCCCAGTCCACCGTGACGGCGTTCTTCATGTAGCCCTGGAACTTGTTCATCTCGTCGGCGACGTCGGCCGGCGCCGTGACCTTGGTGTTGGACGGAATCTGCGCGCCATACTGCAAGGCGGCGAGCTGCGCCTCCGGCCCCAGCAGATAGGCGGCCAGCTTCTGCGCGGCCTCGTTGTCCGGGTTCTTGGCGACGACGCATTCGCCGACCATCAGCACGACCGAGCCTTCCTTCGGCTGGGCATATTCCACCGGAATGCCCTTGGCCTTCAGGCTGCCGACGCCGGTCGGGGTCAGCGGGAAGATGGCCGCCTCGTTGGTCTGCACCATCTCGGCGATCTTGGCGGAGCTGGGGATGTATTCCAGCACGTTCGGGCCGATGGTCTTGCGCCAGGTGGTGAAGCCCGGATCGACGTTGGCCTCGGTGCCGCCCTTGATGCGATTGTACATCAGGAAGGCATGCAGACCGAAGGAGCTGCTGGCGGCGGACTGGACGACGACCTTGCCCTTGTACTTGGGATCGGCCAGATCCATCCAGCTGGTCGGCGGCGCCCAGCCCTTTTCGTCGAACATCGCCTTGTTATAGGCGAGGCCGGTCATGCCCATGTTCACGCCGACGGCCATGTCGCCCTTCATGCGCGACGACGGATAGACGTCGTTCAGCACCGGCGAGCTGTCCATCTTCTGGCACAGGCCCATGCCGATGGCGCGGTACATCAGCCCGTCGTCCAGGAAGACGACGTGCATCTGCGGATTGTCCTTCTGCGCCTGCAGCTTGGCCAGGATGTCGGACGAAGTGCCGGGAACCACCACCACCTTGATGCCGGTCGCCTTCTCGAAGGCGGGGAAGACATGCTCGGTGTAGGTCTTCTCCATCGTGCCGCCGTTCATGCCGATATAGACCGTCTTGGTCTGGGCGGCGGCGGGGGTGGAGAGCGCGGCGGCCGCCGTGATGGCAACCGTGGCGAGACCGGTGAGCGACAGGGTACGCAAGCTGGGCATGCATGTCCTCCAATGGGCCAAGGGGTGAAGTCTTAAGCTGTCGGTGAAAAGCGGTCGATGCGGAAAGCCTCCAGCGGCATCGGCGTCTCGCCGCTGGTGACCAGTTCGGCCAGCGTCTGGCCGACGCCGGGTCCGATCTGGAAACCGGCGCCGGAAAAGCCGAAGGCGTGGAACAGCCCGGGGGTGGTTCGGCTGGGGCTGATGATCGGGTTGCGGTCGGGCGTGTAGCCCTCCACCCCGGTCCAGCAGCGGATGACGTGGGCGTGGCGCAGCTGCGGGAACAGCTCCGCCGCGTCGCGCATCAGGGTCAGCACGGCGTCGCGCTGCGGCCGGGCGCGGTCGGCGTCCAGCGCGAAGCCGCGCCCGCCGCCGACCACCATGTTGCCGCGCGGCACCTGCCGGCCATAGACGCCGCCGCCCTCCACCCCGATGTTGACGTCGAGGAAGCGGGGCAGCGGCTCCGTCACCGCCATGTTGGGGTGGAGCGATTCCAGCGGCACCGGCTCGCCGAACGCTTCCGCCACCCGCCAGGACCAGGCACCGGCGGTGTTCAGCAGGAAGCGGGCGCGGACCTCCTGGGCATCGCCGCTCAGCAGGACAAAGCGGTCGCCGTCCTTCTCCACCCGGTCGACTGGCGTCTGTTCGCGCACCACCGCACCCAGCTTGGCCGCAGCGCGGGCAAAGGCGGGGGAGACAAGGCGCGGGTTGGCGTGGCCATCCTCCGGGCAGAGCGACCCGCCGATGGCGCGGTCGCCCAGTGCCGGCCAGCGGCGGCGGAACTCCTCGCCCGTGATGATCTCCAGCCCCAGGCCGAAGCCCTGGCTGCGCTCGCGATAGGCGATCAGCGATTCAAGGTCGGGCTCGCTGCGCGCCAGCTTCAGATGGCCGGAGCGGATGTACTCGGCGTCGGTGCCCAGCAGTTCCGGCAGCCGGCCCCAGATGGCGTGGGCGCGCTGGGACAAAGGCAGCTGCTCCAGCGGGCGGCCCTGCCGGCGCACACCGCCGAAATTGACGCCGCTCGCCTTGGCGCCGCACCAGTCGCGCTCCAGCAGCGTCACCGACAGGCCGCCCTGCCGCAGGAACAGCGCCGCCGAGCCGCCGACGATCCCGCCGCCGACGATGGCGACGTCGCAGTCGATCCGTTCCCGCATCACGCGACCTCCCGCCGCTCGGCACCGGCGGAAACCGGAAGCGGTTTAATCGGCGGCTGCGCCCGCAGGCGCCCCACCCCGTCGGGACCGGTGCCCAGCGTGCGGGACAGCAGTTCCGCCGTGGTGGCGCTGCACATGCGGCCCTGGCAGCGGCCCATGCCGGCACGGGTCAGCGCCTTGGCGCGGTTCATCTCGCGGGCCTGTCCGCTGCGGGCGATCTCGCGCACGGCGCCGGCGGTGACGCCCTCGCAGCGGCAGATCATCGTGTCGTCGGCAATCGCGTCGGCCCAGTCCGCCGGGAAGGGGAAGGCGGCCGACAAGCTGCGGCGGAAGGCGGCAATCCGGGCGAGCCGGGCGTCCAGCTCCTTCACCCGTTTGCCGTCCACCGGCCGGCCAAGTTCCTCCAGCAGGGCCAGCGCCGCGCGTTCCCCCGCCAGTTCCGCCGCATCGGCACCGGATATGCCGCTGCCGTCGCCGGCCAGATAGACGCCGGGAACCGAGCTGCGCCCTGCCCCGTCCCGCTCCGGCAGCCACGCGCGGTCGGCTTCATCAAAACGGAACCGGCAGCCGGCAAGGTCGGCCAGTTGGGTCTCGGACCGCAGTCCAAGCCCGAAGGCGACCGCGTCGCAGCCAGTGCGCCGCTCCTGCCCCTGGGCATCGCGCCAGACCAGCGCCTCGACCCGCTCCGCTCCCTCCGCACGCACCGGGCGGACGCCGTTGTGGATTGGCACGCCATGGGCGCGCAGCCAGCCGACATACAGCAGCCCCTTCGCCAGCGTCGCCGCGTCGCTCAGCATGCCGGCGGTGGCGCGGGCCTGGACGGCGAAGGGCGTGGTGTCGAACACCCCCGCCACCTCGACTCCGGCCTTCAGATACTGGTAGGCGACCAGATAAAGCAGCGGCCCGGTGCCGAGGAAGGCCACCCGCCGGCCGACGGCACAGCCCTGGAACTTCAGCGCCACCTGCGACCCGCCGAGCGTAAAGACGCCGGGCAGCGTCCAGCCGGGGAAGGGCAGCACGCGGTCGGTGGCGCCGGTAGCCAGGATCAGATGGCTGAAGGGCAAGGCCTCGCTGGCGCCGTCCGACAGCAGGTCGAGCGCACCCGCCTCGCAGTTCCAAACCAGCGTGCGCGGGCGGTAGTCGACCCGATCGCGGATGGCGGCCATGGCGCGGTGGACGGCGTCGGCCTTGCCCGCCTCGAAGCCATAGAGAGCCGTCTTCGGCCGGGTGAAGCCGCCATCCGGCGGCTGGCGGTAGATCTGGCCGCCCCAGCGCGCCGCTTCGTCGATCACCACCGGGCGCAGTCCGGCGGCGACCAGCCGCTCCGCGGCGCGGATGCCAGCCGGACCGGCGCCGACGATGACGGGAGAGAGAACTTCACTCACGAATTCCACTCCCCGCCGCTCACAAGGCGCATGCCGTCGGCAATGAAGGTGCCGCAGGCACGCAGGCGTTCGCCCTCTTCGGTCCGCACCCAGCAATCCTGGCAGGCGCCCATCATGCAGAAGCCGGCACGCGGGCTGTCGGCGAACTCCGTCCGGCGCAGCCGCTCGCCATTGGTGAGCATGGCGGTCATGACGGTGTCGCCCTCCAGCGCCTCCACCGGGCGCCCGTCGAGGGTAAATCGGACCACGCGCCGGCCCTGTTCGGCCACACGCTGCAGCAAAGCCATGATGACTGGTCTCCGAAGAGAGGACGGCCGGAGCGGATGCTCAGTGCTGGCCGACCAGGATGCGGTCCAACCCATAGACGCGGTCGAGCAGAAGAACGGCGACCGCGGTGATGCCGATGATCAGCGCCGAAACCGCCGCCATCATCGGGTCGATGGATTCGGTGGCGTACATGTACATCCGCACCGGCAGCGTCACCGTGGACGGCGAGGTGATGAAGATGGACATGGTCAGCTCGTCGAAGCTGTTGATGAAGGCGATCAGCCAGCCGCCGGTGACGCCGGGCAGGATCATCGGCAGGGTGACGCGGCGGAACACGGTGGCCTCGCTGGCGCCCAGCGAGAAGGCGGCCTGCTCCACGCTGCGGTCGAAGCCGGAAATCGCCGCGATCAGCAGGCGCATGACATAGGGCGTAACGATCACGATGTGCGCCGCCACCAGCCAGCCGAAGCTGCCCGTGGCGCCGACGATGGCGAACAGCCGCAGCATGGCGACGCCCAGCACCAGATGCGGGATGATCAGCGGCGACAGGAACAGCGCATTCAGGAAGCCGCGGCCGGGAAACTCCCACCGCGTGATGGCGAGGGAGGCCGGCACCGCCAGCACCACCGCCAGCGTCGCCGACAGCACGGCCAGCCACAGGCTGTTCCAGAAGGACTGGACGAAGTCCGGGTGATGGAACACCGCGTCGAACCAGCGCAGCGAGAAGCCGTTGGTCGGCAGCGACAGCGTATTTTCGGGCGTGAAGGCGACGAGGCAGACGATCGCCAGCGGCGCCAGCATGAAGATGACGACCAGGGTGTGGAAGATCAGGGCGACGGGTCCGTTGCGGGTCATGGCATCCTCACCCCAGCCGGCGGCGGTAATGGCCTTCCACCAGACGGTGGTAGGTCAGCATGACGATCAGGTTGGCGATCAGCAGAAGTGCTGCGACCGCGGCACCCATCGGCCAGTTCAGGTCGCTGAGATACTGGTCGTAGACCACGGTCGCGACCATCTTCAGCCGCCGCCCGCCGAGCAGGCCGGGAATGGCGAAGGCGCTGGCGCTGAGGCCGAAGACGATCAGGCTTCCCGACAGGATGCCGGGCAGGATCTGTGGCGCCACCACCCGGACGATGGCCGTGCCGCGCGAGGCGCCGAAGGACAGCGCCGCCTGCTCCACCGCCGGATCCAGCTTCTGCAAGGAGGTCCAGACCGGGATGACCATGAAGGGCAGCATGACGTGGACCAGCGCCACGATCACCGTGCCTTCGGTGTAGAGCAGCCGTATGCGGCCGATGCCGAACGCCATCAGCGCGGCATTCACCGGACCTTCCGGCCCCAGCAGCATGCTCCAGCCGAAGGCGCGCACCACGACCGAGACCAGCAGCGGCGCCAGGATCACCAGCAGGAAGATCGAGCGCCAGGGGTTGGTCATCCGGCTGAGGATGTAGGCCTCCGGCACGCCGATCACCACGCAGATGGCGGTCGCCAGCGCCGAGATCCGGAAGGTGCGCAGGAAGATTTCCAGGTAATACTCGTCGGTCAGGACCGACAGGTAATGCTCCAGCGTGAAGCCGCCGGTGCGCCCGGTCGCGTAGTCGAACTGGTTGAAGGACAGCAGCGCCGTCAGGAACAGCGGAATCAGCACCAGCGCCGAGAACAGCAGGACAGCCGGCGCCGACAGAAACAGCGGCGCGGTGGGGAAACGGCGCTCATGCGTCTCCTCGTCCGGCGAGGCCGGGGCGGTGTCGGGAACGGTGGCGCTCATCCCGTCACCTCGAGCGCCACATCCGGCGCCTCGGCCATGGCGCCGCGATGGACGCGCACGACCGACGGCGACCAGTCCAGCCCAACCGTCGCGCCCTGCTCCGCCGGGGTGGAGCCGTCATTCGGCGTCACCACCATCAACGTGCCGAGCGGCCCGTCAATGTGATAAAGCCACTGGCTGCCCAGGAAGAAGCGGTCGGCGACGCGGCCGGTCAGCAGCCCGTTTGCCGGGGCGGTCAGGTGCAGCTTCTCCGGCCGGATGCACAGCGTCACCGTCTCGCCCACCGACAGGCCGGCGGTTTCCACCGGGACGCCGATGCCGGCCAGCGACACCGTGGCGCCGGCACCGGTTGCAGTGACGACCTTGCCCGGCAGCAGGTTGGTCTTGCCGACGAAGCGGGAGATGAACTCCGTCTCCGGATGCTCGTAGATGCGATAGGGCTGGTCGATCTGGGTGATGCGCCCGGCTTCCATCACCACGACGCGGTCGCTGATCGAAAAGGCTTCGGCCTGATCGTGGGTGACCATGACGGTGGTGGTGCCGACCTTGCGCTGAATCTCGCGCAGTTCGAACTGCATCGCCTCGCGCAGCTTGGCGTCCAGGTTCGACAGCGGCTCGTCCAGCAGCAGGACGGGCGGGCGGATGACCAGGGCGCGCGCCAGGGCCACGCGCTGGCGCTGGCCGCCCGACAGTTCGCGCGGGTAGCGCTTGGCATAGGGGGAGAGGTGGACCAGCGACAAAGCCTCTTCGACGCGGGGCTTGCGCTCGCCCTTGGGCACGCGCTGCATCTCCAGCCCGAAGCTGACATTGTCGAACACGGTCATGTGCGGGAACAGCGCGTAGCTCTGGAACACGATGCCCAGCCCGCGGCTGTTCGCCTTGGCCCGCGTGATGTCGCGGCCGTCCAGCCGGATGGTGCCGGCCGACGGTTCGACGAAACCGGCGATCATCTGCAGGGTCGTGGTCTTGCCGCAGCCCGAGGGGCCGAGCAGAGAGACGAACTCACCCTTTTCCACCGACAGCGACACGTCACCGACCGCGGTCAGCGGGCCGTAACGCTTGGTGATGTTTTTCAATTCGAGGAACGACACGGGGGGAATTCTCCCTCTTGCGACAATTGGCCTCGGTCTCCGGGCCTCACCTGTTGCCCCGATGGTTCCGCCGCGCCCCCTGTCGCGTCAATCCGCTTTTTCCATAGGCAGAAAAGATTTTGCAAAAGCTTCCGATATGCGGAATAGATGGACCAACAAACATTCTTCGATTTTCAGGAAGAGGCTGGAAATGAGCGCCGACACCCGCAGCAAGGCCGACAAGAGCACCGGTGGCGAGGGCGCCGGCAACGAGGAGGCGGGCGGCAAATCCAGCCTGCAGCGCGGGTTGGCGATCCTGCGCCTGCTGGCCTCCTCCAACGAGGCGGGGGCGCGGCTGACCGACATATCGCGCGCGCTCGACCTCACCCCGCCGACCGTCCACCGCCTGCTGAAGATCCTGGTGGAAGAAGGCATGGCGGAGGCCGACAAGGCGACCAAGCGCTACCGGCTGGGCATCGACCTGTTCGGTCTGGCGGCCCAGGCCGGAAACCCGAACAACCTGCGCGACATCTGCCGGCCGATCCTGCTGCGCCTGTCGGCGACCCTGCGCGACACCATCTTCCTGCTGGTGCGCAGCGGCTTCGACGCGGTGTGCCTGGACCGCAGCGAGGGGCCCTTCCCCATCCGCTCCTTCACCGGCGACATCGGCGGCCGGGTGACGCTGGGCGTCGGCCAAGGCAGCCTCGCCATCATGGCCTTCCTGCATGCGGAGGAGCGGGAGGAGGTCATCCGCTTCAACCTGCCGCGCATGCAGGGCGTCGGCATCATCGACGAGGTCTATCTGCGCACGGAGATCGCACGGGTGCGGGAGGTGGGCTATGCCAGCCGCTCCACCGGCCTGCTGCCGGGAATGTCCGGCGTGGCGGTTCCCGTGCTGGACCGCGACGGCCATGCGGTGGCGGCGCTCAGCGTCGGCACGATCAGCGAGCGGCTGAACGAAGAGCGGTTGCCGGTGGTGGTCGACATCCTGAAGCGCGAATCCGCCGCCATCAGCCGCCAGTTGAACCCCTTCGACCCCGTCCTGCGCCGTCCCGCCGCAATTCTGGGAGGCGGCCCGGCATGAAGGGCGTAAAGAAGGCCGACCTGCCGACCAAGACCTGCCCGGTCTGCAGCCGTCCCTTCACTTGGCGCAAGAAGTGGGAGCGGGTGTGGGGCGAGGTGAAATACTGCTCCGACCGCTGCCGCAACGACGCCCGCAGGCGCGGTGAGCGGCCGGAGAGCGACACGTCGCGATCCTGACCGGATCGCCAAGAAGAGTTGCCCCTTTTTCAATCACATGCCAGCATTCTGACCGGCCGGCTGTCCGCGCCCGCGAGGTGGGCGGCGGTAGCGGCCGATGGCATTCCCGTTGCATTCGCATGCACGGCTCGCAAGGGGTCGATGGATTTACGGGAGGAACATTCCCGGGTATTCATGCCACATGCGGGCCAGAGACCTGCTGCCAGCAAAAATGCAGCCAACGATACTCAGCGACGAAGGGGGCTCACGATGTCGGTTCGGGGGATGGGGGATCGGGCGATGACTGTCTTGGGTATGACGCGCCGTGCGGTGCTGTGCGGCGTCGCCGCGGTGGCCTTCGCGGCGGCTGCCGGCGGCTCCCTGCCGGCATTCGCGGAAGGCAAGGTGAAGGTCGCTGGCATCTATACGGTGCCGATCGAGCAGCAGTGGGTCAGCCGCATCCATGTCGCGCTGAAGGCCGCCGCCGACCGTGGCGACATCGAGTATGTCTGGGCCGAGTCGGTCGCCAACACCGACTATGAGCGCGTGATGCGCCAGTATGCCGAGGCCGGCCAGCAATTGGTCTTTGGCGAGGTGTTCGGCGTGGAGCGCGCCGCCCGCGCCGTCGCCAAGGACTATCCGAAGACCGCCTTCGTCATGGGCTCCAGCTTCAAGCCGCAGGAACCCAATTTCTCGGTCTTCGACAACTACATCCAGGAGCCGGCCTATCTGTCCGGCATGGTCGCCGGCGGCATGACCAAGTCGAACGTGATCGGCATGGTCGGCGGCTATCCGATCCCCGAGGTCAACCGCCTGATGAACGCCTTCATGGAAGGCGCCAAGGAGGTCAACCCGCAGGTCAAGTTCTCGGTCAGCTTCATCGGCTCCTGGTTCGACCCGCCCAAGGCCAAGGAAGCCGCCTTCGCCATGATCGACCGCGGCGCCGACGTGATGTACGCCGAGCGCTTCGGCGTGTCGGACGCGGCCAAGGAGCGCAAGGTTTTGGCCATCGGCAACGTCATCGACACCCAGCCGCAGTATCCGGAGACCGTGGTCGCCAGCGCCCTGTGGCATATGGAGCCGTCGGTGGAGCGCGCCATCGCCGCGGTGAAGGCCGGCAGCTACAAGGCCGAGGATTACGGCCCCTACAGCATGATGGCGCACAAGGGCTCCAGCCTCGCGCCGCTCGGCACCTTCGAGGCGAAGGTCCCCGACGCCATCAAGGCGAAGGTGACGGAGCGCGAGCAGCAGATCCGCGACGGCAAGTTCACCGTGAAGGTCAACGACGCCGAGCCGAAGTCGACGATGTGACGCCCGGCGTATCTGCAATGTCATCACCCGTGAAAGGCGGGCCGGAGGTCGTCCTCCGGCTCGCCGGCATTTCGAAGCGGTTCGGTCCGCTGCTCGCCAACGACGGCATCTCGCTGACGCTGCGCGCCGGCGAGGTGCTGGCCCTGCTGGGCGAGAACGGCGCCGGCAAGACCACCCTGATGAACATCCTCTTCGGCCATTACGTCGCCGACGAGGGTACCATCGAGGCGTTCGGCCGCCCGCTGCCGCCGGGCTCGCCCCGCGCGGCGCTGGAGGCCGGCATCGGCATGGTCCACCAGCATTTCACCCTGGCGGACAATCTGTCGGTGCTGGACAACATCGCCGTCGGCACCGAATCGCTGTGGCGCTGGCGCTCCGACCGGGGCGCCGCCCGCCGCCGGCTGCTCGATCTCTCGCAACGCTTCGGGCTGGAGGTACGGCCGGACGCTCTGGTCGGCGAGTTGTCGGTCGGCGAGCGCCAGCGGGCGGAGATCCTCAAGGCGCTCTACCGCGACGCCCGCGTCCTGATCCTGGACGAGCCGACCGCGGTGCTGACGCCGCAGGAATCGGCCGGGCTGTTCGAGACGCTGCGCCGGCTGACCGCCGACGGGCTCGCCGTCGTCTTCATCAGCCACAAGATGAACGAGGTCTTCGCCGCCAGCGACACCGTCGCCGTTCTGCGCGCCGGCAAGCTGGTCGCCACCCACGCCACCGCCTCCACCGACCGCGCCAAGCTGGCCGAGCTGATGGTCGGCCGCAGCGTCAAGCCGCCGGCCCCCGCGCCGCTCAGCCCCGGCGAACCGGTGCTGGAGCTGGCGGGCGTCACGGTGGCCTCCGGCCATGGCCGTCCGCTGCTGGACCGGGTCGATTTGACGGTGCGCCGCCATCAGGTGGTCGGCATCGCCGGCGTGTCGGGCAATGGCCAGACGGCGCTGGCGGAATTGGTCAGCGGCCTGATCCGCCCCGAGTCCGGCAAACTGTCCTTGAAGGGCAGCGTCGTGGAGCATGGCGACCCGGCCGACATGGTCCGGCGCGGCGTCGCCCGCATCCCGGAGGACCGGCACAGCGCCGGTCTGGTCGGCGCCATGGCGGTGTGGGAGAACCTGATCGCGGAGCGCTACCACGACTCCGCCTTCTCGCGCTTCGGCGTGCTGCGGCGTGGAGCGGCGCGGGCCTATGCCCGCGAGGTGATCGAGGAGTTCGACGTCCGCTGCCCCGGTTCCGATGCCCGCACGCAGCTGCTGTCGGGCGGCAACATGCAGAAGCTGATCCTGGGCCGCACGCTGGCCCACGGGCCGGACCTGATCCTGGCGAGCCAGCCGACGCGCGGGCTCGACATCGGTGCGGTGTCCTACGTCCACAGCCGGCTGCTCGACGCCCGTGCCGCCGGGGCCGGCGTGCTGCTGATCTCCGAGGATCTGGACGAGATCCTGGCGCTGGCCGACTGCGTCACCGTCGCCTATCACGGCCGCCTTACCCCGCTGCTGCCGCATGACCGGGTGTCGGTCAGCCAGCTCGGCCTGCTGATGGCCGGGCATTGGGACGTTTTGCGCGACATCCTGCCGGAGACCGTTCATGCGGCTTGAACCGCGCACCGATACCCCTCTCGCCCTGCGGCTGCTGGCGCCGGTGGGCGCCGTGGTCGCGGCGCTGGCGCTCTGCGCCCTGCTGGTCGCCTGGACCGGCGCCCCGGTCCTGCGCGCCTATGGCCTGCTGTTCGAGGGCGCCGTCGGCTCCCGCTTCGCCCTGACCGAGACGCTGACCCGCGCCACTCCGCTGATCCTGACCGGCCTCGCCGCCGCCGTCGCCTTCCGCGCCAAGCTGTGGAACATCGGGGCGGAGGGCCAGCTCTACATGGGCGCGCTGGCCGCCGTTGTGGTCGGCGGCGGCATGCTCGACCTGCCGGCCTGGGCGCTGATCCCGGTGGTGATGATCGCCGGCATGGCGGCCGGCGGTGTCACCCTGCTCGGTCCCGCCGTGCTGAAGGTCCGCTTCGGCGTCGACGAGGTGGTGACCACCCTGCTGCTGAACTTCGTCGTGCTTCTGCTGGTGTCGATGCTACTGGAAGGAGCCTTGAAGGACCCGATGGGCATGGGCTGGCCGCAGTCGGCGCCAGTCGTGGAAGCAGCGGAACTGCCCAAGCTGGTGGCGCGCACCCGCCTGCATGCCGGGTTCGCCATCGCGCTCGGCCTGTCGGTGCTGCTGTGGCTGATCGACACCCGCACCATCTGGGGCTACGAGAACCGGGCGGTCGGCGCCAACCCGCGCGCCGCCGCCTTCGCCGGCATGCCGGTGACGCGGGTCATTCTACGCACCGCCCTGCTGTCGGGCGGGTTGGCCGGGCTGGCCGGCGCGGCGGAGGTCTGCGGGCTGAAAGGCTATCTGACGCTCGACCTGTCGCCGGGCTTCGGCTACAGCGGCATCGTCGTCGCCATGCTGGCCCAGCTGCACCCCATCGGGGTGGTGGGCGCCGCGCTGTTCATCGCCGGCATCTTCGTCGGTGCCGACGCCATGAGCCGGGCCATGCCGGTTCCCAACTACATCGCCGACGTCCTGGTCGCAACCAGCCTGCTCTGCATGCTGGTCGCCGGGCTGCTGGCGCGCTACCGGTTGCGGCGGGGGTAAGGGGTTATGGATTTCCTGTCGACCATCCTCGACATCCTGCTGTCGGCCGCCTTCTGGACCGCGGTTCTGCGCATCGCCACCCCCTATGTGCTGGGCACGCTGGGCGAGTTGGTGTGCGAGCGGGCCGGCGTGCTGAATCTCGGCATCGAAGGCATCATGACGCTGGGCGCCATGGCCGGCTGGATGGCGGTCTATCAGGGCGCCGATCTGTGGACCGGCGTGCTGGCCGCCGCTGCCTGCGGTGCGCTGCTCGGCCTGCTGCATGCGGCGCTGACCGTGCCGCTCGGCCTGTCGCAGCATGTGACGGGGATCGGCGTCACCCTGCTGGGCACCAGCCTGTCCTATTTCGTCTACCGCCTCGTCCTGCCGCAGGCGAGCACCCCGCCGACCGTCGAGCCGTTCCAGCCGCTGGCCCTGCCCGGCGCCCTGGCCCAGACTCCGCTGACCTACCTCGCCTTCCTGCTGGTCGCGGTGGTCGCCTATGTCCTCTACCGCACGCCGGTCGGGCTGGCGGTGCGGATGGTCGGCGAGAATCCGGCCGCCGCCGAGGCACAGGGGCTGAACGTCACGGCCATCCGCATCGGCGCGGTGGTGGCGGGCAGTGCGCTGATGGCGCTGGCCGGCGCCTTCCTGACGCTGTCGGCCTTCAACGCCTTCTTCTTCAACATGGTCAACGGGCGCGGCTGGATCTGCATCGCGCTGGTGGTCTTCGCCTCCTGGCGGCCGGGCAAGGCTCTGCTGGGCGCCCTGCTGTTCGCGGTGTTCGACGCGCTGCAGCTGCGGCTCCAGCAGGCCAGCGGCGGCGTCCTGCCCTACCAGCTGTTCCTGATGATGCCCTATCTGTTGAGCATCCTGGCGCTGGTTCTGGTGGCCCGCCGGGCCTCCTACCCGCGCGCCCTGATGATCCCGTACCGCAAAGGAGAACGCTGATGTTCGACCTGATTCTGCGCCGCGCCACCCTGCCGGATGGCCGCACCGGCATCGACATCGGCATCAAGGACGGCCGCATCGCCGCGGTCGAAGCCAATCTGGCCGGCGAGGCCGCCTCCGAAATCGACGCCACCGGCCGGCTGGTCAGCCCGCCCTTCGTCGATTCCCATTTCCACATGGACAGCACGCTCAGCTACGGCCTGCCGCGCGTGAACCAGAGCGGCACCCTGTTGGAGGGCATCGCCCTATGGGGCGAGCTGAAGCCGCAACTGGTCCAGGAGGCCATCGTCGAACGGGCGCTGGCATATTGCGACTGGGCGGTGGCGCGCGGTCTGCTGGCGGTGCGCAGCCATGTCGACGTATGCGATCCGCGCCTGCTGGCGGTCGAAGCCCTGCTGGACGTGAAGAAGCGCGCCGCCCCCTACCTCGACCTGCAACTGGTCGCCTTCCCGCAGGACGGCGTCCTGCGCTCAGCCGGCACCGAGGAACTGCTGCGCCGCGCGCTGGAGATGGGCGTCGACGTGGTCGGCGGCATCCCGCATTTCGAGCGCACCACGGCCGACGGCGCCGCGTCGGTCCGGCTGCTCTGCGAGATCGCGGCGGAGCGCGGGCTGCTGGTCGACATGCATTGCGACGAGACCGACGACCCGCTGTCCCGCCATGTCGAGACGCTGGCCTACGAGACGCAACGGCTGGGGCTGCACGGCCGGGTGACGGGGTCGCACCTGACCTCCATGCATTCCATGGACAATTACTATGTCTCCAAGCTGATCCCGCTGATGGCGGAAGCGCGGCTGGGGGTGATCGCCAACCCGCTGATCAACATCGTCCTCCAGGGCCGCCACGACACCTATCCCAAGCGCCGCGGCATGACCCGCGTGCCGGAGCTGATGGCCGCCGGGCTGACGGTCGCCTTCGGCCATGACTGCGTGATGGACCCGTGGTATCCGCTGGGCTCCGGCGACATGCTGGAGGTGGCCCACATGGGCCTGCATGTCGGCCAGATGACCGGCCAGGACGGCATCAAGGCCGCCTTCGACGCGGTGACGGTCAACCCGGCCAGGCTGCTGCATCTGGACGGCTATGGGCTGGAGCCGGGCTGCAACGCCGATCTGGTGGTGCTCCAGGCCGGCAGCCCGGTGGAGGCGATCCGCACCCGCGCCGCCCGCCTGTTCGTCCTGCGCCGCGGTCGGATCGTCAGCCGCTGCGAACCGGTGCAGGCTAAGCTCGACCTGCCGGGCCGGCCGGAGACGGTCGATTTCCTGCTGAAGCGGGGGTGAGGCTGCCGGTTAAAGCCCTCTCCCGCCCCGGGAGAGGGAGGGGACCCGCGCCGAAGGCGTGGGGAGGGTGAGGGGTGATCCAAGAATCCCGAAGCGCATGGCTTCGCGCCCACCCCCTCACCCTTCCCATGCTCCGCATGGGCCCCTTCCCTCTCCCGGGGCGGGAGAGGGAAATTCAAGCCACACTCGTTATGACTTCAAAAAGTCCCGCAGCGTGTCGGCCACCGTGCGCATTTCCTGTTCGGTGCCGATGGTGACGCGCAGGCAGCTCGGCAGACCGTAGGAGGGCATCTGGCGGACCAGGATGCCGCGGGCCTTCAGGAACTGGCGGGCGGCCTCGGCGTCGTCCTTGCCGGCGGGTTGGCCCTTGAAATCGACCAGCACGAAGTTGGTCACGCTGGGATGCACCGTCAGGCCAAGCTCGCGCACGGTGGCGGAGAACCACTCGCGCCACTGCTCATTGTGGCGGCGGGAGCGGTCGAGGAACTCGGCGTCCTCCACCGCGGCGATGCCGGCGACATGGGCGGCGGTCGACACGTTGAAGGGGCCGCGCACCCGGTTCAGCACGTCGACGATCCCGGCCGGGCCATAGCACCAGCCGATGCGGAGCGAGCCCAGCGCGAAGATCTTCGAGAAGGTGCGGGTCATCACCACGTTCGGGAACTTCTCCACCAGTTCCTCGCCGGCGGTGTAGTCGTCCTTGTTCATGTATTCGGCATAGGCCGCGTCGATGACCAGGATGACGTCCGACGGCAGGCCGGCATGCAGCCGCGCCACTTCCGACGCCGGCAGATAGGTGCCGGTCGGGTTGTTCGGGTTGGCGAGGAAGACCAGACGGGTGCGCGGGGTGACGCGGGCCAGCAGATTGTCGACGCTGGCGGTCAGCCCGTCCTCCGGCGCGGTCACCGGGGTGGCGCCGACCGACTTGGCGCCGATCGGGTACATCAGGAAGCCGTACTGCGAATACAGCACCTCGTCGCCCGGCCCGGCATAGGAGCGGATCAGCAGGCTGATGATCTCGTCCGACCCGGCGCCACAGACGATGCGGTCGGCATCCAGGTTGAAGCGCTTGGCGATGGCGCCGCGCAGGGCCGCCGAGGCGCCGTCCGGATAGCGATGCAGGGTCCCGGCCGCCGCCGAATAGGCCTCCATCGCCTTCGGGCTGGGTCCCAGCGCCCCTTCGTTGGAGGCGAGACGGATATGACCCTGATGCTCGCCGCCGACATAGGCGGCGATGTCGAGAATCCCCGGACGCGGCTGCGGGCCGTTCGGCTGGGTCATGGTCTGCTTACCTTCCGACTGAATGGGATGGGTTTGGGTGGGATGGGTTGGAACAGGATGGAACAGTCCCGGCGTTGGTGTTCCATCGCAGGAAATGGGGAGGCAGGATAAGGCAGGAGCCGCCCCGGCGGCTCGCCCCAAAAGCGCGCATCAGCCCAGATGCAGCGGCACGGCATAGCCGCCGACGACGTTGACCCGCACCGGAATGTCGCCCGACCGCTCCAGCAGCTTGGCGAGGCGGGGGTCGGCCTGCCCGACGAAGTCGGCGATCTCGACCAGATGGACCGACGGGCCGCCGCCGCTCATCCCGGTGGCATGGCCGGCCGGGTGCCAGGTGCAGAAACCGACCGGCGGCAGGCCGCAGGCCTCCAGCAGATCCTTCAGCCGGCCGCGGCTGAGGTCGCCGCCGATCTCGATGCTGAGCAGAGTGCGGTCGTCACCGGTCGGCTCGTGCGGGACGGCGGCGATGGCCAGCGCGTCGCGATTCTCGCCGCGGGCATTGCCGCGCCCGCCGAAGGGCAGACGCGCCACCACCTGCGGCCGGCCGGCGTCGGCCGACACAAGGAAGCGCCACCAGGGATCCGAATCGTCTTCGGCCGGATAGGGCACCACGGCGACGGTCGCCGTCCCCTCCGACACCGCACGCAGGGCGGCGGCCGGAGTGTTGACGGCGGTCATCGGCACGAATCCGCCGAAATGGTCGCGGGCGACGTCCCAGAAGCCGCGGCGGTCCTCCGGCGCATAGACGGCGACGGCGAACGGTCCCTGCATGCGGGTGAAGGCGGTGATCATCTCCCGCCAGATGCGCACGACGACCTGGGCGGGGAAGGAGCCGGCATGGCGGGCCATCAGGCGGCGCAGGATCGTCGCCTCCCGCGCCGGGCGCAGAATGATCGGCTGCGTGCCGTTTTCAGCCGCGCCATTGCCCTTGGCCGCCCCAATGCGTTCCACCACCGCGGCGCGGCGCATCAGCAGGTCATGGATCGCGTCGTCGATCTGGTCGATCTCGCGGCGCAAATCGTCTAGCGGGGTCCGGGCGGCGGCCATGGGTCAGAAAACCATCGAATGCAAAGCCGGTTAGTAGTAGTCCGCATGCGCCCTGAAATCAAAGAAAACATTGACACTCCGAAGGCCGGCTTCGTAGCTATACCCTCCCGTTCCGCCACAGCTCTCTGACGGTCTCCGCCAAGGCGCCGCGAGGCTGGAAATCCCGAAGGCCAGAACCGCTTTCAAGGCACGAAACGACATGTCCGCGCCCACCTCCGCGCCGCAATCTCCCCTGGTCACCCCGGCCACCGACAGTGCGGCCCCCAATGACCAAGTCATGCCGGGCAAGCGCGTGCGTCTGGCGGTGGACCGGCCGATGCGGCTGGACAGCGGGGTTGAGATCGGCGGCTTCCAGATCGCCTACCAGACCTACGGCACGCTGAACGCGGACAAATCGAACGCCATCCTGATCTGCCACGCCCTGACCGGCGACCATTTCGTGGTGGAAAAGCATCCCGTCACCGGCAAGCCCGGCTGGTGGGAGATGCTGGTCGGCCCCGGCAAGCCGGTGGACACCGACCGCTATTTCGTCATCTGCTCCAACGTGCTGGGCGGCTGCCTGGGCAGCACCGGGCCGAAGGACATCGATCCCGCCACCGGTCAGCCCTATGGCCTGTCCTTCCCGGTGGTGACCATCGGCGACATGGTGCGGGCGCAGAAGCTGCTGGTCGAGCATCTCGGCATCGACAAGCTGTTCTGCGTCGTCGGCGGCTCGATGGGCGGCATGCAGGTGCTGCAATGGGCGGTTGCCTATCCCGAATCGGTGTTCGCCGCGGTGCCCATCGCCACCGCCGCCCGCCATTCGGCGCAGAACATCGCCTTCCACGAGGTCGGGCGCCAGGCGATCATGGCCGATCCGAACTGGCGCGGCGGCAACTATCTGCTGGAAGGCACCAAGCCGGAGGCCGGTCTGGCCGTCGCCCGCATGGCCGCCCACATCACCTACCTCTCGGAAGCGGCGCTGCACCGCAAGTTCGGCCGCAACCTGCAGGACCGCAAGGCCGTCACCTACGGCTTCGACGCCGATTTCCAGGTGGAAAGCTATCTGCGCTACCAGGGCGCGGCCTTCGTCGAGCGGTTCGACGCGAACTCCTACCTCTACATCACGCGGGCGATGGACTATTTCGACCTCGCCGCCGATGCCGGGGGCACGCTGGCCAACGCCTTCCGGCCGGGGGGGCTGACGACGCCGGTGCGCTTCTGCCTTGCCAGCTTCTCCAGCGACTGGCTGTTCCCGACCTCGGAATCGCGGGCCATCGTGCATGCGTTGAACGCCGTCGCCGCCAATGTCAGCTTCGTGGAGATCGAGACCGACAAGGGCCACGACGCCTTCCTGCTGGACGAGCCGGAGTTCCATCAGGTCATCCACGGCTTCCTGGAGGGCTGCGCCGAGCATCGCGGCCTGTCCGCCCGCCGCCGCGCGCGCTGATTGGGGCAAGACGACCGACCATGGTGGACATTCGCGACGACCTGAAGCTGATCGCCGAGATGGTGGAGCCGAACAGCCGCGTGCTGGACGTCGGCTGCGGCGACGGCGCCCTGCTGGACTATCTGACCCACGCCAAGAACGTCGACGGGCGCGGCATCGAACTCAGCATGGACGGCGTGCGGCAATGCGTGGCGCACGGCCTGTCGGTGATCCAGGGCGATGCCGAGACCGACCTGAAGGACTATCCGGCCGGCGCCTTCGACTACGTCATCCTGGGCCAGACCCTGCAGGCGATGCGCCAGCCGCGCGACGTGCTGCAGATGATGTGCCGCATCGGCCGCCGCGCCATCGTGTCGGTCCCCAATTTCGGCTATTGGCGGGTGCGGTTGCAACTGATGCTGACCGGCCGCATGCCGGTGACGGAAAAGCTGGGCTACCAGTGGTGGGAAACGCCCAACATCCATTTCTGCACGCTGCGCGACTTCGTCGTGCTGACGGAGGAAATGGGCATCACCATCGAGCAGACCCGCATCATCGATAGTGCCGGCCGGGTGACCAGCCACGCCCATTCCGGCCTTGCCAACCTGCTGGGCGAACAGGGTGTCTTCCTGCTGCGCGGCAACGGCGGGTGACGGTTTTCCGGTGAGGGCGGGAACTTCCCGCCTTCAGGCCTGTTCTTGATACGTTCCTTTTCATGAGGCACGGATCATGACCAGCAAGCAAACCGACGACCGCCGGACCCATCCCGAGCATGAGAACCCGAAGACCGGCGAGGATCACTCCAACCGCGACAAGAACCCCGACGACTGGACCACCGGCGACGAGCCGATGACCGGCGCCCAGGCGTCCTACCTGAAGACGCTGAGCGAAGAAGCCGGCGAGTCCTTCGACGACGGCCTGAGCAAGGCGGAAGCGTCCAAGCGGATCGACGCGCTGCAGGACAAGACCGGGCGCGGGAAGTAGCGGAGAGGGCGATCATTGCTCTCTCCCGCCCCGGGAGAGGGAGGCGTTTAGAGAAGCCCCCTCGGCAACCCGGAGGCACTTTGCGCTGTTAACCAGGGCGATACCGAATCCGAACGGAAGGGTCGCCCTTATGCTCCGCCCCCTGTTGCTCCTGCCGGCCGCGGCGCTGCTGCTGACCGGCACCGCCATTGCCCAGACCACACCGGCACCGGGCGCCACCGCCTCGCCGCCGCTGATGACCGCGCCGCGGCCGGACGACCAGCCGGCGACTGGGGCGATCACCTCCCCGCCGGGGGTCAGCGGCGAGGCTCCCTCTCACGAGGTGCAGAACCCCGCGCCACCGGTAACCGGTGGGCAGGGCTCGTCGCCGCCGGTGGCGGCCCTGCCGCCGGCCGCGCTCAACCCCGATCAGGCGCGGGCCATGGTAGGGACGGAACTGCGCACCAATGACGGACAGCCGGCCGGCCGTATCCTCGACTTCACCATGGACCAGACCGGCGACCGGGTGGACCGCATCGTGGTGGCACCGAACGAGGTGCTGGGGCTGGGCGAGAAGCTGGTGGCGCTGCCGGCCGACATGCTGGGCAATGGTCCGACCGGTCCGGTGCTGAACATCGGGCAGGCGGACTTCGCCAAGGCGCCGACCTTCGCCTATGGCGACGAGCCGACGCTGACCCGACCGGAAAGCCAGCAGCCCAAGCCTTAACTGTTCAGGCGGCCGGTCGGCGGCGGAAGATGCCGGTCAGGCAGGCGACGAGGCACAGCCCGGCGCCCAGCCAAAGCACCACGACGCTGCCGTCCGCCTTGCCGATGGCGGTGAAGACCAGACCGACGGTGGCGGCGCCCAGCGTCTGGCCCAGCAGGCGGCCGGTCGCCTGGATGCCGCTGGCGCCGCCGCTGCGCTCCTTCGGCGCGCTGCTGACCAGCACCTTGTTGTTCGGAGTCTGGAACAGGCCGAATCCGAAGCCGGCCAGCGCCATCCGCCACACCATATCCAGCGTCGACGGGTCGGGCGGCAGCAGCGCCATCAGGGCAAGGCCGGTGGCGAACAGCGCCAGCCCCACCGCCGCCAGCCGCGTCGGTTCGTAGCGGTCGGCCAGCCGGCCGGAGATCGGGGCAACCAGCGCCACCGTCAGAGGCCAGGGAGTCATCAGCAGTCCGGATTCGGTCAGCGACCGGTGCAGCACGTCCTCGAAGAAGAAGGGCATGGCGACGAAGACGATGTTCTGCGCCGCGAAGGAGCAGACCGACGTCACCACCGACAGGGCGAAGACCGGCCGGCGCAGCAGATCCACCGGCAGCAAGGGGGCGGCCTGCGCCAGTTCGCGCCGCACCAGCGTCGTGCCGAGCGCCAGCGCCGCCACCAGCTCCATCCCGACCTGCCAAGTGGGTTGGCTGCCGTCCACCCCCTTGAAGCCGACGATCAGCAGCCCGAGCGTGGCGGCGTTCAGCGCGGCGCTCAGCCAGTCGAAGCGGTGCCCGGCCGGGTTGGACACCGGCATCGCCCGTGCCGCCACCACCAGCGCCGCCAGCCCCAGCGGCACATTGATCGCGAACAGCCAGGGCCAGGACGCCACCGACAGGATCAGCGCCGCGAGGCTCGGTCCTGCCGCCGACGACACCGCGACGATCATCGCGTTGTAGCCGACTCCGCGCCCGAGATGGGTGGAGGGATAGATGTGGCGGACCAGCGCCAGATTGACGCTCATGATCCCGGCGCCGCCGATGCCCTGCAACACGCGGGCGGCGGTCAGAACCGGCAGGTTCGGCGACAGCGCGCAGGCCAGCGAAGCCACGGTGAAGACCGCCAGACCGAACCAGTAGACCTTGCGATAGCCGATGATGTCGCCCAGCGAGGCCAGCGGGAACAGCGCGACGGTGACCGCCAGCTGATAGGCGTTGACCACCCAGATGGCACCGGCGGCATCGACCGCGAACTCGCGCTGAATCGTCGGCAGGGCGATGTTGGCGACCACCCCGTCCAGCACCGCCATGATCAACGCGACGGTCATCGCCGTCATCGCCCAATAGCGCTGCGGGGTCGGCAGCCCGTCCGACGCCGCGACGGGCGGCTGGCGAACGGCGGATGCTGCGGCGGCGAGAGGCTGGACGGGAAGATCTGGCATGGGGATCAGCATAGAGTCCGATCCACTCTGTGCGGTCGCAGCAATTTCGCATGAAAGCATTGCGACAGCCGAGCGCAGGGCTGGGTCTCTATCCGGCCGGAACCCCTCCCCCGCCCCCCTGTTGGAAGGAAACGCGAGCCAACAGCAAGGAGCGCCACCATGACCAAGCACATCCCGCCCGTCCCGCCCGAGGGCCGCAGCGACAAGGGTCCCGGCGAGCCGGCGACCAGCGCGACCCCCGACGACGGCGTCAGCAACCGCGGCGCCCCGAACACCAAGGAACAGGGCCAGCAGGGCAACACCGGGCAGAACACCACCCACCAGGGCTATCAGCAGGATCGGTGAGGCATGACCAAGCGCAACGAGGCGACCGACCGCCACCATGGCGGCCCCGGCAGCAGCCAGCAGAACGCCGACAAGCCGGCGGCCAATCCGGAAAAGCACCCGCATCCGGGTGAACCCACCAACACCCGCCAGTCCGGCAGCTCCAGCGGCGGCGGGGAACGCGACCTCCACCACACGCACGACCCGAAGACGAAGCGGTAGGGGGGTGTAGCGCCCTCTCCCGTCCCTCCCTTTCACCGCCGGGACCTCCCCCTCTCCCCCCCGGGGAGAGGGTCGGGGTGAGGGGGATACACAGGGCGGACTCTCGGGAATCCCCGCCGCGCGTCCCCCTCACCCTAACCCTTTCCCCGGGGGGGAGAGGGTATAAATGCCGGTGCAGAGGGGAACTTCACGACGCCAAATCCTTTAAAATCGGACAATCCGGGCGGTGGTCGCCGTGGCAGGCGTCGGCAAGCTCGTGCAGCGTGTCGCGCATCGCCTGCAACTCGGCGATCTTCGCCTCCAGTTCGTCGATATGCTGGAGCGCGATCCGCTTCACCTCCGAACTGCAGCGGGAGCGGTCCTGCCACAGGCCAACCAGCTTCTGGATGCGTTCGATACCGAAGCCCAGCGTCCGCGCCCGCTTGACGAAGCGCAGCACATTCACGTCGCGGTCGCTGTAGACGCGATAGCCCGACGCCGTCCGCCCGGCCTCCGGAATCAGGCCGATGGATTCGTAATAGCGGATCAGCTTGGCGTTGACGCCCGACGCCTTCGCGGCGTCGCCGATGGTCATGCCGTCCTTCATCGCAAATCCTCGTTCTTCGGAGGATTCCAGCCGCGCAGGGTCAGGGCGTTCACCACCACGCTGACCGAACTCAGCGCCATCGCCGCCCCCGCCAGCACCGGGCTGAGATTGCCCGACGCCGCCAGCGGGATGCCGACCACGTTGTAGGCGAAGGCCCAGAACAGCCCCTGGCGGATCTTCGAATAGGTCCGGCGCGACACGTCGATGGAGCCGGCGACCAGCCTGGGATCGCCGCGCATCAGGGTGACACCGGCGCTGTGCATCGCCACGTCGGTGCCGGTCGCCATGGCGATGCCGACATCGGCGGCGGCCAGAGCGGGCGCGTCGTTGATGCCGTCGCCGACCATGCCGACGACCTTGCCCTCCCCCTTCAGAGTCGCGACGACGGCGGCCTTGTCGCCGGGCAGCACCTCGGCGAACACCCGCTCGATGCCCAGCGCCGCAGCGACGGAGCGGGCGGCGCCCCAGCCATCGCCGGTCACCATCACCGGTTCCACCCCCTGGGCCTTCAGCGAGGCGACGGCGGTGATCGCGCTGTCCTTCACCGTATCGCCGAAGGCAACGAGGCCGAGCAGGCGCGGCGTCTCGCCGAGTTCGATCAACCAGGACAAGGTGCGGCCGGTCGCCGCCAGCGCCTCGGCCGGTTCAGCCAGCGGACCGGGCTGCAGGCCGGCCTCTTCCACCGCACGGGCGTTGCCGAGCTGCAGGCGGCGCCCCGCCACCGTGCCGGAAACGCCACGGCCGGCCAGGGCGCGGAAGTCCGTGACCGCCTCCGCCGCCATGCCCGCCGCCTTGGCGCGGTCGCGCAGCGCATGGGCCAGCGGATGCTCGCTGCCGGTCTGGAGCGCGGCGGCGAGGCGCAGCAGGGTCTCGCCATCGGTATCCTCGGCCGGGATCAGGTCGGTGACGCGGGGCTTGCCCTCCGTCAGCGTGCCGGTCTTGTCGAAGGCGACGGCGGTCAGGGCATGGGCGCGCTCCAGCGCCTCGGCGTCCTTGATGAGAATGCCATGGCGGGCGGCGACGCCGGTGCCGACCATGATGGCGGTTGGCGTCGCCAGACCGAGCGCGCAGGGGCAGGCGATGACCAGCACCGAGACGGCGGTGACGATGGCCGCCTCCAGATCACCGCCAACGATCCACCATCCGATCAGCGTCAGCGCCGCCACCGCCAGCACCGCCGGAACGAACACGGCGCTGACCCGGTCGACCAGCCGCTGGATCGGCGCCTTGGACGCCTGGGCGCCTTCCACCATGCGGACGATCTGCGCCAGCATGGTTTCGGTGCCGACCGCCGTGGTCTCGACCACCAGCAGGCCGTCGCCGTTGATCGAACCGCCGGTGACGCGGGCGCCCGGCTCCTTGTCGACCGGCAGGCTCTCGCCGGTCAGCATCGATTCGTCGACTCCGCCCGAACCCTCGACCACCCGGCCGTCGACCGGCACTCGCTCGCCGGGGCGGACCACCACATGGTCGCCGACATGGACACGCTCCACCGGCACCTCGGTCTCCACCCCGTCGCGGCGCAGGCGGGCGGTGGCGGGGCGCAAATCCATCAGCGCGCGGATCGCCGCCGCGGTCTGGCCCTTGGCCCGCGCCTCCAGCCATTTGCCGAACAGCACGAAGGTGATGAGGACGGAGGAGGCTTCGAAATACAGATGCGGCTCGTGCCCGTCATGCGCCGTCAGCATCAGATAGAGGCTGAGCCCCCAGGCCGCCGAGGTGCCAAGCGCCACCAGCAGATCCATGTTGCCGGCCCCCGCCCGCACCGCGTTCCAGCCGGCGCGGTAGAAACGGGCGCCGAGCCAGAACTGCACGATGCTGGCAAGGATCAGTTGGACCCAGCCCGGCAGCATCCAGTTCGCCCCGAACAGGTCGCCGACCATGCCGGCCAGCAGCGGCGCAGACAGCGCCGCGGCGATCAGCACATGGTGCAGCTCGCGCCGGCTGCGGTCGGCCCGCGCCTCCTCCTCCGCCTGTTCGCCGCCCTGGCCGACGGGGGCGGCGCCATAGCCGACCTTCTCCACCGCCGCGACCAGATCGGCGGTGTCGACGCTGCCGGCGAAGGCGACGACATGGGCGCGCTCGGTCGCCAGATTGACCGAAGCGGAGTCGACGCCCGGCAGCCGGCTCAGCGCCTTCTCCACCCGGCCGGAACAGGAGGCGCAGGTCATGCCGGTGACCGACAGGTCGAACTCCCGCTTTTCGGCATGGTAGCCGGCGGCCTCGACCGCGTCCGCCGCGGCCTTGACGTCCGGCGGACCGGCGAAGGTCAGGCGCGCCCGCTCCGTCGCCAGATTGACCGAGACGGCGGTGACGCCCGGCACCCGGCCCAGCGCCTTCTCCACCCGGCGGACGCAGGAGGCGCAGGTCATGCCCGATACGCCGAGGTCGAGTTCGGCAGGAGCCGTTGGGCTGATGCTGTGCTGGGTCGTGGTCATGCCGGTTCTCCTTCGATTCCGCTCGGCATGGAATGATATGGGGCTTCCAGCCATTGGAAGGTCAAGGGGCTGATCGACGCATATTCGTGACCCATGAACAAAACAGCGGACGAGGCGTTCGTGTCCTGACCACCGATCAACCACGCGAAGGGATTGCCCCCTTGACCCGCCTGACCATCGCCGAGGCGCAGAGCCGCGTTTCCCATATGCTGACCCATGACGTGATCGAGGATCTGCGCGCCGTGGAGTATGAGACGCCGCCGCTGGCCGACGCCCCGTCCGCCACGCCGCTGGCCGAATTGCGGCGGGCGGCGGTCAGCTTCAGCCATGCTCCGGGCTCGCCCGACTGCCTGTACCGCATCGGCGCCTTCGGCGATTCGCTGCTGATGCGGCTTCAACTGAATGTCTGGCGCTTTGTCGCCATCTATCAGGTGCCGGTGAAGGACCCCATCGACAGCAACACCATCGCCCCGCATTTCGAACGCTGGGCCATCGGCGCCGGCCATGCCGGCTGGACCATCGGCTGGCGCGACGGCGTCGATCCCTGGGACCATGACCTGCGGGTGGTGGAGACCTATTGCTACGCCATGCTGCCGGAAGGCTTCCTGGACGAGCCGCTGACCCAGCTCTATTGGCGCACCGACCTGTTGCAGATGACCCGCGCCTTCATGCTGGAAGCACGGCGGATGGGCATCCGGCTGTCGGCCCCCGATTCGGTGTAGCGGAGGTTTCGCTTGGCGCGGCGGGGGCGGCTGTGCTCAATCGGTGGGCAGACGTTCTCAGCAGAGCCAGACCATGCCGCCGCTTCCCATTCCGATGCCGACCGATCTCTCCGTCCTGCTGACGGTGATGGATTTCATCGGCGTGTTCGTCTTCGGCCTCAGCGGCGGCACGCTGGCGGTGCGCAAGCGGCTGGACCTGTTCGGGGTGATGGTGCTGTCGCTGGCCGCAGCACTGGCGGGTGGCGTGGTGCGCGACCTGCTGATCGGCGCGCTGCCGCCGGCCAGCCTGCAGGACGACCGCTATCTGATGGTGGCTCTCGCCGCCGGGATGGCCGCCTTCCTGTTCCACGGCCCGATCAACCGGCTGGGCAAGCCGGTGATGGTGCTGGACGCCGCCGGGCTCGGGCTGTTCACCGTCGCCGGATGCGGCAAGGCGCTGGCCTATGGGCTGAGCCCGCTGCCGGCCGCCCTCTTGGGCGTGATGACCGCCTGCGGCGGCGGGGCGGTGCGCGACCTGCTGGTCGCCGAGGTGCCCCGGGTTCTGCGCGAGGAGATCTACGCCATGGCCTCGCTGCTGGGGGCCGCGGTGGTGATCGCCGGCAATCGTCTGGATCTGCCGCCGGTGCCGGTCGCCGTGGCCGGCGCGCTCGCCGTGTTCGTGCTGCGCGTGGTCAGCGTTCTGCGCAACTGGAGCGCGCCGCGGGCACCGGGGAGTTGAGGGGGCTCTTAAATCTCCCTCTCCCGGGGCGGGAGAGGGAGGTTTACAGGGTCGTGAATTACGCCCGCTTGCCCCAGCCCGGCATCGGGAAGACCGGGTCGGCTTCGGCCGAGGCCTTCGGCAGGACCACGGTCGGGCGCAGCTTGTGGTTCTGGATGCAGGCGGAGATCAGGTTGGTGTTCTGGCCCTTCTCGTCGAAGGTGATCGCCGGGCCGACCATCAGCTTGTCCGACAGGTTGGTCTGGCGCAGAGCCGCCAGCATCGCCGAGGCCTCCGCCGTGCCGGCGCGCTTGAAGGCGTCGGCGGCGATCAGGATCGCCTCGAAGGTGAAGGCGACGTTGAAGGCATAGCCCTCGAAGCGGTCGTTCGGGAACTGCTTCTTGAAGGCCGCCTCGACCCGCTTGGTCATCGCCGCCTTGGGATCGTACCAGGGCAGGTTGGTGATGGCGTAGTCGGCGTATTTGCCCAGCACCTTGTAGAACTGTTCGTCATACAGGCCGGGCGAACCGGGCGAGACGATGCCCTTCGGCTCCCACCGCTGCTTCACCATCTCGCGCACCATCATGATGGCGTCGTTGGCGCGGGTGGTGACGATGGCAAGTTCGGCGCCGGTGGCCTTGGCCTTCGCCACCTCGACCGCCAGATCCTGCGCCCGCGGGTCGTAGGAGATCGATTCGACGATCTGGAACGGCATGTCCAGCTTGGGGAACAGCGCGTCGATGGCGGCCTTGTTCGCCATGCCGAAGGTGTCGTTGGCGTGCAGGAAGACGGCGGTCTTCGGCGTGGTGCCTGTGGCGGCGAACAGGTCCTTCATCAGCGACATCCCGTTCGACACCAGCATGGTGGAGGTCGGGAAGTTGCGGAAGACGGTCTTGTAGCCCTGCTCCGTCAGCTTGTCGGCGGCGGCGATGTTCATCACCAGCGGCACCCCGCGCTGCTCGCAGACTTGGGCGGCGGCGGCAGTCTGGCCGCTGTCGAAGGCGCCGACGATGACATGGGCGCCGTCGTTGATCAGCTTTTCCGTGCGCGAGCGGGCGACGTCGGCGTTCGATTCGGTGTCGGCCGACATCACCTCGACCTTGTAGCCGAGGTCGGACAGCACCGCCGGCGCGATGTCGGCGCCGCGCTGGCAGGCCTGACCCGCCTGGGCCAGCAGGCCGGAGCGCGGCAGCAGCACGCCGACCTTCAGCGTGGTGTCCTGCGCGAAGACCGGGGCGCGGCCGAAGCCGGCCAGCACGCCGCCGGCAATGGCGGCCTGCCCCAGCGTGCGGCGGGTAAGGGCGAGTCCTCCGGTGGAACGGTTCTTATGATCGTTGGTCATGATGCTGCGGATGCCTTTTGGCTGGTCGCAAAGCGGTTTGGTTCGACCGAAGAGTCCACCGCCGGCCCCCTCCGTGTCAAAGTGGAATCGTCGAAGTCCTTCAATACGCAACGGAATGACCTTCATGCCCAACGGCAGCCGGACCGTCACCCTCGACGAGGCGCTCGCCATCGCGCTCGACCACCTGAAATCCGGGCGCCTGGACGAGGGGGAGGACCTCTATGCCCGAATCCTCGACGCCGACCCCGGCAATGCCGAGGCGCTGCACCGGATGGGCTTCATCGCCGGCCGCCGGGGCGACATGGAACGGGCGCTGGATCTGCTGAGCCGCTCGGTGGAGCGGGTGCCCGATGCCGATGCGTTGTTCAATCTGGGGACCCTGCACCACCGCGCCCTGCGGACGGAGGAGGCCATCGTCGCCTACCGCCGCGCCCTGGCGCTGCGCCCGGACTTCCCCGATGCCGAATATCACCTGAGCGAGGCCCTGCAGGGCGCCGGCCGCCTGGACGAGGCGCTGGCGGCGCTGGACACGTTGTTGGGGCGCCACCCCCATTATCCCGCCGGCTGGCGCCAGCATGGCGACATCGAAGCGGATCTGGGCCGGCCCGGCGCGGCGGTGCATTTCTATGAGATGGCGCTGGCGCTGAATCCAGCCGACGACCTGTCCCGCGAGCGGCTGGCCCGGCAGGAGGAGGCCTTCCGCATCCGCCGCGCGGCGATGGCGGCGCGGCTGCCGGACGGACGGCACGACCTGCGCGACACCACCATCCTGATCCCGTTCCGCGCCGACAGCGACGACCGCCGGCGCAACCTGCGCTGGATCGTCGGCTTCCTGCTGAAGCATGTCGACGCCACCCTGCTGATCGGCGAGGACAAGGACGGGCCGAGCGACGTGCCGGACGCGCTCGGCCCCGAACTGGCCGCCCGCTGCCGCCACCTGCACCTGCGCGGCAACGACACGCCCTTCACCCACAAGGCCCACCTCATCAACCGCATGGCCGAGGCGGCCGACACGCCCATCGTCGCCCTGCACGACACCGACATCGTGGTGGACCCGGTGCAGTATGTGCTGGCGCGCGACGCCGTCCGGCGGGGCGGCGGGCTGGTCTTCCCGTACAATGGGCTGTTCTTCTGGATCATGGGCCGGGAGGTCCTGCGCTTCGGCTACACCCTGTCGGCGGCGCCGCTGAACGCCGTCTGCCCACGCTTTCCGCTGATGCACCGCAATTCCCCCGGCGGCGGCGCCTTCTTCGACCGGGAGCGGCTGCTCGCCAACGGCGGCTATAACGAGGCCTTCCTGTCCTGGGGCTTCGAGGATGACGAGATCGTCGAGCGCTTCCGCCGGCTGGGGCTGAGCGTCGAGCGGGTGCCGGGACCGCTCTACCATCTGGAGCATGCACGGCCGGCGAACTCGTCGGAGCAGAACCCCTTCTTCGAGGCCAACCGGGCGGAGCTGGAGCGCGTGCGCAATGCGGACGGCGAGGCGCTACGCGCCGACATCGCCGCCGGGCGGCTGCGCCGGCCGCTGCTGTCGTCGCGCGATCTTCCGCCACCGGTCGCATCGCCGTTCGACTGAAAGCGGCGCAAATGCGGTGCAACGCCGGGAACCCCTTGAAGGGGCAACGGCCCGGACACAGGTGAGAGGGCAGGATGTGACGAATTCGAGAACGATCTCGTGTTGAGCTTGGCACGCAAACTGTGGGCGGAGGCCATTTCTGGCGCTCCCTCGGCCGGTCCTTTTGGCGGCCGGGCGGGACCGGCATCAGTGCCGCGCGGCATGCGCGTCTATGCGGTCGGCGACATCCATGGCCGGCTCGACCTGCTCGAGCAGATGCTGGGCCAGATCGCCCGCGATGCCGAACAAGCGCCGAACCTGCTGAAATACCTCGTCTTCCTCGGCGACTATGTCGACCGCGGCCCGGATTCGCGGCTGGTGATCGAACGGCTCGCCTGCGGGCTGCCGCCGGCCTTCGGCGCGGTGTTCCTGCGCGGCAACCACGAGGACACCATGCTGGGCTTCCTGTCGGACCTGCGCGTCGCACCCGGCTGGCTGACCTATGGCGGCGATGCGACGCTGGAAAGCTACGGCATCCCCGCCCCCGATCCCGATGCGCCGACGGAGCATCTGCAGCAGGCGCAGATGATGCTGAACAGCCTGCTGCCGGCTCACCACCGCGCCTTCCTGACCGGTCTGCGCTGCCATCTGACCATCGGCGACTATCATTTCGTCCATGCCGGCGTCCGCCCCGGCGTCCCGCTCGACCGGCAGGAGGACCAGGACCGGCTGTGGATCCGCGAGGCCTTCCTGGCGTCACGAGCCGATCACGGCAAGGTGGTCGTCCACGGCCACACCATCGCGCCGGAGCCCGAACTGCTGTCCAACCGCATCGGCATCGACACCGGCGCCTACGCCACCAACCGCCTGACCGCCCTGGTGCTGGAGGGGACGGACCGGCGGTTCCTGTGCACGGTGTGAGAGTTTCGGCGCGGTTGCCCCCTCCCTAACCCTCCCCCGCCTTTGGCGGTGGAGGGGACTGCCGCCGCTTCGCATAAGGCACCCTCTCCCTCGAAGAGGGGGAGGGTTGGGGAGGGGGCAGAGCACCTCGCCAAACGCCCACCCCCAACGACAAAGGGCTCCCGGATCACTCCGGAAGCCCTTGTCTTTGTGGTCGGAGAGAGAGGATTCGAACCTCCGGCCCCTGCCTCCCGAAAGCAGTGCTCTACCAGGCTGAGCTACTCTCCGGTCCTGTCACCGGCGGGCGGTGTCGTCCGCCGGTGGAGCGGGTGTATAAACGGTTCCGGCCGGCTGCGCAATGCAAAGTCACAGCCTGACCACTGCATTTTTGCCATGCTGTTTTGCCATACCGAACGGAACCCTGAAACGACGAAGGGCTCCCGGATCACTCCGGAAGCCCTTGTCTTTGTGGTCGGAGAGAGAGGATTCGAACCTCCGGCCCCTGCCTCCCGAAAGCAGTGCTCTACCAGGCTGAGCTACTCTCCGATCATGGCACCGGCGGGCGGTGTCGTCCGCCGGTGGAGGGGGTGTATAAACGCTCACGCTCCGGCGCGCAACGCAAAAAATGCGTCATCGGCCAAAAAGATCCGACCCCCTCCCGGCCTGGCGGAAATGCCGTCAGAAATCGCGATCGATCACGAAATCAATGACTTCCAGCAGGGCTTGCTTGATCGGCCCGTCGGCGAACAGGCCAAGGCTGTCGCGGGCGATGGAGCCGTAATGGCGCGCCCGTTCCACCGTGTCCTTCAGGGCGTTGTGGCGGGCCATCAGCGCCTGGGCACGCTCCAGGTCGCCGTCCTTCTGGTCGAGATCCTCCATCACCCGGCGCCAGAAGGCGCGTTCCTCGTCGTTGCCGCGGCGGAAGGCCAGCACGACCGGCAGGGTGATCTTGCCCTCGCGGAAATCGTCGCCGACCGTCTTGCCCAGCTTCGCCTGCAGGGCCGAGTAATCCAGAACGTCGTCGACCAGCTGGAAGGCGATGCCGAGATTCATGCCGTAGTCGTAGAGCGCCAACTCCTCCGCCTGCGGGCGGTTGGCGACGACGGCGCCGACGCGGCAGGCGGCGGCGAACAGCTCGGCCGTCTTGCCCTTGATGACCTCGAGGTAGGCCTGCTCGCTGGTCTCGGTGTCGTTGGTGGTGCGCAGCTGCAGCACCTCGCCCTCGGCGATGATGGCCGAGGCGCCGGACAGGATGCGCAGCACGTCGAGCGACTGCACCTCCACCATCATCTCGAAGGCGCGGGAGAACAGGAAATCGCCGACCAGCACGCTGGCCTTGTTGCCGAACACCGCGTTGGCCGAGGCCATGCCGCGGCGCAGGTCGCTTTCATCGACCACGTCGTCGTGCAGCAGGGTGGCGCTGTGGATGAACTCCACCACCGCGGCCAGCAGCCGGTGATGCTCCCCCTGATAGCCGCACATGTTGGCGGCGGCGAGCGTCAGCACCGGGCGCAGGCGCTTGCCGCCGGCCGCGATCAGATAGCCCGCCAGCTGCGGAATCATCTCGACCTGCGACTGCATGCGGTCGAGGATGATCTGGTTGACGGCGCTGAGGTCCTCGGCCACCAAAGCGGTCAGGTCGTCGAGCGGGGTAGACTTGCGCCGTTTCGGCTCGAAGTTGGTCACGACCGCCAAGGTCGACTCCACGGGTGATTGACGCCAGAATTTGCGCTAGGGAGCATAACGGCCTAGCCTGTTCGGTCAAGTCCGCAGGGGACCGTTCTTTCGAGACGCCCGTTCTTCCGAGACGCCATGACCGAACTGCTGCGCACCACCGACCCCGTCCGCCTGTCCTGGCTGGTCGCCCTGCTGGCCGATGCGGGCATCGAGGCCATCGTGCTGGACAGCTACACCAGCATCCTGGAAGGCTCCATCGGCGCCATTCCCCGGCGGCTGATGGTCGGCACGGAGGACGCCGCACAGGCCGTCCGCATCCTGCGCGAGGCCGGCGAAGCGTGAGCGGCCATATCGTTCCACTTCCAGAACGAAGCCTGGAAACGCCCGTGGATTTCCTGCTGAACGGGCGGGTGAAGCTGCACCAGCCGGACGGCGGCTATCGCGCCGCCATCGATCCGGTCTTCCTCGCCGCCATCACCGCCGCCGCCGCCGGCGAGCGGGTGCTGGATGTCGGAACCGGCACCGGGGCTGCGGCACTGTGCCTCGCCGTCCGGGTGCCGGGCGTGGCGGTGGTCGGGCTGGAACAGCGGGCCGACGCCTGCGACTTCGCCCGCCGCAATGCCGCGCTCAGCGGCGTCGCGGAGCGGGTGACGGTGGTCGAAGGTGACCTGATGGCCCCACCCGAGGCTCTCGGCACCGTCGGATTCGATCGTGTAATGATGAATCCGCCCTATCTGAAGGCCGGTGCCGCCAGTGTTCCGCCCGATGACTGGAAGGCCGCGGCGAATGTGGAAGGCGCGGCAGGGCTGGGCGACTGGGTGCGCTTCGCCGACCGCATGCTGAAGCCGCGCGGCACGCTGACGATGGTCCACCGCGCCGACCGGATCGACGACATCCTGCACGCGCTGCGCGGCCGGTTCGGCAGCCTCGTCCTGGTGCCGCTGTGGCCCAAGCCGGGGGTGGAGGCCAAGCGGCTGCTGCTGGTCGCCCGCAAGGGCGGCAAGGCGCCCGCCCGGCTGACCGCCGGCCTGACCGTGCACAAGGCCGAAGGCGGCTACAGCCCAGCGGCGGAGCGGGTGCTACGCGACGCCGAACCGCTCACGATTTAGCGGGGCCAATTTAGCAGGAACGGAGCCTTTCAATCGGGAGACTTCAATCCCATCTCTGCCGGCATGAGCCTGCATTCCCTCCTCGCCAAACTCCCCTTCGGCCCCTGGCGCAAGGCCGGGCCGCTGGTGTCCGTCGTCCGCCTGACCGGGGTCATCGGCCAGGCCGGCCCCTTCCGCTCCGGACTGTCGCTGGCCGGCGTCGCCCCGCTGCTGGAACGCGCCTTCGCGCCGAAGGACCAGAAGGCGGTGGCGCTGATCATCAACTCACCCGGCGGGTCGCCGGTGCAGTCGGCGCTGATCGCCAAGCGGATCCGCGATCTGGCGGAGGAGAAGAAGGTGCCGGTCTTCGCCTTCTGCGAGGATGCGGCGGCGTCGGGCGGCTACTGGCTGGCCTGCGCGGCGGACGAGATCTGGGCGGACGAAAGCTCCATCGTCGGCTCGATCGGCGTGGTGTCGTCGGGCTTCGGGCTGCATGCGCTGATCGAGCGCCACGGCATCGAGCGGCGGCTCTACACCGCTGGCGACAAGAAGGTGCTGCTCGATCCCTTCTCGCCCGAGCGCGAGGACGGCGTCGCCCATCTGAAGGCTCTGCAGGCCGACGTGCACGAGGCGTTCAAGGCGATGGTGCGCACGCGGCGCGGCGCGCGGCTGACCGGATCGGAGGAGGAGCTGTTCTCCGGCGCCTTCTGGGCCGGGCGCAAGGCGCTGGCTCTTGGGCTGGTCGACGGGCTGGGCGACCTGCGCTCGGTGATGCGCGGCCGATTCGGCGAGAAGGTGCGGCTGCGCGTGGTGCAGCAGGAGCGCGGCATGCTGCGGCGGCTGGGGCTGCGGACCGGAAACGGCAGCGCCCCGGCACTGGAGGCCGGGGCGCATGAGGCCTTCGCCGATGCCCTGGTGGCGGCCGCCCGCTCGTCGCTGGACGATTGGGCGACCTGGGCGAAGCTGGGGCTTTGACGGATGCCTGCCGTCAGCGTTCCGCCGTGACGGCGGCCGGCTGCAATCCGTAATCGTCGGCCTGGATGAAGCTGGCGCGCAGCGGCTTCAGGACGAACATCGCCAGGATCGCCGCCACCAGATTGAAGCTGGCGGCGATGTAGAACACGGCCTGCCAGCCGAAATGGCCGGCGATGATGCTGCTGAGCGGGACCAGCAGCGCCGCCGTGCCCTTGGCGGTGTAGAGCATGCCGGCGTTGGTCGTCGCGAATTTCGATCCGAAGGTGTCGCCGGCGGTGGCCGGGAACAGGCTGTAGATCTCGCCGAACACGCAGAAGAACATCGCGGTGAAGATCACGAAGGCCACCGGGTTGCGGCCCAGCTGCGTCACCAGGACGATGGCGATGGCGGCGGTGCCGAAGGCGATGAACATGGTGTTCTCGCGGCCGATGCGGTCGGACACCCAGCCGAAGAACGGCCGTCCGGCGCCGTCCAGCACGCGGTCCAGCGAGATCGCCAGCGTCAAGGCGGGCAGGATGAAGCCGAACATGTTGATCGGCGAATCGGCGACATGGAAGTCATGGGCGATCGGCGCGATCTGGGCCGCCGCCATCAGGCCGCCGGACGCCACCATCACGAACATCACATAGAGCAGCCAGAAGACCGGCGTGCGGATGACGCGGGCCGGCGGATGGTCGATCTTGGTCTGGGCCGGGCCGGTCTTGCGCGCCGCCGCGTTCGACTTCGGCGCCTTGCGCAGGAAGAAGGACAGCACGAAAATCACCACGCCCTGCCCGATGCCGAAGACCAGGAAGGCATGCTCATAGCCCTGGTTGGCGATCATGTTGGCGATCGGAATGACCGTGGCGCCGGCACCGGCGCCGAAGCCGGCGGCGGTGATGCCGGCGGCCAGCCCGCGCTGCTGCGGGAACCACTTCAGCGCATTGCCGACGCAGGTGCCATAGACGCAGCCGGCGCCGATGCCGGAGATCACCGCCGCGGTGTAGAGCATCGGCAGCGAGGAGGCTTGGCTGTCGATCACCCAGGAGCCACCGACCAGCAGGCTGCCGACCAGCACCACCGCCTGCGGGCCGTAACGGTCGACGAACCAGCCTTCGATCGGGACCAGCCAGGTTTCGGTGAAGACGAAGATGGAAAAGGCGATCTGGATGGCTGCACGTCCCCAGCCATGCTTGGCGTCGATGGGATCGACGAACAGCGTCCAGCCATATTGCAGGTTGGCGATCATCGCCATGCACAGCAGGCCGACGCTGAGCTGGAACCATTTGTTTGTCAGAAGACCGCGGTCTTCGGTCGTCTCTGTGGTCATGCCCCAAAGTCCCGTTGAGCGTGGGAGCGCAGGATTTCCGGAGTGCGGCGGTCCATCCGTATCGCACCGCATCATGCGCCGTTCGGAGATGACAGTGCGCCTCAACAATTCGTATTCCAAATACCGGATACCGAATGCGTTATTCTTTTCCACATCGTGGAATGCATTGAAAAGGCTCGCTTTTCCGCGATTGCTGCCATGCACCTATTGCTTGGCCCGCGAACAAAGCTGTCAAGGCCGAGCCATGCGGCGCACACATATTTGAAATACGGTATCTGGTATACAGAATATCTTGCTGCGGCGCAGAGGCGGGCGCATGATCCGTTCATGGTCGACGGCGCCGACGGACGGTGCCGCAGCAAGGGGAAATCACATGATGTCGAGCATTCTGAGCCGCCTGTTCGCCGGTCCCGCCGCCCTGGCTCCGGCCGGCATCGCTCCCGCCGGCTTCACCTTTGGCGAGGCGCTGCCGCACATCGCGATGGCGGACCTGTTCGCCGGCTTCCGCACCCGCCACGGCGGCGGCAAGCGCAAGCCGGAATCGGCGGACGTCCCGCAGTCCTGGGCCGAGTTCGGTCGGGGGTTCTGAGCGGTCTGCTTAAAGCACTACGCCGCGGAGTTCTGCGTCAGCAGGGTGGTCAGCCAGCGGAAGTTGGTTCCGTCGCCGGCCTGGATGGCGCTTTCCACCACCTGCATCGCGGTCGCCGGGTCCTGCGGGTCGGGCACCGCTGCGGTGGGGTCCATGGCGGCGTCGCCCTGCCCCTCTTCCTGGGCGAACAGCGTGACGGCGCCGACACCGAGACGGACGGCGGGCTGGGCGTTCGGCACCACGCCGGTGCCGTCGGCGCCGGAGGTTCCACCCTCCCCCACCCCGTTCAGGGTTTCCAGCATCGCCGCGAACTGACCGGCCAGCGCACCCGCCTGCCGGGACGCGGACGCCCCTTTGCGCTCCAGGACGTCTTCCGCCCTGATGCGCATTGCTTGCGTGGCCTCGCTGTTGGCCATCATCGACATGGGACGATTCCCTGCGGTTAGTGGCGAACCGCAGGGACACACGCAAAAATCACGCCATCAACACAACCGGCGGATCGCAAGGGCCCCACCCGCCCCTGCGACGATTTGCCCGGCAAAAATTACCCAGCCGCCCGGCAGAAGTTTCCCAGCGGCCGGCAAGCCTTGCCGGTCCGGAGTGCCGTCAATCGCGAAAATTCTGGTACTGCAACGGCTGCTCGATGCCCAGCCGCTTGACCAGGGCGATGGCCTCCTGCAGGTCGTCGCGCTTCTTGCCCGTCACCCGCAGTTCATCGCCCTGGATCGAGACCTGGACCTTCATCTTGCTGTCCTTGATCCCTTTGACGATGGTCTTCGCCAGATCCTGCGCGATTCCCTGCTTGATCGTCACGGTGTGGCGCAGCGCATCGCCCGCGGCGCGCTGCGGCTGGGCGGTGAAGTCGAGCGCCGCAGCGTCGAGCTTGCGCCGGGTCACGTAGACGCGCAGCAGTTCCTGCATCTGCGCCAGCTTCGGCGCGTCGTCGGCCAGCAGGACGATCTCGTTCTCGGTCCGCTCGACGGTGCATTTCGAGCCCTTGAAGTCGAACCGGGTTTCGATCTCGCGGCGGACACCGGCGAGAGCATTGTCGATCTCGTGGACGTCCGTCTCGGACACGATGTCGAACGACGGCATGGCGGCACTCTCCCTGATAGGACGGCTGAGGAACGAATCGGGCCCACCGTAAAGAAGACGGCCGCCGCACTCAACAGCCGCCTTCCGAACAGTCGCCCTTCAAACAGCTGAGGGGCCGGTCAGTTCATCTCTTCGGCGTAATGGCAGGCCACCAGCCGTTCGTCGACCGGGCGCAACGGCGGAACCTCCGCGGCGCAGCGGTCGGTGGCGAAGGGGCAGCGCTTGTGGAACGCACAGCCCGGTGGCGGGTTCAGCGGCGAAGGCAACTCGCCCTTCGGCACCACCCGGTCCATGCGCAGGTCCGGGTTCACCCGCGGCGTCGCCGCCAGCAGGATGCGGGTGTAGGGGTGGCGCGGCCGGGTGAAGACCACGTCCTTGGCACCATGCTCCACCGGCTTGCCCAGATACATCACCATCAGCGAATCGGCGATGTGCCGCACGACGCTGAGATCGTGGGAGATGAACAGGTAGGCAAGGTTCAGCTCCTCCTGCAGATCCATCATCAGGTTCAGCACCTGCGCCTGGATCGACACGTCGAGCGCCGACACCGGCTCGTCCGCCACCACGACGCGCGGGTTCAGCATCAGGGCGCGGGCGATGGCGATGCGCTGGCGCTGGCCGCCGGAGAACATGTGCGGGTAGCGGTCGACCTGATCGGGACGCAGGCCCACCTTCCCCATCATGGCCACCGCGCGGTCGCGCCGCTCGTGCTTGTCCATGTCGGTGTTGATGACCAGCGGCTCGGTCAGGATGGAGCCGACCGTCTTGCGCGGGTTCAGCGAGCCGTAGGGGTTCTGGAAGACCATCTGCACCGTGCGGCGCAGTTCCTTCATCTCCGCCGCGTTGCGGCCGACGACCTCACGGCCGTCATAGAGCAGCTCGCCCGAACTCGGCGGCTCGATCATGGTGACGGAGCGGGCCAGCGTCGACTTGCCGCAGCCCGACTCGCCGACCACCGCCAGCGTCTTGCCGGCCTGCAGGCGGAAGGATACGCCGTCCAGCGCCTTCACCGTCGCCAACGGCTTGAAGGCGCCGCGCTTGACCGCATAGTGCTTGCGCAGATCGCGCGCCTCCAGCACGACCGACATGTCGGCCACGGCCTCGAAGATATGGGGGTCGTTGTGGGGTTCGGTCTCGATGCTCATCACAGCGCCTCCCCGGCGGCGAGATGGCCGTCCGGCAGCGGGTAGAAACAGCGCGCGCGCCCGTCGTCCACATCGAACAGGGCCGGGCGCTCGGCACGGCAGCGGGCGTCGGCGAAGCGGCAGCGCGGGCTGAACAGGCAGCCGGCCGGCCGGTCGGCGATGCCCGGCACCATGCCGGGAATAGTCGGCAGCCGGCGCTTGCCCAGCGCCCGCTCCGGCAGCGCGTCGAGCAGGGCGCCGGTGTAGGGGTGGCGCGGCCGCTCGAACAGGGAGCCGACGGGCCGCGTCTCCGCCACCTGACCGGCATACATGACGACGACGCGCTGGGCCGTTTCCGCCACCACGCCCATGTCGTGGGTGATGAGGATCAGCGCCATGCCGCGTTCGCGCTGCAGCTGGACCAGCAGGTCGAGGATCTGCTTCTGGATGGTGACGTCCAGCGCGGTCGTCGGCTCGTCCGCCACCAGCAGGCGCGGGTTGCAGGCGATGGCGATGGCGATCATTACGCGCTGGCTCATGCCGCCCGACAGCTGGTGCGGGAAGGCGGACAGGCGCGATTCCGGCGCGGGAATGCCGACCTGCTCCAGCAGGGCGATGGCGCGGTTGCGCAGCGCCTTTCCGGACAGCCCCTCATGCACCCGCAGCGTCTCCATGATCTGGAAGCCGACGGTGAAGCAGGGGTTCAGGCTGGTCATCGGCTCCTGGAAGACCATGGCGACGTCCTTGCCGGTGATCTTCCGGCGCTGGGCGGCGGGCATGGTCAGCAGGTCTTTGCCGGCGAACGTCATCCGGTCGGCAACCACCCGGCCGTTGGAGCCGAGAAGCCCCATCACGGCCAGCGAGGTCACGGACTTGCCGGAGCCGGATTCGCCGACGATGCCGACGACCTCGCCTTCGTCCACGGTCAGGTCGATGCCATCCACCGCGCGGAAGGTGCCGGCGCGGGTGGTGAACTCGACCGACAGGTTCTTGATGTCGAGAAGAGGCATGAGGTCAACGTTTCAGCTTGGGGTCGAGCGCGTCGCGAAGACCGTCGCCCAACAGATTGAAGGCCAGCACGGTCACCAGGATGGCGATGCCGGGCCAGGTCACGACCCAGGGCGCGCGCTGAAGGAACTGCAGCGAGGAGGCCAGCATGGTGCCCCATTCCGGCGTCGGCGGCTGGGCGCCGAGACCGAGGAAGCCGAGCGCGGCCGCGTCCAGGATGGCGGTGGAGAAGCCCAGCGTCGCCTGCACGATCAGCGGCGCCAGACAGTTCGGCAGCACCACGATCAGCATCAGGCGCATCGGCCCGGCCCCGGCGACGCGGGAGGCGACGACATAGTCCTTGTTCACCTCCGCCAGCACGGCGGCGCGGGTCAGGCGGGCATAATGCGGGATCACCACCACCGACACCGCCAGCATGGCGTTCACCAGCCCCGGCCCGAGGATGGCGGCCACCACGACGGCCAGCAGCAGCGAGGGCAGAGCCAGCAGGATGTCCATGCCGCGCATGATCAGCACGTCGGCCATCCCGCCGAAGAAGCCGGCGATCAGCCCCAGCCCCAGCCCGACGGCCAGCGACAGGGTGACGACGATCAGGCCGATCATCATCGACAGCCGCGCGCCGTACATCAGGCGGGACAGCATGTCGCGGCCGATGTCGTCGGTGCCCAGGATGTAGGTCCAGGTGCCGCCATCCTGCCAGACCGGCGGGGTCAGGATCGCATCGCGGTACTGGATGTCGGGGTCGTGCGGGGCGATGACGCCGGCGAAGATGGCGATCAGCGCGATCAGCGTGATCACCACCAGACCGCCCAGCGCGCCCTTGTTCTGGCGGAAGTGATACCAGAACTCGGTCAGCGGGTGCGGCGGGCGCGACACGGCGACCGGTTCGGGGGTGGCGGGTTCTGCGTTGGTCGAATATTCAGCGGACATGGATTGGCCTCACCGCGCGTGACGGATGCGGGGGTTGAGGACGCCGTAAAGCACGTCCACCAGCAGGTTGACCAGGATCACCGAGGTGGCGATCAGCAGGACACCGCCCTGCAGGGCCGGATAGTCGCGGCGGTTGATCGATTCGATCAGCCATTTGCCGACGCCCGGCCAGGAGAAGATGGTCTCGGTCAGGATGGCGCCGCCCAGCAGCGTGCCGACCTGCAGACCGATGACGGTCACCACCGGGATCAGCGCGTTGCGCAACGCGTGCATGCCGATGACCCGGCCGTCGTCCAGCCCCTTGGCGCGGGCGGTGCGGATGTAATCCTCGCCCAGCACCTCCAGCATGGCCGAGCGCGTCATGCGCGCCACCACGGCCAGCGGCACGGTGCCCAGCACGATGGTCGGCAGCACCAGATGGCCCAGCGCGGAGCGGAACGCCTCGTAATCCCCGGCCATCAGCGTGTCGATCAGCATGAAGCCGGTCGCCGGCTCCACGTAATAGACCAGATCCAGGCGGCCCGACACCGGGGTCCAGCCCAGCCCGACCGAGAAGAACAGGATCAGCAGCAGGCCCCACCAGAAGATCGGCATCGAATAGCCGGTCAGGCTGAGGCCCATCACGCCGTGGTCGAACAGCGATCCGCGCTTCACCGCCGCCAGGATGCCGGCGGGCAGCCCGACCAGCGTCGCGAACAGCATGGCGCACAGCGCCAGTTCCAGCGTCGCCGGGAACAGCGTCAGGAACTCGCTCAGCACCGAATTGTGGGTGACCAGCGACAGGCCGAAATCACCCGACAGCACGTTGCCGACATAGTCGAGGAACTGTTGCCAGAGCGATTGGTCGAGACCCAGTTCATGGCGGAGGGCGGCGAGCCGTTCGGGCGCGATGCCCCGTTCGCCGACGCGCACCTCGATGGGGTCGCCGGGAACCAGCCGGATCAGGATGAAGGTCAGAAAGGTGATGCCGAGAAAGGTCGGAATCACCAAGCTCACCCGCGTCAGGATGAAGCGAAGCATCGAGGGGTACTCGTTTTTTAAAACTGCGGTGAAAACTGGAACGGAGCGCTGGCCCGGCAGGAAAACCGCTCGGGCCGACGCCCCGTTCCGTCAGGGGCACCTGCCCCCACTCCGGCCCTCCCCCACTCGCGCAGGGTCGGGAATGTCACTCGATTCATAGGGTTGGAGGCGTGGCAACCCATGCCTCCAACCCAAAACGGTCATCGCCGCACCCCCTTTTTTGCAGGGGTGCGCCACGCATCACTTCAGATCGACGCCTTCGAAGCGATGGACGCCGAACGGATCCATCTTGTAGCCGACGACGTTCTTGGCGAGGCCCATGTAAACCACCGAATGGGCGATGGTGTACCAGGGGGCCTCTTCCTTGAAGATGACCTGCGCCTGCTCGTACAGCTTGGTGCGGGCAGCGATGTCGTTGGTGCGCTTGGCCTGGACGACGAGGTCGTCGAACTCCTTGTTGCACCACTTCGACAGGTTGTTGCCGCCCGGACGCGCCGCCTCGCAACCCAGCAGGGTGTAGAGGAAGTTGTCGGGGTCGCCGTTGTCGCCGGTCCAGCCGAGCATGCCCATCTGGTGCTCGCCCTGCTGCATCCGCTTGCGGTACTCACCCCACTCGTACTGCACGATCTTCGCCTTGATGCCGACCTTGGCCAGATCGGCCTGCATCATCTCGGCGATGCGCTTGGCATTGGGGTTGTACGGACGCTGCACCGGCATCGCCCACAGATCGGTCTCGAAACCGTTGGGGTAGCCGGCATCGGCCAGCAGCTTCTTCGCCCGCTCGACGTCGTAGGGATAATCCTCGATCGCGTTGTTGTACGACCACATGGTCGGCGGGATCGGGTTCTTGGCCGGGACGCCGGCGGACTGATAGACCGCGGCGACCATCGCCTTCTTGTCCATCGCCATGCTGACGGCGCGGCGGACACGCACGTCGTCGAACGGCTTCTTCGTCACGTTGAAGGAAACGTAACCGACGTTCAGGCCTTCCTGCTCCTGAACGACGATCGAGTTGTCCTTCTTCATGCTGTCGATGTCGGCCGGATTCGGGTACGGCATCACCTGGCATTCGCCGGCCTTCAGCTTGGCCAGCCGGACCGCCGCGTCGGGCGTGATCGCGAAGACGAGGTTGTCCAGCGGCTGCTTGCCGCCCCAATACTGCTCGAACGCCTTGTAGCGGATGACGGCGTCCTTCTGGTAGGCGACGAACTGGAAGGGACCGGTGCCGATGGGAACCTGGTCCAGCTTCTCCGGCGTGCCCTTCTTCAGCAGCATCGCGGCGTATTCGGCCGACATGATCGGCGCGAACGGCATGGCGAGGTTGGCCAGGAACGGCGCCTCGACCGCGTTCAGCGTGAACTTGACCGTCAGGTCGTCAACCTTCTCGATCGACTTCAACAACTTCGGCATCGCCATGTCGTTGAAGTAGTCGTAGGCGCCGCCCGAGACCTTGTGGAAGGGATTGTCGGCCTTCCACTGGCGCTCGAACGAGAAGATCACGTCGTCGGCGTTGGCGTCGCGCGTCGGCTTGAAATCGTTGTTGCTGTGCCACTTGGCGCCGGCGCGCAGCTTGAAGGTGTAGACCAGACCATCGTCGGAGATGGTCCAGGACTCGGCGAGGCCGGGAACGACCTTGGTGCCGCCATGCTCAAACTGGACGAGGTTGTTGTAGACCGGGAGAGCAACGTCGAAACTGGTGCCGGTCGTGTTCAACATGGGGTTGAAGTTTTCGGGGCTACCCTCGGAGCAATAAACAAGGGTCTTCGCCGCCTGGGCCGGCGCCGACAGCGCCAGCGCCGCGGCCATACCAAGCCCGGCACCCAGCAGGATGCGCTTCATTCGTCTTGCCTCCCGATTCCGGTTGGAGCGTACGGAAATTTGCCAGAACGCTTTTGGAAATAGCGTCGCCATTTGGCGCGTGGCAAAGCCACCTGTCAACGCCAACATGCATACGTGGCTATACCGTGGCGCAGAGCATATTTTTGGGCACCAATACGTCCGTATGGACACATTTTCGCCCCCAAAAACGAAACAGTTGCAAAGTCAACCATCCGGTTGACCGAATCGATAGTTCCCTTCCCCTGCGAATCAGGTTATCCGGGTGGACCATTCCGGCAATGCCCGCAGCCGACGGGAGTCGGACGGCTGCCATGCACAGCTGCCGTGAAGGGCGGCCGCGGCCGCCATGCTAGGCTGGGTTGCACCCGTCATGGAACCCCCTTTTCGGATACCGATCCGGCGATGTCGCTTCCGCTCCTGCCGTCCTTCCTGCGAACCGGTCCGCTGGCCGGCCCGTTGGCCGCTTATGGCCTCTACATCGTCGGTTCCGCCCTGCTGGCCTCTAACCCGGTGGTCGGGCGGGCGGTGGCGCATGTGGTGCCGCCGATCGGGCTGGCCTTCTGGCGCTGGCTGATCGCCTTCCTGATCGTGCTGCCCTTCGCCTTGCCGGGGCTGCTGACCCACCGTGTTCAATTGAAGCGGCAGTGGCGGCGCTATCTGCTGCTGGGCGTGCTGGGCCAGGGGATTTCGGGCGCCATCGTCTATTACGGGCTGGAGCGGACCAGCGCCACCAACGCCAGCCTGATCTATGCGACCAGCCCGGCGATGATCCTGGCGCTGGCCGCCGTCTGGCTGGGCGACGCGATCCGGCCGCGGCAGGTGCTGGGCATCCTGCTGGCGATGGCCGGTGTGCTGGTGATCCTGACCCGCGGCGATCTCGACGCCTTGCGCCACCTGTCCTTCAATTCCGGCGACCTGCTGGTGTTGACCGGGGCGGTGTCATGGTCGGTCTACACCATCCTGCTGCGGCAATCGGGCACACCCCTGCCGGTGGTCACCGCCTTCGCCGCCAATGCCTTCGCCGGGGTGCTGGTGCTGGCTCCCTTCTATGCGTGGGAGACGGTGGCGGTGCGGCCGGTTCCCTTCTCCGTCTCCACCATCCTGTCGATCGTCGCGGTCGCGCTGTTCGCGTCGGTCCTGGCTCTGCTGGCCTATCAGAAGACCATCGCGATGATGGGGGCCGCGCGCGCTTCCACCGCGCTGTACGTGTCGCCTCTGTGGGCGGCGCTGGCGTCCTGGGTTCTGCTGTCCGAGCCGCTGCAGGGCTTTCACCTGATGGGGGTGGCGCTGGTCCTGCCCGGCGTGATGCTGGCCACCCTGCAAGCCCGCAAGCCGGCGGCGGAGCCGGCGACCGAAGCGGCTTGATGGATATCGCTTGATCGGTATTGCTTGATCGGTATTGCTTGATCGGAGCCGCCCGCCCATCTTGGCCGGAACTCCGCATCCTGCTTCCGTCCGGTCATGCCCGATACCGCGCCCACCCCGCTCCTGCTCTGTGCCGACGATTATGGTCTGTCGCCCGGCGTCAACGCCGCCATCCGTGACCTGATCGCCCAAGGACGGCTGACCGCGACGTCGGTCATGAGCCTCTGCCCGCATTGGCGCGGCGGGGCCGCGGCCTTGCGCGAGCTGAAGGACAAGGCCGATGTCGGGCTGCATTTCACCCTGACCGACCAGCCGCCGCTGGGCGCCATGCCGACGCTGGCGCCGGATGGGCGGCTGCCGCCGCTGGGCCGGCTGATGGGCTGGGCCTATCGCGGGAAACTGAACGCACCGGCGGCGCGTGCGGAGATCCGTGACGAACTGTCGCGCCAGATCGCCGCCTTCACCGAAGCCTGGGGGGCGCCGCCCGACTATATCGACGGCCACCAGCACATCCACCAGTTGCCCAGCATCCGCGACGCGGTGGTGGAGGCGCTGGACACCCTGCCCGGCGCCTATGTCCGCCTGTGCGGGGAGCCGGTGGCGGCGGTGCTGCGCCGGGGCGTCGCGGTGCCGAAAACGCTGCTGATCGGCGGGCTGGGCGGCGGGCTGAGGCGCATGGCGCGGGCGCGCGGCATTCCCGCCAACGACCGCTTCGCCGGTGTCTACGACTTCGCCGACAACCGGCCTTTCGCCGAGCTGATGCCGCGTTTCCTCGATGGGATCGGCGGCCGGACCCTGGTGATGGTCCATCCCGGCCTGCCCGACGAGGAACTGCGCCGCGTCGACACGCTGGTCGAGCCGCGGCGCGCCGAATACGACTATCTGCGCGGTCCGGAGTTCGCCGCGCTCTTGAAAGCGCGCAACATCCGGCTGACCCGCTTCGCCGGCTTTCCCCGGTAAAGCGACGCCCTACTCCTCGTCGTCCGGCTGCCAGGCGCGGCGGCGCAACTTGAAGCGCTGGACCTTGCCGGTCTCCGTGCGCGGCAGCGCGTCGAGGAATTCCACCGCGCGGGGGTACTTGTAGGGCGCGATGTGCTCCTTGACGAAGCTCTGCAGCTCCTCCGCCAGACGCTCGTCGGGACGGACGTCGTCATGCAGAACGACGAAGGCCTTGGGGATGGTGCCGCGCACCGGATCCGGAGCGGCGATCACCGCGCATTCCTGCACCGCCTCGTGGCTCAGCAGGATGTTCTCGACTTCCAGACCGGAGATCTTGTAGCCGGCCGAGACGATCAGGTCGTCGGTGCGGGCGTGATACCAGAAGAAGCCGTCCTCATCGACGTGGAAGGCGTCGCCGGTCAGGTTCCAGCCCTGCTGGACATAGCTTTCCTGGCGCGGATCGTCGAGATAGAGGCAGCCGGTCGCGCCGCGCACCGCCAGCCGGCCGACCTGTCCGGGGGGCAGCCGGCGGAACTGGTCGTCGACCACCATCGCCTCGTATCCCGGCACCGGCTTTCCGGTGGAGCCCGGCCGGACATCGCCGGGGACGGCATGCAGCACGGCGTTCAGCAGCTCGGTGGTGCCCAGGCTGTCGAGGATCTGCAGCCCGGTGGCGTCGCGCCAACCCTCGAAGGTCTGCTGCGGCAGTGGCTCCCCAGCCGATACGCAGAGGCGCAGGGAGGACAGCCCATTCGCCAGCCCAGGATCGGCGGCCATGCGGCCGATCATGCCGCGGTAGACCGTGGGCACGGTGAACATCACCGTAGCGCGGTGGCGGGTGGCGGCCTCCAGCAGCCGGTCGGCGGTCCCGCGCTCCAGCAGGATAACCGACGCGCCGATGCGCAGCGGGAACAGCAGCAGCCCGCCCAGCCCATAGGCGAAGGCCAGCGTCGGCGAGCCGCAGAACACGTCCTCGGCCGTCGTGCCCAGCACCGAGCGCGGCGACAGGTCGGAGATCGCCAGCAGATGGCGGTGGAAATGAGCGGCGGCCTTCGGCGTTCCGGTGGTGCCGGAGGTGAAGGCGATCAGCGCCACGTCGTCCTGCGCCGTGTCGGCGGCCTCGAACCCGGCCGGCTTGGTGGCGATGCGGTGTTCCAGCTCGCCATCGCGGAAGCCGACGATGCGCAGCGACGGCAGCGCCGCCTCTTCCAGGTCGTCGAGGTAATGGGTGTCGCACAGCGCCATGTCGATGGCGGCGCGCTTCAGCACGTCGGCCAGTTCCGGCGCGCGCAGCAGCGGCATCGTCGGCACCAGAACGCCGCCGGCCTTGATGACCGCCAGCCAGCAGGCGGCCAGCATCGGCGTGTTGGGGCCGCGCAGCAGGACGCGGTTGCCGGTGACCAGCCCGTAATCCTCGGTCAGGACGCGGGCGATGCGGTCGACGGTGTCGCGCATCCGGCCATAGCTCCACACCTCGCCGTCGCCGCCGATCAGGCAGGGGCGTCCGTCCCAGCCGCGCTCGCGCCAGCCGTCGATCAGGACGGAGGCGGCGTTCAGGCGCTGCGGGTATTGGAGTTCGGGGCGTTCGAGAATCAGGTCGGGGCGTTGCGCCGGCGCCGGCAGCCGGTCACGGGTGAAGCTGTCCAGATGTCCGGATGGCGTCATGCGCGGTGCTGCCTCCCCCCATTGGCTGACGGGGAGGATGGGGCCGGCGTGATCGGTGGGCGGAACCGGCCGCCACACGCGCGGTTCAGACACGGCCATGCCATCGGCCGGCGCGAATGCGCATCCCTTCATGGGCAATGCTCCATCTCCCCCCGCAGAGGACGCATGAACACGCCTCCGTCTTATCTTTTATGCTTCGACTATAGTGCCAGGGGGGACGAGTGAGCCATGCAACGAACGAATGGTGGGTGCACCATCAATCGCCATTCGTGCCGGGACAAGTGACTGAAAAGGCCTGTTTTTCGTTGGTAAGACGCACGATTCGGACCGAAAGTACGGGTCGGCGTACCAACCGTCAGCCGTTCTGCAGATAGATGTCGATCTCGCCCTGCTCCATCACATGGGCGGTGCCGTGGATGATGCCGTTGGCGATCTGGATGATGCGGTGGATCATCGCGACGGAGGCCTGGCAGTCCATCCGCAGCTTGTCGGGATCGCCGCTGTCGATGTCGGTGCCGATCCGCTCCAGCGTGTGGGCGATCACCTGATGGGCCTGGGCGATGGTGTCCTCGAAGGGGCGGAGAAACTTCGACGGCACATGGCCGTAGGCCTCGATCGCCAGTTCCTTGTCGGAAAAACCGCTGTCGCGGAAATGTTCGGCATAGCTCTTGGGTTGCCAGATGCGGCATTCCTCCAGCATGTCCGGCATGTCCGGAATCATCTCGATCAGCATCACGATTTCGTTGAAGTGATTGAGATAGTCGGTCGCCAGCAGCGTCTTTTCGGAGATGTTCGTGCCGCGCACGCGCTCCCGCCATTGGACGAAATCGGCCAACTCATCCGGCGGAATGCCATCCATCAGGGACCGATCCAACTCTTGGTCTTCCATGCACAAACCCGGACCCGATGACGCCCAACCCCAACCGTGTGCCGATGTCCTTAACGTTGGATTAAACGGGTTGCAAGCGTCGGGTTGTGAAAGTCACCAATTGACGAAATGAAAGCGGTGACAGGGCCGTTATCCATCCAGATAAAAATTCGCCGCCGGCGCCAATCCGCATGATCTCGCGGCGGCGCCCGGCGGCGAAAGGACTGGCGGTTCAGGGAGGAATCACACCATTGGCGGTTCCAACACGGCTGCTGCCGGTTGGTTCCCGGGCGGCGTGCTTGGTTTTTTCAATTGCCGGACCGCGCGACCCGGAAGTCACGATGCGCAGAAAGAAAAACGCGCCGGCCTGGGGGTGGCCGGCGCGTTCGAGGATCGGGAACACTCGCCTCGCCCTCACACGGCAGATGCGCAGCAAATGCCGGAGGGCAAAGTCAGAGTAGGCCGGTAAGTCTTTCGGAACGGTTAAATCCCGGCCTCCGCAACCCCCTAAGCGGCGGGGGTCATAGACCGCCGGCCGGTCTCGCCGGTCCCTGTCATGCCCTGTTGCATACCATGCATACTGAGTAATCCTTTGCAGGTATCTCGAATAAATCTTTCGGGTTCACTCCCGTTAGGCCGTGGACTGCGCCATATGAATTTGACCGTTGCAGGTCGCAATGCGTCAGTCTGCTGTGGAAGCAGCGTCGATGGCGTCGCGATCTCCGGCGGGAACCGACTTCCGGAATTCGTCGCCGGGATTCGTCGCCGAAGACCTAAGCCCGGAAGGATCGGGTTGCACCGGCCGCATCCGGGTATCCGGAGCGGCATGTCGGGTGGATGCCAGGAACACGCGCCGCAGAAAGGCACGGGGAGAGAGATGGAGCAGTACACCGGTCACTTCATGCAGCATTTGCCCTACCTGCGCCGCTATGCCCGCGCGCTGACCGGGACGAACGGACGGGGGGACGCCTTGGTGACCCGCACTCTGGAATGGTATCTGGAGGCGGACGAGGCTGAAACCGGCCGGGGCGGCGACCTGTCGCGCGGCACGCTCTATCGCCATCTGAACGAATTGCAGGACGAGGCAGGCGCACCCCCGGCGGTGGCGCCCTATCATCCGGTCGAATCGGCGCTGATGACGCTGGAGGAGACCGACCGCCGGCTCTACCTTCTGGTCAATCTGGAGGATCTGCCGGTCGGCGACGCCGCGGCCGTCCTGGGCATCGCCCCGGAAGACGCGATGGAGCGGCTGAACCACGCCCGCGAGCGTGTCCGCGCCCGGCTGACCGCCACCATCCTGATCGTCGAGGATGATGCCATCATCGCCTTCGATCTGGCGGAAACGGTGCGCGGCATGGGCCACATCGTCTGCGGCAACGCGGCGACGATGGACGAGGCGCTGTCGCTGGCGGCGGAGCACCGGCCGACGCTGGCCCTGATGGACATCCGGCTGGCCGACGGCGACAACGGGCTGGAGGTGGCGCGCGAGTTGCGGGCCCGCCGGTTCCTGCCGGTGATCTTCGTCACCGCCTTCCCCGACGATCTGGCCAAGCACGGATTGGAGCATCTGGGTCCGGTGATCCCGAAGCCCTTCACCCGCGACCAGATCGAACAGGCGATCACCCGCGCGGTGTTCATGCCCCAGCCGGAAGACGCCCGCGAGACGGCGCAGCCCCACTGAGGGGCGGCGCCTTAGCCCCGCTTTAGCGGAAGACCACCGTCTTGTTGCCGTTCAGCAGCACGCGGTGCTCCACGTGATAGCGGACGGCGCGGGCCAGCACGATGTTCTCGATGTCACGCCCGATGGCCACCAGGTCGTCGGGCGTCATCGTGTGGTCGACGCGCTCGGCCTCCTGCTCGATGATCGGGCCTTCGTCGAGGTTGGAGGTGACGTAGTGCGCGGTGGCGCCGATCAGCTTCACGCCGCGGGAATGGGCCTGATGATAGGGCTTGGCCCCCTTGAAGCTGGGCAGGAAGCTGTGGTGGATGTTGATCACCCGGCCGGCCATCCGCTCGCACAAGGCCCCCGACAGCACCTGCATGTAGCGGGCGAGCACGACGAGGTCGATTTTCTCCTCGTCCACGATCTCCAGCAGGCGGGCTTCCTGATGCGCCTTGTTGTCGGGGCCGACCGGCAGATGGTGGAACGGGATGTTGTGCCACGCCGCCAGTTGGTAGAAGTCGCGGTGGTTGGAGACGATGGCCGGGATTTCGATCGGCAGGTAGCCGGTGCGATAGCGGTACAGCAGGTCGTTCAGGCAGTGGCCGAACTTCGACACCATGATCAGCACGCGCGGACGGCGGCGGGCGTCATGGATCTTCCAGGTCATGCCGAAGCGTTCCGCCACCTGGGCGGCGAATTCGGCCTCCAGCTGCGCCTTCGTCGGCCCGGCCGGGTTGCCGTTGAAGCTGACGCGCATGAAGAACAGGCCGGAGATGCGGTCGCCGAACTGCGCGCTGTCGATGATGTTGCAGCTCCGCTCCGCCAGGAAGCCGGACACCGCGAAGACGATGCCGACGGTGTCGGGGCAGGAAACGGTGAGGATATAGTCGGAGCCGGTCTCAGACATCGCGCGTCCACCATGGCGTACAGCAAGAAATAGGGGGAAGCTTCCCTAGCACGAACGCCGCGATGTTGCACCCGCTTCATATGCGGATGCGCACATGGCTGCACCGTCAGGCGGGCCACACCGTCGAGCGAGAATGCCCTCGATCCCGCGCGCCCCACGCCGCTCTGGCGCAGATGCGCCGGCAGTGCGACAATCGGCGGCGGCCGGACTGGCCAGCATCGGGAAGGCGGGGTCACCCATGGCAACCGGCGGCAAGATCATCGGTGAATACAACAAGGGCAAGGTCGACAAGCTGATGACGGCGGATGCCGCCGACAGCAGCCGCAGCCAGCGCATCCGCCATTTCCTGGAAAACATGGATGCGGCGATCCTGGAGGCCAACTGCGAGGTCATCGGGCGCGAACTGCCGAACCTGGACCGCGACAGCTTCCTGCGCATGGCGGTGCGGGTGGCGGAACTGCGCGCCGACTATATCCGCGCCGGACTGAAGATGTCCGAATCCCGGCATCCCGATTCCTCCACCGTCACCGACCTCGCCCGCCTGCGCGCGGCCTACGAGGAGATGCTGGCCGTCTATGAGGCCGCCGAACGGGTGATCGAGCGCGGATACGCCAAGCTGGGGTGAGGCCTCCTTCGGCCGTCATTCCCGCGAAGGCGCACTGCTGTCCGGGATTTTCAGGGCTCCGCCAGGGGCAGACTAAGTTGACGGTCTGGCGGTCTTTTTTGCGGTGGCCGTGGTCTTGTCGGACAATGATTGGTGGTGTCGAAAGGTTCGAAGAGTGCAACCTTGAGCCTGATCTTCAGGGCCTTCGCACCGCCGACATGGTTTTTGGCGTAGGTGTTCTGGAACAGCCGCAACAAGCAGAAGGCAATCAATGCCGTGTAGATCTGAATTCTGACGGCATTCTCCGAGCGACCGAAGAATGTCTTCAGCTTCAGGTTCTGTTTGATCCACTTGAAAAACAACTCAATCTGCCAACGCTCCTTATAAAGGTCGGCGATCTCCTGAGCAGTCCGGTCAAGATCATTGGTGATCAGATGGAGTGGCTCCTTATCCGGACGCGCCACCACCACTTCACGAAGTTCGGCGTCGTAGAGTGGGTTGGTCGCGCCGCCACGCGGCTTTTTGTGGCCGACCTTCACCCGGCGGTCCGCCACGATGTTGTCGCCAACCGCCTCCACGGTTCGCTCTACACGGCGGTGTGCATTGGCCTTCAGCCGGGTCACGAACAGCGCCTGCGCCATGGTGATCTCATGCCACCAGCGGTAATCCGTGTATCCCTTGTCAAAGACATAGGTGGCCCCGGCAGCGAACGGCAGGCGTCGCGCCACCTTGATTTCGCTGAGCTTGGGCGTTTCCACGGCAAAATGCACCGGCGTGGCTGTCCGCGGATCGTAGACCAGATGGAGCTTCAGGCCACGGCAGCGCGAATCGGCTTCGGCCCAGTTGAAGCGGCGGTCCCGCAACATGATCGCAGAGCCGTCGATCAGCCGCACCAACTCCCGGCTTTCCTGACGCGCCGATCGGGCCAAGCCGCCCATGACCTGTTCGGCAATCTCCCGGAACACCGCCGCAGGCCGGGCCGCCGAGGCATCGCTGAGCGTGCTCTTGCTAACCGGCCGCAGCCCGGTGTGGTAAAGCCCTGCCGGTTGGGCCGCCAACCCCTCCGCAATCTCGCGAAGGCTCTTCAGCCCGGCGAACTGGGCGAAAAGCATCGCCTTCAGGTGCCGCTGGCACGTCCAGCCCTTGTCACCACTCCCAACCCCATGATTGCCACGGTGCCGCGCCACAATCCCGTTCACCACACGACGGTCCAGAGGTTCCACAAGGCGCAAAAATCCGCTAGCTTGGAACGGCACGGCAGACCTCAAAATCTATGTTTGGCGACTGCGATTTTGGGCCAGAACTCTGGCTTTGTCTGCCGTGCAGCTTCAATCCATCCAAAAATCCCGGACAGCAGTGCGCGAAGGCGGGAATCCGGCCGTTTCAGCCGCTCCCTTGCGGAGTTTCCTGGTTCCCCGCCTTCGCGCACTGCTGTCCGGGATTTTCAGGGCTCCGCCAGGGGCAGACTAAGTTGACGGTCTGGCGGTCTTTTTTGCGGTGGCCGTGGTCTTGTCGGACAATGATTGGTGGTGTCGAAAGGTTCGAAGAGTGCAACCTTGAGCCTGATCTTCAGGGCCTTCGCACCGCCGACATGGTTTTTGGCGTAGGTGTTCTGGAACAGCCGCAACAAGCAGAAGGCAATCAATGCCGTGTAGATCTGAATTCTGACGGCATTCTCCGAGCGACCGAAGAATGTCTTCAGCTTCAGGTTCTGTTTGATCCACTTGAAAAACAACTCAATCTGCCAACGCTCCTTATAAAGGTCGGCGATCTCCTGAGCAGTCCGGTCAAGATCATTGGTGATCAGATGGAGTGGCTCCTTATCCGGACGCGCCACCACCACTTCACGAAGTTCGGCGTCGTAGAGTGGGTTGGTCGCGCCGCCACGCGGCTTTTTGTGGCCGACCTTCACCCGGCGGTCCGCCACGATGTTGTCGCCAACCGCCTCCACGGTTCGCTCTACACGGCGGTGTGCATTGGCCTTCAGCCGGGTCACGAACAGCGCCTGCGCCATGGTGATCTCATGCCACCAGCGGTAATCCGTGTATCCCTTGTCAAAGACATAGGTGGCCCCGGCAGCGAACGGCAGGCGTCGCGCCATCTTGATTTCGCTGAGCTTGGGCGTTTCCACGGCAAAATGCACCGGCGTGGCTGTCCGCGGATCGTAGACCAGATGGAGCTTCAGGCCACGGCAGCGCGAATCGGCTTCGGCCCAGTTGAAGCGGCGGTCCCGCAACATGATCGCAGAGCCGTCGATCAGCCGCACCAACTCCCGGCTTTCCTGACGCGCCGATCGGGCCAAGCCGCCCATGACCTGTTCGGCAATCTCCCGGAACACCGCCGCAGGCCGGGCCGCCGAGGCATCGCTGAGCGTGCTCTTGCTAACCGGCCGCAGCCCGGTGTGGTAAAGCCCTGCCGGTTGGGCCGCCAACCCCTCCGCAATCTCGCGAAGGCTCTTCAGCCCGGCGAACTGGGCGAAAAGCATCGCCTTCAGGTGCCGCTGGCACGTCCAGCCCTTGTCACCACTCCCAACCCCATGATTGCCACGGTGCCGCGCCACAATCCCGTTCACCACACGACGGTCCAGAGGTTCCACAAGGCGCAAAAATCCGCTAGCTTGGAACGGCACGGCAGACCTCAAAATCTATGTTTGGCGACTGCGATTTTGGGCCAGAACTCTGGCTTTGTCTGCCGTGCAGCTTCAATCCATCCAAAAATCCCGGACAGCAGTGCGCCTTCGCGGGGATGACGGTCGAGAGTGGTCCATGCGGTAATCCGACAACGCAAATCACCCCACTGACCTCTCCCCTCAAGACCCCGAAAACAAAAATCCCCTCCCCCGCGATCCTGCGGAGAAGGGGCGCGACCGATCGGTCACATATTCAGTGGCGACCTTCCATAGCGACGCCCGGTGGCCGGATGCTGGCCGGCATCAGGCCTTATACGTCGTGGAAATGCTCCAACTCACGACGCAGGCTGGTCGCCTCTTGCCGCAGGCCGACGATCCGGCGGACGTCAGGGCTGGGCTGCTGCTCCTCGCGTTCGAGCTTGTCCTCGATATCGCGCTGCTCTTGCCGGATGATGTTGAACAAGGCTTTCCTCAACATCGACACCTCCCGAGCTGATCGCTAAAATTTTAGCGCTTTTTCAATCGGTCATCAAGCAACCAATCACGTCTGTCGAATTCTCAGCCTTTCAAGTGTGCCCGCATGACCGGAGGCTCACAAATATTCAGAAACGGTAACCTGCCCGGTCTTGACAATACTTTTTTGCAGCCGCATTGGTTAATGAATCAGGCTAGACCAACGGGTGGCACAACGGGTCGGGCGACCTGACGCCACGGTCTCCCCACCTTTGCAGCATGGTATTTCTGGCGATGGATCGACGACAGCTGCTTGGGCTTGGGCTGAGCAAACTTTGGTTAACCGCTTTCGGCACCGCAGCACTGGCCCTGGCCGATCCGCCGGGCTCGGCCCTGGCTGCGGAGCGGCGGCCCGGCCGCAAACCGGCCGGTGGGGGTCCGTCGCGGCCCCGGCTGGTCATGCTCGATCCCGGCCATGGCGGCAACGACCCCGGCGCAATCGGCACCCGCGGCACCTTCGAAAAGGAGGTGACGCTCGACATCGCCCATGAGGTCGCACGCATCCTGGCCGACCGGAGCAACGTCGCGGTGAAGTTGACGCGGCGCGACGACCGTTTCCTGGCGCTGGACGAGCGGGTGGCGCTGACGCGCGAGGCCGGGGCCGACCTGTTCGTGTCGATCCACGCCGACAGCGCCCCAAATGCCGATGCCCGTGGCCTGTCGGCCTACATCCTGTCGGAAAAGGCGTCGGACTCCTTCGCCTCGCGCCTCGCCCAGCAGGAAAATCAGGCCGACCGCTTCGGAAAGCCGGGATCGTTGGGCGGCGGCCGGATCGTCAAGGACATCCTGCTGGACCTGACGGCGCGCCATACCCGCCATGCCTCGCTGGCCGCCCGCCAGCTTCTGGTGGAGGGCGCGGGGAAGGAGCTGCGCCTGCTGGAAAACCCGATGCGCTCGGCGAATTTCGCGGTGCTGAAGGCGCCGGACGTGCCGTCGGTGCTGGTGGAGACCGGCTTCCTGTCCAACCCGAGGGACGAGGAAATCCTGCGTGACGCCACGGCGCGGCGGGTCGTTTCGCGCGTCCTCGCCCGCGAAATCGCACGCGTGATCTCCAGCCCAGCTTTCGCCTGATTTTGCCCCGAGACTGCATGAGGCTCTGCGGCGAAACTACCGCCGCAGCCGCTCCTTCGCAGTCGCAGCGACTGCAACATCCGTGCATCACCTCGGGACAAAGTGACGATGACTGGTGAAAGCCTCGAATTTCCCCATTGCAAAGACCGTTCCGCCGTGACTTTTTCCGGCCGCGCGCCGCATTTTCCCGGCGCTCGACACGCAGGCGAAGGGAGGCACGCTGTGACGGGTTTGAGCCGCCTTTGGATGATGGTCGCACTTGCCAGCGCCGCAGGGACCTCGCTGTCCGGTTGCGGGCCGCTGGTGCTGGGCACCGCGGGCGGCGCCGCCGTCGTGGCCTCGCAGGAGCGCGGTTTCAGCGGCTTCGTCAGCGACACCGAAATCCGCGCCCGCATCAATTCGCTGTGGCTGCAGCATTCGATCGACATGACCAACCGGATCGGCCTGACCGTCGACCAGGGCCGCGTGCTGCTGACCGGCCGCGCCGCCGACGCACAGATGCGCCTCGACGCGGTGCGTCTCGCCTGGCAGGCCGACGGCGTCAAGGAAGTCATCAACGAAATCCAGATCGACAACGGGTCCAGCATCGTGGACACCGCGCGCGACACCTGGATTTCAACCCAGATTCGCAGCCGGATCACGTTCGATGCGAATATTCATAGCCAAAATTACAGCATCGATACCGTCGATGGTGTTGTCTATCTGATGGGTGTCGCCAGTTCACAGGAAGAGCTGAACAACGTGCTCCAGCACGCCCGTTCGGTGCCCAACGTTCAACGCGTCGTCAGCTACGTGCGTCTGCTCTCAAATCCAAACCTCCAGGGTTGAAACCCGACCGCCATGGCCTCCGCCCTATCCCGCGTCCTCGCCGTTCTCCGCACCGCCGCCGTCGCCGCAGCCCTGATCCTGCCGGTGGCGGTCGCGACCGGTCCCGTTCTGGCGCAGGATGCGGCGGCGCAGGGGGCAGCGCAGGGCAGTCCGGGGGCCCCGGACGTGGTGGCGCAAGATGTGGTGGCCCAGGATCAGGATGGCGGGGGGGCGGACTCCCCCGCCGCCGGCACGCCGGGTCCGGCCAACCGCCTGTTCGTCCAGGCGCTGCAGCTGATCCGGCAGGCCGACAACACCTATGACGTCGCCGAGGAGTCGCGCCTTCTGAAGGAGGCCGACAAGCTGTTCAACGAGATCGTGACGAAATATCCCGACAGCCCGCTGGCGGTGCAGCTCGTCACCAACCAGTTCGTCGGCGACTTCGATTTCTACGAATTCCGCTCGCGCATCCGGGCGCTGGTCTGCAACGACGCCCTGAACAGCCTGTGCTTCCTCCACCGCATCGGCGAGATGCTGCCGCCGGTGGAAACGCCGATCACCGCCGCGCGCTGGGACTGGCTGTCGCTGGCGGTCGCCTACCAGCAGCTGGGCGATCCCGGCCGCGCCAAGGAGATCATGGCGCCCTTCGTCAGCGCGGTGCGCCGCGGCGGCGTCGCCGACAGCTCCGGCCAGGATCTGTTCGTCGCCCGCGCCCTGTCGCTGATGGGGCAGACGTCGCTGGCGCTCGACATCACGCGGCAGATCAACGACTGCTCGACCCGCATCTACAACCTCGCCGACATCGCCAAGGCGGCGTCTTGGCGCGGTGACGCGGCATTGACCAACGCGCTGGCCGACGAGGCCAAGAGCTATGCCTCCAGCCACAATTGCGCGTGGGAGCTGGGGCTGGTCGCCCAGTCGCTGCTGCGCGCTGGCAAGGAGGCACAGGCCCGCACCCTGTTCCTGAACACGGTCGAGACGCAGTTCTCCAAGTTCAAGGAAACCCGCGGCGACTGCTGCCCGCCGGAGCTGGCGGTCGCGGCCGCCGACATCGGCGAGCCGAAGCTGGCGCTGGGCCTGCTCAGCACCGTGCAGGACGAGAACCCGTGGACGATCCCGGCGGTGCTGGGGCGGCTGGCCAAGCGCGGCGAGACGGCGATGGCCGTCGCCTATGCCGAGCAGGTCGCCGACATCGACACCCGTGGCGAGGCCTATGCCGAGCTGATCGAGGCGGCGATGAAACGCGGCGAGCCGGCCGTCGCCAACGACCTGATGAACCGCCTGAACAAGCTGGCGGACGATTCCGCCGGCCGCCGCCCCGGCCTGCTGGCGCAGCGGGCCAAGGCGGAAAAGGCCTTCTACAACGACGACCGCTGGCGCCGCACCTTCCAGCAGGCGATCAACGCGGCGGAAAAGGCCAGCAACTTCGTCCGCCGCGACATCGGCGCCCCGCTGCTGGCCGCTTTGGTCAGGATCGAGACCGGGCTGCCGATGCTGGACTGAAGACGGTCATTACCCCACCGCCAACACCAGCTTGCCGACATGCTGGTTGCTCTCCATCAGCCGGTGGGCGTCGGCGGCCTGTTCGAGCGGGAAGATCTCGTGGACGACCGGCTTGACCTTGCCCTGCTCGATCAGCGGCCAGACACGGGCCTTCAATTGGTCGGCCACCGCCTGCTTGTAGGCGACGGGACGCGCCCGCAGGGTGGAACCGGTCAGCACCAGCCGCTTGGTCATCACGGGGAAGAAGTTCACGTTGGCCGTCGCGCCACGGACGAAGCCGATGCAGACATAGCGGCCCTCGACCGCCAGCGCGTCGATGCTGCGGGCGACGTAGTCGCCGCCGACGATATCCAGCACCACATTGACGCCGGCGGCGCCAGTCGCCTCCTTGACCACCGCGACGAAATCCTCCTCGGCGTAGTCGATGGCGCGTTCGGCGCCCAGCCGGACGCAGGCGCCGCATTTCTCAGGTCCGCGGGCGGTGGCGAAGACGCGGGCACCGAAGGCCGCGCCCAGCTGGATCGCCGTGGTGCCGATGCCGGACGTGCCGCCATGGACCAGCAGCGCCTCGCCGGGCTGGAGCGCGCCGCGCTCGAACACATTCGACCAGACGGTGAAGAAGGTTTCCGGCAGCGCCGCCGCCTCGGCCATCGACAGGCCGGCGGGAATCGGCAGGCATTGCGCCGCCGGCACGACGCAGAACTCGGCATAACCGCCGCCGGCCAGCAGGGCGCAGACCGGATCGCCGACCCGCCAGCCCTCAACCCCCTCGCCCAGCGCATCGACAGTGCCGGCAACCTCCAGGCCGGGGATGTCGGTGATGCCCGGCGGCGGGTTGTACTTGCCGAGCCGCTGCAGCACGTCGGGCCGGTTGACGCCGGCCGCCTTGACGGCGATGCGGATCTCGCCGGGAGCCGGCTCCGGGACCGGACGTCGGGCCGCGACCAGCACCTCCGGTTTGCCAGGCTGGCTCACCTCGATGACCGTCATGCTTCTGGAATCTGTCATTCGGATCGTTCCCCTGCCCTGTCGTGGTGATGGGTCTGGGGAGCACTGTGTCGCCGTGGCGGACCGCCCGTCCACGCGGCGATGGATCCGATTTCGCCGTGCGGAAAAGGCAAAAAAATGGCCGTGCTGCACACAGCACGGCCAGTCTCCGAGAGAAGCGCGAACATGCAAAAACAACACATCCGCCCGATGAGAAAGGAACGCCTTTCCCGAGACAGACAATCGCACCGAACCGACCGATTTGCCCAAGAAAAAAGCCGCTTTTCCATTCCGTGGAAACGGCTCTTTTCTCAAGAAAAAAGGCCGCGTCCCATGAGGAACGCGGCCCTGAGTGCGCCAGGGAGGAATGCCGACGTGCACCACCTGCCGTCAGCTCTTGGCGTTACTGGTCCGTGTGAAGGTCAGTTGGGAACCGGCACGCGGCCGCCCAGCTCCTGCGTGACCGCGGCGGCGGCGCGCTTGACCATCTCGCCCAGGGCGCGCAACCGCGCGTCCTCGATGCGCCGGCTGGAGCCGGACAGCGACAGGGCGCCCATCACACGGGAATTCTCGTCGAAGATCGGGGCGGCGACACAGCGCAGGCCGGACACCCGCTCCTCCTGGTCCAGGGCATAGCCGCGGGTGCGGACCAGCGTCAGGTCGCGGTAGAGCGCCGGCAGCGACGACAGGGTGCTGCGGGTGAATTGGCGCATGCCGCGCTGGGTGACGATGGTCTGCACCTTGGTTTCCGGCATGCCGGCCAGCAGAGCCTTGCCGACGGCGGAGCAGTGCAGCAGCGTGCGGTCGGTCTGCGGCACCGCGACCTGGGCGGCGCGGGGGCCGCCGACGCGGGCCAGATAGAGCGCCTCGCCATTCTCCTCGACGGCGAGGTTCACGATCTCGCTGCTCTCCTCCATCAGGCGGCGCATGCGCGGACGGGCGACATCGACCAGATTGCGGGTCTTCAGGAAATTGGCGCCGGTCATATAGGCCTGGACGCCGACCACCCAGCCGCGCGCGCTCTGGTCGAAGCGGACGTAGCGCTCGTACTGCAAAGTCGTCAGCAGGCGATGGGTGGTGGAGGGCGACAGGTTCGCGGCCTCCGACAACTCGGTCAGGGTCATCGGCCCGTCACTGGAGCCGAGGATGGTCAGAATGTTCAGCGCGCGGCACAGCGACTGGACGACCTGGCCGCGGTCGGCTTTGGCGTCGGCCTTGGCGTCCTTGCCGTTGTCGTTCTTCACCCGCGGCGTTTCGATGATGGCGGTCTTGATGATCGCGGCGGCGCCCTCGCTGGGGTCGTCGTGGATGATGCGGCGGGCAGTGCTCGTGTGGGCTTGCGCTTTCATGTCCCATCTCCCTCGGGGTCCGGCGCGTTGATTGCGCCTGTCTGTTGCGGCTGATGGCGTGAGTGACAGAAGCTTTGCGTGAAGCGCGGGACCGTCGCGGACGGCGGTCCCGCGGGGTACCGGTCAACCTTTGAAAATGGACTGCATGGTGGAGCCCAGGCTGGCGGGGCTGTCGGCGACGGCGATGCCGACCGACTTCATGAAGTCGATCTTGAAGTCGGCGGTGTCGTTGCCGCCGGAGATCACCGCGCCGGCATGGCCCATGCGGCGGCCCGGAGGAGCCGTGCGGCCGGCGATGAAGCCGACGACCGGCTTCTTGGTGCCCGAGGCCTTGATGAACTCGGCGCCGCGGACTTCGGCATCGCCGCCGATCTCGCCGATCATGATGATGCCCTCGGTCTCCGGGTCCTTCACGAACAGCTCCAGGCTGTCGACGAAGTTGGTGCCGTTGACCGGGTCGCCGCCGATGCCGATGCAGGTGGTCTGCCCCAGACCGGCCGCCGTGGTCTGCGCGACGGCCTCATAGGTCAGCGTGCCGGAACGCGAGACGATGCCGATCTTGCCACGCTTGTGGATGTGGCCCGGCATGATGCCGATCTTGCACTCGTCCGGCGTGATGATGCCGGGGCAGTTCGGGCCGATCAGGCGGGTCCCAACTCCATTTTTCTGGGAACCGTCGAGCGCGCGCTTGACGCGGACCATGTCCAGCACCGGGATGCCTTCGGTGATGCAGACCACCAGCGGGATCTCGGCGTCGATGGCTTCCAGGATCGCGTCGGCCGCGAAGGGCGGCGGCACGTAGATCACGGAGGCGTTGGCGCCGGTCTTCTCGACCGCTTCCGACACGGTGTCGAAGATCGGCAGGTCGAGGTGCTTGGCGCCGCCCTTACCCGGGGTCACGCCGCCGACCATCTTGGTGCCGTAGGCGATGGCCTGCTCGGAGTGGAAGGTGCCCTGGGCTCCGGTGAAGCCCTGGCAGATCACCTTCGTGTTCTTATCGACGAGAACAGCCATGTTACGCGGCCTCCTTCTTCACGGCGGCGACGATCTTCTTGGCTGCGTCGTCCAGATTGTCGGCGGACAGGATCGGCAGGCCGGATTCGGCGAGGATCTTCTTGCCCAGCGCCACGTTGGTGCCTTCAAGCCGCACGACCAGCGGGACATGCAGCTTCACGTCGCGGGCCGCGGCGACCACGCCTTCGGCGATCACGTCGCAGCGCATGATGCCGCCGAAGATGTTGACCAGGATGCCTTCGACCGCGCTGTCGGAGAGGATCAGCTTGAAGGCCGCGGTGACGCGCTCCTTCGTGGCGCCGCCGCCGACGTCGAGGAAGTTGGCCGGTTCGGCGCCATACAGCTTGATGATGTCCATGGTGGCCATCGCCAGACCGGCGCCGTTCACCATGCAGCCGATGTTGCCGTCGAGCTTGACGTAGTTGAGGCTGTGCTTGGCCGCCTCGATCTCCGCCGGATCCTCTTCGGCCTCGTCGCGCAGCTCTTCCACGTCCTTGTGACGGAACAGCGCGTTGTCGTCGAAGTTCATCTTGGCGTCGAGCGCCAGGATGTCGCCGGCACCGGTGACGATCAGCGGGTTGATCTCGACGATGGCGCAGTCCAGATCCACGAACGCCTTGTAGGCGGCCTGGATGAACTTGGCGGCGGCGCCGACCTGCTTGCCTTCCAGGCCCAGCGCGAAGGCGACCTTGCGGGTGTGGTAGCCCTGGATGCCGGTGGCCGGGTCGATGGCGACCTTGATGATCTTCTCGGGCGTGTTATGGGCGACCTCTTCGATCTCCATACCGCCTTCGGTCGAGGCCATGATCGTCACGCGGCCGGTGGCGCGGTCGATCAGCAGGCCGAGATACAGCTCGCGCTTGATATCGGCGCCTTCCTCGACATAGAGGCGCTTGACCTCCTTGCCCGCCGGGCCGGTCTGCTTGGTCACGAGAACGTGGTTCAGCATCTCGGCGGCGTTGGAAGCGACCTCCTCGATCGACTTGACGACGCGGACGCCGCCCTTGCCGGTCGGGTTGTCCTGGAACCGGCCGGCGCCGCGGCCGCCAGCATGGATCTGCGACTTCACCACCCAGACCGGACCGCCGAGTTCGCGGGCGACCGATGCAGCCTCTTCCGGGGTGAAGGCCACGCCACCGCGCGGAACGGCGACGCCGTACCCCCGCAGCAGATCCTTGGCCTGATATTCGTGAATGTTCATGGTTTGCGTCTCAACCCTGTCGGAAATGGTCTTTTGGATGCCGCGGGGAGCCGGAAATTCGTCGGCTGACAGGCGGCGGATTTTTAAAAACTGCGGGCTTCGGCTCTCAGGCGACCGGGAAGGGGACGGTCGGGGGAGAGGGAGGCGCGTTTGAATATTTGAAGGCACTATTTGTGCAGTGTTTTGCCCCCTCCCCGACCCTCCCCCGCTTTGCGGGAGAGGGAGTAAGCACCAGGGCGGCGGCAGTCCCCTCTCCCGCGAAGCGGGGGAGGGTTAGGGAGGGGGCAGAGTACGTTACTCCGCCGCCAGCCGCTCCACGACGCCAATGGCGCCGCTGTCGCGGATTTCAACGATCTCACGCTCGCCGAAACCCAGGACGTCACGCAGGATTTCGTCGGTATGCTCGCCCAGCAGCGGAGAGCGGGTGACTTCCGTCGGGCTGTCGGACAGCTTGATCGGGTTGCCGACCGTCAGGTAGCTGCCGCGGGTCGGATGCTCCACCTCGACCAGCGTGCCGGTCTCGTAGAGCGACTTGTCCTCGGCGATTTCCTTCATCGACAGGATCGGGCCGCAGGGGATGTCGTATTTGTTGAGGATGTCCATGACCTCGAACTTGCTCAGGGTCTTGGTCCATTCCTCGATGGTCGCGAAGATGCTCATCAGGCGCGGCAGGCGGGCCACCGGGGTGGCGTAGTCGGGATCGGTGATCCACTCTTCCTTGCCGATGACCTTGCAGATCGACTTCCAAACCGGCGCCTGGGCAATGAAGTAGATGTAGGCGTTGGGATCGGTCTCCCAACCCTTGCACTTCAGGATCCAGCCCGGCTGGCCGCCGCCCGAGGCGTTGCCGGCGCGCGGCACCGTGTCGCCGAACTCGCCGTTCGGGTATTGCGGGTATTCCTTCATCGGCCCATGGGCCAGGCGCTGCTGGTCGCGCAGCTTGACGCGGCACAGGTTCAGCACGGCGTCCTGCATGGCGGCCAGCACCTTCTGGCCCCGGCCGGTTTCCTTGCGCTGGTAGAGCGCGGTGACGATGCCGAGCGCCAGATGCAGGCCGGTGCCGCTGTCACCGATCTGGGCGCCGGTGACCATGGGCGGGCCGTCGTCGAAGCCGGTGGTCGAGGCGGCGCCGCCCGCACATTGGGCGACGTTCTCGTACACCTTGCAGTTCTCGAACGGCCCGGGGCCGAAGCCCTTCACCGACGCGACGATCATCGCGGGGTTCAGTTCCTGAATGCGTTCCCAGGTGAACCCCATGCGATCGAGCACGCCGGGGGCGAAGTTTTCGACCATCACGTCGCAGGTCTTGATCAGAGCCTCCAACACCTCCTTGCCCTTGGGCGTCTTGGTGTCGAGGGTGATGGACCGCTTGTTGTGGTTCAGCATGGTGAAATACAGGCTGTCGGCGTCCGGCAGGTCGCGCAGCTGGCTGCGGGTGATGTCACCCTCGCCCGGCCGTTCGACCTTGATGACGTCGGCGCCGAACCAGGCGAGCAACTGGGTGCAGGTCGGCCCCGACTGCACATGCGTGAAGTCGAGAATCCGCACGCCCTGAAGTGCCTTGCCCATGTATCTCTCCCCCTGCTTTTTAGTGTCGTGTGGCCGCTTGGCTTCCTGAGGCCGTCCCTTTAGGACGGCATTTTGCGGACCGAACTGGTCGGGTTCAGGCTGCCGATGTTGCCGCTTTCGGTGCCCGCCGCCGGATCGATGACGGCGTTGATCAGGGTCGGACGGCCGCTGTCCATCGCCTCGTTGACCGCGCGGTACAGCTCGTCCGGGTTGGTGACATGGACGCCGACGCCGCCGAAGGCTTCCATCATCTTGTCGTAACGGGAGCCGGGGACGAAGACCATCGGCGACGGGTCGGCCCCGCCGGTCGGGTTGGTGTCGGTCCCGCGATAGATGCCGTTGTTGTTGAAGATGACGATGCAGACCGGCAGGTTGTAGCGGCAGATCGTCTCCACCTCCATGCCGGAGAAGCCGAAGGCGCTGTCGCCCTCAACCGCCAGAACCGGCTTGCCGCTCTCCACCGCCGCGGCGACGGCGTAGCCCATGCCGACGCCCATGACGCCCCAGGTGCCGACGTCCAGACGCTTGCGCGGCTCGTACATGTCGATGATGCCGCGGGCGAGGTCGAGGGTGTTGGCGCCCTCGTTGACCAGCATGGCGTCCGGCCGCTCCTTGATGATCCGGCGCAGAGCGCCCAGCGCACCGTGGAAGTTCATCGGCGACGCGTTGCTCATCAGCTTCGGCGCCATCTTGGCGACGTTCTGCTCACGCTTGGCGGCGACGGTGGCCATCCACTCGGTCGGCGGGGTCAGGCCGCCCTCGATGCCCTTCAGCATCACTTCCATGACCGAGGCGATGTCGCCGACGAGCGGAGCATGGATTTCGACGTTGCTGTCCATCTCCCGCGGCTCGATGTCGACCTGGATGAACTTCTTGGAGCCGGGCTTGCCCCAGGTCTTGCCCTTGCCGTGCGACAGCAGCCAGTTCAGGCGCGCGCCGACCAGCATGACCACGTCGGCTTCCTGCAGCACCAGCGAGCGGGCGGCACCGGCCGACTGCGGATGGGTGTCGGGCAGCAGGCCCTTGGCCATGCTCATCTGCAGGAAGGGAATGCCGCTCTTCTCGACGAAGGTGCGGATCGTCTCGTCGGCCTGGGCGTAAGCGGCGCCCTTGCCGAAGATGACCAGCGGACGCTTTGCGCCCTTCAGCAGGTCGAGCGCACGGTTGACCGCGTCGGCCGACGGATACTGCGCCGGGGTCGGATCGACCACCTTGACCAGCGACTTGGCGCCTTCGGCCGCGTCCATCACCTGCGAGAACAGCTTGGCCGGCAGGTCGAGATAGACGCCGCCCGGACGGCCCGACACGGCGGCGCGGATGGCGCGCGCCACGCCGATGCCGATGTCCTGGGCGTGCAGAATACGGAAGGCGGCCTTGCACAGCGGCTTGGCGATGGCGAGCTGGTCCATCTCCTCATAGTCGCCCTGCTGGAGATCGACGATCTCACGCTCGGACGAGCCGCTGATGAGGATCATCGGGAAGCAGTTGGTGGTGGCGTTCGCCAGAGCGGTCAGGCCGTTCAGGAAGCCCGGCGCCGACACCGTCATGCAGACGCCCGGCTTCTTGGTCATGAAACCGGCGATCGCGGCGGCGTTGCCGGCATTCTGTTCGTGGCGGAACGAAACGACGCGCATGCCCTCGGCCTGCGCCATGCGCAGCAGGTCGGAGATCGGAATACCGGGGACGACATACAGGTTGTTGATGTCGTTGAGCTTGAGCGCGTCGATGACGAGCTGGAAGCCGTCGGTCAGCGCCGGCGCGTCTTCGACAACAGATGCTTCCGTGGCCTGGTTCTTAGTGATCGTTGCAGCCGCAGTAGACATATGGGTGACTCCTCCCCGAGGCTCCAAAAAGGTTCAAGATCGGTTAGTCGAGGAAGGCGCAATGCCGTTCCACGTACTGTGCGAGACCGAGCGTGTGTTCGCGGACGCGGCGTTCCGCGAGATCGGCATCGCGGGCGGCAAGCGCCTCGATGATTTCCCGATGCTCGTGGACGGACTGGTCGGCACGGTCGCCGAGGCCCATCGTCGCGCGGCGGATCGCACGCATATGGATGAAGAAGCGGTCGGTCAGGTCCGAGATCAGGGTGGAGCCCGAAGCCTGGACGATGCTTTGATGGAAGACGATGTTGGCGTCCGAATACTCGGCGACATGTTCCGCCAACTCGGCTTTCGTGTATTTGTCGAACGCGGCGTGCAGGAGTTCCAGCTTGTCCGTGGTGGCGTTTTCGACGAACAGGCGTGCCGCCATGCCTTCCAGGGCGGCACACACCGTGATCATCTCCACCAGTTCGGCCTTCGTCTTGCGCACCACGAAGATCCCGCGCCGCGGTTGGGAGCGGATGAACCCCTCCTGTTCCAGCAGCGCCATCGCCTCACGCACCGGGGTGCGGCTGACACCCAACGCTTCGCACAGACGGCGTTCGTCCAACCTGATCTCGTTGCTCTGGCCGTAGATGTTCATCTGCGTAATGGCCTGTCGCAGCGACTGGTAGGCTTTGGCCTTGAAGCTCATCCCCTGTTCGAGGGGTTCAACACTGAATCTTTCTCGGTTCATCACGTTTCCGACCCTTTGCGCGCCGACGCCATCGGCGCCGCTTGTTGTCGTGAGCGTTCCTGTGCGAGCGTCCGGGTGATCGCCCTGTGGCGCGTCGTTTTGAATTATCGATACGGTATACCAGATGCCAGACACCCGCAACATCAATTGCGGGCACCTCGAACTATTTCTGCCGCCGACGGAGTTGTGGGCAGTTTTGTTCGATTTTTCTGGCTATTGCGCGGTAATCGCCCTAATTTGGCCCTCCTAGGACCGCTCTTCGGGGAAGGAGCCATCGCATGGCCGACACTCAGCATCTGGCCAAGGCCGCGGACGAGCCGTCATCCGGCGCGGCGGAGGAAGCCTCCGACCCGAACTTCATGACCTCTCTGGCCCGTGGCCTGTCGGTGATTCGCGCCTTTACGGAGCGGGAGCCGAACCTGACCATCGCCGACATCGCCAAGATCACCGGGCTGCCGCGGGCGGCGGCGCGGCGCTGCCTGCTGACGCTGATGCAGCTGGGCTATGCCGGATCGGACGGCCGGACCTTCCATCTGCGGCCGAAGATCCTGGCGCTGGGTTATTCCTTCCTGTCGTCGGCCCCGCTGGCGACGATCCTCGACCCGCTGATCGAACAGGTCAGCGGGGCGGTGCAGGAATCCTGCTCCGCCGCCGTGCTGGACGAGGACGACGTGGTCTATATCGCCCGCGCGGCGACCAAGCGGATCATGTCGGTCGGGCTGAATGTCGGCAGCCGCCTGCCGGCCTATTGCACCTCGATGGGCCGCGTCCTACTGGCGGCACTGCCGGAGTCGGAACTCGATGCCTATCTGGCGCGGGTCCCGCTGAAGCCTTACACGGAGCGGACCATCACCGCAGCCGACGCGCTGAAGCGCGAGTTGGAGCGGGTGCGGGAGCGCGGCTTCTCGCTGGTGGACCAGGAATTGGAGCTGGGGCTGCGCTCCATCGCCGTGCCGATCCGCACCGCGTCGGGTGGCGTGGTCGCGGCGATGAACATCAGCGCCCAGGCCGCCCGCGTCACCTGCCCGGAGATGGAGGTGCAGTTCCTACCCCACCTGCACCGCGCCGCGGAAGAGGCGCGGGTGTTGCTGGTGCGGGCGCGGGGAGTGTGAGGTGGAGGGCCGCCCTTCTGCGGACGGCGATCCACTCTCGGACATCCTGACGCTGGCGGGCAGCCGCTGCGCCGTGTCCGGCCGGCTGGCGGCCGGCGGGAACTGGGCGTTGCGCTTCCCGCCGCCGGGGATGATCAAGTTCATCGCCATCATGACCGGCAACGTCTGGCTGGCGGTGGACGGCATCGATGAGCCGCGGCACCTCGCCACCGGCGACGTGATCATGCTGGCAGCGGAGCGGCCTTTTCGGCTCGGCAGCGACCTTGCCCTGCCGGCGGAGGACGGCGCCAGCGCCTTCGCCGTGGCGGCCGGCGATCCGACGAAGGGGGACCGGGTGACGGTCGGCAACGGCGCGGAATTCCTGGCGGTCGGCGGGCATGTCACGCTCGATCCAATCCGTGGCCACCTGCTCCGGGACGTGTTGCCGCCGCTGGTCCATGTTCGGTCGGGAGCGCCGGAGGCGCCGGCCATGCGCTGGCTGCTCGACCAGCTCGGGAGCGAATTGGCCGGAGGACGGCCGGGCACCATGCTGGTGTCGGGTCAGTTGGCGCAGATGCTGTTCGTCCAGATCATCCGCGCCCACCTCGCCACATCCGGTCCGCTCGGTCCCGGTTGGGCCGGCGCGTTGCGCGACGTGCGCCTCGCGCCCGCCCTGCGGCTGATGCACGGCGATCCCGGCCGCGCTTGGCAACTCGGGGAACTGGCGCGGGCGGTGGGCATGTCGCGGACGACCTTTGCCGTACGCTTCAAGGCGGCGGCCGGGGTCGGGCCGCTCACCTATCTGCTGAACTGGCGCATGCGGCTGGCCGAGCGGGAGCTGTGCTGCGACACGACGCCGGTGTCGGCCATCGCCCTGTCGCTCGGCTACCAGTCGGAAAGCGCATTCAGCAACGCCTTCAAGCGGACCTTCGGGATGGCGCCGAGCCTTTACCGCAACCGGCATGCGGCAACCGGGCTGGTGGCGGAGCGGTCAGGCCTGCGCGGTGGGGCGCACGATGATCTCGTTGATGTCGACATCGGCAGGCTGGTCGATGGCGAAAGCGATGGCACGGGCGACGGCATCCGGCGGAATCCCAAGCGCGTCGCGTGACGCGGCAAGCCGCGCCCGCACCTCCGCACTGGTGATGCCTTCAATGAAGTCGGTGTTGATGAAGCCGGGAGATACGACCGTCACCCGAAGGGTCTCGCCGGCCTCCTGCCGCAGCCCTTCGCAGATGGTCCGGACGGCGACCTTCGTTCCGGCATAGACGGCCATGGTCGGCACCGTGCGGTGCGCGGCGGTCGATGCCGTGGTGACGAAATGGCCGCTTCCCTGGGCGCGGAAGACCGGCAGCGCCGCGGCGATGCCATAGAGCACGCCCTTGATGTTGACGTCCACCATGTCTTCCCAATCCTCGACCCGCAACTCGTCGAGCGGCGAGATCGGACCGATCCCGGCGTTGTTGATCAGGACATCGAGCCGTCCGAACCGCTCGCATGCCAGCCCGACCAGAGCGGTCAGGTCGCCGCGCCGACGGACATCGGTCGGCAGAAAGACCGCTTCGCCGCCGGCCTGTGCGATGCGCTGAGTCAGCGCTTCCAGCCGATCCGCCCGGCGGGCGCCGAGGACGAGCTTCGCGCCGGACGCGGCCAGACGCAGGGCCGTCGCCTCGCCGATGCCGCTGCTGGCACCGGTGATCGCCACGACCTCCGGAGTGGGTGCTGAGCTGTTCATGAGTCGTCTCCGTTGTGGGGACGGAAACGATAGACGCCGGGCGGCAAACGCTGAATGCGCGGGCGTTCGCAAGACCTGCGCGATCGTTCAGGAAATGGCGGCGCTCACCGCGCTACAGGATCGTATCGGGCGAAATCGCCGTCAGCGCCGCTTTGATCTTCGGCACCAAGTGATCGGCGAAGGCCCGCACCTTGGCCGGCACCAGCGCGCGGTGGGGATAGAGCACGGCCAGCGTGATCGGTTCCGGCGGGGAATCCGGCAGAACCGGCACCAGGGCACCACTGGCGAGATGCTCTGCCACCTCCCACAGCGGCTTCATCGCGATGCCGCGCCCATCCAGCGCCCAGCCCGTCAGCACGTCGCCGTCGTCGGCATCGAAGCGGCCCGACACCGGCAGCTTCACCGGCTCGCCGCCCTCCAACACGCTCCATTGATATTGCTGGGTGCCGGGAAAGCGCAGCAGCAGGCAGTTGTGGCCGGACAGGTCCGCCGGCTTTTCCGGCGTCCCGCGCTCCGACAGGTAGGAGGGGGCCGCCACCAGCACACGGCGCACGTCGGCGATCTTGCGCACGACGAAGCTGGAATCCTTCAGCGCCGCCATCCGCACCGCCACATCCACCGCCTCGCGCAGCAGATCCAGCAAATGGTCGGACAGGCGCAGCCGCACCTCCACCAGCGGGTGGGCGGCGCAGAAATCCGGCACCAGCGGCGCCAGGATGCGGCGGCCGAAGCCCAGCGGCGCCGTCACCCGCACGCTGCCCGACGGCACGCCGGACCCGGCGGCGATGCTGCTTTGCGCGCGCTCCACCGCCTCCAGCACCTCAAGGCAGCTGTGGTAGAAATCCATCCCGGTCTCGGTCGCTTGCAACTGCCGCGTGGTGCGGTTCAGCAGCCGGACGCCGAGATGGGTTTCCAGCTGCTGGATGCGGTGGCTGACCATGGCCGGCGACATGCGCAGATTCCGTCCGGCCGCCGACAGGCTGCCCAGTTCGACGACGCGGACAAAGATGCGCATGTTTTCAAGCAACGCCATGCTCGCGCGGACTCCCCTCTCGACCATTGGGCCGAACCGGTGGGTTACGGATCGGAAAGGACGCTAGCACGGGCGAAACGGGGAAGGGAATTTGCGCGATGCAGCAAGCCCGCCAAAAAGAAAGCCGCCGGAGCGCATCGGCGCCCCGGCGGCTTTCGTCAGAAGAAACGGACGGTCAGACCAGAACGGTCTCGCTCTCGTCCACCGGCAGATCCAGCGTCTCCTCGAACTCGGTGACGTTGTCGATGTCGGTGCCCATGGAGATGTTGGTCACCCGCTCCAGCACCAACTCGACGACGACCGGCACCTGATACTCGTCCATCCAGGCCTGGGCCTGGGCGAAGGCGTCCTGGATGCGGTCGGGTTCGGTGACGCGGATCGCCTTGCAGCCCAACCCTTCGGCCACCGCGACATGGTCGACGCCGTAGACGCCGATCTCCGGCGCGTTGATGTTCTCGAAGGACAGCTGCACCTGGAAGTCCATCTGGAAGGCGCGCTGCGCCTGCCGGATCAGACCGAGATAGGCGTTGTTCACCAGCACATGGATGTAGGGCAGCTTGTGCTGGGCGCCGACCGCCAGTTCCTCGATCATGAACTGGAAGTCGTAGTCACCGGACAGCGCGACGATGCGCCGCTTCGGATCGGCCACCCGGACACCCAGCGCCGCCGGCAGGGTCCAGCCCAGCGGGCCGGCCTGACCGCAGTTGATCCAGTGGCGCGGCTTGTAGACGTGCAGGAATTGGGCGCCGGCGATCTGCGACAGGCCGATGGTGGTGACGTAGGTGGTGTCCTGGCCGAAGGCGCTGTTCATCTCCTGATAGACGCGCTGCGGCTTCATCGGCACCTGATCGAAGTCGCTGCGGCGGTGCATCGACCGCTTGCGGCCCTGGCAGTCCTTGACCCAGCCGCCGAGGTCCTTGAACTTGCCGGCGGCTTTCCACTCCTTCGCCACCGCGATGAACATGTCCAGCGCCGCCCCGGCATCCGACACGATGCCGAGGTCGGGCATGAAGACGCGGCCGATCTGGGTCGGCTCGATGTCGACATGCACGAACTTGCGGCCCTTGGTGTAGACCTCGACCGAGCCGGTGTGGCGGTTGGCCCAGCGGTTGCCGATGCCCAGCACGAAGTCGGACTTCAGCATCGTCGCGTTGCCGTAACGGTGGGCGGTCTGCAGCCCCACCATGCCCGCCATCAGCGGATGGTCATCGGGGATGGTGCCCCAGCCCATCAGGGTCGGGATGACCGGCACGCCCATCAGCTCGGCGAACTCGACCAGCTTGTCGGACGCATCGGCGTTGATGATGCCGCCGCCGGCCACCACCAGCGGCCGTTCCGCCGCGGCGAACATCGCCAGCGCCTTTTCGACCTGTTGGCGGGTGGCCGCCGGCTTGTAGACCGGCAGCGGCTCGTAGGCCTCTTCGTCGAACTCGATTTCGGCCATCTGCACGTCGATCGGCAGGTCGATCAGCACCGGGCCGGGACGGCCGCTGCGCATCAGGTGGAAGGCCTGCTGGAAGACGTAGGGCACCTGCGCCGGCTCCAGCACGGTCAGCGCCCACTTGGTCACCGGCTTGGCGATGTCCGGGACGTTGATGGCCTGGAAATCCTCCTTGTGCAGGCGGGCGCGCGGCGCCTGTCCGGTGATGCACAGGATCGGGATCGAGTCCGCGATCGCCGAATAGAGGCCGGTGATCATATCGGTGCCGGCCGGGCCGGAGGTGCCGATGCACACGCCGATGTTGCCGGCATTGGCCCTGGTATAGCCCTCGGCCATGTGCGAGGCGCCCTCCACATGGCGGGCCAGCACATGGCGCATCGTGCCGCGCCGCTGCATCGCCGCGTAGAAGGGGTTGATCGCGGCGCCGGGGACGCCGAAGCAGACGTCGATGCCCTCCCGCTCCAGCACCCGCACCGCCGCTTCCGCCGCCGTCATTCTCGCCATCGCTCGACTCCTTACCAAACGCGATTGTTCCTGAAGACAGCTAAGCGCGCGGATGGTGGGTGCGGCAAATCAACGGGTTGCCTTTTCCACAGGCTGGAAAGCGGCGCGAACGGGGGAGAGGGCGTCAGCTGCCGCGGTAGGTGGAATAGGCCCAGGGAGAAACCAGCAGCGGCACATGGTAATGCTGGGCGGCGTCCTTGATGCCGAAGCGCAGCGGAACCTCGTCAATGAAGTCCGGGCCATCACCGGAGATGACGCCGATGCGGCGGAAATAGTCGCCGGCCATGAACAGCAGCTCATAGCGTCCGGGTTTGAAATCCTCGCCCTGCAGCGCCGGGGCGTCGAGCCGGCCATCGGCGTTCGTTGTGAACTCGCCAAGGATGGTGCCGGTATCCAGGGCCGTCAGGCGGATGCGCATGCCCGGCGCCGGACGGCCCGCGGCGATGTCGAGGACGTGGGTGGTCAGGCGGCCCATAGGGGCGGTCTCCTTGGATTTGGGTGGTCGCTGTGGCTGCCCCCTCCCCATCCCTCCCCCGCTCCGCGGGAGAGGGGGCAGGAGCTTTGCGGGAGTGCGGCGGGGTTCCCTCTCCCGCGAGAGCGGGGGAGGGTTAGGGAGGGGGCACGCGCAACAACAGCTCAATCATCGAACCGCCAACTTAAGCGCATCCACATCGCAATCCCACCCTCCGAAATCCGGAAACTGTCTTCATCCCCGCGCCCAATCCGCCGATTGAACCCCCTGCCGCCAATGGCTTAGCGTAGTCCCCGCTTCGACCGCAGCGAGCGAGACGACGATGACCGAGACCGCCCAACCCCAGGGCTATCCCCGCGACATGATCGGCTATGGCGCCACCCCGCCGCAGGCCAATTGGCCGGGCGGCGCCCGGGTGGCGGTGCAGTTCGTCATCAATTACGAAGAAGGCGGCGAGAACTGCGTCCTCCACGGCGACGCCGCGTCGGAGGCCTTCCTGTCGGAGATCGTCGGCGCCCAGCCGATCCCCGGCGCCCGCCACATGAACATGGAGTCGATCTACGAATACGGCTCGCGCGCCGGTTTCTGGCGGCTGCACCGGATGTTCACCGAGCGCAACCTGCCGGTCACCGTCTATGGCGTCGCCATGGCGCTGGAGCGCAATCCCGACGTGGTCGCCGCGATGAAGGCCGCCGGGTGGGAGATCGCCACCCATGGCTGGCGCTGGATCGACTATCAGCATCTGCCGTCTGAGGTGGAGCGCGAGCACATGCTGCGCGCCATCGAGGTCCACACCCGCGTCACCGGCGAACGGCCGCTCGGCTGGTATCTCGGGCGCTGCAGCCCCAACACCTGGCGGCTGGTCGCGGAGGAGGGCGGCTTCGTCTACAACGCCGATTCCTACGCCGACGACCTGCCCTATTGGGACGACAGCCATGGCCGGCCGCAACTGATCGTGCCCTACACGCTCGACGCCAACGACATGCGCTTCGCCACCAACCAGGGCTTCAACAGCGGCGACCAGTTCTTCGCCTACCTGAAGGACAGCTTCGACACGCTCTATGCGGAGGGGGAGACGACGCCGAAGATGATGTCCGTCGGCCTGCATTGCCGTCTGGTCGGCCGGCCCGGCCGCGCGGCGGCGCTGGCGCGCTTCCTCGACTATGTGCGCAGCCATGACAAGGCATGGGTGGCGACCCGGCTGGACATCGCCCGCCACTGGATCGCCGAACATCCCTACACCGCGAAGTGAGAGCGCAGATGCCCTACAGCCTGGACGATCTGAACGGAATGGACCGCGCCGCCTTCGTCGCGGCGCTGGGCGCCGTGTTCGAGGACAGCCCCTGGGTGGCCGAGGCCGCGTGGGACAAGCGTCCCTTCGCCGATGCGGACAGCCTGCGTGCGGTGATGATCGACATCGTCCGCACTTCCGGGACGGAGCGGCAGCGCACGCTGATCCTCTCCCACCCGGACCTCGCCGACCGCGCGACCCGCGCCGCCAACCTGACCGCCTTTTCGCAGACCGAACAGGCGAAGGCCGGGCTGAACGAACTGACCGAGGCGGAGGCGCAGGAACAGCGCGACCTGAACCGCGCCTATCGCGAGCGCTTCGGCTTCCCGTTCATCATGGCGGTACGCTTCAGCAGCAAGCAGGAGATTCTGGCTGCGATGCGCGAGCGCGTGGCGAACGACCCGGATGTGGAGTTCGGCCGGGCGCTGGAGGAGATCTACAAGATCGCGGGGTTTCGGTTGGACGATCTGGTGGTGGGATAGCGTCGGCTCCGATTGCCCCCTCCCCGACCCTCCCCCGCGTTCCGCGGGAGAGGGTGCCTTCTGCGAAGCGGCGGCAGTCCCCTCCACCGCCAAAGGCGGGGGAGGGTTAGGGAGGGGGCATCGAAGCCGACATTCCCCCATAAAAAGAAGCGCGCCGCCCCAACCGGAGCGGCGCGCTTTTTCATCCAACAACCTCTACGCTTCCATCGCCTTCACCACCTCTTCGGTGACCTTCTTGGCGTCGCCGAACAGCATCATCGTGTTCGGCCGGAAGAACAGCTCGTTCTCCACACCGGCATACCCCGCCGCCATGCCGCGCTTGATGAAGAACACCGTCTTCGCCTTCTCCACGTCCAAGATCGGCATGCCGTAGATGGCGCTCGACGGGTCGGTCTTGGCGGCCGGGTTGGTCACGTCGTTTGCGCCGATGACGAAGGCCACATCCGCCGTGCCGAAGTCGCGGTTGATGTCCTCCAGCTCGAACACCTCGTCGTAGGGCACGTTGGCCTCGGCCAGCAGCACGTTCATGTGACCGGGCATGCGGCCCGCCACCGGATGGATGGCGTACTTCACGTCCACGCCTTCATGCTTCAGGCTGTCGGCCATTTCACGCAGGGCATGCTGGGCCTGGGCCACCGCCATGCCGTAGCCCGGCACAACGATCACCGACTGGGCGTTCTTCATGATGTAGGCGGCATCCTCGGCCGAGCCGGCCTTGACGCTGCCCTGCGGACCCTTGGCCTCACCGCCGGCCACGGCAGCCTCGCCGCCGAAGCCGCCGAGGATGACGTTGAAGATCGAGCGGTTCATGCCCTTGCACATGATGTAGGACAGGATCGCGCCCGAGGAGCCCACCAGCGCACCGGTGATGATCAGCAGGTTGTTCTGCAGGGTGAAGCCGATGCCGCAGGCCGCCCAGCCGGAGTAGCTGTTCAGCATCGAGATGACCACCGGCATGTCGGCACCGCCGATCGGCAGGATCAGCAGGAAACCAAGCGCCAGAGAGACGGCCACGATCAGCCAGAGCGCCGCATCGGCGTTCGACTGCACCAGCCAGCCGATCAGGATGACGGTCAGCACGCCCAGCGCCGCGTTCAGCGGGTGCTGCATCGGGAAGACCAGCGGCTTGCCGGTGACCAGACCCTGCAGCTTGGCAAAGGCAACCAGCGAGCCGGTGAAGGTGATTGCACCGATGGCGGTGCCGAGCGCCATCTCGATCAGCGAACCCTTGGCGATGGCGCCGCGCAGGCCGATGCCGTAGGCCTCCGGCGAATAGAAGGCCGCCAGCGCGACGAAGACAGCGGCGAGGCCGACCAGCGAGTGGAAGGCGGCGACCAGTTGCGGCAGCGCCGTCATCTCGATCTTCTTGGCGACGACATAGCCGATGGCGCCGCCGATGGCGATCCCGAGCACGATCATCCAATAGGACTGGACGATGGGCGAGGCCAGCGTGGTCAGGATGGCGATGGTCATGCCGACCATGCCGTAGATGTTGCCCTGGCGCGAGGTCTCCGGGCTGGAGAGCCCGCGCAGCGCCATGATGAAGCAGATGGAGGCGACGAGGTAGAGAAGGGCCGACAAGGTTTCCATGGTCTTACTTGCCCTTCTTCTTGAACATGGAGAGCATGCGCTGGGTCACGAGGAAGCCGCCGAAGATATTGACGGACGCCAGGATGACGGCGAGGAAGCCCAGGACCTTGGAGAAGTCCAAGCCGGTGGGTCCGGCGGCGATCAGGGCGCCGACGATGATGACCGACGACACGGCGTTGGTGACCGCCATCAGCGGCGAGTGCAGGGCCGGGGTGACGCGCCAGACGACGTAATAGCCGACGAAGCAGGCCAGAACGAGCACGGTCAGGCCGGTGACGAAGAAGCTGCCGTGGCCGCCGGTGGCCTCGGTAACGGGCTGCGCGCTGTGCGCGACCTGGGCGGCGAGCGCATCGACCTGATTGCTCAGGTTCGCCAGGGTTTCACGGAAAGCGGCGATGTTGCTTGCGGGATCCGGGTGTTCCATGGGATCCGCCTCCTCACGCGGGTTGCGCTTCGCGGGCGTCCGCGAAGGCAGGATGCACGATGGCGCCGTCGCGGGTCAGCGCGATGGCCTTGACGATCTCGTCGTCCCAGTTGACGGCCACGCCCGTCTCTTTCCCATGCAGCGACGTCAGCAGCGCCAGCAGGTTCTTGGCGTAGAGCAGCGAGGCGCTCTCGGCGATGCGGCTGGCGTAGTTGGCATGGCCGACGATCTTCACGCCGTTGGCCGTGGTCACCACCTCGCCCAGCTTGGCGCCCTCGACGTTGCCGCCCTGCTCCACCGCCAGATCGATGATCACCGACCCCGGCTTCATCGACGCCACATGCTCCGCCGTCACCAGGATCGGCGCCTTGCGGCCGGGGATCAGCGCGGTGGTGATGACGAGGTCCTGCTTCTTGATGTGCTCGGCGACCAGAGCGGCCTGCTGGCGCTTGTAGTCATCGGACATCTCCTTGGCGTAGCCGCCGGCGGTCTCGGCCTGCTTGAACTCGTCATTCTCGACGGCGACGAAGCTGCCGCCCAGCGACTGCACCTGCTCCTTCACCGCCGGGCGCACGTCGGTGGCCGAGACGATGGCGCCGAGGCGCTTGGCGGTGGCGATGGCCTGCAGACCGGCGACGCCGACGCCCATGATGAAGGCGCGCGCGGGCGGAACGGTGCCGGCGGCGGTCATCATCATCGGGAAGGCGCGGCCGTACTCGCTGGCGGCATCGACGACGGCCTTGTAGCCGGCGAGGTTGGCCTGGGAGGACAGCACGTCCATGACCTGGGCGCGGGTGATGCGCGGCATGAACTCCATGGCAAAGGCATTCACGCCGGCATCGGCGTAGGCCTTCACATGGTCGCGGCTGTTGTGGGGATTGAGGATGGCGAACAGCAGCGCACCATTGCGGATCAGCGCCAGCTCGTCCACGTCCCCTTCGCCGGCGATCAGCGGCCGCTGCACCTTCAGCACGATGTCGGCATCGGCCAGCGCCGACGCCTCGTCGGCGGCGATGGCGGCCCCCGCCGCCTCATAGGCCGCGTCGGTGATGCTGGAACCGAGACCGGCCCCGCTCTCGACGACGACATCCAATCCGAGAGTTTTGAATTTCTTGATGGTTTCGGGAGACGCGGCGACGCGGCGCTCGCCCGGGCGGCGCTCCCTGGGTATCGCGATCTTCATGTCGTTTGCTTTCGAAGGCCGGCCATGGCGGCGGGCAAAATCCACCCGCGTCCAGATCAGGGCGGGCTAGCGCCGAAGCGGCAAAGGCAAGGGAGCCGGCAACCGATTGCGCCGGCCCCACCGGCACCGGTCACTGGTTGGCGACGACCGGGAAGTCCCAGCTTTCGGCGGCCGAGGCCGCGATGGGCAGTTCGTCCACCGGCAGCTCTTCCAACTGGCGGCGGATCAGGTCGCGGACGCTGACGACGCCGACCAGCGTCGCGCCCTCCAGCACCGGGACATGGCGGATGCCGTGCTCGTCCATCAGGCTCAGCACGTGACGCACCGTATCCGACGGGCTGCAGCAATAGGGATCGCGCGTCATCAGCGCCGATACCGCCTGCTCCAGGATGCCCGGCCCGCGGTCGACCAGCGCGCGGACCACGTCGCGTTCGGAAATGACGCCGACCACCGTGTTGCCTTCGGTGCGGCAGACGTCCTTGACCACCAGCGCGCCGGTGTTTTCCGCCTTCATCAGGCGCAGCGCGGTGGCGACCGTTTCATTGATGCGCACCATGCCGATGCGCGTGCCCTTCTTGCGGAGAATGTCCTCGACCTTCATGACGCTCCTCCCCCTGTTCGATGCGGCCGGCCCCGTGGTCCTTTCGGGTTCGGCGCCGGCCGCGCCACCTGCATTGTTTACTGGGCCGCGACCACTTCGGGGGCGGAGGCGGGAGCCGCCGCGGGCTGCGGCCGGCTGTAGCAGCCGGCGTTCTCGCCCCGCTGCTTCACCAGGGCGAGCACCACGTCGATGGTCGGCGTCGGCACGCCCACCATGCGGCCCATCTCCTGCACCACCGACAGCAGCGGATCGATCTCCATCGGCCGGCCGCGCTCCAGGTCCTGCAGCATGGAGGTCTTGTGCGCGCCCACCGCGGCAGCGCCGTTGATGCGGCGTTCCACATCGACGCGGAAATGGACGCCCAGCTTGTCGCCGATGTCCTTGGCCTCCAGCATCATCGCCTTGGCGACGGCGCGGGTGTCCGGATCGCCGCAGATGCCTTCCAGCGTGCCGTGGGTGAGCGCGCTGATCGGGTTGAAGCACAGGTTGCCCCAAAGCTTCAGCCAGATCTCGTCGCGGATGCGGTCGAGCACGGGCGCGCGCAGGCCGCCGGCTTCCATCGCCTTGGACAGGGCGACGACGCGCTCCGACTTCGACCCGTCGGGTTCGCCCAGCGAGAACTTGTCGCCATAGACATGCTGGATGACGCCGGGCTCCACCACCTCGGTCGCCGGATAGACGACGCAGCCGATGGCACGCTGCGGACCGAGACCCTTCCACTGAACCGCACCCGGATCGACCGTCTCCAGGGTGCGGCCGTCGAATTCGCCGCCGGTGCCGTGAAAATACCAATAGGGAATGCCGTTGACCGCGGTGACGACGGCGGTGTCGTCACCCAGCAGCGGTTGCATCGCGGGCACGACACCGGGGACGGAGTGGGCCTTCAGCGCGATGATGACATAGTCTTGCGGGCCGAGTTCGGCCGGGTTGTCGGTGCAACGGGGGTGGACGACGGTCTTCTCCTCCCCCATCAGCAAGGTGACGCCGTTCTCGCGCATCGCCGCCAGATGCGCACCGCGTGCCACCAGACTGACTTCGGCACCCGCCTGGTGCAGGCGCACGCCGAGATAGCCGCCAATGGCCCCGGATCCGTAGATGCAGATCTTCATGCCGGATTCCCCTCTCCCCCGATTTCACTTTTTGAATGCTGTGGGGCTGGACGACGCCAGCCTGCCCACACCGGCCGCATCCATCGGCTGACCGGTTGCTTTGCAGCGGCATCCAACAGTCTGTCGCGCAAACTGTGTTTGGAGTTTGGTATACCACATACCGTATGTCAATGCGGAATGTGGGGGTGGGGTTGAAGATTGCGGAATCGGACGCTTCCCCGATCGAATCAGGCTCCCTTCGCAAAGAAGTAGAGGGTCAATGCCGTTCCGATGATGACCACCAGTGTTTTCAGCAGCTTCGGATCGACCCGCTTGGCCCCCATGGCGCCGACGTAGCCGCCGGCCACCGCCGCGACAGCCATCGCCAGCGTTTCCGGCCAGGACACCGCCCCGGCGACGATGAAGGTCCCGACCGCCGCGGCGTTCATCAGCATCGCCAGCAGAAGCCGCAGCCCGTTCATGGCGTGGATGTCGCGCAGCCCGAACAGGGTCAGCGCCGCCAGCATCAGGAAGCCGATGCCACCGCCGAAATAGCCGCCATAGATCGAGATCAGGAACTGCACCACCAGCACGCTGCGCCCGCCCAACCGCAGCCTGGACACGATGCCGGGCGCATAAGCGCCGATGGCGAAGACGGCGGTCGCGAACAGCAGCAGCCAGGGCACGAAGCGCGCGAACACCGCATTCGGCGTCAGCAGAAGAAGCAGCGCGCCGGCCAGCCCGCCGACGAGGCTGAGCGCCGCAAAGACCGGAACATTCACCTGCCCGCCCGCCGCGATCTCCCGCCGGTAGGCCCAACTGCTGGCCGCCTGCCCCGGAAACAGCGCCACCGTGCTGGAGGCGTTGGCGGCCACCGGCGACACCCCGGCGAACAACAGGGCCGGAAAGGTGATGAAGGCGCCGCCGCCGGCAACCGCATTCAGCGCGCCCGAGGAGAAAGCCGCCAGCATCAGAACGACGATAGCCAGCATAATCGATCCACCCCTTTCGATCGGTGTTGACGATGCAAATCGTATTCTGTATACAGAATATCAGCCTTTGAAGCGGGCTCTGCCGGGACGCATGGTTCGTGACCCTCACCCTCCGATGCGGTTCACGATTCTGCCTCCCAAAACGCGACAAACCGACACCGGGACCAATGCGGTGGTCCCGATGCCGGCTTGTCGTGTCGTTTGGCGGTGAACTGTGCCGCCTTTTATCTGGAGTCCCGGCCGGCCCCCCGGTCGGCGGGAACCTCCCTTTCCTTTCAGTCGGCGCCTTCGGTCGCCAGCTTGCCGCTGACCGGCTGGACGGTGTCCTCGGCGATCTGACGGGCACGCATCGGCTTCAGGACGAACAGGGCCATGAAGGCGGCGATGGCATTGACCGCGGCGGCGAAGAAGAACACCGTCTGCCACGACCCGCTGGAGGCCACAATGATGTTGGCGAAGGGAACGACCAGAGAGGCAGTGCCCTTGGCGGTGTAGAGCAGGCCGGCGTTGGTGGTGGCGAACTTCGACCCGAAGCTGTCGGCGCAGCAGGACGGGAACAGGCTGTAGATCTCGCCCCAGGCGAAGAACACCAGACCGGTCAGGACAACGAAGGCGACCGGGTTGTGGCCCCACTGGTTCAGCGCCAGGATGCCAACCGCTTCGATGGCGAAGGCGACGAACATCGTGTTTTCACGGCCGATGTGATCCGACACCCAGCCGAAGAAGGGACGGGTCACGCCGTTCAGCACGCGATCGATGGTCAGGGCGAAGGTCAGCGCCGGCAGGGTCAGACCCATGATGCTGACGGGCATGCCGTCGAGGTGGAAGTCCTTGGCGATCGGGCCGAGCTGGGCGGTGGCCATCAGACCGCCGGCGGCGACCATGACGAACATCAGGTACATCACCCAGAAGACCGGCGACTTCAGCGTCTCCTGCGGGGTGTAGTTGCGGCGGCTCTGGTTGACGGTGGACTTGCCCTTCGGCAGCAGGGCCGGGTTGGCTTCCTTCAGGAACCAGGCCAGCGCGAAGACGATCAGGCCCTGGCCCAGACCGAACACCAGGAAGGTCTGCTGGAAACCGGAGGTCTGGATCATGTTGGCGATCGGCACGACCGTCACGGCGGAACCGGCACCGAAACCGGCAGCCGTCAGGCCGGCGGCCAGACCGCGGCGATCCGGGAACCACTTCAGCGCGTTGCCGACGCAGGTGCCGTACACGGCGCCGGCACCGACACCGCCGACGGCAGCGCCGATATAGAGCAGCGCCAGCGAGTCGGCGAACGAGTTGATGACCCAGGCCAGGGCGCACAGCACGCCGCCGACCACAACGACGATGCGGGGACCGAACTTGTCGACGAACCAGCCTTCGATCGGCACCAGCCAGGTTTCGGTCACGACGAAAATGGTGAAGGCGACCTGAATGGCGGCACGACCCCAATGGTACTTTTCATCGATGGGGTTGACGAACAGCGTCCAGCCATATTGCAGGTTCGCGATCATCGACATGCAGATCACGCCGATGACCAACTGCATCCAGCGGCCGCCGAGCGGTGCTCCCTGCGCCTCCGAATTCGTATGCTGCATCTTCTATCTCCTCCTAGGAAGCGGTTCTCTGCCGGTTCGGGCGTCGCTTCTGTTTTGATGCTTAGGCTTTTACTTTTGGCGTCTTCTTAGATGCTTTAAGAGGTTTGACGCTGTTGTTCGCTTTTGCTTGGCAGCGCGGCGAGGATGCGGCCTCGGTGCGCTGCAATGCTTGGGTGGCGGGTTTTCGCCTCCCGCCAGACCGGTGCAGTCCTGATCCGATCTGGAATTATCAATATGGTATACCAGATGCCGGACACCTGACAAGCGATTAGTGGGTTGGGCGAACTGTTTCCGCAGGCTGCATTCGCCCAGGCGCCGGGGGCGAGAGTCGCGTTTCGATTTTCCGGCACGCGGAAAGTGGGGCGGCGCAGCTTTTGGCCGGACAATCTATTGGCATATGGTATGCCAGCTCCGACGGCACAATTCGGCCCGGCAACCGCCGGCCGGCATGGTCTCCGCCGCCGGCGCTGACGCCCTTCCCGGCAGAACCCATATTGATAAGGAGTCGACCGCCATGGACCAGCAGCAGAACATCGAGATCGTCGTGGCGCGTGACGATGCCGATATCGCCGCCAGCTATCCGATCATGAAGGAGCTGCGGACTCACATGACCGACCCCGAGGCCTACCGCGCGCAGATTCGCCGCCAGATGGACGACGGCTACAACCTCGCCCTTCTGCGGCTGGACGGCGAGATCGCCGGCTGCGGCGGCTTCCGCGTCCACGAGACGCTGTCGCGCGGTCGCTACATGTATGTGGAGGATCTGGTCACCAGCTCCGCCAAGCGGTCCTACGGGCTGGGCGACAAGCTGTTCGACTGGCTGGCGGGCGAGGCGCGGGAGCGCGGTTGCGCCCAGATGGAGATCATCTCCGGCATCCAGCGCGGCGAGGCCCACCGCTTCTATCACCGCAAGCGGATGACCATCAAAAGCTTCCAGCTGGTGCTGCCGCTCGCCTGAGCGGGCCGCATGCCGGACTGGAGTCGAAACGAAAAAGACGGCCTGGAAGGGCCGTCTTTCTTACGATCTGTCAGGTGGGGAACCGCAGCTCAGAAGGCGCGGGGGAAGCTTGCCCAGGCCGGACCCGGCGGCAGTTCGTCCTCCGGTTCCTTGAGATCGGCTTCGGTCGGGTTGGCGAGGCGAAGCGGCGCGGAGGAGAAATCGCGCTGCGACTTGCCCGCGTTGGTGATCTGCATCGACAGAATATAGTGGACCGTGCCGCCGAAGACGGACAGCACAAGCGCCAGAACCAGCATTTCCAACATGTTCATCGCTCCAGTGTCTCGGTGGGGTGCTTTTTTGTTTGGTCGGCTTCGGCGTGACCATTCTGTTATGACGCGCCGCAGCAATTGGTTCAAGTTGTTTGGTATACAAGGTACACGATGCCGGACATGCGCATGCCGCATACCTCCATCAATTTGCACGCATATCAAACATACCGCATGTCGAACATTTCGCCTCTTGTGCTTTGGCATTACGGCTCCAACAGAGCGATTTTGATTGCGCTGCACCATCGCATAGGCCGATGTCGAAATTGTTTGCTTGGCGTACTGTATCTGGCATACCATATTCACAGCACGACGCCCGGCCGGGCGCCTTGCCGCCCCTAGGGAACCGCCCGAGAGACGGTTTTCCTGCCAGCCGCCAGCCGATCAGGAGTCACGCCATGAAGGTCGAACATATCCTGCGCACCAAGGAATCCCGCGTCGTCGCCGTGCGGACCAGCGCAACGGTCGCCGAGGCCGTCAAGCTGATGAAGGCGGAGAACATCAGCGCCCTGGTCGTCAAGGATGTCTGCCGCACCGAAGGCAACACGCTGGCCGGCGTGCTTTCGGAACGCGACGTCGTCCACGCCCTGCTGGAGCGCGGCGGTTCGCTGCTGTCCATGCCGGTGTCGCAGCTGATGACGCGCCAGCCGGTGACCTGCACCCCGTCGGACAGCGTCCATCAGGCGTTGCAACTGATGGACAAGCACCACATCCGCCATCTTCCGGTGCTGGAGGACGGCCATCTGGTCGGCGTCGTCAGCGCGCGCGACTTCACCCGCCTGCATCTGCAGGAGCTTGAAGGCACCGTCGCCTCGGTCGCGGAGCCGCCGCCGGCCACCACCAGCTACGCCCACTGAACCATTCCCCGACCATGGCGCCGCCGGCACATCCTGTCCGGCGGCGCCTTTCCTATGGGAGAGGCCGCCCGTGACCACCCTGATCTTCACCCATCACGACTGCTTCGCGCATGACACCGGCCCCGGCCATCCGGAGGCGCCGGAACGGCTGGCCGTGGTGTGGCAAGTGCTGGACCGGCAGGAGTTCCGCGATCTGGAGCGCCGGTCCGCCCCCGAGGCCGATGTCGAGCAGCTGTCGCGCGTCCATGAGCGCAGCTATGTCGATGCCGTGCTCGCCGCGGTGCCGGCCGACGGGTATCAGCGGCTGGACGGCGATACGCTGCTGTCGCCGGGGTCGCGCGGCGCCATCCTGCGCGCCGCCGGTTCGGTCTGCGCCGCAGTGGACGCGGTGCTGGCCGGCGAGGCGACCAACGCCTTCTGCGCGGTGCGCCCCTGCGGCCACCATGCCGAACCGGCCCGCGCCATGGGCTTCTGCGTCTTCAACAACATCGCCGTCGGGGCCGAGCATGCCCGCAAGGTGCACGGCCTGACCCGCGTCGCCGTGGTCGATTTCGACGTGCATCACGGCAACGGCACCCAGGCGATGTTCGCCGACGACCCCGACCTGTTCTTCGCCTCCACCCACCAGTCGCCGCTCTACCCCGGCACCGGCAATTCATGGGAGCGCGGCGTCGACGGCAACATCCTGAACCTGCCGCTGGAACCCTACAGCGGCTCCGTCGAGTTCCGCCAGGCAGTGGAGCGCGCCATCCTGCCGGCGCTGGAGGCGTTCCAGCCGGAATTGCTGCTGATCTCCGCCGGTTTCGACGCCCACAAGCGCGACCCGCTGGCCCAACTCGGCTTCACCGCCGAGGATTTCGAATGGGTGACGCGCAAGCTGGTCGAGCTTGCCGACCGGGTGTGCGGCGGCCGGGTGGTGTCGGCGCTGGAAGGCGGCTATGACGCGACCGGGCTGGCGGAAGGCTGCGCGGCGCACCTGAAGGCGCTGATGCGGGGGTGATGGAGGTATCGTGGGGGGATGATCCCCCCACAATCCTCGACGCTCAATCCGCCGCCAGCCCCACCCCGCACTCCCGCGCCCAGTCCAGCAGCCGGGCGGTCGCGCCATCCGGCGCCGGCCGTTGCAGGGCCGCGGCTCCCAGAACCACGGCGCCGTTGCTGCCGTCGATGGTCAGCAGGTCGCCGGTGCGGACCGTCACCTCACCGGCCCGCATCACCCCCTCTTCCGGGTCGATGCGCAGCCCGCGGGCGCCGCAGACGCAAGGGCGGCCCATGCCGCGGGCGACGGTGGCGGCGTGGCTGGTGAAGCCGCCGCGGGCGGTGACGATGCCGACGGCGGCCTGCATGCCGTGGATGTCCTCCGGCGAGGTTTCCGGCCGGCATAGGATCACCGGCCCACCGCCGCGCGACAGCCGCAGCGCATCCTCGGTGGTGAAGGCGGCGCGGCCGGTCGCCGCCCCGGGCGAGGCGGGAAGACCGGTCGCGATGGCGGCGGCCAGCGCCTCCGGCGTCAGGGTCGGGCGCAGCAGCTCGTCGAGCGCCTGCGGATCGACGCGGCCCACCGCCTCGTCGCGGGTGATGATCCCCTCCTCCGCCATGTCGACGGCGATGCGGACGGCCGCTTCGGAGGAGCGCTTGCCGCTGCGCGACTGCAGGATGAACAGGCGCCCGCCATCCACGGTGAACTCGATGTCCTGCATGTCGCCGAAGGCCCGTTCCAGCCGCTCGGCCACCCGGCAAAGCTCGGCATGGACCGCCGGCATGCGGCGCTCCATCGAGCGGTCCGGGTTGGGCTGGCTGGCGCTCAGCGGGTCGGGATCGCAGGTGCCGGACACGACGTCCTCGCCCTGGGCATCGGCCAGGAACTCGCCGCACAGGCCGGGCGCGCCGGTGGAGGGATCGCGGGTGAACAGAACGCCGGTGCCGGACTCCGGCCCACGGTTGCCGAACACCATCGCCTGCACCGTCACCGCCGTCCCTAAATCCTCCGGAACATCGTGCAGGACGCGGAAGGCGACCGCCCGCGGGTTCATCCAGGAGCGGAAGACCGCCGCCACCGCCAGACGCAACTGTTCCGTCGGATCCTGCGGAAAGGGACGGCCGCAGCGCGTCTCCACCAGCCGAAGGAAGCGCGGCATCAGGCTGCGCCAGTCTTCCGCCGTCAGCTCGCCGTCGCGCTGAAGCCCGCGCTCCTCCTTGTATTCGTCCAGCAGCGCCTCGAACCGGTGGCCGGGCACGCCCATCACCACGCAGCCGAAGGACTGGACCAGCCGGCGATAGCAGTCGTAGGCGAAGCGCGCATCGCCCGACGCCGCCGCCAGCCCCTGCACGGTGCGGTCGTTGAGGCCGAGATTCAGGATGCTGTCCATCATGCCGGGCATCGACACCGCCGCGCCCGAGCGGACGGACAGCAGCAGCGGCCCACCATCACCATCACCGGTGCCGCCGAAGCGCCCACCCGCCTGCCGCTCCAGCGCCAGGACGGCCTCATCAATCCGCTTCAGCAGTTCCGCCGGCAGCGCATCCTCCGCGCCCAGCCCGTGCCCGGCCTCCGCAGCGATGACGAAGCCCGGCGGCACCGGAATGCCGAGCGCCGCCATCTCCACCAGACGCCCGCCCTTGTTGCCCAGCCGCGCCATATCGGCCCGCCCGGCGACCAGACCGGCGGCAAGCCCGGCGCCGAAAGGGACGATCATGTCCGGTCCGGTCGCAAAGAGGCTGGAGGCCGGACGGCGCATTGGGGCGATGTCGGGAGCGGTGGAGGTGTTCATGATGTGCCCAACCTGGATTCAGCCGGCCCGTCGAAGGCCATCAGACGCAGCAGCCGGTGCAGTCCATCCGGATCGTCGCTTTTCCTGTCCGCCATCCTCATGTCCGCCATGCGGACCAGACGCGCCCGCTGCCCCGAACCGGGGCCGCCGGCACGGACGACGCCATCGCTAAACAGCCGCAACAGCGGTTCGGCCCGCGCACAGGCCGCGTCGCTGCCGCCGAGATCGATAACAGGATCGGTTCCGACCGGCGCATCGGCCAGCAGGGCGCCCAGATCGGCGAGCCGCGCGGCGTTGGCCGAAGCCTCCGCCGGCGGCAGGTCCGACAGGTCGATCACCAGCGCGCCCGGCGGCAGGGCGGCGGCAAAGCCGTCCTCGGCGAACAGGGCGGCCTCCACCGCGGGCGCATCGGGCAACAGCATCATCACCACGTCGCACGCGCCGGCCCGGTGGCGGAAGTCGCCGCGGCCATGGGGGTGGCGGTGCAGCCGGTGCCCGGCGTCGCGCAGCCTGTCCATGATCGCTTCGGCCATCTTCCCGTCCCCGATGAACCCGACATCCATTCCGCGATCCTCCCGCCTCAGCCCGAAGCGCCGTCGTTCGGCGCCGAGCGTCAGCATGGAGATTGATTGCGCATGTCGCATCGCACAATAGCACGTCTGCGCAATTTTCACATCGCGGAAACCGTACTGAACTTGCCTAATCTTACCCAAGCCTAACAGTTTGGGCGGAGGTCTCCAGTGGCAAAAAGCCGCAGCCGGCCGGAATCCGGAACACCGGACCGGCCGCCGTTTCCACCAGCCGCGGCAGGATCGGCGCCGGCAAGCCCTGGCCGGACACCGCCGCGGAGGCCAACGCACCACTGGCCATCGCCGCCGTCATGTCGGCACATACCGCCAGCCGCAGCAGGGTCATCCGCGTGGCGAAGACCAGCCGGCGCCGACCCGCCTCCTCCTCCGCCAGCAGGCGGCGCGGGGTGGCCCACAGCACGCCGACCGCCTCCCCGCCGTCGCAGACCGGCTCCTGCCCCTCCGGTGCCGGGGCAAGAAAGAACAGCGTGTCGAACCGGCGCGGCAGCATCTCCGGCGTGATCCAACGGGCCAGCACCGCCATGCGGTCGAGCGCGGGGGCGACTCCGACCCGCGCCAGCGCCGCAGCGAAGCCCTCCCCCGCCGCCAGTCCGCAGCGCAGGTCCGCCAGCGCCGAGGAGGAAAGCGGATCGCGGGTCGGCAGCATGCCGCACTCCTCCACGCATTCCCGCAAGGCCGCGACCCGGTGCGCGAGGTCGGCGGGCGGCTCCCCCTCCGGCCAGTGGACGCGCCACAGCGGGTGATGGTCCGCCGCCTCCAGCCGGCCGCCGGGGAAGACGGTGGCGCCGGGGGCGAAGCGCAGGCCGGCGTGGCGTTCCATCACCAGCAGTTCCAACCCGTCCGGGCCGTCGCGCAGCTGGATCAGCGTGGCGGCCGGATGGGGAGTAACAGGGCTTTGAGGCGCGGTTTCGGACATGCCCCAGTGTCGCCGACGGGCGGTCCGGCTGTCCATGTGCGCCGGGTGGAACCACTCTCACGATGCGGAATAAGGGGCGGGTGCCGTTTGACCGTCCGGCCTAGGACTTCCAGCATCCGGGCAACACCGAACCTCGCTCATCATCATTCGCCAGTCCCGCCCCTTTCGCAAAGGGCCGGGCGGAGGAAGGCTGTCGTCATGCCGTTTCACCGCAGCACAAAGATCGTCGCCACGCTGGGCCCCGCCAGTTCTTCGGAAAGCCAGATCACGGCCCTGGCCCGGGCGGGCGTGAATGTCTTCCGCCTGAACGCCAGCCACGGCACCCAGGCCGAACATGCGGAGCGTTACGCCCGCATCCGCGCCACCGAAAAGACGCTGGGCCGGCCGATCGGCATCCTGCTCGACCTCCAGGGGCCGAAGCTGCGGGTCGGGACCTTCGGGTCCGGGCCGGTGGACCTCGCCATCGGCGACCGCTTCCGCCTGGACCTCGACCGCGGGGCGGGCGACCGCCGCCGCGTCTGCCTGCCCCATGGGGAAGTTTTCGCCAGTCTGGAACCGGGCCTCGACCTGCTGCTGAACGACGGTCGCATCCGGCTGCGCGTGCTGGACTGCGGCCCCGACTTCGCCGAGACGGAGGTGGTGGCCGGCGGCACCCTGTCCGACCGCAAGGGCGTCAATGTGCCGGGCGCGGCGCTGGCGCTCAGCGCTTTGTCGGAGAAGGACCGCAGCGATCTCGCCTTCGGGCTGGAACTCGGCGTCGACTGGATCGGGCTCAGCTTCGTCCAGCGGCCGGAGGACATTCTGGAGGCGCGCGAGCTGATCGGCAATCGCGCCCATGTGATGACCAAGATCGAGAAGCCGGCCGCCCTGCCGACGCTGGACCGGATCATCGAGCTGTCCGACGCGGTGATGGTGGCGCGCGGCGACCTGGGCGTGGAACTGCCGCCGGAAGACGTGCCGGCTCTGCAGAAGAAGATGATCCGGCTCAGCCGCGCCATGGGCAAGCCGGTGATCGTCGCCACCCAGATGCTGGAATCCATGGTGTCGGAACCGACCCCGACCCGCGCCGAAGCCTCCGACGTCGCCAACGCCGTCTATGACGGCGCCGACGCGGTGATGCTGAGCGCCGAATCCGCCTCCGGCCGCTATCCGGTCGAGGCGGTGGCGATGATGGAGCGCATCGTCCGCCGGGTGGAGGGCGACCCGCTCTATCGCCGCATCATGGACGCCGACCATCCCAGCCCGGAGGCGACCGCCCCCGACGCGCTGACCGCCGCGGCGCGACAGGTGGCGGAAACCATCAGCGCCGCCGCCATCGTCACCTACACCACCACCGGATCGACCACGCTGCGCGCCTCGCGCGAGCGGCCGGGCGTGCCGATCCTCGGCCTCAGTTCAAACCAGGCGACGGCACGGCGGCTGTCTCTGGCCTGGGGTGTCCATGCCGTGCTGACCGACGACGTGGCGAATTTCTCGGAAATGGTCGGGCGGGCGCTGACCGCGGCGGCGGAAACCGGTATCGGCAGCTCCGGCCAATCGCTGGTGGTCACCGCGGGCGTGCCGTTCGGGACGCCGGGCAAGACGAATTCCCTGCGGGTGGTGACCATCGACGGCGACGACGCGCCGAAGGTGGAGACGGCGCAGAAGGAGGCGGTGACGGCGTAGTCAGGAGTGTAGGCAATGCGGCCCCCTCCCTAACCCTCCCCCGCTCTCAGCGGACCTACGGTCCGCCTGCCGCGTCAGCACAAAGCTTAGCTTTGTGCGAGAGCTTCGCGGGAGAGGGGACTGCCGCTGAACGTCTGCAAAGTTCCTACCCCCTCTCCCGCGGAACGCGGGGGGGGGGATGGGGAGGGGGCAATCGGTATGGAGTCAGATGACAGCGAGCGCGCTCACTCCAGGAAATCGCAATGCTTCTCCACATGCGCGGCCAGACCCATGGTGTGCTCGCGCACCAGCCGTTCGGCGAGGTCGGCGTTGCGCTCTTCCAGGGCCTTGATGATGGCGCGGTGGTCGTGGATGGAGCGTTCGGCCCGGTCCTCCTGGCCAATGGTCAGCTTGCGGATCGCCCGCATGTGGATGAACAGGTTGTCGGTGACGTCCTGGATCAGCTTCGAGCCGCTCAGTTGGATGATGCTCTTGTGGAAGGCGATGTTGGCGTCGGAATATTCGCTGACATGGTCCTTCGGGCTACGCTGCTCGAAGCTGCCGAACAGGTCCCACAGCTTGTGGATCTCCGCCGCCGGGGCATGTTCGGCGGCCATGCGGGCGGCCATGCTTTCCAGCGCCGCCCAGACCTGGATCATCTCGACGATTTCGGTCTTGGTCTTGCGGACGACGAAGATGCCGCGGCGCGGCTGCAGGCGGATGAAGCCCTCCTGCTCCAGCAGGGTCAGCGCCTCGCGGATCGGGGTGCGGCTGACGCCGAGCTTGTCGCTGAGCTGCCGTTCGTCCAGCCGGATTTCACGGTCATGGTCGTAGATGTCCATCTCCGTGATCGCCTGCTTCAGCGCGTGGTAGACCTGACTGCGGAAGGTGGTTCCGGTGTCGAGGGGCTGGACGTTGAGAGCGGGAAAGGTCATGGAGTGGATGTCCTCATGTCTCGCCGGCGGTCGCGGCGCACCCGGTCGGCCCCTTGCGCGGAGCCACCGGCCTTTTTTCGTATCCTACATACCAGATGCATGCAAGCCGTTGAAATGTCCAGGGGGACCGGCGTGAAACGCGCCTGAGCTTAACCATAGGACAATCCGGCTGTTTTGGCCGGCGCCAGCGCGGCCAGCAGCGGCGCCAGCGCTTGCGGGTCGCCGCGCATCGCCAGCCCCATCACAGCCACGCCCGCCGCCCCGGCCGCCCGGCATTCGGCCACCGCGCCGGGGTGGTCGATGCCGCCCAGCCCGATCACCGGCACGCCCATATTCGCCCATCGCCCTACCCACCTCCGCAGCCCCGCCGCACCCAGGCAGGGGCCGTAGCCCGGCTTGCTGGCGGACGGGAAGATCGGCGATAGGGTCACGTAATCGACCTGCCCCCTGCCCTGCTCTATCGCCCCGGCGCCGTCCGAGTCGTGGCACGACAGCCCGATCAGCGCCCCCGGCCCCAGCAACGCACGCGCCGCCGCCGGGTCGCCGCCGGACGGCAGATGCACCCCGGCCGCCCCGGCCGCCGCCGCCAGCGCCGGGTCGCCATGCAGGGTGACGCAGGCCCCCCACCGACGGGCACGTACCATCAGCGCGCGAGCCAGTTCCACACGTTCGGCATCGGGCAGGTCCTTGTCGCGCAACGACAGCCAGCGCACGCCACACGCGAACAGGCGCTCCGCCACCTGCGGCAACGGCTGCTCGACGAGGCGGCGGTCGGTGATGACCAGCAGCGGTGGATCAGGCAACGGCATAGGACGGATTCCTCCTGTTCAGCCGAGCATTACCGCAACGGCGTAGCGCTTTCGACCAGCCGCGAGACCCCGCTTTTTCCGGATCGTGGAATTCCAACGGATTCACATGGACAATTCGCATGCATGTCACTGCGTCGGCAAATGGTTCGTATTGACATAGTCAGTCAAACTGATGATCGTGAAGGCGGGCATGGGGCATTTGGCATGCCAGCAACCGCAAGTTGGTGGTGGAAGGTTCCATCCCACAGCCGTTTTCCCGGACCGGACACCAGAAACCAAGAACAGGGTCGAAAATACAGGTCCGGACATCCGAACAGAAGATGCCGAACAAGAGACGCCGAACAGAACATGTCGGGTGCATTGGGGAGGAAGGACATGGTGCGTGAGACGCACGGCAAAACGGCCCAGGCCGCACCCTGGGGCGGGCGCTGGATGCAGCTTGCCATCGGCATCGTCTGCATGTCGATGATCGCCAATCTGCAATATGGCTGGACCCTGTTCGTCGAGCCGATCGACGACAAGCATGGCTGGGGTCGCACCGCGATCCAGGTGGCCTTCACCATCTTCATCGTCACCGAAACCTGGCTGGTGCCGGTGGAGGGCTGGTTCGTCGACAAATTCGGTCCGCGCATCGTCGTGCTGGTGGGCGGCGCGATGTGCGCGCTGTCCTGGGCGCTGAACGCGGTGGCGGATTCGCTGGCGCTTCTCTATCTGGCCGCGGTGATCGGCGGCATCGGCGCCGGCGGCGTCTATGGCACCTGCGTCGGCAACGCGCTGAAATGGTTTCCCGACCGCCGTGGGCTGGCGGCTGGCCTGACCGCCGCCGGATTCGGCGCCGGCTCCGCCCTGACGGTCGTGCCGATCGCCACCATGATCGAGTCCTCCGGCTTCGAGACCACCTTCATGACCTTCGGCCTGGGCCAGGGGCTGGTGATCCTGGTGCTGGCCTGCTTCATGACCGACCCGCCGAAGATGGGATACGGCCAGAGCCGCGGTACGGCCGCCCCGCAGCGCCGCCACTATGCCCCGCAGGAGATGCTGCGCACCCCCGTCTTCTGGATCATGTACGGCATGTTCACCATGGTCGCCGCCGGCGGCCTGATGGTGACGGCCCAACTCGGCCCCATCGCCGCCGACATGGGTCTGGTCGAAGCGCCGGTCAGCATCCTGGGTCTGACCCTGCCGGCGCTGACCTTCGCCCTGTCGATCGACCGGGTGATGAACGGCATCACGCGGCCCTTCTTCGGCTGGGTGTCAGACCATATCGGCCGCGAGAACACCATGTTCATCGCCTTCACCATCGAGGCGGTCGGGGTGATGGCGCTCAGCGCCTACGGTGCCGACCCGGTGGCCTTCGTCATCCTGACCGGACTGGTGTTCTTCGCCTGGGGCGAGATCTTCAGCCTGTTCCCGGCCTGCTGCGCCGACACCTTCGGCTCGCGCTTCGCCGCGACCAACGCCGGCATGCTCTACACCGCCAAGGGCGTGGCCGCCCTGATGGTCCCTGTCGGCAATCTGATGGTGGAGGCGACCGGCAGCTGGCAGACCGTCTTCTACAGCGTCGCCATCGTCAATGCGCTGGCCGCCTTCCTCGCCCTGTTCGTCCTGAAGCCGCTGCGCGCCCGCTATGTCGCCGCGGCCAGCAGCGCCGCCCCGCGACTGACCACCCGGCTGGCCGACTGACCTCGTTCCACCACTCGCAGCAATGCCGGCCCCCGGATGCCGTCCGTCGGGGCCGGCGGCCTTTTCGGCCCTACCGGACCACCATGCGGTCCAGCAGGATTTCCTTCACCCGCACGCCGCGCAGTTCGCGGTCGAGCACGCCGGCGATGGTGCTCTTCATCAGCTTCGCCCCGTCGGCGCCGGTCAACTGCTGGGGATCGATCTGGCGCATCCGGTCGGACAGGCGGTCGGTGATGCGGGGGACATAGGGGTCGGCGACCTTGCCGTCCACCGACGGATCGATCTCCAGCAGGACCTTCACGTCCACCATCCGGGCATCGCCGCCGCCGAGGCTGAAGGTCATCATCGGCAGGGAGGCGTATTTCTTGTCGGGACCCGTCTGCGCCTGCGGAGCCGGAGCCCGGTTGCGGCCGGCGATCATGGCGCCGCCAGCGCCCAGCGCCGCCAGCGTCAGCAGGAGGCCGGTCAGAACAAGCGGCATCAGAGAAACCGTTTCCCCCTGCCGGTTGCGACGAACGAGCCGCAAGATCGCCTTTCCGCCCCCATCGCGGGGGTCCGATTCCCATCGGGACCATGCCCGAGGAAAATCATGTTAGGCGCGCAACAAATTCCGGTCAAATGCCATTGGACGCCCCGTTGGATGCCAGTGGGCCGACCGTCCTCATTCCCCGGCATGTCAACCGGCAGGAATCACCGGCACATTGTCGATCAGGCGGGCCTTGCCCATCCAGGCGGCGGCCAGCAGGCGGGCCGGACGGGTGACGGCGGTCACCGGCTCCAGCGTTTCGGCATCGCGCAGTTCGACATAGTCGATGGCGCCGAACCCCGCCTCGGCGATGCGGCCGCGGATGCCGGTCAGGGCGCCGTCGGGCTCCGCCCCCCGCGCCAGCGCCTCGGCCGCCGCGGTCAGCGCCCGGTACAGCTCCGGCGCGCGGGCGCGCTCGTCGGCGCTGAGATACGCGTTGCGCGACGACATGGCGAGCCCATCGGCCTCGCGCACCGTCGGCAGCCCTTCGACCCGCACGGGAATGTCGAGGTCACGGGTGAAACGGCGGATCACCATCAGCTGCTGGTAATCCTTCTCGCCGAACACCGCGACGTCGGGCAGCGCCTGCAGGAACAGCTTGGTCACCACCAGCGCGACACCGCCGAACATCTGCGGCCGGAAGGCGCCGCACAGCCCCTCCGCCGGGCCGCCGACCGAAATGGCGGTGGCGAAGCCCTCCGGATACATGGCGCGCACGGTCGGCGCATAGAGCGCATGGCAGCCGGCCGAGGCCAGCTTTGCGGAGTCGCCGCTCTCGTCGCGCGGGTAGCGGTCGAAATCCTCGTGCGGGGCGAACTGGGTCGGGTTGACGAAGACGCTGGCGACCACCCGGTCGGCAAGCTCGCGACCGCGCCGCACCAAGCCCAGATGCCCGTCATGCAGCGCCCCCATGGTCGGCACCAGCGCGACGGTCAGCCCTTCCCGCCGCCAGGCCGCGACCTGTGCTCTCAGGTCCTCCACCGTCCTCAGGATCGGCAACGGACTGGAGGTCTGGGCAGTGGTCGGCGTCATGGCGTCGGTCCTTGGCACAGCAAGATCGGGGGCACAGCGATATCGGGAGCGCAGCGAAACCGCGCGCTGGATAACCCGACGGACCGTTCCTGTCCAGAAAAGCTTTCCGCAGGACAGACTGTTGCCGGACCCTGAAGGTTCGGCATCCGCGGCGGGGAAGGTTGCGCCCCGCCGCGGAATTGGATCAGCGCTTAATCGTGATGCCGACCAGATACGCCAGGTTCGCCCAGGCCAGCAGCGTGGCCAGCAGGGCGGTGAAGGACGGGACGAAGACAACCGAACCGATGATGACGGCGAGCACAGCGACCAGCAGGCCGAGGGAGAGCAAAGCGATACGGGTGTCGTCCATCTGATTGGCTTTCCGAAGCGGGTGACAGGGATGGCCCCCCTAATACCGCATTGCAGCGCGCAGAGGGCTGATCTGCGTCAATCGACCGCGGATTCGCCAATCATATAAGCAATGCATAATGCATGTTTCGCGCGGCCCACGATTGCCGGTGCCGGAAAGCAAAAAGGCTCCGGACTGTCGTCCGAAGCCTTTTCGAGATGGTGGGCGCGACAGGGATTGAACCTGTGACCCTTCGCGTGTGAAGCGAATGCTCTCCCGCTGAGCTACGCGCCCAAACCTTGAAACTCTTTTGCGTCGCGGCCGTTTTTCGTCGGCCCCGCCGCTGCGGTGGGCGGGTTTCTACGGCCTTCCCCACCGGGTGTCAAGCACCAGATTCATCCCCATCTTAAAAAAGATCAGCCGACCGCAGGAGCCCCGGACCGTGCCCCAGCCCAGCCCCCGCCGCCTTCCCAATCCTGTCCGGGCAGCCCTGATGGCGGCCGGCCTGTCCCTTCCCCTGCTTCCCCTCGCCACCGCCATGGCGTCGGCGCAGCCGGTTAAGGCGACCTACCGTGTCTTCGTCGGCGGCATCACCGCGCTGGACGTCGAAGCGATGCTGGACGTGACCGGCGACCGCTACCGGGTCGAGGTATCGGCGGTGACCGGCGGTACCATCGGCCGCCTGTTCAGCTGGCGCACGGATTCGCTGACCGACGGCTATGTCCGCGGCGACGACCTGCGGCCGGCCAGCCACCGCCAGACCAGCCAGCTTCGTGGCGAACCGCGCAACGTCACCCTGACCTACGGGCCCCAGGGCGATGTCGCCGTCAGCGTCTCGCCGCCGCCGGAGAAGGACGATCGCGAACCGGTTCCGCCGGCGCTGCAGCGCGGCACTCTGGACCCGCTGAGCGCCGTGCTGGACCTGCTGTTCGCGGTGGGCGCGCGCGAAGGCTGCGACCGGTCGCTGCCGGTGTTCGACGGCCGCCGCCGCTATGACATGCTATTCAGCGAGGTGGGTCGGCGCATCGTCGACCCGTCGCGCTACTCGGTCTTCGCCGGCGTGGCCCAGCAATGTCGGGTGGCCTACAAGCCGGTGGCCGGCTATGCCCGGTCATCACCGGCCGGCCGTTTCTGGCAGCGCAGCGATCCGGCGGACCGCCCCCCGGTCGATCTGTGGCTGGCCCCGGTCGCCGCCGGCTATCCGCCCCTTCCGGTGCGGCTGGAGACGGACAGCGATTTCGGCAGCGTGGTGGTCCACCTGACCGGCGTCACGCCGCAAGCGGCAGACCGCCGGGCCGGTGCGATGCCGCAGCCGGCGCGCTGACCGCGGCGGCTGGCCGGACGCCGGCGGGCGACCGGGTGTCCAGGATCATGTCGGACGGCGTCACTCCGGCCCGCCGCAGAGCCTCCGTCAGCGCCGAGGCCGACGGCCAGAGGAAGCGGCTGTCGAGTTCCAGCAGCATGCCGTCCAGCAGCGCCGCATAGCCGCCCAGTTTGCCCATATGAACGATCCGAGCCATGCGAGAAACCATGGTGGAGTTCCTTCCCATCGGCCACCGCCGTGACGCTGGCCGGGCGGCGGCATGTTGCGCCGCCGCCCGACCCGCAACCGGCAGGTTCTTGATTGCTTGTTGTGCCTGCCGGTTGTGGCCAGCGTCAGCAGCAGGATGGTGGCGATGAAGGTCAGCGGACCGACCATCAGGGCATCATCCTGCATCATGGCGCGTCCTCCCCCGGATCGACGTCCTGTCGCCCGGCGAAGCCGGATCGACCCTAACAGCTTAGGGGCTTTACCGAGCCGGCACGCGGGTCCTGAGGGATACCGCTGCTGTCCAAAAGGATAGTATCAGTGTATGCGACCGTCCGTACCGCGTCCGGTACCAGCCCCTGCTCAATCGGCGTCGTTCAATCGGTGGCGCTCGATCGGCGCCTTTCAATCGGCGGTGGCCAGCCGGAGCAGCCCGTCCGGCAGATCGGCGAAGCGGTCCAGGATCAGGTCGGCGCCCAGTTCCTCCACCGGCATGCGGGGATAACCGTAGCTCATGGCGACCACCGGCACGCCGGCCGACCGCGCCGCCTTCACGTCGTTGGCGTTGTCGCCGACCATCGCCGCCCGCGCAGGCGCCGTCCCCGCAGGCATCAACACGTCCAGCCGCTCCAGCACCCAGGTCAGATGGCGCCCGTCCGGCTTCTTCACCGCCAGCGTGTCCCCGCCGGCCACGGCGCCGAACAGCCCCTCCAGCCCCAGCACACCCAGCAGTTTCCGGGTGATCCGCTCCGGCTTGTTGGTGCACAGCCCCAGCCGCACACCCCGCCCGGCCAGCGCCTCCAGCGTTTCAATGACGTCGGCATAGAGCACCGGCGGCTCCGCATCGTCGTAATAGGTGTCGAGATAATGGCGCAGCACCGGCTGCACCGCCTCGTCCTCCAGCGGCGCGCCCGTCGCGGCGAAAGCCTGGCGCACCAGCATCGCCGACCCGTCGCCGACCATCGTCCGCACTTGCACCTCGGTCAGGGCCGGGCGGCCGAACTCGGCCAGGGTGCGGTTCAGCACGCGCGTCATGTCGGGCGCGCTGTCGATCAGCGTTCCGTCGAGATCGAAGACGAGCGCCTGGAAAGGAAACGGCATGGAAAGCCCCGCGATCAGCCATCGGTTTGACGATGCCCCGTCGATACCACGGTCCGGCGGCAGCCAACCACCCGCATGGGGACAACCCAGGGCCGACGACAGCCGGCGATTGCCGACACTCCTGACGAAGCGCCTATTCCCGACGTCCGGCGCAGCAGCCAGCGGGCGGCGGCGTGGATCTTCAGCCGGAACTGAATTACGGGCTCTCAAAGGGTGGGGAGAGTTACGCGCTGGCTTGACCGGAGCGCCAAACAAGAAACTTCCATCGGCACACCAACGGACCGTGCCCGATCGGGCATTTCAAACGCTTCAACTATTTGGGAATTTCAATGGCTTGGCGCCTGCCAAGCAATATGGCGGAGGGGATGGGACACGCCGCCACATGCCAAAACCGTTTGTTTCCAAGGGCTTGCGTCAGACCCAAGCGCGCCTTTGATACAGACGTTTAATACAATACTCCTTGGGGGGCCGAAATGCCAAGATGCCGTAATAGGCTGGCCCAATCCGACGCCGATTCGCTCACCAGTCCCATCCCGCCGCCCGCAACACGGTGTCGATGCGGGGGGAGCGGATCGGCGTGGGGGTGAGACGCACCGGGTCGGTTTCGTCCGTGAGATATTTCCACTCGGCATCCCAGGCGTCGCGTTCGGCCGAGGCGAAGTCCCAATGCATGTGGGCGCAGGCGAACGCATCGCTCTCCCACAACGCCACCAAGGGGCAATAGAGGCCCGCCAGCAGGGCGATGCGGTCGATGCGGATGTCCAGCGTCACCGACCGGCCGTAATCCCCCTCCTCCACCACAAAGCGGACACGGCCGTCCTGCACGAAGACGTGGAAATCCACATACCACCCCTCGACATCCATGAAGAGACTGCCGAAGCTGCCCTCGGCCAGCCGCTCCAGCCAATCGAGAAGGGCGGGAACAGGGTCATAGACCTCGCTGATAGAAAACTCGATGACCCGCTCCCCGGCGCGGATCGCCGTGTCGATCCAGCCGACCTCGGGGAGCGCATAGGTCACGTCCAACCGGTCCACGGCGACGGTCGGACCGGGAAAGCGCCAGTCGAGTTCATAGGGGGAATGCCAGCAATCCGCCGCCGCGTCACGCCCCCAGCCCTCGCGGTAGGCCGAGTTGTGGAAACATTGGTTTGGCACAAACGATTCGCCCGGCTTGGTGCGAACCACATAGTCATAAAGCTCGACCAGTTCGGCAACCGACAAGCCGCGCTGCGCCAACACCGCCCGGAACCCGTCCGCGTCCTCGGTGCTTTCTTCCAGATGCCAGCCGTCCCGGCCAACGATGCGCGCCGCAAGAAGCCGGACAGTTACCTCCCGCTCGGACAAGTCGAGCTTGCCCCTGTTGTGCGGTTTGGTCACAGCGTCTTCCCAAGGCAGTCGGGGTGATCGGCAAGCGTCGCGTCGATACGGGCCGAGCGGACGGAGTAAGGGATGTAATCGGCGGCCGTCAGACCGCTGGAGCCGACCGCCAGATCGAAATGCCAGCGCCGCCACCCCTCGTTCAGCAACGCATCGCTTTCCCACATCGCAACGAGCGGACGGTAGAAACCGGCGATCAGGGCCAACCGGGGAATGCTGACATCAATCGGGGTGAGCCATTCCTCATCCAGCAGCGACACCACGAGGCGGACACCCTGGTCGGCGGGCAGGACATGCAGTTCGGTGTATTCGCCCTCGCGGTCGATGGTCAAGCGGGGATGCTCGCCGTCGAGCACCCGTTCCAGCCAGGGCGTGATGTCCGGGATCGGATCCCAGGTGTTGCTGACCTCGAAGGTGACACTCTGCCCGCCCGCCGCGATGGTGATCGGCATCCAGAAGGCGGCGGGAACCTCGTAGCGCACGTCGATGCGGTCCACCGGCAGGGGCGTGCCGGGGAAGGACGCCACCGCCTCGCCCGGTGCCCGCCAGCCGTCGATAGCCGGGTCGAAGCTCCATCCGAAATGCAACGCCGTCTCGTCGAGGATGAAGTCCGGCAAGGACATGGGGCCACGCCGCAGGAACGGCGCAATCTCCACCACCTCGGCCACCATACCCTCGTCGGCGAGTGCGGTGGTCAGCGCCGCAAGGTCGCCGCGATAGTCGCGTAGGAACCACCCCTCCCGTCCAGCCGGACGAACGCCATAGAGGCCGCCCGGCGCATCCTCAGCGGCGTCCTCGGTATCCTTCTGGTCCATCGCCTCGCTCCACCGAGAACACCTTCATCACGTCGAACTCGGCGGCGCCCGCCTCGGGCGCTACCACAAGCAAACCCTTTTTTCCGATAGCTTGCAGCAGACCCGAGCGCGCTCTTGACCCAAACCTTTGATCCATTGCGCGGGGCCATGCTGGGGGTGGCAAGGTCTGGTGTCGTGCGGTTGCCGCAGCGCACGGCACCTTCCTTGGTTTCACCGCACCGTGGCGTGATCGGCGTCAGGAATTGGCAAGTGATGGGGAAAACTCATGGTTACAGTAGCGGCACACCACGGCCGCCGCTTTGATCGTTTCAGCGCAGCGCGGGCAAATCTTGGTGTCGTCGGTAGGCGGTGGTGCTGGAGGATGAACATCGGCGGCGGGACGGACCTCCCTCGCCGACGCCATCGCCTTCTCGATGGCGCTGCGTATTCCAGAGAGCGCGGAGCGATCTGTCGAGGTAAGGGCCTGTCGGTCACCCGACGCAGTTGCAAGGGTAAGGGCGTATTCGGGAGGGCGTTTTGAATGCTGGACAGCAGGAATGCACAGTAACGCCCCCACCAACATCATGCCAAGGCTCATGCCTCCGCCTCCCCCCAGCGCGGCAAATAGCCCAAGGACCAGCAATCCGCCTCCGATGAACGCTAGAAGTGCAGCCCCGCCACCGCCGGACTTCGGGATTTCTGCAATTCGCACCGAACCAATGGACTGCACCGCATAGGTGGTGCCCGCGATTTCAACGAGCGTCGTTGTCACGCGAGTGCCGCCGGAGGAATAGATAACATCAGTCTTGTTCATCAAAACACCCTCGACATAACGGTGTATGCGACAAAGAAATTCGCCTCAAAGGCGTGCTTGCGACAACTTAATTGATTCCTCTCCCTTTTGTCCACGGACGCCGAGCAGAACCAACGGGTTCAAGCTCCGGTCAAGCTCCGGGTCTGACGGATTGGCACACCTACCTTGATGGCTTTTTTGCTGGTTCAAAATGGGTATGCCCTTCGTAAACCAGCCGAAGGCCGGTTCAACAAATACCATTTGAATAACCAAAATGAACCATGGTTATATGAACCATCCAAAGTGAACCGGATGGCACACCACCATGTTTGTCAGGGCTTACCTCCGCGCCAGCACCACCGAGCAGGACGCTACCCGCGCCCGCGACCAGATCGCCGCATTCGCGGCCGAGCGCGGCCTGACCATCGCTGCGACCTACGTCGAGAACGAGTCTGGCGCGAAGCTGGCTCGGCCGGAATTGTTTCGCCTGCTCGCCGACAGCCAGCCCGGCGACTTGATTCTGGTCGAACAGGTAGATCGCCTCTCTCGTCTGACCGCCGACGATTGGTCCCGTCTTCGGGCGGAACTCGACCAGCGGCAGATTCGGGTGGTGGCGCTGGACCTTCCGACCTCGTGGATGTTTGCATCCCAAACTGATGATTTCACCGCCCGCATCGCCGGGGCGGTGAACAGCATGCTCCTCGATATGCTCGCCGCCGTGGCACGGAAGGACTACGAGGACCGGCGCCGCCGCCAAGCGCAGGGACAGGCGAAGGCCAAGGCGGAAGGGCGGTATCGGGGGCGCCCGGCCAACGAGAAGCGCAACGCCGGGATCGCGGCGATGCTCGCCAAGGGGGTGACGTATTCGGAAATCCAGACCACCACCGGCGCGAGCCGCGCGACCATCGCGAAGATCGCTGCCAAGCAGAAGGTCATTGCGGAGACGGGTAAATGAGGGTTTTCCACGAACCGTTGCCAGTCGATTTGGCCGTGATCATCACCAATTCGATGGCCGAATCGCTCGACGATGATGCGAACAACTGGCACGAACAACATACCGTGCTGCTCGCCATGCTGGTCGAATGCCTTGCGCTCGGCGCGGATCGCCGCGAACTGAACTGGGACGCCCGGCACCACCTCGACTGCTACGTCAGAGCCGGGTTGTTGGACGAGTGCCCCCACCGACCCGGAGCTTGCCGCCCGTCTGGTCGGTGGTAGCATCGACCTGACTGCCGCCATGACAACCGCCGCCGGGCTGGTCGCGCCCGGCGGCGGCGGTAGCCATGGTGTCGAAGAGTCCGTTCATCGGCGCGGTGGCGGCAGTTGGCGTGAAATCACGGCAGGTGCGGCACCGGCGGTAGGCAATGCGGCAAGCACGTTCATCAGTTTTTGATCACGTGTTTGCCGGTGATGGTTCCATCGGCCGCCGTCCGTGTGAATAGCTTCCGACCTGACAAGGTGGTGGTTCCAACCACCCTTCCGTCTGATGTGTAATGGATAATTTTATTGCCAACTCGTTTGGACCGACCAACCAATTCACCCTTCGCTCCGAAGTGCAGCACCTCGCCGGGCCGGGGCGGGATCACGACGGTCATGCCGACCCGCTCGGCGGCCTCGCGGATGACGACCTTCCACGAGTCATCACCCTCGGCGATGGCCGCGCGGTAAACCGCGTCGGCCTCGCGGCGGCGAGCATTCTGCACGGCGAACTTGGCGGACTTCACCGGTGCTGGTGCGTCGCTGGCAGCCACCGTCTGTGCGGTCTTGGACGCCGCCGCCATCGTTTTGTTGCGCCGCTCCAGCGCAGCCGCCCGGCGGGCGTTCCCGGCTTTCGCCGCGTCGGCGTCTTCCGCCAACCAAGTGAAGTCCACCACGTCCAGATCGTCAACGCGCATCGGTCGCCACCCGGTTCGTGATTTCCGCAGCCAGCGCCATGCGCACCCGCGCCAGCGCGGGAACGACGCGCGCCGCTGACCCCAACTCGTCCAATCGGGCGGCCAGCCGCAAGAGCGCGGCCAACGACGCGCGGCGCGGCTTGCACCGTTTCGAGTAACCGGGCCGTTGTCCCAACCATTGGTCAAGTTCGGCCAAGGACCGAAGCGCGCCCGCGTCGGCGAGAACTTCGTAAGTTTGGTGTAGTTCCATGGAAATTACCTTCCTTACTAAATAAACATGTTGCCACGAAGGTGGCCTCCTATTTACTATGGCGGAGAAGAGCAAGTGGATTTGTGGATTCTTGAAGACCTGGGTTTTGCGCGATGCGGGCGGGATGGCGTCAAGATTTTCGACCCGCTCTTCGTTTCGAACGGGGTGATGACTTCCGAGTTGGTGCGACGCGAGTTCATGTTGGAGCCGGGCCAGGATCGGCAAAACTGGGTCTTCCTCGGCGCGCACGTCACGGCGACGCGCGCGATTGCTCAGCGCCGATTGGTGAAATACGAGTTCATCAGCGGCAACGACGGATGGAAGATGCTGTTCGACGCGCGGCTCGACCGCGACAGCGGACTCGATGCGCGGCGCAGCCGGATCACGTGGGTCAGCGACCACGGGTGTGACCGCCGGGACAAAGGCCAACAGGCCAGGGTCGAACTCAACAACTGGTTGGCCGATGCGCTCGGCGACGAAGACACGAACTCGGGCCGGTAACTGACCGGCTTACATACTCGCCAGGGGTTATCGCGGCCGACCCCAGCCGCAAAACGCGACCGGAGCTAAACGGCACGACCGGCTCGCATGAGTGAAGGCGACACGAGCGGGCGGACTTGTCAAGGAATGCTACGGCCCCTAGACAACAGTAACGGCTCCCGGCGACCACGAACAATGGTCGGAACGGCTTGAAGAAAGACGGTGGCAAGAACGTTGCGAGTTCTCCACCGGCCCCGGCGCGGTCCTTCCGTCGCTGCGATCCGGGGCGCTTCGCGGCACAAATACATGTGCCGCGATAACCGATACTGCAAATTGCAGAGAGATGGGCCACGGGGTAGGTCACGGGTATCCACCTACCAACATTTCCGGGCTGACGGAACTTCGACACCGATGTAACTCCTCTCCCCTCCGGCCGCGCATACGTGTCGCGGCAAGGGGGGGGAGAATAGGCATCTTCTCCCGATGTCCCGGCCAATAATTCTTCGAGATGATTGTTCGCCACGGGCGAACGCGGCAAGGTTTCTGCGGATGAAGCGAGCGGAACGCGAGCGAAGACCGCCAGAAACCGCAGGCGCGGACGGCACGTGTCGCGCCAAGCGACACGTGGTTACCCGGACAGAATTTACCAGATGAAAGGCATGGGCAGATTCATCACCGACCCACCCGCGTCTCGTTGGTGCCGTTCCTCCGCGATTTGGCGTAGCCCGACCACGAGCTTGAATATTTCTTCCCCGCCCCGCCGGGCCAGCGCCAATTCCACGAGGTCATCTGTGTTGAAATCGAACGTCAGGGGCGCGGACATGTCGGGCAATACCTGTGCGCCGGGCCAGCGGCGCCGCACCACCCGCGTGACTTCCTGTCGGTCGAGCCGGTCGTCATGTAGCACCACCAGCCAAGCCGAGTCACCGACCACCACCCCGCCGAAGCCCACGTCCAGCCACCTGCGGGACTTGCCCGCTTCGCGGTCGCGGACATCACGCAATGCCCGACGCAAGGCCGCCACCGCGTTCCTCAGCCTGCCCGGTGGGTGGGGTAACGGCACCACGACCAAGCTGCGCTGCACCAGCCCACGGCCCCACCGCGAGCACGCGCGCCATGCCCGGTGCTGATGTGTCCTGCCGCACCACGAGCAGCCCGCCGACCCACAGCGCCAAGGCCATGTGCGGGCCGCCGCCGGATCGCCGCGACGGCCCAACCGGGCCACCATACAGCGTTCCAGCCGCTCAGCTACGTCGTCCCGCCCTGCTGCCGACCGAAGTGTCGCAATCACGTCGATCTGCCTCCCGGTCGCCACCGCCATCTCAGCGGCCGTCATGCGCCGCGCCCGGCGCGGAATGATTATTTCGTCCATCTAATAGTTAGTGGCGGCAAGTGTGAGTCGGACCTCCCGCCAGGAGGAATAGTGGTGCGAGCCAAGCAGGAAAGCCCTCGGCCATGGCGGGCGTGAAGCGCATTTTACCGGCAGAATACCCCACCAAATTACAGGGCTATTTTACCGGTAAAATCGGTCACGAAGTCAGTAGGTCGTCAGCGCGGCGCCCAGCACGTTGATAGCCGGGTTGAAACTGCTGATGGTCATGGTCACGCCATCCTTGGCCGAGAAGCCGCCGAAGGTGCCGTTGATCGTGGAGCCGTTCATGTTGGTGCGCGCGTTCAGGGACGTGCCGCTGGCTTCGCCGTCCATGAAGGAGGTCGGGCTGTAGCGGTTGCCGGACAGCGACAGGCTGGCGGCGTTGTCGCCGACCTGTCCGACGCCGTTCCACTTGGAGAAGCTGATTTGCAACGCCCCGCTCTTGAGGCTGCTTTCGAGCGTGTCGGCGTTCAGGCCGGTGCCGGTCAGGTCGAGCGCGAAATTGTTAGCGTCCCGGCCGTTGTTGGCGAAGGCGAAGTTGAAGGTCTGGGTGGACACCGGCGGCTCGGTGCTCTGGTTCAGACCGTAGACCGAGCCGGTCGCCGTATGGGTCGAGACATCGCCCGCGAACGGGGAGGTCACGGCGCCCGCCCTCAGGGTCGCGGCGTCGCTGTCGCTCACCTGCACGGCCTTGTAGCCGCCATCGGTGGTCTTGGTGACGGGAAGCGCGTCGGTGATGGCCTTGGCCTGCTGTGCGGAGTCGGCGGACGCCGTGGAGGCCGCGTTGCTCGTGTCGGTCGGCGTTTGGATGGCCGACGCGGTGGGCGCGGTCGCGGCGCCGCCGCCCGTCGCCTGGACGGCCTGCGTGGTCTGGGTCGGGGTGACGCTGCTCGCCGTCGCGGCCTTCTGGTAGGCGCTGGTGGCGCTGGCCGCCGACACGCCGCTGGCCGTCGCCGCACTGGACGACGGTTGGGTGGCGGTGCTGGACGACGTGGTGGCAAGCTGCTGGACGATGCCGCCATTGAGCGCCGTGCGCGAGTAGAAGACCGGGATGTGCGCGGTCGTCGTGCCGCCCGTCGCCGTCGACGACGAGGCGTTGGGCGCCGGATCGGTGATCGTCTTGGCCGAGGTGGTGTTGGTCGGGCTGCCCGAGCCGGTGACGGTTGCAGTCGCGCCGTCGGTCGGCGCCTGCGGTGTCGCCGTCGCGGGCGAGGCCAGGGAACGCCGGGAGAAGAACAGCGGGTGGCTGGCGGTGGCGGCGTTGACGGTAGTCATGGCGACTTGCCCTCGGTGGAAGCGCCATCATCCTGCCGGAATTCTACCGGGTCAGAAACTCGTCATTTCGCCGCGCTCCGGGTGGAAATGCACGCGGGCATGTCGGGTTGCGGTTCTCCGCTCGCCATCCGACATGTTCGTGTGCTCGCCACCCCGGTCGGTGGTGACTCGGGGCGGTCAACCTGATGCGGCCACACCCCCACTTGAACGCCCGCGCGGGCGGGGCATCGGCTTTGCGCCGCGCGGGACACGCCGTCCCTCCGCTTTCACCGGCTTCGTCCGGCAGTCCACAGGCCCCGCCACAGCCCCCCGTTTTGGCGGGGGCACGAACGTGGGGAATTTGATCTGCGCGACATACTCGGCTGCGTCTTGTAGCGGCACGCCGAGTCCGTATTTGTCACCAACGGACGCCATGGCATGGCCGGTCAATCGTTGATGGACCTCATGTGGGATTTTTGCGATTCGGCATGCATCCTTGAATAGATGACGGAAGGAGTGAAACACCTTGAGGTCCGACGTAATGCCCAATCGATTCAACCACCGCCCGAATCGTTTCGAGTAGCTGGCCGTCCGACAACCGTAGCGGTCGGGTTTCAATAGCGGAAATAGTTTCCCACCTTTGGCCGAAGCAACATATTCGAGGAATCCCAACTCGATCAATTGAGGGTGAAGCGGAACAACGCGCGTTGACGTTCCGGTTTTCAGCCCCTTCAATTTGCCGTCATCGGCATAGTCCTCGTCGTCGAGCAAGGTGGTGACGTTGAAATACCAGATACCCTCGTCCTGCTTCACATCGGCAGCGTCAGCCTGCCCCATTTCCTCCAGTCGGCACCCGGTGAAGAGGGCCAGGATCGGCAACCAGAACCGATGGTCCTCAACAAGATGATCACCCGGCACGTGCTGGTGTCGGTCGGTCGCCGACTTCACACCAGTGAAGAGCGGGGCTTGGAAGATCAACTCCACGTCGTCCTTGGTGAACGGAAGCCGGTCTGGCAACGCGGCAACTTTTTTCTTCGATTTTGGCGGGACCATTCCAACGACGACGTTTTCCTTCACGACCCAGTTCCGGCGCCCCCAGCCAAAGACCGCGTGAAGGTTTCCGATGTGCTTCGCCACCGTTTTTTGGGTCAAACGCGCAATTTTATTGCCCTCATAGGCGGCAATAAGCTGCGGAAGAGTCAAACTGGAGTCCGCTCGTTTCTGCAACCGGCTTGGCTTCTGCGCCAACAAGGTCTTGAAGGCGTAGATATGCGCGCCGGTCACATCGCCCGCGTCCAGATCACCGCCGATGACCTCCGTGAACCACCGGATCAGGGTGAATAGTTCGTCCCGTTGCCGCCCACCGATTCCACGCTCGTCAGCATACGCCGCCGCCAACTTCGTGACGGTCATGCTCGGCCGAGCGGCATCCGGTTTCGGGCGGATCACGTCTTCGGGCAGATAATCGAAATCGGCGTTCGCCCACGCCGCCGCGTGGCCGAGAGATTCCACAAGAGACTTTCGAAATTTAGCAAGCCCCACCTTGAAGGCAGGGCTGTCGGGCGCGCCGGTGTAACCACCAGCCAGCAGGTGACCGGTGAAGAGGCGCGCAGCAAGATCACCTTCGGCAGGGTCCGCCGGTTCCGCCAGCAACGCGCGACGTAGATCAACAACGCGCGCGACACCATCAGGATTCCTATCAGCGGCCACGAAATCGCGGTGTTCGCGCAGGTTGATGGCGTCTCGCACCACCGTGAGGGCGCCTGGGATATCAAGCGTCTTGTCCACAGTAGCGGCCTTGGTGGTCGAACCCGGCAATTGCGCAAATGCCCGGTCGAACTCGGCCTGAACTTCGGCGGCGATGCGCAAGGATTCGCGCTTGGCCTCGGCCAGATCAGAAGTTTTCAGAGCCACCACGAAGTGGGTGCCCTTGCCGATGATGTGCTGGATACGCGCGGGTATCCCCCGCCGGAACGAATACGTGTTTCCACGACGAAAGAGGTAAGGCATCTTCCTGCCAGCCATTGATACACCCCTTTGATACAGCAGGGCGCTTTCGGCTGGCAATATTCTTGGAATTTCAACGCGATCAGGCACCTACCCCACACGATGTGGGAAGGTGGCGGAGGGGATGGGATTCGAACCCACGATAGGGCTTTAAACCCTATGACGGTTTAGCAAACCCAAACCGGACGCCGCCGCGTCCTTTCAAATAGCGCGGAAACGCTGGGTTTCCAAGGCTTCCAGCCGGCGCAGCGCGCGCAATGCGCGAGAACGGAAGCGGTTCGCGAAGGCACGAGAGTCGGCACAGTTCTCCGGGCGAAGCGTTCTCATGTTGTTCACAGCGCCTTGACAGCATTCCTTCCCCAGGCATTCTGTCTTACATGAACGCATGGAGAACAAGATGCGCGATGAACCCGACCCGCTGATCGAGAAAACCGCCATCCACATGTCCGAGGCCGGCGCCACCTGGCCGAAGATCACACCGTCGCTTCGAGAGGGCTGGCGCTACCTTGCCCAGCGCGCCGCCGAGGTGCTGCGGCCCGGCATAGGGTCGCGCGAGGGGGAGCCGGTACCGGACGAGCATCTGCTGATCAATGCGCAGGTCATCCTCGCCAAGCACAGCGGCAGCCTTACCAACCGCCGGGCCGACGCGACCATGCGCGAGATCATCGCCCGCGATTGGATCGCCCAGCTTCGGCGCAGCGGCTACCAGATCACCTTCGGGCCGGGGGCGTCCGGCCACAGCACGCCAAAGAGCGCAGAGGTTCGCGACGATGCCTGACCACAACGACGCCCCAGGCCCGGACCTGACGCACCACCTCTGCCAAGTCTGCGGGCTGTTCGGGAGCTTTGGATTCGGCTCCTCCACCACAGAGGTCCGCTGGTGGTGCGGCCGGCATCGGGAGCACGACAAGCGGTGGTGGGCCGGCATGCGGGGCGAAGGTGGGGTGGAGAAGGCCGGGCCTGGGACTGGGATGTTCTGACGGCGGCCCGCCGGTAACTCGGTTCCTTATAGAGACTGAGATCGCCTCATTCTCCGAACCAAGGGAGCCACACCATGAAAGAACAGAACTCCACCCCAGCCACCACCGTCGGCCATGACATCATGATCCGCCAGGAAGATCGGGAGATCGTAGCCCGCATCCTCGCGGCGGTCGCCGTTGATGACGACGAGGAGTGCACCACCCCACTGCGCGTGGGATGGGCGCACATGCAGAGCAGCAGAGGCTGGCGATAACTGCGCTGGGCCGTCCTTCGGGGCGGCCCTTCTGTCTTCACTTCCCGCGCAGCAGCTTGTCCTTCGCCGCGCTGCCGGCGCTTGAGCCAAGCCAGTAGCTGGTGACCTGACCGAACCCCAGCACGAGGGCGCCGAAGAGCATGTTCAGCAGGTTAAAGGTCCGCTCCGGCATGCCCGCCTGCGGAATGACGAACAGCAGGACCATGACGGCGAAAAAGCCGATCAGCACCACGACGGACACCACCGGGGCGCCCCAGGCGATGCGGCTGCCGACCTTCGCGAGGTCGACCGTCTGCGACCGCGCCGAAGCGCGATCGTCATTGTCGAGGCTCAGGGCGCGCAAGACCTGCTCGCCGACCGCCTGCCGGAATGCGGCCAGCTTCTCCGGATCAGCCTGGAGCGCATCAGCGGCCTGCCGGGCGGACGCCTCGTCCGTCACCGGGATCCCGATGATCTGCGAGGCGACCGACACCGCGGCGTTGGCAACGGTGGCGGCAACCTGCCCGGCCGGCTTGTCGCTGCCGCCGAAGAGGCTAGCCACCGCATCGCCCAGCAAGGGGAGAAGGATGGGGAGTAGTCCGAGCATGGCGCCCTCCTTTCGGGCATGAAAAAGCCCGCGGCCGGGATGACGCGGGCGTAAATGTATCGGTTCAGCGTTCTCGTAAGGTTCACAAAAAATACTGCGGTATGCCTCAGTTATCAGGGTCGTTCTGTAACTGTGCCCTCAGTATTCTCGAGGCGTTCTCAAAGATAATTACTCCCTGATGTATTCGGTGTCTGAAAATTATAGATGCGCAATTGCTTAGACCTTCAGCCCCATTGCCTTGGCCGTCACCGGCCCGACGATGCCGTCGGCCTTCAGGAAGTGCCGCGCCTGCCACCTCACCACCGCCGCCTTGGTGAGCGGTCCATAGACTCCATCAGGCACCACGCCGACGATGCGCTGGATGCGCTTGATGCGGTCAGCATCGGTGCCGACTGGGGCAATGACCGCCTGCGGCTGCGGCGACGGGCTGCTGGTCAGCTCCCAGGTGCCGGAGATGAACAGCGCCTCCTCGGCCGCACGACGAGCAACGAGGCCCGGCAGGTCCACCGACACCCCGTTCACCTTCGCCTTGGTCCACCGGCCGAACTGCTCCCCTGCCCCGGCGGTGTCACCAAGGTTCAGGCATTTCAGCAGCGTGGACGAGGCGAACGCCCCGGCACCCAGGTTGAAGACGAAGGAGGACAGCGCCCCGCGCGGGTTCTCCGGCAGCGGGACGCGGACATACTTGTCGACGATGGCGGCAGCCTCGGCCAGGTCGTCGGCCAGCAGCTGCTCGGCCTGCGCCTCGGTGATGGTCATGCCGAGGTGGACGTCGGGACCGGTGTGGCCATACCCCACCGTCGGCACACCGGCTGGGCATAGATAGGCGGTCAAAAACAGACCTTCGAAGTGCTTCACGAGTTCGACGGCCGTAGAACAAACGGACTTCGTAGGCATGCTTGATTGCTCCCTATGCACGAATGGCCAAGGTTCAGTTTTCCAAGGATCATGACGGTCAAAGGAAACCGGTTCGACCTGGGGCGGCTTCAGTGGGTGGACGCCGCCCCACCCTTTTCCGGCCCCTTGTCCCCTCAAATCAGCAGCACGACAGCGAGCGCGAGGCCGACGCCGGCACCAGTCAGGAACTCGCCCCATTCGGTCGGTCGGGTGAGACGCCAGGGCAGCGCGGGGAGCTTGCCTCCCAGCAGATAGGCCGGCGGCATGACGAGGCCGGCCAGCGGCAGCCAGAGCGCCAGGGGATGGGATGGGATCAGCGGCAGGGCGATCAGAGCCATGCGGGCGATGCCGACAGCTGCCAGATAGCCAAGCTTTTCGGACAGGGGAAGGCAGGCGGTCCAGCTTGCCGGATAGTCGGCGGGCGCTTCGGTGAGGTTCTGCCCGGCGCCGTGCGGCAGGAGTAGGCCGAGATAGGCCATGGCACCGGCCAGTATCGCCGTCCATGCGCCTTCCCAGTTCGGCGCGCTTGGGACGACATGAACAACGATACCGACCGGCAGCGCCCAAAAGAGCACGCGCGCTCCAGTGGTGCCAAGCCAGAGGTGCCCCTGACCGCGCTCGCGAAAGGCGCAGGCCAGCAGCAGGGCGGACAGCGCCGCCCAAAGGAAGGGAGACATCGAACCTCCGGACATGAAAAAGGCGCCTCGCGGGCGCCGGTTCGGACTCAGGGGTTGGAGTGTTGTCGCAGTGTCAGCTGGGCCAGCCGGCCATGATGTCGATGCCTTCCGGATTGTCTGACACCAGGGCAGCGTCTTTCAGGTCGCGGGCATACTGCACCGTCGCGCTGTACGCCCCAGCCACCGTCGCTGCCAGGGCGACACCATCCTGCGGCGTCGGCAGCGGCAGGCGCGTGTTGTCGGCCGCAATCCACCCCTGCGCATAGCTGTCAGGCCAGTCCAAAGCACCCGCCAGCACCAGGGACGCTGTAGTGGCCATGCCGCCCAGATCGGTGCGGGTCAGAGCGTCGGTCGCGAAGACCTTGCCGCTGTACGTCACGCCAAGGGCCAAGCGCCGGTCCCGTTCAGCGTTGATGGCGTCCACTTTGGCCGCACGGCGGCGGACAAGATCAGCGGCCACGGCATCTTCAAGAGCATCGCCTTTGGGGCCGACCACGGCCCATCCCGTCTGGTACCAGCCCTTGTCGGTCAGCACCGGATCGGCAGGGACGACAGTCTCCCACGTCTGGCATTCAGGGGGCGGGGCATAATGCACAACGTCCAAGCCTAGATGATCGAGCATGTCGGCGTCGGGGCCAGAGGCGGGGAACGCCAGCAGCGGGTGAAGATTGGCCAATTGTCCGAGGGTGATGACTTGGGCGGTATCGCGGATGCGGTAGGTGAGCATGGTATTTCTCCGTTAGGCGATGGCGTAGTAGATGTAAGTGCCAGCCGAAAGCGTCGGATTTACAGCAATGCCGTTGAGGATTGGGTCAACGTGATCGGTTGTCGTCACCTCGGCAGCAGTGCTGTTCAGCAACAAGACCGGGTCATTTGCCGCGACGATGCCACGAGCACTGTCCCACATGTACCAATCACCGGCGGCGTCCGTGCGCTTGCACATAAAGAAGCGCGGGGTGAAGCCGAGGTCGATATTGAGCGTGCTTGCACCTAGCGTGAATGCTCCAGCTTTGGAAATGCCCGGGGCCTCACCGAAGAGTGCTGCCATATACGAGTTCCCGGTAGCATTCACAGCGCCTGACCCGCCAACTGAGAAGGTCGCGGCAGTCGGCGCAGCGATGCTCCAGAGATTATTCTGATCAGTTCCAGTGTAGTTCGCATCAGTAGCTGCACTCGCCTGATTAATCCAGAGGGCTTTGGCTGCTCCAATGTCTCTGTGGTATACGGGCGTCCACCAGCTTGCAGAACTACGGTTCTTTATCCACATCATTATTGGTGGAGAGCCAAGACTGTGAAGAACTTGTCGTCCAGCAACAGAGTTTCCGTCGTAGCAAACCTGATCGAAGAAGACAGGGGCGCGCTTTAACGCAAAAGCAATGTCGGCTGCGCCTCCGTTGACGAAATAAGCTTCAGTTGGGAAGCGAAAACCATCCGCATAATCGAGCTGCATCCCATTAGCGTTGGCTGTCTCGGCCGCAATGGTAGTCGTAGAAAAGTAACGGCCACCGGTTATGCGAGAAAACACAGACCAGTCATTCGCGAGTGTCCGTTGCTTAAACATTGCCATATCAACCGTGTGGGGCGTGGTACGCTTAGTAAGTTGCCCGGTTCCATTGAACGGGGTGAACACCTTAGAAGCCCCGAGAAGGGACGCAGGCTTGTTCGGGCGACGGATCGCCATATAGATGTAGGTCTGCCCACTAGCGTTTAGCGACGCATTAGCGCTTGAACTGGTGTAGTTGAGCGCAAAGTTAGTTGCGGTGATTTCTACAAAACTCTCATTGGAGTAATAATTCTCGTTGAAACTCTGGTTGGCATACAAATAGTTCGTGTTTGTACCGTACGTGCCCATTCCGCGCATACTGTCCAGCATCATCCAGTTAGTATAGGTGTCTGTGGCGCTGGCGCACTTAACCATAAGAAACTGGGGTTCCCAGCCAAGCGTTACCGTAGGCCCACCCCGACCATTAACGCCGTTTCCGACATAACTACCGCACTGGATCAAACCCTCTGGAGACGGATCGTGCGCCCAGGCATAAATAATATATCTACCCGATGAGAATGCGCCCGGCACAGTAACGCTTGTTGCAGAAATAGCCGCAGATGTGGCTTGTGCAGCTACAACGCTGTTAATAACAAGCTTTTTCCCGGCGCTCAGGGAGCGATGTAGCGCGGTCCATTCTTCATTAGTATCGATGTTCTTGAGCAGCACAAACCCAACTGTGCCAAGTTCGGATAGGTCGACTGTCTGGTTTACGCCTACGGTATGCGTTACCAGCTTCTGCGTGAAGAACTTCGGAGCTTGGCGAAATGTCCAAGACGTGAACGTCACACCGTTCTGATTGGCAGAGTAGTTTTGATAATCTGGCGGATCTATCGTAAACCCGTTGCTATTGAAACTCGACAACAGGGGGACGACTTGGGGGTCTGTACCGTTAGTTCTTAGATAACCAGCACGGCCGCGTAGAGTATCATGCAGAGTATGGGAATACTCTTGACTTCGCCCTTTGATCCATACCATCCCGCCCTTGCCGGCAAGATCAATGCCGTTGACAATCGGCAGAGCAGAGCCAGTGCCGACGTAAGGGTATGCCGAGAACACGTCATCGACGTACGGCCTCTGATCTGCACCGACAGCAAATTCTTCTTCAAGCAGAGCCGGGATCATGCCTTTACATCCTTCTTAACGCTGACAACGATGCGGCTGTTGTCGCTGTTCGTGCGGTACAGGAGTTCATCCGTTCCGCTTGCTGTGAGCGCACCAATTCCTGCAGTGACTCCGCCTTCGGCCACGGTGTTCGCCGGGTGGGCATAGGTGAACGCTCCGCCGTTCGTTAGGCGCAGCAACGCAACGCTGGTGCCGTTGTTCGGTGAATTGATGATGCTGACACTGGTGATATTGGCAGTCGCCGTATAGACGAACTCCGCATAGCTGCGACCGCCCATGTTGAGCGTTAGAGCACCGGAGGCAAACGCAGTCGTCCCTAGGCCGACCGACAGACCGGTTACGTAATTGTACTCCATGCAGCGCCAGTTACCTGCCCCTAGGCTTTCAAACTCAGCAGTGTCACCATTGGCTGTAAGGATATTGACTGCGCCGGGTAAGATTAGGCTCGTAGCATTGTGCGTAAGCGTAAGCACTCCAGAGAACGTCACATGGCGCCTAGAACCCGCCTGAGCAGTTCCAAGAGCAGTAATATTCGTGGTGCCAGTGATACGCACGGCATTTCCAGCGGCCGCCCCGAGGTCAGTCGTCGCCGCAGACGCCAGGGTGACGGCGGTTTCGTTGATCGCGCCGGTCGCGTTGCCGCCGGTGATGCCGCCAGCCGCCCCCGTGTTGCCTTGAATGCCCTGCGGCCCTTGCACACCACTCTGGCTGACATTCCAGCTTGCCAACGTGCCAGAGCCACCAATCACAGTGCTGTTAAAGGTGACGCTGGTGCCGCTGATTGCCGTGATGTTGCCGAACATGTAGTTCGCGGCGTTGGCGGTCGACGCCACAAGGATGTTGGCCCCGACACCAAGCCCAAGCGCGGCAGCGGTGACCAGCGTCTTCGCGCCGGTGCCGATCGCCAAGCTGGTGGTGGAGGCCGACACGATGACCGGGGTCGGGCCGGTGGCCCCTGTGTTGCCGGTGTCGCCCTTGTCGCCAGTGCGGGAAAAGCCGATGGCGACGCGATCCCCAGCGGCGAAGCCCCCAGGACCGGACACATAGGACACCGCTACTTTGCGATATCCGGTTGCGACAGTGACAGCGGTCACATTGACGTCAACATAGGCAGCGCTGTCCCCGACCTTGACCAGTCGCAACCGGCCCTTGACCGTGGACGTGCTGGCCACCCAGCCGGCGATCACATTGGTTGCGTCGACGCCGTCTGCATCCACGGTGTCGATATAGAGGGTATAGGTGCCAGCGGTCAGCGCGGCCGTGGACGCCCTCACCTCGCCAGCCCCCGGATCGGCGTCGGCTGTGCCCGCATCCCAGACCATGGCAATGGTCGACTGGGCAGCCGCGATCTGCCCGACCAATGTCCCTGCACTGACGGCGGCGGATGCCACATCGCGCAGAGACTGGACATAATTGGCTTCCATACCGCCAATGCCAAGGAAGCTGTAACGGTTGGACGCTGCGTTGTAATCACCGTTCGCATTGTACTGAACAAGCCGCGACAGCGCGTCATCAAGAGCCGTCATTCCCGCCATTCCTCCAATTCGATACTGCCGCTGGTGTAGAAGGGAGCCATGTACTTCTGGCTGTGATCGTCCACGCGGCGGAACAGGCCGCCGTATTGCCAGCAGGCAGCCGGGTCATTGATGTTCGGCAGCCAGATGCAGGGCTTCGACTTGCCCATCCGCACCGCCATCTTGAAAAGCTCATCGCGCAAGGTTCTGTCGGTGACCTGCCGGTCGATCAGCGCCGCCCGCCGGCCGATCCCCGGCTCCACCCACACACCGCCGCCATCGGTCTCGGTGCGCTGGTCATAGCTGCGGTAATCCTCGCCGGAACTGCCGACATGGCGGTCAAAGGCGATGCCGTCTCCGGCCCAAGCCAGACCGATGCGATAGCCGGTGTCGGGAGTGCCGTCTGGTTGGAAGGCTGCACCCCACAGGCTCAGCCGCAACCGCCGCACCCGCGCCAGCGGCACCGGGATGTGCAGATTTGCCGGCAGCAGCCGGAAGTCGCGCGGATCGAGATCGCCACGGAACATGTTCGCCGCGCCGAAGCGCATGGTGGCGGGGTCGGTCAGCGGCGGCACGACAGCCGCTTCCACACTGCGATCCGGAGGCACAGAGGGGTCGGTGCCGATCCAGGTTTCCACCCGACCGCGGGCGGCCTGCACAAGGTTGGTGTCGATTAGCCCGACATAGGTCAGGTCGATGGCATTGGGCCAAGCAAACAGCAGCTGGACAGGGTTGGCCTCCGTCCCAATCACGGTGGACACCGCCGCGTCGATCAGCGGCGTGGTCTTCATCGCGTCGAGAGGGGCAGCCGGCAGCCACGCCACGTTGCTGGTGATGGTGCAGGGGTTCATTGCCGCCGGATTGGCGACTTCGTTGCGGTCGGCCGCATAGCCGAGAGGGTCCGCCATGTCAGCGCTCCAGATAGAGGATGGCCCCGCCGCCGCGCTCGCGGTTGGTCCGGCCGTAGATCACCGCCGTTGCCCCAGCCTCAAAGCCGGCGATGTCGTCGGTGACGGTCACCGCGTCGCCGATCCAAAACCCGGGGGCACCGTCACGCACCCGCAACTCATACTGGCGTGGCGGATCGGCCTTCTCCGCCAGCCACAGCGGCGCTTCCGCGGCGGCATCGGCGGTGACGGTCAGGGCGGTTTCGACATAGGCGGGCTTGGCCGCCACGCCCCAAGCGGCTGCCACCGTGGCATTCACAGCCGACTGCGCCTCCCGCCATTGTTTTGTCCACAGCGCCGTGTCGTCGGCCGTCGCCGCGGTGGCGGTTTGGACCGCTGGGCTGGTGTTCTCGGAATGCCGAACGATCACCTGCTTGGCCGGCACGTCGCTGTTGCCGGCGATGGGCCGCAGCCCGTCCGCCTCGCCGGCTGCCTTGCGGTAGGAGCGCAGCGGCGTGGCAGCGGTGGCGCGCGGCAGACGGGTGACGATCAGGCTATCGGTCAGGTCGATGTACCAGCGCCCGCGCGCCACAGAGCCAACCAGCTTGTCATAGGCTGCCCGGTGGGTGGTGGTGTCGCCGGCTGGCAGGAACAGCCCAGCCGTGCGCGGCGTGGCGTCCATGCCGACGACACTGGCCGCACCGATGATGCCGCCGTGGGTGGTGGCGAGATGGGCAATGATCTGGCCGATATACCGATGCCACACACCGCCCGTCTTGGTGCCCTTCACCTCGACGCGGAAGTCTTCCGGCTTGCCGCCGCCGATGGTGATGATGCCGGTGGCGACATCGACCGAGAACTGCGCCGGGCTGGCAGAGGAGGACGGCGTGCCGGTCACCAGCTGGTAGGGCGCCGCTTTGTCCCAGCCTCGCACGATGCCTTCGATGGGCTTGCCGCCATTGACCGAATAGGTGTGCTTTCCACCCACCACGCCCAGATAGGTGGGCGCCACGATGGGGCACCAGCCGAAACACCGCTCCTTGGTCACCCCAGCCAAGGTGGCTGGACCTTCCAGCCCACCGGTGCCGGCATAAGCCGCTTCCGGCGGCAGGACCGGCGTGTCGAAGTCCGCCAGCCGGTCCCACAACGGCAGCCGCAGCTCGGTCTTGTCTGGCTGGAGCATGCCGGCCTTGGCGCGCCAGACGGTGACGGCGGTGCTGTAGGCCGCCGCCTCGTCCACCTCCTTCACCACGATGGTGCGGATGACATAGTCGGTCAGCAGGGCGTTCAGCGGACGCACACCCAATTCTGCCCGCAGCCAAGTTCCGGCGGTGACGTCGAAGACGTTGGCCCAGCGCGGCAGGGTGTCGGCTTGCCGGACGTTCATCAGCCGCAGATCGGCGGTGCGGAGGGCCGACCCACCACCCGCACCAGCCGCTTCCACCGCGACGCTCTCCCATTGCCCGACCAACGGCAGCCAGGTCACGCGGGCCGGCTTGTCGGTGCCGCGGGACTGATAGCCCCGCGACCCGGCACACAGATACCAACGGTGAAGGTGCCCGGACGCCTGATGGAAGGCGTCCAGCTCATAGAGCCGCATCATCATAGTCATTTCCCCATCGCGTTGGCGGTGCGGCGCGGCGCGTCGGCCATCTCGTCCCGAACCTCACGCATGACGGCCACCAGATCGGCACCGATGGCGCCCCGCTGCCCGCCGGCGTTGGCGTCGGCTCGCTCCACCGCCGCAATCAGGCGGTCGATCTTGGCCGACAGCCGGTCGAAGGCCGCTGCCGTCCCGTCCGAGCCGCCGCCACTCTGCGGTGCCCGGATCGGGACGACATTGCCGCCCCACCGGTCGTTCGCCACCGTCCACGACCGCGCCATGTCCAGGGCCGCCGCGTTCGGGATGATCGGCTCTCCGCCTTTCATCCGCATCAGCTCCGGCCCTTGCTCACCGACCCACGCCCATCCCGGAGGAGCGGCGGGAGTGCCGGTGGCAAAGCCGTTGATGCGCCACCCCTGCCCGGCCGCCGTGAGCACCTGACGGGCAATCGCCTTGGTCTCATCGGACTGGTTGACGATCCAGTTTTGCCAGCCGCCCCCGCCGAAGTCGCCGCTATACCCCGTCTTGAGGGCAAGCTGCATGTTGGCCGTCGTGGAGGACGCAGCGCCCCAGTTTCGCGGGCTGGAGATGATCTCCAGCATTTTCGCTTGGCTGGCGGTGTTGGCGTCCAGGCTCTTCAACGTGCTGTCGATGCTGGTCAGATAGCTTACCTGCTGCTGCGCCGACGACAGCTGACGCTGTGCCACCGTCTCCACCGATGACAGGCCCGCCTGCACGGCGTTGTAGGCGCTGGGGTTGGCCGTGGCGTTCACCACCCGATCCGCCTTCAGGAAGGCGTCACCGGCGGCCTGCAGCGCTTCCACCGCCGCCACGTCGCCGGCCTGCGCCTTCGCCAGCGTGTCGGTCCACTGCTTCTGAGCAACGGCAAGCTGCTGCCCAGGGTTCAGTGCCGAATACTCGCCCAGCGACAGCGACAGCCGGGCCGACTTGATCTTGTCGACCGCGCCAGACCACTGAGAAGCCACCGACTGCGCCGCCGACAGAGCCGACGACACCATAGATGCCCAGGACGAGCGGATGTCCGATGCCGCCTGCGCCGCCGCGGTGTTGTCGTTCGCCGCCTGCTGCATCACCTCCGACAGATTGGAGATGCTGCCGCCGAAGGTCGCAACCACGTCGGCCCGCTGGGTGTCGTCCAGCGTCTTCAGCAGGCCGGCAAGCTGGGCGTTGAACAAGGTCTGCGCCCGCGTCACCGGCTCGCCAACCGCCGCCAGCGATTTGCCGTTGGCGGTCAGCGCGTCCATGAAGCCGCTGATCTGGTTGACGTACCCCCGGCCAGAAGCCTCGTTGATCTGCTGGTCGAGGGACTTGTTCAGATTGGCGGCCATCCGCGCCCGCGTCTCAGCCTCAATCTGGTCCACATAGGTGACCATCGCGGGGTTGAGTTGGGCGTACGCTTCACGAGCCGCTTGGAACTGGCCTTTCAGCGCGGCCATGTCCGTCTGGACTTGGGTGAAGTCCGGCGGGTTGCGGAGTTGGTCGAGGTAGGCTTTCAGCTGTTCACTGGCGAGGCCAACATAGGCGTCGCCGATGCCCAGCTTTTGTGCCCGGCTCAGTTCCTCGAACATCGGAGCGAAGCTCTCGGTCGTGGCCTTCTTGGCCGCGTCCGTCACCCCGCCCAGCGTCTTGACCATCTCCTTCAGCGCCGTGTTGCCGGCGTCGATGGAGGCTCCTAGGCCGATGTCCTTGGCGGCCTCTTCCCAATCCTTCGCTTGAGTGTTTTGCAAAGCCTTCAGCGTGTTGGCCCCGCCGTCCTTCAACCCGCCCTGCTCCAGCAGCGTGTAGCGCAGCAGCCCGGCGATGTCGTCGCCGAACTCCTTGTACGGAACGCTGCCCGCCACATAGAGGCCGTTCTTGGCCGTGCTGCCGATGCCGAAGTCCTTGGTCAGCGACCCGCCGCCCATGGCCGCGATGGAGTAGATGCCGGACAGGGCCTTGCCCAACGCCTGACCGGCGGCAGGATCGCCATCGTTGTCGGTTTGGATGTTGCCGTAGGTCGCCGACTTGCCATTGCTGGCAATCGTCACGTCAGCGGACGCCGTCTTGCCGACGGTCGCCTTCTGCGTGCCGATCATGCCCATGATGGCGCCGGCAACGGCTCCGATGGCAAGCCCCACCGGGCCGCCAAGGGCGCCAAGCCCCATGTAGGACGCGAGCGCAGCAGTCCCCGCCCCGGCGACCGCGCCAGAGATGCCACCAACCGCCTTCGAGTTGGTCGCCGTACCGAGATAGCCGCCGACCAGACCGCCGCCGGCCGCACCCGCACCGGCAGCCCCGAGGTAGGCGGACAAGCCAGTGCCAGCGGCAACGCCGCCAGCCGCACCCGCTGACGATCCAGCGGTAACGGTTGGAGCCGCGGTGACCGCCACACCGTCGACCATCAGGCCAGGGTTCACCGCCTGAAGCATGGCCGTCTGTGACGCCAGCACCTCCGCAGAAGGAGCGAGCACCGCCTGCCCCGCCAGCAGGGAGGACTGTGACCCAATCCCGAGCGCGCTGTAGCCGAAGCTGTCGATCGCTCCCGTGATCCCGCTGGTCCACGACGACGGCATGAACTTGCTGCCCATCGACAGCAGGTTGCCCGCGCCGCCCATGCCGCCGTTCTGGTTGGCCGCAGAGCCGGGAGACTGGATGCCAAACAGGGACGGCATGGATCCCACCAACTGCATGGTGATCGGCAGGACGATGTTCTGGTTCAGCATCTCCACGGCAAGGCGCTTCGCCCAGTTCTTGAAGAAATCCAGAGCGTCACCGGCTTTGGCTTCGCCGGTGATCTGGTCCCACAGGTTCTCCGAGATGTCCTTGCCGATGTCAGTCGCGACGCGGGTCACATCCTGCTGGTACTTCTCCAGTGCGCGGGTAGCCTCCTCGTCCGCTTTGGCCTTGGCCTTGCGGGCTTCGGTGCTATCGTAAAGCGCGCCTGCCTCCTGCCGAACCTTGGCCAAATAGCTGTCCATCTCGGCGCCGGACAGCTTCCCACGGTTCTGAAGTTCGAACTCCATTGCCTTGTTGGCAATGAAGCGCTGCCGCTCCGACTGTGCAAGCGCGGTGGTCTCGCCCTTCAGGCGGTCGACATATTTGTCGGCATGCTCGATGGCCTTCTTATGCTGCTCAGCAAGGCGCTCGGCCTCGGCTTCGGCCTGCTCAGCGGCCCTCGTCGCATCTTCCTGCGCCTTCTTTTGCTCCTCCAGCTTGTCGATCTGCTCTTGCTTCGCGACCGCCTGATCAATCAGCGCCCTGGTGCCGGCATCAACCGCCTTGTAATCAGCCACGCGGGCGGTGGTCATCGCCTCCGTCTGGAGCTTTGACCGCAGTTTGGCTGCGTTCGACTGGTCGAAGGTGGAGACCTCTACGCCAAGATCCTTAATCTGGCCGCGCAGGCTCTCGCGCAGCTTCTCCACATCCTCTCCAAGGCTCTTGGTGGCTCCGCCAGCCTGCCCGGCGCTGAAGGTGACTGCGCGGGCGCCGTCGTTGTAGGAGCCCATGCTGCCGCGCAAGGTCTCAAGCTGAAGGTTGAGATCCTTGACCCGGCTCGCCTGGAGCAGATAAGCGGCAGCTATTCCACTTTGCCCGGAAGCATCGCCGACCATAGGGCCCGGTTGCATTAGGGACGCTTCCAGCGCCTTCAAATCTGCCTGCGCCTTGATCAGCCGCTTCTCGGCGGCATCCAGCGCTGAGCGCCCTTCCGCCTCCAGAGCCGCTTTGGATGCGATCGTGGCGGTCTTCAGTTCCTCCGACGCCTTCTTGGCGAACTCCATTGCCTTGGCGTAGTCGTTGAATGAGGTGGTCGTGTCGACCGCAGCCCCACCGGCCTTCTGCAGCGCACCGATTAGCACACCGCCGACGTTCACCACCGCGCCCAACGCCGCCCCGAGCGGACCGAGCGAGCCCATGAGCTGCCCCAACTGCATGCCGGCCGCAGTTGCGACATTGCCGCCGTTTGCCATTTGGTTGGCGAAGTCGCTGACCTGCCACCCCGCCTGCTGCATGACACCGTTCAGTCGCCGGGTGCTGGCGGCGGCGCTCTCCTGCGCCACGATGGCTGCCCTGGTGGCGTTGACGCCCCCCTGAAACGCCTGCGCGCTCTGGGCTATGGCGGCGTTCGTCCTGCCATAGGCCTGCGCCAGCAGACCCTGGATGCGGACAGCGTCCTCAGCCGAGCGGTGGCCGTGCTGAACCTGCACGTCCACGGCCTCCAAGGCGCCTTCCAGCGTCTTGTAGCTGCGACGCAGGCGCTCGACGGACTGTGCGTCCTGCTCGCGCTGTTGGTAGGCTTGCCGTTGCTCCTGCGTCAGCGCGGTGTAGCCGGCCGCCAGCTTGCCTGTGCTGGCGGTCAGCTGCTCCAGTTCCTGCCGGACATTGTCGACCTTCGTCTTGCCAAGCTGGTCGACCTGCTGGGTTATGCCCTCCAGGTCGCGCTTCGCCTGCTCGACATCAGCCTCCACGCTGAAGCGAGCGGTCACGTTCCGTCCGGCCATGGTGTCACCGTTCCTGCTGAAGGAGTTCCGCTTCGGCCGCGCTCATGATCTCGAAGGCGTCGAGCATGATGGCGGCCTGATCGCCGTAGCCGCCGGCTTCCGGCAGGTGGCCGGCGGCGGGGATGATGCCGGCGGCCATGCCGCCGATCCGCCCAGGGTGGGGGCGGTAGGCGCGCCAGTAGCGCACCATTTCAAGATCCCCGTCGGTCAGGCCGAGGCGGGGGTTTCGCTCGTGGCGCTCTCCGTAGAGGAGCCACGCGGAGCCGTCAGGTGCTTCTGCGCCGTCTGGGAATGCCTCGGGCTGGAGGCTGACCGCGACGGCGATGCGGAGTTTTTTTCCAGTGCCTTGGTCGGGCGCATCAGGTTCATCGCCTTGAAGCCGATCGCCTGCATCTCGCCCTCTTCCAGAGCGGCCAGCGTCTCGTCGGTGGTGAGGTTGCCGCGGCGCGTGAAGGGCGCGTCAACGTTCTCCCAGCCGAGCAGGAAATGCCGGCAGGCCACGATGGGCGCGACCGACAGATAGAACTCCTGGTCACCCTCCAGTGCGGCAAAGCGCCCGCCCAGCGCACGGGCGACGCGGGTGATACCGGGCCAACGGTCGCGGACCTCGGGGGAGGCATCGGCCGGCTTGCCGGCAGCCTCCACCTCGTCAACGATGGTCAGCAGCTCCGGCAGGTTCACCGGGGCGACAGCCTCCAGATCCTCGCGCAGGGCGGCGTAAAGGGTCGCGTCGCCGGCATAAGTGGCGCCAGTGGCCGTCAGGTCGCGGCGGAAGGCCGCGCGCTGCAGATGACTGGCAACGGCCAGCAGATAGACCGGCTGCGGCGCGGCATCAATTTCGCCCTGCACCTTGTCGATCTGACGGTCCAGCGCCTCGCGTTGTTCGTCGGTGGCGGCCTCAGCCAGGCGGTCACGCAGCCAAGACAGCAGTTCGACGCGCGGGGTGAAGCGGACCACGTCCTTGGCGGAAATGGGGAGCATGGGGGTGTTCCTCTGTCGGTGAGGGGTGGGGGTGCGGGCGGAGCCGACATCTCCGCCCGCGCGGGCGCACGAAAGCGCCCCGTCGGCCGAAGCCGACAGGTTTTCCCGGTGCCGGCCGGGGTCTCAGTGGTCAGTAGAGGCAGATGAAGGCGCCTGCGTCCTGCCCGGTGCAGGAGAACTGGTGGGTGTTGGTCAGCAGCCCGTTTTGGTCGCCCGGCTGCAGGTTGGTGTAGAAGGCCGCCGGGATGGTCAGGCCGATGCGATTGCCGACGCTGATCCCATAGAAGGCATGGATGACCTGCTGGGTTCCGGCCCGCAGCGCCGCCATGCTGTCCCGCGTCGCCACCAGCGTTTCTAGTGGATCACAGCTGCCCGTCATGTTGCGGCTGGTGATGATAGAGGGGTCGAAGCCTTCGGCCGCGTTCGGGTTGTCCGGGTTCGTCATCTGGTTGCCGAACTCGATCGACAGCGACGACATGGCAGAAACGACGCGATTGACCAGCGCCTTGCCGCCCTTCCAGACCGGCGGGCGGGTGGCGTCGTAGACCAGTCCAGCCGGTAGGCTGGCGTCGACCTTGCCGGCGAACATGCCGGTCATGGTGAAGCTGATCAGGCCGATGTTGCCGCTCTGAAGCTTCAGCGTCGCATTGGCACGGGCGCCCACCACCTTGTAGAGCAAGCCGTCCATGTAGAGGTACAGGGTCAGCGACGGGATGTTGGTCGACGCCGGCTTATAGAGCACGTTGACCGGTACCTGATAGTTGGTCGCGGCGCTAAGTGCCGTGCCGAACAGATCGGTCAGGGTTGCCACCTTGCCAGCGGTGTAGTCCGCCACGAAGGAGGTGGCCCCGCCCGCAGGGTTGCCGGTCAGCAGCAGCGGCATGCCACGATAGGCCTGCGCCGTGCCGCTCGCCCCAGCCGCCAGTGTCAGGCTGGTGGTGGTGCCGGAGGCGGCGGCTTCGGCGGCAGCCGGGACGGCGGCGGCGGTGATCACCTCCGCCCAGCCAGCCGCCTTCATCAGCTTGCCCCATTCCGGCGGGGTGCCGGGCACGCCCGACCCCTTCAGCAGGACGTCGCAGGTGATCTGCACCGTCATGCCGCCGGTGATCGGGCCTCGGCCATCGAGGCTGCCGGTCACCTCATTGGTCTGCACGGTGTTGGGGTTGAAGCTGATCTGAGGGTTCTCGACCAGCACGGCATCGGTGCCAGCCACCGGAGAGGCATCGACACCTTCGGTGGTCTCGATCTTCGCCAGCAGGGCGGCGTTACGGGTGCGCAAGGCCATGGCGGGGTCTCCTTACTCGGCCATGGGCGCGGTCGGCGCCTCACTGGCGGGCCGGCGGCCCTTGGTGGCGGGGACCGGAACCGCGGCAGTGGCGGCGGCGGCGGCGGCTTCGGCCGCCGCGCGCTCTTCCTCGGTGAGGTTGATGAGCTGATCGCCATCGCGAAGCTCGAAGCTGTGGGCGGGAGTCGGCGCCACCGCCGCCGCCCGATGGGCCGGGATGTTCATGGATGCTCTCCGAATGAAAGAAAGGTCAGGGCGCCAGGGCGTAGGGGTCGCCGGGCTTGGTCCAATACTCGACGGCATAGGCAGCGAAGACGTCGCCGCGGCCACCGATTCCCTCACCGTCGGCCGCTCCCTGGTCGGCGTCGGTCAGGTTGATGTCCACGGCGATGCCGCCGAGGGTGGGATCAGCCTCGACGGCGCGCTGGAGCGCCGCCCAGAGATCGACAAGCGCCCGATCGAGATCCTCGTCGGTGTCGGCGCTCACCAGAGCCGTGACGGTGATGCGCTCGATGTTGCGCACCACCGCCGCCGATTCCTGGGCTGACGAGACCGGAGCGGCGTGCATCATCAGGGCCGGCAACTCCTCATCGGGCACCGGTTGCCGGCGAGCGCGATGCAGGATGAGGGTGCCGGGCACATTCTCCGCCACCACCGTGCGGAGCATCGCTTCGAAGGCGGTGAGTGTTTGCTCGCGGATTGAGAGGGGCATCAGCGCAGATCCAAGCGCCAGAGCAGCCGGTCGGCGTCCGGCCGGCTGGCCTTCTGGACTGTGAAGCTCTGCCCGCCGATGGCCAGCCGGCCCTTCTCCTTCATCTCCGCCACCTCTGACACCCGCACCTCGGCGATGCGCGACGGGGTGGTGACGCCCGCTTCGTTACCGCGCCAGTCGACGTCCGGCTGGACGAAGATGGCCCGGCAGCTGACCGGGTCACCGCTGGGCGGGGTGTAGACCGCATCCACGCCCAGCCGGCGGAAGGTGCTGTCGTGCATGCGCTGGAACGGATCGGCCATGGTCGGGCTCTCCAGAACCAGGGCGGCCGAAAGGCCGCCCTGGAGCGTCAGTCCTTGGGGAGCGCAGCTGCCGACGCCTTCGGCTCCACCAGCACCTTCTCGGCGCTCTTGGACTCCAGCAGCGGCTTGGCCACGTCGCTGGGCACGTCGAGCTCGGTGCCGGGCGGGTGAAGCGTGCCCTGGAACTTGACGCTGTTGATCGTGCGGATCTTCATCGCGGGTCCCCTTACAGCACGGTGGCGGCGAAGGAGCCATTCGGGCGACGCGGGTAGACCAGCGGCGCCGACTGGCTCATGACGAAGCGGGCGCTCGGGTCTTCCTGCACCCAGCTCTTGGAGAAAATCTCCATCGCCTGCAGGCCGGCGGCTTCGTCGCGGATGGCGCCGAAGGCCTGCACGCCTTCCACGTTGGGACCGAAGCCCAGGACGGTGCCGCTCGGCAGCAGCGGCGTCACGGCGCCGGTGTCGGGATCGTCGTAATATTCGCTGTAGACCCAGATGTCGAAAGAGCCGATCGATCCCTTCCACTGGGCGCCCGCCACATAGGTGGAGGGGCCGAGTTCCACCGGCGTGCCGGCGGCGCGTCGGATCTCCAGCAGCTTTTCGACCTGGGCGTTCTTGCGGAACGCCTTCCAGGCGTCGGGGTCCATCACGATGGTGGTGATGACCGCGCCCTCGGTCTTGTGAACCAGCTCGGCCCACTCTTCCAGATCGTCGATCGGCGTGCTGCTGGCATCACTCCAGCGGTCGGTGCCGGTCAGGGCGATGGACAGCGCCGGGGCGCGACCGAAGCTGACCACCTGGGTGGGAAAGCCCTCGCCGGTCACCGTCACCTGACCGAGGCGCAGGGCCTCGGCGGCCATGATCTCCAGGCGGCGGGTGATCTGGCTGACATGGTCCTCAAGGATGGAGCGCACCGTCGCCATCTGACGCTGCATCGGGTTCAGGGTGCCGCCGATCTGCTCGCCAGCCTGGCGCTTGAAGGAGCGGTTGGGATCGACCACCGCCTTGGGCTTGATGTAGGCCGGCTTGTAGAGGCGGGTGTTGAAGCCGTCCTGCGACTGGACCTTGCCGGCCACCAGCGGCGAGACGAAGGGGGCGACCTTGCGGTTGCCGATCTCGATGTCGACAGCGATCTGCTCGGACGTCTCGGTCTGCACGGTGCCGAACACGGTGTTGAGCAGGAAGGACTTGGGACGCTTCAGGCTCTGCACCACGCCGTTGAGGACGGCGGTATCGTAGATGTTCATGGGGCTCGTTCCTATGAGCGTGGCGGCGGGGCGCCAGGAGGATCAGCGGATGGAAGCGGTCAGCGGATGAAGATGCTGACGTCGCGCAGGGCGTCGCGGACGGACGCCAGCGTGTGCCCGGTGCCCAGGGTCAGCGCGCTGCCCAGGAACTCACCGGTCTCGAAGATGCCGATGGACTGGTCGGCGCCGCTGGCATCGCAGGAGTCCACCAGGATGGCGGAGGGCACCTGGCTGCCGTCGCTCGAGGCCGACAGGCTCAGCGTGTACTTGCCCGACGCGGTGATCTTGCCGAGCACTGCGCCGCGGGGCAGGTTCTGCCCGGTGATCAGCGTCACGCTGCGGGTGGCGCGGGGGAAGTCGCCGGCAACCAGCTGGTCGGGGCTGTAGGAGTCGGTGGTCACACCGGGCTGGTAGATGGGCATGGGGTCGGTCTCCTGCTGTGCGGGAGAAGGCCGGGCATTACGCGCCGGCCTTCAGGATTTGGGCGACGAGCGCCTGGGCGTCGTCACCGGTGCCCACTTCGGCATCGGCGCCGACCTGCGGGTTGGGGACAGTGCCCATGACGATGGCGAAGGGATTGGCCGGAGCGGCGGCCGGGGCGGTCGCAGCCGGCGAGGCCTTCAGGATGCCGACGGCCTGCTCGGCGCTCAGATCGGTGGTGAAGGCCAGCTGGGCGGCGAGCTGAACGCGGCCTTCCGCCTCGGGGGCGGCGAAGATCGAGGCGCAGCGGGTGCGCTCGTCCTGCCGGGCCTGGGCCACCGGATCGGTCGAGGCGGCCGGGGCGGCAGCCGGAGCTTCGGGAGCAGCTGCGGCAGGAGCGGGAGCGGCACCCTGCGCCGCCGGGGCCGGAGCCTGGGCCGGGGGCTGCGTGCCGGCGGTCTGCGGCGGCTGCGTCGCTGCCGGAGCCGTCGGCACTGCCGCAGCCGGCCGGCCAAAGCCGAGATGGGCGAAATTGAACTTCATGGGTCACACGCTCCTTTGGGCGTTGAGGTGATCGATCAGCGCCTGGAGCGCCTTGTCCGGCGCCAGGACGATGTCGGCGAAGCCCTGGGCGACCGCCTCGGCCGTTCCGGCCGGGCCTTCCCAGGTGCGGGCCTCCGATGCCAGCACGGCGTCGAGGTCGAGGGTTGCGCCGGCAGCGGCGCGGTTGGCGGCGACGGAGCCGGCGAAGAGGCGGCGCAGGTCCTCGCACTCGGCGGTCCAGCGCTCCTGCACGTCATTGGGCAGCGGCTCATAGGCGTTGCCGTCCGCCTTGCTGGCGCCGGCCTTGATCACCGTCGCCTTGATGCCGGCTTCGGCCAGGGCGGCGCTGAGGTCCCAATGCACCATGATCACGCCGATGGAGCCGACGCCGCCGGTGCGCGGCACGCTGATGCTGTCGGCGGCGCTCGCCAGCCAATAGGCGGCCGAGTAGGCGAACTCAGCGAGGATCGACACCACCGGCTTACCGGCCGCCGCCTTGGCCTCGACGATCCAGTCGGCCAGGTCAGCGACACCGGAGACCAGCCCGCCGCCACTGTTCACCACCAGGGCGATGGCACGGACCTGCGGATCGTCGAAGGCCATGGCGAGCTGCAGGCGCAGGCAGTTGCAGCCGGTCACATAGCTGGAGCCGATGTACCAGAAGGACGGCACGATCATGCCGTTGACGCCGATCAGCGCCACGCCGTCCACCACGTCATAGGGCCGGCCGGCGCTGCCGACGTCGTCGATGAAGATGGCGCCCTTCGGCGGTGGGGCGTCATGCCCGACCACCGAGGCGCAGCGCTGCACCCACGACGGCGCCAGCAGTGCGGGCCCGGGTTCGGGCAGCAGGATCATGGCTCTTCCCCCGTCTGCTGGTCATTGGCTGAAGCATTGGCGGGAACGGCGGGGCCAGCCTGTTCCCAGGGAAGCGGCAGGCCATGCTGACGCAGGAACTTCGCCTCGCTGGCGCGCTGCTCGGCCACTTCGCGCCAATCCTTGCCCTGCTCAGCGCACTCGTCCTCAAGGGTGGAGACGCCGATCTTCATGCGCAGCTCAGCCGCCTGGGCCTCCTTCACCGGATCGACCCAGCCCTTGCCGGCGCCGATCCAGCGGCAGCGGCTGTAGGCGTAGCGGTTCTGGTAGAAGTCCGGCGCCTCGACCTCGCCGAGGTTCACCGCCTCCTCCAGCCAGAGCTCGTAGACCGGAGAGGCCCAGTAGGTGGCCAGCCACTGCCGGCGACCGTTGAAGAACCGCCACGCTTCCAGCAGCGCCGCCCGGGCGCTGGAGTAGTTGGTCTGGCTGAAATCCTTCAGCAGCAGCTCGTAGGGGATGTTCAGGCCAGCGGCGATGTGGCGCAGGACCGACTTGGTGAAGGCATCGAACGCGGTCGCCGGTCGGGCCGGCGCGAAGGGCTGCACCTCGTCGCCGGGGAACAGCGGCAGGACGGCGCCGCCTTGAAGGCGGACAGAGTGTCCGGCACGGGCATCGAGGTATTTGTCCGGTGAACCGAACAGCCCGGCGATGGCCTCGGCCGGCATGCTGCTCTTCACAAAGGCGGCGATCATCGCGTTGACGATCGCCGCCTTCAACTCGGCACCGCTGTAGGTGTCCAGCATCTTGAACTGCGGCAGCACCGCGCTCAGCAGCGGCTTGCCGCGGTTCTGTCCCGTTCGCTCGCGGTCGTGGATGTGGATGGCCTGGCGCCGGCCCCAATAGGTGAAGGCCGGAACCCGCGTCCACTGGTAGAGGTCCGGCGTCCAGCTCAGCAGGTCGCCCGGGTGGCTGTTGCGAACATGGTAGGCCAGCGGCGCCCCGTAGCGATCGAGCTCGATGCCGCCGCGCAGGGTGGCGGTGTCCTGCTGGCCCAGAGGATTGGAGAGACGGTCGGCCTCCACCACCTGCAAGCAGGTCGCATAGGTCCGGTCCCGGCTTGGCAGCCAGAGCGGCAGCGCCAGCCCCTCGCCGTTCAGCAGACCGCCGCGGAACACCTGCATGGTCAGGCCGGCGAAATTGAGCGTGCGGGCGGCGTCGCAGTTGGTGGTCTCCGCCCAGGCGCGCCACTTCGCCTCCACCACCTCGCTCCACGCGTCGGCCCAAGCCTTGTCCCGGCCGAGCGCCCGGTAATCGGGTGTGGCCGACAGGCGGAGACCAGTGCCGACGACGTTGTCGAGGATGGACTGGATGCCGCCGGCGGCGATGCCGTTGTTGCGCGCCAGGTCACGCGAACGCGCCACCAGGGTGCCGAGCTCGGGCAGCAGTTCGGCGTCGGCGGACGTCGGCAGCACCTGCCAGGACGCCAGCTCGCGCGCCGTCATGGAGGCGCCGGCATAGGAGGTGTCGGCCGCAGCCCGGCGGGGCGGCGGCACCTCGTTGCCGTAGCGGTCGGTGATCATGAAGCCGGTCATCAGAAGCTCATCAGGATCGGGCCGCGACGGGCGCCGGAGAGGCGGTCGATCTCGCTGCGCAGCGAGGCGATGTAGCGCTCCAGCTTCCCGGCATCGGCCGGGCCGTACTCGACGGCCTTGCTGCCGGTGGCGACGCGCACCTCCATCTCCCCCATGTGCAGGCGATGCAGGGCATCCTCGGCCTCGGCGAGCCGAGTCCGGAGCGTGGCGAGGTCGGCCATGGGGTGTCCTCACAGGTGTGGATCGTCGGCGTAGGTCGCCTTGGGCATCGGCAGGCTGTAGCCGGTCGATGTTGTCTTGCCGTCGGACAGAGGCGGCAGCGGGCGGAGCGAATGGACCTGCATCAGCTCCGCCGCCGCGGCCTGCATCATTTCGCCGTCGAGGTAGTGGTTATCTTTGTTCTGCCGGACCCAGACCGCCGCACCGCTGGGCTTCACCACCCGGGTTTCAGCGACGACTTGCCGGCAGTAGGCCTCGGTGACGTCGGAAGGCACATGCCAGCCGCCGGGCTCGCCCGCCGGCCAGTCGATGCGCGCCATCACCCACGACTTGAAGAAGTCGCTGTCGAGGTGGTGGAGCATGATGCCGGCCCACTTAGCCGCCTTGCCCTTGGCGTCGACCGCCGCTTGTGCCGTCTTAATCGGAGTCGGCAGGTGGTCGTGACCCTTGATCGCCCGGACCTTGCTGGCAGGGTAGCGCCGGCAGAAGTCGTAGATAGCGTTGGTCGGGCGCCGCCACTTGTCGCCCGGCCGGTAGCCGGAATCGATCAGCACGATGTTGAACGGCTCGCCGTCAATGCCGCCGTCGATCAGCTCCGCCAAGTCGTTCCAGACCTCCGGGCGCTCCGTTTCTCCCGGCAGGAACGCCGCCCGCAGGAGCCAGCTTTCGTACCGGGCGCCCCAGCCGCGGGCGACGACATAGAGGCCGTATTTCTGCACGTCGACCGTCAGCGCGATGCGCTGGACGCCATAGGGCACCTCGCCGGTTTCATAGGCCTGAGCCAGGGCTGCGATTTGCTCCCAGGCGCGGGCCTGCCCGCCGGCGGCGTTGCGGAAGAGCTCGCCGAGGCGGGTGTTCACCACCGTCTGCAGGCGCTCCATGTCACCCGAGCGCACCGCACGCACATAGTCGGCGGCCCGGCTGCCGAAGGAGACGAACGGGGAAGCGAGACCGCTGACCCAGAAGCTGATGGTGTCGCCGGTCAGCTCCGGCCCGCTAACTGAGCCGTCCGGCGCCACCCGCTGAGCGGGAGCGACAAACACGGCACGGGCATTCATCTCCGCCTTGGCGTGGTCGAAAATCTTCATGCCGCAGTCCGGGCACTCCAGATGCGCCGTCCGCGACGCTGTGGCCGGCGAGGTGCTGTCGAAGCGCAGGACCGAGAAGCGCGGGATGAAGTATTCGCCGCAATGCGGACAGGGCCATGCCCACTCGTGCCGGGTCCCCTCCTGCCACAGCTTCCAGGTGGCGCTGTCGATGTCCTCTGGATCGGCGACCTTCCAGTGCCACAGCCCGCTGTCCGGGTGCCGCTCCGCCTCGACATTGCCGATCAGCGGGGTGGAGGTGACGCCGATGCAGAAGCCTGGGTAGGTCTCACCACGGGCGCGGGCCAGTTCCACCGGATCGCCTTCGCCCTTAATGTCGCCGTCCATGCGGTCGCGCTCGTCGACGATGACGAGGCCCGCCGGCTGACCGGCCAGCTCGGCCGCCGATCCCGCCCAGCCCAGCCGGATCTCGGCGCCGGAGACGATCTTGAGCGTCTTACGGTTCTTCTTCCCCCATTGGGTTTTTGCCGATAGCGACGTCGAGCTTTTCAGCATCTCGGTCAGGCGGGGCTCGATCGTGTTCTCCACGAAGTTCCGGCTCGGGCCGAAGTAGATGATCGGCACCGGGGCGTCGTCCATCCGCTTGCCGATGACGTTGAGCACACCGGTGCTCTTGGTCATCTGCGAGCCCATGACGAACACGATCATGCGCCAGCGGGGATCGTCGAAGGCGCGCTGGATCGGCACCATGTAGGGCACGCGCTGCGGCCGATACGGCCCAGGCTCTGCCGACTTCGGCGGAAGGACGACGTTCTCCGCCGCCCATTCATCCGTGTGACGCTTCTTCGGTGGGCGCACCGTCTTCGCCGCCCTGCGGAAGAGCGCCGCCAGCTTCGGCGAGGACGGCGGCCTTGTCGAAGAGGTCGGCGACGGCAGAGAGGACGGCTCGGTGTTCGTCACGAATGATTTCCTCGATGCGCGCGGCCTCTCCGCCGGTCAGGCCGGCGATGATGGAGGCGGTGCGCCCGGCGATGCCCTCCAGCCCCTGCCGGTACATCCCGTTGGCGGCATCCCAGGCCGCTTCCACCTCGGCGCGGCTGATGTGCTCGCGGTCGAACTCCAGCAGCTTGCGCCGCCGCAGCTCGGCCGAGTAATGGGCGTCTCGGGCGCGGGCGGCGATGAGGTCGGTTGAAGCCTCGGGCGGCTGCTCTGCCGTCAGGGTCCGCTTCGGCGGTGCCGTTTGACGCTTCGCCGACGCCGAAGGCTCCGGTTCGCTTGGGGCTTGCACCTTCGACTTCGGCTTGGTCGGGTCGAGGTTGGCCTGGCGCCACCGGTTGGCCTCGTCCGGCTCCACCAGCCCGTTGTGGGTGGGCATGCCGGCCTTGACGTAGCGGCTGATCTGGGAGCGGTGCACCCCGATGCGGGCCGCGTACTCGGCCTTGCTGATGAAGGTGTTGCGTCCGGCCATGTTGCGTTGACCCCAGCCGGCCGGGAAAACCAACCGGCACGAGCATCTTTCGCAGTTGCGACAAAGAGTTGCGCAGCGATCTTCACATCACGGCGGCCAATGCAACGGCTGTTGCGTTGGAATTTCCGGCGGAATATCTCCGATACCCGCACTTGTCCCACCCGTGATGGGAGACCCCCGGGAAGGACCCGTTCGACCCTGGCCGGTCAACCCCACCCCGTGGCTGGCCTTGCCCTGCCCCTCCAACGCCCCGTGGTGCGCCTCGGGCTTCGGGCTGCCGCTCGGCAGAGGCTGAGGACGCAACGCATCAGCGCCGCTATCAGCGCTCCCGCACCGCCTCGGCGATCATCGCGGGGTAACGGGTCTGCCACCGGGTCACGATGGCGTCGAGGTCGAGGCGCTTGCGAATGGTGGTCTCGCGCACCAGGACGAACATCAGGACCAGCTTGGCTTCCCGGCCCTGGGCGCGGCGTCCAGCGGTGGCGCGGCGCACCCCTCCCGACTTGCCGGCGATCACGTCGGCGAAGAGCAGCACCACGCGCCCCTTGGCAACCGAGCGGAGCGGGCCGAACCGCTCGGCCACTTGGTCGGGCGTGAGGAAGCGCCCGCGCGAGCCTTTCGGGCAGTTCTTAGTTGGGATGGCGAGCCAGCCTCGCTTCGAGCGGATCGTCGCGCCCTCGTTGAAGGCGTCGATGATCCCTTCCCACTTGGCTGCCGACGGAGCCCGGCCGCGAACGAACACCTCGGCAGCGGGGTGGAAGCTGTAGGTGCCGCCGCCGGGATAGGCGGCATAGCCCAGCGCCCGGCCGAGGTTGCCGAGACCGGCGCCTGACATCGCGCTCCGCATCTCGTCCCGCATGGTGGAGGCGGCATGCTCGGTGATGTCGGTCAGGCGGCGGGCGTTCTGGTCGCTCCACTCGTCGAAGACCTTCTCCAGACTGCCGGTGATGATGACGCTGGCGCGCATGGGGTCAGGCCCTCATCGACGCATCGAGGGTCCAGCCGTCCATCGCGCCGACGGGCATGCGGCCGGTGATGCGCTCCAGGCCCGGCCCGATCATCTCGGTGGCACGTCGGTAGGCCTCGCGCTGGGCGACGCAGTCGATCAGGTCGGCAGCCTCGGCGATGGCCTGGGACAGGGGCTTGCTCTGCTGGGTCTGCATCACGGGGCCGCCTTGTCCGGGTCGATCTTCACACCGGCTCGCTGGGCGACCGCACGCACCAACAGCGCCAGAGCCTGTGGCCCCAGCCAGCCCAGCACGGCGGCGACTGCCCACGTCACGGACGGGGCAAGCTCCAGGTAACTTCCGACGCCGCCACCCACGATGCCCATGCCGGCGACGGTCGGGACTTCCAGCAGCAGGAAGGGCGACAGGAAGCGCCGCTCTCCACGCTGGACCAATTGCGAATGGCGCATCAGCACCCCCACGAGGGCGGATAAGGCGGGGCCGATGAGGCCCACACCGGCGGCAGCAAGATCGGGTGAGGGTTCGGCCACGGCTTAGCTCCAGGCATAGAAAAACCCGCCGAGGCGGATGCCAGGGCGGGCGGTTGAGGTGGGCGCTTCTATAGCTGCCGCAGTCCCATATCCAGCGGATGCCGGGGGACCGTATGCGGGCATGGTATGTCCGCTAATCCTTTCGAAATGATTAAAGCTACTACCATCACGCCACACTCCTGCGATCCGAAGTGATCGGCCGAAGGTTCGCCACCGGCATCTCGACGCGGCTGGTGCGTCCGAACAGCTCGACCATGACCAGTGCCATCTCGCCCCGTTTGTCCGACTGCAGGAACACGGCGGCGAAGTCACGGAACGGCCCGTCGATCACCCGCAGTGCTTGCTCCGGCTCCCAGGTCACCACGGGGCGCTTTTCGGTTTCGGATTCAGGCTCCGGCTCCCGCGGCCGGAGGTCGACCATGCCGCCGTCGGCATCGCAGCGGGCCTTGATCCGACGCAGGATCAGGGGCGAGACGCGCAGCGGCATCAGGTCGGCGCCTCTGACGAGGAAGTTCACGCCGATGGTGTTCAGGATCGGGCTGAACGGCTGCTCGGTGTGGTAGCCGACGAACTGGTACCGGTCGAACAGCGGGCGGGTAACCGTCTCGATGCGACCACGGCCGTACTCACGTTCCCGCAGGCACATCGGCAGGAAAGACCGATAGCCCTGCTCCAGGTACCGGCGATGGACCTCCTCGTTCCGGCCGGGCTTGACCACCACGGCCATCCACTCGCAGTCCGAGAACTGGTCAGCCATTCGCCACCTCCCTCGCGTCTCCACGCCGCGGATGCGGCTCGATCTCCTTCGCCAGGATCAGCGCGGCCCGGACGCGGCGGACGCAGGCAAGGCACACAGGCGGGAACTGTGTCGGCGGGTTCATGTCCGGCCCATAGGCCCGGCAGGAGGCGGCGCCGTCGAACTCCCAGCCGTTGCCGCGGGGCTGGAGCTTCTCGGCCTCAGGCTTGCCGCCGATGGTCAGGCAGGAGGGGAAGGTCATTCGGCGCTCCCGATGCTGGGGGTGGTGACGACCTGCAGGGTGCGGGCTTGGTTCGGCATCCGGACGAGTGCGCCGCGGGCGACAAGCCCCTCGATCAGCCGGTGAATGCCGGACTTGCTGGCGAGGCCGAGAGCCCGAGCCATCTCGTCGAAGCTGGGCGACACGCCGCGGCGTTCGCGCTGGTACCGGACGATGAAATCCAGCAGGACGCGCTGCTTCGGGGTCAGGCCGGCGCGGGTCGGGCGCTTCGGTTCCTTGGCGGCAAGGGCAGCCTTCAGCCGCTTGACCTCCGCCTCGAGCACGATATTCCGCGCCTGGAGCTGGCGGATCGTCCGGGCCATGGCGGCGGTGTCTTCGGGCATGGTCAGGGTTCCGGTGGTCATGCTGCGTTCCTCCCCTGCCCCTTGGCGACGGTGATCACGAGGTCTTCGACCACCAGCACAGCCTTCAGTCGATCGGCCAGCTGCTGGGCGACCCAGTCGCGGTGGTAGGCGCTTGGGGCCAGGAGGGTGGCAGTGCCGTCGGCGACGCTGATCTGGCAGGGGGCGATCCAGTTCGCGTAGGTCACCGCGTCGAAGTGGCCGGCATAGGGCTCCGGCACCTCCGGCAAGGGCTTGCGCTTGCTGCCCGGCCGGGCGTTGGCGATGGCGGTGCGGACATCCCGGTCCAGCACGGCGCTCAGGCTGCGGGGCGGACCGGCGTGCTTGGCGTCGAGTTGGCGGAACTGGCGCTGGACCTCCTCGACCACGGCGGCGGCGGTGTCGGCGGGCGACAGGCCCCGCTCGGCACCGGCGGCGATCCACTCAGCGAACAGTTCGCCGTCGGCCGGGCTGATCGGACGGCCCGGCAAGTCGAACCAGCGCTCGAAGCCATCAGCGACGCCCTGGCGGACGGCGGAAATCCCATCGTCCAAACCATCGGCCGGCCGGCCGGCTTCGTGCGCGCACGCGTACGGCCTGCCGCCAGCCGATGATTCTACGACTCTGGTACCTTCTTCCTCTTCCCTCTTCCCTCCTCCCTCCTCCCTCTGCGCGGCCATTTCCGAACTTTTCGGAACTGCGGTGCGTTGAACGCGCTTCGGTTCGGAACCGGGGGATGCTTCAACGCGGGCGAGTTCGGAACTCGGTGCGTTTGAAGCGGTGGGCAGTTCGGAACCCGCCGTGTCGTCAGCCTCGTCCTGTTCCGCCGCATCGTCGTGCTGATCGGCGTCCAGTTCGGCACCGGTCTTCTTCTTGGTGGTGCTCCAGAGGTCCATGCGGACCCAGTCCCGCAGGCTGGACGGCAGGGGGTGGACCTTCGTCGGCTTCTTCGGCTTCTGGTACTTCACGAAGTTCCGGATGGCGCCGTAGGCCTTGCCGTCCACCGTGAAGCGCTTCACCTGCTGATGCGCCTCCAGGTCGGCCAGCAGGGTGTTGATGTCGACATTGTCAGCAGGCAGCAGGCGCATCTTCAGGCCGATGGGCTTCCACTCGAAGACGCCCTGATCATCGGCTTCGTTGCGCAGGCTGATAGCCAGCAGGCGGGCAAGCGGCTGGCACTCGACGAAGTCCTCGTCGGTCCATTGCCCTGGAAAGGTGGAGCGGATGCGGGCCATGGGTTCTACTCCGCCGCTTGGGCCGGCGCGGCTGCCGGGCTGGTGAGGAGGTCGGGTTGGGAGGCGCGGGTCTGGGCGCGTTCGGCCATGCGCTCCAGCTCCGTGGCGAGATCGTCATAGGCGATCGCTGCGGCGCTGCCGGTGCGGGTGGTCTTGCGGATCAGCTTGGCGCGGGAACGGGCCACAGAGGCGGCGGCCAGCAGGCCGGGGGCGGTGTCGATGGTCATGCTGCGGCCTCGAATTTCGTGGTCTCGTTGCCCCAGCAGTCCCAGCCCGGCCGCTGCGACCGTGCGAACAGCTCGACATAGGGGCCGTCGTACAGAGCCTCGATGTCGGTGTGCATCTGGTCGGGCTTGCGGCTGTGCTCACGACGCGGGGCGACGATCAGGTTGCGGATGGAGCGGGAGCGTTGGGCCGGTCGGCCGATGGTGCCGAGCAGCCAGAATTCAGCGGCGGAACGGTAGATGTAGCCGGGTCCAAAGGCCCAGCTGGCACCGGTCGGCGACTGCTTCGCCCAAGTGCCGGCGGACTTGTAGGCAAAGCCCCAGGCGTCCAGCGTAGCGATAGCCTGCGGCAGCATCGGCGCCGTCGCCCACATGATGCAGGCGCAGTCAGGGGCGGCCAGCTGGGACACCGGCAGGGCCTGAATGTCCGTGAGCGGCATGCAGCGGTATTGGGCCTGCGGGGACTTTGCCTCGCCCTTCGGGCTGCGCAGAGCGAACATCCACGCGGGATCGGCCAAGATCACGCCATAACGCAGCGGGGTCAGGGCACCGAAGGGCCAAGAGGCGGTGGTCATGCGTACCTCCGCATTTCGAATTGCTTTGCCAGCCGCTGAGAGAGGCGCTGCTTGGCGTAGTAGAGCCAGCCGTCGCGGTAGTTCCGCAGCCGGGCGATGCGCAGCAGGTCCTTCTCGTTGACCGCGATGCGCTCCAGGTCCTCGATGGGCAAGCTGCGCACCATGCTGTCGGCCAACTGCTCCAGCCGGCGGACCACCGGCGCCGCATCCTGGCCACGGAAGGTCCGGCGGCAGCCTGGGCAGGCAGCGGCCGGGGCGAAGCGGCGATGGCAGACCGGGCAGCGCACCGTCCGGTGGGTGAAGGGGATCAGGCCATGCTGGAGCGACCACGTCCGGTCAGCTTCCGGCATGCCGTGGAGCTTGACGTTGTCGGCGAGGTCGATGATGCAGGCCCGGCGCTTGCCGGGGTTAATGCGCAGCACCCGGCCGGCTTGCTGCATGTAGAGTTGGGCCGACTTGGTGGGGCGCAGGAAGATGGCGCCAGCGACGACCGGGATATCGGTCCCCTCCGAGATGATCATGCAGCTGGTCAGCACCTGGATGCGGCCGGCGGCAAGCCCGCTGATGGCGGCGTCGCGCTCGTCCGGATCCATATCGCCGTCGACCGACACCGACAGCCAGCCGGCGGCGCTGAACAGTTCCGCGACGCGCCGGGCGTGGTCGATGGAGGAGCAGAAGGCAATCGCCGGTTCGCCCGGCATTCGGGCGGCGTAGCTGTTCAGCGCCAGCTTCGTGACCTTGTCGTTGTTCATGACCCGGTCGAGGTCACCGGCGGAGAAGTCGCCGCGGCTGACCTTCACGCCCGACAGGTCGGGGGAGAACGGCGCCCACACCTCGGCGGGGCAGAGGAAGCCGGCGGCGGTCAACTCCATCACCGACGGACCGCGCACCACCACCTCGAACAGGTCGCCGAGGGGCTTACCGTCGCCACGGAAGGGGGTGGCGGTGACGCCCAGGCGCTGGGCATTCGGCATCGCCTCCAACAGGGCCTGCCAGCCGGGAGCGACGGTGTGGTGCGCCTCGTCGACCACGACCAGGCGGATGGTGCGCAGCCAAGCGGCGAGCCGCCCCTTGCGCGCCTTCAGGGTGTCGATCGAGCAGACATGGACCAGGGCGGTCGGATCGGGATCATGGTCCGGATCGACGATGGCGGCATCAATGCCAACGGCGGTCAGCTGGCGCACCGACTGCTGCAGCAGCTCGCGGCGGTGGACGAGGAAGACGGTCGGCCAGCCGACGTCCACCACGGTGCGGATGACGCCGCCGACCACGACGACGGTCTTACCGCCGGCGGTGGGCAGGACGTAGAGCACGCCGCGGACGCCGCGCTCCAGGCAGGCCAGGATCTCGTCGGCGTTCTTGCGCTGGTAGGGGCGGAGCTGGAGGGGGGCGTGCTTCATGCCGCACCCCCGACCAGCTTCTGCGTGGCCTTGTAGACGGCGACCTCGACGCGCGGCCGGGCCTTGTCGACAAAGCCCTCCTCGATCTTGAGCCGCACCTGCCGGTCGTTGGTGATCAGGCGGGGCTCCAGGATGAAGCCGGCACCGACCTTCACGCGGCGGGTCTGGAGGGCGTCATAGACGAGGCTGGCGTCGAGGTCGGGACGACGGCTGGCGTAGAAGACGCGGACATGCACGGCCACGTCGCCTTCATAGGGCTCCGGCAGCTTGGTGACGTGCAGAGCGGCGACTGCCTCGAAGTCCAAGGCCTTGTTGCCTTTCCGCAGCGCCACCTTGTCGCCGAACTTTACGATCTCACGGCTGTTCCCCTTGGCCGCCGGTTCACCGGGGATGGTGAACCGGGCCAGGAGGTCGCCGCGCTGCCATGTGGGTTGCGGGCCGGCCATGGGTGCCTCAGACCGCCGTGCGGACGTCGTAAGACGGCACGACCGTCGGGGTGGCGAGCAGCCGACCACGGGCGAGGGTCTTGGCGGCGTCGATCAGCTCGTCGCGCGTGACGGTCTCCAGTCGGTCGGCGAAGAAGGTGTTGATCTGGTTCGCCCAGGTCTCACCGGTCTTCGGGCCGGAAACGTCCATCAGCGGGGCGTTGGCCTCCATGTCGAACAGCTTCCACTTGCCGTCGACCTCGCGGACATCGACGCGGCCGGCCGGCTCGTCGTCGGTCTGCTGATCGTCGTCGAACGACACTTCCTCGAGCGCGCCGGCATCCTGCTGCTCGGCCTGCGCAGCAGCCGGGCGCACGAAGCGCGGAGCCTTGCCGGCCTTGGCATCCTCCAAGCCGAGCAGCCACTGCGTCTTGAGAGCGCCGCGACCATGCGGGCAGTCTTCCGTGAACAGGTCCTTGGCCGCGCCGTCGAAGCCGGCGAAGTAGGCGGCCAGCTTGTCGGCGGGCGAGGTCTTCGTCTTGGCGGTCGGCAGTTCGGTGACCTCGGCGCCGGCCGGCTGATCGGCGCGGCCCTGGCCGTCCTGCTGCTCGCCTTCCGGCCCCATCTCAGCACCGCGCGCCCGGCCCTGCTCCCACAGCCGAAACTCGACGCTGTTTTCCGGGTGCGGGTTCATCTCCGGGCCGTGACCGAGGCGACCGGCGGACAGGCCGTTGTTGGCGATGAAGCCGGCATTCTCCGGCATCTCCTCCGCCGCCATCAGGGCGGGGATATCCTCCTCCTGCACTTCCGGCTCCGGCACCGACGGTGGCTCGACGTCGAAGGGAATCTCCTGATCCTGCGGCTCGGAGGAAGTGGTTTCATCGCGTTCGGCCGGCTCCGTCTCGCGCAGTTCGCTGCTGGCCTTCTGCAGGGCCTCCTTCACAGCGGGACGGACCTGGGCAACCACGAAGCCGAACAGGTCCAGCTGGACGCGATCGCCCAGCAGCGCGGCAATGGCGACCTGGAGCTTGCGGATCCGGTTCTGCCGGGCGCCGTCATCCTCCAGATGCCGGATGCCGTGGCAGAGCTTGAAGATGTCGTAATCGATGCCGGTGGCCTTCACGACAGCCTTGGCATCGCGGACCGGCGCGCGGGCAGCCTCCAGCCCTTCAGCGGCCTCGACCAGCTTGTAGGAGGCGCTTCGCAGAGAGTCGGTAATGTCGTTTTCCGACAGGTTGGTGGGATTGTCCTTGGCCACGTTGGGCGCTCCTTACGGGGTGGGGGAAACGGAGGAGTTGCGGCGCCAGCGGAAGCGGCGGCGGCGCTCGGAATAGGCGACGGCCAGCCAGTGCAGGAGGCGGTCGCGCTCGCGCTCCAGCATCAGGGCGAAGCCGTCGAAGGTCGGACCCTTGGCGAGCCAGCGGCGGGCCTGCCGATCGGTGACGGCATAGTCGTCCGCGATGCAGGCGGACGTTTTCCGTCCGTGCTTGGCCTTGAAGTAGTCCCGCAGTTCGCGGGCCAGCTTCTGCGCGGCGTCGCGGCGTGCACCGGCTATTTTCCGTCCGGCGATTGTCAGGCGGCGCCACACCTTTTTGGCTCCACCAACACGCGTATCATCGCCATTTTGTTCGCTATGAAGATCACGCCCCAACATGGCTCAGACCTCCCCGTGCAACTGGACGCCGACGGCGACACCGCTTACGGCGTCGTCCACATGCTGCTGCGGCTGGCTGGGCTGAACGCGCCGGTCCGTGAGGAACTGGTGGTCATGGCCGCCCGCGTGGGCGAGCTGTTCGCCGTGGAGCTGTGAGAGATGGCGCATCGATCAGCCCCCCATCACCAGCTGAGAGGCGAGCACGCAAGCCTGCGAGCGGTTGCTGGCGCCGATCTTGCGGAAGATCGCCCGCAGGTAGATCTTCACCGTGTCGATGGAGAGGTTCAGTTCGCTGGCGATCTGCTTGTTGGTGCCACCGCCTGCCATAGCGCGGAACACCGACAACTCGCGTGGCGTCAGCTTGTTGAGGGTCGCAGTGCGCTGCGCAGCCGGGATCGACATCGCGGCATGCTCAACCACGTTACGACCTCGCGGGCCGACCGGGCGTTCAGTGATCTCGACCGCATCGACCAGGGCGGCCAGCGTCGCCGCATCGACAAGGTTCACAGCGCCGAGCGGCAGGCGGAACGAGGCGATGACCACCGCAGTGGCGCCGCGGCCTTCCATCGCCAGATTTATGCCGCATTGGCCTTCGGCGCGGGTCAGCGCGTCGATCAGGGCGAAACGCTCGACCTCGCCGATGATCCGCTCGAAAGTGGTGGGTGTGTCGCTGTTCTGCCGAATGGTAGAGGCGACGGGCTGGCCGTTCGCACCATGGACGCTCGCAGCGTCAGCGGTGTAGTTCTGTGGGCAGGAATCGTGGCTCAACACTTGCGGTTCTCCTTAGTTCGAAAGCCGGCGCGGGGTGGTGCTTGCGGCCGGCTTTCGTGCTGTCTGGGGTCAGGTTTTCGCGGGGACCGGGAGGGGGACTTGGACCGTGTAGTGGTCCTGGGTCTCCGCCAGGGCGGCGAAGGCATTGGCGCCGCGGCGCGTGGCCGGGGCGGACACAGAGACCGGCTTCATCAGCGCCTTGTTGCAGGCGCAGGGCAGCGGAGCGCGCGGGCCGGTCACAGCGCGGGTTTCATCAGTCAGGTGACAGAGGGCGCACTGGTGCATCGGCATCAGGCGGCCCTCCCTTCGGGGCGGGGGGCAACGTTGCGACCGGCGCGCGGCTCCGACGATTCCTTGAACCGGGCCGGAATAATGCTTTCCATGGCCCGGAGAGTGTCCTTTGTGGCGTTGCCGCCCTTCAGCACCTCATAGGCTGTGGTTTTTGCGATACCCGCCGCTCGCGCATACTGGGCGGCGCCCCACCCATTGGCGGCAGCAAAGGCGATGATGCGATGTTGGGAGCGGTCGATGTAGAGCATGGGGCTAATGATAGGTCGGTATACCGACCATGGTCAAGCCCTTTACGGTCGGTAACCCGACGTCGCGCAGCTGTCGAAAAACCGCATAATGTCGGTATGAGCGACCAGCCTCAAACCGACATCATTGCAGCGTTTAACCGCGTCCTCGACGCGCGAAAGGCACTGCTCAAAAGCAAGAATAACTGGCGAGTCCTCTCAGGGCTGCCGAAGACGACAGCGCTTGATGCCTTCGCCGGCAAAAATCCCACCATGGACACCCTGCAGAAACTCGCTACGGCTGCGGAAATGACAGTAGCCGAGATGCTTGAGTATGGTGATCCGGATTGGGAGACCAAGGCACAAGCTCGCGCTATCTTGCGGCAGATGCAGCCTGGGGAAATCACCAGCCTCACTACGCTTCTCAAGCTTCGGATTGACCGCGCTGAAGGCGGGAACGACGAGCGCGCAGCCACCTCTGAATAATTGTCGCACCCTTTTCCCCCTTCTGGGCAAGGTACCAGGCCAAGGCATTAACAGCCTTCTGATCTACCCCTCCGTCTTCCTGTTGCATTACCGTCTCCACCCGCATCTCGCTCGCCCCGCAACGAGAACATTTGCGAACACGGTAGCGCCGTCTTCCCGGTTCGTCACCGGCTTTCTGCGAATACCGTTTTGGTATATCGCCACCACTTTCCACTCGCCCGACGCCTCAATCCCAACACTGACGCGGCTTTCCGGCGAATCCCACTCCACAATCTTGCGCTATGCGAGAAACACATACCTGCAATTCGGACTTCCTGGCCAAGCTTAGGATTGACTTCCTCCGAGCGCGGAAGAGAACATTCTTAAAACACATCAGCGGGAAGGATGTCCCATGTCGGCGGTCACTCACATCATCGTCCAGCCCTATGCACGCGGCCCCAAGGGCGGGCTGAAGCCAGAACCAGCGATCCTGGCGAAGACGGCAGAGGCCGCCATCGTGCGCGCAGAGCGGATGTTCGCGGCCAATGGCAAGATCGTCGGGGTCGACGTGGTGCGCACCGAGGTGGACGAGGAGGCGGGGGATTACAGCGAGCCGGTCTATCTGCAGCGGCTCGGGATGGTGCCGGAGCTGCCGAACTGAGGACCGGGCAAAAGAATGCCCGCCGCGGCGGACCGGGCGGGCAGTGCATGGGCAGAAAAGGAGCATTCCTCCCCAGAGAGCAGGATAGGCGCTAAACGGTTCCAACGGCAAGACTGCCCGCCTCACAAGAGTGAGGCGGGCTAGGTTGGTCGAGTTCAAGGTGCTGGACCTATGAACGCTGCGACGGCGCACTTGTTCCGCATAACTCAGGCCGTCGACTAGGTGGTGGAGCGGGTCAATCCCACTCAGCAGATCATTCGGCCGCATCCCTGCCCGCCAGCGACACCTCGCCGTCGCAGCCGACTTCGATGCCGGCAGCTGTGAGGGCGAGGCAGATCTGGCCCCGAGCCCTTAAGCCAACGTCCCATCGTCCTGTTTCCAAACGGCGGATGTCCTCGACGTGAACACCGGCTGTGAACGCTAGCTCCTCTCGACTCCAGAGCAGAAGCTCCCGCGCCTGCCGAAATTGCTGTGGGTCCATAGGCGTACGCCCCCCGGCTGCCAAAGCTCACAATGGAAGAGATAGGCAGCACGAGCTTGATGGCAGGCGGTTCTCATGAAAAAGCCCGCCAGCCGGTTCCAGGCAAAAAGAAACCCGCCTCGGGGGAGCAAGGCGGGTCAGGGCACTTTGCAATGCACAATGCGTTTTGCGACTTCATCGCGGAGCCAACCCACAGGCTCAGCCTGAAAATCGCTCCCGTCACGACCGTCTAGCAAACATTGCATCCGCAGCGTCGATGGACGGGCATCAACGATTTTCCGGACGGACAGGATTAGATGATGATGCCAATTGTCAGACCTCTGCACCACCGGGAAGAAGCCAAATCGATAGAAGCGGGAGTTGTACCACCGTGATGGTCCAATCGAGTGAGGTAGGAGAAAATAGACACAAAGAAGCCCGCCTCGGGGAGGCGAGGCGGGCCTAGTCAACAAGGATGCTCTCTGAGAGCCCTATGATTAGGGCGCTGATGGTTCGGCGGCGCAACCATAAATGCCCGTGCAACGGGCCGGCCTCGGGAGTGGCTGGCATGTGTAACCGTCAGGCCTTCGCTGGTGGCGGGCAGAAGAAAGCCCGCCGGCCGGGTAGCGGGCGGGCTGTCGTACTTGGTAGCGGATCAGCGAGAGAAGATGGCTTTGACGCCCTCCAGCCAAGTCGGCCAGTACGGCAAAGACGCGATGGCAGCTATCACGCCAATGGCAGCCCATGTATCGGCACGGGTGGGGCGCTTCGCAATCTCGACGGCCACTGCGGAAACCTTATCGCTCAACCGAACTTCGCCTGCCGACAGATCACCTTTGGTCGCGAGGTCGGGCAGCTTGGCCTGAATAAATGCGTGCATCTCATGGATCTTGGGCGCTAGAGCGCCCAAAGTTGCCTTGATCTCCCCGACGTCCGTTTCGAGCTTCGCGACGCGCTGTTCCATGCCAGGATCATGGGGACCGCCACCGCCGCCGTCAATGGGAGGAACCGTTGGAAGCCTCCCGCGCGCCCGAGCAGACTCAGTCATGGTGGCGACATGGCGCCAATCAACGTTGCTCGCCATTGCGACCGCCCTCCCCGCTTAGCAGGTCATCTAAAGCCGCTATCAACGAGCTGTGAGCCGTAGCAATCTTTTCCTTGGCGCCAGAGGCGTCATCTGTTTGAAGTCCCTCGACCGCTTGAGCGACCGCTGAAACAGCTTGAATAACGTTAAGGAGAGAATCCCTTAATCTCTGCGCCTCTTGCTGCGCTTTTAGCGCCATGCCGTATGAAATTGGATCCATCACCCCTCCCCCAACCTGTTCATCACCCGCGCTACTCCTTGGTCCCGAGCCTCAGGATCACCGCTGCTAGGATTTCGGCCGCTGCGCCAATGGCTTCCATGGGCACGTCCTCGCGCTGCGTCGCCAGCCTGGTTATGCCGCCCAGCGCTGCGCGGACCGCATCACACGGGCTGTCTGTCTGCTGAACGCGCTCAAGGATCATCTGCTCGACCAGCAGCTCCAGGGCGGCCACGCGGGCGGGGAGATTGTCGTGCCCGTTCATTCTGCCACAGACTTCGGCTCGCCCAAGCGGGTCTGGATCGCCTGGAGCATCTGACGGTTCTGCTCAGTCCCATCAAGCATGCTAGCGAACGCGAGGAACGCCAGAGCGACGATAGCCGCGCCCAACGCCATGGTAAGCGCGGCGCCCCAAGTCCCCGCCTGCGGGCCGGCAGCCTCAATGCACGCCCTATAGCTCGGTGCGTGAGAAATGAACTGCCCGCAGTCTCTGTCGGCGAGCAGAGTTCCGCCCGCCAGGATCAGCCCGCCCAGCATCACGAAAAAGGCGACAACCCTCAGAAATACAGCCATTCCTCAATCCTCTCGCCCGACGCCAGTATCACTGCGCAATCTTGGTGTCGCAGTTCCTATCCGAGCACAGCGTCCGATATCGGGTGGTCGAGCCGTCCGGCGCCTCGACGCTGCCGCTGTAGGTCCGGGGCATCGTGCCGCCGATAGTGTTGATAGCGCCAGAAGCGGCATTCAAGCGAGCGGTCAGCCCTTTGAAGCATGGAACGGCCTCCACGTCTGGCAGGGTTCGGCAATAGGTAAGCTCGGCCTGGGGGTCGAAGCGCGGCCCGCAGCCCGCAAGATAACCCAGCACAACGAGCAGAAACGCACCAGCCTTCACCATATCCCCACCTCACCATAGCGCGAACGTCATCTGTTCAGCGCAACCTGATTATGGCCGGATAATCGTCGCCTGAGTAGGTCGCTATACCGACCACATTTCTCTTGACGATTGGTCGATATACCGACCATAATAGCTCCACACCACCCCGCCGGAGCCCGCCGATGCCTACCGCCACCACCAGAGCCCCTGAAGTCCAGCGCCTTGCCTCCCTCGGAGACGTGTTCTTCAAGGGCTACAGCGACCGCCTGGAAGGCCTGTGCCTGACCAAGCCGCGGAAGCGCGATCTGGCCGCGGCTTACGTCGCCGGCTATGCCGCCGCCAGTCTGGATCTGCAGATCTTCGGCAAGCCCGATTTCGGCACCGCCTTCAAGGCGTGGCTGACCATTCATGCTGGCGAGCCCGCCGCCTGAGTTTCGCGCCCCTGCGCGTTCCCCTGCCCGTCTGGGCGTTTCCTCCCACCTCGCCGCCGGGCGCTCCCCCAGGGCTCGGCGGCACCTTTCCGGATCCTCTCATGCCCGCGCCTTCCCGCCTGATCGTCACCGACACCCTGACCGCCAACGGCCTGCGCGGCGTGGACAACGCGCTGGGCTTTGCCGAGCGCTCAGCTGAGCAGGCGACGACTGAGGGTGATGAGCGCGAGGCCAGCTTCTGGCGGCAGATCGCCGACCGCTGGCACGGCAAGCGCCTGGACCTGACGGCGGGGTGATGTTCCGCCACCCCCGACACCGGCCGGCATGGGTGACCCCAGCCGGCTTGAGCCCGTGAGAGGTCCGGTAATGCAAACCCCCAGCGTGACCGTCACCCGGTCAAACGGGCCTCTCCCCCCGAACCCCTGGAGACGATCCGTGGACAACCAGCACAAGCACATCAAGGGATACCGGGACCTGTCAGCCGACGAGATCGCGCTGATGAACGAGGCCAAGGCCAAGGCCGAAGAGGTCGGTGCCCTGGTGGACAAGATTGCCAGCACGCCCGGCATCGACGGCCGCTGGGTCTCCATCGGCAAGACCGACCTGCAGAAGGGCTTCATGAGCCTGATCCGCGGCATCGCCCAGCCCACGACTTTCTGAAGCCATCGCCCGCCGGTGGGGCGTGATCTCCGGCACCCCTCAACCAACCAAAGAAAGGAAGTCTCGGCAATAGGAGTGGGAACTAGCGGGCGCCCTTGGCCGGACGCCCGCAACCTTCAAGCCCCTTACCCAGCGATGGGTGGGGCTTGAGGCCGTAGAGAGGCGCCGCGGCGTGTCAGCGAGCCGGGACCCCGCCCAAGGCGGAACCAGTGGCGAGCATGTGGCCGGCGCCGGCGCGGAGGATGGAAGCCGGCGCCTCTCACCCCATTCCACCGCATGAGCGGAGCAATCCAATGGCGCACGAATACAGCAACAAGAACACCGCCGTCCGCGACATCAGCCTGCTGGAGGACGCCCTGCGCGTCACTCCGGAAATCGATGACGGCAAGTGGGTGATGCTCAGCAAGAAGGAATTCGAAGCGATCGAAGAGGCCGCCCGCGACGTGGCCCAGCACCTCGAAACCTGCATGGACGAGATCGAAGCCATCGAAGAGTCCGTCGGCGTGGAGGACTGACCGATGCTGATGACCGAAGAGCAGGCCCGCACGAAGTGGTGCCCGCATGCACGCGTGACCGATGGCAGCTGCTCCGACGAGTCCGGCGGAAATAACCGCTGGCTCGACGCGAAGGGCGAGGAGAATTGCCGGTGCATCGCCTCCGACTGCATGGCGTGGCGCTTCGTGGACGCCGAGCCGATCTATGCCCGCCGGTATGTCTCCGACGACCGCTTCGTGACGCGCTACGAGGAAGCCAGCAAGCTCCCGGACGAGCAGGCCGACGCCGTTCTGGATGCGCTTGACGCCGAGCGGAAGGCTTTCAGCGACTCTTGGAAGCCGGAAGCCCCGGAGCCCGGCATGGAGTTCGTCGGCATCTCCTTTGCTGACGAAGGCCCAGCCGAGGTGATCGCCACTTTCCGCTGGCTGGTCCGCGACCGCCGCGGCTACTGCGGCGCCTTCGGCCGGCCGGAGGCCTAACCGATGCGCCTCCTCTCCCGCACCAACCTGGAGCGCTCCGTCGAGCGCTTCAACGCCGACACCCCTGTCGGCAGCCCCGTCATCGTCCGCACCTTCCTGGGCCGTCGCTTCGAGAGCGTCACCGCCAGCAAGGCGTCGCTGACGATCGACGGACCCGCCGTCTTCGTGATGGGCGTCAAGGGGCGCTGCGAGCTGCGCCGCGTGGTGCCGGCATGACCGACCACCGCATCTTCATCCTGATCCTGCTGCTCGCCGTCGCCCTGGAAGCCCTGGACCTGTGGGCTTGGGCGAAGGTGGTTGGAGGCTGACCGATGGCAGAAGAATGCACCTGCCACCTTGGCGCGCCGCCGTGCGGCTACTGCGTCGAGGGTACCGAGAACTACCAGGAAGCGTCCGCACTGGCGGAGGAACTGGACGACCGAGAGCTTGCGCGGCTGATGGATGACATCGACCGCATCCGTGAGGAGCGGGCAAAGAAGGCCGGCGCCCCGTCGGTCGCCCTCCCCGTCCAGCCGCCCCTCCCCATCAACGTCGCCGCTGCGCCCAAACCGGACCTGACGCCGCAATACCGTATCGCTCAAATCGGGCTGAACCTGAAGGTGTTTGGTCTCCGCGAGAAGTGGCGGAAGTCGATGGTGAAGGCCATGGCCATCCCCTCCGATCCGAAGCCCTGGGCGGCCTTCGAAGCCGCCGACCGCGCCTATTACGAGCCCACCAACCTTGGCCCCAAAGGCGACGGCGCCCAATGGGACAACCGCCGCCAACGGGTGCGCTGATGCGCCGCCACGTCACCACCGCCCAGCTGGACGACCTGCACGCCCGCGGCCTGCCCGACCGGCAGTTCCGCCGCGCGGTCTACGCCCTGGAGCATGGCGCCGACGCACTGCGGCTGCTGGACCTCCGAACCCGGCGTGACGTGACGGCCGCCCTTTACCGCCAGGCGCTCGACGCCGCCCTGCTGCGGCTCCGCGACGGGAGCCTCCTGGCCTACCAGCTCCGGACGCTGACGCAGGCCTTCGCCAACTGGCAGGCCGCCGTGTCGGAGCTCGGCAGTTTCGAAATCCGCCGGCGCGTGCCGGCCGCTGCGGAGTGATCGTGATGCCAATCAGCCCTGAGAAGCGAGCCCTCTACCCGAAGGACTGGAAAGCCATCAGCCTGCGCATCCGGAAGGACCGGGCTCAGGACCGGTGCGAGTTCTGCCAGATCGCCATCAACGGCCAGCCGCACCCGGTCACCCGCAGCAAGGTGGTGCTGACGGTTGCCCACCTCGACCACGACCCGACCAACAACCCCGACGACGGCAGCAACCACGCGGCCATGTGCCAGCGGTGTCACCTGACCTACGACGCGCCGCTGCACGGGAGAACGCCGCCCGCACCCGCCGGGCCAAGGCACCGCAACTCGACCTCGTCGACATGCTGGGAGCATGACCATGGCCAACGCCCTCAACGCCACCGTCACCGGCCGGGACGACTGGTCGACCGCCACCTTCCGGATCTTCACCGTCGAAGGCGAAGCCAAGGTCATCGGGTCCGTTCGCCTCTGGTTCGGCATCCATCTCCGCGCCGACGGCTGGTGGCGCCTTACCCACCTGCCGACCGGACAAGGCGTCGGCGAAGCGCTCAACGAAGGTAACCTCATCCGCGCGGTCGCCGACATCAAAGACCTGATCGACTGGGATTTCACCGATCCCTTGGGCATTGCCAAGCAGAACGGCGGCCCGGTGATTCGCGCGGCGCTTCTGCGCCATGGCTCCCGCCTGCGCCCCGAACAGGACCGCATCAAGGCGGAGGCCGCCTGACATGGCCAGCCCCTACGCCATCACCCCGTCGGACGAGACCGCCCTCGGCTCCCTGATCCTGCTGCATGGCCGCGTGCTGCTGATCACCGGCCTCTCCTCCGATTCCGCCGTCCAGCACAACCGCCTCGCAGACCCGATGGTCGGCGTGCTGGCGCGCCTCACCCCGGCCGAACAGGCCGAACTTGAAGCCATCGTCGGCGCGCATGAGACGCGCTGGACCCAGGAGACGCCTGCACCATGATCCTCGCCTTCGACACCGAGACCACCGGGTTACCGGTCAAGTGGGCTCCACTGACCAGCCCGCAGCAGCCGCATGTCGTCCAGCTGGCAGCGCTCCTGATGAAGGACGCCGACACCGAGATCGACAGCATGAACGTCATCGTTCAGCCCGACGGCTGGACGATTCCCGAAGCCGCCGCCCGCGTCCACGGCATCACCACCGAGCGCGCGATGGACGAGGGGATTCCGCTCGTCGACACCATCGGCCGCTTCAACGACCTGCTGGCCCAGGCGAAGACGCTGGTTGCCCATAACATCGAGTTCGACACCCAGCTGATGAAGACGGCGTTCTACCGAGCCGGCGCCGAGCCGGCACGCCAGAACCTGCCGCGCTTCTGCACCATGGCGGCCAGCCTCCGCATCGTGAACCTGCCGCCGACGCCGAAGATGCTTGCCGCTGGCTTCAACAAGCCGAAGCCGCCGCAGCTGAAGGAGTGCATCGCACATTTCTTCGGCGAGGGACTGGACGGAGCGCACGACGCGCTGGTCGATGTCCGCGCCTGCGCCCGACTGTACTGGCACCTCCAGAGCCTGGGGGTGGCGGCATGAACGCCATCCTCCCCACCTCCCGCGAGCACTGGCACGAACTCCGCGCTGAACATGTCGGCGGGTCCGAGGTCGCGGCCCTGTTCTACCTGTGGCGCCTGGCTGACGGCCAGCAGGCCTTCCTGCACATGTTTGAGGTCCCGCCCGCCGGCGCCGAGTGCCTGGGATGTGTGAGCCGCCACACCACCGGCTACCGGCTGTACTGGCAGAAGCGAGGCGTGCTGCCGCCGGAGAATCTGGACGAGGTCGAGCGGGTGCAGGCCGGCCAGTTCCTGGAGCCCGCCATTGCCGAATGGGCGCGCCACAAGTGGGACCCGTGGCCCCTGCGCAAGGTCCGCCGCTATCTCCGCCATCCCCGCATCGCCGGCATGGGTGCGAGCCGGGATTTCGAGGAGCACGGCCCCGGCCTGCCGCCGGTCGAGATCAAGAACGTGGACTTCTTGATCTTCCGCGATCTCTGGAAGGTCGAGGGCGACGTGATCACCGCGCCGCCGCTCGACATCACCCTGCAGCTGCAAACCCAGATCGCCTGCGAGAAGGTCCGGGCCGAGCATGGCTGGATCATCGCCTGCGTCGGCGGGAACAAGCTCTATCGCGGCCAGATCGCCCGGCATGACCCGACCATCGCCCGCATCGAGCAGGCGGTCGCCGCCTTCTGGCAGGCCGTCGAAGCCGAGACCCCGCCGCTGGACGTCGCTGACTTCGACACGGTCGCCGAACTGTCTCTGCTGGGCGCCGAGGTTCGGTCTGCGCCGCTGGACCTCACCACCGACAACGAACTGCCGATCCTCTGCGCCGAGTACCTGAAGACCGACGCCTCCGTGAAGGAAGGCGAGGCCAAGCGCAGCGCCATCAAGGCGCAGATCACCCGCCGGCTGGGCGACGCCCCGGAGACCATCCGGGCCAATGCCAGCGGCTTCAACATCTCCTGGGTCTATGCGCAGCGGGCGGGCAAGCCCTATCGCGCGGCCCTCAACATTCGTGAGGTCTGAGCATCATGAGCAAGAACGCCGTCACCGAGACCAACGAGCAGCAGAACCCCATGGTGCTGGTCCGTCGCGATCTCGACAAGATGGGCAGCGAGTTTGCCGCCGCCCTTCCTCAGCACATCCCCCTGGACCGCTTCAAGCGCGTTGCCCTCACCGCGATCAACAAGAACCCCGGCCTGCTGAGCGCGGACAAGCGCTCGCTGATGGGGGCCTTCGTGATGGCCGCCCAGGACGGCCTGCTGCCCGACGGCCGCGAGGGCGCCATCGTGATGTATGGCAACCAGGCGCAGTGGATGCCGATGGTCTACGGCATCATCAAGAAGATGCGGAACTCGGGTGAGTTGGCGTCGATTGGCGCCCACGCCGTCTATGCCAAGGACCGCTTCAAGTATGTCCTGGGTGATGACGAGCGCATCGAGCATGAACCGACCATGGCCGACGACCGCGGCCCGATGGTTGCCGTCTATGCCACCGCAAAGCTGAAGGACGGTACGATCCAGCGCGAGGTCATGATGCGCGCGGACGTCGAGAAGGTGCGGCAGTCCAGCCGGGCAAAGAATGGTGGCCCTTGGAAAGACTGGTACGAGGAGATGGCGCGCAAGACCGTGGTGCGCCGGCTGTCCAAGTACCTGCCGATGTCCACCGAGGTGGAGCAGGTGCTGCGCCGGGACGATGCGCTCTACGCCGTGAGCAGCGGATCGGGTGCGCCGCAGATCGCCGGCCCGGCGCCGCGGACCGCCGCCGGCCAACTCGACGGCTTCGCCGCCTCCCCCATGCTCGAACACGATGCGGGCTCCCGCGCCGACCAGCAGGACGAGCAGGATCAGCCCGAACCGAATCACCCGCTGGTCGATACCGAGGGCGAGGTGATCTTCGAGACCACCAGCAGCCAGGACTGGATGAAGCGGTTTGAGGAGGCACTGAAGATCACCTCCGATCCTGTCGCGCTGTGGAAGGTCAACGAGACCGCGCTTGAATGGGCGGCCGACATGCTCGACGGCGGCGACGAGACGATGCTGCGCCTGCGGCAGACCTATCTGGAGAAGCCGGCGGAAACCGCCCCGGCGGACGACTGGGAACTGGAGTTGGAGCAGCTGCAGGAGGGTGCCCGCGACTGCAAGACGATCCCGGACCTGAACGCCTACAAGATCGAGGTTGGCAAGCGGCTGCAGGCCCTGCCGGAGCAGATGTTCGAACGCTGGCAGTCGTTCTCGAAGACGCTGGCCGCCGAGCTGAAGGGGGCGAAGTGATGGCCCGCCGCAGCCGCAGCTACCAGCGCCGCCAGGAGCGGCGCGCTACCATCGGCCGAAAGGAGGCGGGCCTCAGCGCCCGCGAGGCCCTGGAGGCCACCGGTAACGTCGCCGCGAAGAACGTGCTGGAGATCGCTTGCGCAAGCACGGTGTTCCATCCATTGAAAGCAACGGAGCGACCAACGTTATGGGCCCGGTCAAATTGGAGCATGGAAGTCTGCGGGGCCTCCATGCGATCTCTCCTCAACTGGTTTTCCGCCCGGGGCGCTAACCTCATCCCAACCATAATGGAGCGCAAGCGTCGTTCTAATCAATGTCAGTTCAGTCATCACTTTCTCAGTTGCCTCAGCCAAATCTCCCGCCACCTCATGAAGCGTTGCAATTCCACTTTGAATAGCTTGTTTTCCAAGCATCAGCCCATTTTTAGCGCCCTTCTGATGTTGCGCCACAACATATGCTTTTGCCGCTATATTATGCGGCAACATATGGAAATCTTCCCAACTCGCAGAGAAGGTTGGTGGGTTCAAAAAATCTATCATTTGAAAGGCTTGAGATGCATTTTTATTTCCGATCGCTTGAGCATGACTCAGAAGTTTGTTTTGGAGAGTGAGGTCAGCTGCACACAGGCCAGCATCACAGAAAAATGCCCAGGCGAAAGCCTCTGCACGAACACGCTGTGCGTGCAGCTCTCTCGACCGTTGGTCAGAGATCGTCCACCAAGCTGCACCGAGAACGAACGCTCCACCGAGGAAGGTCGCAATACTTCCTATCAGTCCCTGCCAATGGTACAGCCTCTGCCAAAATGGATCCTGCAGATGTGCCGGCGGTGTCGACAAAGCCGAGGCGATCTCGCGCGCATCTGCGCTGGACGGCAGCTCCCACTTCAGCGGGGGCAAAGCCTCGCTAAGGAATGGCCATGCAAACAGCAAGAACACCGCGCCCAATATGAGAAGGGCCAGTTCAATGCCGGAAAGGGAAGGAGTGATTTTCTTCATGCCCTGAATCTGCAGCTTGACCGCGCCTCTATGCAAGCAGAACTGGCGCAAGCCGGGGGTGGAGTATGAGCCGCGCCCAGCCCACCCTCTTCGAGGATATGCGGAGCACCCTGCCCGAGGCCATCGACCTGACGGTCCAAAGCCTCCAGGCCTACGGTCCCCAGCACGAGCATTGGGCCATTGCCTACAGCGGCGGCAAGGACTCCACCGCCACGCTAACCCTCATCATGCATCTGATCGAGACCGGCCGAGTGCCGGCGCCGAAGTCGCTGACGGTCTGCTACGCCGACACCAGGATGGAGTTGATCCCGCTGGCGTTCGCCGCGACCCGGATCATGGAGCAGTTGCGGGCGCGCGGCGTCGACGTCCGGATCGCCGTGGCGCCGATGGACCTCCGCATGATGGTCTACATGCTGGGCCGAGGCGTGCCGCCGCCCTCCAACTCCTTCCGCTGGTGCACGCGCCAGATCAAGGTCGAGCCGATGCAGGCGGTGCTGGCCGATCTGCTGGAGAAGGTGCCCGGCACCATCCTGATGCTGACCGGCGTCAGGATCGGCGAGTCCGCGGCACGCGACGCCCGTATCGCCGTCAGCTGCGGCAAGGATGGCGCCGAGTGCGGCCAGGGCTGGTACCAGGAGGTGCTTCCCGACGCCGCCGGCATCCGCGGTCGCATCGCCACCCTCGCGCCGATCCTTCACTGGCGGGTCTGTCAGGTCTGGGACTGGCTGATGTTCGAAGCCCCGGCGCTGGGCTGGGCGACGGCCGATGTGGCGGACGCCTATGGCGGTGACGAGGCCGAAGAGGTCAACGCCCGGACCGGATGCATCGGCTGCCCGCTGGCCAGCCGCGACCTGGCGCTCGAGACGGTGCTGCGTTCCCCCCGCTGGGCCTATCTCCGGCCGCTGGCCGACCTGAAACCGCTCGTCTATCGCGAGCTGCGCAAGCCGCAGTGGCGGCTCCGGAAGACCGGGCTGGACGAGGCCGGCAACATCGCCGCCGGCAAGAACAAGCAGCGCATGGGCCCGATCACCCTGGACGGCCGCCGGATGGCGCTGGAGCGGGTGCTCGACATCCAGGGCCGATGCAACAAGGCCGCCGGCCGGCTTGGCCGCCCGACAATCGATCTGCTGAACATGGAGGAGGAGACGCGCATCCGGGAACTGATCGCCGCCGAGACTTGGCCTCAGGGCTGGGGCGGCGACGAACCGACCGGCGACGTGCCGCTCGATCTGGTCTATCGCGACGGGCTGGTACAGCCCCTGCTGGTGAGGTGATCCATGCCCGACCCTGAGCGGATCCAGTCAGCCCGCGCCGCTGAGATCACCGGCCTATCGATTCGCACCGTCCAGTATCTGGCCTCTGGCGGAAAGGTCCCTGGCGCCGCCATGCTCGGCGGGCGCTGGACATTCGATCCCGAACAACTCCGGCGCTGGATCAAAGACCAGGAGGAAAAAGCAACATGCCGTCCAATCTCTACAAGCGCGGCACCGTCTGGTGGTGCCGCATTCAAGCCGGCGGGACCGAGCATCGACGAAGTTTACGAACGGCTGATCGGAAGGAAGCCGAGCGGCGCTTCGCGCAGTTCAAGACGGAACTCACCGCAGCCGTCCACTTCGGCGAGTCGCGGCTGAGCTGGAAGGCCGCCGTAGTGCGGTACCTGACGGAGGTCGGGCCGCACGCGGTGAAGCCCGGAACGCTGAAGCGCTACACCGTCAGCCTGAACCAGTGCGGTCCACGCCTGGAAGGGCTCTACATCGACCAGATCACCCGGAAGACGATCGGCGACTTGGTGAGCGCCCGGCGGAAGGCCGGCGCCTCCAACGCCACGATCAACCGCGATCTGACCGCAGTGTCGGCGGTCGTCGGCGCGGCGCTGGAGTGGGGGGCGTGCGAATCGAACCCCGCCCGCGACTTCAACCGCCGCATGACGCGGGAGCGTCGGGACCCGATCAACCCGCCGGAACGGATGGACGTGGAGGCGGTCATTGCCCGCTGCCCTGGCCGGTTCGCGCACATGGTCCGCTTCCTCGACGGCACCGGTTGCCGCCAGGAGGAGGCCGCCGGGCTGACGTGGCCTCAGGTCAACCTGAAGGCTGGTACCATCACCTTCACCAAGACGAAGACCAGCCGGCCGCGCACGATTCGGCTGGACCAGCCGCTGGTGCAGATGCTGGACACCCTGCCCCGCTTCCTGGGGTCGGAGTTTGTGTTCTGGCACGACGAGGGCAGCCGGTATCTGAACGTCAGCGCCCGGTTTGCCCAGATGGTGAAGTCGGCACAGGAGTCGGCACAGAAAGCCGGCACATCGTTCCGGCCCTTCCGGTGCCACGATCTGCGGCACGGCTTTGCGGTGCGGGCGCTTCAGAACGGCTGGGACATCTACGCGCTGTCCAAGCATCTGGGGCACAGCAGCGTGAAGACGACGGAGATTTATCTGGGGTATGTGCCAAACAGGGACGGCACAAAAACCGGCACAGATATAACGGTTCGCCAGGAGTTGCAGCTCCCGACGACCGCGAAGGCTATCAGCTAAGGTATTGATTTTCTTGCGTAAGCCACGCGGTGGCGGAGGGGATGGGATTCGAACCCACGATAGGGCTTTAAACCCTATGACGGTTTAGCAAACCGTTGCCTTCAGCCACTCGGCCACCCCTCCAGCCAGTGCGGTGCCCGTGGGGCATCGCTGGCGTGGGGAGGGTTCTAGCGGCCGGCCGTAGCCTTGTCAACGCTTACGGAGGCACAAATCCGCTTTTCCCGAAAATCGATAGAGAAGGACAAATCTGTATAAAATTTTAGGTACTTTTTAACGGAAGGCGGATATGATGCCACTATGAGCAATAAAAAGCCTGGGTGACGCACAACTCGGTCGCGCGGGGGTTTCGCGAAGGCCCGCCCCGCCGGACAGTGACGCCGCACCCCGTCGCCGTGGAGGATGCCATGACCCTGTCACGCCGTTGCGCCGAAACGCTGATCGACCTTGTCGAGATCAAGCTGAGCTGCCTGGAGATCACCGACCGCGAGGACCAGCGCGAAAAGGAACTGCTGCAGCGCTGCGTGCAGGAACTGAACGCCGAACTGCGCGGAGAAAACGGTGCGCTCGCCAATTTCGCAGCGCCCAAGCGCCGCGGCCGGCGGCCCAAGCATCTGCAGTTCCACGAACTGCACGTCGCCTGAATTGCCGACCACCGTCTGACCGGGCGCGCCACCGCATCACCCCAATGCCGGCTCCTCCGCCAGGGCCGGCTGCATGGCCGGCGCCTCGCGCGGCAGCAGGATGGTGAAGCGGGTGCCCTGCCCCGGCCAGGACTGCACCGACACGGTGCCGCCCAGCGGGCCGGTGACGGTGTTGAACACGATGTGCAGCCCGAGACCCGACCCGCCCTGCCCGCGCTTGGTGGTGAAGAAGGGGTCGAAGACCTTCGACAGATGTTCCGGCGCGATGCCGACGCCATCGTCGATGAAATCGATCCGCACCTTGTCGGACCCGTCCGGCTGGGCGGTGATCCTGATCGTGCCGGACGGCGTCTCCGACAGGCGCTCGCCGTCGCCATAGGCGTGGACGACGGCGTTGATGACCAGATTGGTCAGCACCTGCCCCAGCGCGCCGGGAAAGCTGTCCATCGTCAGCTCGTCGTCGCACTCCACCGCCACCTTCAGGTTGGTGCGCTTCAGGCGGGGCCGAAGCGAGAACAGCAGTTCGCGGATATAGCTGCCCAGTTCGAACACCCGCCGGTCGCCGGAGGATTGGTCGACCGCCACCTGCTTGAAGCTCTGCACCAGCGACGCCGCGCGGTCCATGTTGGCCATCAGCAGACGGCTGCTTTCGCTCAAGCCATCCAGGAACTCCAGGAAATCCGAGCGCCGCAACGTGTTGCCGGCGAAGCGGTCGCGCAGGGCCTGCGCCTGTTCGCCGATGTGGCTGGCCGCGGTCAGGCCGATGCCGATCGGCGTGTTGATCTCGTGCGCCACCCCTGCCACCAGTTGGCCCAACGACGCCATGGTCTCCGCCTGGATCAGGCTTTCCTGTGCCTCGCGCAGGTCGGCCAGGGCCTGTTCGGCCTCCTCCCTGGCCTGGATCATCGCCGACTCGGCGGCCTTGCGGTCGGTGATGTCGTAGAGCCAGGTCAGCAGCGCCGATTCGCCATCCAGTTCGATGCTGTTCCACGATGACAGCACCCAGACGATGCTGCCATCCGGCCGGCGGAAGCGGAGTTCGGCATTGCGGAAAGCGCCCTCACGGTCGAATCGGGCGATCAGCGCCTCGCGGTCGGCAGGGTCGGCATAGAGGTCCGCCACCGGCGAGCGCATCAGTTCCGCCCGGTCGCGCCCCATCAGCCGCACCGACTGGGCGTTGCAGAACAGCCAGCGGCCGTCGCGGGTGGTGACGTTCACCGCGATCGGCGCCGCCTCCATGATCTTCAGCAGCCGCTCCTCGCTTGCGCGCAGCCGCTCTTCCTGCCGGCGGGCCTCGGTGATGTCGGTCATGATGCCGGCATAGCGCACCGCCCGGCCGGTCTTGTCGCGAAAGGCGCGGCCCTTGGCGGCGATCCACACCCAGCCGCCGGCCTCGTGGCGCAGGCGGTAGGAATAGGCGTAGGCCGAGGTCTCCCCCGCCAGATGCGAGGCGATGTGGGCCAGCACCCGGTCGCGGTCTTCCACATGCAGCCGCCGTTCCCAGAAATCGGGCGGCATGGCCGGCCTGCTGCGATAGCCCAGTATCCGCGGAAAGGTGTCCGACCACCAGCAGGTGCCGGCCACCAGATCGGCGTCCCACACCGCGGCCCCGGTCGCCTCCAGCGCCATTTCCAGCCGCTCGCCGATCTCCGGTTCGTGGAGGGGCGCCGCCGCGACCCTGCCGGGTCCGGTGCCGGGTCCCGACATGACCGGCGAACGGCCGTCCGTCCGGCGCCCGGCATACCGGCCCAGCAGCACCCCGAGCAGACCGCCGACCGCACCAGCCGCCAGCGCCACCATCACCGGCTCCGCCGCCATGGTTCCTCCACCGTTTCCAGCACTGTGGCGATGGAAACCGGGAAAATTCAACTGCGGCTTTGCCGTACAGACGGACAGTACCCAAGAAAAAAGCCCCTCCGCCGGGCGGAGAGGCTCTCTTTCGGACAGGGCGGGGATTTCGCCCCGCCAACAGGCTGTGGCCGTTTAGCCTTTCAGCTTCTTGGTCAGGATTTCGTTGACCATGGCCGGGTTGGCCTTGCCCTGGGTCGCCTTCATCACCTGACCGACGAAGAATCCGAACAGCTTGTCCTTGCCGCTGCGGAACTCCGCCACCTTGTCGGGGTTGGCAGCCAGCACGGCGTCGATCGAGCCTTCGATGGCGCTGGTGTCGGTGACCTGGCGCAGACCCTTCTTCTCGACGATGTCGGCGGCCTTCTCGCCGGTCTCGAACATCGTTTCGAACACTTCCTTGGCGATGCGGCCGGAGATGGTGTTGTCGGCGATCAGGTCGATCAGGCCGCCGAGATTCTCGGCCGACACCGGGCTCTCCTCGATCTCCTTGCCGGCCTTGTTCAGATAGCCGAACAGCTCGCCGGTAACCCAGTTGGAGGCCAGCTTCGGATCGCGACCCTTGGCCACCGCCTCGAAATAGTCGGCCTTCGACTTCTCCGAAACCAGCACGCCGGCGTCATAGACCGACAGCTTATAGTCTTCGATGAAGCGGGCCTTCTTGTCGTCCGGCAGTTCGGGCAGCGTCTTCTTGATGTCCTCCACCCACGCCGCGTCGAGTTCCAGCGGCAGCAGGTCGGGGTCGGGGAAATAGCGGTAGTCGTGCGCCTCTTCCTTCGACCGCATGGAGCGGGTCACGAACTTGGTCGTGTCCCACAGCCGGGTCTCCTGGTCGATCTTGCCGCCTTCCTCGATGATCTCGATCTGGCGGCGCGCCTCATACTCGATCGCCTGCATGACGAAGCGGATCGAGTTGACGTTCTTGATCTCGCAGCGGGTGCCGAAGGGATCGCCCGGCTTGCGCACCGACACGTTGACGTCGCAGCGCATGGAGCCTTCCTCCATGTTGCCGTCGCAGGTGCCGAGATAGCGCAGGATGGAGCGCAGCTTGCGCACATAGGCGCCCGCCTCTTCCGAGGACCGCATGTCAGGTTCCGACACGATCTCCATCAGCGCCACGCCCGACCGGTTCAGGTCGATGTAGGTCTTGGACGGGTGCTGGTCGTGCAGCGACTTGCCGGCGTCCTGCTCCAGGTGCAGGCGGGTCACGCCGACGGTGCGGCTGGTGCCGTCCGGCAGGTCCAGCACGATCTCGCCCTTGCCGACGATCGGCTGCAGGAACTGGCTGATCTGATAACCCTGCGGCAGATCGGCGTAGAAGTAGTTCTTGCGGTCGAAGACCGAGTTCAGGTTGATCTGCGCCTTCAGGCCCAGACCGGTGCGCACCGCCTGCTCGACGCAATATTCGTTGATGACGGGCAGCATGCCGGGGAACGCGGCGTCGACGAAGCTGACCTGGCTGTTCGGCGCGGCCCCGAATTCGGTGGCGGAGCCGGAAAACAGCTTCGCGTTCGAAATCACCTGGGCATGGACCTCAAGCCCGATCACCACTTCCCAATCGCCCGTTTCACCCTGGATGTACGACATCGTTCCGCTCTTCGACGTTCACGGCACGGGACCGGACGGGCGCCGCCCTGGAAAAGGGCGCCCCGGCCATACCCTTGGAATCCTGTTTCTTCTAACGCCCTTTGCGCCCGCGCGCACGCTTTATCGCGCCGCCGCTTTCCTGCCCCCGCCTTACCACCGCCCTACTACCATTGTGCGGCCGGCCACAGACGCGCCGTTAACCCTCAGGCAAGCTTTGCCCGCCACGCTGAACCGGACGAGCGCAGGAGAGTCTGATGTCGGTGCGAAAGCTGGTGCGGAAGGTCGGGTTCGGTGTCGGTCTGGGCGCCCTGCTGATGGCGGGCGCCGCCCTCGGCCATGCCGCCACCCAGCCGGACGGCCTGTCGCTCAGCCCCGTCGGCAGCCCGGCCGGCCCGGTCACCGTCAACCCGGCACCTGCCGCGCCCTCCTCGTCCGACTATCCCGATGCCGCCATGTCCCGCGACGACCAGGGCGACATCACCATCCTGCGGCTGGACGGCATCATCACTCCGGGGGCGGAGCGCAGCTTCGTCGATGCCCTGCGCGCCCTGCCCGCCCGCCGGCCGCTGGTGATCGAACTGTCTAGCCCGGGCGGCTTCACCGCCGCCGGCTACCGGATGATCGACGCCGTGCTGGCCGAGCGCCAGGGCGGACGGCCGGTCGCCACGCGGGTGCGCGACGGCGATTCCTGCGAAAGCATGTGCGTCGGCCTCTATCTGGCCGGTTATCCGCGCTATGCCGCCCCGCGGGCGGAATTCATGGTGCATGCGCCGCGCATGGCGGAGAATGGCCGGATGACGATCCGCTCCATCCAGATGATGGTGGACCGTCTGGTATCCCTCGGTGCCTCGCCGGCCTGGATCCAGCGGGTGACGGCGGAGGGCGGTTTCTCCGGCGCCCGCGATTACCGCGAGACCGCCGACCGGCTGAGCGCCGACGGCGCCAACATCGTCACCGACCTGCTGCGCTGACCAGCCCCTCGGCGACCGCCTCCGGCGTACGGCCGACGATCCGCTCGTAAACCTCCGGGTCGGTCGCCCCCTCGGTCCCGAACACCAGCACGCGGGCGTCGGGGACAAGGCCCAGCGCCAGCCGGGTCTCCTCATGGGCCGCGGCGCAGAGCAGCCCGGCCAGCCCGGCGACGCCGGATTCCCCGGCCACCACCGGCCGGCCGCCATGCTTGCCTTCCGCCAGCTTGCGCATGGCGGCAATGGCCCCTTCGTCGGGAATGGTCAGGAAATCGTCGGCGCCGCGTTCCAGGATCGCCCAGGCCAGCAGCGAGACCTCGCCGCAGGCAAGCCCGGCCATCACCGTGTCCAGATCGCCCTCCGACCGGACCGGACGACCGGCCACTGCGCTCTGGTACAGGCAGTCGGCGCTGTGCGGTTCCACCACCACGAAGCGCGGGCGCTGGCGGCCCCAGCTTTCCCACAGATGGCCGCAGACCGCGGCGGGCAGCCCGCCGACGCCGCCCTGTACGAAGACATGGGTCGGCCGCTCGCTGGCGGGAAGCTGGGAGATCGCCTCCTCCACCATCATGGTGTAGCCCTGCATCACATCGCGCGGCACATCCATATAGCCGGTGTAGGAGGTGTCGGAGACGACGAACCAGCCCTGCTCCGCCGCGTCGGCGGCGGCCCGGCGCACCGCGTCGTCATATGGCCCGTCGACCACCACCACCCGCGCCCCGTACGCCTCGATGGCGTCGCGGCGGCCGGGCGTACAGGCGGCGGGCACGTACACCACGCACTTGCAGCCGAACACCTGCGCCCCCCAGGCGACCGACCTTCCATGGTTGCCGTCGGTGGCGGTGGTGACCGTCAGCGTCCGTGTCACCTTGGCATAGCGGCCGACGACGAGGTCCAGCGCGGTCACCGGCACGCCGGGCACCCGCGCCGTCACCTCCCGCGCCAGCAGCCGCAGCACGGCGTACGCCCCGCCCAGTGCCTTGAAGCTGCCGAGCGCGAAGCGTGCGCTTTCGTCCTTGTACCAGAGACGGTCGATCCCCGCCTCCCGCGCCAGCCCCGGCAGGGAGCGAAGCGGGGTGGGTGCATAGCCGGGCCAGGCGCCAATCTCCGCCATCGCCTCCTCGAAGGCGGCCCGGCTGAGGATCGCGCGTTCCGACGGGCCATAGACCCGGTCATGGTCGGCATGCGGATTGGAAAAATGGCGCGGCAGGCAGGAGGATGGGGAGACCGCATGGTGGGGCATGGCTTCGCTCTCCGGGCCGGCGGTGCCGTCGGCGACGGAACATCCCACGACCACGCACAACGAGACCAAAAGCCACCGCCCGCCGTCAAGACGCCAGCGGGAGCGCGGCTGCTACCGAATGAAGCATTCCGGAAGGCGGGCTCAATGGCGGGACGACGCGCTCAGCGCTTCCATTCGCGGCTGGACTTGATGAAGTCGGTCAGGGTGACGCCGATCTTGTCGTCGATGATCGCCACCTCGCCGCGGGCGACCAGCACGCCTTCGACATAGACGTCGGTCGGGTCCTTCAGATGGCGGTCAAGTTCCACGACGGCGCCACGGCCCAGCTTCAGCAGGTCGCGGACGCGGAGCATGGCGGTGCCGATGACGACCTTGATCTCCACCGGCGCGTCGCCAATGGCGAAGGACGAGGCGTCGCCGTCGTTGGGATCGGCCGCGCCGAGCAGGTCGTCGATGTTGGCCATGTCTGTCCAAGCTCCCGCGCCGGAATGGGCGCCTTCTTACACGAACGGGACATCCTACACCCCAGACGGGTTAGCCGGCAACGCCACCGACCGATGGGGATTGCGACAAGATTGGGCTTTTCCCATACCGGCGCTTCGCCCACACTGTCGGCCCGCCCACCTGCCGGCCTTTTCGTTGCCGATGCGCAACAATCCAGGCAAGGCAGGGCATCGACCAACCGGAACCGGGTTCATCCTGATGACCGACAGCAGCATTTCCCCGCTTGTGGACGCTTCCTGGCTGAAAAGCCGGCTCGACAGCCCCGGCATCGTCGTCCTCGACGTGCGGACCCCGCCCGTCGGCGGCTTCGTTTCGGGATCGGTTCATTCCGACTACGCAACGGCTGGCTGGCGGACCGTGGTCGGCGGCGGGGCTGGGATGCTGCCGGAACCGGATGTGCTGGCGGGGTTGATCGGCGGTCTGGGGATAGGCAACGGCGACCATGTCGTTCTGGTGGCGGCCGGCGCCAATGCGTCCGACATGGGCAACGCCACCCGCGTCTATTGGACCTTCAAGATGCTGGGCCACGACGCCGTGTCGGTGTTGGATGGCGGTTTCGCCGCCTGGACCGCGGCCGGCGGCCCGGTGACGCCGAAGCCGGCGGTTCGCAAGCCGACCAGCTTCACCGTCCATCCCCGCACCGACCTGCGCGCCACCCTGGAGCAGGTCGAGGCGGAGGTGCAGGCCGGCGGCACGCCGCTGCACGACGCCCGCTCGCCCGAGCAGTTCGCCGGCAAGGCCAAGAGCCCGCAGGCCCGCGCCCCCGGCACCATCCCCGGCGCGGTCAATCTCGACATCGCCGCCCTTTTCTCCCCGGCGGAGCACCGCTTCGCCTCGCCCGAGGCGGTGAAGGCGATGGCCGACCAAGCCGGACTGCCCTTGCGCGACCAGCCCATCACCTTCTGCAACACCGGCCACCTCGCCTCGGTGTCCTGGTTCGCGCTGAGCGAGATTGCCGGCGTGCCCGGCGTGCGGCTCTATGACGGCTCCATGTCGGAATGGAGCGCCGACCCCGAGCGGCCGTTGCAGACGGAAGGCTGAGCTACGCCTTCGCCCGGCGGCGGCGCAGACGGCTGAGGTCGCTGCGCCGCACCAGCCCCAACAGGACGGCTGCGACGGCATAAACCGCCAGCCCAACCACCGCCAGCACCAGCAGCCCGCCCAGCCGCTCCGCCAAGCCCATGGCGCCCAGCCAGGGAGCCAGCCGCTCCGTCGCCGGCCACAGGGCGCCGGCCATGGCGGCTGCTGCAATCGCCATGCGCGGCAGGTTGCGGGTCAGCCGCGCATCGGCCCGGAACAGGCCGCGCCGGTGCAGCAGCAGCGCCAGCAGCCCGGCATTCACCCAGGCGCCGACGGAGGTGGCGACCGCCAGCCCAACCTGGGCCAGCGGCCCCATCAGCGCCAGCTTCAACGCCACATTGATGCCGACCGCCACCAGCGCCACCCGCACCGGCGTCGCCGTGTCGTGGCGGGCGTAGAAGCCGTTGACCAAGCTGCGGATCACCACGAAGGCCGGCAGCCCCAGCGCATAGGCCTGCAGGGTAAGCGCCGAAGCGGCGGCGTCCGACGGGCCAAAGGCGCCGCGCTGGAACAGCACCGACAGGATCGGCGTGCCCGCCACCAGGAAGGCGACGGCCGCCGGCAGGGTCAGCACCAGCGACAGCTCGATGGCACGGTTCTGGCTGTCGACCGCACCGGCCTCGTCGCCGCTCTTGATCCGCTTGGACATTTCCGGAAGCAGAACGGTCCCGACCGCAATGCCGATCACCCCAAGCGGCAGCTGGTTCAGCCGGTCGGCGTAATAGAGGTAGGACACAGCGCCGGTCGGCAGGGCCGATGCGATCAGCGTATCGGCGAACAGGCTGATCTGCGTCAGCCCCGATCCCAGCGCGGCCGGCCCCAGCACTTTCAGGAAGCGCTTCACGTCGGCCGACAGGCGCGGCATCACCGGCCGCAGCGTCATGTCGGCCCGCCGGGCGTCCCAGGCCAGATAGAGATACTGCGCGACGCCCGATGCCAGAACGCCCCAGGACAGCGCGTGGCCGGCCGTCGGCATCAGCGGCGTGCCGACCACCAGCGCCGCGATCAGGCACAGGTTCATCAGGATCGGTGCTGCCGCGGCGGCCCCGAAGCGGCTCATGCTGTTCAGCACGCCGCCATAGAGCGACACCAGCGAGATCAGCAGCAGATAGGGGAAGGTGATGCTGGTGAACAGCACAGCCAGCCGGAACTTCTCCGGGTCGTCGGCGAAGCCGGGGGCGAAGACCGTCATGAATTGCGGCATGAAGGCCAGCACCGCCAGCAGCAGCACCATCTGCACAATGACCAGCAGCGTCATCACCTCGTCGGCGAAGCGGCGGGCGGATGCTGCGCCATCCTGCACCAGCTTGCCCGAGAACAGCGGAACGAAGGCGGAGTTGAAGGCGCCCTCCGCGAACAGGGCGCGGAAGTGGTTCGGCAGCCGGAAGGCGACGAAGAAGGCGTCGGCCACCGGCCCCGCCCCCAACAGCGCCGCGGTCAGCACGTCGCGCAGGAAACCGAGCACCCGGCTGGCCAGGGTCAGGCCGCCGACGGACAGGATATGACGGAACACGATGGCAGGGTCGCTCTTGTGTTGCAGAATTGGCCGGGCGGCATCCTAGCGATGCGTCCGCGTTCGTCATAGGATCGCCGCCCGCATCCGTCCAGAACGCATCTCCAGTCACCCAATCGGTCAAAGGTCCCCGACATGCCGCAGCAAGCCCTCCCCCTGACCTATCTGGAAGCCGGCGAAGCCAATGGCGGAACGCCGATGCTGGTCCTGCACGGCCTGTTCGGCTCGGCGCGCAACTGGCAGACGCTGGCCCGCCGCTTCGGCGAGCAGCACCGGGTCTATGCGCTGGACCTGCGCAATCACGGCGGCGCGCCCTGGGCGGAGAGCATGAGCTATCCGGACATGGCGGACGACGTGCTGCGCTTCCTCGACGACCGCGGCTTCGCCCGCGCCACCATCGTCGGTCATTCGATGGGCGGCAAGACCGCCATGGCGCTGGCGCTGGCCCATCCCGACCGGGTGGAGCGGCTGGTGGTCGCCGACATCGCCCCCGTCGCCTACACCCACACCCATGCCCCCTATGTCGCCGCGATGAAGGCCGCCAAGCTGGAGGGCGTCACCCGCCGGCCGGAGGTGGAGGCCCAGCTGGCCGACGCCGTGCCGGAGGCGCCGCTGCGCTCCTTCCTGATGCAGAATCTGGTGCTGGAGAACGGCGTCTTCTCCTGGCGGATCAACCTCGACTCCATCGGGGCGAACATGGAGGGGCTGATCGGCTTCCCCGATTTCGCCGGCGCCCGCTATGACGGCCCCACCCTGTTCATCGGCGGCGGCGCGTCGGACTACATCCGGCCGGAGCATCACGACGCCATCCGCCGCCACTTCCCCAAGGCGGAAATCCGCATGATCGAGGGGGTCGGGCATTGGCTGCATGCCGAACGCCCGGCCGAATTTGCGGCGCTGGTGGAGGGTTTCCTCTGATTTCTGCGGCAAAACCCCGCATTTTCGCGTGGTTGTAAGCCGAAGCAGATATTGCATCGCCCGGACGTCGGGGCTATCAAGCCTGCGCGCCTTAAAACGCGGCCTGCGAGACAACGCGGCTGCCATTCCTCGAAGGATCGACCGACCATGAGCGTCATCACCGAGATTCACGCCCGCGAAATCCTGGATAGCCGCGGCAACCCGACCGTGGAAGTCGACGTTGCGCTGGACAGCGGCGCCTTCGGCCGCGCCGCGGTGCCGTCGGGCGCCTCCACCGGCGCCCATGAGGCGGTCGAACTGCGCGACGGCGACAAGTCCCGCTTCGGCGGCAAGGGCGTGCTGAAGGCGGTCGAATCGGTCAACGGCGAGATCTACGACGCGCTCGCCGGCCTGGACGCCGACGACCAGCGCGCCATCGACCTCGCCATGATCGATCTGGACGGCACCGAGAACAAGAGCCGCCTCGGCGCCAACGCCATCCTGGGCGTGTCGCTGGCGGTCGCCCGCGCCGCCGCCGAGGATGCCGGCCTGCCGCTCTACCGTTATGTCGGCGGCGCCTTCGCCTCGCTGCTGCCGGTGCCGATGATGAACATCATCAACGGCGGCGCCCATGCCGACAACCCGATCGACATCCAGGAATTCATGATCATGCCGGTGGGCGCCGAGACCGGCGCCGACGCCATCCGCATGGGTTCCGAGATCTTCCAGTCGCTGAAGAAGAAGCTGAAGGACGCCGGCCACAACACCAACGTCGGCGACGAGGGCGGCTTCGCCCCCAACATCGGCTCCACCGACGAGGCGCTCGGCTTCGTCATGAAGGCGATCGAGGCCGCCGGCTACAAGCCGGGCGACGACGTCATGCTGGCGCTCGACGCCGCCTCGACCGAGTTCTTCAAGAACGGCAAGTACGAGCTGGCCGGCGAAGGCAAGTCGCTGTCGCCGGAGCAGATGGTCTCCTACTGGTCCGATCTGGTCGGCCGCTTCCCGATCATCTCGATCGAGGACGGCATGGCCGAAGATGATTGGGAAGGCTGGAAGGCGCTGACCGACGCCATCGGCAACAAGGTGCAGCTGGTCGGCGACGACCTGTTCGTCACCAACCCGAAGCGCTTGGCCCAGGGCATCCGCCAAGGCGTCGCCAACTCGATCCTGGTGAAGGTCAACCAGATCGGCACGCTGTCGGAGACGCTGGAAGCTGTCGATATGGCGCACAAGGCCGGCTACACCGCCGTGCTGTCGCACCGCTCGGGCGAGACCGAGGACAGCACCATCGCCGATCTGGCGGTCGCCACCAACTGCGGCCAGATCAAGACCGGCTCGCTGAGCCGTTCGGACCGTCTGGCCAAGTACAACCAGCTGATCCGCATCGAGGAGCAGCTCGGCGTCGCCGCCCGCTTCGCCGGCCGCGGCATCCTGAAGGCCTGATCGCGCTGATTTGAAAAAGCCCCTCTCCGGGATACCGGAGAGGGGCTTTTTTATGCGGAGCGGGTGCTCACTCCCCAGCCAGCGCGCCGATCATCTTGCGGACGGCGGTCATCTGGAAGCCGCTCTTGCGGGCGAAGTCGTAGCCGGTGTAGCCGAACCAGTCCCAGCAGGCCTTGGGGTTGGAGGACAGCTTGGCGTCGCCGTCGATCTGCGGGTACAGCACGACGATGTTGTTGACGTCGGCCCAGCGGTTGTAGCCGGCGTTCACGGCGAAATGGTCGCCGATCAGGTTCGACGCCATCTTGCAACCGTGAAAGGCGACATGGATGCGGCAGGTCTGCTTGCCGCCCTCGCAGGCTTCCGGAACATAGATGTAGCCGGTCTTGGCCATGCCGCTGCGGCTGGTGTCGCCGACAAAGGGCGCCTGGTTGAACAGCTGCGGCTGGCGGGCCGCGGTGGGGGCGTTCGGGATTTTGGCGTCGGCGTAGAAGAAGCGGACGATGGCACCGGCCTGATCGTACTGGCAGTTGTTGATGTATTCGCTCTTTTCATCCTCTTTCGGGATGAAGTCGCAGGCGGCGCCATAACCGTCGGTGATATAGGCGTGCGCGGCCTTCGGCAGCTTCACATAGGAGACGTTGGCCTCCGGCACGCCCAGCGCCTTGTAGAACTGCGCAGTGGCGTCGGCGACCGGGCGCTTCACCGTCAGGTCGTTGTCGCCGTTGAACAGGTAGATCTTCGACTGCGCCATGTTAGACAGCGGGTCGATGTCTTTGGACTTCTCGCGCGCCTTGGCGTTGGCGACCAGGGCGGCGACGTCGGGCGCGCCCATCGCCACGTCCATGCAGCGCTTCAGCGCCACCACCGCCGGGGCGATACCGCCCTCCGACACCTCGGCACAGTCATAGGGACCGCCGGCGACGAGGCCCGCCGCCTTGACCAGCCCCGAATAGGCGACCTGGAACTGCCCGGCCATATAGGCGCCGGAGGAAATGCCCGACACCGTGGTCTGCGCCGGGTCGATCTTCAGCTTCAGATCCGACAGCTTGACTTGAGCCGCCGCGGGAAGCGGTGCCAGGACGACGAGCGCCGCCAGCGCGGTTTTCACAATGACTTGCTTGGAAATGCTCATGGGAGGGTCACCTTTGCCCTGCTAAGGGTGTCAACGTCGCATGGACAGCGGCGATCTGCGCCCCGCCCCTTCGTCGCGTCATCCGTCCCCGCCGTGCGGATCCGATCCCGACAAGCCGGGCGGCGCACGATCAGATTGTTGCCGGCCGCCCTGGGGGCTGAAGCCGTGGCCGAAGCCTGCGCCAAAGGTAGCAATGCAATAATGATTGTCTAATAAAAAGATTATCTACCATCGTGTCACACGCATTCATACGTAATGTCGCGCCCTGCCACCGCCGAAGCCAAAGGCGCGGGGCGGTCATGGAAAAGGCCGGCGGAGCCTTCGCCCCGCCGGCCTTTCACCATGCACTCTGCATCACGTATCGCCCTGCGGCACCCGGTCGGCGCCGAATCGGGCGTCTCAGCTCCGCAAGTAAGCCAGCACGGTCTCCGGCGAGGATTCGCCGTAGGGGTCGCCGTTCTCGCCCTCGTCGTTGATGCCCGGTTCCTCGAACCACTTCTCGACGACGCCGTCCTTCACGACCATGGCATAGCGCCAGGACCGGAAGCCGAAGCCGACATGGTCCTTGTCGATCAGCATGCCCATGCGGCGGGTGAAATGGCCCGACCCATCGGGGATCAGCTTCACCTTCTTCAGGTTCAGGCTCTTGCCCCACTGGTACATGACGAAGGCGTCGTTGACGCTGAGGCAATAGACCTCGTCGATGCCCAAATCCTTGAAATCGTCATAGAGCCGCTCGAAGGCCGGGCACTGCTCGTTGGAGCAGGTCGGCGTGAAGGCGCCGGGCAGCGAGAACAGAACCACCCGCTTGCCCTGGAACAGCTCGTCGCTCCGCACATCCTGCCAACGGAACGGGTTGGGTCCGCCGACGCTCTCGTCGCGCACGCGGGTCTTGAACACCACCGAGGGGACCTTGCGCCCTTCCATCATCTTCTCCGGCTGTGGTTGGGGTGGACCGGCGGAATCGCCGCTGCAGGCCACGATACCGGCAATGCCCGGCCCCTCCAACCGGCCATAGGTCATGCGTCCCTGCCGGCCAAGCGAGGCAAATCACCCCGAATGAACAAACAATACCGGGGCAAGTCTGCGCAAAAGTGGTGGCATCCGGTGGCAATCCTGTGACGTCCCCGAATGTTAAGGTCCCATTTACCAAGATGGCGTTCTCTGGCCTCGCCTGCATCCAGTGGGCACTGCGCTGACCGGTGACAATTGGAGGGCTGTTTATGCCTGTTACTACCAAGTCCAACTCTTTTCGACAGCCCGGCAACAATAAGCCGGAAGCCGCTTTCAATCGCGGTTATTTCACCAGGATACTCGTTAGTACATTTATCTTCAGCGCCACCATCAACGCCCTGATGCTGGCCATGCCGCTTTATTCGCTTCAGGTGTTCAGCCGCGCCATTCCGTCCGGCAACTACGATACCCTGATCATGCTGACGCTCATCGTCGTGCTTGCGCTGACGCTGAGCGGCCTGCTGGAGATGGTGCGCTCTCGCCTGCTCGCCCGTGCCGGCAATGCGCTGGAGGTGCGGTGGCGCCGCCGGCTGACCGCCGATGCGCTGGACGCCGCCGGCCGTGGCCGTCCGGACAATGGTCCGCTCGCCGACCTGATGGAGCTGAAGGGCGCCTTCTCGCGTCCCTCGCTGCCGGCGCTGATGGATCTGCCCTGGGCTCCGCTCTACGTCATCGGCATCTACGTCATCCATCCGATGCTGGCGCTGGTGCTGGTGGTGTCGATGGCGATCATGGCGGTGATGGGCTGGATCGGCTACATGGCCGTCAAGGACATCAACGACGAGAGCAAGCTGCCGGCCAGCCGCGCCCAGAAGCTGTTCGAGGCGCTGGCCTCCCGCTCCGACACCGTGCGCGGCCTGCGCATGGGCAACGCCTCGCTGGACGCCGTCAACCGCGACTTCCTGACCGCCAGCGCCATGCAGGGCCAGGGCTATGAGCGCAGCGCTGCCATCGGCGCCGCCACCAAGTGGGTCCGCATGGTCCTGCAGATCGCCGTGACGGGCATCGGCGCCTGGCTGGTGATCGAGCAGCACCTGTCCTTCGGCGGCATGATCGCCACCTCGATGCTGGTCGGCCGCGGCCTCGCCCCGATCGAGCAGACCGCCGGCGCCTGGGGCGGGCTGGTCCGCTCCGCCCAGGCCGTCCGCCGCCTGCTGCCGCTGCTGAAGCGCCTGTCGCGTGAGCCGGAGCGTCCCTCCGTGCCCGTCGAGAGCGAGCGCCTGACCGTCGAGAACCTGCTGTTCGTCTCCCCCCGCGACCAGAAGCCGATCCTGCGCAGCGTCACCCTGTCGGTCGAGCCGGGCGAGACCGTCTGCATCGCCGGCCCCAACCGCTCGGGCAAGTCGGTTCTGGCCCGCCTGCTGGCCGGTGTCGCCCTGCCGTCCGCCGGTACGGTGCGGCTGGGCGGCCTGTCCGTCGCCACCCTGACCCCCGACAGCCCCGACCAGGGCATCGGCTACCTGCCGCAGCAGGTCGATCTCCTGCCGGGCAGCATCGCCGACAACATCGCCCGCTTCACCACCGCCACCCGTGAACAGGTGGAAGAGGCCGCCAAGGCCGTCGGCCTCCACGAGTGGATCGAAAGCCTGCCCATGGGCTACGAGACCGAGGTCAACGATCCGCTGTCCCCGATCACCGGCGCCAGCGCCCGCCTGATCGGCCTTGCCCGCGCCGCCTTCGGCCAGCCGCCGCTGCTGGTGCTGGACGAGCCGACCGCCGGCCTGGACGAGCTGGGCATCAAGGCGGTCCGCGCCTTCGTCGCGGCCTGCAAGGAGCGCGGGGCGACCACCATCGTCATGACCCACGCCCCGATCTTCGTCGACATGTCCGACCACACCTATGTCCTGAAGAACGGCATGGCGATGGAGCTGCCGCGTCCGGACCAGCAGCAGGCCCAGCCCGGCGCCGTCAACCTAGCCCGCCTTCGCAATCTCGGCCCTCAGGGTCCGTCCGCCGCCACGGCGGGGGCCGCCGGCTGACCGCCGGCACCGCCCTCAAGTCCGACCATCCGGCTGAAGACGCCCGACCCGACAGAGCCAAGGAAGCCCCATGACCACGATGACCACGACGTTCCCCGCCCCGCTGTCCGGTGACAACGGTTCTGAAACCCCCGCCGGCAAGCCGTCGCGCAAGACGGCCACCATCACCTCGATCCATGCGCTGCGGGCGACGATGCCGGAAACCAGCGTGCGCGGCCTGCTGCTGGGCGGCTTCCTGGTCCTGGCGGTCGGCTTCGGCGGCATGACCGGCTGGGCGGCGGTGGCCCCGCTGCACAGCGCGATCAGCGCCTCGGGCTCGCTGGCGCCGGAAACCGGGCGCAAGGTGGTGAAGAACACCGAAGGCGGCGTCATCAGCGCCATCCTGGTCCAGGAGGGCGACCGCGTCGAAGCCGGTCAGGTCCTGATGCGGCTGGACAACACCGAGGCGCAGACCCGGCTGGACATGCTGAACGCCGCGCTGGTCGACACACTCGCGTCGGAAGCGCGCCTGTCGGCCGAGCTGTTCGAGAAGCCCGCCATCGAATGGCCGGCCGAGCTGGCCGCCCGCCGCGGCAAGGAGCCGGCGGTCGACAACGCCATGCTGAACCAGGAAAAGCTGTTCCAGGTCCGCCGCAACCAGCTGGAGACCGAGGCGAAGCTGACCCAGGACCGCATCGCCACGCTGGGCGACGAGGTGAGGAGCCTGGAGCAGCAGCGCGCCTTCCTGAACCGCGAGATCAAGCTGTCGGACGAGGACATCCAGATCACCCAGGGCCTGCTGGACCGCGGCAACTCCACCCGCACCAAGCTGGTGGCGGCGCAGAAGGAGAACGCGCAGCTCCACGCCCAGGACCATGAGCTGGAAGCCCGCATGTCGCAGTCGCGCCAGCAGGCGGTCGACGCCCAGGGCGATCTGGTCCGCCGCCGCAGCGACTTCCGCGAAAAGGTGCTGGTCGAGCTGGACAAGGCGCGCGGCGATGCCCAGAAGCTGGCCGAGCAGATCCGCGACGCCAAGAACCGCCTGGACAACCGCACCGTCAAGGCGCCGGACGCCGGCAACGTCGTGATGTACGGCCACCCGGCCGTCGGCGGCACCATCACCGCGAACGAGCCGGTGCTGGACATCGTCCCCGACGACAAGGCCCTGCTGGCCGAGGTCCGCATCCAGCCGAAGGACATCAAGTCGATGGCCGTCGACCTGCCGGTGAAGGTCCAGCTGACCGCCTATGACAGCCGCGTCGTCGGCACCATCGACGGCACCGTGTCCTACGTCTCGGCCGACCGCCTGACCGACAACGCGACGCGCCAGGAATACTATCTGGCCCGCATCCGCCTGAAGGACGCCGACAACCACGAGGTCCGCAACCTGAAGATCAAGGCCGGCATGCCGGTGGAAGCCCGCATCGTGCTCTCCGCCCGCACCCCGCTGGACTATCTGATCCAGCCGCTGCGCCAATCCTACGTGAAGGCGTTCATCCAGGAGTGATGGTGGATGGGGGTGCGAGGTGCTGTGCCCCCTCCCCGACCCTCCCCCACCTCCGGTGGGAGAGGGTGCCTTATGCGAAGCGGCGGCAGTCCCCTCTCCCGCCTTAGCGGGGGAGGGTTAGGGAGGGGGCCATCGAAGCCGACACCTCCCAAACAGAAAAGGCCCCCGGCCATCCGGCCGGGGGCCTTTTCTTTACCCAAAACCCTCAGCTCTTGCCCGGCTGCAGGTTGGGCTTCGGCGGAACCGCCATCGGAGTGGGCAGCGGCTCCGGCATCTGGATCGCTTCCGTCTGCTCCCGCGTGCGGCGGGATGCCGCACGGTCCTCGGCGAGGCGGTCCATCGCCTGCTGGCGCTGCGCCTCGGTGGTCAGATCGGTCGGGCGCGGCGGGACCGTCCCCAGATTGGGGTAGTCGGTGCGCTCCCCGGTCATGTTGCGGATGGGCGACGAATTGTCGCTGACCGGCGAGGGCGCGCCGGTGACGGCCCCCAGAAGGCCGGTGTCCAGCGCCCGGTCGCTGCAGGCCGACAGCCCGAAAACCATTGGCATCGCTACGATTAGCGCGCCGACCGCCCGTCCGGCCGCCACGATGCCCCGAACGCCTTCCTGACTGCCCGTCACCATCATCCTTCCCCGTGTCTGGCCGCCACGCCACACTTGTGCGACGATCCGCGAAATGAAATGTTCACATCAGCGGTGTATGAGAGGTCCCGGATTTCTCCCGCACCGCACCAGAAGGTCGGACCGCCGCACGCCACCCACAGCGACATGGTGCAGAACACCCCCCGGAGACCGCCACCGAAGACCATAGCCCGCAAGCCTGTATAGCCGCCCGTCCGCAAGGCCCAAAGCCCAATCTGGCGCAAGCCGGGCCATGAGGACCATGGTGGTCGACACGATGTGACCGAGACGACGCGACACCCGCCCAAAGAAGAAGGACCGTGCTCATGGCCGAGACCAAGGCCCCCCCCCAGGCTTCCAACCCGGCTTCCCCCCAGGTGCCCGACGTCAAGCTGCCCGATCCGGTCGAGATGTCGCGGGCGATGACCCGCATCGCCGAACAGAGCCAGCGGCTGGTCTCCGAATTCCTCGCGCGCCAGGCCTCCGACGGCGCCGGCCCGAAGAGCCCGGATCCGATGGGCGTCGGCCATGCCTTCCTCGAGATGACCACCCGCATGATGGCCGACCCGGCCAAGCTGATGCAGGCGCAGATGTCGCTGTGGCAGGACTACCTGACCCTGTGGCAGCGCACCACCCAGCGCTTCTTCGGGCAGGAGACGCAGCCGGTCATCGCCCCGGCCAAGGACGACCGCCGCTTCAAGGACGCCGCCTGGGACGAGAACACGCTGTTCGACTTCATCAAGCAGTCCTACCTGCTGAGCGCCCGGTGGATGCAGTCGACCGTCAACCAGGTCGACGGGCTGGACGACCACACCGCCAAGAAGGTCGATTTCTACACCCGCCAGTTCGTCGACGCGATGGCGCCCTCCAACTTCGTCATGACGAACCCGGAGGTGCTGCGCGCGACGATCGAGAGCGGCGGCGAGAATCTGGTCAAGGGGCTGGAGCATCTGCTGAAGGATCTGGAGCGCGGCAAGGGCGAGCTGCGCATCTCCATGACCGACTACGACGCCTTCCAGCTGGGCAAGAACATCGCGGTCACGCCGGGCAAGGTCGTCTTCCAGACCAGCCTGATGCAGCTGATCCAGTACACGCCGACCACGCCGGACGTGAACAAGCGTCCGCTGATGATCGTGCCGCCCTGGATCAACAAGTTCTACATCCTCGACCTGCGCGAGAAGAACAGCTTCATCAAGTGGGCGGTCGACCAGGGCCACACCGTCTTCGTCCTGTCCTGGGTCAACCCGGACGAGACGCTGGCGGCCAAGGGCTTCGAGGACTACATGGTCGAAGGCCCGCTGGCGGCGTTGGACGCCATCGAGAAGGCGACCGGCGAGAAGGACGTCAACGCCATCGGCTATTGCCTGGGCGGCACGCTGCTGGCCTCGACGCTGGCCTACATGGCGGCCAAGAAGGACGACCGCATCAAGTCGGCCACCTTCTTCACCACCATGCTGGACTTCACCGAGGCCGGTGAGCTGTCGGTCTTCATCGACGAGGAGCAGCTGACCTTCATCGAGGGGCAGATGGCCGAGCAGGGCTATCTCGACGGCTCCAAGATGGCGACCACCTTCAACATGCTGCGCGCCAACGACCTGATCTGGTCGTTCGTCGTCAACAACTACCTGCTGGGCAAGGACCCGTTCCCGTTCGACCTGCTGTACTGGAACGGCGACAGCACCCGCATGCCGGCGGCGATGCACAGCTTCTATCTGCGCAACATGTACCAGAAGAACATGCTGGCGCAGCCGGGGGCGGTGACGCTGAAGGGCGTGCCGATCGACCTGGGCAAGGTCAAGGTCCCGACGCTGTTCCTGTCGGCCCGCGAGGACCACATCGCGCCGTGGAAGAGCACCTACAGCGGCGCCCAGCTGTTCAGCGGCCCGGTCAAGTTCGTGCTCGGCGCCTCGGGCCACATCGCCGGCGTCGTCAACCCGCCGGCGGCCAACAAGTACTGCTATTGGACCAGCGACAAGCTGGCCAAGACCTCCGACGAGTGGCTGGAGAAGGCGACCCAGACCCCCGGCTCCTGGTGGCCGGAATGGAACAAGTGGATCGGCCAGTACGCCAACGGCAAGGTTCCCGCCCGCCAGCCCGGCGACGGCGCCCTGCCCGCCCTGGAAGACGCGCCGGGGTCCTACGTGAAGGTCAAGAACGGGTAAGGCAGAGTTCGGCCGCTTATCTGGCGCTTATCTGCACGGCAAACCCCCGCCCTTCCCGGCGGGGGTTTTCCTTTCCGGTCCAATCCGATAGTGTTACGCACGCGCACGTTAAGGGTTTGTTTGCCCTTTTCACGCCACCTAAGGCTTGCGCACATTCGCACGCCCCGGGGATCCGCCGTCCATGCCATCCGACGCCCAAACCGCCACGATGGGAGCCGCCACGGGGGCGATGGCGAACGCCGAACCGGTCAAGCTCGCCGAACGCTACGAGATCCAGCCCGGCGCGCCGATCCCGCTGCTGAACGCCGTCGGCGGCAACGCCTTCACCGCCAAGGCTCTGCGCGAAAAGCGGATCGAGCCCTTCGCCGTCATCTGCCATGCCTCGATCCTGCCGCGGATGGACATCTGCTCCACCGTCGGCAGCCTCGACAACGCCACCCACATGCGCCTGCTCGACTGGGGACTGGTGGACTGGCCGCAGGACCGCGGGCGGCGCTATTGCCTGGTGTTCGAACGGCCGGGCGGCAAGCGGCTGATGGGGTCGCTGACCGACACGCTGGACCCGATGCCGGAAGACCAGCTGACCCGGCAGATCATCCACCCGCTGGTCTCGGCGCTGAAGGAGCTGTCGAGCCGCGGCGTCGTCCATGGCGCGATCCGCCCGACCAACCTGTTCTACCGCGATTTGGCGGGCGGCGGGCTGATGCTGGGCGATTGCGTGTCGGCGCAGCCCGGCTATGGCCAGCCGGTCCTGCTGGAGACGATCGAGCGCGGCATGGCCAACCCGGCCGGGCGCGGCACCGGCACCATGGCCGACGACCTCTATTCGCTGGGCGTCACCCTGCTGATCCTGGCGCTCGGCCGCAACCCGCTGTCCGGCCTGGACGACGAGGCGGTGCAGCAGGCGAAGCTGGAGCGCGGGTCCTACCCGGCGCTGGTCCAGCAGCACCGGCTGCCGCTGGCGATCAACGAGGTGGTGCGCGGCCTGCTGGTGGACGATCCCAAGCAGCGCTGGACCCTGAACGACCTTGATCTGTGGGTGGCCGGCCGCCGGCTCAGCCCGAAACAGCCGCAGATCTCCCGCCGCGCCGCCCGGCCGCTGGAATTCCAGGGGTCGGAATACTGGCATTGCCGCACGCTGGCCCGTGCCTTCGCCCGCCATGCCCCCGCCGCCGCCTCCGTCATCGAAAGCGGAGAGCTGGACAAGTGGCTGCGCCGGTCGATGGGCGACGACGTGCGGGCGGAGGCGGTCAACAACGCCATCCAGACCGCCTCCAGCGGCAAGGGCGGCACCCAGGGCGACCGGCTGGTTGCCCGCGTCTGCATCGCGCTCGACCCCGCCGCCCCCATCCGCTACCGCGGCCGGGCGATGATGCCGGACGGCATCGCCACCATGCTGGCCGACGCCTTCATGCGCGGCGAATCCCCCCAGGCGGTGGCGGAGGTGCTGGCCAACCAGCTGCCGATGTTCTGGGTCAACGTCCAGACCGACTTCAAGCCGGAATTCGTGCCGCTGGTGCAGAGTTTCGACCAGCTGCGCGGCTTCCTCGACCGCTCCAGCCACGGGCTGGGAGTGGAGCGCGTGCTGTACGAGATGAACCCGACCATGCCCTGCATGAGCAGCCTGGTCGCCAAGCAACTGCCGACCACCCCGGCGGAGCTGCTGCGGGCGCTCGACTGGATCGCCGCGGGGGGCGAGCGGCACAAGGATCCCATCGACCGCCAGATCGCCGCCTTTCTGGGCGCCCGCCACAAGCGCGGCGACGAGCTGCTCTACACCCAACTCGGCAGCGGGGTGGAGCCGATGCGGCGCGTCATCGCCATGCTGACCATCCTGTCCGACATCCAGGCCCGCACCGGGGTCGATGGGCTGACCCATCTGGCCAGCTGGGTGGTGGCTCTGCTCGACCCCGCCTTCCGCCGCTTCCACAACCGGCCGCAGCAGCAGGAGGTGCGCAAGATGGCGGACGCCGCCGCGCACAACGGCCGGCTGACCGAACTGCTGAAGGTGGTCGACGATCCCGAATCGCTGCGCCGCGACCGGCTGGAGTTCGAGGCGGCGCAGATCGCCTACCGCGAGGCCGATGCGGAGATGGACAAGATCCGCCACACCATCGCCGACCGCAATTCCATCATTGAGACGTCGGGCCGGCAGGTCGCCGCCATCGCGTCCAGCCTGCTGTCGACCGTGCTGGTCGCCGGCATCATCCTGTTCTTCGCCTTCTGACCGGAAAACGGGGGGATCGCCATGGCACGCAAGAAGAAGAAAAAGGGCGGCGGCCTCACGCTGATCCTGCTGATCATCCCGGCGGCGCTGATCGTTCTGCCGACGACCATCCTGTTCGGCATCGGCATGATCCCGACCATCGTCGCCTATGTCGTCGACCGCGACCCCGACAAATCGGCGCCGATCACCGTCGGCGGGCTGAATTTCTGCGGCTGCATGCCCTTCGCCATCGATCTGTGGAAGCACCAGCACACCATCGGCGCCGCCGCGAAGGTGTTCGCCGACCCACTGGCCTGGCTGGTGATGTACAGCGCGGCCGCCGTCGGCTGGGGCCTCTATTACGGCATCCCGCCGCTGGTCGCCGGGATGGAGGTCACCCGCGCCGAAAAGCGGGTGGAGGTGCTGAAGCAGAAGAAGGTGGCGCTGGTCCAGGAATGGGGGCCGGACGTCGCCGGCGATTATTTCGACGAGTCCGGCGGCATGGAGCCCGACGCCGAGATGGAAGGCGCCTGAGAGCCTCAACCGGTGAAAGCGGCTGCGGAGTAATCGGTGTAGCCCGCCGGCCCGCCGCCGAACAGGCTGTTGGCACGGAATTCCGCCAGCGGCAGGCCGCGGCGCAGGCGCTCCGGCAGGTCCGGGTTGGCGACGAAGGGCCGGCCGAAGGCGACCAGATCGACCAGCCCGGCATCCAGCAACGCCTCCGCCCGCTCCACCGTATAGCGGCCGGCGACGATGATGGTGCCGCGGAACCACTCCCGCCAGGCTTGGCGCCACTCCATCGGCAGCGGCGTGCCGTTGTCCCAGTCATCCTCGGCGAAATGCAGCCGCGGGACGCCCAGCGCCTCCAGCCGGTCGATCACCCGGGTGAACAGGCCGTAGGGGTCGCTGTCGCTCATCCCCTTCAGCGTGATCAGCGGCGGTCGCCTCCGTCACGATCAGCCCGGCGCCGGCGCGCTGCGCATAATAGGCCGGGGCGAGATCCGACGGCACCTCGTCCTCGCCGGCGCGGGCGCGGGTCATCGGCGCCATCACGATGCGGTTGGGCAGTTCCAGCCCGCCCAGCCGGTAGGGGGAAAACAGGGATCCGCTCACAGCAGGCCTCCGCCATCGACGTCGATCACCGATCCGGTGACGAAACCCGTGGTCATCGCGAACAGGAAGGCCGCAGCCACCTCCTCCGCCCGGCCGACACGGCCGACCGGCAGCCCGCCCCCGACCTTCGCATAGAAGGCGTCGCGCCCGGCCGGCGGAATCGCCCGCCAGTTCTCCGTCGCCGTCACGCCCGGCGACACCACGTTGACCCGCAGCGGCGCCAGTTCCTTCGCCAGCGACTTGCCCAGCGCTTCGACGGCGGCGTTCATCACCGTCTTGGCCAGCGACCCGACGCTCGCCTTGCGCGACAGCAAGCCGGAGGTCAGCGTCACCGACCCGTCCGGCGCCAGATGCGGCAGCGCCGCCTGGACCGCGTCGGCCGCACCCCAAAGCTTCACCTCGAAAGCCCGCCGGGAGGCGGCGAGGTCGAGCTGCGCGAAGGCCGGGGAGCCGATCTGCGGCCCGGCGGTCAACACCAGATGGTCGAGGCTGCCGACGCTGCGGAACAGGGCGTCCAGGCTGGCGCGGTCGTCCAGATCGGCGGTCAGCCCCTCGACCCCCAAGGCCTCGGCGGCGATGCGGGTCCTCACCGCGTCATGGCCGGCGATCACCACCCGTGCCCCCTGCCCGCGCGCCGCCGCGGCCACCGCCCGGCCGATGCCGGACCCGCCGCCGATGACCACCACGCTGCGGCCCGCCAGCGATGCGGCACCCGCCGCGATTTCGTTTCTGTTCATGAATATCTCCGGAGGCCGGGCGGCGGCGCCGTCCCTCTTGCCTTGGACCTCATTGTGTCCTTCGGCGCCCTGGCAGATAATCCCGGGAGTTTTTGAGATATTGCCAAACGGAGTTTGACAATGATCGCGCTCGACGACCTCCGCCTGCTGCTTGCCGTCGCGGAGCAAGGCAACCTGTCGGCGGCGGCGCGGCAACTCGGCCTGCTGCCGGCGACGGCGAGCGCCGCGCTGAAACGGATCGAGCAGGCGCTGGGCGCCCGCCTGTTCGAGCGCTCGACGCGCAGCGTCCGCCCGACCGATGCCGGCGCCGCCTATCTCGCCAGTTGCCGGCAGGCGCTGGAACAGCTGGACGCGGCGGCCGAACGGCTGGCCGGCGACCGCAGCCGCTTCGCCGGGCCGGTGCGGCTGGCGGCGCCCTCCGACTTCGGTCGGACGGTCCTGCGCCCGTGGCTCGATGAGTTCCACGACCGGCATCCGGCCATCCGCATCACCCTGCTGCTGGGCGATCATCTGGCCGACCTGCTGCGCGACGACCTCGACTGCGCGCTGCGCTATGGCGCCCTGCCGGATTCCGCCTTCGTCCGGCGGCGGATGGCGCCGTCGCGCCGGATGCCGGTGGCCTCGCCCGCCTATCTGGAGGCGCACGGCACCCCCGCCGTGCCGGAGGATCTGCGCGGCCATCGCTGTCTTGTCCTGCTGCGCGGCCGGGAGCCGTTGAACCGCTGGCGCTTCGCCGGGCCGGCGGGCGAACGCAGCATCGTCGTGGAGGCCGACCGCGCCACCGACGACGGCGCGGTGCTGCGCGACTGGGCGCTGGCCGGCTGCGGCATCGCCCACAAATCCTGGCTGGATGTCGCCGCCGACGTCACCGCCGGACGGCTGCGTCCGCTGCTGATGGACTGGAGCGACGAGGACTCCCCGCTCCAGCTGCTGTTCGCCTCCGGCCGCCGCCGCCCTTTGCGGGTCGACGCGCTGGCCGACCATCTGGCCGGCCGGATCGCCGCCTATGCCGCCGCCCATCCTTTCCCGGCCCGTCAGCAAGGATCGGCCGTCGGTGATCTTGCAACCGACACCATCGCCGGTGCATGATCGGCGGCGAAGGTCGCAAGGTCGGCCATGAGGGTCGGATGTTCAGCGTCAGCCAGGATGAAGCCGCCGCAATCCAGAAGGCGTTTCACGAAAGCGGCGAGTGGGCGGCGGTCGCCGAGTTGCGGCGGCATTTTCACATTCAGGACAATGTGAACGCCCTGAACGCCGTGCGGTCCATCGTACGATGGGCTCAGCCGCAGCAACCGACGCCGGCATCTCCCGCCTGACCCAACTCGCTTGGAAGGCCTCAGCCGATCAGGCCGGCCACCGTCCGCGCCACCTCGGCATGGATGGAGTCCTGCTGCTTGAAGCCCTCCGTGGTGTGGGTCAGGTAGCATGCGACCAGCAGCGGCGCACGGCCCTCCGGCCAGACGATGGCGATGTCGTTAGCACTGCCGTAGCTGCCGGTCCCCGTCTTGTCCCCCACCCGCCAGCCGGCCGGCAGCCCGGCGCGCAGGCGCTTGTCGCCGGTCTTGTTGGCAACCATCCAGTCGATCAGCTGCCGGCGGGAGTCCGGCCGCAGCACGTCGCCGACCAAGATGCGTTCCATGCTGCGCGCCATGGCGGCCGGCGTGGTGGTGTCGCGCGGGTCGCCGGGGATGGCGGTGTTCAATGTCGGTTCGTTGCGGTCCAGCCGGGTGGTCTTGTCACCGATGCCCCGCATGAAGGCGGTCAGGCCGGCCGGATTGCCGATCCCCGGCAGCAGCAGGTTGGCCGCGACATTGTCGCTGAGCGTCATCGCAGCCTCGCACAGTTCGGCCACCGTCGGCGGCGTGCCGTCCAGCCGGGTTTCCGAGAAGGGGGCATAGGGCACCAGATCGGCCTTGGTCACCGGGATCCGCCGGTCCAGTCGGTCCTTGCCCTGGTCCACCGTTTTCAACACGGCGGCAGCCAATAGAAATTTGAAGGTGCTGCACATCGGGAACCGCTCGTCCCCGCGCCAGCCATGCAGCTTGCCGTTTGCGGTATCGAGAACCGCGACGCCGAGCCGGCCGCCGCTGCGGGCCTCCAGCTCCGTCATCTTCGCGGCCAGCGCGTCACTGCCGGACGCGTTGCCAGCCTTGTTCTTCTTGCTTTCCGCAGCCTGCACCCCGGCCACCGCCCCTGCCGCCGACAGCAGCAGGACCCCGCCCGTCGCCGCCAGGAAGCCCCGTCTTCCGATCATCTCCAACCCCGTTTTCCGCTGTTGCGATGGCCGGACGATAAAAAGCCGGGGGTGCGCGAACAAACGAGCTTTCCTCGCAGAAGGTACAAATTAAACTTATGACTTGCTTCGGCGGCGCCATGGCAGGCTATGGGCCACCGCGGATGTGGAAGGGAGCAGGCCGATGCCTTTGCGTCAGGAGATGGAAACGGACCGCTTCGAGGCGACGGCCGAGGACGGCAGCATCCATGCCGTGGTCGAGACGACCAGCTTCATCCAGATGGTGACCTTCCGCGGCCCGGCCGGCTGGGTTCCGGAGAGCAAGAGCTATCGCCTGGACGGCGGCGAGGCGGTGGAGCCGATGCCGGACGGCGGCTTCCGCATCGCCGCGTCGGGTCTGTCGCTGCGGCGAACCGGCTGAGCCGCCATGCGGCCGACAAATCCCTTGAACCCACTCCGTCAAGGGTTATATTAGTTTACCCTAATTTGCAGACTTCCGACGGCAGGATGGTCCAGGCGATGACCTCAACGCTGGGCGACACGGCACTCAACACCCCGGACTTCGAGGCTGCCGATTTCGAAGCGCGCGCCGCGGAGGCAGAGGGCTTCCTGCGCTCCATCGCCAGCCGGCACCGGCTGATGATCCTGTGCAGCCTTCTGGAGGGCGAGATGCAGGTGGGCGAACTGGTGCGCCGCCTCGGCCTGTCGCAATCCAACCTGTCCCAGCATCTCGCCAAGCTGCGCGAGGAGGGACTGGTCGCCACCCGCCGGCAGGGCACCGCGATCCATTACCGCATCGGCTCCGACCGGGTGCGGCCGATCCTGGGCGACCTCTACCACCTGTTCTGCGCGTCCGGCGATTCCGGTGAAATCCCCCTCTCCCCCCCGGGGAGAGGGTCGGGGTGAGGGGGATGCACAGGGTGGATTCTCGAGTATCCTCGCCGCGCGACCCCCTCACCCTAACCCTCTCCCCGGGGGGGAGAGGGGATTCTCTCACGTCCCCACCAGTTCCCCCGCTGCCACAGTCTTCCCCTGCGGACTCTCCGCCGTCTCCCCCTGCTGCGGCGGCAGGGTGGGCGCGTCGCCGCGCAGAACGACGTAGATCGCCGGGATCACCAGCACGGTCAGCAGTGTCGAGCTGAGCAGCCCGAAAAGCAGCGAGATCGCCAGCCCCTGGAAGATCGGGTCGGTCAGGATGAACGCGGCGCCGATCATCGCGGCGACCGCCGTCAGCAGGATCGGCTTGAAGCGGATCGCCCCCGCCTCCAGCACCGCCTCGCGCACGCTCATCCCGCGCTCCCGCAAATGGCGGATGAAGTCCACCAGCAGGATCGAGTTGCGGACGATGATGCCGGCCAGCGCGATGAAGCCGATCATCGAGGTCGCGGTGAAGGCCGCGCCGAACAGCCAGTGGCCGAGCACGATGCCGATCAGCGTCAGCGGCACCGGCACCAGGATCACCAGCGGAAGCTTGAAGCTGCCGAACTGGCCGACCACCAGCAGATAGATGCCGAGGATCGCCACGCCGAAGGCCGCCCCCATGTCGCGGAAGGTGACATAGGTGATCTCCCATTCGCCCTCCCACAGCAGAGCCGGCTTGCTCTGGTCCTCGGGCTGGCCGTGCAGCAGGATCTCCGGCTCCGCGCCCAGACCCCCGGCCTGCCAATCGACCTGCTTCAAGCGGTCCTGCACCGCCAGCATGCCGTAGATCGGCGCCTCGAACCGGCCGGCGAGGTCGGCCATCACCATTTCGGCATAGCGGCCGTTGCGGCGGAACAGCGGGTAGGAGGCCGGCTCCCGCGTCATGGTGACGAGGTCGCCCAACTCCACCGTGCCGCGCGCGCCCGGCACCGGCGTCGCGAGGATGCGTTCGGACAGGAACAGCCCGGATTTCGGCAGCTGCACCGCGATCTCGATCGGATTGCGCCCGGCGCCGCGGTGGGAATAGCCGACCGGCACGCCGCCGACCAGCGCCTGCAGCGTGTCGTAGACCGCCTGTTCCTCGACGCCATGGAACTCCAGGCTTTCATGGTCGAGCGCGAAGCGCAGCCGCTCGCCGGGCGCACGCACGGTGTTGTCGACGTCGACGATGAAGTCCACGCTGCGGAAGGCGTCCTCGACGATGTGCGCCGCCTTCTGCCGTGTCGGTGCATCGGGGCCATAGACCTCGACCAGCAGGGTGGAGAGCACCGGCGGGCCGGGCGGCACCTCGACCACCTTGACCGTCGTGCCGTCGGGCACCGCCAGAGACTTCAGCCGGGCGCGGACGTCGAGCGCGATCTGGTGGCTGCTGCGGCTGCGCTCGCCCTTCGGCGCGAGGTTCACCTGCAAATCGCCCTGCTCCGGCTGGTCGCGCAGGTAGTAATGCCGGACCAGACCGTTGAAGTTGAAGGGAGAGGCGGTGCCGCTGTAGGCCTGGACGCTCTCCAGCTCCGGCAGGTCGGCGATCGCCCGCGCCGCGGTCAGCAGCACGCGCTCGGTCTCCTCCGGCGAGGCGCCACGCGGCAGGTCGACGACGACCTGCAGCTCCGACTTGTTGTCGAAGGGCAGCAGCTTCACCGCCACGTCCTTGGTGTAGAACAGCGTGGTCGAGGCCAGGGTCGCGACCCCCACCACCAGCAGAAAGGTCCAGGCCCGCCGCTTGCTGCGGATCAGCGGTCGCGCCACCGCCAGATACATCCGCCCCAGCGCGCCCCCGCCTTCATGACCGCCGCCATGCCCAGCAGCCGGCGTGTCGCCGGGCCGCAGCTTCACCATCAGCCAGGGCGTCAGCACCATGGCGACGAAGAAGCTGAACACCATCGCGGCGGAGGCGTTGGCGGGGATCGGGCTCATGTACGGCCCCATCAGGCCGGACACGAACATCATCGGCAGCAGCGCGGCGATGACGGTCAGGGTGGCGACGATGGTCGGGTTGCCGACCTCGGCCACCGCCTCGATGGCGGCCTGCACCTTGGACCGGCCGTCCTTCTTCGCCCAATGGCGGTCGATGTTCTCGACGACGACAATGGCGTCGTCCACCAGGATGCCGATGGAGAAGATCAGGGCGAACAGGCTGACCCGGTTGATGGTGTAGCCCATCAGCCAGGACGCGAACATGGTCAGCAGGATGGTCGTCGGAATGACGATCAGCGTCACGATGCCCTCGCGCCAGCCGATGGCCAGCACGATCAGCGCGACGATGGTGACGGTGGCGAGCGCCAGATGGAACAGCAGCTCGTTCACCTTCTCGTTGGCGGTCTCGCCGTAATTGCGGGTGACGGTCAGCGTCAGGCCCTTCGGCAGCGACTCCTTCTCGATGGCGTGGACGCGCTCCAGCACACGCTCGGCGATGGTGACGGCGTTGGCGCCGGCCCGCTTGGCGATGGCGAGGGTGACGGCCGGGGTGCGGACCAGCCCGCCCTTGCCGTCCGGCGTCATCGTCCACGCCATGCTGTCGTCGGGCCGCGAGCCGACCACGATGTCGGCGACGTCCTTGACATAGACCGGGCGGCCGTCGCGCGTGGTCACCAGAAGCAGGCCGATGTCCGCCGTCCCCTGCAGGGTCTGGCCGGCCACCACCGGCAGGCTGCCGCCCTGCGCCCGCACCGATCCGACGATGAAGGACCGGTTGGCGTTCTTCACCTTGTCGACCAGCTGGTTCAGCGTCACCCCGAACAGCGCCAGCTTTTCCGGGTCGGGCTCCACCCGGATCTGGTCGGGCCGGCCGCCGACGATGTAGCTCTTGCCGACATCCTCGACCTGGACCAGCTGGGCCAGCAGCTCGTCGGCGACGCCGTGCAGCGCGGTGTCGGTCCAGCGCCCCGCCTCGTCCGGCTTGGGCGCCAGCGTCAGGGTCAGGATCGCCACGTCGTTGATGCCGCGCCCGACGATCAGCGGTTCCGGAATACCGAGCGGGATGCGGTTCATGTTGGCGCGCACCTTCTCGTGCACGCGCAGGATGGCGTCGTCGGACGAGGTGCCGACCAGGAAGCGGGCGGTCACCACCACCCGGTCGTCCATGGTCTGGCTATAGGTGTGCTCGACCCCGTCGATGCCCTTGACGATCTCCTCCAGCGGCTTGGTCACCAGCTCGACCGCGTCGTCGGCCTTCAGCCCGTCGGCGCGGACCAGGATGTCGACCATCGGCACGCTGATCTGCGGTTCCTCCTCGCGCGGCAGCGACATCAGCGCGACGGCGCCGACCACCAGCGAGGCCAGCAGCAGCAAAGGCGTCAGGGGCGAGCGGATGAAGGTCCGCGTCAACACCCCGGAAATGCCGAGCTTCATCACACGCCCTCCGGCCGGACGATCACGTCGCCCGGCTTCAATCCCGACAGCACCTCGATCCCGCCGGGCTGGCCATCCAGCGCAGGGATCGGTCCGCCGACCTGAACCGGCGTTTCGCTGCCGTCGGCCAGCCGCAGGAAATCGGTGCCGAAGCGGCGGACGATCCAGTCCGGCGGCACCACGATGGCTTGCCGCGTGCCGGTCGCCACATAGACCCGCACCCGTTCGCCGACGAAGAAATCGCCCAGCCCGGTGACGGTGGCGTCGGCGACCACCTGCCCGCCCGACAGTTCCGGATAGACCTGCCGCACGGTGCCGCGCTTCAGCGCGGTTTCACTAACCGGCGCCGTGGCTTGCGGAGCGGCCGGGGCCAGCCCGCGGTTGCCGACCAGCACCGGGTCGCCCTCATGCATGAAGCGGGCATGGCGCTCCGGCAGGTGAAGGCGCAGCACGTAGGTTTCCGTGGCGATGCTCGCCACCGTCTCGCCGGGGACCACCACCGCGCCGTCGATCACCTTGACCTGCAGGATGCGGCCGTTGGCCGGGGCCAGCACCTCCCCCTCGCGCAACTGCTGCTCGACCACCGCCCGTTCCGCCTTCATGGCGGCGATCTGGGCGCGGGCGACGTCCACCGCCGACTGCGCGTCGTCCAGCCGCTGCTGCGTGCCCGTCCCGCTGGCGCGCAGGCGCTGCGCCCGGTCCAGCTCCAGTTCGGCCTGATGCTGCTGCGCCTGCAAAGCCTGGATGCGGGCGTCCAGCGAGACGATCTGCAACGGCAGCTTCGGGTCGCGGACAGTAGCCAGCAGCTGGCCGGTGGTGACCTTGTCCCCCTCCTTCACCTTCAGCTCGGCGATGGTGCCGCCGATGCGGGTGCGGGCCAGCGTCTCGTGAACGCTTTCCACCGTGGCGAAGACGGCCTTCAGATCCTCCACCGGTCGGGGCTGGATGGTGATGCTGGCAGGCACCTGCACCTCCGCCTGCGGGGCCGGCTGGGCGCGCGACAGCGACGGAAAGCCGGCGACGCACAGCAAAGCCAGGGCGAGGGGGGCGGCCAGACGGGCTGGAGAGGATCGACGGGACATTGGGCCACCTCGGACGGGAGGAACGGACGGATAGGTGCGGCGGACGCCTGTTGACCTTTAATTTAGAATACTCTAATTTAGTGTCAATGAATGATTCGGATGGCCGCCATATCCGCTCCGCGGCGCGCCTGCTGAAGGCGATCGCCAACGAACGGCGCCTTTCCATCCTCTGCCATCTGGCGCACGGGGAGATGTGCGTCGGCGCGCTCGTGGCCGCCATCGGTCTCAGCCAATCGGCCCTGTCGCAGCATCTGGCCCGGTTGCGCGCCGACGGCCTCGTTCGCACCCGGCGCGTTGGGCATTCGATCGTCTATGCGCTGGCCAGCACCGAGGCCGCCGCGGTGATCGAAGTGCTGCAGGGCCTCTACTGCGACGGACCGCCGCCGGACCATTCGTCGGCACTCCCCTCTTCTCCACCGGAGACACGGACATGAGCATCGATCGTATCGTGATGGCCTTCGCCGGGACCATGATCCTGGTCAGTTTGGCGCTGTCGCAACTGCACAGCCCGCAGTGGCTCTGGCTGACCGCCTTCGTCGGCGCCAACCTGCTGCAGGCCTCCTTCACCGGCTTCTGCCCGCTGGCGATGATCCTGAAGCGGCTGGGTGCGCGCTCCGGCGTCGCCTTCTCCTGAGGGAGCGGCGGCGCACATCTTCCACAAACGCAAGGCCCGCCGGTCGATCCGTCGAGATGACCGAGAAGAAGGCCTGCCTTAGGAGAGGAAACAGCAATGGCGCATATCGTCGTCCTGGGGGCGGGCATCGGGGGCATCCCGATGGCCTACGAAATGAAGGAACTGGCACGGCCGGAGGATCGGATCACCGTCGTGTCGAACAGCAACAGCTTCCAGTTCGTGCCGTCCAACCCCTGGGTGGCCGTGGGCTGGCGCAAGCGGGAGGACATCACCGTCCCGCTTGCCGAACCCTTCGCCCGCAAGGGCATCGCCTTCACCCCGGTCGGCTGCCGTCAGGTGCGGCCGGAGGAAAACCGGCTGGAGCTGAATGACGGCACCAGCATCGACTACGACCAGCTGGTGATCGCCACCGGCCCCGAACTGGCCTTCGACGAGATCGAAGGCTTCGGTCCGCAGGCCAACACCATCTCCATCTGCCATGTCGACCATGCGGTGGAGGCGGCCGAGCGCTGGGAGGCCTTCTGCCGCGACCCCGGCCCGCTGGTGATCGGCGCGGTGCAGGGCGCCTCCTGCTTCGGCCCGGCCTATGAGTTCGCGATGATCGCCGATGCCGACCTGCGCCGCCGGAAGATCCGCCACAAGGTCCCCATCACCTTCATTTCGTCGGAACCCTATGTCGGCCATCTCGGGCTGGGCGGCGTCGGCGACACCAAGGGGCTGCTGGAATCGGCGCTGCGCGAGCGTCACATCAAGTGGATCGTCAACGCCCGCACCGACCGCTTCACCCCCGACGCCGTGCATGTCACGGAGATGGACGAGGCGGGCCGGGAGAAGACGGCGCATGTGGTCGAAAGCCGCCTGACCATGATGCTGCCGGCCTTCCGCGGCATTGCCGCCCTGCGCGGTGCGGAGGGGCTGGTCAACCCGCGCGGCTTCGTCCTGGCCGACAAGCACCAGCGCAATCCGACCTATCGCAACGTCTTCGGCGTCGGCGTCTGCATCGCCATCCCGCCGGTGGAAAAGACGCCGGTTCCGGTCGGCGTGCCGAAGACCGGCTATATGATCGAAACGATGGTCACCGCCGCCGCCCGCAACATCCGCTCCCTGCTCGACGGCAAGGAGCCGGTGGAGGAAGGGACCTGGAGCGCGCTGTGCCTCGCAGATTTCGGTGACAGCGGCGTCGCCTTCGTCGCCATGCCGCAAATTCCGCCGCGCAATGTCAACTGGTCGTCGCACGGACGCTGGGTCCATTTCGCCAAGGTCGGGTTCGAGCGCTATTTCCTGCGCAAGGTCCGCAAGGGCATCAGCGAACCGGTGTACGAGCGCTATGTGTTGAAGCTGCTGGGCGTGAAGCGGGTGCAGGAGCCGGCGACCAGCGACGTGTGAGGCGGAGAGAAGGAGGGCGCGGTTTCCGCTGGCGCGGCCGGGGCGGTTGAGGCCATGCTCCCTGAAATGCCGGACACCGGTCGATCCGGTGTCCACAAATCAGGGAGACAGAGCACCGTGACCGCGCCCTTCATCCTCTATGGCAACGTGAATTCCCAGCCCGCGACCCGCATCGCGCTGTTCTTCCGGCTGGGCGGCATTCCCTTCCAGTACCGCCATGTCGACCTGCGCAACGGCCAGCAGAAGTCGCCCGAATATCAGGCGATCAACCGCTTCGGCCGGGTGCCGACGCTGGTTCACGGCGACCATTCAATTTCCGAATCCAGCGTGATCCTGACCTATCTGGCCGAACAGACCGGCCGGTTCGGCGGCCGTGACGAGGCCGAGAAGCTGCGGCTTGCCGAATGGCTGAGCTGGCTGGCCGACGTGCTGCTGCCGGTCCAGCGCGCCCGCGCGGTGCGCAAATTCAACGGCGACGCCAACGCCCTGCCCTGGATCGACGCCTCGGCGGCCAGCGGCCTGAAGCTGTTCGACCAGCATCTGGCCGGCCGCAGCTTCATCGAGGGCGACCGGCTGACCATCGCCGACATCTTCGCTTTCCCCTGGATCGATCTGCTGAATGAATCCGGGATCGAGGCGAAGGACTATCCCAACGTCCAGTCCTGGGCCGACCGCATCCGCGCCCAGCCGGGCTACAAGCCGCAGTACGAGCTGATGCCGTCGGCGGATGCGGAGTGCTGAGGTAAGCTGACGGGGTGCCGGCGGCGGGTGCCCCCTCCCTAACCCTCCCCCGCCCTCGGCCGGCCGAAGGCCGGTCCGATCGCGGGAGAGGGGACTGCCGCCGCAATCCCGCAAAGCTCCTGCCCCCTCTCCCGCGAAGCGGGGGAGGGATGGGGAGGGGGCACCCGCCGCACCCACTCACCCCCGCATGTCGTCAATCACCTTGCCGTCGTTCGCCAAACTCCCCGGCGCCACGAACTCCACCGCCCCCTTCAGCTTGGTCACCGACGCCAGCGTCTCGCGGATGGCGGCGGACAGTGCCTCCCCACTCTCCTCCGCTTCGCAGCGGAGGGTCATGGTGTCGCTGGCATCCTGCCGCCCTACCACCAGCCGGGCGCGCCCGATCTGGGGATGGCGGCGCAGCACCTCCGCCACCTGGCTCGGGTGGACGAACATGCCCTTGACCTTGGTGGTCTGGTCGGCGCGGCCCATCCAGCCCTTCAGCCGCATGTTGGTCCGGCCGCAGGGGCTGGTCCCCGGCAGCACCGCCGACAGGTCGCCGGTGCCGAAGCGGATCAGCGGATAGGCCGGGTTGAAGATGGTCACCACCACCTCGCCGACCTCGCCGTCGGGAACCGGGTCGCCGGTGCCGGGGCGGACGATCTCGACGATGCAGCCCTCGTTCACCACCAGCCCCGACCGCGCCTCGGTCTCATAGGCGACGATGCCGAGATCAGCGGTGCCGTAGCACTGGTAGACCTCCAGCCCGCGCGCCTCGTAGAAGGCGTGGGCGTCGGGCAGATAGGGGCCGCCCGACACGCTGGCGATGCGGATCGACGACACGTCCAGCCCCAGCGCGTCGCCCTTCTCCAGGATGATCTTCAGGAAGTCGGGCGTGCCGATATAGCCGCGCGGCTTCAGGCTGGCGACGACCTGGGCCTGCATCTCGGTGTTGCCGGTGCCGGCGGGGATGACGGCGCAGCCGATGGCGTGCGCCCCGGTCTCGAACATCGAGCCGGCGGGGGTCAGATGGTAGGCGAAGCAGTTGTGGGCGAGATCACCGGCGCGGAAGCCGGCGGCGAACAGCGCGCGGGCGCTGCGCCAGGGATCGGTGCCGTGCGGCTCCGGATCATGGATCGGGCCGGGGGAGGCGAAGACGCGGGCCAGCCGCCCGACCTCCACCGCCGCCAGCCCGCCGAAGGGTGGGTCCGCCTGCTGCAGCGCGATCAGGTCGGACTTCCGCGTCACCGGCAGGGTGGCCAGCGCGTTGCGGTCGTGGATCGACGCCGGGTCGATGTCGGCCAGCAGCCGGCCGAAATAGGGTGCCGCGTCCTTGGCGTGGTGCAGATGGACGGGCAGCGCCGCGAACTGCTCGGCCTCGCGCCGGTCGGAGGAACGGGTTTCGAGGTCGTCGTAGTAATCGGTCATGGTCGTTCGTCCGTTCAGGGGTCGGCCGATCATCGCCAGTTTTGCCCCCTCCCCATCCCTCCCCCGCTCCGCGGGAGAGGGGGCAGGACGCTCGCAGGAGTGTCGCAAAGGAGTGGCGGCAGTCCCCTCTCCCGCAAAGCGGGGGAGGGTTAGGGAGGGGGCATCGAAGCCGACGCCTCCCCGCTCAAATCCAGCGCTTGCGCCGCTTGAAGCTCTTCAAATTCTTGAAGCTCTTGCGCTCTTCGTTGCCGCCGCCGAGGTAGAATTCCTTCACGTCCTCGTTGTTGCGCAGCTCGTCGGCGGTGCCGTCCAGCACGACTTTGCCGTTCTCCATGATGTAGCCGCGGGTTGCGGCCTGCAGCGCCATGCGGGCGTTCTGCTCCACCAGCAGGATGGTGACGCCAAGGTCCTTGTTGATCTGCTGGACGATGCTGAACACCTCCTTCACCATCAGGGGCGACAGGCCCATGCTGGGCTCGTCCATCAGGATCAGCTTCGGCCGGGCCATCATCGCGCGGCCGATGGCCAGCATCTGCTGCTCGCCGCCGGACAGGTAGCCGGCAAGGCCGGTGCGTTCCTTCAGCCGGGGGAAATAGCTGAAGACCATGTCCAGGTCGTCCTTCACCCCGCCGTCGCGGCGGGTGTAGGCGCCGAGGCGCAGGTTTTCCAGACAGGTCATGTCGGCGATGATGCGCCGGCCCTCCATCACCTGGAAGATGCCCTTGCGGACGATCTGGTCGGGGTCGATGCCGTTGATGCGCTCGCCGTTGAAGGTGATGTCGCCGCGGGTGACCTCGCCGTCCTCGGTCTTCAGCAGGCCGGAGATCGCCTTCAGCGTCGTCGACTTGCCGGCGCCGTTGGCGCCCAGCAGGGCCACGATCTCACCCTCCGGCACCTCCAGGCTGAGGCCGCGGAGCACGAGGATCACGTCGTTGTAGACGACCTCGATGTTGTTGACGGACAGCATCATCCGCTTCGCAGCCGTGACGGGCGGCATTCCGGCTTGGGCGGGAGCGTTGGTCGAAGCGGCCGTGGCGGTGGTCAGCATGCGGCACCTGAACTGTTCGTAAGAAGGGGGGCGCCCCCGCCGGAAACGGGGCGGAGGCGCCGCTTGCTCAAGGACTTACCAGCCCAGCCATTCCGCCTTGCGCGGAACGTCGACGGTGGTCAGCTTCTCCAGCTTGATGGTGCCGGCCTTGACCAGATCGTCCACGCTGGCGCCGGTCTCGCCCGACACCTTGGCGCGGTAGATGTTGACCGCCGTCATGCCGCGGTGGTCGGTGTCGGTCCAGGTCGACGGGACGCAGACGCCCTCAAGCCCGGCCGGAACCCAGTCCTTCTTCTGGTACATCGCCTTGCGGATGTTCGGGCCGGTGACGCCGCCGTTCTTCGACGCCCAGTCCATCGCCTCCTTCATGTAGAAGGCGGTGCAGACGCCGGCCATGTAATGCACCGGGCGATAGGCGTTGCCCGACGCATCGGAGATCTTGGAGATGTCCTTCAGCGTCTTCATGCCCGGCACCTCGGCGTTCCAGGTCACCGCCGTGCGCATCGGGAACACCACGCCGTCGGCGGCCGAGCCGGCGGCCTTGGCGGCGTTCTCGTCCATGCCCCAGACGTTGCCCATGAACTGCACCTTGGCGCCGACCGTCTGGCAGGCCTTCAGCACCGAGATGTTGGAGCCGGCGGTGTTGCCGAGATAGGCGTAGTTGACGCCCGACTGCTTCAGGGTCAGGCACTGGGCGGTGTAGTCGCCGGGGGTCAGGGCGAACTGGACGGCCGGCAGCACCTCGAAGCCCAGCTCCTTGGCCAGTTGCTCGCCGGCTTCCTTCGGCGCGTTGGGATAGGGGTGGTTGGCGCCCATGTGGACGTATTTCGGCTTGCCCTGGCCGCCCTGCTTCTTCCAGTCCTCGGCCGCCCACATCAGCATGCCGCGCAGCGCGTCGGAATAGGATGGGCCGTAGAAGAAGTTGTAGGGCGCCGGCTTGGAGCCGTGCGGACCCTTGCCGGTCGGGTCGGTCAGGTGGCCGGAGTAGGAGCCGGAATAGGCCGGGATCTCGTCCTTGCCGACGAAGCCGGTCAGCGCCTCGGTGTCGGCGGTGCCCCAGCCCTGCAGGGCCGCGATCTTGTCGCTGCCCGACGACCATTTCTTGTACTGGCTGATGGCGCGCGGCGCCTGATAGCCGTAGTCGACGGTGTCGACCGCCAGCTTGGTGCCGTTGATGCCGCCATGGGCGTTGATGTAGGCCAGCGCGTCCGACACGCCCTGCGCATAGGGCACGCCGACGTCGGAGGTGGCGCCGGACTGGTCCGCCAGATGGCCGACCGGGATGTCCGCATAAGCGGTGGCGGAGGTCGCCAGCAGAAGCGCAGAGGTCGCGAAGAGCGCGGTCTTGATCGACATGGTGCGTTTACTCCCCATTCTGTTCTGTTTGTTGATCGGCAAAAGCTTAGGCATCAGTGCGAGAAGGGATAGAGCTTCCAGTAGGCCTTGATCTGCTTCCAACGGTGGGCCAGCCCGTCGGGCTCGAACACCAGGAACAGGATGATGACGAGGCCGATCGACATCTCGCGCAGGAAGGCAATGTTGTCCTTCAGGTTCAGCGCGGTATCGATGGCGGTGCCGCTCACCAGCTTGGTCAGCGCCTGCATCGCCTCGGGCAGGAAGACCATGAAGGCGGTGCCCATCAGCGTGCCCATGATCGAGCCCAGCCCGCCGATGATGATCATGCCCAGGAACTGGATCGAGAAGAGGATGGTGAAGCCCTCGACCGACACGAACTGCAGGTAATGGGCGTACAGCGCGCCGCCGATACCGGCATAGAAGGCGGAGATGCCGAAGGACATCGTCCGGTACTTCGTCAGGTTGATGCCCATGATCTCGGCGGAGAGATAATGGTCGCGCACCGCCACCAGGGCGCGGCCGTCGCGGGTCCGCATCAGGTTGGTGGCGAGGATGTACATCACCACCAGCGCCACCAGGGCGACGTAGAAGTACCGCTCGTCGGTGTCGAAGGAGAAGCCGAAGATGGTCAGCGGCTCGGCGATGGTGCCGGCGGTGCCGCCGGTGAACCAGTCGGCCCGCGCGAAGAAGTCCTGCAGGATGTACTGCGCCGCCAGCGTGGCGATGGCGAGATACAGGCCCTTCAACCGCGCCGCCGGCATGCCGAACAGCAGCCCAACCAGCGTGGTGATGACGCCCGCCAGCGGGATGGCCAGCGCCACCGGGACGCCGACACTGTTGCTGAGCCAGGCCGAGGCGAAGGCGCCGAAGCCGAAGAAGGCGGAATGGCCGATGGAGATCTGGCCGGTGAAGCCGACCAGGATGTTCAGGCCGAGTGCCGCGATTCCGAGATAGCTGATCTGGATCAGCAGGCTCAGCCAGTAGCGGTCCATGAAGGCCGGGCAGGCCAGCAGGAGGACCACGCCCAGGATCGCGAAGTTGCGGCTGGTCTTGGTCGGGAAGATGGTGGTGTCGGACCCGTAGGACGTCTTGTAATCGCCGCTCGGGATGATGCTGACGGATGCCATGGGGGCCTCACACGCGCTCGATGTCTTTGGTGCCGAACAGGCCGTAGGGCTTGATCATCAGGATGGCGATCAGGACGTAGAAGGGCGCGATCTCGTACATGTTGCCCCAGTTCAGCCACTGGCTGTCCAGATAGTGCGCCATGTTCTCCAGCACGCCGACGATCAGGCCGCCGACCACCGCGCCGATGACGCTGTCGAGACCGCCCAGGATCACCGCCGGGAACACCTTGATGCCGAAGAAGGACAGGGCCGACGACACGCCGTTGACCACGCCCACCGTGACGCCGGCCACCGCCGACACCATGGCGGAGATCGCCCAGCTCATCGCGAACATGTGGCGGACCGAGATGCCCAGCGATTGCGCCACCTGCTGGTCGAAGGCGGTGGCCCGCATGGCGAGACCGGTCCGCGAGTATTTGAAGAACCAGCCGAAGCCCGCCATGATCAGGATCGAGATGACCAGCGACATGACGTAGACCGTCTGCACCTCAAGCCCGAACAGGTTCATGGTGGGGCTGGCGAAGATCGGCGGGAAGGGCTTGGCGAAGACGCCGAACATCCACTTCATCGCCGCCTGGAAGACGATGGACAGGCCGATCGTCACCATGATGACGGAGATGATCGGCTCGCCGATCATCGGCCTCAGGACGACGATCTGCAGGATGACGCCGAAGGCCAGCATGAAGACCAGCGTGATCGGGAAGCCGATCCAGAAGGGCAGCTGCCAACTGGTCAGCAGCCACCAGCAGGTCCAGGCGCCGATCAGCAGGAATTCGCCCTGCGCGAAGTTGACGATGCGGCTGGCCTTGTAGATCAGCACGAAGGACATGGCGACCACGCCATACAGCGCGCCGACGATCAGGCCGTTGACGAGAAGCTGAAACAGAAGGGTCATGGCGTGGCCTCGCCCGTGAGGATCGCGTTATCCCGAATCCCCCCCATCGCAAGCTCTGCTTGCGATGCCGACAGGCGAAGCGCAGCTTCGCCGAAAGGCGGGGAGAGGGTCGGGGTGAGGGGGGCGCGTGGCGAGGAGCGTCCGGCAGACGGATCCCCCTCACCCATCCTCTCCCCGGGGGGGAGAGGGGCTATTCTTGTCTGCATGGGCCGATCACGCCGCAACCGGCTGCCGCGGCGCCTTGGCGGCGGTCGGAGCCAGGTCGATGACGGTCAGCGTCGTGCGGATGCGCTGCTTGGTGCCGTCCTGGAAGGCGATCGTCGTATCGACGTCGATCTTCGGCTGGCCGGCATAGATGCTGTCGATGATGGTGCCGTACTTCTCGCCGATGACGCCGCGGCGCACCTTGCGGGTGCGGGTCAGCTCGCCATCGTCGGCGTCCAGCTCCTTGTAGAGCAGCAGGAACTTGGAGATGCGCTGATACTCGGGCAGCGTCTGGTTCACCCGCTCCACCTCGGCCCGCAGCAGGTCGTAGACCTCCTGCTTCGACGACAGGTCGGAGTAGGTCGTGAAGGCGATGCGGTTCTTCTCCGCCCATTTCGACACGATGGGGAAGCGGATGCAGATGATCGCCGACAGATACTCGCGCTTGTCGCCCAGGATCACCGCCTCGGCCACATAGGGGCTGAACTTCAGCTTGTTCTCGATGTATTGCGGGCTGAAGCGGTCGCCCTGGGCGGTGGTGGCGATGTCCTTGATGCGGTCGATGATGACCAGATGGCCCTTCTTGTCGAAGAAGCCGGCATCGCCGGTGTGCATCCAGCCGTCGCGCATGTCGGCGACGGTCGCATTCTCGTTCCGGTAATAGCCGGCGAACATATTGGGGTGGCGGGTGACGATCTCGCCGACGCCGTTGTGGTCGGCGTCGATCACCTTCACCTCGATGCCGCCGTCGAACGGCACGCCGACCGTGTCGAAATCCACGTCGGTGCCGCGGTGGACGGTGTAGGCGCCCATCGTTTCGGTCTGGCCGTAGATCTGGCGAAGCGGCACGCCCAGCGCCTGGAAGAACTTGAAGGTGTCCGGCCCCAAGGCCGCACCGCCGGTCGCCGCCGATTTCAGGTTGGTGAAGCCCAGCCGGTCGCGCAGAGCCTTGAACAGGATCGCGTCGGCCATCGCCGACCGCTGTCCCTTAGCCAGCGCCTCCAGACCCAGCTTCATGCCGAGATCGTACATCTTCTGCTTGAAGGGCGAGGCGTCCATCATGCGGGCGCGCACGTCAGCGGCGATCTGCTCCCACAGACGCGGGGCGAACAGCACGAAGGTCGGCCCGATCTCGCGGAAGTCGTGCATCATCGTCTCGGCTTCCTCGACGAAGTTCACGCGCATCCGCGACACCATGCCCATGCCGACCGCATAGACCTGTTCCATGATCCAGGACAGCGGCAGGACCGAGACATACTCGTCCTCCGGCCCCTTCGGATCGGCGGACAGGTAGCTGGCGACATGGCGGATCAGCCGGCCGGCCGGCAGCATCGCCATCTTCGGGTTCGACGTGGTGCCCGAGGTGGTGCAGAGGACGGCGACATCCTCACCCTTCGTCGCGGCCACCATGCGGTCGTACAGGTCCGGCTGCTGCGCATGCAGCTCCTCGCCCATCCGGACCAGATCGGTGACCGGCATCAGGCGCGGGTCGTGGTATTTGCGCATGCCGCGCGGGTCGGAATAGATGATGTGCTGCAGCGTCGGCAGGCGGTCGGCGAGGTTCAGCAGCTTGTCGACCTGCTCCTCGTCCTCGGCGAACACCACCTTCACGTCGGCATAGGTGATGAGGTACGCGACCTCTTCATCCAGCGCGTCGCGGTAGATGCCCAGGCTGTAGCCGCGCACCGCATGGGTCGCGATCTCGCCCATCACCCAGTCGGGACGGTTGTCACCGAGAAGCCCGACGACCTCGCCCGGCACGACGCCCAGCTTGGTCATGCCCAGCGCGAAGGCGCGGACGCGGGCATGGACCTGGCTCCAGGTGAAGGTGCGCCAGATGCCGAAATCCTTCTCGCGCATGGCGATGTCGCCGCCATGCTCGCGGGCATGCAGGGCCAGCAGCTTCGGCAGGGTGTCGTTGGCGACCAGATCGGGCAGAGTGGAAGTGGACATCACGCGACCTCCTTCCGGGCCGGAGGAACGGCTGCAACCGGCGCCTCCTCCTCGTCATCCTCGCCCAGATAGGCGCGGCGGACGCGGGGGTCGGCCAGAACCTCTTCCGGCTTGCCTTCGGCGATCTTCTTGCCGAATTCCAGCACCATCACCCGGTGCGAGATGTCCATGACCACGCCCATGTCGTGTTCGATCATGACCACGGTCATGCCGAACTCCTCGTTCAGGTCGACGATGTAGCGGGCCATGTCCTCCTTCTCTTCCAGGTTCATGCCGGCCATCGGCTCGTCCAGCAGGATCAGGTCCGGCTTCAGCGCGATGGCGCGGGCCAGCTCCACCCGCTTGCGCAGGCCGTAGGACAGCGTGCCGGCGGTGGCCTTGCGCACATGCTGGATTTCGAGGAAGTCGATGATCTCCTCCACCTCGCGGCGGTGGGACAGCTCCTCCTTCCTGGCGCCGGTCAGCCAATAGAGCGACCCGGTCAGGAAGTTGTTCTTCAGCAGGTGGTGGCGGCCGACCATGATGTTGTCGAGCACGGTCATGTGCCCGAACAGCGCCAGATTCTGGAAGGTGCGGCCGATGCCGAGCGAGGCGCGATGGTTCGGGGTCATGCCCGTCACGTCGCGGCCCTTGAAGAAGACCTTGCCGTCGGTCGGCCGGTAGCGGCCGGAGATGCAGTTGACCATGGAGGTCTTGCCGGCCCCGTTGGGACCGATGATCGAGAACAGCTCGCCCCTGCGGATGCCGAAGCTGACGTCGGTCAGCGCATGGACGCCCCCGAAGCGCAGGTTGACGCCCCGAGCCTCGAAAATGGTCTCCGCCTGGGTGGTCGGCGAATTTTGGCCAGGGGAATTTTGGCCAGGGCCGGGGTGTGGTGCGACGGGCGCGCCGGACATTTCCTCCTCCGTTGCTAGTTGGTACCGCTTCTCGGGGTCACGATCCGGCTCTTGGTGGCCGGCGAGGTCCATATTGTGGACCGTTTCATGAGCAACTTCCCGACTATATACCGAGCCTCATTCTGTTTTCAACACTGACATTCCGCCAGCGCATGTTTTTTGTTGCGATAAGGCGCCGCACGGTCCATATGATGGACCTCATGAACAGTCACGCCGACATCGCCGCCTCTCCGGCCGCTCCGAATGCGGCGGGCGGCACCCAGAGCCTGGAACGCGCCATCGCCCTGCTGCGCGCGGTCGCCGACGCCGAAACCGGCGGCGCGCGGCTGGCCGACCTGATGACCGGGGTCGGGCTGTCGAAGGCGACCGCCCACCGGCTGCTGATGGCGCTGGCGCGCGACGGGCTGGTGGAGCAGGACACCCGCAGCAAGCGCTATCACCTGGGTCCCGATCTGGTGGCGCTGGGCGATCTGGCGGCGCTGCGCCACCGCCCCCCACTCCCCACCCCTGCCCCGCCCCAGCCGCCGGAAGTCGCGCCCTCCCCGCCGGCGCCACCCCCGCCACCCGCCCTGATGGTGCGGCCCTCGGCCTTCCTGCGTGCGGAATACCGCGGCGAGTCCATCGCGCTGGCGACGCTGCTGTGCGACCGCCATGTCCGCGCCGCCGACGGCGCGCGGGCGGCGCTGCTGCATGAAAGCGTGGCCGGCCAGACGACGGAGCTGAGCTTCGCCCGGCTGGCCCGCGATTCGGCGCGCTTCGCCACCGTGCTGGCCGGCATGGGGGTTGGACCGGGCGACCGGGTGGCGGTTCTGCTGCCCAAGGGACCGGAGCTGCTGATCACCGCGCTGGCGATCTGGCGGCTGGGCGGCGTCTATATGCCGCTGTTCACCACCTACACCGCCTCGGCCGTCGCCTACCGGCTGGCCGACAGCGACGCGCGCGCCATCGTCACCAACGGCTTCCTGCGCCGCAAGGTGCCGCGCGACAACACCCGCCCGGTGGTGACGGTGGAGGGTGACGAGGCCTTCGGTCCCGACGCCGTGCCCTTCTGGTCGTCGCTGCACGAGGCCGCGCCGCTGGCCGAGGTGGCGCGCTACCGCGAAGGCGACGCCTTCGCCCTGATCTACACGTCGGAATCCGAACCGACGCCGCTGGGCGTGTCCCTGCCGGTCAAGGCGCTGTCGGGGATCGAGCAGTACATGCGCATCGGCCTCGACCTGCGCGACGACGACATCTATTGGAACATGGCCGATCCGGGCTGGGCCTATGGCGCCTATTACGGTCTGGTCGGGCCGCTGCTGCTGGGGCGGACGACGATCTTCTGCGACGGGCCGTACGACGTGCGGCAGGGCTACCGCATGCTGACCAAGTTCGGCGTCACCAACCTCACCGCCGCGCCATCGCAGATCCGCGCGTGGCACGGCGCCGATCCCGGCGTGTCGCACCAGTTCGCCCTGCGCATCCTGTCGGTGGTGGGCGAGCCGCTGCCGCCCGACCTGATCGCCTGGGCCAACCGGACGGTGAAGGTCCCGCTGCTCGACCAGTATGGCCAGCGCGAAACCGGCATCTTTATCGTCAACCGCTACGACCCCGACGGCATCGGCCGTTACGACTCCGACGCGCCGGAGGATGGCGATGCGGTCCAGCCGCCCAGCGGCTCGCTCGGCCGTCCAATGCCGGGCTTTCGCGTCGTCATCCTCGATCCCGACGGGCGGGAAGCGCCGGTGGGCGGCGCCGGGGAGATCGCCATCGACGTCGACCATTCCCCGCTGTTCTGGTTCGAATCCTACGCCAACAACCCGGAGCGCACCGCCCAGCGCTTCCGCCACGGCCGGCGCTATTACCTGACCGGCGACCGCGCCTTCCTGGATGCCGACGGCAACATCCACTATCGCGGCCGGGCGTCCGACGCGATCCAGATGCAGCAGGGCGAATAGTCAGCGGCCCTTCTTTTCGGGTATAGATCGCCACCGGAGTTGTGGAAGCGGGCCAGGGCGGCGGAAAGCGCGAAGGACGGGTATGGAATCCAAGACGAAGAACCGCGAATCCTGGCTGGCCGCCGCCTTCGCGGCACTGGCCGAAGGCGGCGTCGACAAGGTGCGGGTGGAGTTGCTGGCCAAGGCCCTGAAGGTGACCAAGGGCAGCTTCTACTGGCATTTCCGCGACCGCACCGAGCTGATGAACGCCCTGCTCGACAGCTGGAAGACGGGCCGCATCGCCGCCATCAAGGAACAGACCCGGCTGGACGGCCGCGAGCCGGCGCAGCAACTGCGTGACCTGCTGGCGCTCTATGGCGGCAGCAAGCCGCGGGGCATGGCGATAGAACTGGCGGTGCGCGACTGGGCCCGGCGCGCGCCGGAAGCGGAAAGCGTGATCGCCGAGGTCGACCGCGAGCGCCTGCACAGCGTCGCCGGCCTGTTCGTGGCGCTGGGCCTGCCCCCTGACCAGGCCTTCGCCCGCGCCTACCTGTTCTATGCCTTCGCCTTCGGCCAGGGCCTGCTCGCCCCCGGTGCCGCCGCCGACCGCGCCGAGGTGGTGCGGGCGATCTGCGCCGACGTGCTGGTGCCGGCTGCGCAAAGGGAGGCGCAGGCGCCCAGCTGCTGATCCTTACGGCATATAGGCCAGCCGCAGGTTGCCCCAGTGACGGCCGCGCACGACGATCGGCGCATCGACCTCCTTCAGGCGCACCATCTGACCACCGCCCATGTCGCGGCGGTAGGCCTGCAGCAGGAACGGACGGGTGTTGCGGGCGGCGGCAAGGCCGGAGCGGTCGGCGAAGACGCGGCGGTTGCGGCAATGGGCGGCGTTCCAGGCGGCGTCGCCCGGCCGCTGCGGTTCGGAATAGCGGGCATTGTGGGTCGGCAGATAGCCGACGGCGTTGACCGCCGCACAGAACTGGAAGCGCGGGTTGGAGGCCAGCACCGGCTCCTGGATCGCCGGGAACAGCCGGTCGGTCAGCTCGGTGAAGGGGGCGATGCACTGTTCCGGCTCGGTGCCGGGGATGGTCGACAGCTCTGTCGAGAACAGCGCCTCCTCGCCGATGCTGCCGTTGGACAGCGCCCCGTCCAGCGCCTTGGCCAGGGCCGCCGCAGTGTCCTGCACGGTGCGGATGATGGCCGAATCCGCCTCGATCATCGCGTCGTAGGCGCGCCGCAGCCGGTCGGATTGCGCGTCCGACAGCTCGTCGAAAGCCAGATGCAGGCCGAGATCGCTGATGCCGGCGACGATGGCCGGCAGGTCGCCGACATCGCGCAGCGTCACGGTCAGCCGCATATGCTCGGCCAGTTCCGGCAGCCCCTTGTTCTCCACCAGCAGCCCGTCCGGCGACAGGTCGAGCATGGTGACGGTGCGGCGGTCGCCGGCAACGGTCAGGCCGATGGGATCCTCGCACGGGATGCGGTTGGAGACGCGGCGGTCGCCCGCCACCGACTGGCGCAGCGCGATGACCAGCCGGCGCTTCAGGTCGGCCACCGCGCCCTGGGTGTCGATCATGCGGCGGCTGACGTCGGTGGCGATGCCGGTGATCTCGTCGGTCTGGTCGCGGATGTGCAGCACGCTGCCCGACACCTGGGAGGCGCCGCCGGCCGAGTTGGTGGCGCTGCGCCCGATCTCGGCGTTGGCGGCCGACTGCTCCTCCACCGCGGCGGCGGTGGCGGCGGCGGCCTCGTCGATCTCCTCGATCACCGAGATGACGGTCTGGATCGCGGTGACGCTGCCGCCGACCGCCTGTTTCAGCTGCTCGATCTGGCGGGCGATGTCCTCGGTCGCCTTCGCCGTCTGGTTGGCCAGCGTCTTGACCTCGCTGGCGACGACGGCGAAGCCCTTGCCGGCCTCCCCCGCCCGCGCGGCCTCGATGGTGGCGTTCAGCGCCAGCAGGTTGGTCTGGCCGGCGATGGAGTTGATGAGGTTGGCGACCTTGGCGATCTCCTCCGTCGCGACCTCCATCTGGCCGATGGCGGTGGCGGAGCCGCGAGCGCTGTCCACCGCGCGCCGCGCCACCTCGCTGGAGCGCGCCGCCTGCCGGGCGATCTCGTGCCCGGCGGAGTTCAGCTCCTCCGTCGCGGCGGCGACCGACTGGGCGTTGGCGCTGGCCTGTTCGGAGGCGGCCGACACCACGACGGTGTTCTCCCGCACCACGCCCAGAGACTGCATCAGGTGCCGGATGCCGTCACCGGCGCGATTGCTGGCCAGTTCCACCCCGATCCAGGTGGCGTCGAGATCGCTCTCGATCGATTTGCAGGTTTCCAGCAGGGCCTGACGGGTCAGCGCCTTCTGGCGCATCTCGGTCTCGTGCTTTTCATGGATGCCGTAGGCCAGCTTCGCCTTCATGGCGTTCAGCTCCGACGCCACGCGGCGGAATTCCGGCACGCCGACGGCCGGCATCGGGTCGGTCAGGGCGCCGCGGGCGATACGCTCGAAGGTCCGTTCCAGCAGCGCCAGCGGACGGCGCACCGTGCGCAGGATCGCCCAGCCGAACAGGGCGGCGAGCAGGACGCTCAGCAGCATCGCCACGGCGACCTGGACGACGCGGCGTCCGTAATCCCGTTCCGCCTTGTCGAACTCTTCCCGGGCAACCCGGATCTGAAGCTCCAGCAGGGCGTCGGACACCCGGCGCAGGTCGGCGAAGGCCGGGCGGACGATGCCGCGCAGATGGGCGTCCAGCGCGGCGGCATCCTTCCGCTTCGCCAGCGCCAGCGCCGGTTCGATCCCGCGCTGCAGATAGGTCCCGACCAGCGGCTTGAATCTGTCGGCGAGAACGGCCTCCTCCGGGGTCAGATAGGTCGCCAGATAGTCGGCCAGCAGGCGCCGCATCGCGGCGGCGTTGTCCGCCACCTCCTTCTCCACCGCGGCCTCCACCGCGGCAAGGTCGCCAGTGCCGCTTCCCGCCTGCAGGTCGGCGGCGAGGTCGGTCAGGCGCTGCCGGCTGTCGCGGGCGAGGTTCTGGATCTCGCCGATCTGATAGGCGGGAACCGTGCGGTCCTCATACACGGTGCGCAGCGACCGGTTGGAATTCGACATGCCGTCCAGGCCGAGCCAGCCGGCCAGCAGCACCGCCAGGATCAGCATCCCGAACACCGCGGCCATGCGCCCCGACAGGCTGGTCCAGGCGAAGGCGGCAGCCCGGCCGGTGCGGCTCTTCCGCACCAGGGCGCCTTCCTCCAGCGCCAGCGCGGCGCGGCCGTCGCGCATCTCCGCATACAGCGCCTCGGCCGCCGCGACCTCCTCGCGCGAGGGCTTGGAGCGGATCGAGATATAGCCGGTGACGGCGCCGTTCTCGACCACCGGGGTGACGTTGGCCCGTACCCAATAGTAATCGCCGCCCCTGGTCCGGTTCTTCACCATCCCTTCCCAGGGCCGTCCTTTCTTCACCGTCGCCCACAGGTCGGCGAAGGCCTCCTTCGGCATGTGGGGATGGCGGACGAGGTTGTGGGGCGCGCCGATCAGCTCATGTTCGTCAAAGCCGCTGATCTCGACGAAGGCCTGGTTCACGAAGGTGATGCGCCCGCCGGTATCGGTGCGGGACACCAGGGGAACCCCCTCGGTCAGATGGACTTCCCGGTCGGTGATCGGTGTGTTGACGCGCATGAGGCGGCTCCGCTCCAGCCAAAGTCTCGAAGGATGGGGCCGGGGAAGCGGACGGCATCGCAACCGCCGGGCAACTGTATCGGTCGCCTCCCGGGCCTGCTCCTTCGCTGCAAGTGGCATGCCGCGTCATAATGTTGGCAAATGAACAAACGCCGCGTTGAACTGTAAGGTCGGTGTAAAATTGGCCCACCGCAATTTTCGCAAAATGCGTCCAGAATGGACAGCCGGCCCTAAGCTACTGTGCAATTTGGAAAATGCTTTGCTGTCTGACCATTCAGCCGCGTAACGACCCGTTGGACAGCCCGTCCAGCGGAATCGCGGTGACGCTCTTCACCTCTTCCATCACGGCGTAGGTGTGGGTTTCCCGCACGCCGCGGGCGGTGGACAGCAGTTCGCCCAGGAACAGGCGGTATTCGTTCATGTCGCGCACGCGGGCCTTGACCAGATAGTCGAAGCCGCCGGCCACCATGTGGCATTCCATGATCTGCGGCATGCGCAGCACGGTGGCCTTGAAGTCGTCGAAGTTATCGGGTGTGGTGCGGTCCAGCACCACCTCGACGAAGACCAGCATTCCCGCTTCCAGCCGGTGCGGGTCGAGCAGCGCGACATAGCGCTGGATGATGCCGTCGGCCTGCAGCCGCTTCACCCGCTCCAGGCAGGCGGCCGGGCTGAGGTTGATGCGGCGGGCCAGCTCCACATTGCTGAGGCGGCCGTCATCCTGCAGTTCGCGCAGGATCTTGATGTCGGTGGAATCGAGATTGCGGTCCATCGGCGGCTCGGAATGCTGTTCGGCTGGCAGCCCCGATCCTAACGGAAAAAACGGGATCAGGCCATGCCGGACCATAGCCGGAGCGGCGAAGATGCCGCCGATCCGAAGCCCGTTCGCCCCCAATGTCGCCCCGGACGCCGCCGGGGCGCCGCGATCAGGCCGCCAGCGGCAGGGCCACCGTCATGCGCAGGCCGCCGGTGGGACGGTTCTCGGCGCGGACACGGCCGCCGAAGGCCTCGATGTTGCGCCGGACGATCCACAGGCCGATGCCGAAATGGGCCGCGCCGGCCTGATGCGCCGCCGCCTCGTCCTCCGGCATGCCGCGGCCGGGTTCGCGGTGGGAGAAATAGCGTTCGAAGATGCGGTCCAGGTTGGCGGGATCGACGCCCGGCCCCTCATCCTCCACCACCAGCTCGGCCATCGGCGCGCCCTGAGCGGCGCTGCGGGTCAGGCGGACGCTGACCGTCCCCTCGGGCGGCGAGAAGCTGACGGCGTTCTCCACCAGATTCTCGACGATGGTCTCCAGCGTCTCCTCGCTGGCCCGCACCACCAGCCCGGCATCGATGCGCGAGCGCATGTGCAGGCGGCGTTCGGCCAGCAGCCCGGTATAGCCGCCGGCCATCCGTTCCACCAGCGACGAAAGATCGACCCGGCGGCGCGCCGGCGCCAGCAGATCCGCCGCCGCCTCGTCCATGCGGCGGGCGAAGGACACCAGCCCGTCCAGCTTGTCCAGCGACTTCTCGATCATCGTCAGGGCGCGCTGGCTGCGGGCGTTCTCCGCCGGCATGGCGCGGCGCAGCGGCTCCACCGATTGGCGGATCACGGCGATCGGCGTCTTGAAGGCATGGGCGTTGTCCTCGGCGGCACGGCGCAGCGATTGGGCGCTGTCGCGCAGCGTGGCGACCAGCCGGTCGAAATCCTCGGCCACGCCGGCCAGTTCCGGCACGGTGTTGCGCGCGGCGAAGGAGGCGTCGCGGTCCTCGCGCTCGGGCGTATCGTCGCCGCCGACGATGCGGCGGGCCAGATCGCCGAAGCGGTTCAGGTTGCGCCAGATGCCGGCCAGCACCGCCAGCACCAGCGCGGCCATCGCCAGATAGATGGCGGCGGCGGCCTGGACCGCAGGTGTGCTCCAGTAAGGCCGGCCGATGGAGGAGGAGATGTAGGCTTCCGTCGCGTGGCTGGTCACCAGCGCCCAGCAGCCGAAGCTGGTCTTGATCGGGGTGATGGAGGACAGCACCTCCTCCCCGCCTTCCAGATGGGGGACGCGCATCGCCAGCGTCGCGTTGCCGGCGCAGCTCGACCCCAGACGGTCCAGCACGCCCTGTTCGAGCAGCAGGCGCCGTTCGGCGTCGATGTCGGCGGTGGACAGGCTGGGGGCCGCGGCGACGTAGAAGAAGGGCTCCGGCCCGGCCTTGGCCCCGGACGGGGTGGTGGCGGCGCCGGTGGCGGTCACCCGCGGGCGAACCAGCAGCTTCAGCCGCGTGCGGTCGTCGCCATAGCGGGCGAGCGCGATGCTCAGGCTGGGAAGGGCGGTGCGGTCGACGCCCAGCAGTTCGGGTTCCAGCGCGCGGGCGATCAGCTCGCCCTGGCGCTGGGCGCTTTTCAGCAGAAGCTGCTGCGACGCCTCGTCGGCGCGCTGGAACTGGTCATAGAGCAGGACCGGCACTGCGATGAAGACAAGGGTGAGCAGCAGCAGGCGGCTCGCCATCGAGCGCCAGAGCCAGAGCAGGCGGGCGGACGCCCGTCGGGGCGCCCGCAACGCGAGGTCAGTCGGCAGCAGCGCCATCGATCAGCATATCCTCGCCCATACCGTCCTCGTCGCGGCCCTGGTTGGCCGCGTTCTCACCCTTGCCCCAGCGATAGCCGAAGCCCGGATAGTTCTCGATGCAGGCGAAGGTCGCGTCGACCGACCGGAACTTCTGACGGATGCGCTTGATGAAGGCGCGGACGTTGGCGCGGTAGCCCGACGGGCCATAGCCGGCGACGAAGCCCTTGCCGTGGACGAGGTCGTAGATCTCGCGATAGGACACGTCCTCTTCCGGGCGGGTCGACATCAGCTTGACGATGTTGAACTCGGTCAGCGTCAGGTCGATGCGCTTGCCCTTCCAGAAGGCGCGGCTGTTGTCCAGGCGCAGTTCCAGCTCGCCCAGGCGGTGGCTGGTGCTGTTGCCGCCGGCATCCGCATCCTCGCCGCCCTTGGTGGCGTCGCCCTTGATCCCGTCAAGGATCAGGCGCATGCGCTTCAGCAGGATCGACAGGCTGCGCGACTTCTCGACGAAGTCCAGCGCGCCGCCGGCCAGGGCGGCCTCTTCGTAAATCTGGTCGGATAGCACGGTCAGGAAGATGACCGGCGTGGCGATGCCGCGGGCGCGCATCTGGCGCAGGACGTCGATGCCGTCCAGCTTGGGCATGCGCCAGTCCAGGAGGACGATGTCGACCGACCCGCCTTCGGCGAAGAAGTCGAGCGCCGGTTCGCCGCGGTCGAAGGTGATGACCTCGTACCCCTCGTCGCCGAGGTTGAGGCTGAGCGACTCACGGAACAGGTCGTCGTCGTCCACCAGAGCGATGCGGGCAATGGTCGGTTCGGTCATTGCTGACATTCCCTTGTTCGACTCCGCCTTACTGAACCCCGGCGCGGACAGGGCGCCCTGGGTCAGCTTGAGCGAGGAGTTGGGCGAAGCATCGGTGGTCGGCGTCAGGGACATTTTGGCTGCTCTTCATATCGTAAGAGAGGGCGCGGAAGTCCTGGGACGAGGTCATATCCATGAAGAAGAACACCTTGAGGGTGCAATCGCCCTTGGCATACCGCCAGATCTTGGCGGGAGGCGCCTCTTCCCGTGCAACGGGGGACCCCAGGAGTTTGAGAGTCTGGACTTCGTCCAGCCCGACAAGACTGTCGGGGTCGGCGTTGGTGGTTGCGGGTTGGGTGGGCGTGCCGCCCATGGAAGGCATCGCCGCCTGGGCGGCGTTAGACGGCATCGCCGTCTGGGTGGCATTAGGCGGCATCGCCGCCTGGGCGGCGTTGTCGGATCCGATGGCCGCCAGATGGGTGGTGGCCTGATCGGCGGTCAGTTCCCCGTTGGTCACCGGCGGGCCCGGCATCGGCATCGGCAGGGCCGGTGCCAGCGTGGCGGTGTCGGGGGCCTTCCGGACCGGCTTGGGCTTCGGCACCGGCGGGGTCGCCGGATGTGCGGGCGGTCGGGCGGCCGTCACGTCCGCTCCCCCCCAGGGTCCGGCCGTGTTGGCCGGGCAGCCGGCCAGCAGCAGGACCGCGACCAGCAGGCCCGCATGTCGGCCCCGGCCGGCGGCGTAGGCGCCATACTGCGCCACATCGCGGAGGACTGCCGGCACGGTCATGGGGGCGGGCCTTTCAAATCCAAGGGAAACCGACATATCGGCATTAACACGGGACGAACCATTTCCATCTAGCTTGGAAGTCAACTTCGCGTGCTGGTTGGAGTTGGCCGCGTCTGATGTGCCTAAACTCAATCCAGTCTGGTTAATGGCGCGTTAAAGCCACAGCCCATACCCCCATTTTGTGAAAGCCCATCAATATTTTTCGAAGTTTCGTTTGATTTTCGAGCGATTTCGGCAGGGGTTGCCGGGGTCTTTGCTCAAAAGTGGTATGAAATTCGGCAAAATCCATTACGCGCTGACCGCTGCCCTGGTGAAATGCGGAGCGGGACAGGACGTGACAGAAATGAGGCGGGAGGATGGCGGGGATTGGACCGGTTCGTGGCCGATGCCCAAAAAACAGTCGGCCAAAAAACAATCGGCGCCAAAAAACAATCGGCGGCGGAGCCACCCGGGTATGGCTCCGCCGCCGAACAGCCGGACGGGCAACAGGTCATGTGGCGGCGCGCGATTAGCGGCCGTGGGTCGTTGCCACTGGAACTCCAGCCGTGGTTCCGGCCGGCGCTCAGGCCGGTCGGCGTCGTGGGAACAATGCGTTTTCGGCACCATCCATCACGTCGATGATGATGCGCCGGACGGCCCGGACCGTCAAGTTTGTAGTACGTACAATTTAGGATGCCGCATATCCGGATGATACCGGAAGGCCCGCCGTCGGCGGCAGCGGCGCTTTCCAAGGCGCCGTTGCCAGGATGTGCGGTCGGGCCGATGATTGGACACCCGCTGGGGCCGGGATCGAACCAGGGGAGGGCGGCATGTCTGTCGAGCAAAGGGTGACCGAGCATTACGGGCGCCAGGACTTGGCTGCGGAAATCCTCGGCGCCTTGGAACGGGCGGGAAAGGACCTCTCCCGTCTGCGTCCCGACGACCTCGCGTCGATCGACGAGTTCCACATCCGCGGGCGCGAAGCCACCGCCGAACTCGGCCGGGCCCTCCGTCTGGACCCAAGCACCAGGGTCCTCGACGTCGGCAGCGGCCTTGGCGGCCCCTCCCGCCACCTCGCCGATCTCTACCGCTGCCAGGTCGTCGGGCTGGACCTCACCGAGGAATACTGCCGCACGGCGACCGTCCTGGCCGACCGGGTCGGGCTGGGCGGCACCGTCGAGTATCTGCAAGGCTCGGCGCTGGACATTCCCCTGCCCGACGCCGGCTTCGACCGGGTCTATACCCAGCATGTGGCGATGAACATTTCCGACAAGCGGCGGTTCTATGCCGAGGTCGCGCGCGTCCTCAAACCGGGCGGCCTGTTCGGCCTCTACGATCTGCTCGAAGGACCGGGCGGTCCGGTTCACTTCCCTGTGCCATGGGCACGCGACCCCGCCACCAGCTTCCTCGCCGCGCCGGATGAGCTCCGCGATCTGCTGAGCGGAAGCGGTTTCGAAATCATCGGGTGGCGGGACACCAGCGCGGAAGGCCGCGTGTGGTTCCAGCAGCTGCGCGAGCGGATCGAGCGCGACGGCCCGCCCACGCTCGGCTTCCACCTCCTTCTGGGCCCGGAGTTCCGCGAGATGGCGCGCAATCAGGTCAGGAACCTGGAGGAGCAGCGCATCCTCCCGACCGAGGTGATCTGCCGCAAGCCGTGAGTGGAATCCATTGAACCGGCGGGCAAGGTTCGTCGCCCGAGGCGCCCCCCAAATACGAAAGGGCCGCGCCCCCTTGCGGAAGCGCGGCCCTTCGTTGCCGAAGGTTCCCTCACGCACAACCACGAGCGCGGGCCACCTTCGATGCGGTGGGGCGGCCGATGGCATCGCTGATGAACGCCCCGGCGGCGATCAGCTTGTCCAGGTCCACCCCCGTCTCGATGCCGAGGCCGTTCAGCATATACAGCACATCCTCGCTCGCCACATTGCCGCTGGCGCCCTTGGCATAGGGGCAGCCGCCCAGGCCGGCGACGGAGCTGTCGACCACCGCCACGCCCATCTGCAGGGCGGCCAGGATGTTGGCCAGAGCCTGCCCGTAGGTGTCGTGGAAGTGGACGGCGATCTTCTCCACCGGCACCCGCTCCGCCACCGCGGCGATCATCGCCTGCGCCTTGGTCGGGGTGCCGGTGCCGATGGTGTCGCCCAGCGAGACCTCGTAGCAGCCCATGGCGAACAGCCGCTCCGCCACATCCGCCACCGCCTTCGGCGCGATCTCCCCCTCATAGGGGCAGCCGAGCACGCAGGAGACATATCCCCGCACCGGCACGCCCGCCGCCTTGGCCTGCTCCATCACAGGCGCGAAGCGGTCCAGGCTCTCGGCGATGGAGCAGTTGATGTTCTTCTGGCTGAAGCTTTCCGAGGCGGCGCCGAACACCGCCACCTCGTCGGCCTTGGCCGCCAGCGCCCCCTCCAGCCCCTTCAGGTTGGGGGTGAGGGCGGCATAGCGGACGCCGGGCTTGCGGGCGATGCCGGCCAGAACCTCGGCGCTGTCGCCCATCTGCGGCACCCATTTGGGCGAGACGAAGCTGGCCGCCTCGACCACGCTCAATCCGGCGTCGGACAGGCGGTTGACCAGCTCCACCTTCACCGCGGTCGGCACCATCGACTTTTCGTTCTGGAGGCCGTCGCGCGGACCGACCTCCACCATACGGACGAATTTCGGCAACAGCATCGGTCAGCCCTCCGCGATGTCGAGAACCAGAAGGTCGACGCCTTCCGACACCTGATCGCCCGCCGCGAAATTCACGGCGCTGACGGTGCCGGCGGCCGGGGCCTTGATGGTGTGCTCCATCTTCATGGCTTCCAGCAGCATCAGCGGCGCGCCGGCCTCGACGCTCTGGCCGGCTTCGACCAGCACACGGACCACGGTGCCCGGCATCGGCGCGGTCAGACGGCCGGAGCCGCCCTCCTGCTCCGCCGCGCGGGCGCTGGGGTCGTCCAGCGTCAGGCGGGACACGGCGCCGTCGATCAGCACGGTGATGTCCAGCCCCTGCTGCACCACGGTGGCGCGGGTGCGCATGCCGTCCAGCGTCGCGGTCAGCAGGCCGTCCGACAGACTGACCCCGGTCACCGGCATCGGCTTCCCGCCATCGACCGCGACCTCGTAGCCATCGCTGCGGAAATGCAGCGTCACCTCGCGCGCGGTGTCGCCGTCCATCAGGCGCAGGTCGTAATGGTTCTCCTCGTTCAGCCGCCAGCCATTGGCGAGCAGCCAGGGCGAGTGGCGATCCGACCGGGCACGCAGCGCGGCCTGGGCCTCCTCCCGCCGGCGCAGCAGCACCGAGAGAGCGGCGGCGGCCAGCGCCTTGTCGGCCACCGGGGCCGGCGGCGGCAGCAGGTCGGCGCGGTGGCGCTCGATGAAGCCGGTGTCGATCTCCACCGCCTTGAAGGCCGGATGGCCAGCGATGGCGCCGAGGAAGCCGACGTTGGTGGTGACGCCGACCACCTCATACTCGGCCAGTGCCACGCGCAGGCGGCGCAGCGCAGAGTCACGGTCCTCGTCCCAGACGATCAGCTTGGCGATCATCGGGTCGTAGTACATCGTCACCGAATCGCCCTCGCGGACACCGGTGTCGACGCGGACATGCACGGATTCGGCCGGCGGACGCAGGCGCACCAGCTTGCCGATGGCCGGCAGGAAGTCGCGCTGCGGATCCTCGGCGTACAGCCGCGCCTCGAAGGCATGGCCCTTGCGGGTCAACTGCTCCTGGCGCAGCGGCAGCTCCGCCCCGGATGCCACCCGCAACTGCCACTCGACCAGATCGAGCCCGGTGATCTTCTCCGTCACCGGATGCTCCACCTGCAGGCGGGTGTTCATCTCGATGAAGTAGAAGCCGCCATCCTCATAGAGAAACTCGACGGTGCCGGCGCCGACATAGTTCACCGCCTTGGCGGCGGCCACCGCGGCCTCGCCCATGCGGCGGCGGAGGTCGTCGGGCAGGTTGGGAGCCGGCGCCTCCTCGATCACCTTCTGGTGGCGGCGCTGGACCGAGCAGTCGCGCTCGAACAGATAGACGCCGTTGCCGTGGGTGTCGCAGAAGACCTGAATTTCGACATGGCGCGGCCGGCCGAGATATTTCTCCAGCAGCAGGCTGTCGTCGCCGAACGCCGCCTTGGCCTCGCGCTGGGCGCCCGCCACCGCGTCGGCCAGCTCGTTGGCGGCGCGCACCACGCGCATGCCCTTGCCACCGCCGCCGGCCGACGCCTTGACCAGCACCGGATAGCCGATGCGCTCGGCCTCCGCCGACAGGGTGGCGAAATCCTGGTCGGTGCCGTGATAGCCCGGCACCAGCGGCACATCGGCATTCGCCATCAGCCGCTTGGACTCCGCCTTGGAGCCCATGACGCGGATGGCGTCGATCGGCGGGCCAATGAAGACGACACCGGCCTCCGCGCAAGCGGCGGCGAAGCCGGCATTCTCCGACAGGAAGCCGTAGCCGGGATGGATGGCCTGCGCCCCCGTGCGCTTCGCCACGTCGAGGATGACGTCGCCGCGCAGATAGCTTTCGCCGACCGGGGCCGGGCCGATGCAGACGGCCTCGTCGGCCATCTGGACATGCATCGCCTTGGCGTCGGCCTCCGAATGGACGGCGACGGTCTTGATGCCCATGCGGCGGGCGGTGCGGATGACCCGGCAGGCGATTTCGCCGCGGTTGGCGATCAGGATCTTGTCGAACATGTGGATCAGCTCCGCCAGGACGGGGTGCGTTTGTCGAGGAAGGCGCCGACGCCCTCCTTGCCTTCGGCGCTGGCGCGCTGGCGGGCGATGCGCTCCGCCGTGTCGCGCACCACATCGTCGGTCAGCGGCCGGCGGGCGACGGCGCGGATCAGCTCCTTGGCGGCGGTGACCGCTGTGGGGGCGCTGTCCATCAGGTTCTTCACCGTCTTCGCCACCGTCTCTTCCAGACCGTCGGCATTGGTCAGCTCATGCAGCAGACCGATGCGGTGGGCCTCCGCCGCGCTGAAGCGCTCGCCGGTCAGGAAGTAGCGGCGGCAAGCGCGCTCACCGATGGCGGCGATGACATAGGGGCTGATGGCGGCGGGGATGATGCCCAGCCGCACCTCCGACAGCGCGAAGGTGGCCGTCTCGACGCCGATGGCGATGTCGCAGGCCGAAACCAGCCCGACGCCGCCGCCGAAGGCCGGCCCCTGCACCACGGCGACCGTGGGCTTCGGGCATTCGTCCAGCGTGCGCAGCATGGTGGCGAGGCCCATGGCGTCGGCCAGATTCTCCGCGTGGGAGTAGCCGGCCATCTTCTTCATCCAGGACAAATCCGCGCCGGCCGAGAAGCTCTTGCCCACCCCGCGCAGCAGGACGACGCGCACCGCCGGATCCTCGCCCACCTGCCGGAAGGCGGATGTCAGGTCGGCGATGACCTGCTCGTTGAAGGCGTTGTGCACGTCGCCGCGGTTCATGGTGACGGTGGCGACGCCGGTGTCGGCAACCTCGATCAGAATGTCGCCTGTATGACGTTCAGTCATTGGGTCGCCTCCATCACATCCGGAAGACGCCGAAGGGCGTCTTCGGCACCGGGGCGTTCAGCGAGGCCGACAGGCCGAGGCCCAGCACCATGCGGGTATCCGCCGGGTCGATGATGCCGTCGTCCCACAGCCGGGCGCTGGCGTAATAGGCGTGGCTCTCGCGCTCGAACTGGGCGCGGATCGGCGCCTTCAGCGCCTCCTCGTCCTCGGCCGACCACGGCTTGCCCTGGGCTTCCATGGCGTCGCGCTTGACCTGGGCCAGCACGCCGGCCGCCTGCTCGCCGCCCATGACGGAGATGCGGGCGTTCGGCCACATCCACATGAAGCGCGGGCTGTAGGCACGGCCGCACATGCCGTAATTGCCGGCGCCATAGCTGCCGCCGATGATGACCGTGAATTTCGGCACCTTGGCGCAGGCGACCGCGGTGACCAGCTTGGCGCCGTCCTTGGCGATGCCGCCGGCCTCGTACTTGCGCCCCACCATGAAGCCGGTGATGTTCTGCAGGAACACCAGCGGGATGCGGCGCTGGCAGCACAGCTCGACGAAATGGGCGCCCTTCAGGGCGGATTCGCTGAACAGGATGCCGTTGTTGGCGATAATGCCGACCGGATAGCCGAAGATGTGGGCGAAGCCCGTCACCAGCGTCGTGCCGTAGAGCGGCTTGAACTCGTCGAAGCGCGATCCGTCGACCACCCGCGCGATCACCTCGCGCACGTCGAACGGCTTGCGGGCATCGCTGGGGATGACGCCATAGAGTTCACGCGGGTCGAAGGCCGGTTCCTCCGGCTCGCGCAGGTCGAGGTCGATGTGCTTGGCGCGGTTCAGGTTCGACACTACGCGGCGCGCCATCGCCAGCGCGTGGGCGTCGTTCATCGCGTAATGGTCGGTGACGCCCGAGGTGCGGGAATGGACGTCGGCGCCGCCGAGATCCTCGGCCGACACCACCTCGCCGGTCGCCGCCTTCACCAGCGGCGGACCGCCCAGGAAGATGGTGCCCTGGTTGCGGACGATGATCGCCTCGTCCGACATCGCCGGGACATAGGCGCCGCCGGCGGTGCAGCTTCCCATCACCACGGCGATCTGCGGGATGCCCTCGGCCGACATGTTGGCCTGGTTGTAGAAGATGCGGCCGAAATGGTCGCGGTCGGGGAAGACCTCGTCCTGGTTCGGCAGGTTGGCGCCGCCGGAATCCACCAGATAGATGCAGGGCAGGTTGTTCTGCTGGGCGATCTCCTGCGCGCGCAGGTGCTTCTTGACCGTCAGCGGGTAATAGGTGCCGCCCTTCACCGTCGCGTCGTTGGCGACGATCATGCACTCCTGCCCGGCGACGCTGCCGATGCCGGCGATGATGCCGGCCGATGGAATGTCGTCGGCATAGACGCCGTCGGCGGCCAGCTGCGACAGCTCCAGAAACGGCGAGCCGACGTCGAGCAGCTGGCGGATGCGCTCGCGCGGCAGCAGCTTGCCGCGGGCGAGGTGCTTGTCGCGCGCCTTGGCGCCGCCGCCCTGCTGGATGGCGGCGACCTTCCGGCGCAGATCGTCGACCAGCGCCTGCATGGCGTCGGCATTGGCCTGGAACTCGGCGGAGCGCGCGTTCAGGGCGCTCTTCAGGACGGTCATGCCGTCTTCCTCCCGGTTTGGCGGTCTTGATTGCGGACTGTGTTACTGAACAAGCGCGCGGCTGATGACCAGCCGCTGGATGTCGCTGGTGCCCTCGTAGATCTGGCAGACCCGGACGTCGCGATAGATGCGCTCCACCGGGAAATCATTCAGGTAGCCATAGCCGCCATGGATCTGGATGGCGTCGGAGCAGACCTTCTCCGCGATCTCGGAGGCGAACAGCTTAGCCATCGCCGCCTCCTTCATGCAGGGCACCCCGGCATCGCGCAAGGATGCCGCATGCAGCACCATCTGGCGCGCCGCCTCCACCCGCGTCGCCATGTCGGCGAGGCGGAAGGCGATGGCCTGATGCTGGATGATCGGCACGCCCATGCTCTGGCGCTCCTGGGCGTAGCGGATGGCGTGGTCGAGCGCCGAACGCGCCATGCCGACCGACTGCGAGGCGATGCCGATGCGCCCGCCCTCAAGGTTCGCCAACGCCACCTTGTAGCCAGCGCCTTCGGCCCCGAGCATCAGGTCGGTGGGAACCCGGCACTCCTCGAACACGATCTGGCAGGTGTCGGAGCAGTGCTGGCCCAGCTTCTCCTCCGTCCGCGCCACCTGATAGCCCGGCGTGTCCGTCGGCACGATGAAGGCGCTGAGCCCCTTCTTCCCCGCCGCCGGGTCGGTCACCGCGAAGACGATGGCGACGTCGGCCTGCGAGCCGGAGGTGATGAACTGCTTGGTGCCGTTCAACACCCAATGGTCGCCGTCGCGGCGAGCGCGGGTCTTGATGGCGGAGGCATCGGACCCCGCCTGCGGTTCGGTCAGGCAGAAGGCGCCCAGCATCTCGCCGCGCGCCATCGGCTTGAGGAAACGGTCCTTCTGGGCGTCCGTACCGAACTTCAGGATCGGCATGCAGCCGACCGAGTTGTGCACGCTCATGATGGTGGACACCGCACCGTCGCCGGCAGCGATCTCCTCGATGGCGAGCGCATAGGCGACATGGTCGGTGGCGGCGCCGCCGAACTCCTCCGGCACCAGCATGCCCATCAGCCCGAGTTCGCCCATCTCGGCGAGTTCCGCCTTGGGGAAAGCACCGCTGCGGTCGCGCTCGGCAGCGGTCGGGGCGAGCCGGTCCTGCGCGAAGGCGCGGGCCATGTCGCGGACCATGGTCTGTTCTTCGGTCAGGTGCATCGGGCGTTTCCTCGGGCGATGGTTTTTGTTGGTGGCGTGCTGTGCCCCCTCCCCATCCCTCCCCCTCTTCGAGGGAGAGGGGGCAGGATGCTTGGCGGCGACACATAATGCGAAGCGGCGGCAGTCCCCTCTCCCGCGAAGCGGGGGAGGGTTAGGGAGGGGGCAAGCGCCCGCCCTTACACCCGCTCCACCGCGATCGCCGTAGCCTCACCGCCACCGATGCACAAGCTGGCCACACCGCGCTTCAGGTCATACTTCTCCAACGCCGCCAGCAGCGTCACGAGGATCCGCGCCCCCGAAGCCCCGATTGGGTGCCCCAGCGCGCAGGCCCCGCCATGGACGTTTACCTTGTCGTGCGGCAGGTCGAGATCGCGCATCGCCGCCATTGTGACGACCGCGAAGGCTTCGTTGATCTCGAACAGGTCGACGTCGCGGGCCGACCAGCCCACCTTGTCGAACAGCTTCTGCATCGCGCCGACCGGCGCGGTGGTGAACAGCGCCGGCTGCTGGGCGTGGTTGGAATGGCCCTTGATCTCGGCGATCACGCGCAGGCCGCGCTTCTCGGCTTCACTGCGGGTGGTGACGATCAGCGCCGCACCGCCGTCGGAGATCGACGAGGAATTCGCCGCCGTCACCGTGCCGTCCTTGGCGAAGGCCGGCTTCAGCGTCGGGATCTTCTTGGCATCGCCCTTGCCCGGCTGCTCGTCGGTGTCGACCAGCGTGTCGCCCTTGCGGCCCTTGACCAGGACCGGCGCGATCTCCGCCTTGAAGGAGCCGTCCTCCACCGCCTTGCGGGCGCGGTTCAGGCTTTCGATGGCGTAGTTGTCCTGCGCCTCGCGGGTGAAGTTGTAGCTGCTGGCGCATTCCTCGGCGAAGGTGCCCATCAGGCGGCCCTTCTCGTAGGCGTCCTCCAGACCGTCGAAGAACATGTGGTCCAGCACCTTGCCGTGACCCATGCGGTAGCCGGCGCGGGCGCGGTCCAGCAGGTAGGGGGCGTTCGACATGCTCTCCATGCCGCCGGCCACCACCACCTTGGCCGAACCGGCCTTGATGACGTCATGGGCGAACATCACCGCCCGCATGCCCGAACCGCAGACCTTGGAGATGGTGGTGCAGCCCACCCCCTTCGGCAGCCCGGCGCCGAGCGCCGCCTGGCGCGCCGGCGCCTGACCCAGACCGGCCGACAGCACGTTGCCCATGAACACCTCGTCCACCGCGTCTGCCGGCAGGCCCGAGCGTTCAAGCGCCGCCTGGATGGCGACGGAGCCCAGCTGCGGGCCGGTCAGGCCCATGAGGTCGCCCTGGAAGCCGCCCATCGGCGTGCGGACGGCGGCGGCGATGACGATGCTGTCGGTCATGGTGGTCTGTCCCTTTCCCTCGATCTTTTCCGTCCGGCTTACGCCGTCTCTTTAAACAGTTCGCGCCCGATCAGCATGCGGCGGATCTCGCTGGTGCCGGCGCCGATCTCGTAGAGCTTGGCGTCGCGCAGCAGGCGGCCGGTCGGGTACTCATTGATGTAGCCGTTGCCCCCCAGCGTTTGAATGGCCTCCAGGGCCATCCAGGTCGCCTTTTCGGCGGAGAACAGGATGGCGGCGGCGGCGTCCTTGCGGGTGGTCTCGCCCCGGTCGCAGGCCTTGCAGACGGCGTACACATAGGCCTTGGCGGCGTTCATGATCGTGTACATGTCGGCGATCTTGCCCTGCATCAGCTGGAACTCGCCGATCGACTGGCCGAACTGCTTGCGGTCGTGGACATAGGGGATCACCACGTCCATGCAGGCCTGCATGATGCCGAGCGGACCGCCGGACAGCACCGCGCGCTCGTAATCCAGGCCCGACATCAGCACGTTCACGCCGCGGCCGACGCCGCCCAGGATATTCTCCTCCGGCACCTCGCAATCCTCGAACACCAGCTCTCCGGTGTTGGAGCCGCGCATGCCCAGCTTGTCCAGCTTCTGCGCCACCGAGAAGCCCCTGAAGGTCTTCTCCACCAGGAAGGCGGTGATGCCGCGCGGGCCGGCGTTGATGTCGGTCTTGGCGTAGATCACCAGCGTGTCGGCGTCGGGACCGTTGGTGATCCACATCTTGGTGCCGTTCAGGACGTAGCGGTCGCCCTTCTTCTCGGCCCGCAGCTTCATCGACACCACGTCCGACCCGGCGTTCGGCTCCGACATCGCCAGCGCGCCGATATGCTCGCCGGAGATCAGCTTGGGCAGATAGCGGCGCTTCTGCTCCTCGTTGCCGTTCTTGCGGATCTGGTTGACGCAGAGGTTCGAATGGGCGCCGTAGCTGAGGCCGACGGAGGCCGAGGCGCGGGATACCTCCTCCATCGCCACGACATGCTCCAGATAGCCCATGCCGGCGCCGCCATACTCCTCGTCGACCGTCACGCCGAGGATGCCAAGGTCGCCCATCTTGCGCCACAGTTCGTTCGGGAACTCGTTGCTGTGGTCGATCTCGGCGGCGCGGGGGGCGATCTCATTGGCGGCGAAGCTCCGCACCGAATCGCGCAGCATGTCGGCCGACTCGCCGAGGTCGAAATTCAGGCTGGGGTACTGGTTGGACAGCATGGACGTATCGCTCCCCTGGGAAATCATCCGTTCTTTGACCATACGTTACCGTATGGCGAGGCGCGCTGCAAGGGGGTACTGAGCAGGGACGAAAGTTGACCGATCCCAGGAGTTTGACCGCTTTTCGCAGTCGCAGCACATTTCCACATCGTGGAAGACTCCGGACCGGCGCCGATTTTCCCCAATCTTTTCAAGGCAGCCATGCATGTTGAATACTGTATTCCAGACCGGAGAAGGCCGTTATAAGAGAAGCCAATGCGTTATGTCCGGCCAGTGATAACGATTTGGGGGACCAACCAATGATTCGCGTGCCTCGCCCGAACCTGGACGGCTTCACCATGGCGCTGGTGGCGACCGTCGGTCTGGCGACCGTGCTGCCGGTGCATGGGCAGGCCGCCCAGGGCGTGCACTGGCTGGCGGAGGCGGCGATCGCGCTGCTGTTCTTCCTGCACGGCGCCCGGCTGCCGCGGGAAGAGGTGGTAGCGGGCATGGCGCATTGGCGCCTGCATCTGCTGATCTTCAGCCTGACCTTCGTCGCCTTCCCGCTGATCGGCTGGGCGGTGGTGGAAACGCTGCCGCACAGCCTGCTGCCGCCGGCCCTGGCGATCGGGGTGCAGTTCCTCTGCCTGCTGCCCTCCACCGTCCAGTCCTCCATCGCCTTCACCTCGATGGCGCGGGGCAACGTCGCGGCGGCGGTGTGCAGCTCCACCCTGTCCAACATCTCCGGCATCCTGATGACGCCGCTGCTGGTGGCCCTGTTCCTGAAGGTGCAGGGGACGGCGCTGTCGCTCGACACGCTGCAGACCATCGCGGCGCAGCTTCTGCTGCCCTTCGTCGCCGGCCAACTCCTGCGGCGCTGGGTCGGCGCCTGGGCGGCGCGGCACAAGACGATGCTGCGCTTCACCGACCGCGGCTCGATCCTGCTGGTCGTCTATCTCGCCTTCAGCGAGGCGGTGGTGAACGGCCTGTGGCATCAGGTGCCGCCGGCGGCCCTGGGCATGGTGGTGCTGATCGACGGCGCCATCCTGGCGCTGTTCCTGATCGGCACGACTGTGCTCAGCCGCCGCCTGGGCTTCTCCCGCGCCGACGAGGCGGTGATCGTCTTCTGCGGCTCGAAGAAGTCGCTGGTCAGCGGCGTGCCGATGGCCGGCGTCCTGTTCGCCCCCGCCACCGCCGGTCTGGTGCTGCTGCCGGTGATGGTGTTCCACCAGATCCAGCTGATGGTCGGCGCCATCCTGGCCCGCCGCTACGCCGATGAGGATGCAGCGAGGGACGCCCTGCCGGCGACGTCGTGAGGGAGAAAGGGCGCGCCCCCTACTCCTCCGCGAACTCTCCGGTCGCGGCCATGATGGCGGTGCGGAGCTGGTCGGCCTTGGCGGGGCCGGCGACCAGCTCCAGCAGGCGCAGGGCGTAGAACAGGCTGATCTCCGCCGTTTCCGCATCGTCCGGGTCGCCGGCCGCCTTGGGATACTGCGCCAGCAGGGCGTGCGCCCGCGCCATCAGCCCCTTTTCCATCGACGCCATCGCCGTCTTCAGCGGCTCGTGCAGGCTCAGCGCATCGGCCAGCCCCTCGCAGCGGCGCAGCGCGCGGGCATGCTCCTCGGCCGCCGCCTGGGCGTCCTCGTCCACCGCGGCGGGGCGGCCGTTCTCGACCGGGGCCGGAACGGCGGTCAGGATGCCGCCGGACGCGGTGTCGAGCACGGTTCCGGCCACCATGGTCCGCACCGCCGTCTTCACCGCCTCCAGCCGCTCGCGATAGACCGGCTCGGCCAGGAAATCCATGACGGCGGAGGTGGTGTTGACGCTGGCGACCAGCCGCTCGGCGATGGCGATGGCCTCCTCCGGCGCGATGGCGGCGGCGGCCCCGCCCGGTCCGGCGCTGTAGCCGTTGCCGTCCAGCCGGGCCGACCGCTCCTCCAGATTGGTGACCACCAGCCCGCTCAGTTGGGCGAAGATCACCGGCTGCTCACGCCGCGCCTTGCCGAAATCCAGATCGTTCAGCACCGTCAGCAGGTCGGCCGGGTTCGCCATGCGCGAGGCGGCGGCCAGCAGCAGGTAATAGACCAGCCCGGTCGATTGCCGCGCCACCGCCTGGACCGCCTGCTCGATGGCGCCAGCATGCTCGTCCCCCAGCGCCGGCAGCGGCTTCGGCGCCAGCGCGTCCTTCAGCGATTCCACCGTCAGCCCGATCTCCAGAAAGGCGGCGATGTCCAGCACCTGCCGCTGCAATTCCTCGTCGCCATGCAGCACGCGCCACAGCGCATGCCGGGCGCCGTCCTGCTCCACCGCTCCCCGAATGGCCTGGGCGGCCATCGGCCACAGCCGGCGCCCGATGTTGCGCAGCGCGTTGAGATTGCCGGGCGCCGTCTCCTGCACCTGCCGGTCGAGCTGGTCGATCAGGGCGGTGTCGCCGCACTCCGTCACCAGCGTCCACACCGGGTCGATCACCCGCCGTTCGATGCGGCCCAGCGGCACGTCGACGCCGCTGAAGCTTTCCAGCACATCCTCGAACGGCATGCACAGCACGCGCTTCAGCGTGGGGCGGCGCCCGGGGCGGACCTGAACCAGCCGCGGGCGGATGGCGGCGAAGGTCTGGCGCACGTCGGGATGGTCGCGCACCCGCTCCAGCAGGCGGACCACCTCGATGAACTTGTCCTCAGGGATGTCGAACAGCTTGGTTTCCAGCCCCGGCAGGCGGTCCACCTGCCCCTTTTTCTCCGCCCCTCCCGTCATGGCAGGCGCGCTTTCACCGCCTCGATCCGGCGGATGGCGTCGATGTCCATCTGGCCGGTGCGCCAGTCCTCCAGCATGCGGACGGAGCGGCGATGGGCCAGCTTGACCTGCTTGGCATCCTCGACGAAGTCGCGGCTCGTCTCCTTGCGCGGCAGCAGCGGCAGGATGCGGAACAGGTCGTTGACGGTCGCCGCCTGCTGGTGATGGTCCTCGGCCTGCGCCACCTCCCACGCCCCGGTGATGTGGCTCCAGCCGTCGAGCAGCCACGCCATGCGGCCGGCCTGGGCGCGCACGCGCAGGATCTCGATGTCCCAGTCACGCATCAGCGGCCCGATGGCCTCCACCCGCCGGTGGAAGTCGCCCAGAACCTTGTCGCCGATGCCGATGGTGTGCTGCGCCACCTCGGCGCAGAACTCCGCCACCGGGGCGGCGTCGCTCGGCACGTCGCGCGCCCATTCGGTCATGCTGTCGCGGAAGCTCTTCAGGTCGTTCAGCCCGCGCGTCAGCCGCCCCGGCCTGGGCGAATGCGCCAGTCCGACCGGGGCGGCGACCGCCGCGATGTCGGCCAGCCGGGCATAGAGCAGCGTGGCGTCCATGCGCAGGCTTTCCGCCGCGCGGGTCATCAGCTGGCGGGTCAGCCGCTGCCCCTCGTCGGTGTCGATGCCGGCCTTCAGCATCTCCGGCGATTCCAGACCCACCGCCTTCAGGATCGCCAGGATCAGCAGGTAGTGGGTCAGCGTGCTCTGCTCCTCGTCCTCCTCCAGGGCGCGGCGGGCGGCCTGCGCCGCCTGCGGCCCGGCAAGCCCGCGCCGCGCCGCCTTCAGCGTCGCCCGGCGGATCTCGTGCGGGGAGCAGGCGTCCTCCTTCACGATCAGGTCGTGCAGATAGCGGTCGTGCATGGTCATCGACACCATGTCCGGCACCGCCTTCCAGGCGACGACATAGATGCCCATGCCCTGCGACAGGCTGGGGATCAGCACCTCGAGCTTCGACCGCTCGCCACGGCGCACACGGGTCTGGGACAGCAGCGGCGTGGTGAAGGCCACCGCGGCCCCCCGCTCCTCGAAGGTCGACGGCGCGTATTCGATCGCACCTTTCAACATGATTGCCGTTCCGGATTCGCCTGGTCGTTCTTTTGGGCTGACGACACCCCTGTCGGCTCCCCCGCCTCCAGGTCCGTCACAACCGCAACGCCCTCATCATTACATGGTCGTAAGAAAAGCGGCGGCGACCAATTTGTGCTGAATTGTAGCGCAGTGCGACGGCCTGTCGCACTCGGCAACAGTTCGCACAAGGAGACCGTGCCTGTCCATCAGGGTTTTTCCTTGGATTCGCCTCTGCGACAGTTGGAACCCCGCCGCAATGCGGCGGGAATTACCCGCGCAACTTTATGAAGCTGACGGGAAATCTCCGTACCGATCAAGCCTCCATCGGCACCGCGCGACTGCCCTGGCGCTCTGCGCGGACGGCCCTTGCGCTTTGCGCGACGACGCGACAGTTTGGGCGAAGGTTACACCGCGAACATGGGAGAAGCAGAGGGTGAGCAACATCGGCATCGTGCTCGGACGGTTCCACCGCAAAGAGGTGGAAGAGATGCTGGACGAGGCGCGCACCGTCGCCGCCCGCCGCGGCCTCGGCATCGTCGCGGAGGTCTGGGTTCCCGGCTCGATGGAAAAGCCGCTGGCGATCAAGCGCCTGCTGATGCGCGACGACGTCGCCGGCGCCGTGGCGCTGGGCATCATCGAACGGGGCGAGACCGAGCACGGCAACGTCATGGGCCATGCCGTCATCTCCAGCCTGATCGACCTGCAGCTCCAGTTCATGAAGCCGGTCGGCGTCGGCATCCTCGGGCCGGGCATCAACCCGTCGCAGATCCCGCCGCGCATCCGCCCCTACGCCGCCGCCGCGGTGGACGCCTGCGCCGACCTGATCGAGCAGGGCTGAGGCACGCACGCTCCGGCGGGGGGACGGACGGCCGCCGAACCGTCACGTCCCCCCGAGCAGCTCGCCCAGTGCGTGGCTCAGCTGGCGCGGGGTCACCGGCTTGTGGATGATGCCCAGCCCATGGGCGGCGGCGTCGCGTTCGCAGTCGGGGCCGGTCTCGCCGGTCAGGATCAGGCCGGGGATGGGGGGCTTGCCGGGATCGCCATACAGCGCGCGGATGCGGGCGACCGCGTCGGTCCCGAACTGCCCTTCGCGCAGGCGATAATCGGCGACGATCAGGTCGGGGCGCCGGCCCATCCGGCTCAACCCCTCCACCGCCTTCTGGGCGGAGCCGGCGACCAGCACCTCGTACCCCCATTCGCGGAAGATCGTCTCCAGTCCCAGCAGCACGATGGCGTCGTCGTCGACCACCACGGCGAAGCGCCCGCGCCCGGTCGTCGCCGCCTCCGCCGCGGTCACCGGCGCCTCGATGGTGCGGCCGAGCGGCAGGGCGATGACGAAGCTGGTCCCCTGCCCCGGCTTGGACTGGACGTCCACCGGATGGTTCAGCAGCTGCGACAGCCGCCGCACGATGGCAAGCCCCAGCCCCAGACCGCGGTTGCGGTCGCGCTCCGGGTTGCCGACCTGATGGAACTCCTCCCAGATGCGCTCCAGATGGTCGGGCGGGATGCCGATGCCGGTGTCGCGCACCTCGATCAGCAGCCGCCCGCCGGCCCGGCGGCATTCGATGTCGATCCGCCCGCTCTCGGTATAGCGCAGGGCGTTCTCCACTAGGTTGCGCACCATGCGGGTCAGCAGCGTGCGGTCGGTGCGGGCGGCGGCGTTGCAGGAGAGCATATGCAGCTCCAGCCCCTTCGCCGCCGCCACCGGCCGGTACGATGCGGCGATGTGCTCGAACAGCGGGGCGACCGGCACGGTCTCGATGTTCGGCTGGACCACGCCGGCATCCAGCCGCGACATGTCGAGCAGGCTGTCCAGCAATTCCTTCAGCGCGTCCAGCCCGCGCCCCAGATGCATCAGCGCATTGGCGCCCTGGCTGCCCTGCACATACGGCTTCAGCACGTCGACGAACAGCAGCAGCGCCTGCAGCGGCTGGCGCAGGTCGTGGCTGGCGGCGGCCAGGAACTTGCCCTTGGCGAGGTCGGCCGCCTCCGCCGTCTCCTTCGCCTGCAACAGCGCCTGCTGCGCCTGCCGGCGGACGGTGATGTCGCGGAAATAGACGGACAGCCCGTCGGCGTTGGGATAGATGCTGACCTCCACCCAGTCGCCCAGCACGGGGGACATCACCTCGATGGTCATCTCCCGCCCTTCGCGCACCGCCTGCTTCTGCGCCTCCAGCGACTCGCTGCCCAGCGCATTGGGGAAGGCTTCCCAGAGGCAGCGGCCCAGCAGGGTGTCGCGTGACCGGCCCCAGAGCTGTTCGGCCTTGCGGTTGATGTAGGTGAAGCGCCAGTCGTGATCGACGGCATAGAAGGCGTCGCTGATGCTCTCCAGGATCTTCACCGCCCGCTCGTGCGAGGCGCGGGCCTCCTCCTCCGCCCGCTTGCGCATCGTGATGTCGCGGAAGAAGCAGCCCACCCCTTCCGCCGTCGGCAGGTAGCGGATTTCCAGCCACAGTGTGGTGCCTTCGCCGTCGAAGCGCTTTTCGATGCTGGTCGGCTGACGCTCCGTCATCGTCTTGCGGCACAGCGCCTCCAGATCCGACCCGGCGAACTGCGGCCACACCTCCCACAGGCGTCGGCCGCGTATTGCCGACAGCGGCTGGCGGTCGAGCTGTTCGGCGCGGCGGTTCTGGTAGATGACGCGATAGTCGCAATCCAGCGCCACCAACGCCTCGTCGATGCTGTCCAGGATGTCGGTGGCGCGCCGGCGCGCGTCGGCGATGGCCTCCTCCATCCGCCGCTCGTCGGAGCGGTCATGCAGGATCCACAGGAACCCCTCCTCGTCGCCCTGGAGCGGCAGGATGGTCAGCGCCCCCCAGACGGCAGCGCCGTCGCGACGACGAAAGGCGCGCTCCTCCTGGACGCGGCCCTCGGCCAGCGCACGCACCCGCAGCGCGTCGGGCACGCCCGCGGCGACCTCTTCCGGCGGAAACAGGATGTCGGCCGGCTGCCCCTGCGCCTCATCCTCCGTCCAGCCCAGGATGCGGACGGCGCCGGGATTCCAGCTGGTCACCCGGCCGGCCGGCGACAGGGTCAGGATGGCGTGGCCGGTGGCGCTGTCCAGGATGGCGCGCAGCCGCCTTTCGCTGTCGGCATGGGCGGCGCGGCTGCGTTCCAGCGCGGTGAAGGCGGTGCGCAGATCCTCGTTCAGCGCGGTGACCGTCAGCAGGTCGTCGCAGCCGGTGCAGGCGGTGGACAGCGCCGTCTGCAGCTGCGCATTCTCGCGCTCCAGCTCCGCCAGCCGCGCCAGCAGTTTTGCGTCCGGTCCGGAACCCGGTTGGGCATGCCCGCCCCGCCCGCCTTCCATTCGGTTGCCGGCGGACTCGTTCGGGACGGACTGCTGCTTGGTCATAGGCGCCCAAGAAAAACGAAAGTCTCAGAAACCGAGAGTGCGCACTGCCTAAAGCCCCTGTAAACCTTCCAAAAGCAATATTCCTCCTGATCGTAAATGTGCGAAATTTTATCGAAGTTGTTACCGCATATCGGTGATTGCCTTCACCATCGCCCGCACGCCCGCATCGAGTACTTTGTCACGCCGCAACACCAACCCTAACTTGCGGATCAACGGCGGCGTCAGAGGTTGAACTGCGAAGCGGTCGCAATCCTGCGGGCTCCCGACGGTGACCGACGGCAGGATCGACCGGCCCAGCCCGGCGGCGACGAGGTTCTTGATCGCCTCCACATTGCCCAGCTCCATCGCCGGGCGCGGCTGGATGCCGCCGGCCATGAACCAGCCGTCGATCACCGCGCGCATGGTCCCGCCGCGCTCGTACAGGATCAGCGTCTGGTCGGCCAGCGCCGCCGGGGCGACTGCCGACGCCGGAGACCGGGCGCCGTCGCCGGGGCCATCTCTGGGGCCGACACAGACCAGTTCCTCGGCACAGACCGGTTCGATGGACAGGCCGGGACGGCCGGCCGGCAGGGTGACCAGCGCCAGATCGAGCGAACCGCCCTCCACCGCGTCCAGGATGTCCGGCGTGTTGCCGGTGACGACGATGATCTCCAGCCCCGGACGGGCGCTGCGCAGCGCCGTCAGGATCGGCGGTAGCCGGTAGATGCAGGCGGTGGCGCCGGTGCCGATGCGCACGCGCCCGACCTGCCCGGCGCGGTGGCGGCCCATGGCGACTGCTGCCGCCTCCACTTCCTCGCGCAGCCGGCGGATGAAGGGCAGCAGGTCGCGCCCGGCCGCGGTCGGCAGTGCCCGCTTGCCCACCCGCTCCACCAGCCGCACGCCGAAGCGCTCCTCCAGATTGCGGATCTGCATGCTGACCGCCGGCTGGGTCAGGCCAAGCCGGCCGGCCGCCTCGGTGAAGCCGCCATGCTCGACGACGGTGGCGAAGGTGATGAGCTGGTCGAGATTCAGGCCACGCATACCCCCAGTCTTCCTTATGGTTCCGATCAAATCAATAAATTTGCCTTTTTATCCGCCCTCCGCGACGGTGTGGTCATGACGACCGCCGCCATCCCCGCTCCTGCCGCCCGCCAAACCTGGCTCCTGCTGCTTTGCGCCAGCCGCTTCGCCACCTCGCTGTCCTTCATGGTCTATGCCGGCGCGCTCGGGCCGGCGATGCAGGCCTGGGGCATGTCGGCGGGGGAGGCCGGGTCGATCCAGACCGCCTTCAACGTCGGCTATGCCCTGTCGCTGGTCGGGTCCTCCTGGTTCGCCGACAGTCTGGGCGCCAAGCGCGTCTTCCTGTGGGCCAGTTGGGCGACGGCGCTGACCGGCCTCGCCTTCGCCTTCTTCGCCCGCTCGGCGGAAAGCGGGCTGCTGCTGTTCGCGCTGGTCGGGCTGACCCAGGGCGGCACCTACGCCCCCTCCATCATGCTGGTGGCGCAGGGCGTGCCGGCGGCGCGGCGCGGCGCGGCGGTGGGCTGGCTGCTGGCAGCGGGGTCGCTCGGCTATTTCGGCTCCATCGCGCTCGCCGCCGGACTGTCGGAACGCTTCGGCTACGAGGCCGCCTTCATCGCCTGCGGGCTGGGGCCGCTGCTGGCGGCGCTGCTCGGCACGCCGGGACTGCGCGGCCGGGCCAATCTGGTGGCCGGCGGCGGAGCGCGGCGGCTGCGCGGTGCCTTCCGCTTCCTGGCCGACCGCCGCTCCCTCCTGCTGACCGTGGGCTACACCACCCATTGCTGGGAGCTGCTGGGCATGTGGGCGTGGCTGCCCGCCTTCCTCACCGCCAGCCTCGCCGGGTCCGGCGGCGCCGGGGTTCGCGGGCTGTGGATCGCCGGAGCCATCCACATCTCGGGCTTCGTGTCGTCGCTGCTGATGGGGCGCGCGTCCGACCGGCTGGGCCGCCGGCTGGTGCTGGTGGCGATGGGCGTGCTGGGCGCGGCCTGTTCCTTCACCATCGGCTGGATGGACGGGATGCCGCTGGCGCTCGTGCTGGCGTTGGCGGCGCTCTACGGCTTTTCCGCACTGGGCGATTCGCCGGTGCTGTCGACGGCGATGACGGAATCGGTCGAGCCGGGCAGCCTGGGAGCGGCGCTCGCCGTGCGCTCCATCCTCGGCTTCGGCGCCGGCGGCGCGGCGCCGCTGGCGGTCGGTCTGGTGCTCGACCATGCCGGCGGCACCGGCGGTTCCGGCTGGGGCTGGGGTTTCGCGCTTCTCGGCGTCGGCGGCGGGTTGGCGACCGTCTGCGCCCTTCTTCTTCCCGCCGACCGTCCTCAACGGAGCTGATGTTAATGCCTGCCATCACGGTGCGGGCGTCCACCGACGCCGACATTCCAGCCATCACCGCGCTCTATGCCCACCATGTCCTGTACGGCACCGCCTCCTTCGAAGAGGTCCCGCCGGACGAGGCGGAGATGGCGCGGCGCCGCGCCGACATCCTGTCCCGCGGCCTGCCCTATCTGGTGGCGGAGTGCGAGGGGCGGCTGTCCGGCTATGCCTATGCCGGTCTGTACCGCACGCGCAGCGCCTACCGCTTCACGCTGGAGAACTCGGTCTATGTCGCCGAGGACATGGGCCGGCGCGGCATCGGCCGGGCGCTGATGATCCCGCTGCTGGAGATGTGCGAGGCGGCGGGCTACCGCCGGATGATCGCGGCGATCGGCGACAGCGCCAACCACGGCTCGATCGGCCTGCACAGCGCCTGCGGCTTCCGGCACGTCGGCATCCTGCCGGCGGTGGGCTTCAAGTTCGGCCGCTGGCTGGACGGCGTGCTGATGGAACGCCCGCTGGGCGAGGGAAGCGACAGCCTGCCGACCGGCTGACCCGCTCAGTCCGCCCCCAGAAGCTCATCCCGCCGCGGGCTGGGCGCCGTCGCCATCGGCACCGTCCGCGGCAGCTCCACGCTGGGCAGCCGCCACTCCACCGGCGGCGCCGACCCCGGCGTCGGCCGATGCTGGTCCAGCACGGCCAGCAGCGTCAGCAGCGCCAGGGCCAGCGCCGCCACCAGCAGCCGGCGGTCCACGCCGGCCAGAAAGCCGCGTTCCCGCAGGGCCATGCTCCGTCCTCCCCCCTCCGTCGGCCTCGTCGCACCGGACCAGCTTGGCCGATGCGGCGGAACGACGCAATGCGGCTGTACGGCCAGGATTTTGCCGAACTTTCCACCACTGCCCGCCAGCCTGTTTCCAGCCTTGCGGAAAAGGCTCCGCCTTCGTTCAGAAACACCATTCGGTCAGCAGCGCTGACCCGGTTTCTCCGCCATTTCCCGGCTTCCCGTCGATTTGTCGGCGAAAGAGCGATCCCGCCGAATCGAGTCGGCATTCCTTCGCTTGGGCCAGCCCTCCGGCCACCGCCGGATGCGGCAGATGGGCACTGTGCGCCTTTACCGCGGCATCATCTGTGCCGTGGATGTGAACGCGCTATGGATAAATTTGGCGGACATGTCACTGGGTTGTCCGAATCTTTGGAGAAATACCCCCAAAGGGGTGCGAATCGCCGCTTGGTCAGAAATCCTGCCGTTTATTTGCCGTCGAAATGTTGTTTGTGGGGTGGTACTACCAATCCAAAGAAAAACCCGACCAATGAAAACCCAAGAGGAGACATCCACCATCATGCGTACGGCGACGAAGGACCTGGCAGGCGACTTGCGGCAGCAACTGGCCGAACTGGTGCGCAGCCGGGTTCCGAACGCGCGGGCGGAGCGCTTCGTGAAGCGCTTCTATGCCAACGTGCCCCCCGACGACCTGCTGCGCGGTACGCCGGAACAGCTTTACGGCGCCGCTCTCGCCATGTGGCAGTGGGGCCAGCAGCGTGTGCCCGGCGTGCCCAAGGTGCGGGTCTACGCCCCGCGGCTGGACGAGCATGGCTGGCAGACCGAACGCTCGGTGGTGGAGATCGTCAACGACGACATGCCCTTCCTGGTCGATTCCGTCACGGCGGAGCTGAACCGGCAAGGCGTCACCGTCCACCTCATCATCCATCCCGTCACCCGCGTCGTCCGCGACGCCGAGGGCCGCATCGTCGAGCTTCTCGAACCGGGCGAGGAAAAGGACGGCGCCCGCGACGAATCCTTCATGCACTGCTCGATCGACCCGCTGTCGGACCCGGCCGCCCAGGCCCGTCTGCGCGAGGGGATCGAACGGGTGCTGGCCGACGTCCGCGCCGCGGTGGAGGACTGGACGCCGATGCGCGAGCGCGTGCGCAGCGCCCGCACCGACATCGCCAACGCCCCCGACGCCGAGGAGTCCAAGGAGGCCGCCGACTTCCTGACCTGGGTCGACGACGGCAACATGACCCTGCTGGGCAGCCGTCTCTACATCGCCACCATCGGCGAGGAGGGGCAGGAGCCCTGGCTGGAGCTGGTGGACGGCAGCGGTCTCGGTGTGCTGCGCAACCCCGAGATCACCGTGTTCGACGAGCATGGCCACGCCGCCGTGCTGCCGGAGGAAATCCGCGCCTTCCTGCGCCAGCCGCGCGCGCTCCTGGTGACCAAGGGCACCCGGCACGCCACCGTGCACCGCTCGGTCCCGCTGGACGCCATCCTGGTCAAGCGCTTCGACGACCAGGGCAAGGTGGTCGGCGTCACGCTGGCGGTCGGCCTGTTCACCTCCGTCGCCTACAACCGCAGCCCGCGCGAAATCCCGTTCCTGCGCCGCAAGGTCGCCCGCGTCATGGGCCGCGCCGGCTTCGACCCCGCCGGCCATGACGGCAAGGCGCTGCTGAACATCCTTGAGACCTACCCGCGCGACGAGCTGTTCCAGACCCCGTCCGACGAGCTGTTCGAAACGGCGGTCGGCATCCTGCACCTGCAGGAACGCCAGCGCCTCGCCCTATTCGTCCGCCGCGACCCGTTCGAACGCTTCGTCTCCGCCCTGGTCTTCGTGCCGCGCGACCGCTACGACACCGCGCTGCGCCGCAAGATCCAGTCGGTGCTGGAAACCGCCTTCCACGGCACCTGCGCCTCCTACTTCACCCAGCTGTCGGACAGCGCGCTCGCCCGCCTGCACCTGATGGTGAAGACGGAGCCGGGCAAGATCCCCGCCGTCGACATCAGCGAAATCGAATCCCGGCTGGTCCAGGTCTCCCGCAGCTGGGCCGACCGGCTGCGCGACGCGCTGGTCGAGGCGCAGGGCGAGGAGACCGGCAACGCCCGGCTGCGCCGCTACGCCGACGCCTTCCCGGCCGGCTACCGCGAGACCTTCACCGCCGAAACCGCCGTCCACGACATCGACCGCATCGAGCGCGCGCTTTCCGAACAGCGCCTCGGCATCGTGCTCTACCACCCGCTGGAGGCCGACGGCGACGAGCTGCACGTCAAGATCTACCACCAGGGCCGGCCGGTACCGCTGTCCGACGTGCTGCCGATGCTGGAGCACATGGACCTGAAGGTCATCACCGAACAGCCCTACGAGGTGCGGCCCGCCGGCGGCGCCCCGTCGGTCTGGATCCACGACTTCGCCGCCCGCACCCAGACCGGCTTGGCCGTCGACTGCGTCAAGGTCAAGCAGACCTTCCAGGATGCCTTCGCCGACGTTTGGGACGGCCGGATGGAGGATGACGGCTTCAACCGTCTGGTCCTGCGCGCCGGGCTGGCCGGGCGCGAGGTCACGGTGCTGCGCGCCTATGCCAAGTACCTGAAGCAGGCCCGCTTCGCCTACGCCCAGGACACCATCGAGGCGACGCTGTCGGCCCATCCGCAGACCGCCCGCCTGCTGGCCCGGCTGTTCGCCGCCCGCTTCGACCCGAAGAATCTCGCGGACGAGACCCCGATCCTGGAGCAGATCGAGGATGCGCTGGACGCCGTCACCAATCTGGACGACGACCGCATCCTGCGCCGCTTCGTCAACCTGATCCGCGCCACCCTGCGCACCAACGCCTATCAGGCCGGCCCGGACGGCACGCCGAAGCCGCACCTGTCCTTCAAGCTGGACAGCGGCTCCATTGAAGAACTGCCGCTGCCGCGTCCGTGGGTGGAGGTCTTCGTCTACAGCCCGCGCATGGAAGGCGTCCATCTGCGCGGCGGCAAGGTCGCCCGCGGCGGCATCCGCTGGTCCGACCGGCGCGAGGATTTCCGCACCGAGATCCTCGGCCTGATGAAGGCGCAGATGGTGAAGAACACCGTCATCGTGCCCGTCGGCTCCAAGGGCGGTTTCGTCGTCAAGCGTCCCCCGGCCCCGAGCGCCGGCCGTGAAGCCGCTCTGGCCGAAGGCATCGAGTGCTACAAGACGCTGATGCGCGGCCTGCTGGACGTCACCGACAATCTGGCCGCCGACGGCTCGGTGGTGCCGCCGAAGGACGTGGTGCGCCACGACGCCGATGATCCCTATCTGGTGGTCGCCGCCGACAAGGGCACGGCCACCTTCTCCGACATCGCCAACGGTGTGTCGGTCGATCACGGCTTCTGGCTGGGCGACGCCTTCGCCTCGGGCGGCTCGGCCGGTTACGACCACAAGGTGATGGGCATCACCGCCCGCGGCGCCTGGGAATCGGTGAAACGCCATTTCCGCGAGATGGGCACCGACATCCAGACCACCGACTTCACCGTGGTTGGCGTCGGCGACATGTCGGGCGACGTGTTCGGCAACGGCATGCTGCTGTCCAAGCACATCCGCCTGCTGGCCGCCTTCGACCATCGCCACATCTTCCTCGACCCCGATCCCGACGCAGCGTCGAGCTGGGAGGAACGCAACCGGCTGTTCGCCCTGCCCCGCTCCTCCTGGGCCGACTACGACCGCTCCAAGCTGTCGAAGGGCGCCATGATCGTCGAACGCAGCGCCAAGACGGTGGAGCTGACGGCGGAGGTCCGCGCCTGCTTCGGCATCGACCAGGATCACCTGTCACCGGTGGAGCTGATGCGCCGCCTGCTGATGGCCCCAGTCGACCTGCTGTGGTTCGGCGGCATCGGCACCTACATCAAGGCCTCGACCGAGACCAATGCCGAGGCCGGCGACAAGGCCAACGACGCCCTGCGCGTCGATGGCGGCCAGATCCGCGCCAAGGTGGTCGGCGAGGGCGCCAACCTGGGCGTCACCCAGCGCGGCCGTATCGAGGCCGCCCAGAAGGGCCGTGACGGCAAGGGCGTGCGCCTGAACACCGACGCCATCGACAACTCCGCCGGCGTCGACACCTCCGACCATGAGGTGAACATCAAGATCCTGCTGGGCGACGTCATGGCGCGGGGCGACATGACGCTGAAGCAGCGCGACACCCTGCTGGCCGCCATGACCGACGAGGTGGCGGGGCTGGTGCTGGCCGACAACTACCGCCAGACCCAGGCCCTGACCATCGCCGAGGCGCAAGGGCCTGCCCTGCTGGAGGCGCAGTCGCGCTTCATCCGCAATCTGGAGCGCAGCGGACGCCTCAACCGCGCCATCGAGTATCTGCCGACCGACGAGGAACTGGCCCAGCGCATGGCCGAACGGCGCGGCCTGACCCGGCCGGAACTGGCGGTGCTGCTGGCCTACGCCAAGATCACGCTCTATGACGAGCTGCTGGCGTCGGAGCTGCCGGACGACCCGGCGACGGTCGAGGACCTGCTGCGCTACTTCCCGCAGCCGCTGCGCGACGGCCAGCGCGAGGCGATCTTCCGCCACCGCCTGCGCCGCGAGATCGTGGCGTCGGCGGTCACCAACAGCCTGGTCAACCGCGTCGGCGCCACCTTCGTCCGCGACATGGTGGAAAAGACCGGCCTCGGCCCGGCGGACGTCGCCCGCGCCTATGCCATCGCCCGCGACGTGTTCCAGCTGCGCCCGCTGTGGGACGCCATCGACGCGCTCGACAACGTCGTGCCGGCGGCGCTGCAGACGGCGCTGATGCTGGAGACCGTCCATCTGCTCGACCGCACGGTGGCGTGGTTCCTGGCCCACAGCCCGCACCCGCTGGATCTGGGCCGCGAATCCGCCGCCTTCCGTCCGGGGGTGGAGGCTTTGGCCGCCGGTCTGGACCGCTTCCTCGACGAGGAGGAATCCTCCCGCCTCGCCACCCGGATCGCCGATGCCATCGCCCAGGGCGTGCCGGAGGATCTGGCCCGCCGGATCGCCGCCTTGCCGGTTCTGGCCGCCGCCCCCGATCTGGTGCGCATCGCCGAGCGTACCGGCCGTGCGGTGGAAGGCGTCGCCTCGGTCTATTTCGGGCTGGGCCGCCGCTTCGGCCTGGAATGGCTGCGCGACCGCGCCGCCGGCGCCAAGGTCGACAACCACTGGCAGCGTCAGGCGGTCGCCGCCATCGTCGACGACCTGTTCGCCCACCAGAGCGCGCTGACCGTGCGCGTGCTGGAAAGCGAGGGCGACGAGTCCGCCGCGGTGGACGCCTGGATCGCCAGCCGCACTCTGGTGGTGGAGCGCGTCGAGCAGCTTCTCGCCGAACTGCGCGCCCAGCCGGCGGTCGATCTCGCCATGCTGGCCGTCGCAAATCGGCAGCTGCGCGGCCTGATTGCCGGATGATCGGCGGCTAATGGTGTCACAGGGATAGGAGACCCTCGGTTCGGACGGCCCGGCTGCACTGTCCTGCGCAGCCGGGCTTCCGGAACGCCGGTGCCTTTTCAGGCACGTTCAGGCATCGGCATTCAGTCTCCTCGCCTCGGGCGGATCCACCTCACCGTGGATCCGCCCACTTTCTTTTTCGAAAGCAACTTTTACGATTTGTCGGCCGGGGAAGGACTCAACTGTACTCGCCCTCTCCCGCCCCGGGAGAGGGAGGGGACCCGCGCCGAAGGCGTGGGGAGGGTGAGGGGTAGGACGAGAATCCCGAACCGCATGGCTCCTTGGATCACCCCTCCCATGGCGTTGCCATGGGCCCCTTCCCTCTCCCCGGACGGGAGAGGGAGCCATATGCGCTTACCCCACCTTCCCCAAAGTCGCGTCCACCAGCGCCAGAATGCGCCGGGCGGCGTCGGCCGGGTCGATGGCGGCGATGCAATGCGCCTCTGCCGCCAGACAGGACACGCTGCAGGGCGGCACCAGCGCCCGCTCCTCCCGTCCGCCGGTCCAGGGCCGGAAGCGTTCCGGCGCGTGGAAATGGTTGGGATCGCCGCCGATGAGATGGCAGGAGAACACCGGCACCCCCATCGCCGCCGCCAGATGGGCCGGCGTGGAATCCATGGTGACCGCCAGCTGCCGCGTCCACCATCACCGCGGCAGCGACGCGCAGCGGGGTGGCGCCGGTCAGGTCGACGGTCCGTCCCGGCAGCGCCGCCGCGATCACACCGGCCGCACGGCCTCTCCGCCACCGTGCCCAGCACGGCGACCCGCGCCTCTTCACGATCCTCCGCCGTCAGCGTCAGTTCCAGCGGACCCAGATCCGGCCGCGCCCCTAGCGCCTCCAACAGGGCGGCGTTCTGCTCCACCTCGTGCCGGCCGGGCGGCGGGTGCAGCGCCAGCCCATAGGCGCGGTCGAAGCCCTGGTTGCCCTCCGCCTTCCACGGCGTCACCCGCTCGGAAAAGCCGGCGACCAGCCGCGCCCGGCTGTTGGCGGCGAGCGTCGTCGCGCCATGCCGGTCGAAGTCGTAGCGCGGCACCAGCGCCAGATCGAAGCCGGCGCGATAGCACTCGGCGAACAGCTTCAGCCCGCCGGGACTGATGCCGCGGAAGTCGATGTCGCCGCCCTCCTTCGGCCGTGGGGCGATCACCCCATCGACCCAGCGGCAGGTCACTGCCAGATCCGCCACCGCCTCGCGCACCGCCAGCAGGATGCGCGCCTGTGGTGCTGCGGCGCGCAGGCCGCGCAGGAAGGGGGTCGCCATCACGAAGTCGCCGGCCTCGTCCATCAGCGCCGACCGCCGCATCCGCTCGCGCTGCGCGTCGAGGAAGTCACGATCGGTCGCCAGCCGAATACCCTGCGCCAGATAGCCCTCATCATCCCGCGTCACCAGCTCCGCCATCCCGACGGCATCGAGCATGCTGGCGCCCCAGCGGCCGATCTTGGTCGGCCCGCTCTGGTTCAGCACCGGCACGCCCATCCACAGCGCGTCGCAGATGGTGGTTCCGCCATTGTCGAAGACGGGGTCCAGCGCCACGTCGATGGTGACGTAATCCTGATACGGATCGGGCGTGATGCCGCGCAGTTCCAGCCGCTCCGCCCCGATGCCGTGCCGGGCGAAGGCGGCCAGCAGGCGCGCCCACAGCGCGATGGTGGCGGCGTTCACCTTGGTGATGTTGTTGAAGGACCCGAAGGTCACATAACCGTTGCGCTCCATCGGCGGCCGGTCCGGCGGCGCGAAGCCGGACTCCGCCGGGCGGTAGCACAGCACACATCCCGGCAGCCGGATCAGCTTCTCCACATGCAACTTCTCCACATGCAACGCATCCGCCCCCGGCGGCGCCACGCGAGGGTCGGCGATCTGGTAATCGACGGCACTCAGCCCCGTCGTGTTGGGATAGAGCGGCAGGCTGACCTGCAGCGGCGCCAGCCCGGCCAGCGCCCGGAAAGCCGCCTCCGCCAGCTCCGGCCGGCCGGCGTCGCGCAGGGCCGCCCCCCGGTTGAAGGCGGCCAGCACCCGGTGCGGCTCCAGCCTCGCCGCCCGTCCATACCAGTCCGCCGCCGGCAGGAAGCGCCCGCAATCGTACAGCGCGTCGCCCAGATCCGCGGCGCTCCCGGCGTCCGCCGGTCCCTGCTGGCCCAGCCGCGTCCGCACCGCCGCTTCCATCCGCGCCGGCGACAGGTCGAGCGGCGCCAGACGGGCCGCATTGCGGAAGGCCGTCGCGGCTTCCTCCCACCGCTCCGCCACCTCCAGCAGCCGGCCGAGATTGGCATGGAAGATCGGCTGCTTCGGATCGGCCTTCATCGCCTGCCGGATCCGCTCGATCCCCTCCGCCAGCGCACCGGTCTGCGCCTTGATCAGGCCTGACAGGTGCAGCGCGTCCGCCTACCTCGGCAGCCGCTTCAGCACCTGCTCGTAGAGCGTCGCCGCCTCGGCCAGCTGCCCGTTCTGGTGATGGGTGACGGCACGGGTCAGAAGCGCCTGTGCGTCGGCGGTGCCCGGCGGGCGATGCAGCGGGCGATGGTTCGGCTTCATCCGCTGTCGGCACTCTCTGGTGGTCCGGCGGATAATGTTGGCCGCCATGGGGCGAATGCAACATTAGCGATTGATCGTTCGGCGGCGGGACAAACGCCAGTTGGCGCTGCCGCTCGGCCAGGGCCGCTTCACGGGCGCGGGTGCGGCGGCGCTGCTCCTCGGTGCGGGCGCGCAAGTTCTGTTCCTGGCGCAGCCGGCCGGCCAGCCGCTTCAGATCGTCGGCGGCGCGGCTTTCCGCCGGCGGCGGCAGGGCGCCCAGCGCCTCGCGGAAGTCGCCCAGCGTCGGAAAGCGGCTCCAGCCGCTGCGGAACCCCGCCCACACCGCCTCGAAGGCCGCCATCCAGCGGTCGGCCGGCCAGCCCGCCATCGCCCGGACATCGGCTTCCAGCAGGTCGGCCTCCGGCAGTTCCAGCGCGAAGCGCTCGGCCAGCTTCTCCAGCCCGATCAGCACATTCTCGACGCCGATCGCCGGGGTCAGCGCGCCGATGGCCTGCTCGACCCGGTCGGCCAGCGCGCCGATCTCCTCGGGCGACAGATCCCGCGTCTCGAACCGCAGATCCGCCGCCTCAAGCCTGGCCAGCGAGGCGAAGGCGCAAGGCTGCAAGGGTTTCGCGGTTGCGGCCGGCGGCATCGGAGACAGGTCCGGCACGCAAGGAAGATGAGCGGCGGTCATGGCGGGGCTCCCGGCGGGACTGGGGGGCAGAAGGCTTGGAGACTGGTGCGGCCGGCTCTCCGGCTGGCGCCACCAGCTCGCGGGCGATCCAGCGGCGCCAGGCGGCCCCCGGATCCGGCGGGCGGTAGCCGTTGCGGCGGTGGGCCTTGCGGCACCAGGACACGAACTTGGCCGTCACCCGGCCGGCATCGACCTCCGGACGCTCCGCTGCTGCCCAGGCCAGATCGGCGGCATCCGGCTGCCAATCAGCCGGCAAAGCCTCGTCCCGTCCATCCATCCCCCCACCCGAGGGGGAGGAGGAGGATTCAGGATTCTGAGAATCCAAGGAAAAGCCGGCCAGCGAACCGCAACTGTCAGCCGGCTGACAGGACATGCCGGCGGTAAAGCCCTCCATCCCCGCCAGCTGATAGGCGAAACCGCGCAGGCCCCGCCGCGGCTTGGCGCAGACCAGCGCCGCCGCCGTTTCCAGCGACGCCTTCTCCTGCAGGCCCTTCAGCACGGCGTTGAACCAGGCGCGGCTTTGCCCCAGCTCCTCGGCCAGCTCCCCTTGCGTGGCGGTGCAGACACCGTCGCGGTCGGCATGGGCGTAGAGCGCGGACAACACCGCGATGTCGGCGGCCTGGATGCCGGGCACGGCGATCCAGCGCCTGTACATGTCGATGTATGGCTTCATTGCGTTACCCGTCTGTCGGTCGATCCGTGGACGGGCGGAGGCAAGGGACTAGCGTCAACGGACTCGCTCTTGAATCCGCTTGGCTTTGCGGGCCTGCCCTGCCATCATGGAGTCGCCAAACCGCCAGATGTGGGGTGCCCGGGTTTCCCTCGGTCTCCTCCGTCCGACACGAAGGGCCCGGAGCAATCCGGGCCTTTTGTGTTTGCGGAGGTCGGTTCTCCGTTACCGCATGCTGCTCGTTCCTTCAGAAAACACGGGTGCAAGCACCCGTGGCGCCGGCCAGCATCTGGCAGGGGCGCATGTCGATGGCTTAAGGGCGGTTTTCGCCCGTTTTTTGAAATGTGTACGTGCCGTCGCGCATCTGTCCACGGTCTTGGAAAAATCGCCCGCCGACGGCATTTCGCGGACGGTCGGCGGGATTCTCACGGCGGAATCAACCACTTGGACCAGAGTCGCCGCGGCCGGCCGCCTGCGAGTGTCGCCGTTGTGCCGAAAGATTCGGGTCCAAACGTCGCCGTTGTGCCGAAAGATTCTTTGGCATCGGCAGCGTGCGACACCCGGACCGCACGGTCGAACGTCGCCGTTCTGCCGAATGATGGAGCGGATCCCTCCCCTCCCCCACCCTGCCGGGCATGGAATCGGCAGAGAATCGGGCGGGAATCGGCCCTTCGGCGGATCGTCCGAACGTCGCCGTTCTGCCAGTCAAAGTCCATCCAAGGCGGCATTCGACCGTCACAGCAGGGTGGAGGCACCACAATAATCCAATGAAATCATGGTCCTACCGATAAAGTCCCCCGCCCCTTCCTCCTCCGGCACGGCAGAACGCAGACGTTGGCGCCGCCATCGCCCGGCGGCAGCCGGTCCGCCGCCGCGTCATCGGCCGGCATCCGCCCCCGACCGGCAAAACTGGCAGAACGGCGACATCCGACACCCCAATCCGCCCCGGTCACGGGAATCTTTCGGCAGAACGGCGACGTTTGAGCCGGCAGTGTGGAACAGGGCGGCAGGCTTGTGGATTATGGCTAGGACCCCTTCAAGCCGCACGGGACCCGCGGAGAGATCGC
>NZ_JAMSLU010000004.1:0-77500 GCF_023806445.1 Azospirillum sp. A1-3
GCACCTGGACGCTGACCCCGGCCCAACTCGCCGGCCTGACCATCACGCCGCCGCACGACAGCGACGTCGACTTCACCCTGACCGTTACCGCCACGGCCACCGACCGCGGGCTTTCCCCAGTCTCCGTCCAGACGACGCTGGCCGTCACCGTGGTGGCGGTGGCCGACACGCCGACCCTCGCCGTGACGCCCGTTACCTACGACCTTGCGACCGGCCAGAACGAGACGCTGACCGGCACCGCCGGCAACGACACGCTGTCGGGCGGCGCCGGCAACGATACCATCCGGGGCGGCGCCGGCGACGATGTGATCTACGGCGACGGCACCGGCATCTTCACCACCGCCCTGACCATCACCCCCGCCGTGACGGACGTCGACGGCTCGGAGTCGATCTCCAAGGTGACGATCTCCGGCGTCCCGGCCGATGCGACGCTCAGCGCCGGCACCCGCAACGGCGACGGGACCTGGACGCTGACCCAGGCCCAGCTGACCGGCCTGACCCTGACCGCCAAGGAGGGGGACAGCAACACCCCCATCACCCTCACCGTGGTCACGACCTCGGAGGAGCGGGAGAACGGCAGCACCGCCGACAGCGTCTCCCAGACGCTGACCATCCAGTTCACCAACACGCCCAAGGGCAACGACAGCCTGGAGGGCGGCGACGGCAACGACACCGTCTATGGCGGCGCCGGCAAGGACACGCTGGTCGGCGGGGATGGCGACGACAGCCTTGATGGCGGCACCGACAACGACCTGCTGGCCGGCGGACTTGGCAACGACACCATCGACGGCGGCGCCGGCAACGACACCGTCACCTATGCGGACTCGGCCACCGCGGTGAACGCGAACCTCGCGACCGAGGTCGGCACCGGCGAGGGCAACGATGTCCTGCGCAATCTGGAGAATGTCACCGGCTCGGCCTTCGACGACACCATCACCGGCAACAGCGGCGCCAACATCCTGCAGGGCGGCGGCGGCAAGGACACCATTACCGGCGGCGCCGGCACCGACACCATCCGCGGCGGCGCGGGCGACGATTTGTCGATCTTCACCGTCGGCACCGACGGCGGCACGTCGTCCAAGCCGGAACAGCAGGATGGCGATACCGGCATTGATACCTTCCGGGTGATGCTGACCGGGGCGCAGCTGTCCGATGCGCCGGTCCTGGCCGACCTGCGCACCCTGCGCGACCAGATCGAGGCCGCCGCGGCCCTTCCCAATGCCGCGGGCAAGGACACCAACGTCGCCAATGCCACCACGCTGGCCGCGCTCGGCATCAAGGTGGCGGATTTCGAGAAGCTGGAGCTTTACGTCGATGGCCAGCCGGTCGACGTGCGCACGGTGCTGAACTACGCGCCCACCGCAACGGCGGACACCTTCGCCACCACGGAAGACGCGGCCATCACCGGCCGGCTGGGCGCGAAGGATCAGGACACGGTCAACGGCCGCACCGACGACACGCTGACCTTCAAGGGTCCGGGCGACGTCGGGCAGCCGGTGCGTCTGGCTCACGGCACGCTGGTGGTGAACGCCGACGGCACCTTCACCTACACGCCGGACGCAGACTTCAGCGGCACGGAGACCTTCTCCTTCACGGTGACCGACGGCTATGGCGGCGCTTCCACCGCTACGCAGACGATCAAGGTGACGCCGCAGGCCGACGCCATCACGCTCTCCACGCTGACCGCGCGCGGCGACGAGGACGCGGCCGGCGGCATCGCGCTTGCCCCGACCATCACGCTGAGCGACGTCGACGCTGCCAGCCCGGAACGGGTGGAGAGCGTCACCCTGACCATGGCCGCCTCGCAGCAGGACGTGGCCGGCGCCAAGCTGTACGTGAATGGCGTGGAACTGACCCGCAGCGGCCCCGATGCCTCCGGCAACTACAGCTGGACGATCCCGACCACGGCGCTGGCGGCCGGGGGTGCGGCAGGGACCTGGACGGTTCAGGGCCTGACGGTCGTCACCGCCCACAACTCCGACGCCGACCTCAATTACACGCTGACGGTCGGAACCATCGACAGCACCAGCGCCGGCACGGCGCGCGGCACGCAGACGGCGACCGGCACCATCACCGTCGATGCGGTGGCCGATGCGCCGACCCTGACCGCCGCCGCTGCCGCGACGGACGAGGAGACCTCCGTCGCGCTGACGATCACCCCCGCCCTGACCGACACCGACGGGTCGGAGAGCATCGGCTACGTCACCATCTCGGGCGTTCCGGACGGGGCCAGCCTGAATTTCGGCAGCGTTGTCAGCACCCAGAGCGACGGCAGCAAGACCTGGAAGGTGGATGCGGCCGACTTGCCGAACCTGCGCCTGACGCCGCAGCACGACTTCTCCGGCACCATCACCCTCAGCGTCACCGCGACATCGGTGGAACAGGAGAACGGCTCGACCGCCGTATCGGCGCCGGCCACCCTGTCGGTGACCGTCGCCGGCGTCGCCGACGCCCCCATCGTCATCCCCACGGCCGCCACCGGCAACGAGGACAGCGCCATCCCGCTGACCATCGACGCCCACCTGTCCGACGTGACCGGGGAGACGCTGGACCACATCACCATCACCGGCGTGCCGGAGGGGGCGACCCTGTCCGCCGGCACCCACAATGCCGATGGCAGCTGGACCCTGACGCCGGGCCAGCTCACCGGCCTCAGCTTCACGCCGCCGCTGAACTATTCCGGCACGGTGACGCTGAAGGTCACCGCCACCTCGGTGGAGGGAACGACCACCGCCACCTCGGCGCAGCAGTCGCTGGCGGTGACCGTCAACGCGGTCGCCGATACGCCGGTGCTGTCGGCCTCCGACGCGGTGGGGCGCGAGGACACCGCCATTCCGCTGTCGGTGGTGGCGGCCCTGACCGACCGCGACGGCTCGGAAACCCTCAGCATCCTGGTCGGCGGCGTGCCGGCCGGGGCGACGCTGAACCACGGCCATTACGACGCGGGCCTCGGCAAGTGGGTACTGACCCAGGCCGACCTGACCGGCCTGACCATCACCCCGCCGGCCAATTCCAACACCGGCTTCGACCTGACCTTCACCGCGCGGGCGACGGAAAGCTCCAACGGTTCCATCGCCGATGCGGCGGCGATGACCGTCCATGTCGAGGTGCAGGGCGTGGCGGACGTGGTGACGCCGAACGGCACGCTCACCGCCCGCGGCAACGAGGATACCGCGATCAACCTGCGGCTCGGCGATCTGGTGATGGTCGACGATGACGGGTCGGAGCGCCTGTCGCTGGTCGTCAGCAACCTGCCGTCCGGCTCCTGGCTGTCGCTGGCGGCTGGGCACGAGAGCGGGCTGGTCTATCTCGGCAACGGCCGCTGGTCGGTCGATGTGGAGTATCGCAACGAGCTGACCCTGACGACGAAGAAGGACTTCGCCGGCACGCTCACGCTGAAGGTGGACGTCATCACCACCGACAGCAACGGTGCGCCGATCATCACCGAGAACGGCGTGACCTCCGGCGGGACGCTGAAGGACACCCGCGACCTGACCGTCACCGTCGACCCCAAGACGGACGAGCCGGTCGTCTCCATCAGCGCCCATGCGCAGGAGGACGCCGTCGGCGGCATCCCGCTGACCATCTCCGCCCTGACCGGCGACAGCGACGGGTCGGAGCATATCTCCTCCATCGTCATCTCCGGCCTGCCGGCCTGGGTCACCCTGACCAGCACGGATGCCGGCGCGCTGACCGACAACCATGACGGCAGCTGGACCGTCGATCCCGCCAAGCTCGGAAATCTGCGGCTGAACGTGCCGGCCAACAACGCCGACGACTTCACCATCACCGTCAAGGTGACGGCGGTGGACGGCACCGACAGCCTGACCAAGACCTACACCCCGAAGGTCACCGTCACCGCCGTCGCCGACGCGCCGGTGTCGCACGGGGTGAACGGCGCGGTCGAGGCCTACCATGTCGATAACCTGTCGACGACCGGCGTGCCGGACGGTCTGGTTCTCGACCTGAACGCCTTCCTGCAGGACACCGACGGTTCCGAAAAGCTGGCGGTCACCATCTCCGGCGTGCCGAAGGGCACGGTGCTGTCGCGCGGCCTCGACAACGGCAACGGCACCTGGACGCTGACCACCGAGGAGTATACCGCGGCACTGGCCGAAGGCGGCCTGAAGCTGACCGTCAAGGACGCCAATGCCACCGGCATCACCCACAGCGTGTCGGGCACCGTCGACACGGCCAGCGTCACCCTGACGGTTAACCCCTACAGCATCGAGAGCGAGGGCGACCGCAACACCAGCGTGTCCGACAGCTTCGTGCTGAGCTGGACCACCACGGCCACGACGGGTGGCGGGTCCACGGGTGGTGGAGACACCGGCGGAGGCTCTACGGGAGGGGGTTCCACAGGCGGTGGCTCCACTGGCGGTGGATCGACGGGCGGCGGCTCCACAGGTGGCGGCACGACTCCCGATCCGGCGACCGGCGTCGGCAGCGACCGCCCGTCCGGCGTCACGACGGCGGAGGACAGCGCCGTCGCCCTGCATCTCGACACCGGCCTGCAGGACTGGAGCGGCGTCAGCTCCGTCACCCTGTCGAACATCCCGACCGGTGCCGTCCTGACCAACACGGCCGGCGATACGCTGACCATTGCCAACGGCTCGATCACCCTGACGCCGGCCCAGTTGACCGGGCTTTCGCTGACGCCGCCCTCCAACAGCGACGCCGATTTCACCCTCGGCATCGATGTGGCCACCAACTCCGGCAACACCCACACTACCCTGACCCAGGCGGTGACCGTAACCGCTGTCGCCGACAGCCCGCTGCTGACCGTGCAGGCCGCCTCCGGCAACGAGGACACGGCCATTGCGCTCGACATCACCGCCGCGCTGGCCGACACCGACGGGTCGGAGGTTCTGGCCAGCATCGTCATCGAAGGGGTGCCGACCGGCGCCTCGCTGTCGGCCGGCTATCTGGACTCCACCACCGGGAAGTGGGTGCTGACTCCCGACCAGCTGTCCGGGCTGAAATTCACCCCGCCGCACGATGCCAGCGGCACCTTCCAGCTGACGGTGACCGCGGTTGCGCGTGAGATCAGCAACGCCGACCGGGCGACCACGACCAAGACCCTGGCGGTCGAGGTGGCGCCGGTCAGCGACGCCCCCGCCATCAGCGCCAGCTCCCTCACGGCGCAGGAGGATCACGCCGCCAGCCTGTCGATCTCCGCCGCCGTCACCGATCTGGTCGGCACAGGCGAGGTGATCACCGCGCTGCGGGTGACGGTCCCGGCCGGCTTCACCCTGTCGGCCGGCACCTCGCTCGGCAACGGAGTCTATGATCTCACCGGCCTGTCCGCGTCGGATCGCGCGGCGCTGACGCTGACGCCCCCGGCCAACTATGCCGGCACGGTGACCCTGACGGTCGAAGCGGCCGCCCAGGACGGCACTGCGACGCCCATCTGGTCGACCAAGCCGCTGTCCGTCACCTACACGGCTGCCGCCGACGCGCCCGCCGTCATCGTCCATGACGCGACCGGCGCGGAGGACACGCCCATCGCCCTGAACCTGTCGGCCAGCCTCGTCGACACCGACGGGTCGGAGACGATGGCGGTCATTCTGTCCGGCCTGCCCGAGGGCGCGGTTCTGAACCACGGCTCCAACAACGGCGACGGGTCCTGGACCCTGAAGCCGTCGGAACTGGCGGGCCTGACCGTCACGCCGCCGCGCAACTATTCCGGCGGCATGGACCTGACGCTGACCGCCACCAGCCTGGAAAGCTCCAACAAGGACACGGCGAGCACGACCGCCAACATCCATGTGGAGGTGACGGCGGTCACCGACGCCCCCACCGTCATCGTCACCAATGCGTCCGGCAACGAGGATTCGCTGATCGCGCTGAACCTGACGGCGGCGCTGGTTGACACCGACGGGTCGGAGACGATGGCCGTCGTGCTGTCCGGCCTGCCGGCCGGCGCGGTGCTGGTGGATGCCAACGGCAACATTCTGACGCCCACCGCCGGTTCGGTCAGCCTGACCGCCGCCCAGCTGTCGGGCCTCAAGCTTCAGCCGCCGGCCGATGCCGGCACCGACTTCAACCTGACCCTGACGGCGACGACGATGGAGACTGTCGGCGGCGCCACCGCCACCACCAGCCAGCTGTTCCGGGTCAGCGTCGATCCGGTCGCCGACCAGCCCATCCTCACCTGGACGCCGCTGACCGGGACAGAGGACACGGGGCTACCGCTGAACCTCGCCGTGGCGCTGGCCGACACCGACGGGTCGGAGCGGCTGGGGCTGCTGACCATCACCGGCGTGCCGACCGGTGCGCTGCTGTCGGCCGGCACCCACAACGCCGACGGCAGCTGGACCCTGACGCCGGCCCAGCTCAACGGCCTGATCCTGACGCCGCCGGCCAACAGCGATGCGCCGATCAGCCTGACCGTCACCGCCGTCAGCATCGAATCCAACGGCAGCACGGCGACCAAGGTCGTCACCGTGCCGATCACCCTCCACGCGGTGTCGGACACCCCGACGCTGTCCGTCACCGCCGCGACCGGCAACGAGGATTCGGCCATCGCCCTGGCGATCAACCCGGCGCTGACCGACCTCGACGGGTCGGAGACGCTGACCGTCACCATCGCCGGCATTCCGGACGGTGCCCAGCTGTCCAACGCGGCGGGTGACGTGCTGACCGTCACGGGCGGGTCCATCACGCTGACGGCCGGGCAATGGACCGGTCTGGCGATCACCCCGCCCTCCAACAAGGGCGACGACTTCACCCTGACCGTGACGGCGACCGCCACAGACGGCACCGCCACGCCGGTCAGCACCAGCGCGTCGCTGCCCGTCACGGTGGCTCCGGTGACCGACACGCCGACCCTGTCCGTCACCGCCGCCACCGGCGACGAGGACACCGCCATCGCGCTGACGATCACCCCGGCTCTGACCGATCTCGACGGGTCGGAGACGCTGACGGTCACCATCGCCGGCATTCCGGCCGGCGCTCATCTGTCCAACACGGCGGGCGACGTGCTGACCGTTTCCGGCGGCTCCATCACCCTCACCCCCGGCCAGCTCGCCGGTCTGGCGATCACGCCGCCGTCCAACGACGATCATGATTTCAATCTGACCGTCACCGCCACCGCCAGGGACGGCAGCGCCAGCCCGGTTTCGGTGACCACGACCCTGCCGGTGACGGTCAACCCGGTGTCCGACGCCCCGACGCTGACCGTGGCCGCGGCGACCGGCGACGAGGATGCGGCGATTCCGCTGACCATCACCTCGGCCCTGACCGACAGTTCGGAGCTGCTGAGCATCACCATCGCCGGCGTTCCCACCGGTGCGACGCTCAGCGCCGGTACGCACAACGCCGACGGGACCTGGACCCTGACTCCGGCCCAGTTGGCCGGGCTGACGATCACACCGCCGCCGAACGACGACGGCGACTTCACCCTGACCGTCACCGCGACCTCCACCGACGGCACCGCCGCCGCGGCCTCCGTTGTGGCGCAACTGCCGGTCACCGTCCGCGCTCTGTCCGACGCGCCGACCCTGCAGGTCGATCCGGCATCGGTGGCGGAGGATGGCACGGTCGCACTGTCGATCACCCCGGCCCTGACCGACGCATCGGAGACGCTGAGCGTCACCATCGCCGACATCCCGGCCGGCGCCACCCTGTCGAACACGGCGGGCGACACGCTGACCATCGTCAACGGCTCGATCACGCTGACGCCGGCCCAGCTCGCCGGTCTGGCGATCACCCCGGCCCACGACAGCGGCAGCAGCTTCACCCTGTCGGTCACCGCCACCTCGACGGACGGCACCGCCACGCCGGCGACTGTGAACAAGCCGCTGGCGGTGACGGTGACCCCGGTCGCCGACACGCCGACGCTGGACACCCCCGCCGTGCACGGCAACGAGGACACGGCGATCGCGCTGACGATCACCGCCGCCTCGACCGACAGCGACGGGTCAGAAACGCTGTCGGTGCGGATCACCGGAATGCCGGACGGTGCCAGCCTGAACCACGGCACCCACAACGGCGACGGCAGCTGGTCCCTCGCCGCGTCCGATCTGGCCGGCCTGACCTATTCCCCGCCGGCCAACGCCCATGGCACGGTCGACCTGTCGGTCACCGTGACCGCCCAGGACGGAACCGACACCGCGGCGGTGACGCAGATCCTCAGCATCACCGTCGATCCGGTGAACGACAAAGCGACCCTGGCCGCCGCCCACGCCACCACCGCCATCGCCGCGGACGCGACCGATCATCCGGCCGTTGTCGCCGACGCGACGATCACCGATGTGGACAGCAGCGTCATGTCCGGCATGTCGATCCGCATCGCCGCCGGATCGCAGACCGGCGACGCGCTGAACCTCGACAGCCTGACCATCGACACCGACCCGTCCACCGGCCGCAAGACGGTGTCGGGCACCGGGATCGAGGTCAGCTGGGACGACAGCACCCACCAGCTGTCCTTGTCGGGCAGCGCCTCCACCGCGACCTACACCGACATCCTCCAGCATCTGGCGCTCAGCCCGAATGGCGGCGGCGCCCGGACGCTGGAGGTGACGGTCAGCGACGATCAGGGGCTGTCCAGCGATCCGCTGGCGGTGCAGGTGCTGGTCTCGGCCGATGCGACGATGACCGGCAGCAGCGGCGCCGACATCCTGCATGCCGGAAGCGGCACCACCAGCATGTCCGGCGGGGCCGGCGACGATCTGTTCATCTTCGCCCCGCGCGACGGCAACCTGACCATCGACGGCGGGGTGGGCTGGACCGACGTGGTGGAGGTCGGCGCCTTCGTCGCCAATGCCGGCACCAACTGGCTCCAGCAACTGGACGGCCACGCCTACACCGTGGATCCGTCGGGCCACGGCCTGACCTTCACCCAGGAGACGACCGTCACGCTGGAGGACCAGAACCATCACCAGCTGGTGCTGCAGAACATCGAACGGCTGACGTTCTGAGCGGATGGAGGCGGAGAGGGACGCGGGCTAGCGCAGTGGGACAGCGGAGTGGAGCGGTGCGGTCAGGCGACCGGCGCGCCGTCCTCCGCGGTCGCGGTGCCCGCCTGCATGTGGGTGATGATCCGCTTCATCAGGCGGCCCAGCATCGCCCGTTCATCCTCCGCCATGGCGGCGAGCGGCGGGGTCAGCGACTGGCGCAGGGGATCGCGGTGCAGCAGGGCCCGTCCCTCGTCCGTCAGGTCGAACAGCCAGCCGCGCTTGAATCCCGGATGCGGACGGCGGGCCAGAAACCCCTTGTCCACCAGGGTGGAGACGGTGCGCGACACCGGTGCCAGATGGATGCGCTGGAACCGGGCCAGCGCGGTTAGGGTGCGTGCCGGCTCCGGCGCGTCATGGAAATAGCGCAACGCCACCCATTGCGCCGGGAAAAGCCCTTCGGTGAAGCTGATGCCATAGACAAGCCGGCTGACCTGATCCAGCAATGTGACCAGATCCTCGTCCGTCGACCAAGCGTCGCGATGCCCCGGCCTTTCCGACACGCGCTTCTCTCCCTACAGGCATTGCGCCGAACATACAGGCGGCAAGCTTGGGCGCGGACTGTAGCGAAGTCAACGCGCCAGCGGAAGCGCCAGTCTTCGCGTCTGCGTGGTGAAACCACCGTGTAAGTTCGCGTGGATTATCGTCGAGGAAAATCCATCGCCGTCCTCCGCAAATCCTTGGCAAATCGCGCCGGCCGGTCCCACGTCTGGTCCTGTCGAATTCGACCCGCCTCCACAACCCGCGGACAATGGACATGACCGGCTATCCCCACGTGACCAACGCCTTCCTGTTCGACCTGGACGGCACGCTGACCGACACGGTGTACCAGCATGTGCTGGCCTGGAAGGAGGCGTTGGACGAGGAGGGGATCGCCCTGTCGGTCTGGCGTATCCACCGCAAGATCGGCATGAGCGGCGGGCTGTTCACCAACATGCTGCTGCGCGAGACCGGCCTCGCCATCGACCAGGACCTGCTCGACCGGCTGCGCCATCGCCATACGCAGGCCTACAAGCGGCTGGCCGCCGGCGTCGTCCCGCTGCCCGGCGCCCGCGATCTGCTGGACACGCTGACGGAGCTGAACATCCCCTGGGCCATCGCGACCAGCGGCCGGATGGAGACGGCGCGGCCGGCGCTGGAAAAGCTGGGCGTCGATCCCGAACGCGCCGCGGTCATCACCCGCGACGAGGTCGAATATGCCAAGCCGGACCCCGACCTGTTCCTGGCCGCCGCCGCGCGCATCGGCGTCGACATCACCAGCGCCTTCGTGGTCGGCGACAGCATCTGGGACATGATCGCCGCCAAGCGGGCGCGCGCGCTCGGCATCGGCCTGCTGTCCGGCGGCTATGGCCGGGAGGAGCTTGAGCGCTCGGGCGCGTTGCGCGTCTACGAAGATCCGGCCGACATGCTGACTCACCTGGACGAGGTGGGCGGTCGTCGCGGACTGGCGCAGTAAAAGATCATCCTGCATCAAGTAACCGGCCCGACCCCTGTTTGCAGAACGGATCGGAGCGCTGCGATCACCTTACGCAGTCTGCATCATGCACAGTCACAGCGCTATGATGCAGTGCAGCATCATCATGAAGGACATGCGGGATCGGCGCGTTTCACGGCGGCGCGCTGGTGGCAGCATGGGTTTGCCGATGACGCCGACGCCGCTCCCCGACGCCCGATCATCGCGATCCCAGACAAGGAGCCGTCGCATGTCCTCTCATCAGCCGTCCTCTCACAAGCCTGCCGCGCGCCACACCATCGCCCGCGCCCTTGTCGCTTCGGCCTTCGCGCTGGCCTCGCTGCTGTCGGTCGCCGCCGCTGCCGCCGTCTCCGCCCAGCCGGACCGCCCCGCCCCCACGATCGGGATCGACAGCCAGTCCTTCCTGTTCAACTGAGCGGCTCCGGACAAAAAAAGAGCCGCCGGTGACACCGACGGCTCTGAAGTCCGAGAGGAACGTCCAACAAGTTGTGCCGGGTCAACCCACGGCGCATCCAGCGGTACGGCGCTAATATACTAATATCTCATCCGCGTAGCAAGCGACTTCACCTCACCACGGTCAGCTTTTTTGTCCATCGGTCCCACTGGTCCGGGCCAATGCGAAACGCCCCCCGGCGCTGTGCTGAAGGGCGTCTCGATCGCACTGAACGTAATGTCGGAACCGGACGGACCGTCAGTCGGCCCCGGCCGTGGCGTTCGGCATGGCCGCGGCGGGCTTGCCCCCCCGCTGACCCAGGACCAGGGCGATGATGGCGAAGGCGGCCAGATCGAACACGGTCAGGCAGGCGAACAGCGGCTCGTACCCGATGGTGGTGGCCAGCTGGCCGATGATCAGCGAGAAGATCATGCCGCCCATATAGCCGGCCATGCCGCCGAAACCGGTCGCCGTGGCGACGTCCTGCTTCTCGAAGGTGTCGGTCACCAGGGCATAGAGCAGGCTGGACAGCATCTGGTGGGCGAAGGCGCCGAGCGAGAACAGGAAGATGGCGGCGATCGGGCTGACGGTGAAGCTGATCAGGGCCGGGCCGACCATGCACACCGCACCCACGCCGACGCCGGCGATGCGGGAGTTGACCAGCGACATCCGGAAGCGCTTGACGAAGAAGGGCGACAGGTAACCGCTGAGGATGCAGCCGATGTCACCGGCCAGGAACGGCAGCCAGGCGAACAGGGCGAACTGCTTGATGTCCATGCCGCGGGTCGAGACCATGTACAGCGGGATCCAGAAGCTGAAGGTCTGCCAAGCCGGCTCTGTCAGGAAACGGGCGGCGGCAATGCTCCAGAACTTGCCCTTGCCCAGCACGCGCTTCACCGACGGCTTCGGCAACTCGACATGCGCTTGGCCTTCCAGGATATAGTCGTGCTCTTCCTTGGTCAGGCGCGGATGGTTCTCCGGGTTGCGGTACAGCATGTACCACAGGGCCGACATGCCGACGCCCAGCAGACCGGTGACGAGGAAGGCTTCCTGCCAGCCATAGGTCAGCGACAGCCAGATGACGAAGGGCGGGGCGATCATCGCGCCGATCGAGCTGCCGGTGTTGAACCAGCCCGTGGCGATGGAGCGCTCCTTGGCCGGGAACCACAGGGTGGAGGTCTTCACGCCCGACGGCATGGCCGCCGCCTCGCTGACGCCCAGCAGGCCGCGGAAGAAGGCCATCGACTGCCAGCTGCCGGCCAGCGCATGCGCGGCGGCGGCAAGGCCCCAGACGCCGGCGAACATCGCATAGCCGAGCTTCAACCCGACCAGATCGGTGATGTAACCGGCGACCGGCTGCATCAGGCTGTAGCAAAGCTGGAAGGCGCTGACGATGAAGGAATACTGCTCGGTCGTGAAGTGGAGCTGTTCCTTGAGCGTCGGCGCCAGGATGCCCAGCGTGTTGCGGTCGATGTAGTTGACCACGGTGCCCAGCATCATCAGGGCAAGGATTTGCCACCGCAAACCACGGATCTTGTTCATGTTTTCCTCACATGCCTGCCACGGCAGGCGCCGGTGCGCACGTACAGGCCCTAGGGCGGCGATCCTCGGGCGGGATGCCTTGCCGGCGGGTGTTCGGTGCCGGGCGACGGTGTCGCTTCCACTCCGTTTCAAGAGGGGCGGGAGCATCGCTGGTGGAGTTATATTAATATATCAGTGTGCGCCGCAAGTGGTTTTCCGGGACCGCCGTCTGCCCTTGCGAAAATGTCGCAGGACGATGATGCGGTGCGCTGATTTCTTCGCAGTCGCAGCATAATTACGCCCTTGCCGACGGACGCTATTTGCTGCAATGCAATGTAATTGCGGGTTGAAACGCCTGTTCTTCTGTTCGGAATTTTGGCCGAGAGCCGATCACCCCGGCGCATCCGCATGTAGGAAGCCACAGCGCCTGATCGTGATAAATGACCTGTATCAATGGTCTGCGCCCGCCTTGCGCCCCTACCGGCGGTTGCTTTCACCCTATCGCTTGTCCGCAATCCCGCAGCAAAGCTCGGCATTCACCCAATGCTGCGCTGCGACAAATTGGGGCCTTCCTTGCAAAAGTAATATATCAGCTACGGGTGCAGCGCAGAACGGTAGTGCAACGCAGAACGGGGTCACCCGGAAAATCTGCGCGGAACTGACGAGTGTCAATGTGTCCGGCCCGCTCCGGATGGACCATTCCCCCTGGCCGACAGCCGTCTTCCGCCGGTTTTTGAAAACGCCTTCCCATTATCGAAGACGCGCCGAGGGAGACGACCGCCGCCAGCAGAGAGGACATTTCCGGCATGACCCAGAGCCCCACCTCCACCGCCTCCTCCCGGCCGGCAGCCGCCATCCGCATCATGGACGGCAACGAGGCGGCGGCCTCGGTGGCTTACCGCGCCAGCGACGTCATCGCGATCTATCCCATCACGCCCAGCTCGCCGATGGGGGAGTTCGCCGACGAATGGTCGGCGGCGCGCCGACCCAACCTGTGGGGCGCCGTTCCCCAGGTGGTCGAGATGCAGTCGGAAGGCGGTGCCGCCGGTGCGGTCCACGGCGCGTTGCAGGCGGGCGCGCTGGCGACGACCTTCACCGCGTCGCAGGGCCTGCTGCTGATGATCCCCAACATGTACAAGATCGCCGGAGAGCTGACGCCCTTCTGCATGCATGTGGCGGCGCGCACGCTGGCGACTCACGCGCTGTCGATCTTCGGCGACCATTCCGACGTGATGGCCTGCCGCCAGACCGGCTTCGCCATGCTGGCCTCGGCCAATGTGCAGGAGGCGCAGGATCTGGCGCTGGTCGCCCATGCCGCCACCCTGCGGGCGCGCGTGCCCTTCCTGCATTTCTTCGACGGATTCCGCACCTCGCATGAATTCAACTGCGTCGAGCCCCTCGCCGACGAGGATCTGCGCGCCCTGATCGACGATGCCTGCGTCGACGCCCACCGCCGCCGCGGCCTGACTCCCGACCATCCCGTCGTCCGCGGCACGGCGCAGAATCCCGACGTCTTCTTCCAGGCCCGCGAGGCTGCCAACCCTTGGTACGAGGCCTGCCCAGCCATCGTGCAGGAGATGATGGACCAACTCGCCGCCCGCACCGGCCGCGCCTATCGCCTGTTCGACTATCACGGCCATCCGCAGGCGGAACGGGTGGTGATCGTCATGGGATCGGGGGCCGAGGCCTGCAACGGCGCGGTCGATCGGCTGGTGGGGGAGGGCGAGCGTGTCGGCTGCCTGACCGTCCGCCTGTTCCGCCCCTTCGCGATTGCCGACTTCGTCGCCGCCCTGCCGCCGACGGTGCGCCGCATCGCCGTGCTCGACCGCACCAAGGAGCCGGGAGCGGTCGCCGATCCCCTCTATCTCGACGTGGTCGCCGCCCTGGCCGAAGCCCGCGCCGCCGATGCCTCCGCCATCGACCCGATTGTGGTCGCCGGCCGCTACGGCCTGTCGTCCAAGGAATTCACCCCCGCCATGGCGAAGGCGGTGTTCGACGAGTTGGGCCGCGACCGCCCAAAGCGCCGCTTCACCATCGGCATCACCGACGACGTCACCCACCACTCGATCCCCTGGGACCCGGCTTGGGGCGTGGAGGAGCCGGGCGTGTCGCGCGCCGTTTTCTTCGGCCTCGGCGCCGACGGCACGGTCGGCGCCAACAAGAACTCGCTCAAGATCATCCAGTCCCGGACCGGCGGCCACGCCCAGGCCTATTTCGTCTATGACAGCCGCAAGTCCGGCTCGACCACCGTCTCGCACCTGCGCTTCTCCAAGGACCCGATCCGCGCCCCCTACCTGATCGGCCAAGCCCAGTTCGTCGCCTGCCACCATCTGCCTCTGATGGAGCGGGTGGAGGTGGTGGAGATGGCCGCGCCCGGCGCCACCATCCTGCTGAACGCCCCCGGCACGCCTGAGCAGGTCTGGGACGCCCTGCCGGCCGAGGTGCAGCGCCTCTGCATCGAACGCAAGCTGTCGCTGCACGCCATCGACGCCGGCGCGGTGGCGCGGGAGGTCGGGCTCGGCCGCCGCGTCAACACCATCATGCAGACCTGCTTCTTCAAGCTGTCCGGCGTGATGCCCGTCGAGGACGCCATCGCCGAGATCAAGGCCGCCATCGCCAAGACCTATGCCCGCCGGGGTGAGGAGGTGGTGAAACGCAACATCGCCGCCGTCGATCAGGCGCTGACGCATCTGCGCCCCGTCCCGGTGCCCGACCATGTCACCGCCGACCACGATCGCCCGGCCCCGGTACCCGAAACGGCTCCCGATTTCGTCAAGCGCGTCACCGCGATGATGATCGCCGGCCATGGCGACCGGCTGCCGGTGTCGGCCTTCCCGGTGGACGGCACATGGCCGACCGGCACCTCCAAATATGAGCACCGCAACATCGCGGCGGAGGCGCCGGGCTGGAACGCCGACCTCTGCATCGAGTGCAACAAGTGCGTGCTGGTCTGCCCGCATGCCGCCATCCGCGCCACCGTGGTGCCGGAAACGGCGCTGGCCGACGCGCCTGCCGGCTTCGAGACCATCCCCTACAAGGGCCGTGAATTCCCCGGCGGCCGCTATCGCCTGCAGGCCTCGCCCGCCGACTGCACCGGCTGCACGCTGTGCGTCGCCGTCTGTCCGGCGGAAGAGAAAGATGGCTCCGGCCGTAAGGCGCTGGAGATGCGCCCGGTCCAAGCGCTGGCCAGCCAGCAGGAGGCCTTCGACTTCTTCCGCAGCCTGCCCGCCATCCCGCGCGAGTCGGTCCCCGTCACTGTCAAGCACAGCCAACTGCTGGAGCCGCTGTTCGAGTTCTCCGGCGCCTGTGCCGGCTGTGGCGAGACGCCTTACATCAAGATGCTGACCCAGCTGTTCGGCGACCGCATGGTGATGGCGAACGCCACCGGCTGCTCCTCGATCTATGGCGGCAACCTGCCGACCACCCCCTACACCACCGACGCCAGCGGCCACGGCCCGGCCTGGGCCAATTCGCTGTTCGAGGACAATGCGGAGTTCGGCCTCGGCCTGCGCGTCGCCATCGACGGCATGGCCGAACAGGCGCGCGACACGCTGGCCCTGCTGTCGGCCCAGCTGGAACCCGGTCTGGTGACCGCACTGCTGGAGGCCGACCAGCAGGACTCCGCCGGCATCGCCGCCCAGCGCACCCGCGTCGCCACCCTGATGGCGCTGCTCGCGCCGCTGAAGGACCCGCTCGCCCGCCGGTTGGAGCAGCTGGCCGACTATCTGGTCCGCAAATGCGTGTGGATCATCGGCGGCGACGGCTGGGCTTACGACATCGGCTATGGCGGCCTTGACCACGCGCTGGCCTCGGGCCGCGATGTGAACATCCTGGTGATGGATACGGAGGTCTATTCCAACACCGGCGGCCAGCAGTCGAAGGCCACCCCGATCGGCGCCTCGGCCAAGTTCGCCACCGCCGGCCGGTCGGCGGCCAAGAAGGATTTGGGGCTGATGGCGATGGCCTACGACCATGTCTATGTCGCTCGCACCGCCTTCGGCGCCCGCGACAGCCACACGCTGAATGCCTTTATGGAGGCCGAATCCTACCACGGCCCGTCGCTGGTCCTCGCCTACAGCCATTGCGTCGCCCATGGCTACGAGCTGTCGCATGGGCTGGAGCACCAGAAGCTGGCGGTGGAGAGCGGCCACTGGTCACTCTACCGCCGCGACCCGCGCCGGCTGGCCGATGGCAAGACCGCCCTGCAACTGGACAGCGGCGCCCCCTCCGCCGGCCTCGCCGCCTTCATGGCCGGCGAGTCCCGCTTCAGCGCCGTGGAGCGGGCCAACCCTGAGCGCTACCACGCGCTGCTGGACGAGGCGGAAGCGGAGCTCCGCCGCAAACGGCACCTGTTCGAGCATATGGCGGGGTTCAAGGAGTAGGGGAGGCGTTAGACCCCCACCTAACCTCCCCCGCTGGGCGGGGGAGGGACTGGCGCCACTCTACCGAACAAGCACTTATTCCCTCCCCCGCCCAGCTCTCGCACAAAGCTTCGCTTTGTGCTGACGCGACAGGCGGACCATAGGTCCGCTGAGAGCGGGGGAGGGTCAGGGTGGGGGCATCCGCTCAACCACTCCCCAACCACGATGCCGCACCCTTTTCCCCTTGCCCCACCCATTAATATATTAGTATATCTTACCCGTCGCCCGCGCTTGCCGTCAACGCACCGGGCTCCGATCTTCAGCTCCTGTAAGGATGCCCAGTCATGCGTTCCCTGACCCGTGACCAGCTTGCCGGTGGCGCGTTCGACGTCGCTCACACCGATGGCGCTCCGACCCTGCCCGTGACCATCCTCCAGGTCGGCGACGGCAATTTCCTGCGCGGTTTCGTCGATTGGATGGTCGATGTCGCCAACGGCCAAGGGCTGACTAAAGCCGGCGTCGCCATCACCCAGCCGCTCGACCAGGGCATCGTCCCGCTGCTGAAGGCGCAGGACAACCTCTACACCGTGCTGTTGCGTGGCATCGAGAACAGGCGCGAGGTCGAATCCCGCCGCGTCGTCTCCTGCGTCTCGGAGGCGCTGAACCCCTACGCCGACTGGGCGCGGATGGTCGCGCTGGCCACCTCCCCGGCGCTACGCTTCTTCGTCTCCAACACCACCGAGGCCGGCATCGCCGACCGCGAGGAAGCCTATGCCCCCGGCACCTGCCCGGACAGCTTCCCGGCCAAGGTCGCGGCCCTGCTGCACGCCCGCTACAAGGCGCTGGGCGGCACGGCCGACAGCGGTCTGGTCTTCCTGCCCTGCGAACTGATCGAGGCCAACGGCGCCAACCTGAAGCGCATCGTCCTGGCCCACTCCAAGCGCTGGGGCCTGGAGGCCGGCTTCGCCGATTGGGTGGAGACGCACAACCACTTCCTGAACACGCTGGTCGACCGCATCGTCCCCGGCTACCCGAAGGACGAGGCCGCGGCCCTCAGCGCCAAGTGGGGCTATGAGGACAAGCTGGCCGTCGCCGCCGAACCCTTCCATGTCTGGGTGATCGAGGGTCCGGCCCATCTGGCCGAGGAGCTGCCGCTGCACAAGGCCGGCCTGAACGTGGTGTGGACCGACGATCTGCAGCCCTACCGCACCCGCAAGGTCCGCATCCTCAACGGCGCCCACACCGCCAGTGCGCTGGCCGCCTATTGCGCCGGTCTTGACACCGTCAAGTCGATGATGGACGACCCGACCGTCTCGGCCTACCTGAACAAAGTGATGTTCGAGGAGATCGTGCCCTACGTGCCCCTGCCGGAGGCGGAGCGCCAGGACTACGCCCGCACCATCATGGAGCGCTTCGGCAACCCCTATATCCGGCACGAGCTGATCTCGATCACGCTGAACTCGGTGTCGAAGTGGCAGGTGCGCGTCCTGCCCAGCCTGAAGGATGCGGTCGTCCGCAACGGCTCGGCCCCGGCCGGCCTGTCCTTCTCGCTGGCGGCCCTGCTGCGCTTCTACCGCGGCACGCTGGCCGACGGCGCCTATACCGGCACGCGCGAGGCCGGGTCCTACCCGATCAGCGACAATGCCGAGGTGATCGCCGCCATGAGCGCCGCCTGGGCCGCCAATGTCGGTGACGCCAAGGCCCTGGTCGCCGCCGTCCTGTCCGACGTCCACCTGTGGAAGGAGGACCTGACCGCCATCCCCGGCCTTGCCGCGCGGGTGGCCGACAGCCTCGCCGCCATCGAGGCGAAGGGCATGAAGGCCGCCATGGCCGAGTTGGTTGCCGGCTGATCCGGCTGCCGTTTTATAAAGCGGGGCGTGTCCATCCGGATGGGCCCCGCCGGGCATGACATCGATGACACCCCTTCTGACCCGGCGGATCGCCGAACTGGAACTCGATGCGGCGGTGCTGCGCCATCGCCTGTTGCATATCCCGCTCGCGCTGCAAGAGGATTGCGGACTGCAGGCTTGCCATAGGATCATCGGCCGCGAAGCGCTGACCCTGTTCCGGGCCGTCCGGCAGGAGACGCGCGACGATGACGACGAATGCGACCGTGCGCTCTGCCGGATCGAGGCCGCCTATCAGCTCGTTCACGACGCGATCGAGGCCCTGGCTGTCCTTGCGCTCGCCGATCCGCCGACGCGGCACTGATGCGCCGCACCTGATGCGTGAGGAAGACCGACGATGCAGACGACCGAAGCCAGGAAGCGGACACGCCGTGGCACCCAGCGGGTGACGATGACCGACGTGGCCACCGCCGCGGATGTGTCGGCCAGCACCGTCTCGCTCTATCTCCGCCGGCCGGAATCGGTGTCGCGCCACCTCGCCGAACGCATCGCGCGGGTGATCGACGAGATGGGCTATGTGCCCAATCTGGTCGCCGGCAGCCTCGCCGCGGCGCGAAGCCGCACCGTCGGCGTCATCCTGCCGTCGATCCTGAACTCCTTCTTCGCCGAGACCTACAACACGCTCCAGGGCATGTTCCAGGCGGCGCATTACCAGACCCTGCTGGGCGTCAGCGAGTTCAGCCCGGAGGAGGAGGAAAGCCTGATCCGCGCCTTCCTCGCCTGGTCGCCGGCGGCGATGGTGGTGACCGGCTTCCACCACACCGAACGGACCCGCGCCATGCTGGCCTCCTGCGGTGTGCCGGTGGTGGAGATGTGGGACATGCCGGGGCACCCCGGCGAGGCGGTCAACATCAGCGTCGGCTTCTCGCATTTCGAGGTCGGCCGCATGCAGACCAGCCACCTTTACGACCAGGGCAGCCGCAAGGTCGCCTATATCGGCGCCGCCGCCAGCCAGGATCTGCGCGTGCGCAGCCGCACCGACGGCTATGAGGCGGAGGTGCTGCGCCGCGGCCTGCACGACCCCATCGACTTCACCGTCCCCGACGCCGCGACGACGGAGGTCGGCCGCTGGCTGATCGACGAGATCCTGACGCGCCATCCCGACATCGACGGCGTGGTCTGCTCCAACGACGCGCTGGCGCTGGGCGTGCTGTTCGAGGTCACCCGCCGCGACCTGCGCGTGCCCGACGATCTGGCGGTCGTGGGCTTCGGCGATCTGCCCTTCAGCAACTCCTGCCCGCCGCCGCTGACCACGGTCCGCCCGCCCCAGCGCGAGATCGGCCGTCTCACCGCTACCCAGATCCTGGCGGCCTTGAACGGCACCCGCGTCACGGCGAAGCACCACAACCTGGACTGCGAACTGGTGATCCGCGGCAGCACCCGCCCGCTGAAGAAAGGGTAGGGGGAGTCAGCCCACCCCATGGGCGTGTTCGGTTGACGATGGTTGTTATCATTCGGATAATAACCATACGCGAACACAACCAATGACCCAGGGTGGACAGGCTCATGCTGCTCGGACTGCACTCTTCCCGCCGCAACTTCCTTGTCGGCGCCGGCCGTTTCGCCGGCGCGGCCGCCGCGGTCCGGCTGATGCCGGGCTCCGCCTTCGCGGCGGAGGCGGGCGGGGCGCTTTGCCCGCCGCCCTCGGCCTGGTCCGATCTGGCGAAGGCGGTGAAGGGCGGGGTGCTGCGGCCGGAGGATCCCTTCTTCGCCGATGTCTGCCGCCCCAACAACCTGCGCTACGGCGCCACCCTGCCGGCCGGCATCGCCCGTTGCGCCAGCGCGACCGACGTGCAGGCCTGCATCACGTGGGTGAAGGAGCAGGGCATGCCCTTCGCCGTGCGCTCCGGCGGCCACAACTACGCCGGCTTCTCCACCACGCCCGGCCTGCTGATCGACATGTCGAAAATGGCGGGGGCGGAAGCGCTGCCCGGCAAGGATGGGCTGGTCAAGGTGCTGGGCGGCACGCTCAACTCCTACGTCTATAAGCAGATGGAACGGCTTGGCCGCACCATCACCCATGGGCGCTGCGATTCCGTCGGCGCCGCCGGCTTCCTGCTGGGCGGCGGCATCGGCTTCAACATGCGCAAGTACGGCATGGCGTCGGACCTGCTGCGCGCGACGGAACTGGTGACGGCCGACGGCAGCCACGTCAAGGCCGATGCCGACACCGACTCCGCCCTCTATTGGGCCTGCCGCGGCGGCGGCGGCGGGAATTTCGGCATCAACACCTCCTTCACCCTGGAAACCCGTCCGGCGGAGGCGGTCACCGTCTTCAATCTGGTCTGGACGGAGAATCTGCCGAAGGTCTTGAAGCTCCTGCTGACCGAACTGGCCAACGCGCCCGAAGATTTCGGCAGCAAGATCAGCGTCACCATCCCCAGCCGCCAGGAACGCTGCGACAAGGTGCCGGTCAGCATCTCCGTCCTCGGCCAGCTCCACAAGTCGAAGGTGTCGCTGCGGGAGATCTTCAAATCCACCTGGGAGATGATCGACAAGTCGAAGTCGGTGGTGAAGGAGGATGTGCCCTACTGGACGGCACAGGACTTCCTGGTCGAGACGACCTTCCCCTACTACTACCAGGAAAAATCCAGCTACATGAAGGCGGCGGACATCGGCGACGAGGCTATCGCCGCGATGTTCGACTGGGCGGCGAAGATGCCCGCCACCTCGATGCCGGTGGCCTTCAAATTCTTCCAGGTCGGCGGCGCCATCAACCGCGTCGGCCCGACCGAGACCGCCTATGTCCACCGCGGCTATGACTGGCTGTTTTCGGTCGAGGCCAATTGGTGGCGGCCGACGGATTCCGTCCTGCTGATCGAGCAGGCGCTGGAGTGGCAGCAGCGCTTCTACGACGACATCAACCGCCGCACCAAGGCGCAGGGCGCCTTCCAGAACTTCCCCGATCCGTCTCTGGCCGATTGGCAGCGGGCCTATTACGGCGAGAACCTCACCAAGCTGGCCCAGGTGAAGAAGGCGGTCGATCCGGCCATGCTCTTCACCTTCGCCCAGGCGATCCGCCCGGCGTAATCACGGCAGGATGGCTGCGGGTTCAGTCCGCCCGCAGCCCCCGCGCCTGGAACTGCCCCCGAACACGCTCCACCAGCTCGCGCGAGGGCGGTTCGGTGTCGGTCAGCATGTATTTGCGCCCCAATGCCTTCCATTTATGCTCGCCCATCTTGTGGAAGGGCAGCACGTCGACCCGGTCGACCACGCCCAGCCCGGCGACGAACTCGGCCAGCCCGTCGATCTCGGCCGCGTCGTCGGTCAGGTTGGGGACCAGCACATAGCGCAGCCAAATGCGCTTGTTCATCCCGGCCAGCCTCTCCGCGAATTCCAGCGTCGGGCGCAGCGGCACACCGGTCAGGTGGCGATAGGTCTTCTCGGAAAAGGCCTTGATGTCGAGCAGGACGAGATCGACGTCCTCCAGCAGATGATCGTCGGCATGGTTGCCGAGGAAGCCGGAGGTGTCGAGCGCGGTGTGCATGCCCAGCGCCTTCGCCCCGCGCAAGATGGCGGCGGCGAATTCCGGCTGCACCAGCGGTTCGCCGCCGCTCAGCGTCAGCCCGCCATGGGCGCGCTTCAGGAATTCGGCATAGAGCGCGATGTCTTCGAGGACTTCGGTCGAGGTCGTCCGCGTCCCGTCATGCATGTGCTGGGTGTCGGGATTGTGGCAGTACAGGCAGCGCAACGGACAGCCGGACATGAACAGCACATAGCGGATCCCCGGCCCATCCACCGTGCCGCCGGTCTCGACCGAATGGATCCAGCCGGAAACGGAGCCGGGGCGGGCTTGGGGGAGGGTGGGTGTCATGGGAGCTTGCTCTTTTGAAAAGCGGCTTTGCCGGATGTCCTTTGCCCCCTCCCCGACCCTCCCCCGCGTTCCGCGGGAGAGGGTGCCTTCTGCGAAGCGGCGGCAGTCCCCTCCACCGCCAAAGGCGGGGGAGGGTTAGGGAGGGGGCATAGAACCTAATCTGGCAACAACGCCGAAAAGAAAGCCGGCGGGCCGCCCATCGTACATTCCTCAATGCTTGTCGTGGAACGTCCGACTGATGACATCCAGCTGCTGCTCGCGCGTCAGCTTGATGAAGTTCACCGCGTAGCCGGACACGCGGATGGTCAACTGCGGATACAGCTCCGGATGGTCCATGGCGTGCAGCAGCGTTTCACGGTCGAAGACGTTGACGTTGATGTGGTGGCCACCCTGGTGGGCATAGCCGTCCAGCATGCCGACCAGATTGCTCACCCGCTCGTCTTCCGTGCGGCCGAGAGCGCCCGGGACGATGGTGAAGGTGTAGCTGATGCCGTCCTGCGCGTGCGAATAGGGCAGCTTCGCCACGCTGGCCATCGACGCGATGGCGCCCTTCCTGTCCCGCCCGTGCATCGGGTTGGCACCCGGCGCGAAGGGCTGGCCGGCCTTGCGGCCGTCCGGCGTGTTGCCGGTCTTCTTGCCGTAGACCACGTTGGAGGTGATCGTCAGCACCGACTGCGTCGGCATCGCGTTCCGGTAGGCCTTCTGCTTGCGCAGCGCCGTCATGAAGCGCTCGACCGCCCACACCGCGATGTCGTCGACCCGGGCGTCGTTGTTGCCGAAGGCCGGATAGTCGCCCTCGATCTCGAAGTCGGTGGCGAGGCCGCTGGCGTCGCGGATGACCTTCACCTTGGCAAACTTGATCGCCGACAGGCTGTCCGCCACCACGCTCAGGCCGGCGATGCCGCAGGCCATGGTGCGCAGGATGTCGCGGTCATGCAGGGCCATCTCCATCCGCTCGTACATGTACTTGTCGTGCATGTAGTGGATGGCGTTCAGCGCGTTCATGTAGACCTTGGCCAGCCATTCCATCATCGGCTCGAAGCGGGCCATGACCTCGTCATAGTCCAGCACGTCGCCGGTGATGGGCGCGAAGGCCGGGCCGATCTGCTCGCCCGAAACCTCGTCCTTGCCGCCGTTGATTGCGTACAGCAGCGTCTTGGCCAGGTTCGCGCGGGCGCCGAAGAACTGCATCTGCTTGCCGATGCGCATCGCCGACACGCAGCAGGCGATGCCGTAATCGTCGCCCCAATAGCCGCGCATCAGGTCGTCGTTTTCGTACTGGACCGAGCAGGTCCTGATCGAGGTGTCGGCGCAGAAGCGCTTGAAGCCGTCCGGCAGCTGTTCCGACCACAGGACCGTCAGGTTCGGTTCCGGCGCCGGACCCAGATTGTGCAGGGTCTGCAGCATGCGGAAGTTGGTCTTGGTGACCAGCGTCCGGCCGTCCAGCCCCATTCCCCCCAGGCATTCCGTGACCCAGGTCGGGTCGCCCGAGAACAACTGGTCGTATTCCGGCGTGCGCAGGAAGCGGACCATGCGCAGCTTCATCACGAAATGGTCGATCATCTCCTGGGCTTCCGCCTCGGTGATGACGCCGTCGCGCAGGTCACGCTCGATGTAGATGTCGAGGAAGCTGGACACCCGGCCCAGCGACATCGCCGCGCCGTTGGCTTCCTTCACCGCGGCCAGATAGGCCAGATAGGTCCACTGCACCGCTTCGCGCGCGCCGGCGGCCGGACGCTTGACGTCGAAGCCGTAGGAGGCGGCCATCTGGACCAGCTCCTTCAGTGCGCGGATCTGCTCGGAGATTTCCTCGCGCAAGCGCAGGACATCCTCGTCGATCCGGCTGACCTCCAGCGAGGCGAGCTGGGCCTTCTTGTCCTTGATCAGGAAATCTGCGCCGTAGAGAGCCAGCCGGCGATAGTCGCCGATGATGCGGCCTCGGCCATAGGCGTCCGGCAGGCCGGTGATGACGCCGGACTTGCGGCAGCGCAGCATCTCGGGCGTGTAGACATCGAATACGCCGTCATTGTGCGTCTTGCGCAGCGCCGGGAACACCTCCTCCAGCTTGGGCGACGGGGTGTAGCCGTAGGCCTCCAGCCCGGTCTTGACCATGCGCCAGCCGCCGAACGGCATGATCGCGCGCTTCAGCGGCTTGTCGGTCTGCAGGCCGACGATGACCTCCAGTTCCTGGTCGATGTAGCCGGCGGCATGCGAGGTGATGGAGGCGAAGACTTCGGTGTCGGCGTCCAGAACGCCGCCCTTGGCGGCGCGTTCCTGCTTCAGCAGGTCGGTGACCTTGGCGAACAGCGCGGTGGTGCGGGCGGTGGGACCGGCGACGAAGCCTGCGTCGCCTTCATAAGGGCACAGGTTGCGCTGGATGAAATCGCGGACGTCGACCGAGCGGCGCCAGACGCCCGGGGCGAAACCGCGCCAGGGGTCGGCGGCGGACTGCTGCTCCGTTGTCTGGGCAAGTCCGTCCATCAGCAGGGTGTCCATGATGACTCCTCAGAGATTCAGACGTCGGCGCGGATCATAGGCCGTGTCGGCAGTCTCGTGGTGCCCGCGAACCGCGCGGGGCGATTGGAAGCATAGGCGCGATGGGCGCCGGATTCGTTGATACACGTCATATTTTCAGAGCGGGCGGTGGACGGCAGATGCCATGGATGGATGCCGTGATTTGCGCCCGTTCTGTAGTTTTACTACATACTCCCGGACGGGCTTCCGGACAAGGCGAACCGGCTCGACATTTTGTCGCAGGGCAAGGTTTGGCAGCTTGGAAACGCTTGGAAAGGACGCCTCGGCCGGGCGACGGAATCGGTCGTTCGCAGCGCTGTATATGTAGCTTTGCTACATGTGCTAGGCTGACCCACAATCAGAAGGGAGAGCCCCCAGAATGCTGGCGAGAATCGCCGCCGTCCGCGACCAGATCCGGCCATCGGAACGCAAGCTGGCCGACTATGCGATGGCCCATCCGGGCGACGTCATCAACCTGTCGATGGCCGAACTGGCCGACCGGGTCGGGGTGAGCGAGCCGACGGTGGCGCGTTTCTGCGCGGCTCTCGGCTGCCGCGGCTTTCGCGAATTCAAGATCAAGCTGGCGCAGGACATCGCCGGCGGCATGCCCTTCCTGCACCAGGACCTGTCGGCGGGTGGGGAATTGAATGCCGAGGGCGGGGTGCCGGGAGCGGTGCTGGCCGGCAAGCTGTTCGACCGCACCATCGCCACGCTGATGCAGGTGCGCAACAACCTGCCGGCCGACGCGGTGGACCGCGCCGCCGACGTTCTGGCCGCGGCGCGGCGGATCGAGTTCTACGGCTCCGGCAATTCCGGCACGGTGGCGGAGGATATCCAGCGCAAGTTCTTCCGGTTTGGCATGCCGACCGTCGCCTACACCGACTCTCACGTCTATTTCGCCTCCGCCCTGACGCTGGCGAAGGGCGACGCGGTGGTCGCGGTGTCCAGCACCGGCCGCACCCGCGACATCCTCGATGCCGTGCGGAACGCCCGCAAGGCCGGTGCCGACGTGGTGGCGCTGACCCGCTCCGGCTCGCCGCTGGCGGAGATGGCGACGGTCAGCCTCGTCGCCGACATCGCCGACGATTTCGACATCCATTCGCCGATGACCGTCCGCATCGCCCATCTGGTGCTGGGCGACATCCTGTCGATCGCTGTGGCGTTGCGCATGGGCGACACGTTGCAGGAACGGCTGAAGCGCCACGACCGCGCCGTGGACGCCCATGTGTCTGAGACCGTGTCGGCGCGGGCCGGCGATAGTTAAGACAAGTCAGAGGTTCGCATGGAGGGGCCGCAGGCCGCGTCCCTTTCAACAAATGCGCCAAAAGGGAACGAAGTCCTATAAAATCCGGCGGTTTCCACCCGCTTGCGGAGGCCGGTCAGATGGAACAGCAGCAGTTATCATGTTTCACCATGTTCCATCCACCCGACGCCCTTCCTTTCGGAAGGACGGGCCGCTGCAACATGGAACGACAGCCGGGCTCCTGTTCCACGATGTTCCATCCGCGCGGCCGACCTCGGTTGCGGGCGGCGGGTTCACCGGCTGCCCGGCAGCGTCGCCCCGCCGCGGGCATAGACCTGGATCGGCCGGCAATCCTCGTCCAGCGTGACCACCAGGGAGCCGGGCTGGTCCTTCAGATAGACCCAGGCGTCCCAGCGGACAATCGCGTCGCGGAACTCGTCGCGGTAGAGGCCGTAGCTCAGCCCGCGGATATCACCCGCCGGAATGTGCATTCCCGTCAGCACCGCCGCGGTCTGCGGGTTGCATTCGCCCGCGGAGTAGCGTTCCAGCGCGCTCAGCACCGCCGGGTCGGGCTGCGCCACCGGCGGGGGCGAGATGACGGAGGCGCAGGCCGAGACCAGAAGGATCAGCGCACCGGCCGCGCCGGCGGCGGCAATCTTCGGCATGGTCATGGAGGACACCCCGGGTTCTTTTCGTCTTTCCGGAAATATGGGCGCGGGTCGCTGCTGCGTCGACTGCACGTTCGGCAGGCCTCCTGCGTCATGTTCGCCGACCTGCCGTCGTCCCGGCGCGCCGCCCTTGCCTCCCGCCCGCCTTTGGCGCAAGAGGTGACGGGAGAAAGTCCCTGCACCGTTCACGCTGCGGAGCCCCGATCGTCATGAGCACAGATCAGACCACCACCGCCTTCACCCCGACCTGCGACCTGTTCGACCGGTTCAAGGACGATGCCCGCTACGTTCTGCCGGGCTTCCGCGACTTCGGCGCCGTTACCCGCTTCACCGGCGAGGTCGTCACCGTGAAGTGCCTGGAGGACAATTCCCGCGTCAAGGAACTGCTGGCCACCCCCGGCGCCGGCCGCGTCCTGGTGGTCGACGGCGCCGGCAGCCTGCGCTGCGCCCTGATGGGCGACATGATCGCCGCGTCCGCCGTCAAGAACGGCTGGGCCGGCGTGGTGATCTGGGGCTGCGTCCGCGACGTGGCGGAACTGGCGACCCTGCCGCTCGGCATCAAGGCGCTGGCGTCGATCCCGCGCGCCTCCACCCGCCGCGACCAGGGGCTGGTCGACGTGGCCGTGGAACTGCCCGGTGCGGCGGTCCGCCCCGGCGATATCCTGTTCGCCGACGAGGACGGCATCGTCCTGCTGACGCCGCAGCAGGCCGCCGCGCTGAAGTAAAGCGGGGCTGGCAAAGTGGTCATACCAAGCGCCGGTAATACCAGTCCAAAAAGAATGGCTGCTTCATCCTGCCCGCTTCACGTAAGCGGGGCGCCCCCTTGCACTTTCATTTAAGCGGGCATATAAACCCGACCTGAGTTCAAGCGGGCCGTCTCACGGTTCCCATCCAAGGGCCGGCCTTTCATTTATGAGGAACCCTGCCGTGCTCGAAGCCTATCGCCAGCACGCGGCCGAACGCGCCGCCCTCGGAATCCCGGCTCTGCCCCTGACCGCGAAGCAGACGTCGGAGCTGATCGACCTGCTGAAGGCCCCGCCGGCGGGCGAGGAGGCCTTCCTCCTCGACCTCATCACCCACCGCGTTCCGGCCGGCGTCGATGACGCCGCCCGCGTCAAGGCCGGCTTCCTGGCCGCCGTCGCCAAGGGCAACGACAGCTCGCCGCTGATCTCCAAGGTCAAGGCCACCGAGCTGCTGGGCACCATGCTCGGCGGCTTCAACGTCCAGCCGCTGATCGACCTGCTGTCGGACTCCGAATGCGGCGCCGCCGCCGCGGAAGGCCTGAAGAAGACCCTGCTGGTCTTCGACTTCTTCCACGACGTCAAGGAACTGGCCGACAAGGGCAACGCCAATGCCAAGGCGGTGCTGCAGTCCTGGGCCGATGCGGAGTGGTTCACCTCGCGTCCGGAAGTTCCGGCGTCGATGACCCTGACCGTCTTCAAGGTGTCCGGCGAGACCAACACCGACGACCTGTCGCCGGCCCCGGATGCCTGGAGCCGTCCGGACATCCCGCTGCACGCGCTCGCCATGCTGAAGAACCCGCGTCCGGGCATCGAGGCCGACGAGCCGGGCCAGCGCGGCCCGACCAAGCAGCTGGAAGCGCTGAAGCAGAAGGGCAACCTGATCGCCTATGTCGGCGACGTGGTCGGCACCGGCTCCTCGCGCAAGTCCGCCACCAACTCGGTGCTGTGGTTCACCGGCGAGGACATCCCGTTCGTCCCGAACAAGCGCTTCGGCGGCGTCTGCCTCGGCACCAAGATCGCCCCGATCTTCTACAACACGATGGAAGACGCCGGCGCGCTGCCCATCGAGTTGGACGTCAACAAGATGGAGATGGGCGACGTCATCGAGCTGCGCCCCTATGAAGGCAAGGCCCTGAAGAACGGCGAGGTCATCGCCGAATTCACCGTGAAGTCCGAGGTGATCTTCGACGAGGTGCGTGCCGGCGGCCGCATTCCGCTGATCATCGGCCGTGGCCTGACCACCCGCGCCCGCGAGGCGCTGGGTCTGGCTCCGTCGACCCTGTTCCGCCAGTCCGCCGCCCCGGCCGACACCGGCAAGGGCTTCACGCTGGCCCAGAAGATGGTCGGCCGCGCCTGTGGTCTGCCGGAAGGCAAGGGTGTCCGTCCGGGCACCTATTGCGAGCCGAAGATGACCACGGTCGGTTCGCAGGACACCACCGGCCCGATGACCCGCGACGAGCTGAAGGACCTGGCCTGCCTGGGCTTCTCGGCCGATCTCGTGATGCAGTCCTTCTGCCACACCGCCGCTTATCCGAAGCTGGTGGACGTGAAGATGCACCATGAGCTGCCGGACTTCATCTCCACCCGTGGCGGCGTCGCGCTGCGTCCGGGCGACGGCGTCATCCACTCCTGGCTGAACCGCCTGCTGCTGCCGGACACCGTCGGCACCGGCGGCGACAGCCACACCCGCTTCCCGATCGGCATCAGCTTCCCGGCCGGCTCCGGTCTGGTCGCCTTCGCCGCCGCCACCGGCGTCATGCCGCTGGACATGCCGGAATCGGTCCTGGTCCGCTTCAAGGGCACGATGCAGCCGGGCGTCACCCTGCGTGACCTCGTCAACGCCATCCCGCTCTACGCGATCAAGGCCGGCCTGCTGACGGTCGAGAAGAAGGGCAAGAAGAACATCTTCTCCGGCCGCATCCTGGAGATCGAGGGTCTGCCGGAGCTGAAGGTCGAGCAGGCGTTCGAGCTGTCCGACGCCTCGGCCGAGCGTTCGGCGGCGGGCTGCACCGTGCAGCTCAGCAAAGAGCCGATCATCGAGTACATGACCTCCAACATCACGCTGATGAAGTGGATGATCGCCAACGGGTACGCCGACGCGCGCACCCTGGAGCGCCGCATCAAGGCGATGGAGGCGTGGATCGCCGATCCGCAGTTGCTGAAGCCCGATGCCGACGCCGAGTATGCCGCGGTGATCGAGATCGATCTGGCCGATATCAAGGAGCCGATCCTGGCCTGCCCGAACGATCCGGACGACGTGAAGACGCTGTCCGAGGTCGCCGGCGACAAGATCGACGAGGTGTTCATCGGCTCCTGCATGACAAACATCGGCCACTTCCGCGCCGCCGGTAAGATCCTGAACGGCAAGTCGGACATCCCGACCCGCCTGTGGATCGCCCCGCCGACGAAGATGGACGCGATGATGCTGACCGAGGAAGGCTATTACGCCACCCTCGGCAAGGCCGGCGCCCGCATGGAGATGCCGGGCTGCTCGCTGTGCATGGGCAACCAGGCGCAGGTGCGCAAGGGTTCGACCGCCATCTCGACCTCGACCCGCAACTTCCCGAACCGTCTGGGCATCGACACCCGCGTCTACCTGTCGTCGGCCGAACTGGCCGCCGTCGCGGCGCTGCTGGGCAAGATCCCGACCACCGAGGAGTATCTGGCCCAGGTCGGCGTGGTGAACCAGGCCGCCGCCGACATCTACCGCTACATGAACTTCGACCAGATCCCGGCTTTCCAGGAAGTCGCGGACAAGGTCGCCGTCCCGGCCTGATAGCCGGAAACAGCGGTCGCTAACGAAAACCCCCGCCGGAGCGATCCGGCGGGGGTTTTTGTATCGGAGCATCAGCCGCGCACCGCACTCCTGAAGGCGGCCGCCAGTCCAGCGAGTGCTTCGCGCGGTCTTCCATCCTTCACCCTGGTATGCAAAACCACGGGCAAGCGCGGCAAGGCTGGAAGCCCGAGCCTGGAGCCAACATCGACGGCGCCAAATGGCACCATGCGCGGAGACAATGCCGCGATACCCAGCCCGGCCGTGACGGCCGCCGCCACCGCGGTCACACCGCCGCCAACGAAGATCTCCGTCCAAGGCATGCCGGCCGCGTCGAGCAGTTGCCCGGCCAATGCCCGTACCCCACAGGGCTCCGCCATGGTGGCAATTGGCAGAGGTTCGTCCGCACGATGCTGCCAGCTCGGCGCCGCGAACCAGCCGAACTGTTCCTCGGCAAGGAGTTGGCCGTCGTTGCGCCCCGCATGCAGGCGGACGATTACGGTGTCGAGTTCCCGTCGGTCGAAGCTCTGAAGCAGGTCCCCCGACGATCCAATCCGGATTTCGATCACCAACTGCGGGTCCTGCGCGTTCATCCGGGCAATCAATGCGGGAAGCTCCGGTCCCGCCACATGGTCGCTGATGCCGATGCCGATTCGTTGGCGCCCCTGGCTCAGGGAGGCGAGTGCGCGATCATGCGCCTCAAGCAGGTCGCGGGCGTGATCGAGAAAGGTGGCGCCGCGTGGCGACAACTGCACATACCGCGGGGTCCGTTCGAACAGGCGGCACCCCAGTCTTTCTTCGAGACGTTTCAGCTTCAGGCTGACTGCGGCTTGCGTGGTGCGCATGGCTTCGGCCGCGCGCGTAAAGCTCTCCAGTTCGGCGATTCGCACGAAGGCCCGAACCGCATCGAGGTCGAGAGGTTGGTCCATCATTTCTAACCGTTATCTTAGATATAAGACATCATATCATACGGAAATGACTGATCCGCGGCTATTCTGAATGAGGACGTCATGGAAAGGAAATGCGATGCCGCTCGTTCATATCTCCCTACGCACTGGAAAGCCTGAATCCTACCGACAGGCAATCTTCGACGGCCTTTACCGTGCGATGCATGAAACCTTCAATGTGCCGGAAGACGATCAATTCATGACCATCACCGAGCATGACGCGGTGAACTTCCGCTACAGCTCGGCTTATCTTGGCGTGTCGCGAGGGGATGACCTCGTCTACATCCAGATCACGGCGAACAATACCCGCACTGTCGAGCAGAAAAAGGCATTGTTCGCGCGGATCGTGGAAATACTCGGCGAGGATCCAGGCATCCGGCCGCAGGACGTGTTCGTGAACATCGTAGAAGTGGCGAAAGAGAACTGGTCGCTCGGCAACGGCGTTGCGCATTACGCCTGAGGCAAAGACCGACACTCCGGATCAGGCAATCGTGGCCCCCTGGTCACCTGCCGCGGCTCACTATGCGAAAGCCGGGGCGGTGTGGCCCGGGGTCTTGATGCCGGACACAGAACTTACGTCTGCGGCCCGCAATAGGCGGTCCCATCCTCCGCCCGTGCCGGCTTGTCCAAATATATGCCTTGCCGCGGGATGGCGATGCTGTCGAACTCGTCGGCCAGCCGATGCAGGGCGGTTCGCATCTCGGCTCCGTGCATCGGTTCGCCATGGCCGGTGATGACCAATTCCGGTTCCAGGGCCGCCAGCCGGGCGACCGACTCCCGCGCCTTGTTCCATTCCACGGTGAAGTACATGGGCGGTCCGTGCATTTCCGCCCGCTGAACCGCCACCGCATAGGCCGACTCCTGCCCCGTGGTGACGAAAGCATCGCCAACGACCATCGAGCGGTCCCGTTCCCGCCAGAGGGAGACATGGCCGACGCTGTGCCCCGGCGTATGAACCCAGCGCCAGCCCGGCATCACCGGCACCGATCCATCCTCCGGCAAGGCCCGCAGGCGGGAGCCGACGTCCACCGGCTTGCGCGGATAGAAGCGCGCCAATGCCGCCATGGCACCGCCGCCGACCGACGGATCTCCCGGCGGATAGGCGGCTTGGCCGTTGAGATAGGGGTGCTCCAGCGGGTGGGCGTAGACCGGGGCATCCCACTCCTCCGCCAGATCCGCCAGCGTCCCGACATGGTCGAAATGGCCGTGGGTCATGACGATGGCGGCAGGGCGGGAGTCGCGGCCGAACCGCTCCGCCGCCGCGCTGCGGATGAAGCCCTTGGTGCCGATCAGTCCGGTGTCGATCAGCACCCATTCGCGGTCGCCGGCTCGCGGCGGACCCCAGAACACCACATTGACGATGCCGAGCCGCCGATAGGCGAGGTCGGGCGCGATCTCGTGCGTATGGTCGTTGCGCAGCGCGTCGAGAGCCGGATCGATCGCGCTGCTGTCTTCCGACAAGGGGATTTGCGTGGCCATGGTCGTTCCTCTCCTGCCCGTGTCTTACGACAACAGCATGGAGCGGTGCTTGTCCTGCGATCCCCTGCCGGTCCAGCTCTTTACGGCATGAACTGACCGCCATTCACGTCCAGCACCTGCCCGGTGATGTAGCCGGAGCAGGCGTGGGAGGCAAAGAACAGGAAGGTCGGGGCGCATTCCTCCGGCTTGCCGAAGCGGCCCATCGGAATGCCGGTCGACACGCGGGCCTTGGCCGCTTCATCCTTGTCGGCATGGAAGGCGGTGTCGAAGGTGCCCGGCGACACGGTGTTGAAGCGGATGCCTTCCTTGGTGTGGAAGGCGACCCAATTCTTCTGGATGTTGTGCAGCCACGCCTTGGCCGCCCCATACAGCCCGGCTCCCGGTCCGCCGCCGGTGTATCCGGCGACTGACCCGACCAGGATCACCGACGCCGTCTGACCGCTGTCCTTGGCCGACTGCCGCAGATGGGGCAGGGCATGCTTGGTGGTCATCAAGGCGGAGCGGGCGTTCAGGTCGGTCACCGCGTCGAAGAACTCGTCGTCGATCTCCTCCAGCGGCTTGCGGGCGACCAGCCCGCCGGCATTGTTGATCAGAACGTCGATGCCGCCGAACCGTTCGGCGAAGGCGTCCACCACTGCTTTGCAGGCGGTGCTGTCGCTCAGATCGCCGGCGAAGAAGGCGGCTTCGCCGCCCGCCTGCTCCATCGCGGCCAGGGTGGAGTCGAGATCGGCCGGCGCCTTGCGGCCGTTGATGCCGACCTTGGCGCCGCAGCGGGCGAAAGCCTGAGCCGCGGCCAGCCCGATCCCCTGGGTCGAGCCGGTGATGAGGACGCGGCGGCCCTTCAGATCGTCGAACATGGACAGGTTCCTTGTTGTCAGGCTTGGTTCATCTGGTTTGGTTCAGGGGACCAGCGGTGCCGGCCCGCTGGCTCTCCGTCCGGTGGGCGCGCCAGCGCTTCACCAGCGGCAGCAGCAGGGTCAGGATGGCGACGGTCAGAAGAACCACAGTGATCGGCCGGGTGTAGAGGAAGTCGTAGCTTCCGCCCGACAGCGACAGCGCCCGGCGGAAATTGGCCTCCGCCATCGGTCCCATGATCAGCGCCAGCACCACTGGAGAGGCCGGGAAGTCCCACTTCTGCATGAAGTATCCGGCGACACCTGCCGCCAGCATGATCCAGATGTCGAACAGGCTGTTGTTGATGGCATAGGTGCCGACGATGCACAGAACGAGGATCACCGGCGTCAGCACCGACTTCGGCATCTGCAGGACGCGGCCCATGAAGCGCAGCGATCCCAGCCCGATCACCAGCATGGCGACGTAACAGAACAGCATGCCGGCGAACAGGGTGAAGACCAGATCCGCATGCTCCTTCAGCAGCAGTGGCCCCGGCTGCAGCCCCTGCAGCGTCAGCGCGCCCAGCATCACCGCCGTCACCGCGTCACCCGGAATGCCCAGCGTCAGCATGGTCAGCAGCGCGCCGCCGGTGCAGCCGTTGGCGCCGGCTTCGCACGCGGCGACACCGGCCAGTTCGCCCTTGCCGTAGTTCTCCGGCGTCCGGCTGAACCGCTTGGCCTCGTTGTAGGCGACATAGGCGGCAATGTCGGCGCCGGCACCCGGAATGATGCCGATCACAATGCCGAGGCCGGAGGAGCGCGCCACCGTGCCCAGCATGCGGCGGTAGGTCGGCCAATCCGGCAGAATGCGGCCCAGCGCCGCCGCCATGCCCAGGCGGACCTTCGGGTCTTCCAGCGTCTTGAAGGCTTCGGCCGCGGCGAACAGGCCGATCATCACCGGGATGAACGGGACGTTGAACAGCTCTGTATAGCCGCCGGTGTAGCGGGGAAAGCCGTCCATCGGGTCCATGCCGACGGTGGCGATCAGCAGCCCGAGGAAGCCGGCGATCAGCCCCTTGATGACCGAGCGGCCGGAGATGCTGGCGATGATGCTCAACCCGAAGACGGCCAGCGCGAAGCTCTCCGGCGCGCTGAACTCAAGGGCGAAGCCGGCCAGGATCGGGGCCATGAAGATCAGCACGATGATGCTGGCGGTGCCACCCAGGAAGGAGGACAGCGTCGCCGTGCCGAGCGCCACGCCGGCCATGCCCTTTCTTGTCAGTTCGAAGCCATCCATCGCCGTGGCGGCGGCGGCTGGGGTGCCGGGGATGCGCAGCAGGATCGCCGTCACCGACCCGCCATAGACGCCGCCGAAGAAGACGCCGGAAATCATCAGCAGGCCGGACACCGGGTCCATGCCGAAGGTGAAGGGCAGCAGGATGGCGACGCCCATGGTCGCGGTCAGGCCGGGCAGGGCACCGATGACGATGCCCAGCGCCACACCGACCAGTGCCAGAAGCAACGCCAGCGGGTTCGCGGCCAGCGTGGCGAAGCCGCCCATCAGAAGATTGAGTTCATGCATGGCGGCTGTCTCCCACCGGGCAAGGGGTGGTAACGGGAAGGGGGCGGCTGGTCATTCGAACAGGCTCCCCACCGGCAGCGGTACTTGCAGCAGGTAATGGAAAACGCCATAGACCAGCGCGGTCACCCCGACCGCCAGAACCGGATTCCACACCGGGCTGCGCTGTCCCATCAGCGCCATGATGACCGCCATGTAGACGGCGGTGGCCGGGCCATAGCCGACCTGCTCCATGGCGGCGATGCAGGCGCCGGTCGCCAGCATGCCCAGCGCGACACCGGCATAACCGGCAATGCCGACCGGCGCCTGCCCATCGGCGGCGGGGGCGGTGGGTGCACGCAGCGTGTTGGCAATCAGGATCAGGCACAGCAGGATCAGCGCGCCGGCGTGGATGATGGGGAAGCGCGCGGCGCCGACATCGGCGGCGAGCATGCTTTTCGGAAAATCGGATGTCGCGGCGATGGCCGATGCGGCGACCGCGATCAGAACGACGGAGATCACCAGGTTGGCGAACTTGGTCGTCAGCGGCATGGCGATGCCGGAATCGTCGCTGGAGCCGGGGCGGTCGCTCCCGGCGGGCGGGTTGCTCATGGTCCGGTCTCCTCAACCGATGAAGAAACCCCGGCGGCGAACCGCCGGGGGCTGCGTCGGTCAGGCTTTACTTCGCCATGCCCAGCTTGGTCATCAGGCCCTTGAAGAAGGCGTTGTCCTTCTGCATGACCTGGCCGAACTCCGGACCGTCGGCATAGGCCCAGGTCAGGTTCATCTTGGCCAGCTGGTCGCGGAAGCCCTGGTCCTCCGCCGCGGCCTTGCTGGCGGTGCGCAGGGTTTCAACCACCGCGGCCGGGGTCTTCTTCGGCACGACGATGCCGCGCCAGGTGGCGACGGACAGATCGATGCCCTTCTCCTTCAGCGTGGGCACGTCGGGGAAGGCCTTCTGGCGCTGGTCGGCCATGACGGCCAGCATGCGCAGCTGGCCGGCGGCGAGCTGGCTCGACACCTCGGCCGGGCTGACCGAAACCGCCTCGATATGGCCACCCAACAGCGAGGTCACCGCCGGGTTCGCGCCGTCGAAGGGGACATGGTTGAAGGTCGTGCCGGTCTTTTCCTGCATCGCTTCGGCAGCAAGGTGCCAGATGGCGCCGGTGCCGGAGTTGCCGATGCGCACCTTGCCGGGATTGGCCTTGGCGTAGTCCAGGAATTCCTCGATCGTCTTCCAGGGCGCGTCGGCCTTGACCGTGATGGCGCTCGGCTCCGCATTCAGGCGGGCGATGGGCGTGAAGTCGTCCACGGTGAAGCGGGCGACACCCATATGCGGCAGCAGGGTGATCTCCACCGTGCCCATGCCGATCTTGTAGCCGTCGGGACGGGCGGCCATGATCTCGGTGAGGCCGACGGCGCCGCCGCCGCCGGTCTTGTTGACCACGCCCATCGACTGCGGCAGGTGCTTCTTCGCCGCGTCGGCGAAGGCACGGGCGACGAGGTCGGTGCCGCCGCCGGCGGCGTAGGGGACGATCAACTCGATCGGCTTGGTAGGATAGTCGGCGGCAAAGGCCGCACCGGGCAGGGTCGCGGCTCCGGCGATCAGCACGCCCGCGGACAGGCCGACCGTCAGTGCACGGCGGGAAAGGCGATTGGTAACCTTCATGGGATTCCCTCTAAGGTGCGCCGGCGTGTGCGCCGGTCGTTGGGTGATGAAAATGGAAGGTGAATTCAGCGGGCGACGGTCCCATCCGCCCAAGCCTGGGCGAAGCGGGCCGCACGGGCGGCCAAGTCGGCAACCGGCAAGCCCGGGCTGTAGAGGGCGGAGCCAAGACCGAAGCCGGCGGCACCCGCAACCCGGTAAGGCTGCATGGTATCGGGCGTGATTCCGCCGACGGGGAGCAGCCGCACGCTGTGCGGAACCACCGCCCGCAGAGCCTTCACCACCGGCGGGGTGATCTGCTCCGCCGGGAACAGCTTCAGCGCATCGGCGCCGGCGGCGAGCGCCGCGAAGGCCTCCGTCGCGGTGGCGACACCGGGAACACAGATCATCGACCGCGACTTGGCGGCGCGGATGATCGCGGTGTCCGCGTGCGGCATCACCACCAGATCGGCGCCAATGGCGGCCAGCCTGTCGACCTGATCCAGCGCCAGGACCGTCCCGGCTCCGACAAGCGCATCCCGCGGCAGGGCGCGGCGGATGGATTCGATGCTGTCGAACGGATCGGGCGAGTTCAGCGGCACCTCGATCAGGCGGAAGCCGGCGTCATAGAGCGCATTGGCCGCAGGCACGGCCTCCGCCGGAGTGAGGCCGCGCAGGATCGCGACCAGCGGCAGGGCGGCGAAGGCGGCGTCGACGCGGGCGGAAAGCGAAAGCTCTGTCATGGTGCGCTCTTGAATCTGGAGGGCGTGGCCGAAGCGGAGGGCAGCAGTCCGGCCGCCGCGGCGAACTGGAACAGGCCGCGGGGTGCGGTATTGCCAAGCTGCGCGGCAGGCGTGGTGCCGAAGGCGGCCAAGCCGCGGCTGTAGCGGCGGCAAAGCGCCGGATCGCCGATCAGCAGCAGCGGGGTGTTGGCCGGCATCTCCGCCAGAAGAGCCAGTCCGGACCGTAGTTCGTGCCCGATCAGCAGGCCCGACAGATAATGCGCCAGCGCCTCCGGCGGCAGGCGCTTGGTCAGCCCCAGCGTGCGGGTGGCGAACAGCTGGTGCGGCAGGTCGCCCGGACCGGCCGATTGCGCGGCCCGGATGCCGATGGCGAAGGCCGCCTCCTCATCCTCCGGCGTCGCGTCGACCCCGGCCGGCATCAGACGGCCGAGCAGGGAGTGCGTCTTCAGGACCGCGAACAGTTCACCCGTCATGTAGGTGGAGAAGCCGGCGATGCGGCCGTCGGCGACCTGGACCCACTTGGAATGGGTGCCGGGCATCGCGACGCAGGCGTTGCGCGCCCAACCGGCATTCTCGGCCAGTGCACCGGCGATCTGGATTTCCTCGCCCCGCATCACATCGGGAATCGCAGTGGCGGGGACGCCGCCGTCGGGATCGTGCAGGACGCCCGGCGCAATCAGGATCTGGCGGCCGGCCGCCGTCTCGACCCGCGCCGCTTGGTCCGCCAGCGTCGTTGCGTCGGCCGGCGTGGTGACATAGGGCGCCTCGACCCAACCTTGGGCGCTGCCGACCATGCCGCCGGCCACCACCGGCAGGGTGGGGTGGGCATCCAGCCAGTCGCCGCACAGAAGGGTCAATGCCGCATCGAAGCCCGCGGCGCCGGGCTGCGGCAGGTTCTGAATGCCGTGCCCGTTCGACCGCTCGGCCAGAATGCGGGCGGAGCCGTCCAGCAGGAAGCCGCGCAGGCTCGACGTGCCCCAATCCAGCGCGATCAGCGCAGGGCGGTCGGAGGTGATTCCGGCAGAGGAGGTTACGGTGCGGTCCATCCCAGATCCTTGGAAATTGCCTCCGCCGTCGCGCGGACCAGCGGTCCCAGCGTCGCCATGCGGTCGTCAGGCATGTAGGGGACGGCGCTGGCGACGCTGACCGCCGCCACCACCAGATTCCGGCCGTCGCGCACCGGTGCGGCGACGCAGCGGATGCCGAGTTCGTTCTCTTCCAAATCCATCGTCCATCCCTGGGCGACGTAGCGGGTCAGTTGTTCCTCGAACACCGGCAGGTCCGCCGGACGCGGGCGGCCGGCGGGCAACTCTGCCGGGCAGGTCATCGCATGGAGCACCCGCCAGCGCGCCGGCGGCATCCCAAGCATCAGCGCCTTGCCCAGTCCGGTGGAGGCGAGCGGCATACGCTGTCCGGTGCGCGACCGCATTTCCAACCCGCGGGTGCCAGGGATCTTGTCGAGGTAGAACACCTCGCCATTCTCCTCGACGCCGAGGTGGACGGTGTCGCCGGTGGCCTGAGCCAGTGCCTCGATATGCGGGCGGGCGATGGCGACCAGCGGGCGCTGTTCCAGCGCCTTCATGCCGAGTTGGATGAGCTTGGGTCCCAGAAGGTAGCCCTTGTAGGGGATGTGGTGGAGATAGCCCTCCGCCACCAGACTGGTGAGCATGCGGTTGGTGGTGCTGCGCGGGGTGCCGAGCCGTGCTGCGATGCCCTTCACGTCGCCGATGCCGTCCGCCACGCATTCCAGCAGCGCAAGTCCGCGCAGCAGGGTCTGTGTTCCGGTGCCCTGGGTCCTTCCGGCATCAGCCTCCTGCTCTGTCGCTCCCATCGCCGCGCTCATGGTTTGTTTGACCACCATTGATCTCCCGATGCTGGCGCATGTGCCAAAGTGTGTCAAATAATTTCCCATAGTACCAAATAGTGGGACATTTGTGGCGGCGACGAACGGTCGCGGCTCCCTTCGGAGCGCTGCGAAATCCATGATCGCGCTTTCAAATTCCTGTCGTATCGGTCAGAAAAGGAAACATGCCGGGACCGGCGGATATGGTCCTGTACAAAACAGCAATTCTGGGAGAACCAACCATGCGTCTCACCGTCCTTTCCTTCGTCAGCGCGACGGCGCTGCTGGCCGGCTTCGGCACGGCGCAGGCCGACATCGTGATTGGACTCGGCACGGCGACCACGGGGCCGGTGGCGGCACTGGGTGAGCAGTCGGTGTATGGCGCCAAGCAGGCGGTCGCGGACATCAACGCCAAGGGCGGCGTGCTGGGCCAGAAGCTGGTGCTGAAGGTGGGCGACGACGCCTGCGACCCGCGGCAGGCGGTGGCCGTCGCCAACCAGTTCGTGCGCGATCAGGTTACCGCCGTGGTCGGCCATCTCTGCTCCGGCGCCAGCATCCCGGCGGCCGACGTCTACCAGGAGGAAGGCGTGGTGATGGTCACCCCGACCGCCACCAACCCGCTGCTGACCGCCAAGGGCCATCAGAACATCTTCCGCGTCTGCGGCCGTGACGACCAGCAGGGCGTGGTTGCCGGCAATTATCTGGCCGAGCACTTCAAGGGCAAGAACATCGCCGTGCTGGACGACAAGCAGGCCTATGGCAAGGGGCTGGCCGACGTCGTGGTGCAGACGCTGGAGAAGGCGGGTGGCAAGGTCGCCTATCGCGGGTCGGTGACGGCCGGCGAGAAGGACTTCTCGGCGCTGATCACCAGCCTGAAGGACAAGAACATCGATGCCGTCTATTATGGCGGCTACCATCCGGAACTTGGTCTGATCGTCCGTCAGGCGCAGGAGCAGGGGCTGAAGCCGCAGTTCATCGCCGGCGACGGCCTGAACAACCAGGAATACTGGTCGATCACCGGTCCGGCCGGCGAGGGCACGCTCTACACCGACAGCGCGTCGGCGGCCAGCGATCCCAAGGCGCAGGAACTGATCGCCTCCTTCAAGAAGGCCGGCCTGCCGGAACCGGGCAACTTCGCCTTCTACAGCTATGCCGCGGTCCAGGTCATCGCCGAGGGCCTGCAGAAGTCCGGCGGCACCGACAGCGGGAAGCTGGCGAAGGCCCTGCACGCCAACAGCTTCGACACTGTTGTCGGGCCGGTGGAGTTCGACAAGAAGGGTGACATCACCAAGCCGAACTACGTCATGTATGTCTGGAGCAACGGCCAGCCCAAGATGATTGCCCAGAAGTAACAGGGTTCCAGAGCCGGCCCAGCCTCAGGCATGGGCCGGCTCTTCTGTGGCTGTGAGTTCCGACTTCGTCACGTATTTGTGGATGAAGTCTTCGACAGGCATCGGCCGATCGAAATAATAGCCCTGGAAGATCGTGCAACCGCGGTCTTCCAGGAAGTCCCGTTCGGCTGCTGTCTCCACCCCTTCCGCCACCGCCTTCAGGCCGAGCCGGCTGGCAATCGACAGCATCGTCTCCACCAGCACGGCATTGTGGCTGTTGCGGTCGACATCCTGAACGAAGGAGCGGTCGATCTTGATTTCCCCCACCGGCAACTGTTTCAGGTAGGACAGCGACGAGAAGCCGGTGCCGAAATCGTCCAGCGAGAAGGCAATCCCGAAGGCCGCCAGTTCCGACATCTTGGCGACGGTGTCGGCGCAGTCGCTGACGGCGATGCCCTCGGTGATCTCCAGCGTCAGACGGCGCGGGTCGGTGCGGGTGGCGCGCAGGGCGGCGATGACGCCCGCGCAGAAAGTCTGCTGACGGAACTGGCGCGGGCTGATGTTGACCGACAGGTGGCAGTCGCTGCCGGCATCGGCCAGACGGCGCAGCACATGACAGGCTTCCAGCAGGATCCAGTCGCCCAGCGGCAGGATCAGACCGGACTCCTCCGCCACCGCGATGAAGGCGCCGGGGGCGACGAAGCCGCGCTGCGGATGCTGCCAGCGGATCAGCGCCTCCGCCGCCACCAGCGTGCCGTCGGCCCGGGTCTGCGGCTGCAGGAACAGGGTGAATTCCCCGGCATCGACGGCCTTGCGCAAATCCTGCTGCAGCAGCAGACGCGCCTGGGCGTCCACCAGCATGGTGGGGTCATAGTCGCGGATGGTGTTCCGTCCGCCGTCCTTGGCGGCATACATGGCGGTGTCCGCCTGTTTCAGCAGGTCCTCCACCGATTCGTCCGGCGACTTTGGAAAGACGGTCAGGCCGATGCTGGCGAAGATGCAGTGTTCGCAACGGTCGAGCTGGAAGGGCTGGGCCACCGCCATCCGCAGCTTTTCCGCCACCCGCCGGGCGATCTCCGCCACCTCGTCCGCCGTCGCACCCAGGTCGGGGAGAAGGATGACGAACTCGTCGCCGCTCAGCCGGCTGACCAGATCGCCCTTGCGCAGGGTGGCGTTCAGCCGCGCCGCCAGTTCGCGCAGCAGCATGTCGCCGACGATGTGGCCGCGGGCGTCGTTCAGTCCCTTGAAATCGTAGAGGTCGAGGAACATCAGCGCGCCATAGCGGCCGGTCTGGCGCGCCGCTCGCAGATGACCGTCGAGATACTCGAGCAGCAGGCGGCGGTTCGGCAGGTCGGTCAGCGGGTCGTAGTAGGCGAGCTTTTCGATTTGCCGCTCCGTCCGCTTCCGTTCGGTGACGTCCATCACCACGGTCAGGTAGCCGCGCACCGAGCCGCCGCTGTCGCGCAGCATGCTGGTCAGGGTGGAAACGGAAATACGCGCGCCATCCCTGCGCAGTCCGGTCCATTCGCCGGGCTCGGGCTGGCCGCAGTCGCGGGTGCGGGCGACCAGCGCATCGAAACCCGCCCGCACCGGCCGGCCCAGTTCGGTGGAAAGGATGTCGGCATGGGCGCGCAGTTCATCCTGGTCGTACAGGCGCGGCAGGTCGGTGGAGCCGACGATCTCCTCCGACGGATAGCCGAAGATGCGCTCCGCTTCGCGGTTGAAGACGCGGACGACGCCGTCCAGCGTGGTGGCGATGATGCCGCAGGCCGCGCTCTCCAGGATGCCGGTGTTCAGCGACAGGCTGTCCTTCAACGCCTCGCGGCTGGCATAGGTCTCGGTCACGTCCTGGAAGACCATGACGACGCCGTGCAGCGCGCCATCGTGGTCGCGGATGGGGGACGCCATGTCGGCGATGTGGCTGCGGCTGCCGTCGCGCGCCACCAGCACCGTGTGGTTGGCGAGGCCGACCATCTGGCCGTTCTCCAGCACCTGCTGGACCGGGACCGGCACCCGTTGCCCCGTCTCGGCATTCTCGATGTCGAACACCTCGGCGACCGGTCGGCCGACCGCTTCGGCCACCGTCCAGCCGGTCAGGCGTTCCGCCACCGGATTCATCAGGGCAACGTGGCCGGCGGTGTCGGTGGCGATCAGCCCGTCGCCGATCGACAGCAGCGTGACGCGCGCCTGCTCCTTCTCCCGCCACAGGTCGCGCTGGGAACTGTGCAGGGCATCATAGGGATGGTGCACGGCGGTGACGAACACGGCCCGGTACAGGTACCAGTAGCCGATGACCTTGTAGATGTGCCCGGCCACATTGGCGAGGTCGTAGACGCTGAGATAGAGCGTGAAGCACATCTCGCTGATCGCGATGGCGACGGCGGCGATGACAAGGCGATGGACATCCAGAGTCCGCGTCTCGCGCCGCCGGCGGTGGAAAATCAAGGCGGCGCCGGCATAGAGAAGAACCAGCGCATATTCGGCCGCCACCTTCAGCGGCGTCAGCCCCTGGCCGGGCAGATAGGTGCGCGGCAGCAGGTCCGGGTACCACAGGATGGCGACGAACAGCGCGGCGGTCGCCAGCAGAACCCCGACGATCAGCGGATAGCGCAGAGCCGCCGATCCCGGACGCCAGGGCAAGGTCGCCGCCATCAGCAGGGCGATCGCCGCCATCAGCCGGGCGCCGAGCCAGAAGGCGATGGCTTTCTCCGGCCCCGACGGCGTCACGAAGTCGGGCATTCCCGCATAGGACAGCAGATGACCGAAGTCGAGCAGCGCCACGCCGAGGAAGCCGGTGGACAGGGCCAGCAGGGCCGGCGGAGTCTCGGCGGTGTGGGAATGCCAGCCGATGGCGAAGATCAGGGCGGCGACGGCGATGGCGAAGGTTTCGAAGAAGGTATGCAGCGGCAGGTAATGCGCGATTTCCATCGAACCGGGGAGACGGGCGGCCTGAAGGACCAGCAGGAAGGGGATGGAGAGGATGATGAGCGTCGCGATGGCGCCGGGCGGCTTCGTGCGACCCTGCAGCGCCCCCGTCTTCGCCGGACCTGTTGAAGTCATTCCGTCCCCCCTGGCCGCTTGGTCGGTCGCCCGGTTCGCGGTGTTATACCTCTTTTGCGTATATTAGAGCTTAACGGTTCCGACAGTCCATGCTCCGCCGCCTTCCGCCGTTCCGAAGGTCTGAAACACCGTGAAACATCTCCGCGGCGACTGTTCAATGTTCCATCCGCCGGGATCGGCGGGGGAGGTCGGGGCTTTGCGGAGGTGGCGCATGCGGGGGCCTTCGGGGCAGGTGAGGGGGAGGGCATTTTACCCCAGCCGGGGAGGGCTTGCGGCAGCGGCAGAGAAAATGCGCCGCAAGTTACTGTATTATAAAGAGAAATATCGGTTGCTCGGTAGTGGGCCATTGTCCCGGCCCCGGTTCCGGTCGGGCATATGGGGGAGCGGCGTCAGGTCGATTGCCGGTCTGGCCTTCCACCCTTATCCTCGACCGGGTCGGGCCTGTCGACCAATCGGGAAAGAAGGCGCATGTTCATCGCGATGAACCGTTTCAAGGTCCGCCACGGGGCCGAGCAGGAATTCGAAGAGGTCTGGCTGAACCGCGAGGTCCATCTGCACAAGGTGCCGGGCTTCGTCGAATTCCATATGCTGCGCGGCCCGGATCGCGAAGAGTACCGGCTCTACACCTCCCACACCGTGTGGGACTCGGAAGCCGCTTTCCAGGCCTGGACGCGGTCGGAGGCCTTCCGCAACGCCCATGGCAACGCCGGCGCGCGCAAGCCGCTGTATGTCGGGCCGCCGGAGTTCGAAGGGTTCGAAGTGATCCAGACCGTGCCGCGCGATCCGAACGCCTGACCCCAAAACATTTGAACCGACGGGAGGAAGACCCATGCTGGAGTTGGTGATCGAGCAGCGGCGAAAGAGCCTCGGCGGATTCGAAGTGGGGCGGGTGCTGCCCTTCGTTCAGCGGCGGATGGTCGGCCCCTTCGTCTTCTTCGACCATATGGGGCCGGTCGATTTCGAGCCGGGCCTTCCCCGCGATGTCGACGTGCGTCCCCACCCGCACATCGGGCTGTCGACCGTCACCTACCTGTTCGAGGGCGAGATCATGCACCGCGACAGCGTGGGCTCCGAACAGGCGATCCGGCCGGGGGAGGTGAACTGGATGACCGCCGGGCGCGGTATCACCCATTCCGAACGGTTCGAGCGCGCGCGGGTGGAAGGCGGGCGGATGCACGGAATCCAGGCCTGGGTCGCCCTGCCCGAAGCGGACGAGGAGACCGACCCGGCCTTCAGCCATTACGGCACCGGCGACCTGCCTTTCTTCGAGGAGGGCGGCGTGCGCGGCCGGCTGGTGGCGGGTGAGGCGTTCGGCTCCAAGGCGGAGGTGAAGACCCATTCGCCGCTGTTCTACATCCACTGGGATCTCGCCCCCGGCGCCCGCGTGTCCTTGCCGGAAGACGGGTGGGAGCGCGCTGTCTATGTGGTGGCGGGGAGCGTGGAGGCCGAGGGTCGGCGCGTCGAGGCCGGCCGGATGATCGTCTTCGCTCCCGGCCAGCCGGCACTGCTGACCGCCGCCACGCAGTCGATCGTCATGGCGATCGGCGGCGAGCCGCTGGGCCAGCGCTTCATCGATTGGAACTTCGTGTCGTCGTCGAAGGAGCGCATCGAACAGGCCAAGGCAGACTGGCGGGCGGGGCGGATGAAACTGCCGGACCTGGACAACGGCGAATTCATTCCGCTGCCGGAGATGCCGAAGCCGGCCAATCCGATGTCGTGATTTGGATGACAAGTTACCGAAGCTACTGGTGGCATTCCTGAAATTGAGAAGGAAAAGTGGAGTGCCTTATGGGGACCAATCGCTGCGAAGCGATTGTGCCGCTGGTTTTGTTTGCCGACTGGATTTTGCGAATTCTAGTGAAGGATAGTTTTCGATCTCATTCTGTAAGGCATTGAGCTATGATGGATTTAGCATTTCTTTCTCCAATGCATTCATGTTTTTTATAAATGTCTTATGCGTTGTGCAGGCGGGCAAACAAAAACTTAGTCTCTATACAAAATGCTCTTTGAAACACCAGAGCAGAACAAAGCCTTGCAAGCTCATGGCGCATTCTCCTGTCGTTGTCCTACATCCGTATTGTTGTCGATAAAAAAGAACAGATTTGCGCTGATTGCCGCATTCCATGTATGGGGAGGCTATGTATATACTCAAAGGAGCTTGTTCTGACTTTAATCAACTATTTGGAGAGTTAATATGACTGCTTACACCATAAATAATGGAGCGACATTCGATGTGAAGCAATATCTTCACCCAATGACGAATTCAAGGTTTGTGGTTGCAGTGATAGCGGTGTTGCCGATAATTTTATGGATCGCTTACATGAGTTTTAATAACCGCATATTCTTTATCTTTGTAAGTGCATATACAGCTCTATTGTTTCTGGCGATTTGGATTGGTATGGAGTTTACGAAAGCGCTACTTGTCGGAAACGCAGTGAAAGTAGGACATGATAACTTTCCACAGATCGCAACCATATTGGAATCTGTAAAAGATAAGATTGGGTATCATAAGGATGTGGAGATATACATCGTAGAGAGTGGAACTGTGAACATGATACTGCACAGATTCTTTTCGACAAAATTTATTGTGATACATTCATCCTTTGTCGAATCTTGCGACTCGGCCAAAAATTATCGAGACATAGAATGGGCAATAGCGAGATTTGTTGGGTACATGAAAGTAAAAAAAGACCACTATTTCCCAATCGTTTTTGAAATAATGGAGGCCATCAAGAAATTTCCGATTCTGAATTTGCTTGTTTTGCCTTATGAACGTTGCATTATATATTCTGGTGACAGAATTGGTCTGGCGCTTTGCGGTGAGGTGGAAGCGGCAATTACAGGAATTAGCAAGCTACTGATTGGAAAAGCGCTATACGGAAAAGTTTCCAGTGATACATTTATTTTCCAATCTCGTATTGTAAACAGTAGCTTTTTTGCTGGCGTCGCACGATTCTTTTCTTCTTACCCTCATATGACTGACCGCTATTTGAATATCATGGCATTCGTGAAGGAAACGGTTCCGGAGCATTATCTGGAATTTGTCACCAAGCACCACATTGACAGAGTTAAGCTTGAAGAAGCGCTCAGAGACCGTCACGGAAGATAGATGGAAAATATGCCCTAAGAGATTTAGGCGTACGTCAATGTAAAAATCTTCAACTCGATGTCGAGATCCGGCTGCACAGGGGGCATCGGAGCAGCCCCCTGCGCAGCAACCGTTCAGACGTGGAAGCTCTCACCGCAGCCGCAGCGGCCCTTCTCGTTCGGATTCTTAAAGACGAAGCCGGTCTGGAACTTGTCGTCGACATAGTCCATCTCGCTGCCGATCAGGAACATGACGGCGGCCGGGTCGATCAGGACGGTGACGCCCTTATCCTCCACCACCTCGTCGAACTTCAGCTTTTCCTTGGCATACTGAACGTCATAGCTGAGGCCGGAGCAGCCGCGCGCCTTCACGCCGATGCGCAGGCCGACGACCTCGTCGTTGGCCTTGGACATCAGCGCCTTGACGCGATCCGCGGCGGCGTCGGTGATCGTGAGCGCCTTGGGCAGGGAACGGGCCATGGTGACGGTCTCCTAAATACTGCTCAGAACATATCCAGTTGAAGGCGGGCTTCTTCGGACATCATGCCCTGGTGCCAGGGGGGCTCCCACACCAGTTCGATCTTGACCTCGTTGACGTCCTCAACGCCCAGCACGGCCTGACGGACCTGCTCCGGCAGTTCGCCGGCCACCGGACACATGGGGCTGGTCAGCGTCATATCAATCTCGACATTGCGCTGGCCATCCATGTCCACACGGTAGATCAGGCCGAGTTCCCAGATATCGACCGGAATTTCGGGGTCGTAGCAGGTCTTGATGGCCGCCACGACGCGATCCATGATCTCCTCCCGCGGGTCGTAGCCCTCGGGCGGCTTGGGCATCGGCGCGAAGTCCTTGGACTCGGAAGCCTCGCTCGCGGCCTGGACCTTCAACTGCGCCTCGGCTTCGGCCGGGTTCGGGGCGATCGGGCGCTGCGTCAGTGCTTCATCGGGCATTTCGATCCCCCTTCCCTCAATACTGGTCGCTGGAGGCCGCAGCCTCGCCGTGGAGTGCCGCATTCATCGCGTGCCAAGCCAGCGTCGCGCACTTCACCCGCACCGGGAACTGGCGCACGCCGGACATCACCATCAGCTTTTCCATCGTCTCGTCATCGACACCCTCGGGGATGTCGGGCTCGTCCTGGGTGCACAGCTCGTGGAAGGCGTGGAAGAGTTTCTCCGCCTCCGCCGCGGTCTTGCCGCGCACCAGTTCCGTCATCATCGAGGCGCTGGCGGTGGAGATGGCGCAGCCGCGGCCCTGGAAGGCCACGTCGTCGACCACCCCGTCCTTCAGGGTCAGATAGACCATGAATCGGTCGCCGCACATCGGGTTCTCGCCCTTCGCTTCGCGATTGGCGTCGTCGGGATGGCGGAAGTTGCGGGGATTCTTGCCGTGGTCCAGGATCACTTCCTGATACAGCTCGCGCAGATCGTCCATCATGCTCCGAAGAACTCCTTGACCGCCTGGAGGGACTGGACGAGGGCGTCGGCTTCCTCCCGCGTGTTGTACAGGCCGAAAGAGGCGCGGACGGTCGGTCCGACGCTGAACCGCTCGGCCAGCGGCTCGGCGCAATGGCGACCGACGCGCACGGCGACGCCATACTGGTCGACGATGGTGCCGACATCGTGCGGGTGCACGCCCTCCAGCGCGAAGGAGATGATCGGCCCCTTGCCGGGCGCGGTGCCGACGATGCGCAGGCCGTCGATCTGCGACAGCTGCTGCGTCGCGTATTGCAGCAGGTCGTGTTCGTGCGCGGCGATGGCGTCGCGGCCGAGGGATTCGACATAGTCGATGGCGGCGCCCAGGCCGATGACCTCGGTGATCGGCGGGGTGCCGGCCTCGAAGCGCGACGGCGGGGCCTTGAAGGTGGTGCCTTCGAAGGTGACGCTCTCGATCATGTCGCCGCCGCCCTGGTAGGGAGGCATCTTCTTCAAGAGGTCGTACTTGCCGTACAGCACGCCGAGGCCAGTCGGGCCATAGAGCTTGTGCGCGGTGAAGACGTAGAAGTCGGCGTCGATGTCCTGCACGTCCACCGGGCCATGGACCACCGCCTGGCTGCCGTCGAACAGGACGGGCACGCCGCGCTCATGCGCCAGCTTGGCGATGGCTTTGGCCGGGGTGACGGTGCCCAGCACGTTGGAGCAGTGGGTGATCGCCACCAGCTTCGTGCGGTCGGACAGCAGGTCCTTGTAGGCATCCATGTCGAGGACGCCGTCCTCGTCGCAGGGCACGACCTTGATGACGATCTTCTTCTCGGCCTGGAGCAGCTGCCACGGAACGATGTTCGCGTGGTGCTCCATGATCGACAGGATGACCTCGTCGCCTTCGTTCAGGAAGGTTCGGCCATAGCTGGCGGCCACGAGGTTGATCGCCTCGGTCGAGCTGCGGGTGAAGACGATGCAGCGGTCGTTCGGCGCATTCAGGAAGCGCGCGACCTTGGTACGCACCGCCTCGAACTGGTCGGTCGCGGTCTGCGACAGGAAATGAACGCCGCGGTGGATGTTGGAGTAATCCTCTTCCAGGAAGCGGGTCATGGCCTGGATGACCTGACGCGGCTTCTGGGCGGACGCCCCGCTGTCCAGATAGACCAGCGGCTTGCCGGGCTTTCCCTTCCTGGCGTGGACGCTGCGGGCGAGGATCGGGAAATCCTCCCGCACCCGCTGCACGTCGTAGGCTTGGTTCAGGATGGCATCGGACATGGTTACTTCTGCTCCTCCAGCCAGCCGGCCACGATCTCCTGGAAGGCGTCGCGGATCGACTCCTCGGCGATCTCCTCAAGGGATTCCGACAGGAATGCGCCGATCAGCAGGCCTTGGGCGGTGTCGCGGTCGATGCCGCGGGCGCGCAGGTAGAACAGCGCGTCGTCGTCCAACTCGCCCGCCGTGCAGCCATGGCTGCACTTCACATCGTCGGCATGGATTTCCAGTTCCGGCTTGCTGTCGATCTCGGCGCCGTCGGACAGCAGCAGGGCGCGGTTCAGCTGGTAGCCGTCGGTCTTCTGCGCGTCGGGGCAGACCGTGATCTTGCCCTGGAACACCGCGCGTGCCGTGTCGTCGATGACGCCCTTGTAGACCTCGCGGCTGGTGCCGTTCGGCTGGGCGTGGACGATCAGCGTGGTGGTGTCGGCATGCTGGGTGCCGCGGACCAGATAGCCGCCGCTGACATGGGTGCGGGCGTCGGTACCGTCGAGGCGGCTGACCACCTCGTTGCGCGACAGCCTGGCACCCGTCGTCAGGATGAAGTTGTCGTAGCAGCCGCCGGTCGCCACCGTCGCCGCGATGTGCGACAGGTGGATGGCGCCGGTACCTTCGCGCTGCGACTTGTAATGGTGCAGGGTGGCGCCTTCGCCGACGAACACCTCGGTGACGTGGTTCGCCAGCGTGGTGCCGGCGCCGCGGCCGACATGGTGTTCGACCACCACCGCCTTCGAGCCAGCCTCTGCGATCAGCAGGCTGCGCGGGTGGCAGGAGGTCGCCTGCGCCTCCGACCCGACCGAGACGAAGACCAGCTCGATGGGGCGTTCGACCTGGACGCCGGCCGGCACATGCAGGACCGCACCATCGGCGAGATAGGCGCTGTTCAGCGCCACCAGCGGCCGGTCGTCCGCCGCGGCGAGGCGGCCGATGTGGTCGGCCAGCAGGCCGGAATGGGTGGTCAGCGCGGCGTCGAGGCTCAGCAGTTCGACGCGCGGCGGCAGCCCGTCGACCGACGACAGGTCGGCGCGGAAGCGGCCGTCGACGAAGACCAGACGCGGGCCGTCCTGCCCCTCGGCCCGTACGGTCGGCAGCAGGTCGATGGTGGCCGCGGCCGGGGCGGCGGGCTGGAAGCTGAGCTTGGCAAGGTCGCGCAGGTTGGTGTAGCGCCAGCTCTCGTTCTTGATCGTCGGCAGGCCGACGGCGGCGAAGCGCTCACGCCCGGCGGCGCGCAGCTCGGTCAGCCAGGACAGGCCGCTGCCGGGCAGGCCGGCGCCCACCTGATCGAGCGGCGCCAGGAAGGCCGGCGCTGTCGCCGGATCGGCGCCGCGCGTCGAGTAGGTCATCGGGTGAAGGGGGGAGTTGGGGGCCGTCATCACGCCGCCTCGCTCGCGCCGAAGTCGCGGTAGCCGTTCTTTTCCAACTCCAACGCCAGTTCCTTGCCGCCCGACTTCACGATGCGGCCGGCGGCCAGCACATGGACATAGTCGGGAACGATGTAGTCGAGCAGGCGCTGGTAGTGGGTGATGACCAGCATCGACCGCTCCGGCGAACGCAGCGCGTTGACGCCCTCGGCGACGATCTTCAGCGCGTCGATGTCGAGGCCGCTGTCCGTCTCGTCGAGGATGGCGAATTTCGGTTCCAGGACCGCCATCTGCAGGGTCTCGTTGCGCTTCTTCTCACCGCCGGAGAAGCCGACATTGACCGCGCGCTTCAGCATCTCGTCGTTCATGCCGAGCGCCTTGGTCTTCTCGCGGATCAGCTTGAGGAACTGCATGGCGTCCAGTTCCTTCTCGCCGCGATGCTTGCGGATGGCGTTGATCGCGGTCTTCAGGAAGGTGGTGTTGCCGACGCCGGGGATTTCGACCGGATATTGGAAAGCCAGGAAGACGCCCTCGGCAGCGCGTTCTTCCGGCTCCATCGCCAGCAGGTCCTTGCCGTAATAGGTGACCGAGCCTTCCGTGACCTCGTAGCCGTCGCGGCCGGCGAGGACGTAGGACATGGTGCTCTTGCCGGCGCCGTTCGGCCCCATGATGGCGTGGACCTCGCCCGGGCGGATGGTCAGGTCGACGCCCTTGAGGATTTCCTTGCCGTCCACGGTGGCGTGCAGGTTCTTGATTTCGATCATCGTCTTCGCCTCGTTGTCTTCTTCAGGCCGCCGGCACGCCGTCCGGTCTTCACGTTCTGTCGGTTGGGTCTTAGCCCACGCTGCCTTCCAGGCTGATGCCCACCAGCTTCTGCGCCTCCACGGCGAATTCCATCGGGAGTTCCTTCAGGACCTCCTTGCAGAAGCCGTTGACGATCAGGGACACCGCGTCCTCTTCCGAGATGCCGCGCTGGCGGCAGTAGAAGAGCTGGTCCTCGCTGATCTTCGCCGTCGTCGCCTCATGCTCGATGCGGGCGGAGCGGTTGCGGCTCTCGATGTAGGGAACCGTGTGGGCGCCGCACTTGTCGCCGATCAGCAGGCTGTCGCACTGGGTGTGGTTGCGCGCACCCTCCGCCCTGGGCAGGATCTTCACCAAGCCACGGTAGGTCTGCTGCGCCTTGCCGGCCGAGATCCCCTTCGACACGATCGTAGAACGGGTGTTCTTGCCGATGTGGATCATCTTGGTGCCGGTGTCGGCCTGCTGGAAGTTGTTGGTGATGGCGACCGAATAGAACTCGCCCACCGAATTGTCGCCCTGCAGGATGCAGCTCGGATATTTCCAGGTGATCGCCGAGCCGGTTTCGACCTGTGTCCAGGAGATCTTGGAATTCTTGCCGCGGCAGGCGCCACGCTTGGTGACGAAGTTGTAGATACCGCCGACGCCTTCCTCGTTGCCGGGATACCAGTTCTGGACCGTCGAATACTTGATGGTCGCGTCGTCCAGCGCCACCAACTCAACCACGGCGGCGTGCAGCTGGTTCTCGTCGCGCTTCGGCGCCGTGCAGCCTTCCAGATAGCTGACGTGGGCGCCCTCGTCGGCGATGATCAGCGTCCGCTCGAACTGGCCGGTGTTGGCCTGGTTGATGCGGAAATAGGTCGACAGCTCCATCGGGCAGCGCACGCCCTTGGGGATGTAGACGAAGCTGCCGTCGGTGAAGACTGCGCAGTTCAGCGTCGCATAATAGTTGTCTGTGTAGGGCACCACCGAGCCGAGATACTTCTTCACCAACTCCGGATGCTTCTGCACCGCCTCGGAGATCGCGCAGAAGATGATGCCCATCTCCTCCAGCTTCGCCTTGAAGGTGGTGGCGACCGACACGCTGTCGAACACAGCGTCCACGGCGATGGCCGGGCTCTTGCCCTCGGATCCTTCGACGCCGGCCAGGATCTCCTGCTCACGCAGCGGGATGCCCAGCTTCTCGTAGGTCTTCAGCAGTTCGGGATCGACCTCGTCCAGCGACTTCGGCCCGGCCTTCTTCTTCGGCGCGGCATAGTAATGCGCGTCCTGATAGTCGATCGGCGGGAAGCTGACGGCGGCCCATTGCGGCTCCTCCATCGTCTGCCAGACGCGGAAAGCCTTCAGACGCCATTCCAGCAGCCACTCCGGCTCCTCCTTCTTGGCGGAGATGAAGCGGACGATGTCCTCGTTCAGGCCCTTCGGCGCGACGTCGGCCTCGATGTCGGTCGTGAAGCCGTACTTGTACTTCTGCTCCGTGACGGCGCGGACCTGCTCGACGGTTTCCGGTTGGGCGGCCATGGCTTTGCCTCGTCCTTCTCAAGAATGCTGTTCGGTGCGCGCCGTTCAGTGCGCAGGGCGGGCCGGCTGGGCGGCTGTGGAGTTCGTTGCGGCTGCCGGGGCGGGGAAGGTGATGGGGGCCATCATGTCGGCCAGCGTCACCTCCTCCAGCGCGCCGCGAATGGCGCGGTTCACCTTTTCCCAACCGCCGCGCATGGGGCAAAGTTGCTCCACCCCGCATTGGCTGTCGGCACCGTCGACGCAGGCGGTCAGCGCGATGGGACCGTCGAGCGCCGTGATGATTTCCGCGATGGAGATTGCATCGGCCGGCCGGCTCAGCGCATAACCGCCAGCAGCCCCGCGTTGCGAGGTGGTGAGCCCCGCCGGCGTCATCGTCTTCATCAGCTTGGCGACGGTGGGGGCGGGAACGCCGGTGCGGTCGGCCAGATGGGCGACGGTATGGACCGTGCCGACCTGGCGTGCCATCTCGCTCAACACGACGATGGCATAGTCGGTCAGCTTGCTCAGCCGGATCATGCCCACACCCCGTTTCACCCCGGTTTCGAATACAGGACCAATTTAGTCCTGATTGCTCCGGGGGGCAAGGGGCGTTTGTCGATTGGAGTGCAGGGTTTCTGCCGGTTTGACGGGTTTGCATGGCTGATGCGCCGTCAATACCCGTCAACGCTGCTTGGTTATAGCGCCGCTCCTGTCACCACGCTACAGCGAAGCCGCAGCCTTCCCGTCGAAGTGCGACGGTTTGTCGCGGGATGACACGGCACGCTGAATGCGGAAAACCCCGCGCCGGTGGCGGCGCGGGGTTGGTCCGGCAAAGTTCGGGCTGGCGGTCAGCCCGGCTTCTTCACTTCCGCGCGGGCGGCGTCGGTGGCGTCCGACACGACGTCATGCAGGTCTTCCTTCACCGACTCCACCACCGTGTCGGCCGCAGCCTGGGCGGCGCGGGTGCCGCGGTCCAGCGCGTCCATGGCGATGGACTTGGCGCGCTCGGTCGCCTCGTCGGCATACTCGCCGACCCACTGCTTCTCATAGCGGGTGCCCGGCAGGGCGGCGCCGATGGCCGCACCCAGCGCCACGCCCATGGCGCCGGCGACGATGGGATGGTCCTCCACGAGGTCCCAGAAGCCGGTCGACATGTCATGCGCACGGTGGCGCAGATGGTCGGTCGACGGTGCCATCGAGGACAGGCGCGACATGCCGCGGCTGGCATAGGACTGGGATTGCCGCTGGCCCTGAATGTCGCCCTGGCCCGTCCGGTGGTCGCCGTCCGAACCGCCCATCATGCCGCTGACCCTGTCCGAGGCGCTGTCGTAGGCGGAGCCGACCGCGCCCGAGGCGCTGTCATAGGCGGAACTGGCGGCGTTGCGGACGCTCTCGCTGGCGCCGCTCAGCGATTCGCGGGCGTAGTCAACGGCGTCGCCCATGCGGTGGCGGGCGTTGCGGACGGTGCTGGACCGGGCGATGCGGCGGTCGTAACCCGTGCTCGACAGCGCCAGCCAACCCAGCCCGATGCCGACCAGGGCCAGCGGGATCGGGTTGCTGGTCACGTTGTCCAGCATCGATCCCGACGATCGGGACTGCGACTGCCGGTAATGGACGGTCTGGCCGCTTTCATAGCGGTCGGACTGCTGCGACGGCGAATAGGTATGCTTCATGGAATTCTCCATCAGGGATTGGGGAGACCACCGCGTCAGTCTGTCGCGCAGACGGGAGCTGCGGTCGCGCAGCGCCTCGACGGTGCCGCCGATGCGCGCGCGGCTGGCGCGGATGTCGCCCTCCAGGGCGTCGAGATCCTGCGGCCCGGTTTCGGATTTACGAACGTCGTCCGTCATCGGCCGGCCCCTCAGCGGGCAAGCTGGGATTTCGCCCAGCGCTTGTCCTCGTCCAGCGTATTGATCGTGCGGCGGGGGCGGAGGTTGGCGGGGCTCAGCCGGTTCTTGCCGACATAGGCCAGGATGCCGCCGACCAGCAGAACCACCACGCCGACGATCAGCGCGGACAGCCACGGGGCCAGGACGTTGGACAGGCCGAGAACCGCGGAGGCAAGCAGGACCAGAACGCCGGCGAAGGCGATCAGTCCGCCGACGGCGATGAAAGCCACGCCGCCGGCGGCCTCGGTGGCCTTGTCGGTCAGCTCGGCCTTCGCCAACGCGATCTCGGATCGGGCAAGGTTGGCGGATTCGCGGGCGAGATCGGCGAACAGGCCGGCGAGCGGCCGGTCCTGCCGCGGATCCCGCGGCTCGTCATAGCGGTTCTCGGCGGCGCTCATGGACGCTGTCCCTGCGGCTTGGAGGTGGAGGAGGTGCTCCCGGCGGTCCCGCCCTGGGTCCCGCCGACGCCGGTGGTGCCGGAGTTCATGGCGCTGCCGGCGCTGCCGGTCGTGCCGCCGGGGGCGCCGACCGTGCTGGTGCCGAGCGCCGTTTCGGGCGTGGACCCGGTGCCGCGGCCGGTGACGGAGGCCGGGGCGGTGGAGAGAGGCATGCCGATGCGGCCGGCGGCCGGCTTCGGCTCACCCAGACGCTCAGAAGCGCGCTCCGACTCCATGCGGCCGGCCAGATTGCCGGTGTTGACGGCGGAGGATCCGGTCGTCGGCGTGTCGGCGCTGTGCGACGGCGTGCTGCGGCTGACGGACTCGGCGATGCCGCCCGCCATGCCGCGGTTCGGGCTGGAGCCGCGTCCCATATCGCGATTCATGTCGCGGCCGGTGTCGTAGGCTGAGCCACGCGCGGTGCGCACGGACTGCGACGGATGGGCGTTGCCGCGCAGCGAGGTCGAGGCGCGGTGCATCCGCCGCTCGCCGGAGCTTTTGATGAAGCGCGCGGCGAGGAAGCCGACGGCGAAGGCGGCACCGATGAACACCTCGGGCTGGCGTCGGGCGAAGCCCTCGACCTCGCCGACGATGTCGTCGACATTCGCGTCGCGCAGCATGTCGGCGACCCGCTCGACGCGGCTGGCAGCCTGCTCGGCGTAATCGGCGACCACGCCGCCATTCTCCTCGTTCAGCTGCTCGGCGGCCTTGTGCAGGGCGTTGGCGACCCCGCCAAGCTGGTCGGCGGCGCGGCCGGTCTGCTGTTCCAGCAGCGAGCGGATGCGGCCCTGGGCATTGCCCAGCGTCTCGCGCCCGGTGGCCATCGCGTCGTCGGCGGCGCGGTTGACGGTCTTCTTGATATCCTCGACGCCGCTGCGTCCACCGGACGTGCTGTTGCCGATGGTGGAGCTGCCGGCGGTCGAACTTCCAGCGGTGGAACTTCCGGTGGTGGAGCCGGTCGGGTTCGGTCCGCCGGTGCCGGTCATGTCGCGGTTCGGCATCTTGTCTTTCCTCCTCGGGGATTCCGGTATTCCGCGGCTCCGCGCCTGCGGCATCAAACCGCCCGTTGCGGAATCGGGTGTCGGGAAGGGAAACACCAGCCAAGCCTTCGGGGTTCCACGCAGCCGCTGCGCGAAATGGACAGTCACCACCAATGTGCTAAACTTTGCCGGGAATATCCTGGTGCGACCCGGCCGGAGGGTGGCGGCATGAGCGTCTTCAGCGTGGTGGCCGACGGACAGGCCGGACTTTTTCGGCTGCAACAGGCGAAGAAGCCTTGGGAAAAGGACCTTCAGGCGAAGGACGCCCAGGGGCAACTTGCCCAGAAGGCCGAGCGGGCGCAGGCGCTGACCCAACCCCTCGCCAAGTGGCAGAGCGACCACGCTTCCGCCAAGGCGGCGCTGGAGGAGGCGAGGCGGGTTGGCAGTCCCAAGGAGGCTGCCGCCGCCCGGCTGGAGCAGGTCGAACGCAAAATCGAGCAACTGAAGCTGGCGATGCGCTTCGCCCAGGGCGATGCGCAGAAGCTGGCATCCTTGGCGCGGGAAGCGGCGCTGCTGGCGCGCGAGGCCGGGCGCGCCGCCAAGGAATATGGTGCCGGCATCAAGGCCGCGGCGGAAATGGGGCTTCCGGGGGATGCCGGCGCTGCCACCGGCGGCTCCATGCTGTCGTCGGAGACGACCATCACCCGCAGCACCACCAGCCTGACCCTGCAGCAGACCGAGGTGACGCTGACCATCGGCATTTCGGCGGGAGACGGAGGCTCGGCGGAGAATGCCGCCGACCTGATGGCGGCGGATGCCGGGGCGGCGGCGGATTCGACCCCCGGGGCGACGACGCAGGACGGCAAGCTGCACGACGACATCGCCCGGCTGGTGGAGGATGTGCTGTCCGGCTTGGGCGGCGGTGGGCTGGCCGGGACCGACCCGGCCTCCGCGGCGACGGCTGGGACCGGTGGCCGCAGCACGATGATCCAGCAGCTGATGGCCGACAACGCCATGAAGATGTCGCGCTATCGCGAGGCCGACGCCTTCGTCCAGCGGGTGGAGGGGGTGCTGGCCACCTCCAAGCGCATCATCGGCGAGGCGAAGGCCGCCAACATGCTGGACGAGTCGGAAAAGCGGCGGCGCGAGCGGCGGGAGGGCTTCAAGGCCGACGACAAGATGGTCGACGCCGCCCAGAAGGAGGTCAACGCCCTGCGCGCCGCGGCGTTCGGGTCCAGTGACGCCCTTGCCGTGGCCGGACTGCTCGGCGGCGGCGATGCGGAGAGCGCGGAGACGCCGGTCCTGCCATCGGCGACCGATCCGGCCGTCCAGCCGGCCGCGGCGCTGAATCTGCTGGCCTGACCACGGCTGAGCGGCATAGACCGCCTGCTACCATTTCTCCATACGCTGCGGTGCGACATTGTGTTGACCGGGTCAATCGGAAGACGCGATAACCGATGAACCAAGACTCCCGGAGAGGAGTCTGCGAACCGAGCGCAAGAGAATGGGACACGCAACGAGATGAGCAACTGGATCCGCCGTGGCGGCCTCGAAATCGCCCAACCGCTGTACGACTTCATCAATGACGAGGCGCTGCCGGGGACCGGTGTCGACGCCGACCGTCTCTGGACCGGCCTCGACCAGCTCCTGCACGAGCTGGCGCCGCGCAATAGGGCTCTTCTTGACAAGCGCGACAGCCTGCAGGCGCAGATCGACGCGTGGCATACCGCCCGCCGCGGCAAGATCTTCGATCAGGCCGAATACGAGTCCTTCCTGCGCGAGATCGGCTATCTGGTGCCGGAGGGCGGCGACTTCGCCGTCGGCACCGGCAACGTCGATCCGGAAATCGCCTATCTCGCCGGCCCGCAGCTGGTGGTGCCGATCACCAACGCCCGCTATGCCCTGAACGCCGCCAACGCGCGCTGGGGCAGCCTGTACGACGCGCTGTACGGCACCGACGCCATTCCGGGCACCCCGGCGGCCGGCGGCTATGACGCCGCCCGCGGCGCGCAGGTGATCGCCTGGGCGCGCAAGTTCCTGGACGACAGCGTTCCGCTGGCCGAGGGCAGCCATGCCGACGCCACCGGCTATGCGGTCGAGGGCGACACGCTGGCGGTGACGCTGAAGAGCGGCGGCAAAACCGGCCTGAAGGACAAGGCCGCCTTCGTCGGCTGGCAGGGCGAGGCTTCGGCGCCGTCGGCTGTGCTGCTGGTCCAGAACGGCACCCACATCGAAATCCGCATCGACCGCAACAGCGTGATCGGCAAGGACGACGCGGCCGGCGTCGCCGACGTCGTGCTGGAAGCCGCGCTGTCGACCATCCAGGACTGCGAGGATTCCGTCGCCGCCGTGGATGCGGAGGACAAGGTCGTCGCCTACCGCAACTGGCTGGGCCTGATGAAGGGCACGCTGGAGGCCAGCTTCCCCAAGGGCGACAAGACCATCGTCCGCAAGCTGAACCCGGATCGCGTCTACACCACGCCGACCGGCAGCGTCACCCTGCATGGCCGCAGCCTGCTGCTGGTCCGCAACGTCGGCCACCTGATGACCATCGACATGGTCAAGCTGTCCGACGGCAGCGAGGCGCCGGAAGGCATCCTCGACGGCGTTTTCACCTCGCTGATCGCGCTGCATGACCTGAAGGCGCAGGGTGGCCTGCGCAACAGCCGCGCCGGTTCGGTCTACATCGTAAAGCCGAAGATGCACGGACCGGAAGAGGTCGCCTTCGCCGACGAGCTGTTCAGCCGCGTTGAGGACCTGCTGGGCATGGCCCGCAACACCCTCAAGGTCGGCATCATGGACGAGGAGCGCCGTACCAGCGTCAACCTCAAGGAGTGCATCCGCGCCGCCAAGGACCGCGTGGTGTTCATCAACACCGGCTTCCTCGACCGCACCGGCGACGAGATCCACACCTCGATGGAGGCCGGCCCGGTCGTCCGCAAGGCGGCGATGAAGGCCACCAAGTGGATCTCGGCGTACGAGGACAACAACGTCGATGTCGGCCTGCGCGCCGGGCTGAAGGGCCGCGCCCAGATCGGCAAGGGCATGTGGGCGATGCCTGACCTGATGGCCGACATGCTGGTCGCCAAGATCGGCCATCCGAAGGCCGGTGCCAACACCGCCTGGGTCCCGTCGCCGACCGCCGCCACCCTGCACGCCACCCACTATCACGCCGTGAATGTGGCCGAGGTGCAGGACCAGCTGGCCAAGCGGCAGGCCGCCGCCCTGTCCGACATCCTGACCATCCCGCTCGCCGACCGCCCCAACTGGTCGGAGGACGAGATCCGGCAGGAGCTGGAGAACAACGCCCAGGGCATCCTCGGCTATGTGGTGCGCTGGATCGACCAGGGCGTCGGCTGCTCCAAGGTGCCGGACATCCATGACGTCGGGCTGATGGAAGACCGCGCCACCCTGCGCATCTCCAGCCAGCACATCGCCAACTGGCTGCACCACGGCATCTGCACCGAGGCCCAGGTGATGGAGGTCATGAAGCGCATGGCCGCCGTCGTCGACAAGCAGAATGCCGGCGACCCGCTGTACAAGCCGATGGCCGGCAACTTCGACGGCAGCATCGCCTTCCAGGCGGCGTGCGATCTGGTGTTCAAGGGCCGCGTCCAGCCGAACGGCTACACCGAGCCGGTCCTGCATGCGCGCCGCCGTCAGGTGAAGGCGGCGGGGTGAGATAGTTTCGGCGATGGGAGAGGTTTTGCCCCCTCCCTAACCCTCCCCCGCCTTCGGCGGGAGAGGGGACTGCCGCCGCTCCTTTGCTAAGCTTCACCAAGCGTCCTACCCCCTCTCCCGCGAAGCGGGGGAGGGATGGGGAGGGGGCATTCGAGGCAGAATCTACAATCTGATCCCCAACACCCGCACCGCCACCTGCTTGGTGTAGGGACTGGCCGCGAAATACTCGTACCGGACCGCGTTCTCCGCGGCAAATTCCTGGAATGCCCGGTACTCGTCGTCGCGCCAGCTGCGGTTGCCGATATACTCGTCGAAGACGATGACCGTCCCCGGAAACACCCGGTCGGCCAGCGCGGTCAACACGGTGCGGGCCGACGCGTAGATGTCGCTGTCGACATTGACGAAGCGCACCGGCCCCGGATGGGCCGCCAGGAAGGGTGGCAGGCTGTCCTCGAACCACCCCACATGCAGGCGGGCATTGTCGCGCACCGGCGGCAGCTGGCTGCCGGTGGTCAGCACGCCGCGGGGGGAGTTGACCCAGCCCTCCGGCAGTCCCTCGAACGAATCGAAGCCGTGGACCTCTTGCCCAGCCACGTCGGCGATGTGGTTGAGCGAGGTGCCGCGCCGCACGCCGAACTCCAGCACCAGACCGGGTGTGCCTGCACAGGCCAGCGCGTGGCGCAGCAGCCGGCCGCTGTTGCCGAACAGGCGGAAGTCGGGGGAGAGCTTCGGCAGCAGCGCCTTGGCGCCGTCGGGAAGCGGACGGCGCTTTGGATTGTCGCCGATCTGCTCGGCCTCGACGGCATCGGCCTCCGCCTTGCGGCCGAACAGGCGCAGGGTGGCGGCGAGATAGCCCCAGTATTTGCCGTTGGCGCCGCCGCAGCGGGTGGCGCGGCGCAGGCGGCTTAGCGCTTCCTCGGGGCCATGATGGTGCAGAGCCTGGGCGTGGCTGCCAAACCATGCGGCGGCATGTTCGGGATCGTCGGCCAGCAGAGCGTCGAAATGGGCCAGCGACTCCGCATCCTCGCCGAGATAGGCCGCGGCCATCGCCGCCTCATAGCGGATGTCGGGCGAGGTGTCGCCATCACGGATCGCCGCCCGCGCCAGGGCCAGCGCATCGCCATAGCGGGCGTCGCGGCGAAGGGCTCCGGCCAGGGACGCGGTGAGGGCCGCGTCGCCGGGTGTGAGGCGGGCGGCGCGCTCGAACCAGCGGACGGCGGGGAAGGGGGCGTTGTCGGCCTGATGAGCCTGGGCCAGGGAGGACAGCAGGTCCGGATCGTCCGGCCGGTCGGCCAGGACGCGGCGCAGGCAGGCGATGGCCGCCGGGGCGTCGCGATGGCCGAGATGGGCCAGACCCAGCAGATGCAGACGTTCAAGTCCGTTGGAAAGTCCGTTGGCAAGCCCGTGGGGGAGGGCATCGCCGCGCAGCAGGCGCAGGGCGGGGCGGTAACGGCGCGCGTCGATCAGGGCGCGCGCTTCGTCGAATACAGTGTCAGCGGTCAAAGTGACTCGTCGTCAGGGCAGCCGGCGGAAGGTCCAGACCGACGCCGGCGGCAGGTTCCGGGCGATCCAGGCATGGCGCCGCGGCTTCAGCCGCAGCCGCCGGATCAGTTCCGGATTGACCGGGGCGAAGGGACCATAGGTGAATTGCACGAAAACGCCGTCCTGCGCCAGCACGGAAAAGGCGCCGCGCACGATCCGGGCCTGGACCGACAGCGGCATGGCGATCAGCGGCAGGCCCGACACCACCGCGTCGCAAGACTCCCAGCCATGGGCCTGGACGATGCGGTGGACCCGCGTCGCGTCGCCGCGCACCACGGTGGCGTTGGGGTGCAGGATCGACAGATGGTCGGCGAAGGCGGGGTCGAGTTCCACCATCAGCAGATTGTCGGGAGTGACGCCATGGGCCAGCAGCGCCGAAGTGACCGGACCGGTGCCCGGACCCAACTCCACCACCCGCTTTGTGGGGCTGCAACCGGCGGCCTTTGCCATGGCCCGGCACAGTTCAGGACCGCTTGGAGTTACCGACGCGACCTTCAGGGGTGAGCGAATCCAGCGCTCGACAAAGAGCTTGCGTTCAGCAAGTGACATCGACCGACCTCCCAACAGACGCCGGATCAATTCCTCGGCTCTGCATCAACCCTTTCTACTGAGTTGCGTTTCATTGCGCCAGCCGAATGGATTTTGAACGATCGTTTAACAAAACGATTAAAAGGATATGACGGATTCTGTTAATGGTTTGCGTATAGAATTGTACGTAGGCGGCGCAACGTCCAGCGGCTCGGTCGGATGGGAAATGTCCGGTGGGCAGAAGCGGCTGTTCGTCGCGCCAGTCAAGCCGGGCCAACCGGCGCTTTGCATGGGAGGGGCACAACCTTGAGAAGATTGCTTCTGCGTCACAAGATCCCTGGTGCCGTGGTCGGATCGGCGGTGCTGACGGCACTGCTGCTTGGCAGCTTCGCCTATTCCGCGGCCACCGACAGGCTGCGCACGGCGGCACAGGACAAGCTGGTGGCGCTGGCGGACGCCCGCGCGGCCAGCGTCCAGTCCTATCTGGAGGGATTGGAGGGCGACATCGTCCTTACGGCGAACACGCGCTCAATGCGCGATGCCGCGGTGGCGCTGGGCAACGGCTGGAGAGTCGAGGCTGATCGAGGCGACCCCGGCACTCTGCTGCGCAAGCGCTATGTCGATGACAACCCCAACCCGCCGGCCGAGCGCTACAAGCTCGAGAAGCCGGATATGAACACCATGTACGACATGGCGCATCTCCGGCTGCAGTCCTGGATGGCTGATCTGATGCTGCGCCGCGGGTTGGCCGACGTGCTGCTGCTGTCGCAGGACGGGGCTGTGCTCTATAGCGCCGCGAAAGGCGGCGATTTCGGCAAGCCGGCCGAAGGTCCGCTCGCCGCCCTGGCCGACTCGGTGAAGCGCGATCCCAAGCCGGATGAGGCCCGGATCGCCGATTTCAGCGCCTACGCGCCGGCCGATGGCGCAGCTTCGGCCTTCCTGGCCGCTCCGGTGGTGTTGAACCTGCCGAACGGGGGAGCCCAGATCCTGGCCACCCTGGTTTTCCGCATCGAGCCGAACGGGCTGGATCGCATCATGCGCGCCACCGGCGGCATGGGGGACAGCGGCGATACGTTCCTGGTCGGGGAGGACGGCAAGCTGCGCAGCACGCCGCGCTTCGCCAAGGGAACGGCGGTGTTGACGCCCTATGAGGGCGGCGCCATGGGCACCATCAAAGGCGATTCCGACCACACCGGGGTGTTGGAGGCGACGAACTTCGCCGGCAGCGGTCCGGCACTGACCGCCTACCGGCCGATGACCCATAACGGCGTCCACTGGCTGGTGCTGGCGGAGGCGGCAGTGGACGAGATCCTGGCGCCTGTCCATTCGATGCGCGACCAGATGATCGGTGCCGGGGCCGCCTTGCTGCTGGTCATTTGCATCGGTGGCATCCTGTTCGCCCGCGGCATCACCCGTCCGCTGTCGGCGATGTGCGAGGCGATGCAGCGTCTGGCCCAGGGCGAACGCCGGCTCGACGTGCCGGCGCAGGAGCGCCACGACGAGATCGGACGTATGGCCGGCGCCATGCAGGTGTTCAAGGAGGCGTTGATCAAGGCCGACGACCTCCATATGGAGCAGGAGCGGATCCGCGCCCTGCGCGAGGAACGGACCCGCCAGTTGGAACAGGTGACCGACGGCTTCGATGCCCGCGTCGGCGGTATCGTCCGCGCGGTGGCCAGCGCCGCCGGCGGGCTGGAGACGACGGCCAGGTCGATGAGCGACGGCGCCGACCGGACGCTGCACGAGGCGACCAGCGTCGCCGCGGCGGCCGATCAGACGGCGAGCAACGTCGGCACGGTGGCGTCGGCCGCCAACCAGCTGCGCGCCTCCATCGGCGACATCGGTCGTCACATCGAGGAATCGGGTCGCATCACCCAGGCCGCCATCGGCGCCGCCGCGCAGGCGGGCGAAACCATGCGCGTGGTGGTGGAGACCGCCGGTCGCATCGGAACCGTGGTTCAACTGATCCACGACATCGCGGCGCAGACCAACCTTCTGGCACTGAACGCCACCATCGAAGCGGCGCGGGCGGGGGAAGCGGGCAAAGGCTTTGCCGTCGTTGCCAACGAGGTCAAGCATCTGGCTTCCCAGACCGCCAAGGCCACCGACGAGATCGGCAGCCAGATCGGCACGATGCAGTCGGTGACGGACGGAGCCGCCGCCTCCATCGGCGAGATCGCCCGTGTCATCGAGGATATGGGCCGCATCTCCAGCATCGTCTCCAACGCCATCGATGAGCAGGGCACCGCAACGATGGACATCGCCGCCAACGCCGAACAGGCCGCAAAGGCGACGCAATCGGTAACCGCGATCATCGACGGCGTGGCGCGGTCCGCCGATACGACCAAGACGGTCGCCGAAGAGGTGCTGACCTCGTCCCAGGATCTGACGCGGCAGGCCGGACATCTCCGGGCGGAGATCGAACGTTTCCTGGCCGACATCAAGGCGGCGTGATGGGATGACTTGGCCAGCGACGGCGAAGCCACAATTCCCTGTTCCCCTTTTCTTCTCACTGCGCCGTTGACAGCGCCGCAATGGACGGGGCACGGTTGCGGAGCCGGAAGAAATGGTGAACAGGGAATCTGGATACGACATGCCGACGCTCGCTCCCGATCATTCGGATCTGTTCGACGATACGGGCAAGCCGCCCCGGCTGTTGGAACTCGACGTCGCGCGGGTGATGCGCAATCCAAGCATGCCGCGCCGCCATTTCGACCCGCAGGAGATGCAGAGTCTGGCCGACTCGATTGCGCATTACGGGCTGAAGCAACCGATCCTGGTGCAGGAGGTCGTGGGCGGCCATCGGCTGGTCGCCGGCGAACGGCGGCTGCGGGCGCACGAGATGCTGGGGCTGGCGACCATCTACGCGCTGGTCACCTCCGGCAATCCGGACGAACTGACCCTGGTGGAGAATGTGCAGCGCGTCGATCTGGACGCGCTGGAACTGGCGGAGGCTCTTTCCCGCCTGATCGACCGCTTCGGCTACACCCAGGAACAGCTCGGCCGCATCATCGGCAAGAGCCAGAGCAACGTCAGCCACACCCTGCGGCTGAACAGCCTGCCGGAGACGATCAAGCAGGAATATGCCGCCGCCCATCACGACGTCTCGCGCTCCACCCTGATCGAGATCGCCTGGATCAAGGATCTGGACGAGCAGATGGCGCTGTGGGAGCAGGTGAAGGCCGGCGACGGCACCGTCCAGGCCGCCCGCAGCCGCAAGGACGCCGCCAAGGAACCGTCGCTGCGCACCATGTCGGCAGTCGGCCGCTTCCTCGACGCGCTACGCCGCGCGACCGCCCGCCTGGGCGACCCGCGCGAGCACCGCGCCTATGTCGACGACATGCAGCGCCGCGAACTCATCAGCCTGCGCCGCCGCATCGACCTTCTGCTGGGCGACGAGCCGATGGTGGATTGAGAGCGCGTAGCGGTCAGTCGTTCAAAAATGGATTGTACAGCCGCTCTTCGCCGAAATTCGACATCGGGCCGTGGCCGGGGATGAAGGTGAAGTCGTCGCCGTAGGGGAATAGCTTGTCGCGAATCGAAGCGATCAGGTCGCCGTAGTTGCCCTTGGGGAAGTCGGTGCGGCCGATCGAGCCCTGGAACAGCACGTCGCCGACGATGGCCAGCTTCGACGGCCGGTGGACGAACACGACATGGCCGGGGGTGTGGCCGGGGCAGTGGCGGACCTCCAGCGTCTGGTTGCCGACGGTCACCGTGTCGCCCTCCTCCAGCCAGCGGTCGGGCGTGAAGGAGCGGACCGGCGGGAAGCCGAACATCTGGCTCTGCATTGGCATGCCGTCGATCCAGAACTGGTCGTCGCGGTGCGGCCCCTCGATCGGCAGCGACAGCTTGTCGGCCAGATCGGCGACGGCGCCGGCATGGTCGATATGACCGTGGGTGACCAGGATCTTCTCCAGCGTCACGCCCTTCGCCTTCACCGCGGCCAGGATGCGGTCCAGGTCGCCGCCGGGATCGATGGCAGCGCCCTTCATCGTCTCGGGGCACCAGAGCACCGTGCAGTTCTGCTGGAACGGGGTGACCGGAACGATGGCGTACTGCATGTCCTGACCTTCGACTCTGCGGGAATATGGCTGAATGACCCCTTGGGCCGAGGGGACCTTAGCGCGCTCGCGCCGGATGCCGCAAACCATTCGCGCAAAGCCGGTCGCAATGGCCGGCGAAACTGGCTAAGGTCCGGGCGTCCGGCGGGAGCACGCCTTTGGGTGGAATACCGGGCCGGTACGAAATGTTAACCACCGAAGCTTTAGATCGGGGGTGGACCAACCATCCGCCGCCGCAATAAACGGATTCCGCCGGAATGCTGTCGCAGAAAGCCAAATATGCGTTGCGTGCCCTCATCATGCTGGCGGAGAAGGACACCGGCGACCTGATCCTGATCGCCGACATCGCGGAGCGCGAGAACATCCCGCGCAAATTCCTGGAAGCGATTCTGGTCGAGCTGCGCAAGGAAGGCATCCTGTTCGCCAAGCGCGGCAAGAGCGGCGGCTATCGGCTGGCCCGCCCCGCCGCACAGATCACTTTCGGCGAGGTGATTCGCCTGATCGACGGCCATCTCGCCCCGCTCCCCTGCGCCAGCAAGGGATCCTTCAAGCCGTGCGAGGACTGCATCGATACGGAGACCTGCTCGGTCCGCTGGCTGATGCTGCAGGTCCGCGACGCCACCGCCTCCGTGCTGGACAACCGCACGCTGGCCGACGCCCTGCGCCACCGCCAGTCCACCGGCAGCATCGCCGCCAACTTCGACATCTGACCGTCCCGCCAGCCGCCCCGCTGAAATCGCATTTGAGGCGGCGGGCAGCCCTCCCGTATGGTTGGCCCAACCATTTGTCAGGGAGGGATAGGGATGTCAGAGGTGAAGGTGGCCGTCATCACGGCCGGGGGCAGCGGCATGGGGGCGGCATCGGCGCGCCGGCTGGCGGCCGACGGATTCAAGGTTGCGATCCTGTCCTCCTCCGGCAAGGGCGAGGCGCTGGCCGATGAGTTGGGCGGCATCGGGGTCACCGGGTCGAACCAGTCCAACGACGACCTGAAGCGGCTGGTCGATGCCGCCATGCAGCGCTGGGGGCGCATCGACGCGCTGGTCAACAGCGCCGGCCATGGTCCGCGCGGGGCCCTGCTGGAGATCAGCGACGAGGACTGGCACCGCGGGATCGAGGTCTATTTCCTCAACGTCGTGCGGGCGGTCCGGCTGGTGGCGCCGATCATGGTGGCTCAGAAGGCGGGCTCCATCGTCAACATCTCCACCGCCTGGGCGTTCGAGCCGAGCGCCATGTTCCCGACCTCCGCCGTCGCGCGGGCGGGGCTGGCCGCCTACACCAAGATCTTCGCCGACCAGTATGCGGCGGAGAATGTGCGGATGAACAATGTCCTGCCGGGATGGATCGACAGCCTGCCCGGGACCGAGGAGCGGCGCCAGAGCGTGCCGATGCAGCGCTACGGCAGCAGCGACGAGATCGCGGCGACGGTGGCCTTCCTGGCCTCGCCGGGCGCCGGCTACATCACCGGCCAGAACATCCGGGTCGATGGCGGGCTGACGCGCTCGGTTTGATCCGGGCGCATAGGTTCGGAAACGAAAAAGGGCCGGCGAAATGCCGGCCCTTTTTGCTTGGGAACTCCCCGCCTTATCAGTCGGAGAAGGGGTCCGTCATCAGGATGGTGTCGTCGCGTTCCGGGCTGGTCGACAGCAGGGCGACCGGGGCCTGGATCAGCTCTTCGATGTGGCGGACATACTTGACGGCCTGGGCCGGCAGCTCCGCCCAGGAGCGGGCGCCGCGGGTGGTGTCCTTCCAGCCTTCGAAGGTCTCGTAGATCGGCTCGACGCGGGCCTGGGAACCGGCGTTCGACGGGTAATAGTCGATCTCCTTACCGTCCAGCTTGTAGCCGACGCAGACCTTGATCTCGTCGAAGCCGTCCAGCACGTCCAGCTTGGTCAGGGCGATGCCGTCGATGCCGCCGGTCTTGACCGCCTGACGGACCATGACGGCGTCGAACCAGCCGCAGCGGCGCTTGCGCCCGGTGACCACGCCGAATTCCTTGCCCTTCTGGCCGATCAACTCGCCGATGTCGTCCAGCAGTTCGGTCGGGAAGGGGCCGGAGCCGACGCGGGTGGTGTAGGCCTTGCAGATGCCCAGCACATAGCCGACGGCGCGCGGGCCCATGCCGCTGCCGGCGGCGGCGTTGCCGGCCACCGTGTTGGAGGAGGTGACGTACGGATAGGTGCCGTGGTCGATGTCCAGCATCGTGCCCTGGGCGCCCTCGAACAGGATGCGCTTGCCGGCGCGGCGCAGTTCGTCCAACTGCTTCCAGACGACGGCGGCGTAGGGCAGGACCTGCGGGGCGATCTCGCGCAGGGGATCCAGGATGTCGGCCGGGGTCATCTCCGGCGCACCCAGCGCGCGGAACAGCGCGTTGTGGTGGGCGAGCAGGGCGTCGACCTTCTCCACCAGCACGGCGTCGTCGGTCAGGTCGCACAGGCGGATGGCGCGGCGGGCGACCTTGTCCTCATAGGCCGGGCCGATGCCGCGGCCGGTGGTGCCGATCTTGCCGGCGCCCTTGGCCTCTTCGCGCGCCTTGTCCAGGGCGCTGTGCACCGGCAGGATCAGCGGCACGTTTTCGGCGACGATCAGGTTTTCCGGCGTGACGGAGACGCCCTTTTCCTTGATCGCGTTGACTTCGCGGATGAAGGCCCACGGGTCGAAGACGACGCCGTTGCCGATGACCGACAGCTTGCTCTGGCGCACCACGCCGGACGGCAGCAGGCTCAGCTTGTATTCGACGCCGTTGATCACCAGCGTGTGGCCGGCGTTGTGACCGCCCTGGAAGCGCACCACCACATCGGCCCGGCTGGACAGCCAGTCGACGATCTTGCCCTTGCCCTCGTCGCCCCACTGGGCGCCGACCACCGCAACGTTGGCCATCTCTCGTCTCCGCAAAACTTCAAAAGGAACCGCTCAACCGCCCGATCCACCGCAGGGCACCATCCGCGCGGCGTGGGGGGCCGTTCACCCTGAACCCAACTCGCTTGAACCCAAGTCGTTTGAACCCAGGGTCATCCGACCGGCTTGACGTCCCCGCCGGCCAGCCAATGGCCGCACTGGAGCCGTTTGGCTTCCGCGGCCGCATCGGCCACCGGGGCGAGCCCGGCGACCGTCACCCATCCGTCGGCCCGCAGCTTGCGCGCCGTCTCCCAACCGCTGCCATGCGGCAGATACACCCGGCCGGGGGCCTTGGCCGCCGGAACCGCGCGCAGAAGCGTGTCCATGTAGAGCGTAAAGCCGGTCGCCGGCTCCCCGCGGTCCTCGCCTTGAGCGCCGGCGCGGTAGCGTCCGCCCTGGCCCAGTTCGCCCGCCGCGCGGGAGAACAGGGTGAAGCTGAGGCCGGTCTGGTATTCGAAGCCGCGGTGCTCCACCAGATCGATGGTCACCGTCAGGTCCGGCATCGCCGCGCGCAGCAAGGCCAGCGTGTCGGTCAGCCGGCGGCGGTCCTTCTCGGCGCCCTCCGGCAGCGGCAGGGCGGCCAGCGCCTGCATGGCGCGGTCGGCGGGACCGGAGGCGCTCATCAGCGTTTCGAGCAACTTGGCCGCCGGGCCGCCGACGGCCGCCACCGCGGCGGAGTCCTTGCGGTCGAGCGCGGCGCGCAGCTCGCGGATTTCATCCTCGCCCAGGCCCAGCCCGGCGCAGATGCGCGAGACCATGGTCGGCACGCAGAGGTCGACCGACAGGTGCGGCACGCCGATGGCGGTCAGCGCTTGGACGGCCAGCAGCACCACCTCGGCGTCGGCCTCCGCCTCCAGCGCACCGATCAGCTCGACGCCGACCTGGGTGAACTGGCGTTCGGGGCGCAGTTGCGATCCCTTCACCCGCAGCACCTGCCCGGCGTAGCACAGGCGCAGCGGCCGGGCCTCGTTCTTCAGGCGGGTGGTGGCGATGCGGGCGATCTGCGGGGTGATGTCGGCGCGGACCGCCATCATGCGCTGCGAATGCGGGTCCATCAGCCGGAAGGTCTGCTTGGACATCGCCGCGCCGGGGCCGGAGAGCAGGTTTTCTTCGAACTCGACCAGCGGCGGATCGACGCGGCGGTAACCCTGCGCGGCGAATTCCGCCAGCAGGCGTTCGACGGCGGCCGCCTCATGCGCCGCTTCGGACGGCAGCACGTCGTGCAGTCCGGCGGGAAGCAGGGCGGAGCTCAGTGCGTCGGCGGGCATGACCAGCGTGTCTCGTTGCAGGCAGGGACAGGGATGCCGCGGCGAATGTCGGGCACACGGGGCGGGCTAATACCCGACCCCCGCGCCGCATGCAAACGGAAAAGCCCCGCACGGTGGCGGTATCTCCCCTGCGCGGGCGGATCCGTCGCAGGGGGACGGGCAAAGTGTCGCTGCCGAAGGGAGGGTCGGCAAGTGCGCAGGCGGGCGGGGAGGGCGGGACTCAGCCGGCGTCGGCCGGGCCGGCGTCCTCGTCGGGAGGGAGCGGCAGGTCGATGTCCGGAGCGGCCGGCGACACCACGGCGAAGCTGCTGCCGTCGTTCTTCGGGCGCAGCACGGTCAGCGGCGAGCCGACCACCAGGAAATGGATGATCTCGGCGATGTTGGTGGCGTGGTCGCCGATGCGCTCCAGGTTCTTCGCCATGAACAGCAGATGCGTGCAGGGCGTGATGTTGCGCGGATCCTCCATCATATAGGTCAGGACCTCGCGGAACAGGCTGGTGTAGAGGTCGTCCAACTCCTCGTCGCGTTCCCATGCGGCGATGGCCTTGTCGACGTCGCGCTCGATATAGGCGTCGAGCACCTCCTTCAGGATCGCCTCGACCAGCCGGCCCATGCGCGGGATGCCGGCCGCCGGCCGCACCACCGGCACCTGGGCCAGCGCCAGCGACCGCTTGGCGATGTTGGCGGCATAGTCGCCGATCCGCTCCAGGTCGGCGGAGACCTTCAGGGCGGAGACGATTTCGCGCAGGTCCTGCGCCATCGGCTGGCGCAGGGCCAGCAGCCGCACCGCCTCCGCGTCGATGTCGCGTTCATAGGCGTCGAGCCGGGCATCGGCCTGCATCACCTGCGAGGCTAGCCCGACGTCGCGGCGGGTCACCGCCTTCACCGCCGCTTCGACCTGCGCCTCGGCCACGCCGCCCATCTGGGTGATGAGGTTGGACAGGCGCTGCAATTCCTGCGCGAAGGAGCGGACGATGTGTTCGGTGCCCATGTTCGGTCGCGACGCTCCAATGATATCCGGTCCGTCCGCCACAGCCCGCAGGGCCGCCACGCGCGGGACGTGTATATTAGCCTGTGGTCATGACGCCGGTGTGGCGGGTTTATTTCACTTCCTTGACAATCGTGTGTCGCCTGGACGGCCGGTCTTTACTGGCGCTATCGCTGTGACCCTGGCTGCCGGCGACGTATTGGATTTGAAGTAACTCGGTAACTTCGCTAAAGGGTACGGAGCCGTATTGAAACCGTCCGCATGGGGTACATCCCCCCTGCACTGACCGGGAGGCCGTTTTCCATGTCCGTCGCGTTCCAGATGCCTGTCCTTCGGATGCCCGGCCGCGCCATCGCCGCAGGGTCCCTGCTTCTGCTGGCTGCGTCGCCGCTGGCGCTCGCCGCCGATCCGGCTCCGGCCGCAGGCGCTCCCACCGCATTGGTTGAGGATGTGTCTGATGGCGTCGACGGCGTGCAGCCGATGGATTATCTGGCAACCGGCCGCACCGTGGCGCTGAAGGCCGGGCAGACGCTGACGCTGAGCTATCTGGAATCCTGCGTGAACGAGACGATCACCGGCGGATCGGTGACGGTCGGCGCCCGCGAGTCGGCGGTGGAAGGCGGCAGCATCGACCGCCACACGCTGCCCTGCGACGGCGGCAAGCTGCTGCTGGCCTCCAACGAAGCGGGCAAGGCGGGGGTGACCGTCTTCCGCAGCGCGCCCATCGCCCTGCCGGGCATGAAGGCGCCGCTGCCGAAGCCGGACCTGACCCTGTTCAAGACCCATCCGGTGCTGATCCTGTCGGCTCCCGGCCCCGTCACCATCGACCGGCTGGACGTGCAGGGCATCGCACTGACCACGGTCAATGTCCCCGGCACCACGCTGGACACAGCGAAGAAGGGCAGTGGGCTGGAGGCGGGCGGCCTCTACAAGGTTTCCGCCGGGCAGAAGTCCTTCATCGTGAAGATCGACGAGAAGGCCGCGGCCGGCGGCGGTCCGGCGCTCGGCCGCCTGATCCGCTTCTGAGCGGCGGGTACGACCGTTGAAGAGGATGAGGCTGCCCCGGCGCGTCCGGCTGGTCCTGCTCGGCGCGGTGGCGCCGGTCGTAGCATCGCTTCTGGTGCTGACGGCCTCATCCTCGTTGCAGGGGCCGTCGATCGACAGCCTCTATTGGCTGCGGGAGCGGCTGCATGGCCCCCGCCCGGCTCCCGACCCGTCGCCGGTGGTGGTGGTCGGCATCGATGAGGAGACCTACCGCCGCCCGCCCTTCGCCGGCACGCCGCAGGCGCTGTGGGGGCCGCGGCTGGGCACCGTGCTCGGCGCCATGCTGGACGGCGGGGCGGCGGCAATCGGCCTCGACCTCGTCCACCCGACCTCGGTCGAGACGCTGATCCCCGGATTCGAGCGCGATTACCTGCTGACCCTGCGCCGTGGCGGCAAGGAAGGGCGGCTGGTGCTGGCCAAGGTGCAGCATCAGAGCGATCCGCTGATGCCCTACCGCGGCTATATGATCGCCGCTGGGGTCAACAATGTCCGCTCGGTCAATCTGGTCGAGGATCCGGACGGCGTGCTGCGCCGCGTTCCGCTGACGCTGACCGTGGCCGGTCCCGACGGCAAGCCGAAGGCCGAGCCGGGCATGGCGGTGGAGGTGGCGTCGCGGGCGCTGAAGGTGCCGCTGGAGCGGGGGGCCGACGGCTCCGCCACCATGGCCGGCTACCGGATTCCGGGCGGGGAGGGCAACCGGCTGCTGGTCAACCATGCGACCGCGCCGGGCGCCATCCCGACCTACTCGCTGGCCGACCTGTATGCCTGTGCCGAGGCCGGCAAGACCGACTTTTTCGCCAGCCACTTCAAGGGCAAGGCGGTGATGGTCGGCACCGTGCTGGACGTGGAGGACCGCAAGCTCTCCTCCAACCGCTGGGTCACCAAGCCGGAAGGGGTCAATCTTCCCGAACGCTGTGCCCTGCCGGTGATGAGCGAGCTGTATGTTGCCGGCCGCACCCGCGACAGCATCCCCGGCGTCTACATCCATGCCGCCGCCATCTCCAACCTGATGGCGCACGATGCGCTGGCGGAGGCCGGCCGGCCGACCGGCGTGGCGCTGGTCCTGCTGCTGGCCGGGCTGGCCGCCCTGGTGACGCTGGCGACCCGGCCGCCGGTGGCGGCATTCGGCCTGCTCCTGCTGCTGGCGGGCTGGAGCGGCGTGGCGGTGGAGGCCTTCCAGGGCGGGCTGGCCCTGCCCTATCTGCAGGCATCACTGGCGGCGCTGCTGGTCTTCCCGCTGGCGCTGGGTCTGCGCTTCGCCGTGCTTGACCGCGACCAGCGGCACATCCGCAACGCCTTCAAGCTCTACCTGCCGGGGTCGCTGATCGACGACATGATCGCGTCGGGCCAGTCGCCCAGCCTGGGCGGCGAGGAGCGCGACCTGTCCATCCTTTTCTGCGACATCGCGGGCTTCACCAAGATGTCGGAGGGGATGGAGCCGGAAGCCCTGGTTGCCGTGCTGAACCGCTATTTCACGGTGATGACCGACATCATCGAGGCGCATGGCGGCTTCGTCGACAAATACATCGGTGACGCCGTGCTGGCGGTCTTCGGCGCCCCCTATGCCATCGACAACCATGCCCGCGCCGCGGTGGCGGCCGCCCTGGCGATGCGTCAGGCGATGGCGGACGACCCGACCCTGCTGGCGACGGCCAGCGGGCGCGGCTCCAACCGCATCGGCATCGCCACCGGCCCGGCGCTGATCGGCAACATTGGCTCGCCCCGCCGCTTCAACTACACGGTGATGGGCGACACGGTGAATCTGGCGTCCCGGCTGGAGGGCGCCAACAAATACTACAACACCGTCCTGATGGTCAGCGGCGAGACCATGCGCCATCACGGCGACCCGGAGGCCTTCCGCGCGCTCGACATCGTGCAGGTCGTCGGCCGCAGCGAACCGGTCGAGGTGTTCGAGCCGCTGTCCGACAGCCGCCGCGCCGATCCGGAGGACCGCGCTCAGCGCGCCGCCTACGCGATCGCCCTCGACCACTGGCGCGCCGGCCGGTTCGAGGCCGCCGCCGCCGGCTTCCGCGCCCTGGTCGCCACCGACGGCGCCGCCCTGGCGATGCTGCACAAGGCGGAAAAGCGCATCGGTTTTGCGCCCGAGCCGGACTGGGCCGGCGTCACCGCCCTCACCGACAAATAGCCGGACGACGATTAGCCGTGTCCCGAACCGCCATGCCCACTCCCGTGCCGCGACGCCTGCATCGGCTCGCCCGCCTGTCCGCCCTGCTGCTGGCCGGCGTCGCCGGTCCGCTGCCGGTGCTGGCCCAGTCGGTGCCGCCGGTTTTGTCACCGGTTTTGCCGCCCTCGCTCGACCCCAACCGGCTGGATCAGCGCTTCGAACGGCCGGCCGTGCCGCAATCCAAGCCGGAGATCGAGATGCCGGCGCCGGAGAAGGCGCCGCCGCCCCGCGATGCAGAGCGCATCACCCTGACGCTGAGCGAGATCCGCATCGACGGCAACAGCGTCTATGACAGCGACAGCCTGTCCGCTCTGTGGCGCGACAAGCTGGGCAAGCCGATCACCCTGGCCGACCTCTACGCCATCCGCGACGCCATCACCGCCCGCTACCGCAACGACGGCTATGTGCTGTCGCAGGCGGTGGTGCCGGCCCAGCGCATCCGTGACGGCGTTGTCCGCCTGCAGGTGGTGGAGGGCTATGTCGACGAGGTGGTCGTCCAGGGCGAGGCGACCGACCGGCTCGGCCTGCTGCGGCGGATGGGGGAGAAGATCAAGGCCTCCCGTCCGCTGCGCATGGCGGATATGGAGCGCTATGTCCTGCTGGCCGATGACCTGCCCGGCGTCGCGGTGAAGACGGTGCTGGAGGCGTCGCCGGACACCCCCGGCGCCTCGCGCCTGACGCTGGCGCTGGAGCGTACGCCCCTCAACGGCTTCCTGTCGCTCGACAACCGCGGCACCCGCTCGATCGGTCCGTTTCAGCTGACCGGCGTCGCCAGCGTCGAGGACCAGCTCGGCCTGTTCGAGCGCACCACCGCCCAGGGCATCGTCACCCCGCAGATCCGTGAACTGCGCTTCTTCGACGTCGGACAACTGGTGCCGGTCGATGCGGAAGGCACGACGGTGGAGTATGGCGTCCGCCGCTCCTGGTCGCAGCCCGGCGACAGCGTGCGTCCGCTCGACCTCTACAGCCTGACCACCTCCGGCCGCGTGGCGGTGTCGCATCCCTTCATCCGCAGCCGGACGGAGACCTTGCGTGCCGGCCTTGGCTTCACCATCCGCGATAGCCGCACCGATGCGCTGGGCGACAAGCTGTCGCAGGACCGTCTGCGCATCGTCTCCGCCAACGTCTCCTATGATTTCGCCGACGGTTGGGGCGGGTCGAACCTGCTGACGGCGGAACTGTCCAAGGGCCTGGACATCCTGAACGCCACGGAATCCGGCGGCGCCAACCTGACCCGCAGCGGCGGGCGCAGCGATTTCCGCAAGCTCCTGGTCTCGGCCCAGCGCAACCAGCCGCTGACCGACACGCTGGTCCTCGCCCTGTCCGGCGAGGCGCAATACAGCCCCGACCAGCTTCTTTCGTCGGAGGAATATGGTCTCGGCGGCAAGCAGTATGGCCGTGCCTTCGACCCGTCGGAGATCACCGGCGACAGCGGCTTCGCCGGCCGGGCGGAACTGCAATACATCCTGCCGGTCCAGGAGGAGGGGCTGGATTATGCGGTCGCCTATGGCTTCGGCGATTATGGTGCGGTTTACAACTACGAGGGCGGCACGCGCCACGGCCGCCGGTCCCTCGCCTCGGCCGGCGTCGGTCTGCGGTTTGGCGTGTTCCGGCGCATCGACGCCAGCGTTGAGCTTGCCAAGCCCTTCATCACCACGCCGTTCAGCACGCAGGATCGCGCCCCGCGCGCCTTCTTCACACTCTCGACGCGGTTCTGAGTCTGCGCACGCCGAAAGCCGCGCGGCTGGCTTGAGAACGCCACCGCGCGGCTGCTTCCGGCAATGCCTTTATCAGATCAGTTCGACCCGCTGGGCGACCGGCGCATCCTCCGACCCAACGGCCAGATAGCGGACGTCCTCGCCGTCGGCGACGATGTCCAGGCCCGACTGGCGCAGGGTCGCACGGTCGAAATAGACGGTCGCGCCATCTTCCCACGGCTCGATCAGACCGGACTGGCTGTCCAGATTGTACCAGCGCACCGTGCCGTAGGCCATTGTGGCCGGACCGACCGGTTCGGCCTGACGCTCGCGCCGTTCACGCGGCGGCTTGGGCGGACGGGCGAAACCCTCGCCGCCATCGTCGGGCTGTGCACCCATGCCGGGGGGCTGGCCCATCGGCTGGGCGGCCGATGCGGTGGTGCGCGGCGGGCGCTGGTTGCGGGCACGCGGGGCCGGCGGGGTTTCCGGCGGCGTGGCGGAGTGAATGGCGACGACCTGGGGTCCCTTGGCGCCCTGGGCCAAGTCGCAGACGACCGTCGTGCCCTCGACCGGGTTGGGCAGGGAGGCGGCGGCCAGGACCGAAGCGTGCAAGAAAGCCTCTCCGGAGCCATCGGCGAGGCGGACGAACCCAAAACCCTTTTCCGGCTTGAACCACTTTACCGTCGCGGTGACGTTCGTCGCGGTGACGTTCTTCAACTCTTCGCTCAAGACAGGTCCCTTTCACGTCCTGTAGCCGGGGAAGGGCGGCCCTGACGCTGAACTGGGCGCGGCACCGCTGTATGACCAAGAACAAGACCCCGGCGGTGGCAAGCTTATCATAAAATTCCAGAAAGTGGCCAGCGCGGCGATGGCCTGTAACTTTTCCGCAATTGCCGGAACTGCGTTTGCATCCGCTCCTACCCGCATTGCGCGAGCGAAGCAGTGTGAATCCAAATCGCCATTCATATTCCGGTTTCACAAACAAAATCGGTCAAGATCGCTACGAAATTCCGGTGCGG
>NZ_JAMSLU010000004.1:82500-185000 GCF_023806445.1 Azospirillum sp. A1-3
GGAAAGGTGAAAAGCACCCCGACAAGGGGAGTGAAACAGTTCCTGAAACCGGATGCCTACAAGCAGTCGGAGCCTCTTCATGGGGTGACGGCGTACCTTTTGTATAATGGGTCAGCGACTTAGAGTATGCAGCGAGCTTAAGCCGGTAGGTGGAGGCGCAGCGAAAGCGAGTCTGAATAGGGCGACCGAGTTGCATGCTTTAGACCCGAAACCTGATGATCTAGCCATGGGCAGGTTGAAGGTGCGGTAACACGCACTGGAGGACCGAACTCACGCCTGTTGAAAAAGTCGGAGATGACCTGTGGCTAGGGGTGAAAGGCCAATCAAATCAGGAAATAGCTGGTTCTCCGCGAAAGCTATTTAGGTAGCGCGTCGGATATCACCTGCGGGGGTAGAGCACTGGATGGGCTAGGGGGGCGCGAGCCTTACCAAACCTAACCAAACTCCGAATACCGCAGAGTGCAGTCCGGCAGACAGACGGTGGGTGCTAAGGTCCATCGTCGAGAGGGAAACAGCCCAGACCGCCAGCTAAGGTCCCCAAATCACGGCTAAGTGGGAAAGGATGTGGGAAGGCCATGACAACCAGGAGGTTGGCTTAGAAGCAGCCATCCTTTAAAGAAAGCGTAATAGCTCACTGGTCTAGTTAAGCCGGCCTGCGCCGAAAATGTATCGGGGCTCAAGCCGTGTACCGAAGCTGCGGATGTGATCTTCGATCACGTGGTAGCGGAGCGTTCCGTAAGCCTGCGAAGGGTGTCCGTGAGGCCGCCTGGAGGTATCGGAAGTGAGAATGCTGACATGAGTAGCGACAAACAGTGTGAGAAACACTGTCGCCGAAAGTCCAAGGGTTCCTGCGCAAGGTTAATCCACGCAGGGTGAGCCGGCCCCTAAGGCGAGGCCGAAAGGCGTAGTCGATGGGAACCACGTTAATATTCGTGGGCCTGGCGGAGGTGACGGATCGGAAAGCGTGTATGTCCTTATCGGATTGGACATGCTGTGGACCGGTTCCAGGAAATAGCCCCGCCGTATAGACCGTACCCCAAACCGACACAGGTGGACTGGTAGAGTATACCCAGGCGCTTGAGAGAATGGTGTTGAAGGAACTCGGCAAATTGCCCTCGTAACTTCGGAAGAAGAGGGCCCCGTTGTGGCGCAAGCCATGGCGGGGGGCACAGACCAGGGGGTAGCGACTGTTTACTAAAAACACAGGGCTCTGCGAAGCCACACAAGGCGACGTATAGGGTCTGACGCCTGCCCGGTGCCGGAAGGTTAAGAGGAGAGGTGCAAGCCTTGAATTGAAGCCCCGGTAAACGGCGGCCGTAACTATAACGGTCCTAAGGTAGCGAAATTCCTTGTCGGGTAAGTTCCGACCTGCACGAATGGCGTAACGACTTCCCCGCTGTCTCCAACACCAACTCAGCGAAATTGAACTCTCCGTGAAGATGCGGAGTTCCCGCGGTCAGACGGAAAGACCCCGTGCACCTTTACTACAGCTTTGCAGTGGTGCTAGGGACTTCATGTGTAGGATAGGTGGGAGGCTTGGAAGCATGGGCGCCAGCTCGTGTGGAGCCATCCTTGAAATACCACCCTTGAAGTCTCTGGCATCTAACCGTGGCCCGTTACCCGGGTCCGGGACCCTGCATGGCGGGTAGTTTGACTGGGGCGGTCGCCTCCCAAAGTGTAACGGAGGCGCGCGATGGTGGGCTCAGAGCGGTCGGAAATCGCTCGTCGAGTGCAATGGCATAAGCCCGCCTGACTGCAAGACTGACAAGTCGAGCAGAGACGAAAGTCGGCCATAGTGATCCGGTGGCTCCACGTGGACGGGCCATCGCTCAACGGATAAAAGGTACGCCGGGGATAACAGGCTGATGACTCCCAAGAGTCCATATCGACGGAGTCGTTTGGCACCTCGATGTCGGCTCATCACATCCTGGGGCTGGAGCAGGTCCCAAGGGTTCGGCTGTTCGCCGATTAAAGTGGTACGTGAGCTGGGTTTAGAACGTCGTGAGACAGTTCGGTCCCTATCTGCCGTGGGTGTCGGAGTTTTGCGAGGATCTGTCCCTAGTACGAGAGGACCGGGATGGACATACCTCTGGTGCACCGGTTGTCACGCCAGTGGCATGGCCGGGTAGCTAAGTATGGACGGGATAACCGCTGAAAGCATCTAAGCGGGAAACCCACCTCTAAACCAGAGCTCCCTTGAGAGCCGTGACAGACCATCACGTCGATAGGAGGCATGTGGACGGGCAGCAATGCTCGAAGCTAAGCCTTACTAATCGCTCGATCGGCTTGATCTCACCCCACACAACCGCGCCATGCGCAGCAGCAAGCCTGCTTGGAAAGGCCCTGCTTGACGCAACACCGCCAGTTCGATACTCCTCCCTCACTTGCACTGAACAAGCACATGCTTCGGATAAAGCGTCGGTCTTGAGCCTTGGTGACCTGGTGGTCATGGCGAGGTGTCAAACACCCGATCCCATCCCGAACTCGGCCGTGAAAAGCCTCCGCGCCAATGGTACTGCGTCTTAAGACGTGGGAGAGTAGGTCGCCGCCAGGTCACCAAGCCTCAAGAGACGCTCAATCCAAAAGCATAAGCTTGCATCTTCATCGTCCGTCACCCCATATCAAGAACATCCGCGGGGTGGAGCAGCCCGGTAGCTCGTCAGGCTCATAACCTGAAGGCCGCAGGTTCAAATCCTGCCCCCGCAACCAAGTCAGCGAAAAGCCCGCCTCCGCAAGGAGAGCGGGCTTTTCGCTGTTCCTCGTACGACAACGCCTTCGCCGAGACCATCAAGGACCTCTACAAGACGGGGGTGATCCGGTGCCGTGGGCCGTGGCGGAACCTGCGGTTCGAAGCTGGCCGTTCCGGAGCTTTGGGCGGGCTGACAGGGCTCCACCCATAAAAAGCCCCGGCGGGACGGGTCCGGCCGGGGCGAAAAGGCAGTTGAGACGACGACGACTGCGGAAAGAAACGCGATTACGGCACGGCGGTCACGACGCGTGGCGCAGGGTGGCGGAACCGGGGGAGTTCGGCCGTTTCTGGGCCGTGGTCGTGGGGAAAGGCAGCACCGACGGGCGGCCGTCGGACACCCGCAGGGCATCCGCAGGTTCCCGTCCGTTCAGCAGCCACTGATAGGCGGCGGCGATGGCGACCCGGTCGCGGCCGTCGGCGGACAGCACGCGCAGGCCGGCTGCGGTTTCCCCAGTCGTGCCGCTGCGGCGAACCGCATCGCACAGCGCATGGCCGAGCCGGAGATCCGACACCAGAACCGCGCTGATCCCGGCCTGGACGATGACCGAGGCCAAGGCTCCCAGATGGGAGGACGGCAAGGGGGAAAAGCCGACCTCCCGCAGATCCAGGAACAGGCCACGCCCGTTGCTGCCGCCGGACAGCGCAGTGCGCAACGTCCCGAGCCAAGCGGAAGGAGGAGCGTCACGAAGGCCGCTGCAGGCGACGGCGTGGAGACCCCAGTCGGTGGCTGCGACGGTGATGTCCTTCATGCTGTTCCCCTTCGGTGAAGCCCGGGTTCCTCATGCAGGTCGGCTCCCTTGAGTCCGTCGACTGGGGGGCCGGAAGACCGCGACGGAGCGTCCCTGCCGAAAGAGTATAGGGGAAATTCCTAACAATCAGTAACGGAAACCAGTTTCGGGATTGAAATCCGCATTCCGGTTTCAGCATCCGATGGGCCGTCCCTCCGCCGCGCATTGTAGAAGCAAAGCGGACGGGCGCCATTGCGGGCCGCCGATGTCGCGGTGGTAACGCTGGACCGCCTCGGCGATCTTGCCCACCCCCTCCTGGTTGGCCCAGAACAGCAGGCCGCCGCGCCAGGACGGGAAGCCGTAGCCGTGCAGCCAGATGGCGTCGATGTCCACCGGACGGGCGGCGATGCCTTCCTCCAGGATCTTGGCCGCCTCGTTCACCATCGCATAGAGGCAGCGTTCGCGGACCTCCTCGTCGCTGACGGTGCGCGGGGTGATGCCACGGCGCCGGCGGTCCTCCTCGATCACCGCCGCCACCTCCGGATCGGGGATCGGGGTGCGGCTGCCGGGTTCGTAGCGGTAGACGCCGGCCGAGGTCTTCTGGCCGTAACGGCCGCGTTCCGCCAGCGTGTCGAGCCAGTTGGGCGCCTGCGCCTCAGGATCGCCGGACTTGCGGCGCTCCTCGCGGATGCGCCAGCCGACATCGATCCCGGCAAGGTCGGTCATCGAGAAATGGCCGAGCGGGAAACCGAACTCCGTCAGCACGCGGTCGATCTGCTCCGGGCTGGCGCCTTCCTCGACCAGAGCCATCGATTCCCGGCCGCGCTGGTGCAGGATGCGGTTGCCGACGAAGCCGTAGCAGACGCCGACCGCCACGCCGACCTTGCCGATCCGGCGCGCCAGCGCCATCACCGTCGCCAGCACCGTGTCGGAAGTCTTGGCCCCGCGCACCACCTCCAGCAGGCGCATGACGTTGGCCGGGCTGAAGAAATGCATGCCCAGCACGTCCTGCGGCCGGCCGGTCGACGCGGCGATGGTGTCGACATCCAGCGTCGAGGTGTTGGTGGCGAGGATCGCGCCCGGCTTGCAGGTTTGGTCCAGCGTCCGGAAGATCGTCTGCTTGACCTCCATGCTCTCGAACGCCGCCTCCACCACCAGATCGGCATCGGCGAGGTCGGCGTAGGACAGGGTCGGGTGGATCAGCGCCATACGCTCCTCCACCTGCGCCGCGGTCAGCCGGCCCTTGCGGGCGGTGGCCTCGTAATTGCGGCGGATGGCGGCGATGCCGCGGTCGAGCCCCTCCTGCGCGGTGTCGACCAGCACCGCCGGAATGCCGGCATTGGCGAAGCACATGGCGATGCCGCCGCCCATCGTGCCGGCGCCGATCACCCCGACCTTGCGGATGTCGCGCGTCGGCGTATCGGCGGGCAGGCCGGGGACCTTCGCCACCTCGCGCTCCGCGAAGAAGGCGTGGATCAGGCCGGCGCGCTGCGGCGACTCCATGCAGGCCAGGAACAGTTCCCGCTCACGCGCTGTGCCCTCGGCGAAGGGCAGGGTAACGGCGGCTTCCACCGCGTCGACGATGCGGTGCGGGGAGAACAGGTGCGGCTGGCGCTTGGCGAGTTCGGCCCGCTTCGCTGCGAACAGGGCGGGGTCGGTGCCGGCGATGCGGTCGGTGCGGGCGCTGACCGGCTGCGGGACGCTTCCGTCGGCGAGGAGCCGTTCGGCGGCGCGCAGGCCGGCTTCCAGCGGCGAGGTGCCGTCCTCCACCGCATCGACGAGGCCGAGCGCCAGCGCCTCCTCCGCGCCGACCGGATCGCCGGACAGGATCATATCCAGCGCCTTGGCGGCCCCGACCAACCGCGGCAGCCGTTGCGTGCCGCCGGCGCCCGGCAGCAGGCCCAGTTTCACCTCCGGCAGGCCGAGCTTGGCCGATTTCAGCGCGACGCGGACATGGCAGGCCAGCGCCACCTCCAGCCCGCCGCCCAGCGCCGTGCCGTGGATAGCGGCAATCACCGGCTTGGTCGCGGCGTCCAGGCGCGCCACCACCTCCGGCAGTGTCGGCGGGGCGGAGGGCTTGCCGAACTCCCGGATGTCGGCACCGGCCATGAAGGTGCGGCCGGCACAGACGATCACCAGCGCGTCCGCCCCGTCGTCGGCCAGCCCGGCGTCGAGTGCGGCGACCAATCCGCTGCGCACGCCGTGGCCGACGGCGTTGACCGGCGGGTAATCGACGGTGATGACGCCGATGCGCCCCCAAACTCCTCCATTTTGGCGCGCATACTGGACAGGAGTGGGCGGAACCGCTTCAGTCTGGGCCGGCGACGGCATCGGCACTCTCCGAAAAGCCATGGGTCCGGGCCGATCCGGCTAAAGAGGGAGCGGCCCGCAGACCGTCAGTCTAGCAGACGATCCGCTCAAATCAAGTTTTCGGAATATCATTTCATTATACGAAATTTGATATGCGTGGCGCGGCATCGGGAACCGAAGGGCACGGGTGAAGGTTGGCACTCGGGTCGAAGGTTACCGCTGGAGTTGGGGTTATGGATTTGACGGGGAAGGTCGCGCTGGTCACCGGTGCGGGATCGGGCATCGGCAAGGCGTCGGCGGTGCGCTTCGCCCAGGCCGGCGCCAGCGTCGGCGTGCTGAGCCACACCGCGGACGAGATCACGAAAGCCGCCGAGGAGATCAAGGCGGCCGGCGGAAAGGCGCTGGCGCTGACGGCGGATGTCGGCGACGATGCGGCGATGCGACAAGCCATCGACCGGCTGGTGGGGGAGTTCGGGCGGCTCGATATCGTCTTCGCCAATGCCGGCATCAACGGCGTCTGGGCGCCCATCGACGAACTGACGCCGGAGGAATGGGACCGCACCATCAACACCAACCTGCGCGGCGCCTATCTGACGCTGCACCATTCGGTTCCGCACCTGAAGAAGGCGGGCGGCGGATCGGTGATCGTCACCGCGTCGATCAACGGCACGCGGGTGTTCAGCAACACCGGCGCCACCGCCTATTCCTGCACCAAAGCGGCGCAGCTCGCCATGGTGAAGATGCTGGCGCTGGAACTGGCGCCGAGCCGCATCCGGGTCAACGCCATCTGCCCCGGCATCATCGAAACGGAGATTCCCGACAACACCCTGAAGCGGAACCTTGAGTCGGTGCAAACCCCGATCGAATATCCGCAGGGCAAGGTGCCCCTGACCGGCGGCAAGTCCGGCGACAGCTTCGACGTGGCGGAGCTTGCGCTGTTCCTGGCGTCGGACCGGGCCAAGCACATCACCGGCACGCCGGTCTGGATCGACGGGGCGGAATCCCTGATGGTCGGCTGACGAACCGCAATCACCAAAGGCGAAGACGATCATGAGCTTGCAGGACAAGGTGCGGAACAACGAGGAACTCAGCCGCTATGAGCTGACGGTGGCGGACTCCACCGCGCTGGTGACCTACGACATGCGCGAAGGCAAGATCGCCCTGACCCACACCGAAGTGCCGGGCGCCATGTCGGGCCAGGGTGTGGGGTCGGCACTGGCCAAAGGCGCGCTGGACGACATCCGGGCAAAGGGGCTGAAGGTGCTGCCGATCTGCACCTTCATCGAGGCCTACATCAAGCGCCATCCGGAGTATCAGGATCTCGTCGGCTAGAGTTCATCTGATGCTTATTGGAGCATCAGATGAACTCTAGCCGTTTGATTTTCCGTGCGATTCACGTTTCAGACGAGTCCGTCTGAAACGATCGCACTCTAGGCAGGGTTTCCCTCCTCATCGAGGAAGATCAGTTCGCCGTCCAGCAGGAAGAGGCAGATGCAGTCTTCCTCGCTGGCGCCCTGGGCGTGATGGTCGGTGTCGGCGACATACTGGGCGACATCCCCCAGTGCGTAGCTGCCATATTCGTCGCTGAACGCGCCCTGCAGGACCAGCAGCAACTCGTCCGCCGTATGGCGGTGGGCCGGGACCGGTGCGCCCGAGGCCATGCGAAGCAGGCAGATCGTCGTCCCGGACAGGGTGCGTTCCCAGCCCGACAGCCAGACCCCCGTGGAGATTTCCCGCCAGGATCCGTCGTCGGTGGGCGTGTCGATCGCCTCCGGCAGCCAGCTGCGCAACGGTTCCGGCACCAGTCGGCCGCCTGTCTGGTTGGTGGCGACCAACTGGGGAGGTTTCGCCTCCGCCGGTACCCGGGCAGTGGTGAGCAGGCCGTCCATCCGGTCGAGCAGGGCGTCCAGCCCGTCATGATCGTTGCAGGGCAGCTCCTCGAACCAACTGCCGCACAAGGCTTCATAAGAGGCGACGCGCCGGCGGCAGTCGGGACAATAGGCGAGGTGGGTCGCCACCAGCAGCGACTTGCCGGCCCGCTCCTGCCCGCTGGCATAGCCGATCAGGAGCTGGTCGTCGGGATGGTGGAGCGGCAACGTCACGCCTTGTCCCCCAAGCTGCGTTTCAAATGGCCGAGCGCGAGGCGCAGCCGGGTCTTCACCGTGCCCAAGGGCATTTCGGTGTCCTCGGCGATCTCCTCGTGGGTCTGCTCAAGGAAATACGAACGGCGTAACACTTCGGATTGGTTTGCCGCCAGCGAACCGATCGCCTCCTGCAAGTGCCGGCTGCTCTGGACCAGCTGGGCGGACTCCTCCGGCGTGGCGTGGGACTGCGGGGTCATCGCCGGATCCGCCGGGTCGGGGGCCGGGCGCATCTCCTTGCGCAGGCGGTCGATGCGCCGGTTGCGGGCGATGGTGAAGACCCAGGTGCCGACGGTGGCCTGCGCGGGATCGAAGCTGCCGGCCTTAAGCCAGACCGTCAGCATCACGTCCTGGACCAGTTCCTCCGCCGTGCTGCGGTCGGCACCGAGCCTCAGGCAATAGTGCAGGATCTTCGGGGCGAAATGGCGGAACAGGGCGGCGAAAGCCGTGCGGTCGCGCTCCCGCGCCACCGCACCGACCAGCCTGTCCAGCCGGTCGGCATCCAGGCTCTGCGACGGCCGATCCGGATCCTGATCCGACGGCCCGGGCAAGAGGGGTTCCCGCAAAAACGGCATGCAACCACCAGCCAGCATTCCACCGCCGGGCAGCTTACCCCGAACTCCTTAACGGAGCCCTTTGAAAATCGTCAGTCCTCTTTCGATGTCTTCAGCGGGCCCATGGGATCGAGCGGAGAGACGGTGGGCGTTGTCTGCGGCAGCGGACGGAAGGCGGCCTGCTCCTCGGCCGGCAGCGGCGGACGGACGCGGGACCGCCACAGGCCAAAAATGGTGGCGCACAGCGCGCCGCCGCCAATGAAGGCGAACAGGCCGGTCGGCCCCGTGGTGGTCATCAGGGCCGATGCCACCGGCGGCCCGATGATGGCGCCGACCGAGTTGGAGAGGATCAGGCCGCCGCTGGCCGACACCATGTCCTCCCGCCGGACATAGTCGTTGGTGTGGGCGGCGCAGATCGGATAGATCGTGAAGGACAGGCCGCCGAACAGCGGCGCCACCAGCATCAGCGCCAGCTGCTGGTTCATTCCGGCGGCGGCGATCATGCAGACGCTGATCAGCGACAGCGCCGCCGTCAAGCCGATGATGACGCTGCGCCGGTCGAAGCGGTCGGACAGCCGGCCGAGCGGCCATTGCAGAGCCATGCCGCCAAGGATCAGCACCGACATGAACAGCGCCGTCCCCGACACCCCGAAACCGGAGGCGGCGCCGAACACCGGGGCCAGTCCGTAGATCGATCCGGTGATCGCCCCGCTGATGAAGACCCCGGCCACCCCCAGCGGCGAGCTTTGATAGAGCCGCCGGATGCCGAAGGACGAGACGTCCGGCAGTTGCGGCGGCGTGGTCCGCGTCAGCGCCACCGGCACCAGCGCCAGCGTCAGCAGGATCGACACGATCATGAACAGGCGGATGCCGGTCTCGTCATCCAGCCGCAGCAATTGCTGGCCGACGCCCGATGCGCCGTACAGCGTCACCATGTAGGCCGACAGCAGCTGTCCGCGGCTTTCGTTGGTGGCGGTGCCGTTCAGCCAGCTTTCGATGCACATGTAGAGTCCCGCCATGCAGAACCCCTGTGTCAGGCGCAGCACCGCCCACAGCGACGCATCGACGAACAGCGCATGCGACAGTGCCGCCACCGAAACGACCGAGGCGAAAGCGGCGAAGGACCGGATATGGCCAACGCGGGTGATGATCCGGTGCGCGAAGAGCGACCCCAGGGTCAGCCCGGCATAATAGGCGGCGGTGATCATGCCGACCGCGGTGGTCCCGGAATCGGTCGCCGCGAGGCGAAGGCCGATCACGGTCGACAGGGCGCCGTTCCCCAGCATCAGAAAGGCCACGCCCAGCAGAAGCGAGGCGACCGAACGCACAACCATAGGCATGCCTGATCTCCGCCGCCGTCAGCGAGTCATGGCCGGTAAGCCGGACAGGTTCCGATGATGCATGGCGGGGACTCCGATCCTTTGTTGACGGGCGGCAGCTTGCACTGTTGGGGGTCCAACAGCCAAGCCATGGATTCGCTCCACCGCTGCGGACCGGCACTCCGGCGGCTCTGCCTTACCATTGGGTCACCCAAACCGTTGACAGATCATACCGTTCGGTAACATACCTTCCATCAGGTAATGCCCATCAGCCGATGGTCGTTCAGTTGACGTCAGGGGAGACGCTACCATGTCCGACACCGCCCCGCCGGTCCTTCTCGTCCGCGAGGGGGCCGTCACCTGGATCCGGCTGAACCGGCCCAGCGTGCTGAACGCGCTGGACGAGGCGACCGCGGCCGCCTTCCTCGACGCCTGCCGCAGCGTGGCGGAAGATTGGGCGGATGAGGGCGGGACGGGGCCGACGCGGGTGCTGGTGATCGCAGGCAATGGGCGCGGCTTCATGGCCGGCGGCGATGTCGGCCGTTTCAACGACGATCCCGCCGCGGCTCCCGCCGTGGCCGGCGCCATCATCGCCCATCTGCACGAGGCGCTGCGGGTTCTCGACCGGCTGGACGTGCCGGTGCTGGCCTCCGTCCATGGGCCGGTGGCGGGGGCGGGGATGAGCCTCGCCTGTGCCGCCGATCTCTGTATCGCCGCCGACGACGCCAAGTTCACCATGGCCTACGCCCGCATCGGCGCCACGCCGGACGGGTCGGGCAGCTTCCACCTGCCGCGCCTGGTCGGGCTGCGCCGCGCCATGGAACTGGCGATGCTGTCCGAGGTGATCGACGCCGCGGAGGCCCTGCGGATCGGGCTGGTCAACCGGGTGGTGCCTGCGGCATCGCTGGCTGAGGAAACCGCCAAGCTGGCGGAGCGGCTCGCCGCCGGGCCGACCGTCGCCTATGCCGGCGTCCGCCACTTGATGCGCCAGTCCTTCGACCGGACGCTGGACCAGCAGCTGGACGCCGAGCGCGACCGCTTCCTCGCCACCGCCGCCACCGCTGATTTCATTGAGGGCGTCGGCGCCTTCATCGCCAAGCGCAGGCCGGATTTCACCGGCCGCTGAACCAACGCTCGCCAACCGTTATCTCCGTCCGAGAAGTGGACCCTACCATGCAGAACGACATCGTCATCGTCGGCGCCGCCCGTACCGCCATCGGCGGCTTCGGCGGCAGCCTGAAGGATGTGCCGCTGACCAAACTCGCCACTGTGGCGGTCAAGGCGGCGCTGGAGCGCTCCGGCGCCGCGGCCGACGCGATCGGCCATGTGGTGATGGGCAACGTCATCCCGACCGAGACCAACGACGCCTACCTCAGCCGCGTCGCCGCCATCGACGCCGGCATTCCGATCGGCACCCCGGCCTTCAACGTCAACCGCCTGTGCGGCTCCGGCCTGCAGGCCATCATCTCGGCGGCGCAGTCCATCGCGCTCGGCGATTGCGAAGTCGCCATCGGCGGCGGTGCGGAATCGATGAGCCGCGGTCCCTATTTCGTGCCGAGCGCCCGCTGGGGCACCCGTCTGGGCGACGGGGCGCTGGTCGATTACATGAACGGCATCCTGCACGACCCGTGGCAGAAGATTCACATGGGCGTGACGGCGGAGAACGTCGCCGCCCGCTACGGCATCGACCGCGAGGCGCAGGACGCCCTGGCGCTGGAAAGCCAGCGCCGCGCCGCCCACGCCATCGCCGAGGGCCGCTTCAAGGACCAGATCGTCCCGGTGGAGATCGCGTCCCGCAAGGGCACCATCGTCTTCGACACCGACGAGCATGTCCGCGGCGACGTCACCCCGGAAGGGCTGGCGAAGATGAAGCCGGTCTTCAAGAAGGACGGCTCGGTGACCGCCGGCAACGCCTCCGGCCTGAATGACGGCGCCGCCGCGGTGGTGCTGGCCGACGCCCGCCGTGCCGAGGCGCTGGGGCTGAAGCCGTTGGCCCGCCTCGTCGGCTATGCCCATGCCGGCGTCGAGCCCGATTACATGGGCATCGGCCCGATCCCGGCGACCCGCAAGGTGCTGGAGCGGACCGGCCTGTCGGTCGCCGACTTCGACGTGATCGAATCCAACGAGGCCTTCGCCGCCCAGGCTTGCGCCGTGATCCGCGAGCTGGATTTCGACCCGGCCAAGGTGAACCCCAACGGCTCCGGCATCTCGCTCGGCCATCCGGTGGGAGCGACCGGCGCCATCATCACGGTGAAGGCGATCCACGAACTGCACCGCACCGGCGGCCGCTACGCCCTGGTGACCATGTGCATCGGCGGCGGCCAGGGCATCGCCGCCATCTTCGAGCGGGTTTGAGGTCGAAAGGTTCCCTCTCCCGTCCCCGGGAGAGGGAGCTAAATCCTGCCGCTGGTTTTTCATTGAACGATCAATCAAAATAAAACCCGCCTCCGTCTGCGGCCAATCGCGCAACAGCGCCGTCAAAATGCAGCTTTCGTGAACGCAGCTATCGACCGCGCCCCTTGTCTCGGGGCAATCTACGGCGCGATTGTCTTAACCCTGGTCTGTTGCGTTCCGGAAGCCTTGCCCATGACGATGATCCTGCCCACGCCCATCGGCTCGTCTTCGACGGGCGCTGCACCGGTGCGTCTGGCGGTGCGCGGCCTGCGCAAGGTCTTCGCCGACGATCCGCGCCCGGCACTGGACATGCTGCGCAACGGCGCGACCAAGGCGGAGGTGCTGCATCGGCTGAACGTCAATGTCGGCGTGGCCGAGGCCAGCTTCGACATCCGGGCCGGCGAAATCTTCGTCATCATGGGCCTGTCGGGGTCGGGCAAATCGACCATCATCCGGCTGCTGAACCGCCTGATCGAACCGTCGGAGGGGGAAATCCGGCTGGACGGACGCGACCTGACCGGCCTGTCCTATTCCGATCTGGTCGAGGTGCTGCGGCGGGACATGAGCATGGTGTTCCAGTCCTTCGCCCTGCTGCCCAACCGCACCGCTCTGGAGAACGCCGCCTTCGGTCTGGAGGTCGCCGGAGTGAAGCGGGGGGAGCGGCGCAGGGCGGCGCTGGCGGCGCTGGAGCGGGTGGGGCTGGCGGACTATGCCGACCGTTACCCGAACGAGCTTTCGGGCGGTATGCAGCAGCGGGTCGGGCTGGCCCGCGCGCTGGCCAAGAACCCGACGATCATGCTGATGGACGAAGCCTTCTCGGCGCTCGACCCGCTGATCCGCAGCGACATGCAGGACGAGCTTCTGCGGCTGCAGCGCGAGGATGCCCGCACCATCGTCTTCATCTCCCACGATGCGGAGGAGGCGATGCGCATCGCCGACCGCATCGCGGTGATGGAGGACGGGCGGATCGCCCAGATCGGCACGCCGGCGGAGATCCTGCGCGCGCCGGCCGACGAGTATGTCCGAGCCTTCTTCCGCGGCGTCGATGCCTCGCGCGTTCTGCGCGCCCGCGACATCGCCCGGCCGCCTGACGACGGTGATCCCGACGAGCCGGTACGATTCCGCTACCGCACCGATGCGGCGGGGATTTTCCGCGGCGTTCTGGCCGGCGACGGCGCATCGGCGCTGTTCGGGCTGGAACCGGTGGCGGCCGACACTCCCATCCATGCGCTGCTCGGCCGAGTCGCCGCGGCGCCCTGTCCGCTGCCGGTCATCGAGGCGGACGGCCGGCTCATCGGCGTGATCTCCCGCGCCGTGCTGCTGGCCGCTCTCGACCGTGGCGAGGATGCCGGGCGCGAGGTGCGCCATGGCTGACGCCGGTCCGATCGACGTCGAATGGCTGAGCGAGACCATCGGCGGCGGCATCGCCCGCGGCTCCGAATGGCTGGTGAACACGATCCTCGACCATGGGCAGCCGGTGCTGACCGTCATCGCCGCGGCGGTCGACGGGCTGGGCGAGACGCTGGACGGGCTGCTGCTGGGGGTGCCGCCCTGGCTGCTGGCGCTGGTGCTGGCGGCCATCGCCCTGTGGCGGGTCGGGCGCGGCTTCGCGCTGTTCACCCTGCTGGCGATGGGCGGCATCTTCGTAATGGGGCTGTGGGAGCCGACGGTCTCCACCCTCGGGCTGGTGCTGGCCTCCACCGCGCTCAGCCTGATCGGCGGGGTGCCGCTGGGCATCTGGATGGCGCGCAGCAAACTCGCCGACGGGCTGGGCAAGACCCTGCTCGACCTGATGCAGACGATGCCGGCCTTCGTCTATCTGATCCCGGCGGTGCTGTTCTTCGGGCTGGGACGGGTGCCGGGAATCATCGCCACCGTGGTCTTCGCCATGCCGCCGGCGGTGCGGCTGACCGCGCTCGGCATCCGGCAGGTTCCGGTGGAACTGGTGGAGGCCGGCCGCGCCTTCGGCTGCCGCGGCCACCAACTGCTGTTCAAGGTGCAGCTTCCCAACGCCCTGCCGTCGATCATGGCGGGCGTGAACCAGACCATGATGATGGCGCTGTCGATGATCGTCGTCGCCTCGATGATCGGGGCCGGCGGCTTGGGCAACGTGGTGCTGCAGGGCATCCAGCGCCTGGACATCGGGCTTGGCGTGCAGAGCGGGCTGAGCGTGGTGTTCCTGGCCGTCGTGCTTGACCGCATCACCCAGAGTTTCGGCCGGGGCTTTGGTCGACCGGCCGCCGCCAGAACAGCCAAGCGGCGCTGGTGGCGGCGGTGAGGTCAGGCGTTCAGTTCGGAATCGAGGTAGCCCAGCGCCACGGCGCGCGCGGCGCTGCCGTCGATGGCGCCGGTCAGGGCGAAGCGCAGCCACAGCCCGTCGATCATCGCGGCCAGCCCGACCGCCACCCGTTCCGCCCGCTCCGGCGGCAGCAGCGGGCGCAGGGCGTGCAGCAGGTTGGAGTGCAGCCGGCGGGCGTTGATCCGCTGCAGCCGCGACAGCGCCGGATTGTGCGGCGCTTGCGCCCAGAAGCCCAGCCATGCCGCGACCACCCGCGGATCGAACTGGTCGGGCGCGAAGTTGCAGTCGACGATCGCCTCCAGCCGGGCGCGCGGGGAATCGGCCGCCGCCAGCCGCTTGGTCGCGTCGTCGCGCAGCTGTTGCAGCATGCTGCGCATGGTGGCGGCCAGCAGTTCGTCCTTGCCGCCGAAATAATGGTGGATGATGCCGGGCGAAACGCCGGCCCCGCGGCTGATCGTCTGCACCGTGGTGTCGACCAGCCCGTGCTTGCCCATCGAGGAGATGGTCGCGTCGATCAACTGGCGGCGGCGGATCGGTTCCATTCCGACTTTGGGCATGGGGCTGGCGGTCTCCTGTCCTTTTCCGCCAAGGCCGTCCGCGACCGGGACCTTGGCTTTCGCCGCAACAAATGCGCCATTTTCACCGCTCCGTCGATGACGAAAACGGCAGGCGCCGCGGACTGGAACAACAAGAACGAGGAGTTGAGCATATGAACGGATGGAAGGCTCCGGCCAAATGGATCGCGGGCGCGGGCATCGCGGCGGTGATGGCGCTGGGCGCCGGCGGGGCGCTGGCCGCCGATCCGGCCGCCTGCAAGGCGGTGCGCTTCGGTGACGTCGGCTGGACCGACATCGCGGCGACGACGGCGCTCGCCTCCGTCACGCTGGACGCGCTGGGCTATAAGCCGACCACCACGATGTCGTCGGTCCCGCTGGTCTACACCGGGCTGAAGACCAAGTCGCTGGACGTCTTCCTCGGCAACTGGATGCCGACGATGGAGCCCTTCATCAAGCCGGTGCTGGAGGACGGCTCGGTCGAGGTGACGCGCGTCAACCTGGAAGGCGCCAAATACACGCTGGCGGTGCCGAAATACGCCGCCGAGGCCGGGCTGAAGAGCTTCGCCGACATCGCGAAGTTCAAGGACAAGCTGAGCGGCAAGATCTATGGCATCGAGGCCGGCAATGACGGCAACCTCATCATCGACAAGATGCTGAAGGCCGACGCCTTCGGCCTGAAGGACTTCAAGCTGGTGGAATCCAGCGAGGCCGGCATGCTGGCCGAGGTGAAGCGGGCGACCCGCAACAAGGGCTGGGTGGTCTTCCTGGGCTGGGAGCCGCACCCGATGAACAAGAGCTTCGAGCTGACCTATCTGGAAGGCGGCGATGACTGGTTCGGCCCCAACCTGGGCGGCGCCACCGTCAGCACCAACGTCCGCAAGGGCTATGCCGCCGAATGCCCGAACGTGGGCAAGCTGCTGTCCAACCTGTCCTTCACGCTGGACATGGAAAATGCGGTGATGGGCGACATCATGAACGCCAACAAGAAGCCGGAGGCCGCCGCCAAGGCCTGGCTGAAGAAGAACCCCGACGTGCTGAAGGGCTGGCTCGACGGCGTCACCACCTTCGACGGCAAGGATGGGCTCCCGGCCGTGCAGGCCAAGCTGGGCATCGCCGGCAAGTCCTAATCCGAGAGCGCGGCAGGGCGGAGTGGGGCGGGGCGACTCTTCGCCCCATCCGCTCTACTCCGTTCCCTCTTGAAGCATTACCCCTTTGCCCCCGAACATTGCTCTGCTAAGGCCCATTAGGTCCTGAATGCGGAGCGTTCGTGGCGGCTCGCCGATTACCCTTTGCCAGATCCTTGCCCCTGCCTCTGTCCCGGCGGCCTGTCCGGGCAACCTGCGCGCGTGACGGCGCGGCGGGGCGCGGATGAGGATTCGGTCGCGCATCGCCATGGTCGGCGGCGTGCCGGTGGCGGTCGCCGCGGTGATCGCGGTCGCCGGCGGGCTGCTGCTGGCCCGCAGCGAGCGGGTCTATGAATCGGCGGTACTCGCCGGCTCCGTCTATCGCGACGTTCTGGCGGCGACGGCGGCCCGCATCGACTATCTCCAGGTCGCGCCGGCCGACCGCGCCGGCCGTGCCGACCGTTTCGAAAAGATGTCGCAGTCGGCGGCGTCCGAACTGCGGCAACTGGACGAGGCCGGATCGGCCAGGACCCACCGGCCGGAGGTGGAGCGCGCGACCGGTGTGCTGGCGCGCTATGTCGACCAGATGCGCAGCTTCATCCAGGTGACCGCGGCGAACGACGCCGCCGTGGCCGACATGGGGCTCCACGCCGCCACCCTGATGGCGTTGACCGACCGTGCCCGCGAACGGCAGCATGCCGCCAATGTCGACTCCCTGGGATCGCTGACCGAAGCCGACAAGCGTCTGCGCGACAGCCGCGAGGTGGTCGACGGCGCCCACGAACTGCGCGAGGCGATGCTGGACCTGCAACGCGCCGAGGCCCAGCATGTCGCGGCGCTCGGCTTCGGCAGCGGCCTGCATGGCGGCGGGCAGCCCCTGACCGCCGGCGATTTCCGCATCGCCACCGACCGGCTGACGGCGACCGCCGACCGGCTGCAGGCGGTGCTGGGGCGGACGGATCCGCTGGTCGACCGCTATCCGGCGAAGCAGGCCGCCGCCCGCTACGCGGCCACCGTCGCCGGGCTGCAGGGCGCCGTCGCGGACCTGCGCGCGGCCGATGCGGAGCGCGACGCGGCGCTGAACCGGTTCGAGGCGGCGGCACGGGCGGCAGCGGGCATTGCGGAGGCCAGCGCCGATGATGGGGGAGATGCCGGACCTGCCGGCAGTCTGGGCGAGCGGATGCTGGGGGAACAGGTCCTCCGCACGCTGCCGGTGGTGCGGGCGCTGGTCCTGACCGGGACGCTCGGCCGTCAGCCCGACGTGACCTACCTGTCCTCTCTGCTGCCGACGCTGCGCCCGGCGCTCGACGGGTTGTATCGGGCGCAGACCCGCACTGCCGCGGCCCAGCGGGCGCTGGACTCGGCACAGCGCGCCGGCGCGGAGGCGGCTGCGGCGATCGAGGCGCTGACCGCTCGGATCCTGATGGTGAAGTCCACCGGCTACACCGCGATCCAGGACGAGGTGGTCCAGCTGATCGCCTATGCCATCCAGGCCAACGACACCGAGCAGGAGACCCAGAACGTCGCCGTCGTCGCCCTGCGTTTGGGCCGGCGGGCGGCCGACGCCGTGTCCGTGCGCGACGCGGAGGAGGCCGACCGGATCGTCGCCGATGCCGGCGCCCTGCTGGCGACCGTGCGCGAGCTTCCCATGTCGCCGCTGCTGCAGGACGAGGTGCTGGCGGCCATCCGCAATTGGCGCGACAGCCTGCGCCGCACGGCGGACGGGCTGCGCCACCTGAACCAGCTTCTGATCGCCATGGACCGCGACGCCGGCGCCCTGGTCGAAACCGCCCGGCAACTGGACGAGACCTTCCGCGAGGAGGCCGCGCGCATCGGCGAACTGTTGACCCGCATCCTGGTCATCGGCGCGACCATCGGCCTGCTGCTGGCCGCCGGCGCCGCGTCGGTGGTGGCGCGGTCGATCAGCCGCCCGGTTCTGCGCCTGCAGCGGCAGATGACCCGGCTGGCCGAGGATCCGCTGGCCGGTCCGATCGACGGCACCCGCCGCCAGGACGAATTCGGCGCCATGGCGCGCGCCGCCGCCTTCTTCATCCGCGAGATCGGCCTGCGCGAACAGGCGGCCCGCCACGCGAAGGACCGCGCCGACCGCGCCCTGGAGGATCTACGCCGGACCCAGGCCGACCTGATCCAGGCGGAGAAGATGGCGTCGCTGGGCGGGCTGGTCGCCGGGGTGGCGCACGAGATCAACACCCCGCTCGGCAATGCCCTGATGGGGGCGACCCATCTTCAGGACCGGCTGACGGCCATCGGGCGGCTGGCTGGCGAGGGCAACCTGCGCCGCAGCGACTTCGCCGAATTCCATGAGACGGCTGACGAGCTGGCCCGGCTGATGGTGCTGAACCTGCGGCAGGCCGGCGAGCTGGTGCAGAGCTTCAAGCAGGTGGCGGCCGACCAGACCAGCGGCGAAGGGCGGCAGTTCCTGCTGAAGCCCTATCTGGAGGATCTGGCGACCAGCCTCAGCCCGTCATGGCGCCGGGCGGGTCACAGCCTGCGGGTGGAATGCCCCGAAGACATCGAGATCGACGGCTATCCCGGCGTTCTGGCGCAGATCCTGACGAACCTCGTGATGAACTCCATCACCCACGCCTATCACGAGGGGCAGCAGGGCCATCTGCTGATCCAGGTCGCCGCGCCGGAACCGGACATGGTGGATCTGGTCTACACCGACGATGGCCGGGGGATCGCCAAGCCCGATCTCGTGCGGGTGTTCGATCCGTTCTTCACCACCAGACGCGGAAGCGGCAGCACCGGCCTCGGGCTTCACATTGTGTACAATCTCGTGGCGAATCGCCTGGGTGGCAGGGTCGCGGTCGATAGTCCTTCCGGCGGCGGCGTGCGCTTCACCATTCGCTTTCCACGGCGATTTGCTACTGATAACGTATCGTTGGCGCCCGCAATACCATCCCCGCAGGAGCAGTGAATGCCTTTGCCGCTGAAGACGTCGATGCGGAGTCTTGCGAAGGGGGCTGCTGTTTTGATCGGGCTTGCCGGGCTGTCGGACCCGGCGCTCGCCGACAAGTCGCTGGTCTACTGCACGGAAGGGAATCCGCAGGGTTTCAATGCGCAGGTGTCGACCTCGGGCACGACGGTGAACGCTACGACGCCGCTGTTCAACAATCTGGTGGAATTCGGTCCGGCAGGGCAGGTCATGAATTCCGGTCTGGCCGAATCCTACAAGATTTCGGACGACGGGCTGGTCTACGAATTCCGTCTGCGCCGGAATGTCGCTTTCCATTCCAACGAGATGTTCACTCCGAGCCGGCCGCTCAATGCCGATGACGTGCTGTTCACCATCAACCGTCAATGGTGGGCTGACCACCCCTATCACACCGTCGGAACGGCGAATTACGAATATTTCAGGGGAATGGGGCTTCCGGCCCTGCTGAAGTCGGTGGAGAAGCTGGACGATCACACGGTCCGCATCACCCTGACCCATCCGGAGGCTCCCTTCCTGGCCGATCTGGCCATGCCGTTCCTGTCGATCCAGTCCGCCGAATACGCCGATGTCCTGATGAAGGCCGGCAAGCAGGATTTGTTCGACGACAAGCCCATCGGTACCGGGCCGTTCCGGCTGGTGTCCTACCACAAGGATGTGGCGATCCGTTACAAGGCCTTCGACGGCTATTGGCGGGGGCGCCGGCTGCTGGACAACCTGATCTATTCGATCACGCCGAACATCGCGGTGCGCCTGAACAAGCTGCGGTCCGGCGAATGCCATGTGATGATCTTCCCCAATCCCGCCGAATTGGGGGCGATAGAAAAAGATCCGAATCTGGTGATCGAGCAGCAGGACGGCCGGAATGTCGCCTATATGGCGTTCAACACCAGCAAGGCCCCGCTGAATGATGTGCGGGTGAGGCGGGCCATAACCATGGCGATCGACAAGCGCACGCTGGTCGATGCGGTCTATCAGAATGGGGGATCGCCGGCGAAGAACCCGATTCCGCCCGGCATGTGGTCCTACGATGACGGGATCGAGGATTATCCGTTCGACCCGGCGGCGGCCCGCCGCCTGCTGGCTGAAGCGGGGTATCCCGAGGGCTTCTCGCTCGATCTGTGGTACACGCCGGTCACGCGCCCCTACCTGCCGAACGGCAAGCGCGCCGCCGAAATGATCCGCGAGAATCTGGAGCGCGTCGGAATCCGGGTCAGCCTGAAGACGGACAGCTGGAGCAATTATCGCCAGCAGGTGACCCAGGGCGATCCGGACATGGTGATCTACGGCTGGACCGGCGACAACGGCGATCCGGACAATTTCCTGTATTTCCTGCTCAGCTGCGGCGCCGTGCGTCCGGGCGGCGCCAACCTTGCGCGATGGTGCAATCCGGATTTCGAAGACCGGATCACGAAGGCAAAGGTCACCACCGACGTCGAAAGCCGCACCGCCGACTACAAGGAAGCGCAACGCATCTTCCATCGGGAAGCTCCGTGGTTTCCCATCGCGAATTCCATCATCGCCGTCGCCCATCGCAAAGAGGTGAAGAACTACACCAACAACATCTTCAATCAGGATTTCTCCGGCGTCGACATCGAGCCCCAGTGAGCGACAGGCCTATGCAAACCTTGTCTGGGCAAGTCCCGACCGTGGACGCGTCTCCCGATGACCTGATGTTCGAGGACGAAGACCCCGGCACGGTGCCGGAACGGCAATCCGTGGCCGCCGCCCCCTGGCCGATCCTGGTGGTGGACGACGACGAGCAGGTGCACGCGATGACCCGCGTGCTGCTGAAGGATTTCGAGTTCGAAGGCCGGCGCTTCGCCATCGTCAGCGCCTTTTCTGCGGCGGAGGCGCGGGAAATCCTCGCCGAGCGGTCGGATCTGCCTGTGGCTCTGCTCGACGTGGTGATGGAGACGCAGGATGCCGGACTCCATCTGGTCCATCACATCCGGCGCGACCTGGGCAACCGCCACATCCGCATCATCCTGCGCACCGGCCAGCCCGGACAGGCGCCGGAGCGCGAGGCCATCGTCGCCTACGACATCAACGACTATAAGAGCAAGGCGGAGCTGACCGCCCAGAAGCTGTTCACCAGTCTGGTCGGCGCGGTGCGCAGCTGGCGCGATCTCGTCACCATCGAGACGCTGAACCAGTCGCTGGAACGCCGCGTCGCCGAACGCACGGCGGAACTGGAACGGCAGACCGCGCTGGCCGACGGGCAGCGCCGTTTCATCGAGAACCTCGTCGAGATGATGCCGAGTCCGGTCTGGTACAAGGATGCCGCCGGCCGGTATGCCCTGTGCAACCGTGCCTTCCGCGAGCTGTTTCCCAATGCAGCCGACGGGATGGAATGGTCCGCCGACCGCCGGACCGCGTCCGAACCGATGCCGGCCGGCACGGGGGCCTTCTCCTTCGAATCGAGCGTGGAGGGACCGGACGGGCGGACGCGGGAACTGCTGGTGGTGAAGCGTCCGCTGACCGCCCCCGACGGAACGGAGACCGGGGTGATCGGCATCGCCACCGACATCACCGAGCGCCGGCGGATGGAGCATGAGCTGCACCGCCTCGCCACCACCGATCCGTTGAGCGGCGCCCACAACCGCCGCCAAATCCTGGAGCTGCTGGATCGGATCGTGGACGGGCGGGGTGCCGCGACCACCTGCCTCGTCATGCTCGACATCGACCATTTCAAGCGCATCAACGACGAGCTGGGCCATGCCGCCGGCGACGTCGCCATCCGCAGGGTGGTCGAGGAGATTCGCAGCCAATTGCGCGGCAGCGACCAGATCGGCCGCATCGGCGGGGAGGAGTTCGCCATTCTGCTGCCCGAGACCACGCGCACCGGCGGTGCGGCGATCGCGGAGCGGCTGCGCGGCGGATTGGCGGCGATGGCGATCGAGCTTCCCGATGGCCGGTGTTTCCAGTTGACCGGAAGCTTCGGCCTGACCGAGGTGCGTCCGCTGGAGGATACGGTCGAAAGCGTGCTGGGCCGGGCCGATCAGGCGCTCTACCGGGCCAAGGCGGCCGGGCGGAACCGGGTCGAGGTGGCCTGAGTGCCGGGCATTGGCCTGCGACATTTTGCACGATGGCGGCTTGACCGCCGCCACGGCAACGGGTATGCAGATCCTATGAACACCACCGACACCATGCGAATGCGAATTACCGGCCCGGCGCTCTGAAGCGTCGGAGAGTTGCCGCGTTCGTGTTCACTGGTCGTGTGGAGTGTGTGGCGTGTCGCTGCACCCTGTGGTCCCCGGAGCCCTCAATCCGGTTCATGAGAAGTCCAATCGTCTGACCGCTGTTGCGGCGTCGAACAACGGCGTCCGTCTCGGTGAGCGAATGTGTGGCTCGGCGCGAATTATTCACCCGGTCCGCTGAAGCGGTCCGGGGCACGCCCGTCCTACCCAAAAATTCGTTCGTCGAGGAACTTCGCGATGTTCACCGCGCATGCCGATGCCGCGCGCACCCTCTCTGTCTGCGCTCCTGTCCAGCACCACGACCCCGAAGACCGTCTGCCGGCTTGGCTGCCGCTGTCGGCGGTGACCGACGCGGCCCGGCGGCTGTCCGGCCAGATCGTTCGCACGCCGCTGCTGCATGCCCCGACGCTCGACCGCGATCTGTGGCTGAAAGCGGAGGTGTTCCAGGCCACCGGCGCCTTCAAGGAGCGCGGCGCGCTGAACCGCCTGCTGCGGCTGACGGCGCCGGAACGGGCTGGCGGGGTCGTGGCGATGTCGGCCGGCAACCATGCGCAGGGGGTGGCGCTGCACGCCGCCCGGCTGGGGGTGAAGGCCACCATCGTGATGCCGGAGACGGCCCCCCGCTGCAAGGTGGAGCGCACTGCGGAACTGGGCGCCGAGGTGGTGCTGCACGGCGCCACGGTGGGCGAGGCGAAGAGCAAGGCGCTGGAACTGGCGGCGGAGCGGCGGCTGACCTTCCTACACCCCTATGACGATCCCGATGTGATCGCCGGACAGGGGACGGTCGGGCTGGAGATCCTGGCCGACCGGCCCGACGTCGACACGGTGGTGGTGCCGGTCGGCGGCGGCGGGCTGCTGGCCGGCGTGGCCGCCGCGGTGAAGGCGCAGCGCCCGTGGGTGCGGGTGATCGGCGTACGGCTGGCCCGACGCGGCGGCCCGACGCTGGCCGATGGCATCAACGTCCATGCGCTGGGCAAGCTGCCCCAGGCCATCGTAAACACGCTGGTCGACCGGGTGGTCGAGGTGGAGGAGGCGGAAATCGCCGCCGCGATGCGCGCCCTGCACCGGTCCTTCGGCGTGGTAGCGGAAGGGGCCGGCGCCGCCGGAGTCGCCGCTGTGCTGGGCGGCCGGCTTGGGCGGACCGGGCGGACGGTGGCGGTGCTGTCCGGGCGCAACGTGGACGGCGATACGCTGGCGCGGACATTGGCGGCGTGATTCCCGACTTGCGATTGCGGCGACCTCTTGCCCCCTCCCCAACCCTCCCCCGCTTTGCGGGAGAGGGAGCACGCGCCAAGCCGGCGGCAGTCCCCTCTCCCGCGTTGGCGGGGGAGGGTTAGGGAGAGGGCAAAACGGCTGGTACCAAAGGACCACCCACCGGCCGCTCCCCCGCAAATCGCATAGCCGCCCTCTTCGCCGAAGCGAAGTATGGATAGGTCAGCAGAAATGACCTATGTTGATGCTCGCGTGTAAACACACAGGCGACGCCAAGGGGTAGCTGGCATGACGAACAATTCCGCCTCGACCATTTCGTCATCCGCTGCATCGGTCACTTACGAGCGCCCGCTTGCGGCGCACAGTGTCTTTGACAATTTGCAAGGTCAACTGTTCGGCGTTGTCATGACGTCGTTCGGGATTGCCATTCTCCATGCCGCCGGGCTGGTCACCGGGCAGGCGGCGGGGTTGGCCTTCGTGATTTCCTACGCGACGGGCGTGGAGTTCGGACCTCTGTTCTTCCTGGTCAATTTGCCCTTCTACTTCCTTGCGCTGGCCCGCATCGGCGTCGGCTTCACCATCAGGTCGCTGATTGCGGTGACCGGCATCGCCCTGCTGTCCGGTCTGCTGCCGACGATGATGAGCTTCAGCGCCATCAACCCTTACGTGGCGGCGGTGCTGGCCGGATTCTGCGTCGGGATCGGCGTCATCGCGCTGTTCCGCCACGGCGCCAGCGGCGGCGGTGTCGGCATCCTCGCCTATTACCTGCAGGAGAAGACCGGTTTCCGCGCCGGCTGGCTGCAGGCGCTGTTCGATCTGGCGGTATTCTCGGCCGCCGCCTTCGTGCTGGAATGGCCGGCGCTGCTGGCGTCGATCCTGGGTGCGGCGGTGCTGAACGCCTTCGTCGCCTTCAACCACCGCGCCGACTGGTACGTTGCCCGGTAAACAGTATGGGGCCCGCTGAGAGGGGAGCGGGCCGCCCTATTCGCGGCCCAGCACCCGGTCGACCACCGCATCGGCCCATTCGCGCGACCGGAAGCTCGCCTTGGCCTCCACGGGATCATAGACGCGCTCGACCCAGTCCCAGAAGGCGATCGGGCGCTTCTGATTGTAGGCGGCGTAGAGTTCGAAGAAGTAGTCGAGGATGCCGGTCTTCGCCTGCTTGAAATGGCCGTATTTCCAGGACAACTGCTTCATCGCCTGGTCGAGCGGCTGGCCTTCGTGGGCGAACAGGTACAGCGTCGCCATGAAGCCGGCGCGGTCGGCGCCCGACTTGCAGTGCATCAGCGCCGGATAGGTCATGGTCTTGAACAGCTCGCGCGCCTTCAGAAGGGTCTCCTTCTTCGGCATGTCGCGGGAGTTCACCGGGAAATCGACCAGTTCCAGCCCATGAGCACGGCAGGCCTCCGCCTCCAGGATGTAGGAGGCGCAGTCGCGCGAGCCGCGCAGGTTCAGGATCGTCTTCACCCCATTGCGCTTCGCCATCGCGATGTGCGACGGCGAGGGCTGGCTCGCCCGGTACATGTTGGGGGAGATGCGATAGGTGTTGGAATAGATCAGCCGGAAACAGGCGTGGTCGATGAACACGCTTTCCAGATGGCCGAGCGCCCGCTGCCACGGCGTCGCCATGCGGCTGCGGCCGCGCTTGATCGCGTCGGCCAGCGCGGTGGTGGTGACCGCCCGCAGGGTGCTTTTCTTCGCCAACTCCAAACCTTCCGACTCTGACGGAACGCCAACATAGGCATGGCCGGCGTTCCGTCAAGAACCCCATCACGCCAAAGCGTCAGGCGACCCTGTCCTGCAGGCGGACATACATGCCGTACTGCGCCGCCAGCGTCAGCACGATTTCCATGTAGAGATTGATCAGACCGTTTGCGTAGAAGGCCGGGCAGCCGGTGTAATGACGCTCCCCCGCCATCGCGGTCGGTTCGATCAGGTCGGTGTTCAGGACGATCAGATCCTTGTCCGGATCATAGAGGAAGGCCGACTGGTCGGGACGCAGCGGGTGGATGGCCTGATGGTCGTCGGCCTCGATCTTTCCCGCCGCCATGAACTGGCACAGCATGCCCAGGCTGCCCATGGCGAGCGGCAGAACCTGCTTCAGGCTGCGGCGGGCGAGGTCGTCATAGGCCGCGGCCTCCAGCCCCGGACGCAGCAGCGGCGCCGCTTCCACCAGATTCCAGCAGACATGAAGCGCGGTGTGGCTGCCGGTCTTGGTGATCGACAGCATGTCGTAGCCGGACGGCCCGTGCAGCACCGACTTCTGCAACTCGCGCCCCAGCACATAGCCGGCGGCGGCCATGTCGGTGATGGTGCCTTCCGTCCGGCAGCGGTCCTCCTCCACCATCACCTTGATCGCCCAATCCTTGATGATGGCGTCCAGCAGATGGCAGACGGAATCGCGGAGGAAGCCGACCATGCGGTCGGGATCGGCGGCGGCCATGCCGTCGGGATCGGCGAAGTCCAGCCCGTGCGGCGAGTCCGGCGGGGTCGCCAGCACCAGATGCCCGGATTCGTCCAGCGGCATGCGAGCGATGATGTGCTCCCGCAGATCGACATAGAGGAATCCCAGCAGGGTGTTGATCGCGACCTTCTCGAAATCCTCCTTGCGGGTGTCGGCATGGGCCGGGCAGTGGCCGGCCAGCGTCAGCAACTCCTCGCTGAGCAGGTACGCCGGCTCCTCGGCGATCCGGTGCAGGATCGGCGCGAGGCTGATCCGGGTCATCCCGGCTTCCTCATGCGCGCCGGCATAGGTCAGGGCGAAGTCGTTGGTGCGGGCCATCGGGCTCAGCCCTCCTGCAGGCGGTCGTAGACGCCGTAGTCGAGCGCCAGCCCGGCGACGATGTCGAGATACAGCTTGATCAGGTTGGTGGTGTAGAAGGCCGGGCAGCCGGTGTAATAGCGCTCGCCCGGCTTGGCGAAGGTGACGATTGGATCGGCGTTCAGCCGGATCAGGCCGTTGGCGTCCAGCACGAAGGCCGTCTGGTCCTTGGGCAGCCGGTGGACGGCCAGCCCGTCGGCCGGCTCGATCCCGCTTTCCTCCATGTAATGGACCAGCATGCCCAGGCTGGCCATCGACAGCGGCACGATCTGCTTCAGGCTGCGGTGGACGAGGTCGTCGTAGAAGGCGGCATCACGCCCCGGCACCAGCAGCGGCGCGGCCTCGACCATCGCCCAGCAGATGTGGATGGCGGTGTGGCTGCCGGTCTTGGTGATCGACAGCATGTCGTATCCGGCGCGCTGGTACAGCGGCGAATGCTCCAGCAGCGTGCGCAGGACAAAGGTCGCCGCCGCCTCCAGCGAGATCTCGCCGGAGCCCTGGGAGCGGAAATACTCCTCCTCACGCACCAGATCGACGGCCCAACCGGTGATGAGCCCGTCCAGCAGGTGGCAGGTGGCGTCGCGCAGGACGGAGCAGAAGACGTCCGCCGCCGCCGCCGCCATGGCGGTGCGGTCGGCCGGGTCCAGCCCGTGCGGCGAACGCGGCGGGATCGGCAGCATCGGCCGGCCATCCGCATCGAAGGGAAGGTGGCCAGCGATGTGGTCGCGCAGCCGGTTGAACAGCAGGGCCAGCAGGCTGTTGACCGCCACCTTGTCGGCGTCGTCCTGGGGAATGGCCTGTGGGCTCGAGGCCGCACCGTCCGCCGTTCCCTCGGCCTTCCCGGCATGGAACGGGCATTGCCCGGCGCCCTTGCGGAAGTCGTCGCTGAACAGGAAGTTCGGGTCGGACTGGATGCGCTGCAGGATATGGGCGATCGACACCCGGCCCAGCCCCGCCTCGCCATGGGCGGTGTTGAAGGTCTGGGCGAAGTCGTTGGAGCGGGCGGTCAGGGTGTCGGACATGCGTGCAGCCTTCGGCGCGGATGTAGAACGGACGGATTACCCTAGATGGAAACGCCGGCCGCGCGCAACGGAGTGTCGCCCCCGGGCTCTATAATGTCCCGGCCACTGCGTTATTTTGCCACGATCCGCCCCTCCACCGCGGGCGCGACCGTTTTCTTGGCCTCGACGTAAGTCATCACGATGGTCGCCAGCAACACCGCGCCCGAGGCATCGACGATGACTTTCGCCCGCGGGAAGGCGGCATAGCCGTCGCCGCCTTTCAGCATGTAATCGTTGGTAGCGACGCGGTAGGTCGCCTGCGGGTCCAGCGGCTTGCCACCCACCATGATCGAGGTCACCCGCCGTCCGGCCGGGGCCTTGGGGTCATAGGTCATGGTCAGGCCGGACACCTGGGGGAAGCGGCCGGCCTTCTCCTCCACCTTGCTGACGCCATGTTCCAGGGTGGAGATCAGGTCCTGTCCCGAAATCTCCACCAGCACCCCGACATTGCCGAAGGGCAACTCGGCGAAGATGTCCTTGCGGGTCAGTTTGGAGCCGGCGGGGTGCAGCGCGTCGGCGCGGATCCCGCCGCCGTTGGTGATGGCGACATCGGCCTTCAACGCGTCGCGCAGGGCATCGGCAATCAGGTTGCCCATGCTGGCTTCGCGGCTGCGCACCACGTCCTTGCGGCTGTCGAGGTCCGTCGTCGTGGTGCCGATCACCGTGGCCAGATCGGTGTCCAGACGCTTGGTGTAGCCCTCCACCACCCCTTCCACCTGCGGGTCGGCGGCGACGCCGGCGGTGGTGACGAAGCGCCACTCCGTCGGCACGGTGGTGGTCGCCGGCCCCTTGCCGGCGTCCCCTTTGCCAGCATCCTTCGTCTCGACCGCCAGCTTCACCACGCCGAGATACTGCGCGTCGTGCCCGGCCTTGAGGATCAAGGTGGAGCCTTCATAGAAGCTGATCGGGTCGTGGTCGTGGCCGCCCAGGATCAGGTCGATGCCCTTGACCTTGGCGGCCAGTTCCCGGTCCTCCGCGATGGTCAGGTGGGTCAGCGCCACCACGACCGACGCCCCCTTGGCCCGCAACTCCTTCACCGTCGACGCTGCCGTCTCCAGCACCGGAGAGAAGCTCAGGCCCGGCCCGGCGCTGGAAAGGCGGGCGGTGTCGGGGGTGATCAGGCCGAGGAAGCCGACGGTGATGCCGTCGATGGTCCTGGTCCAGCTAGGCACCGTGCCGGCGAAGGCGGAGCCGTCGGCTGACCGTACATTGCTGCCGATCCAGGGGAACTTCGATTCGGCCATCCGCTGCTTCAGCGTGTCGGCGCCGAAGTCGAATTCATGGTTGCCGAAGGTCACCGCATCGACGCCGATGGCGTTGAACAGCGCGATCATCTGCTCGCCCCGCGTCGTGCCCGACAGCAGCGACGGCGACAGGAAATCGCCGCCCACCGTGGTGATCGCATCGGGGGCCGCGGCGCGTTCGCGCTTCAGCAGGGTCATCAGCGGCCCGAAGCCGCCCTGTCCCTTCACCGGCGCGATCTCGTACACGTCGTTGACGTGCAGGAAGGTCAGCGTGCCGTTTTGCGCCCAACCGGGCAGGGCAGCACCCAGGATAACGGCAAACACTGGAGCGGCGATCAGGCGGAAACGGAACAGCATGGAGAGCGGACCTTCGATGTCATGCCTGCGTATTCTAGACCAGCTTTGCCCCGCCGCGCATAGCGGCTTTGCGGCGCGGAGCATACGGTCGGGAGCGGCTGCGGCTTGAACTCCGCCTGCGACGGTCTCACAACTTCATGACAGCCTTACCAACGACGCGAGCCGAGCAGACCCATGCGCATCCTGGTCGTTCAGAACAGCCGAACCGCTCCCATCGGTCTGGTGGGCGATGCGCTGACCGACAACGGCGCCACCCTCCACACCATCGCCGCCAACGAAGGCGAGGCGATCCCCGACAAGGACGGCTATGCCGGCCTCGTCGTGCTGGGCGGCCCGCAGGATGCTTGGAACGACGAGAAGGGGCCGCATTTCGGCCGGGTGATGGAGACGATCCGCGACTTCACCGATGCCGACCGGCCGGTGATGGGCATCTGCCTGGGCGCGCAACTGGCGGCCCGCGCCTATGGCGCCAAGGTCTACCGCCACACCACGCCGGAACTCGGCATCCATCGCGTCAGCCTGACCGACGGTGCCCAGGACGACCCGTTGCTGGGCGGCTTCGGTCCGGAGTTGAACCTCGCCCAGTGGCATTACGACACCTTCGAGTTTCCCGACCGCGCGGTGCCGCTGGCTTTCAGCGAAGCCTGCGACCGTCAAGCCTTCCGCCTCGGCCGCGCCACCTACGCTTTCCAGTTCCACCCCGAGGCCACCGGCGACATCCTGCGCGGCTGGGCCTCGCGCATCCGGGAGGAGGCGCGCGAAAGCAACGCCGAAATGCTGCACGGTCTGGAGAACTCGATCGCCACCCACCTGCCGGTGGCGGAGCGCTTCACCCGCGCGATGACCCGGCGCTGGCTGGATCTGGCGCGCTGACCGTTTCGGTGAAACGGGCCAGCAGGTCGGGGGTGTCGACGTCGTAGAGGATGCCGGCATCGTCCACCGGCACCTCGCACAGCCGGTCGGCATGCTGGCCGATCAGCCGTTTCGCCCCGGCGTCCCCTGTCAGAGTCGCCATTTCCGTGAAGAAGGCGCGGTCCCACAGCACCGGGTTGCCCTGCTTACCGTGGGTGGTGGGAATGCAGATGGCGCGGCCTTCCACCGGGCTGTAGGCGGCGATCAGCCGGTCGATCACGGCGGACGCCACCCGCGGCATGTCGCCCAAACACACCACCACCGCATCGGATTCGCTGGGCACCGCCGCCAGACCGGCGCGCAAGGAACTGCTCAGCCCCTCGGCGAAGGCCGGATTGTGGACGAAAGTGACGGGCCGGTCGGCCAACGCCCGCGCCACACTTTCCCCCTGATGGCCGGTGACGACGATGACGTTGGCGGCTTGCGAGGCCAGGGCTGCGTCGACGGCGCGGGCGACCAGCGGCGCGCCGTTGATCTCCGCCAGCAGCTTGTTGGTCGGCCCCATGCGGCTGGAGCGGCCGGCGGCCAGCACCAGGGCGGTGACGCGCGGCGCGCGGGGCGTCTCGGTCGAGACACCCGCCCGCGGCAGCGGCCGTGTCGGAATCTCGGCCAGCAGCCCGCCGACGCCCATCCGCATCACCTCGGTTCGGCTCGGCGGAATGCCGGCGGCGATGCGCTGCAGCACCCAGTCGAAGCCGTTCAGCTTGGGCGAGCGCGCACAGCCCGGCAGCCCCAGCACCGGCTTGCCCTCGCGACGGGCCAGCAGCAGCAGGTTGCCGGGATCGACCGGCATGCCGAAATGCTCCACCACGCCGCCGGCCCGCTCGATGGCCGCCGGCAGCACGTCGCGCCGGTCGGTGATGGCCGACGCGCCGGCGATCAGCAGCAGGTCGGCCGCCGGCATCGCCGCAATCTCAGCCGCCAGCGCCGCCTCGTCATGGTCGCAGCGCGACTCATGGATCAGCGTGCCGCCGAGCGCTTCGACCCGCTCCCGTGTGACGTTGACGGTCTTGTCGAGCACGCTGTCCTTCACCCCCGGCAGCCGGGTTTGGATCAGCGCCACCGACAGTGGGCGATAGGGCAGGACGGCCAGCGGCGGCGGCCCGTCGGTGGCGATGTGTTCCGCCTGCTCCACGGCGGCGGTGGGAGCGGCGAAGGGGATGATCTTGACGGTGGCCAGCATCTGACCGGGCTCGACGGGAGCGAAGTCGGGCAGGGTGGCGATGGTGACGCTCTCGTCGATTTCGTTGATGGCGTCGATGCGGGCGGGGTCGAGGCGCAGAAGCCCATGCGCTTCGGCGAACAGGTTGACCCGGCCGGTGAAGGCGGCGGCGACCTGGACGGAGCCGCCGGCCACGACGGCGGCGATGCGGGTGGCGGCGGCATCCTCGGCGATGTCGCTGTCGGACAGCTTGGCGGCGATCACGTCCGAAATGCCGGCGTCGCGCAACGCGGTGACGTCATCGGCCGACAGCCGGCGGCCCTTCTTGAAGGCCAGCCCGCTCAGGCGCAGGGAATGGGCGAGGATCGCGCCCTCGGCATCGGACAGGGGAAGCGGGCCGAAGAACATGGGGGCTCCGGAAGGGCACGGTCGGTGTATGCCCACGGATATGGCGACCGGTCCGGAGCCGGGCAATGGGCGGAAGGTATGGGGTGCGGAGGTATCAGCTGACGATGCCCCCTCCCTAACCCTCCCCCGCTTCGCGGGAGAGGGGACTGCCGCCGCTCCGCGCAGAACTCCGCCAAGCATTCTACCCCCTCTCCCGCAAAGCGGGGGAGGGATGGGGAGGGGGCACCCGCTGCAACCACTCCCCTCAGCAGGGATGATTCTCCCCCCGCCGCACGCAGGTGATCTGCCCCATGATCGCTATCGCGATTTCCGCCGGGGTGACGGCGCCGATCGACAGCCCGACCGGGCCGCGGATGCACTTCACCTCGGCCTCGCTCAGCCCCTCGTCGCGCAGGCGGTCCAGGCGCAGGGCATGGGTGCGCTTGCTGCCCAGCGCGCCGACATAGAAGGCGGGGGAGCGCAGCGCCGTCACCAGCGCCGGGTCGTCCAGCTTGGGGTCGTGCGTCAGGGTGACCACGGCGGTGCGGGCGTCGGGCTTCAGTTCCGCCAGCGCCTCGTCCGGCCACAGGTGGTTCAGCTTGACGCCGGGGAAGCGCGCCTCGGTCGCGAAGGCGCCGCGCGGGTCGATCACCGTCACGTCATAGCCGGTCAGCGCCGCCACCGGGGCCAGCGCCTGGGCGATGTGCACGGCGCCGACGATCAGCAGCCGCATCGCCGGATTGTGGACATGCACGAACAGGCGGAAGCCGTCCTCGTCCTGCGGATCGACCAGCAGGCCGGAGCGGTCCTGGCGGATGCGCCGGCGCACCTCGTCCAGCAGGTCGGATTCAAGCCCGAAGCCGCCATGGACGGTGTCCTCGTAAACCAGGGTCTGGAGGCCGGTGTTGAGATCGGTCACCAGGGCGGCTGGGATCGCTGCGGCCTTCGCCGCGAGCAGCCGGTCCAGAATATCGCGTTTCATTCCACGGCCTCGACATAGACCTGCACCTGCCCGCCGCAGGCCAGCCCGACTTCCCAGGCCATTTCGTTGGTGATGCCGAAGGACAGCAGGCGCGGTTCGCCGTCCTCCATCGACTTGGCGGCCTCGTGCGCCACGGCGCTTTCGATGCAGCCGCCGGACACGGACCCGGCCATCGACCCACGGTCATCGACCGCCATCTGGCTGCCGACCGGGCGCGGCGAGGAGCCCCAGGTCGACACGACCGTCGCCAGGGCCACCCTGCGGCCGGCGGCGCGCCATGCGGCTGCTTGCTCCACGATGTTGTCCGCCATCAGGGTGTCGTTCATCCCGCCGCCTCCTTCAACCAGCGGCGCAAGCCCGGGCTCCGACGCGGACCATCGGCCGACAGGACACCGGCCAGATCCGCGAGGCTGTTCAGGCTGTGGGCCGCAAGAAAATCGTCCACATGCGGCAGCAGCGCCCGGATGCCCGAGGATTTCGGCGCGAAGCCTTCCCAGCGCAACAAAGGATTCAGCCAGACGAGCCGCCGACAGCTTTTGTGCAACCGATCGGCCTCTGCCGCAAGCCCTTCCCCTGCATCCCTGTCCAGCCCGTCGGTAATGAGAAGCACCACCGCGCCCTGGCCCAGCACCCGCCGCGCCCAGGTCCGGTTGAAGGCGTGCAGCGCGGTGCCGATCCGCGTGCCGCCGGACCAGTCGGCGACCGCCCCCGACACGGCGTCCAGCGCCACGTCGACGTCCTTGTGCCGCAGATGGCGGGTGATGTTGGTCAGCCGGGTCCCGAAGACGAAGCTGTACACCCGGTCGCGGTCGTTGGTCACCGCATGCATGAAATGCAGCAGCATCCGCGAATAGCGGGTCATCGATCCGGAGATGTCGCACAGGACCACCAGCGGCGGCGGCCGGGTGCGGCGGCGCTTGCGGGCAAGGTCCGACAGGTCGCCGCCGGTGCGCAGCATCCGCCGCAGCGTGGCGCGCGGATCGACGCGCGGCCCCATCGGGTCGGAGCGGTAGCGGCGGGTGGTGACCTCCGCCAGCGGCAGGGCGAGACGGGCAAGCAGGCGCTTGGCCTGCGCCATCTCCTCCCCCGTCATCTTCTCGAAATCCTTGTCCTGCAGCCGTTCGGTGGCGGAGACGGTGAAGGAGGCATCGACCTCGATCTCGGTCTTCTCCGGCTCCTCCTGTTCGGCGCCGCTGCCGTGCAGGGCCTCGGCAAGGCGCTGCGCCATCTCCGGCTGGTCGGGCGCCTCTGTCCGCACCTTCGGCAGCATCAGTGACATCATCTTCTTCAGGATGTCGGGATTGCGCCAGAAGACGTGGAAGGCCTGGTCGAACAGCTCGCTCTGGTCGTGGCGGTTCACGAAGATGGCATGCAGCGCCCAATAGAAATCGGTGCGGTTGGACAGGCCGACCGCCTCCACCGCTTCGACCGCCTGCAACACCTTGCCCGGCCCGACCGGCAGGCCGGCGGCGCGCAGCGCGCGGGCGAAATGCATCAGGTTGAGGGTGAGGCGACCGACCGGCGCGTCGTCCGTCATGGCGGCCTCAGCGCGCGGTGGTGGCGGCCAGCTCGGTCTTGACCTGGGTCAGGATGCGCGCCGCCTCGCTGCCCTGGATGCGGGCGATGTCGTCCTGGTATTTCAGCAGCGTGCCCAGCGTGTCATTGATGACGGAGGGCTCCAGCTCCAACTGGTTCAGTTCCACCAGCGCCTGCGCCCAATCGAGCGTCTCCGCCACGCCCGGCGCCTTGTAGAGGTCCATGCCGCGCAGAGTCTGGACGAAGCCGACCACCTGGGCCGCCAGTCGCGCATCGGCCTGCGGCGCCTTGACCGACAGGATCTCCCGCTCCCGCGCGGCACTGGGGTAATCGACCCAATGGTAGAAGCAGCGCCGTTTCAGCGCGTCGTGAATCTCGCGGGTGCGGTTGGAGGTGAGGATGACGATCGGCGGCTCCGGCGCATGGACGGTGCCGAATTCCGGGATCGAGACCTGATAATCCGACAGAATCTCCAGCAGATAGGCCTCGAACGGTTCGTCGGTGCGGTCCAACTCGTCGATCAACAGCACCGGCGGCCCGGCGAGGTCCGGCTCCAACGCCTGCAACAGCGGGCGCTTGACCAGAAAGCGCTCGGAGAACAGGTCGGAAGCCAGCGATTCACGGTCCTGCCCGCCCGATGCCTCGGCCAGCCGGATCTCCATCATCTGGCGAGCATAGTTCCACTCATAGACGGCGGACGAGGCGTCCAGCCCCTCATAGCATTGAAGCCGCAGCAGCTTGCGCCCGAGCGTCGCCGACAGGACCTTGGCGATCTCGGTCTTGCCGACACCGGCCTCGCCCTCCAGGAACAGCGGGCGCTTCAGCTTCAGCGCCAGGAACAGCGCCGTTGCCAGCGAGCGGTCCGCGACGTAGGAGCCGCGGGTGAGAAGCGCCAGCGTGTCGTCGACGGAGGCGGGGAGGGGGGTGGTCATGGACGGCCTTGGAGATGGACAACAAATGCCCTCTCCCGTCCCGGGAGAGGGAGGGGACACACCGAAGGTGGGGAGGGTGAGGGGTGAGGCAAGACTCCCGAACCGCACGGTTCCTTGGATCACCCCTCACCCTTCCCAAGCTTTGCTTGGGCCCCTTCCCTCTCCCGGGGCGGGAGAGGGAGCTAAATCACCCCGCCGCTTCGACCGCGCGCTTCGCCATCACGGTGACGAGGTGGGCGCGGTAGTCGGCGCTGGCGTGGATGTCGGCGTTCAGGCCGTCGGCCTCCACCGACAGGCCGTTCAATACCTCCGGCCGGAAGTCGGCGGCGAGCGCCGTCTCGAACGCCTCGGCGCGGAAGACGGAGCCGGCGGCGCCGGTCACCGCCACTCGCACCTCGGCGCCGAACTTGGCGACGAAGACGCCGACGATGGCATAGCGGCTGGCCGGATTGCGGAACTTCGCGTAGGCCGCCTTGTCCGGCCGCGAGAAGCGCACCGACTTGACGATCTCGCCCGGCTCCAGCGCGGTTTCGAACATGCCGGTGAAGAAATCGTTGCCGGCGATGGTGCGGCGGTCGGTGGTCACGGTGGCCTTCAGAGCCACCACCGCCGACGGATAGTCGGCCGACGGATCGGCGTTGGCGATGGAGCCGCCCATCGTGCCCATGTTGCGGACCTGCCGGTCGCCGATGCCCTCGGCGAGGCTGGCCAGCGCCGGGATCACCCGCTTGACGAGGTCGGAATGGGCGACCTCCGCATGGCGGGTGAAGGCGCCGATCTCCAGCCCGCCATCAGCCTCGCGGATGCCCTTCAACTCCGGAATGGCACCGAGGTCGATCAGGTCGGTCGGGCGGGCGAGGCGCTGCTTCAGCGTCGGCAGCAGGGTCTGGCCGCCGCCCAGCAGCTTGGCCTCTTCCGCCTGGATGGCGGTCGCCGCGTCGGCAAGCGATGTCGGCCGTTGGTACGTGAACGCGTACATTCTCTAGCCTCCTTCTTCTTCGGCCGTCTTATTCCGCCGCCATTGCAGGGGTGGCGTCGCGGATCGTCCGCCAGACTTTCTCCGGCGTCGCCGGCATGTCCATGTGGGTGACGCCATACTCAGACAGCGCGTCCACCACCGCGTTCATCACGGCTGCGGCGGCGCCGATGGTTCCGGCCTCGCCGCAGCCCTTCACGCCCAGCGGGTTGTGGGTGCAGGGCTGGTCCTCGTGATAGCGCACGGTGAAGGATGGGACATCGTCCGCCCGCGGCATGCAATAGTCCATGTAGGAGCCGGTGACGAGCTGCCCCGAGTCCTCGTCATAGACGCAGTTCTCGTACAGCGCCTGCCCGATGCCCTGGACAAGGCCGCCATGCACCTGCCCCTCGACGATCAGCGGGTTGATGACGTTGCCGAAGTCATCCACCGCGGCGAAGCTAACGATGGTGGTGACGCCGGTGTCGGGATCGATCTCCAGCTCGCAGACATGGCAGCCGTTGGGGTAGGTGAAGTTCTTCGGATCGTAGAAGGCCTGCTCGTCCAGCCCCGGCTCCAGCTCGTCGAGCGGGAAGTTGTGCGGGACGTAGGCCTGCAGGGCGATGTCGCCGATGCCCAGGCTCTTGTCGGTGCCGGCGACGGTGAAGCGGCCGTCCTTCACCTCGATGTCGGTCTCGGCGGCTTCCAGCATATGGGCGGCGATCTTCTTCGCCTTGCGCTCCACCTTGTCCATGGCCTTGACCAGGGCCGAGCCGCCGACCGCGAGAGAGCGCGAGCCGTAGGTGCCCATGCCGAAGGGGATCTTGTTGGTGTCGCCGTGGACGATCTCGACATTCTCGATCGGGATGCCGAAGCGGTCGGCCACGATCTGGGCGAAGGTGGTCTCATGGCCCTGGCCGTGGCTGTGAGAACCGGTGAAGACCGTCACCGAACCCGTTGGATGGAAACGGACTTCCGCGCATTCATAAAGTCCTGCGCGAGCACCGAGGGCGCCGGCGACATTGCTGGGGGCGATGCCGCAGGCTTCGATGTAGGTGGCGAATCCGATGCCGCGCAGCTTGCCGCGCGCCTTCGATTCGGCCCGGCGCTGCTGGAAGCCGGGGTAGTCTACCAGCGGCAGAGCGATGTCCAGGTTCTTGGCAAAGTCGCCGGTGTCGTACTGCAGGGCGACCGGCGTCTGGTACGGCATCGCCTCCTTCGGCACGAAGTTGCGGCGGCGGATCTCGGTCTTGTCCATGCCCATCACGCCGGCGGCGACATCCACCAGCCGTTCGATCAGATAGCAGGCCTCCGGCCGGCCGGCGCCGCGATAGGCGTCGACGGGGGAGGTGTTGGTGAAGACCGCCTTCACCTCGGCATAGATCGCCGGGGTCTTGTACTGGCCGGCCAGCAGGGTGGCGTAGAGATAGGTCGGGATCGACGGCGCGAAGGTCGACAGATAGGCGCCGAGATTGGCGAGCGTCGAGACGCGCAGTGCCAGGAAATTGCCGTCGGCGTCCATCGCCAGCTCGGCATGGCTGACATGGTCGCGGCCGTGGGCGTCGGTCAGGAAGCTTTCGGAGCGGTCGGCGGTCCATTTCACCGGCCGGCCGACCTTGCGCGCCGCCCAGGTGACGACGGCCTCCTCGCCGTAATGGAAGATCTTCGACCCGAAGCCGCCGCCGACGTCCGGCGCCACCACGCGCAGCTTGTGCTCCGGAATGCCCAGCACGAAGGCGCCCATCAGCAGGCGGGTGACGTGCGGGTTCTGGCTGGTGGTGGTCAGGGTGTATTCGCCGGTCGACTGGTCGTATTCGCCCATCGCCGCCCGCGGTTCCATGGCGTTCGGGACCAGACGCTGGTTGACCAGATCGATCTTGGCGACGTGGGCGGCGTTGGCGAAGGCGGCATCCACCGCGGCCTGATCGCCCAGATGCCAGTCGTAGCAGACATTGCCCGGCGCATCGTCATGCACCAGCGGCGCAGCACCGTCGATGGCGCGGGTGGAGGATCCCACCGCCGGCAGTTCCTCGTAATCGACCACCACCATCTCGGCGGCGTCGCGCGCCTGCTCGCGGGTTTCCGCGATCACCACCGCCACCGCGTCGCCGACATAGCGCACGCGGTCGCGCGCCAGCGGGTAATGCGGCGGCTCCTTCATCGGCGAGCCGTCCTTGGAGTGGATCTGCCAGCCGCAGGGCAGGCTGCCGACCTTGTCGGCCTCCATGTCGGCCCCGGTCAGCACGGCGACCACGCCCGGCATCGCCGCCGCGTCGGCGAAGTCGATGCCCAGGATGCGGGCATGGGCATAGGGGGAGCGCACATGGACCGCATGGGTCATGTTGGGGCGCTTGAAATCGTCGGTGTAGTTGCCGCGGCCGGTCAGAAAGCGCTGGTCTTCGCGCCGGCGCACCGAGGCGCCGATGCCATTGGGGTTCGCCATCTCGTGTTTCCTCCCACAGGAACGCGTAAGATGCGGAAATGCCTGCTTCTTGCTGGGCTTATCGCCCTTATTCGGCCGCGACCGGCGCCTGTTGCGCCCCCGCCATCGCCTCGGCACCCGCCTTCACCGCCTTGACGATGTTGTGATAGCCGGTGCAACGGCAGATGTTGCCCTCCAGCCCCTCGCGGATCTCCGCCTCGGTCGGGTTCGGGTTCTCGCGGACCAGATCGACCGCGCTCATCACCATGCCCGGCGTGCAGAAGCCGCACTGCAGGCCGTGATGCTCGCGGAAGGCGGCCTGCATCGGGTGCAGCGTGCCGTCGGCCGCCGCCAGCCCCTCGATCGTCGTCACCTCCGCCCCGTTGGCCTGGACGGCCAGCGTGGTGCAGGACTTCACCGACCGGCCGTCGACATGGACGACGCAGGCGCCGCACTGGCTGGTGTCGCAGCCGACATGGGTGCCCGTCAGGCCGAGATGCTCGCGCAGGAAGGCGACGAGCAGGGTTCGCTCCTCCACCTCGCGCGAGACCGTCTTGCCATTGACGGTCATCGATACGGTACAGGACATCGGTTTTCCTCCCGCTGGCTGAAGTCTGGCTTGCAGTCGTATGGCGTGCAGTTGGGACTGTTCACTGTCGTTCGACGCGCCGCCGGCCGGGGGCAAGCCCAGGGCTATACCGGTGTCCGCTTCGGCCGGCGGTCTTCCGCCACAAGGATAGGGGGTGTCTGCCCGTCGAGGTCAAGGAGCCTGTGCATGCCTTGGCCGAAAGAATGGCATGTGAACGGTCCTTATGTCGGATTGTACGTACTGGCGCGCAATTTTGTGGCGCGTTACAGTGGGTTGGGGCTGCCCATGGCTATGGGTGTGCAAACAAATCCGCCCGGCAACGATCCGGGCGCAGCAACGATAATGGGGAGAGCCGCTATGAATCGCCCATCCGTGAAGCGTCACCTTCTGGCCCTGTGCACGGCCGCCGGCCTTGGCGTCAGCCTTGGACTCGCCGCCCTGCCGGCCAAGGCGGAGACCTTCATCACCGTTCTGACCGGCGGCACCAGCGGGGTCTATTATCCGCTCGGCGTGGCGCTGTCGAACGTGTACGGCAAGGCGCTGCCGGGGGCCAAGGTGACGGCGCAGGCGACCAAGGCGTCGGTGGAGAACCTGAACCTGCTGCAGGCCGGCCGCGGCGAGATCGGCTTCACGCTCGGTGATTCGCTGAGCGATGCCTGGAAGGGCAACGAGGAGGTCGGCTTCAAGCAGAAGCTGTCCAAGTTGCGCACCATCGCCGCCATCTACCCCAACTACATCCAGGTCGTCGCTGCCAAGGAGTCGGGCATCAAGACGCTGGCCGATCTGAAGGGCAAGCGGGTGTCGGTCGGCGCGCCGAAGTCGGGGACGGAGCTGAACGCGCGCGCCATCTTCAACGCCGCCGGTCTGGCCTATAAGGATTTCGCCAAGACCGAATATCTGCCCTTCGGCGAATCGGTCGATCTCATCAAGAACCGCCAGCTGGACGCGACGCTGATCTCCGCCGGTCTCGGCGTGGCGGCGATCAAGGATCTGTCGTCGTCGCAGGAGATCACCGTCGTCAGCATCCCGGCAGACGTGGTGCAGAAGGTCGGCGACGCCGCCTACATCACCGAGACGATCCCGGCCGGCACCTATCCCGGCCAGGATGCCGATGTGCCGACCGCCGCGGTCCGCAACCTGCTGGTCAGCCATTCCGGGGTGTCGGACGACGCCGCCTATGCGATGACTAAGACGCTGTTCGAGAATCTGGACGCACTGGCCGCCGCCCATGTCGCCGCCAAGCAGATCAAGCTCGACAAGACCGCCACCCAGTCGCCGGTGCCGTTCCACCCCGGCGCCGTCAAGTTCTACAAGCAAAAGGGGCTGATGTAAGAAACGGGCCTGATAAAAAAGAATTGGCGGAGAAGCCGTAGTGAGCGCACAGAAGAAACAGGCGGACTCCGAGATCCGCCAAGCCATCGACCGGGAAAATCCGTCCACGGTCGCCGCTTTCGAAGGGTTCGACGGGCGGGCGGTTTTCGCCATCGCGGTCGCCTTCTCCGCCTTCCAGATCTGGACCGCCGCCTTCAACCCGGTGTCCACCATGGTGGTGCGGGCGGTCCACGTCGGATTCCTGCTGCTGATGACCTTCACCCTGTTCGGCTTTCGCCAAACGGCGGAACGCAGGCGGGTTCCCTGGTACGACTGGCTGCTGGGCCTGACCGCCTTCGGCGTCGGCCTCTACCATTATGTGTTCGAGGTCGACCTGATCCAGCGGGCGGGCGATCCCAACACCACCGACCTGATCGTCGGCACCATCGCGATCGCACTGGTGTTCGAGGGCGCCCGGCGGATCATGGGGCTGGCGTTGCCGATCATGTGCGGCATCTTCATTCCTTATGCCCTGTTCGGCCGCCATCTTCCCTTCGGGCTCGCCCACCGCGGCTATGACATCGATCAGGTGATCGACAACCTGTATCTGTCGACCGAGGGGATTTACGGCACGCCGACCTTCGTGTCAGCCAGCTACATCTTCCTGTTCATCCTGTTCGGCGCCTTCCTGGAGCGCGCCGGCATGATCAAGCTGTTCAACGACGTGTCGCTTGGCCTCGTCGGTCATGCCAAGGGCGGGCCGGCGAAGGTGGCGGTGATCTCCTCCGGCCTGATGGGCACCATCAACGGGTCGGGCGTCGCCAATGTGCTGACCACCGGGCAGTTCACCATTCCGCTGATGATGCGCTTCGGCTATCGCCCTGCCTTCGCCGGCGCGGTGGAGGCGACGGCCAGCATGGGCGGGCAGCTGATGCCGCCGGTGATGGGGGCCGCGGCCTTCATCATGGCGGAAACCATCGGCGTGCCTTACAGCGAGGTGGCGATCGCCGCCGCGATTCCCGCGATCCTCTATTTCGGCAGCGCCTTCTGGATGGTCCATCTGGAGGCGGGCATGCGCAACCTTGTCGGCCTGCCGAAGGACCAGTGCCCGAACGCGCTTCGCGCCGTGGTGGAGGGCTGGTACCTGATCATGCCGTTGGCGGCACTGGTCTATCTGCTGTTTTCGGGTTTCACGCCCCTGTTTGCCGGGGTGATCGGCATTGCGGCGACGGCGGCGCTAATCCTGGGCACGTCGATCGTCGGCAAAATCGGTCCGATGGTCCTGCGGGTCGCCTTCTGGGTGGCGGTCGGGCTGGTGGCGGCCGGCCTGTGGAAGCTGGGTTTCCGGACCGAGCATCTGGCCTTCACCATGGTCGTGCTGCTCATCATCCCGTGCCTGATGTTCAAGGGCGGCCGGGAGACGCTCACGCTGGTGGTGAACAGCATCGCCGACGGCGCCAAGAACGCTGTCGGTGTCGGTGTTGCCTGTGCGCTCGTCGGTGTGCTGATCGGCATGATGACGCTGACCGGCCTCGCCTCCAGCTTCGCCTCCACCATTGTCGACTGGTCGGGCGGCAACCTGCTGGCGGCGCTGGTGCTGACCATGATCGCCTGCATCGTGCTGGGAACCGGCCTGCCGACCACGGCGAACTACATCATCACCGCGTCGATCGCCGCGCCGGCCCTCCTGACCATGGGCGTGCCGCTGATGGTCAGCCACATGTTCGTCTTCTATTTCGGCATCATGGCCGACCTGACCCCGCCAGTGGCCCTGGCGGCCCTGGCGGCCTCGTCGATCTGCAAGGCCGATCACATGGACATCGGCTGGATTGCGACACGGGTGGCGATGGCGGGTTATGTCGTGCCCTTCATGGCTGTCTACGACCCGGCTCTGGTCATGCAGACCGGAAGCTGGCTGGCGGTGGCCTATGTGTTCATCAAGGCCTGCGTCGCCATCGCCCTGTGGGGAGCCGCAACCATCGGCTTTTTCTGGACACCGCTGCCGCTGGTCGCCCGGGTCTATGCCGCTTTGACAGCCTTCCTGTTCGTGGTCGCCTTGCCGCTGACCGACGAGGCCGCCTTCGTCATGACCGGCTTGTTCCTGCTGTGGCAACACCGGCGCCGCAGCATACCGGCTGCGGCCGCCGTCTCTTAGTCCATGGCCGGTCTCTGCCTGTTCGCCCTCGGCGGTGCGCTTTTGGCGTCGCTGCCGGGAACGCAGTTCACCCTGTCCTGGACTCACTCGATCGAGAAGACCGAGTGGCGGGAGGCCTGGACGGTCGAGGCCGGCCGGCTGCGACCGACCGAGGCCCGCATCCGCGGCACCGGCGCCGGGATGGAGCCCGGCCCCGATGCCCGGCTGACCGCCGAGGGCTGGATGGTCTGGACGCCCGACCTGCCGCCGCAGGACAGCGTCACGTTGGCGGCCTCAAACTTCACTGGCGAGCACCGGCTGTGCGCCGGGAACGAGTGCCGGCCCTTGTCGGGCTGGACCGGGGTGAAGGATCAGGCGGTGGCGATGCGGGCCTGCCCGTAGGCGGCGCCGCCCCCGCCTACGAAAGTTCGTGTGGTCAACGTCCCTTCCGGCTTGGCTTACGCTGCGTCAATCCGCATACTCCCGCTTCTTTCGTCAGCCTACCATCCGGACCGATGATCAATTCCCCCACGCACCAACGCCGCCCATCCTTCCTTCCGGCCGTTCTCGGCGCGGCGCTCGCCGTCGGTGGCGTGCTGCTGAGCACGCACGGAGTCCAGGCGGCGGAGGTGGCGGCGGAGGTTGCCCATGGCGGCGTGCCGCATCTGGACGGGCGGCTGCTGAGTGCCGCCTGGGTCGTGCCCTTCGCTGGAATCCTGCTGTCGATCGCGCTGTTCCCGCTGCTGGCGCCGATGGTCTGGCACCATCACTTCGGCAAGATTTCGGCGGCCTGGGCGCTGGCCTTCCTGGTGCCCTTCGCCGCGACCTTCGGGATCGACCTTGCGACCTACGAGCTGCTACACACGGTCCTGCTGGAATACATCCCCTTCATCGTGCTGCTGACCGCGCTGTTCACGGTGGCGGGCGGCGTGCGGCTGACCGGGTCGCTGGTGGGGACGCCTGCGGCCAACACCGTCGGGCTGGCGCTCGGCACGGTGCTGGCGAGCCTGATGGGCACCACCGGCGCCTCGATGCTGCTGATCCGCCCGCTGCTGCGGGCGAACGAACACCGGCGCTACCGGGTCCACACCATCGTCTTCTTCATCTTCCTGGTGTCGAATGTCGGCGGATCGCTGACGCCGCTGGGTGACCCGCCGCTGTTCCTCGGCTTCCTGAAGGGCGTCGATTTCTTCTGGCCGACAGTCCATCTGCTGGCGCCGATGTCCTTCCTGTCGGGCCTGCTGCTGGTGATCTATTTCGTGCTGGACCTCGTCCTGCACACCCGCGACCCCGGCAAGCACCCGCTGATCGAGGGCGTTCACGAGCGCGAGCCGATCCGCATCGAGGGCAGCGTCAACCTGCTGCTGCTGGTCGCCATCATCGGCGCGGTTCTGCTGAGCGGCGTCTGGCATCCCGGCGTGGGGGTCACGCTGTACCATGTGACGGTGCAGTTGGAGACCATCGTGTCGAACCTGCTGCTGCTGGGCATCACCGGCCTGTCGCTGGCGCTGACCAGCAAGCAGAGCCGCCGCCTGAACGGCTTCAGCTGGGGCCCGATCCTGGAGGTGGCGAAGCTGTTCGCCGCCATCTTCCTGACGATCATCCCGGCCATCGCCATCCTGAAGGCCGGCACCGACGGCGCGCTGGGCGCCATCATCTCCGCGGTGAACGAGGGCGGGAAGCCCAACCCGGCCGCCTATTTCTGGGCGACCGGCATCCTGTCCAGCTTCCTCGACAACGCCCCCACCTACCTGATCTTCTTCAACACCGCCGGCGGCGAGGCGCAGCCACTGATGACCGACCTGTCGCTGACGCTGACCGCGATCTCCGCCGGTGCGGTCTTCATGGGCGCCAACAGCTATATCGGCAATGCCCCCAACTTCATGGTCAAGGCGATCGCCGAGGAACGCGGCGTCGCCATGCCCAGCTTCTTCGGCTACATGGCCTGGTCCTGCGGCATTCTCGTGCCGTTGCTGGGCCTGACCACGCTGGTCTTCTTCCTGTGATGGTCCCTATTCTGTAACAGCCAGCCACGAAACCAATCCTCACCTCCGCCGTTAATCCGCGATAGGGCCGCTTTTTCGCCTGCGAACCGGCAGGCGTGCGCGGCGCAACGGCTGGAGGGCGACGTGGTTTCGAAGAATTTCGGCGGGAACCTGGGTGCGGGATCGAAGGCGGGGCGGCCGATGGTCGTGTCCGGCGGCATGCCAACGGGACGGGTCCCATCGGCCTGACCGGCCGGAGCCTGCGCCATGAGCACGCAGACCCAACCCCGTCACCTGCACTCCCTGACCCCGTTGCGCGGCATCGCGGCCCTGTGGGTGGTGCTGTACCATTACAGTTTCCAGTATTTCCCCAACCTGCACCCGGACAGCTACACGCATCTGGTGCAGAAGGGCTATCTGGCCGTCGACCTGTTCTTCATGCTCAGCGGTTTCGTGCTGACCCATGTCTATCACGACACCTTCAGCCGGTCGGTCGGCGACAAATACTGGAGCTTCCTGAGGGCGCGCATCGCCCGGCTCTATCCGCTGCATCTGGCGGTCCTGCTGCTGTTCGTGGCGACGGCGCTGGCCGTGCGGACGGTGGAGTACGCCGCCACCGGCAGCTTCCCGGCGATCCCGCTGAAGGGCGCCGAATCGATCTGGGCGCTGGTCGCCAACCTGTTCATGCTCCAGGGCCTCTATGCCAGCGTGCTGAGCTGGAATTATCCGGCATGGTCGATCAGCCTGGAATTCATGGCCTATCTGGTCTTCCCCTTCGCGCTGCCCTGGGTTTGGCGGTCCAACGGCCGGACGCAGGCCCTGATGGCGGCCGGTGCGCTGGCGACGCTCTGCCTGTTGGCCTGGGCGACGCAGGACAATCTGAACCAGTGGGACGGGCCGCAGACGCTGCTGCGCTGCCTGCCGGAATTCCTGCTGGGCACGCTGCTCTACAGCGCCTTCCGCAGCGGGCTTGCCGGGTCGGTGCTGTCGAGTGACCTGACGATGGCCGGGGTCGTGCTGGCGATCCTGCTGCTTCTGCACACCGGCGGGCCGGACCTGCTGGCGGTGCCGCTGTTCGCCCTGCTGATCCTGGCGGCGGTCGCCAACCGCGGCCGGGCCGCGGGCGCCTTGAATGTCCGGCCGCTGGTCTGGCTGGGCGACGTGTCCTATTCGCTCTACCTGATCCACGGCTTTGTCGAATATGCCACCACAAGGGTGCTTGGGCTGGGTCTCGGCATCTACGACCGCAAGGCGCTGCCCGGCGGCTGGTCGATGGCGCTGCTGGTGGCGATGGTCACCGCCTGCCTTCTGATGGCTGGCCCGGCCTATCGCCGGATCGAAGTGGGCGGCCGGCGCCTTCTGCGGGAGAGGCCGAATGTCGGCCGGCTGACGCTGGCGGTGGCGGGACGGCGGGCCGACTGAGAAGGCTTTCGGCCTAAAAAAATGCGCCCGGAGGCGGGGGCCTCCGGGCGCAAAGTTACAGTACGAAAGAGGATCATCAGCAATTGATGATGCAATCGGGAGATCGATTGTGGCGCCACCTTGTCATGGGTTGCGCGTACTCCCCTTGACCGTGGTCAAGCTTGAGCGAAAGAGTAGACTATTAGTCCCCCAGCGCCGGCCCGGGCAGCGCCCCGTTCATCCCGTCGTCCTCCACCTCTTCCGTCTCCGGCCGGGGCACGCGGAACCAGGCCGCATAGAGCGCCGGCAGGAAGAAGATCGTCAGCACGGTGGCGCCCGCCAGACCGCCCATGATGGCAACCGCCATCGGGCCCCAGAACACGCTCTGCGTCAGCGGGATCATGGCGAGGATCGCCGCGGCGGCGGTCAGTGCGATGGGGCGGGCGCGGCGGACGGTCGCCTCGACGATGCTGTCCCAACGCGACCGGCCGCTACGGATGTCCTGCTCGATCTGGTCGACCAGGATGACCGAGTTGCGCATGATGATGCCGGCCAGCGCGATGACGCCCAGCATGGCGACGAAGCCGAAGGGCAGGTTGAACAGCAGAAGCGAGGCGGTGACGCCGATCAGCCCCAGCGGCGCCGTCAGCAGGACCATGAACACGCGCGAGAAGCTCTGCAGCTGCAGCATCAGCGTGGTGACCATGATCAGCAGCATCACCGGCATCATGGCGTTGATCGAGTCCTGGCCCTTGGCGCTTTCCTCGATGGCGCCGCCCATGGTGATGGCGTAGCCGTCGGGCAGGGTGGCGCGCAGCGCGTTCAACTGCGTGTTCAATTGGGTGCTGACCACCGGGGCCTGCAGGCCGCCGGTCACGTCGCCCTTGACCGTCATCGTCGTCTCGCGCGCCCTGCGCCACAGGACCGGTTCCTCCAGTTCATAACGCACGCTGGCGACTTGACTGAGGGGCACGGTGGTGCCGCGGCTGGTGCGGATGTTCAGCTCGCCCAGCCGCGACAAATCCATCCGCTCTTCCGGCGTGGTGCGCAGCAGGACGCCGATCAGCTCCGTACCCTCGCGGTACTGGGTGACCGACATGCCGTTCAACAGCAGTTGCAGGGCGTTGGACAAATCCTGCTTCGACACGCCCAGCGCACGCGCCTTGGCGGTGTCCACCTCCAGCCGGACGCGCTTGGACAGCTCGTCCCAATCCAGATGGACGTTGGCGGTGTTGGGGTGGGCGCGCATGGTGTCGCGCACCTGATAGGCGATCTTGCGGATGGTCGCCGGATCCTCGCCGGTGACGCGGAACTGCACCGGATAGCCGACCGGCGGGCCGTTCTCCAGCCGGCTGATGCGGACGCGGGCGGCGGGGAAGTCGGATTCCAGCCTCGGCTCCAGCCGCTGCATGAAATGCTCTCGCTGCTCCAGCCCCTTGGTCATCACCATGAACTGGGCGAAGTTGGCGGTCTCCAGCTGCTGGTCGAGCGGCAGGTAGAAGCGCGGCGAGCCGCCACCGGTGTAGGCGACCCAGTAATCCACGTCCGGGTCCTTTGCCAGCACCGCCTCCATCCGCTTCACCTCGGCGGCGGTCGCCTCGAAGGAGGAGCCTTCGGCGAGACGGATGTCGATCAGCAACTCCGGCCGGCTGGCCGAGGGAAAGAACTGCTGCTGGACATGGCCGAAGCCGACCAGCGCGGTGACGAAGGCCGCCACGGTCACGCCGATGGTGACCCAGCGCGCCCGCACGCATGCTTCGATCATGCCGCGCAGGATGCGGTAGGCGCGGGTGTCGTAGATGTCCAGCTCGTGCCCGTCCGGCACCACATGCTTGGGCTTGGGCAGCAGCAGCCAGCCGAGATAGGGGGTAAAGACCACCGCCACCACCCAGGACAGCAGCAGCGACAGCGCCACCACCCAGAAGATCGAGTTGGTGTATTCGCCGGCCGCCGACGCCGCGAAGCCGACCGGCACGAAGCCCGCCGCCGTGACGATGGTGCCGCTCAGCATCGGAAAGGCGGTGGAGGTGTAGGCGAAGGCGCCCGCCTTCAACCGGTCCCAGCCCTGCTCCATCTTCACCACCATCATCTCCACCGCGATGATGGCGTCGTCCACCAGCAGGCCGAGCGCGATGATGAGGGCGCCCAGCGAGATGCGCTGCAGGTCGATGTGCAGGAGCTGCATCGCCACCAGCGTCATCGCCAGCACCAGCGGCACCGCCAGCGCCACGACGATGCCGGTGCGCCAGCCCAGGCTGACGAGGCTGACCAGGATGACGATGCCCAGCGCCTCGGCCAGCGATTCCATGAATTCGCCGACCGAATGTTCGACCACCTTCGGCTGGTCGGCGACCTGCGCCACCTCCAGCCCGACCGGCAGTTCGGCGCGGACCTTCTCCATCGCCGCATCCAACTGCTCGCCCAGCTTCAGGACGTTGCCGCCCTTCGCCATCACCACGCCGATGCCGATGGCGTCACGGCCGTCGTAGCGCAGGGTGTAGCGCCGCGGTTCGACATAGCCGCGCTTGACCTCCGCCACGTCGCCGATGGTCAACAATCGGCCGCCGCTCTCCACCGGGATCGCCCGCACCGCCGCCGCGGTGTCGAGGCCGAGGTCCAGCCGGACATAGACCCGCTGCGATCCGGTATCGACGTCGCCCGACGCGGCGATGGCGTTCTCGCGCTGGAGCGCCTGGATCACCGACTCCACCGGCAGGCCGAAGCTGGCGAGCCGCTGGCTGGAGATCTCGACATAGACACGCTCCTCCTGCGGGGCGATCAGGTCGATCTTCTCGACGCCCGGCAGCTTCAGCAGGCGGGCACGCGCCTGTTCGGCCACCTTCTTCAACTGGGCCGGGGTGAAATCATCCCCCATGAAGGCGTAGATGGCGGAATAGACGTCGCCGAACTCGTCATTGAAGAAGGGACCGACCACGCCGTCGGGCAGGGTATAGCGGATGTCGCCGATCTTCTTGCGCACCTGATACCACAGGTCCGGCACCATCTTCGGCGGGGTGTAGTCCTTCAGCTGGACGAAGACCACCGACTCGCCGGGCTTGGAGTAGCTGCGGGCGACGTCGTAATAGGGCACCTCCTCCAGCTTCTTCTCGATGCGGTCTGTGACGAACTGCTCGACCTCGCGCGCGGTGGCGCCCGGCCATTGGGTGCGCACCACCATCACCTTGAAGGTGAAGGATGGATCCTCCGCCCGGCCCAGATTCTTGTAGGCGAGAGCGCCGGCCAGCACGCTGGCGAGCATCATGAACAGCACCAGCGTGCGGTGGGCCAGCGCCCAGGCCGACAGGTTGAGGCGGGAGTGGTTCATCGTGCCGGCTCCGTCCAGACGCGGACCTTCTGGCCGGCGTCGAGCTTGTGCACACCGGCGGTGACGACGCGCTCGCCGTCCTTCAACCCGCCGCCGATCAGGGCAAGGTCGCCGGCGTAAGCCGCGACGGTGACCGGGCGCAGTTCCAGCCGGTCGTCCGGCGCCGACAGCACCCAGACCGCCGGCGCCTGCTCGCGCTGGGTCAGCGCGCTCAGCGGCAGTCGGGCGACCGGGGCGCCATGGCCGGCAGCGGCGGTGACCGTGGCGGTCATGCCGAGCTGAACCGTCGGCGGCGGGTCGGTCAGCGCGATCTTCGCCTGGAATGTGCGGGTCGCGGCATCGGCGCTGGGCGAGACCTCACGCAAGGTGCCGGCGATGCTCTGGTCGGGGTGCGACCACAGCTCGACCGACAGCGTCTGGCGGGGCAGGGCGCCGACGCTCTGCTCGGGGATGTTCGCCACAGCTTCGAGCGCGCCCAGCCGGGCGACGCGCAGGGCGGTCTGGCCGGCGGCCACCACCTGTCCCGGTTCGATCAGCGTCGCGGTGACGATACCGGCTTCGTCCGCCACCAGCGTGGCATATTGGGCGGAGTTGGTGAGGACGCGCAGCTGCGCCTCCTGCTCCCGCACCTTGGAGTCGGCCTTGTCCAGCGTGGTCTTGCGGCGGTCGTATTCCTGGCGGGTCGTCCATTCGCCCTGGCGCAGGCTGGCATAGCGCTGGAAATCGCTGCGGGCGTTGGCCGCGTCGGCCTGCGCCGAGGTCAACTGCGCCTGGGCAGCGCGGATCTGCAATTGCAGGTCGGTCGGGTCCAGCCGGGCCAGCGGCATGCCGGGTTCGATGCGGGTCCCGACCTCCACCAGCCGGGCGGTCACCTTGCCGCCGACGCGGAATCCGACATCGGCCTCCACCCGCGGGCGGATCACCGCCGGGTAGCGCACGCTGTCGACCAGCGGTTCCAGTGCCACGGTAGCGACGCGGACCGGCCGCACCTCTCCTTCCGCCGGAGTGGAGGCGGACTGCGTTTCATTGCAGCCGGCGAGCAGGCCCGCCACCGTCAGCAGCGCCGTTGTCGCCATCACGGCGGACGCAAGCCGCCTTTCGCGGAATCGGGCCATACCACGTCTCCCCACTGGACTGGACTGTATCGTACTGCTACCGTCCTACTCCGGCACCCAACCCACGTCAAGAGTGAACGGTACAGTTCAGTGCAGTCATCGGAGCAAAAAGCGTCTCATCCGCCCGTGTCCCATGATGCGAAGGCGGAACAGATCGTCGCCGCCGCGCGGGAGGTCTTTCTGGAGCTTGGCTATGCCGCCACGTCGATGGATCAGGTGGCGCAGCAGGCGCGGGTGTCCAAGACCACCCTCTACACCCGCTTTCCGTCGAAGGAGGAGCTTTACACCGCGGTGATCTCCGCCGAATGCGAACGGCGCGGCCTGCGCTTTTCGGCGGAGATGTTCGATGGACTGCCGTTGCGTGACGTCCTGATCCAGGTTGGCCGCCGCTTCACCGACCTGCTGTGGTCGGATGCGGCGATCCGTGTCCATCAGGCGGTGGTGGGGGAGGCGACGCGGATGCCGCTCGCCGCCCGGCTCTATTTCCAGGCGGGACCGGAGCAGGGAATCGCCAACTTCGTCGCGCTGTTCACCCGGCTGGCCGAGCGCGGGGTGATCGCCACCGACGATCCGGCCTTCGTCGCCCGGCAGTTCCTGGCCGCCATGCAGGGCGGCGCCTATTGCCAGCTCGTGCTGGGTCTCTGCCCCGCACCGACGGAGGAGGAGCGCCACGCCTTCGTCGACAAGGCGGTGGACCTGTTCCTGCGCGGTCTGGCGCCCTGACCGTTCAGGCCAGCTTGAAATAGCGCATCACCAGTCTGCTCAGTTCCTCCCGCACGCCGTCGTCGCCCATCTCGGTCAGCCGTTCGTGCAGGCCGGCGGCGATGGCGGTGAAGCGGGCGAGCACGTCCGGGTCGAAATGCTTGCCGGCGCCGTCGGCGAGGATGCCCATGGTGGTGGCGTAGGACATCGGCTCCTTGTAGGGGCGGCGTGAGGTCAGGGCATCGAACACGTCGGCGACGGCGAAGATGCGGGCGGAAATCGGAATCGCGTGCCCCTTCAATCCGCGCGGATAGCCCGATCCGTCGAACTTCTCGTGATGGCCGCCGACCACGTCGGCCGCATCGGCCAGCCAGTCGGACGAGCCGACGATGTCCAGCCCATGGACGACATGGGTCTTCATCACCGCGAACTCCTCGGCATCCAGCTTGCCGGGTTTCAGCAGGATGCTGTCGGGAATGGCGATCTTGCCGACATCGTGCAGGAAGGCGCCCTTCACCAACTGCCGGATCGCCGCCTCCTCCAGCCCCAGCGCCTCGGCCAGACGGATTGCCAGGACCGTCACCCGGTAATTGTGGGCGTTGGTGTCGCTGTCGCGCTTGGCGATGGCGCTGCCCAGCGCGGTCAGCATGCCGATGTTGGCGTCGAGCAGGCCGCGCGACAGCCGCAGGATGCCCCGGTTGTAGGCCCCGAAGATCGGCAGCAGGACCAGCGCGGTCCCCAGCACCGACAGCGACGACACGGCGACCACCGTTGCGGTGTCGCGCAGGATCTCGTGCGAGCGGCGGGCCGAAAGCTGGAAGACGCTTTCGAAATAGCCGAGCAGCCGGCCATCGGAATCGAGCAGCGGCTCCATCGTCTGGATGAAGATATGCCCGTCTAGCGTGAAGCGGTCGTAGATCGCATCACCGTCGGTGGGGAAGCCGTGCCGGGTGGAAGACAGGCGCTGTTCCGCCCATTCCGCACCGGGTGCGACATATTCGGCCGTCTTCCGCTGATCGGGTGCATAAAGCTCCGCGACGATGAAATGGCCGTCGCCATGGTTCAGGTACAGCCCGTTGCGGCTGGCCATGAAGCGCTGCAGCAACGATTCCAAATCCGAATCGGCGGCGCCGGCCGCGAGCGAGGAGCGGGCATCGGTCAGGAAAGCCGCCGATTCCTCCCGCGCCAGTTCAACCACACGGCCATCGGCGATCTCGACCTCGACCAGAAAGGCGATGCCGCCGACCGCCAGCGCCAGGAACAGGGCGGCGCCGGCCAGCCGCAGCAGGACGGCGCGGGGGGTGGGCAGCCGCATCGTCGCCACATCGGCATGGCGGCCGGACAGGGACCTGAAAAGCAGGCTGAGCCGCCGCCGCTCGCCCATCGCGGTCATCGTACTGCCGATCACCTTGCTGCCGACTCCCGCGCTCATCGCCACACCCCGTTTGCGCCATACCCTTTTTGCGGGGCTCACCGTTCTGGACGATGTCCATGCCAAGCGTCAATATCGCCGCCCCGGATCAAAGGATCCGTTGGGAATTGTTGAGACGGCGTTAAGTTTCGGCAGGCACCGTGCCGCCGGCCGCTACCTGCTGCTTATGGAAGGAACCGTATCGTGATGTCCGCCTGCCCCTGCGGTTCGGGTCTTGAATTCGAGCGCTGCTGCGGCCCGATCCTGGCCGGGCAGCCCGCCCCCTCGGCCGAAGCGCTGATGCGGTCGCGCTACACCGCCTTCGTCCGCCACGACATCGACCATATCGAGCGCAGCTGTGCCCCGGAAACCCACGCCGCCTTCAGCCGGGCCGATGCCGAACGGGTGGCGCAGGAATGCGAGTGGGGGCCTTTGACCGTCATGAAGACGGAGGAGACCGGCGACGACGGCATGGTCGAGTTCTTCCTGACCTTCCACCGCGACGGGGAGGAGTGGCCGCTGCACGAACGGTCGCGCTTCCGCCGGGTCGACGGGCGCTGGCTCTACGTCGACAGCGTCCTGAACCCGAAGGACCCGCCGCGCCGCGTGGTCAAGGTCGGTCGCAACGATCCGTGCCCGTGCGGCTCGGGGCGCAAGCACAAGGCCTGCTGCGGGCGTTGAGAGATCTCAGTTGCGTTAAGGACCTTTCTCGGCCGTCATTCCCGCGAAGGCGCACTGCTGTCCGGGATTTTCAGGGCTCCGCCAGGGGCAGACTAAGTTGACGGTCTGGCGGTCTTTTTTGCGGTGGCCGTGGTCTTGTCGGACAATGATTGGTGGTGTCGAAAGGTTCGAAGAGTGCAACCTTGAGCCTGATCTTCAGGGCCTTCGCACCGCCGACATGGTTTTTGGCGTAGGTGTTCTGGAACAGCCGCAACAAGCAGAAGGCAATCAATGCCGTGTAGATCTGAATTCTGACGGCATTCTCCGAGCGACCGAAGAATGTCTTCAGCTTCAGGTTCTGTTTGATCCACTTGAAAAACAACTCAATCTGCCAACGCTCCTTATAAAGGTCGGCGATCTCCTGAGCAGTCCGGTCAAGATCATTGGTGATCAGATGGAGTGGCTCCTTATCCGGACGCGCCACCACCACTTCACGAAGTTCGGCGTCGTAGAGTGGGTTGGTCGCGCCGCCACGCGGCTTTTTGTGGCCGACCTTCACCCGGCGGTCCGCCACGATGTTGTCGCCAACCGCCTCCACGGTTCGCTCTACACGGCGGTGTGCATTGGCCTTCAGCCGGGTCACGAACAGCGCCTGCGCCATGGTGATCTCATGCCACCAGCGGTAATCCGTGTATCCCTTGTCAAAGACATAGGTGGCCCCGGCAGCGAACGGCAGGCGTCGCGCCATCTTGATTTCGCTGAGCTTGGGCGTTTCCACGGCAAAATGCACCGGCGTGGCTGTCCGCGGATCGTAGACCAGATGGAGCTTCAGGCCACGGCAGCGCGAATCGGCTTCGGCCCAGTTGAAGCGGCGGTCCCGCAACATGATCGCAGAGCCGTCGATCAGCCGCACCAACTCCCGGCTTTCCTGACGCGCCGATCGGGCCAAGCCGCCCATGACCTGTTCGGCAATCTCCCGGAACACCGCCGCAGGCCGGGCCGCCGAGGCATCGCTGAGCGTGCTCTTGCTAACCGGCCGCAGCCCGGTGTGGTAAAGCCCTGCCGGTTGGGCCGCCAACCCCTCCGCAATCTCGCGAAGGCTCTTCAGCCCGGCGAACTGGGCGAAAAGCATCGCCTTCAGGTGCCGCTGGCACGTCCAGCCCTTGTCACCACTCCCAACCCCATGATTGCCACGGTGCCGCGCCACAATCCCGTTCACCACACGACGGTCCAGAGGTTCCACAAGGCGCAAAAATCCGCTAGCTTGGAACGGCACGGCAGACCTCAAAATCTATGTTTGGCGACTGCGATTTTGGGCCAGAACTCTGGCTTTGTCTGCCGTGCAGCTTCAATCCATCCAAAAATCCCGGACAGCAGTGCGCCTTCGCGGGGATGACGGCTGAGAAGATTGCGGACGTTGAATTCCAGGCGTCCGCAGCGGTCACGCCTCAGCTGATGCCGAGATAGCGCCCCGGCTTGTGGTTGATCGCCAGCGTGATGTTGACGATGACGGCCCCCAGGATCGACAGCAGCAGCCGGTCCGGCGCCAGAACGAAGAAGGCGCCGCCCAGGATGGCGAGGTCGACGCCCAGTTGGAAATAGCCGGCGCGGATGCCGTAGGTCTCCTGCAGGTAGATCGCCAGGATGTTGACGCCGCCCAGGCCGGTGCGGTGGCGGAACAGCATCAAGAGGCCGGTGCCGCAAAGCCCGCTGCCCACCACCGTGGCATAGACGGGGTCCAGATGGGTGAAGCCCACCCACTGGTCGGTCAGGCGGGAGAACAAGGTCACCAGCGCCACGGCGATGAAGGTGCGCGCCGTGAACTGCCAGCCCAGCCGCTTCCAGGCCAGCCAATAGAAGGGCAGGTTGATCGCGAAGAAGATGATGCCGAACTGAACCTTGGTGATGTAGCTCAGCAGCAGCGCCAAGCCGGCGGTGCTGCCGGTCAGCAGCATCGTCTTGGAATAGATCAGCATGCCCAGCGCGATGAACAGCGTGCCCATCAGCATGGCGAGCGCGTCTTCATACAGCTGGTGACGCTCCACCGCGGCGGGCGGGGCCTGGAGGGTCGCGGCCATCGTCGTCCGTCCTCACTTCAACGAAGAGCTACGAACTTCGCCACCACATCGTCCACCTCGGCCGTCTTCAGGCCGGCGATGTTGATGCGGCCCGAGGTCGGCATGTAGATGGCATGGTCGGCGCGCAGGCGCAGCACCTCCGCCTCGGTCAGCGGCAGCAGGGAGAACATGCCCTCCTGCTCCGCCACCGCCGTCAGGGCGGGGAAGGCGCCGGCCAGCCCGGCGGCCAGCTTGTGGCGGATGCCGGTGATGCGGGCGCGCATGCCGTCCAGCTCGGCGGTCCAGTCGGCGGTCAGGGCGGCGTCGCTCAGGATGGTGCGGACCACGGCGGCGCCATGGTCGGGCGGCATGGAGTAGCTGGTGCGGGCCAGCGCCATAAGGTTTGATTTGGCAAGGTCGGCGGCGGCCGGTGCCGCGGCGACGGCGAAGATGGCGCCGGTGCGCTCGCGGTAGAGGCCGAAGGACTTGGACGACGATACCGCGACCAGCGTTTCCGGAACCGCCCCGATCAGGTAACGCAGCCCCTCCGCATCCTCGTCCAGCCCGCGGCCGAAGCCCTGATAGGCAAGATCGACCAGCGGCAGCACGCCGCGCTTTTCCAGCACCGCCGCGATGGTCTTCCACTGGTCAAGCGACAGCGGCGCGCCGGTCGGGTTGTGGCAGCTGCCGTGCAGCAGGGCGACGTCCCCGGGCTGCGCCGCCTCGAACGCCGCGATCATGCGGTCGAACAGCACGGTCTGGCTGGCGGTGTCGAAGAAGGGATGGCTCACCACCTCCAGCCCGGCGGCGGCGAAGATGCCGACATGGTTGGGCCAGGTCGGCTGGCCGACCAGCACCCGCTTCGACCCGCCGCGCAGGACGAGGTCGGCGGCCAGCCGCAGCGCGCCCGATCCGCCGGGGGTCTGCACGCCGGCCGCGGTGACCTTCGTCCCGGCCGCGCCGCCCACCAGCGACCACAGCCGCTCCAGATATCCCGCGTCGCCTTCCAGCCCCAGATAGGACTTGCTGTCCTGCCCCTCCAGCAGCAGCCGTTCCGCCGCCTTGACCGCGCGGAAGACCGGGGTGCGCCCCTCCTCGTCACGGTAGACCCCGACGCCGAGATCGACCTTGCCCGGCCGCGGATCCTGCTTGTACAGCCCGATCAGGGCGAGCAGGGCGTCGTCGGGTTGGCGGGAAAGCGCGTTGAACATGGCGGTGCGTCCGGTCCTTGGTGGCGGTGATGGCGGCCGTGAAATCCGGCTGCTGCGATCCTCCACTTTCGCGGGCTTCGGGACAATGGTGAATTCATTTCTTCTGATACGCTTGAGCATCGCAACGATTTGCAATGCCATCAATTGCGGGGCATCCTCCACCGTGAAGGAGCAGTCAGATCGATGACCGATTTTCACAAGACCCGCGCCCGCTTCCGCCTTCCGGACGGGGTGATCTATCTCGACGGCAACTCGCTGGGGCCGCTGCCGATCGGTGCCGAGGAGCGGGTGGCCCGCACCCTGGCGGATGAATGGGGCGGCCAGCTGATCCGCGGCTGGAACAGCGCCGGCTGGATGGTGCAGCCACGTAAACTCGGCGACCGCATCGCCCGCCTGATCGGCGCGCCGGAGGGCAGCGTCGTGGTTGGCGATACCCTGTCGATCAAGGTCTATCAGGCGCTCGCCGCCGCGCTGGCGATGCGGCCGGACCGCCGGGTGATCCTGTCCGATAGCGGCAATTTCCCCACCGACCTCTACATGGCGGAGGGGCTGATCGAAACGCTGGGCCGCGGCCATGTCCTGAAGGTGGTGGCGCCGGAGGAGGTCGAGGGAGCCATCGGCGAGGATGTCGCCGTGCTGATGCTGACCCAGGTCGATTACCGGACCGGCCGCCTGCACGACATGGCCGCGCTGACCGCCAAGGCCCATGCGGCGGGGGTGGTGACGGTGTGGGACCTCGCCCATTCCGCCGGTGCGCTGCCGGTCGATCTGGCCGGCGCCGGAGCGGATTTCGCCGTCGGCTGCACCTATAAGTATCTGAATGGCGGGCCGGGTGCTCCCGCCTTCATCTATGTTGCCCCGCAGCATGCGGAAGCCGCGCGGCCGGCGCTGTCCGGCTGGATGGGGCATGAGGCGCCCTTTGCCTTCGACCCCTCCTACCGCCCCGGTGCCGGGGTGGAGCGGATGCGCGTCGGCACCCCGCCGGTGATCGCGCTGGCCGCGCTCGACGCCGCGCTGGATGTCTGGGAAGATGTCGACATGGCCGACATCTGCCGCGCCTCCGTCGCGCTGGGCGACCTGTTCATCGAGCTGGTCGAGGCGCAATGCCCGATGCTGGAATTGGCCTCCCCGCGCGAGGGCGACCGGCGCGGCAGCCAAGTGTCGTTCCGCCATCCCCAGGGCTACGCCATCATGCAGGCGCTGATCGACCGCGGCGTGATCGGCGACTTCCGCGCGCCCGACGTGCTGCGCTTCGGCTTCACCCCGCTCTACATCGGCGAGTCGGAAGTGCGCGGCGCCGTCGCGATTCTGAAGCAGGTTATGGACGGCGGGCTTTGGGACCGGCCCGAATACCACAAGAAGGCGATCGTGACATGAGCGGGCAGGACAAGAGGGGACCTTACGATCCGGCGTCCGAAGGCGCGCAGATGGCGTTCGATGGGCGGATGTCCTACGGCGACTATCTGCAGCTTGACCGCATCCTGGGGGCGCAGCTCCCGCGTTCCACCGCCCATGACGAGATGCTGTTCATCATCCAGCACCAGACGTCGGAGCTGTGGATGCGGCTGGCCGTCTACGAGATCCGCGCCGCCCGCGAGGCGATCCGCGAGGACCGGCTGTCGCCCGCCTTCAAGATGTTGGCCCGCGTCGCCCGCATCTTCGAACAGCTGAACTCGGCCTGGGACGTTCTGCGCACGATGACGCCCAGCGAATACACCCGCTTCCGCGACGATCTCGGCCAATCCTCCGGCTTCCAGTCCTACCAGTACCGGGAGATCGAATTCCTGCTGGGCAACCGCAATCCGGCGATGCTGCGGCCCCACGCCCACCGTCCGGAAATCCATGCCCTGCTGGAACAGGAACTGTCCCGCCCCAGCCTGTATGACGAGGCGCTGCGCCTGCTCGCCCGCAACGGCCTTCCCGTCCCGGCGGAGGTTCTGGAGCGCGACGTCTCGCAGACCCACCAGCCCAATGACGGCGTGACCGAGGCGTGGCGAGTCATCTACCAGTCGCCCGAAACCCATTGGCCGCTCTACGAACTGGCCGAGAAGCTGGTGGATTTCGAGGATTACTTCCGCCGCTGGCGCTTCAACCACGTCACGACGGTGGAGCGGGTGATCGGCTTCAAGCGCGGCACCGGCGGGACCGGCGGCGTGTCCTACCTGCGCAACATGCTGGCGGTGGAGCTTTTCCCGGAACTCTGGCGGGTGAGGACGGTGCTTTGACGGGTTTGCACAGGATCGTGGATTGGGACGACGCCTACAGCAACAGCGCCTACATTCCCGGCGGCGACACCTACCCCGCGCGATGGGCGGAGCGGGCCGCCGCCTTCCGGGCGGAGATTGCCGGCGCCGGCCGGGCGGAGCTGGACCTGCCCTATGGCGAGGGGGAGCGGGAACGCTACGACCTGTTCCGGCCGGAGGGGCCGGCCAAGGGAACGGTGGTCTTCGTCCATGGCGGCTACTGGATGGCCTTCGACAAGGGGCGCTGGTCGCATCTGGCCGCCGGGCCGCTCGCGCGCGGCTGGGCGGTCGCCATGCCCGCCTACACGCTGTGCCCGGAAAACCGCATCGCCGGCATCACCCGGCAGGTGGCGCGGGCGGTGGAAACCATCGCAAGGGCACAGGCCGGGCCGCTGCGCCTGACCGGCCATTCCGCCGGCGGTCATCTGGTCAGCCGGCTCGCCTGCGCCGACGCCCGGCTGTCGGAAGAGGTCCGGGATCGGGTCGCGCATGTCGTTTCGATCAGCGGCCTGCACGACCTGCGCCCGCTGCTGAACACCGGCATGAATGCCACGCTGCGGCTCGACAAGGCGGAGGCCGCGGCGGAAAGCCCGGCCCTGCTGCATCCCCGGCCGGGCACCGGCATCACCTGCTGGGTGGGGGCCGATGAACGGCCGGAGTTCGTCCGTCAGTCGGAACTGCTTGCCAACGTCTGGCTCGGGCTGGGGGTGGCGACCGCTCTGCGGCTGGCCGAGGGGCGACACCACTTCGACGTCATCGACGATCTGACGGACCCGGACTCCGAACTGGTGGCGACGCTTCTGACGGCGTGAGCGGGATCACTGGGTGAAGAACATTGCGGCGAAGACGGCGGCGGTGGCGGCGATCACCGTCACCAGCCCGTTGCGTCCCAGCGCGCGCTGGCGGTAGAGCGCCACTGCCACCACGGTGACGGCGACGCTGGTCAGGATCAGGCCCAGCTTGGCTTCGGTCATTGCCGGCTTTCCTTATTCGATGGGACTCAGTGCGGGCCGATCCAGCCCAGCGCGCCGGCGGCGGTGACCAGCAGGATGACCCCGCACAGCAACACCAGCCAGCCGGTCATCGCCAGCCGCCAGCCCGGGCCGGCCTGGTCCAGTTCCAGGTAATGCAGAAGGATTTCCCGCCCCTTGGTCACCGCCAGCGCCAGCAGCAGCGCCGCCCCGGCGATGCCGACATTGCCGCCCGCATCGCCGTGGCGGGCGAACAGAAGGGTGACGAGGGTCAGGCCGATCAGCACCAGCCAGGACAGCGTCAGCCGGTCGAACTTCTTGAGAAACGTCATGGCCGGTCTCCTCAGCGGATAAGATAGACGAGCGGATAGAGGATCACCCAGACCAGATCGACCATGTGCCAGAAGGCCGCGCCCGTCTCCAGATTCTCGACCAGCGTGTCGGGGCCCGAGCGGCTGACCAGCAGCAGGATGACGATCCCCAGCACCACATGCAGGGCGTGGAAGCCGGTCAGCAGGAAATAGAGGGTGAAGAAGGTGTTGGTGTCGATGGTCAGGCCGGCGCCCAGCGTCGCCGAATATTCCATCGCCTTCACCGCCAGGAACACCGATCCGACCGCCGCCGCGATCAGCATCGCCCGGCGGGCCTGCGCCACCGCGCCGCGCCGGGCGGCGGCGACGCCGCGGGCGGCCAGATAGCCGCTGGTGACCAGCACCATGGTGTTCAGCGCGCCCGCCGTGCCGTTCAGATGGGCCTGACCCGCGGCGAAGGTCGCCGGGTCCAGCACCCGGGCGACGGCGAAGCCGATGAAGGCTGCGCCGAACACCGCAAGTTCGCTGAAAATCAGGATCCACATCATCAGGTTGCCGGGCAGGGCGGCAAGGCCGCTCGCCCTTTCGTCCGGGCCCGCCATTTCCAGGTCCGTCATCTCGATGTCGGCCATTTCCAAATCCCGTGTCCAAACCTTGTCATCACGTATGCGAATGATATGTCCGCCATCCCCCATTCGGCTTGATCTCGGTCAAGGAATGCCCTCCTTCCACGGTCAATTATTCGTCCGACCCGTGGCGGTAAGACGCTGCGACGCCCGTCTTCCGGCCCCTGCTTCCAGACTGCGGCTTCGCGCAACCAACGCCTCCCGAACCGACCCCACTCGACCGACAGATCGAGACTTCCAGGGATCCCGAGCGATGACCGAACGCTTTACCAAGGCGGCCGCGCGCAACATCTTCTATGGCGGATCGCTATTTTTCTTTGCGACATTTGTCACGATGACCGCGCTTAGCCACAACTACATCGTCAACACCAGCACCGACAAGAAGGGGCTGACCGAGGCGGTCACCCGCGGCAAGCATGTGTGGGAAAAGAATTCCTGCATCAACTGCCACACGCTGCTGGGCGAGGGCGCTTATTTCGCACCCGAGCTGGGCAACGTCTGGCTGCGTTACGGCGGCGACAAGGACCCTGAAGGTGCGGTGATGGCACTGAAGGCCTGGATGGCGGCCCAGCCCTCCGGGATCGAAGGCCGGCGCCAGATGCCGCAGTTCAACCTGTCTGAGAAGGAGGTCGAGGATCTCGCCGCCTTCCTGGAATGGACCAGCCGCATCAACACCCAGAACTGGCCGCCCAAGCTGTCGGGCTGAGGAGATTTTCGTCATGAAGTACGAATCACAAAAAGTCGCCCTCTATTACTTCGCGGCGGCCATGGGGCTGTTCGGTGTGCAGATCCTGGTGGGTCTCCTGGCCGGCACCGTCTATGTTCTGCCCAACACGATGTCGGAGCTGCTGCCCTTCAACATCATCCGGATGATCCACACCAACGCTCTGATCGTCTGGCTGCTGATCGGCTTCTTCGGCGCCGCCTATTACCTGATCCCGGAAGAAGCTGAAACCGAGCTGCACAGCCCGAAACTGGCGTTGATCCAGCTCGGCCTGTTCGTCTTCGGCGCGCTGGCCGCCGTCGTCGGCTACGTCTTCCGCATCCATGAAGGGCGCGAGTTCCTCGAACAGCCCCTGTGGATCAAGGCCGCCATCGTCGTCGTCGCGCTGATGTTCCTCTACAACGTCACGCTGACGGTGCTGAAGGGCCGCCGCACGGTCATCACCAACATCCTGCTGGTGGGCATGTGGGGCATCGCCATCTTCTTCCTGTTCTCCTTCTACAACCCGGGCAACCTGGCGCTGGACAAGATGTACTGGTGGTACGTCGTCCATCTGTGGGTCGAGGGCGTGTGGGAGCTGGTGCTGGCCTCCATCCTCGCCTTCCTGATGATCAAGATGACCGGCGTCGACCGTGAAGTGGTCGAGAAGTGGCTGTACGCCATGGTCGGCCTGGCCCTGTTCAGCGGCATCCTCGGCACCGGCCACCACTATTACTGGATCGGCACGCCCGGTTACTGGCAGTGGATCGGCTCGCTGTTCTCCACGCTGGAAGTCGCTCCCTTCTTCACCATGGTCGTCTTCGCCTTCCTGATGGTGTGGAAGAGCGGCCGTCGTCACCCGAACAAGGCGGCGATGCTGTGGTCGCTGGGCTGCGCGGTCTTCGCCTTCTTCGGCGCCGGGCTGTGGGGCTTCCTGCACACGCTGGCCCCGATCAACTACTACACCCACGGCACCCAGGTCACCGCGGCGCACGGGCACCTCGCCTTCTACGGCGCCTATGCGATGATCAACCTCGCCATCATCACCTACGCCATGCCCTACCTGCGCGGCCGGGCGCCCTACAACCAGACGCTCAACATCTGGAGCTTCTGGCTGATGAGCGGCGGCATGGCCTTCATGACCTTCGCCCTGACCGCCGCCGGCATCGTGCAGACCCACCTGCAGCGCGTGATGGGGCTGGGCTACATGGAGGTCCAGGAACAGATCGCCATGTTCTACTGGCTGCGTCTGGGCGGCGGCGTCGCCGTCGGGATCGGCGTGGTGGTCTACCTCTACGCCATCTTCGGCCCGGCCCGTGAAGAGCGTCCGGTTGCCGTCGCCGGCGGCCTCCAGGCGGCCGAGTAAGCCTCGAACCTCCGGCCCCCGTTCGCATCCGCGGCGGGGGCCGTCCGTTTTTCAGGAGTTTCCCATGATCCGCAGCGCCGCCCCTCTTGCCGTCGTGCCTGAAACCGCCGATGCCGCCAACAGCGCCGATCTGCCCTACTATCAGCCGACGGGCGACGAGTGCGCGCTGTTCGAGCATGCCTACAACCACCGCCTGCCGCTTTTGCTGAAGGGGCCGACCGGCTGCGGCAAGACCCGCTTCGTCGCCCATATGGCCGCCAAGCTCGGCCGCCCGCTCTACACCGTGTCCTGCCACGACGACCTGACCGCCGCCGACCTGACCGGCCGCTACCTGCTGAAGGGCGGCGACACCGTCTGGGCCGACGGGCCTCTCACCCGTGCCGTCCGCGAAGGCGCGATCTGCTATCTCGACGAGGTGGTGGAGGCGCGCAAGGACGTCACCGTCGTGCTGCACCCGCTGACCGACGACCGCCGCATCCTGCCGCTGGACCGCACCGGCGAAACGCTGGAAGCGCCCGCGGGCTTCATGCTGGTGGTGTCCTACAATCCCGGCTACCAGAATGTGCTGAAGGCGCTGAAGCCCAGCACCCGCCAGCGCTTCCTGGCCGTCGAGTTCGATTTCCCCGCGCCCGAGCGCGAGATTCCCATCGTCGCCACTGAAAGCGGCCTGCCCGAAAACCGCGTCGCCCCGCTGGTGCGGCTCGCCAATGCCCTGCGCGCCCTGAAGGGCCAGGATCTGGAAGAGGGCGTGTCGACCCGTCTGCTGATCTACTGCGCCACGCTGATCCGCTCCGGCATGAAGCCGGAACGCGCCATCCGCGCCGCTCTGATCGAACCGCTGACCGACGATCCGGACATCCGCGCCGCCCTGCTGCGCGTTGCCGAGGTCACGCTGGGCTGATCGGAAAGGGCGGAGGGCATCGTCATGCTGGAGTTCTTCGAGCCGGAAGAGACCGTCGGCCGTCTGTGGCACCGCCTGATCGGCGGGCGGTCGAGCTACCCGCATCATCCGGACGCCGCGGTGACGCTGGAAACCATGCGTCCGCGGCTGGCGGTGTTCTTCCGGGCGCTGGGCGGCGACCGCGGGGTGCGGCTTGCCGCCGGGTCCGCAGCGGTGTCCGGGCACCGGCTGTCGCTGCTCGGCCGCATCGGTCTGGGGGAGGAGCGGGTGGAGCGGGCGGCGCTCGACGGCAATGTGCTCCAGCTGCCGACGGCCATCGACCTGTTCCCCGATTCGGCGCTGAACGAGCGGCTCTATGAATGGCTGGCCGCCTTCTTCGCCCATGCCGAAGCCGAACCGGCTCCCGCCGACCCGCTGCAGGCCGACCTGCAGGCGCTGCGCAGCGCGGCGGCCACCACGGTGCGGGTGCTGACGCGCTGGCCCGGCCTGTCCGGCATGCACGAGGAACTGGCCCGCGCCGTCGCCGCCACCCGGCCCGCCCGCCGCCTGCCACCGGTGGAGGCCGATGTCGAGCGCGCCGCCATGGCGCTGCTCGGCGCCGGTGCCGTCACCAGCGAAGGCGCGCGTATGCTTGCGCCGACTGTGCCGCTGTCTGATTTCACCGCCCCCTATGGCTATGCCCGCATGCTGCCGGTGCCGCTGTGGGGCCTCGTCGCACCGGGTGCCGAGCGCGATGCCGCCGCCGCGACCGACAGCCCCGGCGAGGGCGGGCAGGCGGCCGAGGGCGACCAGCGCCGCCGCGCCGCGACCCGCCGCCAGACAGACCAGATCCAGCGCAACGACCCGCTGATTCTCAACCGCTTCGAAAAGATGCTGAGCCTCGCCGAGGCGCTGAACATTCCGCGCGCGGTCGATGACGACGACGCGGAGAATGCCCGCAAGGCCGCCGACGACCTCGACGAAATCGCCGTGGGCGCGCATCAGCGCAAGGCGTCGACGACGCTGAAGCTCGACCTCGACCTCGGCGCGCCGGTGGTGGACGACACGCCGCTGGTGGCGACCCTGAGCTATCCCGAATGGGACCATGGCCGGCAGGCGCATCTTCCCAACCATTGCCGGGTGATTGCCGAGACGGCACCGGCCGACGGCGAGTCCTGGCAGCCCGACGCCGCCGCCCAGCGCCGCATCCGGCAGGTCCGCCGCCAGTTCGAGGCGCTGCGCCCGCGCCGCATGCTGTTCACCGGGCAGGCCGACGGCGATGAGCTGGATCTGGCCGCCCTGGTGCGCAGCCGGGCCGATCTCCAGGCCGGCGGCTGCGGCAGCGACCGCGTGCACCAGCAGGTGCGCAGCGCCGCCCGCGATCTGGCGGTGGCGGTGCTGGTCGACGGCTCCCTGTCGACCGACGGCTGGATCGAGGGCCGCCGCGTCCTGGATGTGGAGAAGGAGGCGCTGCTGGCGCTGACCCACGGCCTGACCGCCTGCGGCGACGACCATGCGCTCTATTCCTTCACCTCGCGCCGGCGCGACTGGGTGCGGGTGCAGACGCTGAAGGGCTTCGAGGAACCGCTGGGCGCCACCGTCACCCGCCGCATCGGTGCGCTGAAGCCCGGCTATTACACCCGCATGGGTGCGGCGATCCGCCATGTCACCGCCCAGCTTGCCGAACGGCCTAACCGCCACCGGCTGCTGGTCTTGCTGACCGACGGCAAGCCCAACGACGTGGACCATTACGAAGGCCGCTACGGCATCGAGGACACCCGGCAAGCGATCCGCGAGGCGCGGCGCGACGGGCTGGCGGTCTTCGCCATCACCGTCGATGCCCAGGCACGCGACTACATCCCCTATCTGTTCGGGCGCGGCGCCTATGCCATATTCCCGCAGGTTTCCCACCTGACCAAGGCGCTGCCGGCGCTGTACCGGCAGGTCGCCTGCGCCGCCTGACCGAAAAGGACCATCGACCATGAGCGAACCGGTGCAGATCGGACCCGTGAAGATCGGAATCGTCACCATCTCCGACCGCGCCAGCCGTGGCGTCTACGAGGACAAGGGCGGCCCGGCCATCCGGGAGGAGTTGACGCGCATCGTCACCTCCCCCTGGGTGGCGGAGGCGCGGGTCATACCGGACGAGCTGGACCTGATCGCCGCCACACTGACTGAGCTGTGCGACGTTGCGGGCTGCGATCTGGTGGTGACCACCGGCGGCACCGGCCCGGCCCCGCGCGACGTGACACCGGAGGCGACGGAGCGGGTCTGCGACAAGATGATGCCGGGCTTCGGCGAACTGATGCGTTCGGTCAGTCTGCGGGTCGTACCGACCGCCATCCTGTCGCGCCAGACCGCCGGCATCCGCGGCCGCAGCCTGATCGTCAACCTGCCGGGCAAGCCGTCCGCAATCCATGATTGCCTGATGGCGGTATTTCCCGCGATCCCCTATTGCCTCGATCTGATCGGCGCCGGGCGGATCGAAACCGACCCGAAAATCTGCGTCGCGTTCCGGCCAAAATCCTAATATGCGAAATCATCATAGTTTGTGTGGAAATAAAGGATAGCTGCGACAAAATAGCGTCCAGTTCTTCCACTTGACGGCGGTCAAGCAGAGGTCTCGGAGATGGGGTGAATATTCCCTCACAAGAAACACTCAACCGAGACGACGCCATGAAGACCAAGCTCTCTCTCGTCACTGTCAGTGCCGCCGCCCTGATGCTTCTGTCCGGTATCGGTGCCGCTTCGGCGGCTGAAACGCTCTATGCCGACCCGAAGGTCAAGCAGCCCACGGTCAGCGTCGTCCAGGATCCGGCGGCCGTCCCGGCACCGGAGAAGGCCGGCAAGCGGGCGCCGAAGACCCACAAGGTGCAGCTGAACACGTCCGAGGTCGAATCCATCCTCGACGACGGCACCTCCTATACCTACTGGACCTTCAACAACACGGTTCCGGGTCCGATGGTGCGGGTGCGGGTTGGCGATACGGTGGACGTCTCCATCTCCAACGCGCCGGAATCGACGATGAACCACTCCGTCGACTTCCACGCCGCGACCGGCTTCCTCGGCGGCGGCCAGATCACCCAGGTGGAACCTGGCCAGACCAAGTCCTTCAGCTTCAAGGCTCTGACGCCGGGCGTCTTCGTTTATCACTGCGCCACGCCGATGGTCGCCCACCACATCTCCAAGGGCATGTACGGCCTGATCGTGGTGGAGCCGGAAGCCGGTCTGCCGCCGGTCGATCACGAATTCTACGTGATGCAGCAGGAAATCTACGCCACCAAGGCGAAGAACCAGGCGAATGCCGAGGACGACTATGACGGCCTCGTCAACGAGCGTCCGAGCTACCTGGTGTTCAACGGCACCGTCGGCGCGCTGACCAAGGACAAGCCGCTGAAGGCCAAGGTCGGCGAGACGGTCCGCCTGTTCTTCGGCGTCGGCGGCCCGAACCTGACCTCCTCCTTCCACGTCATCGGCGAAATCTTCGACAAGGTCTATAACCTGGGTGGCCTGGAAAGCGAGCCGTCGAAGGGCATCCAGACCGTCACCGTCGCCCCCGGCGGCGCCACCATGGTGGAGTTCAAGGTCGAGTATCCCGGCAAGTACGCCCTGGTCGACCATGCGCTCAGCCGCGCCACCAAGGGCCTGATCGGCATCCTGGAAGTCGAAGGCAAGCCGGACGACACCATCATCAAGGACAAGAGCGGCGACAGCCGCAAGCAGCTCGGCGAAATGAAGCACTAAGCACGTCGTCTGCTGTGAAAAAAAGCCGCTCTCCCGCAGGGGAGGGCGGCTTTTTTCGTGCGTGCAGGATCAACCACGATCCCTGGAGCAGCACAGTCACCCGCGGCCCGCCGAACAGGCCGGTTTGCCGGTCCTCGGCGATGGCGTCGGCGAAGCAGGCGAACGAACCAGCCTGCACGGGGCCAGCTTGCGGGCGCCGCGCCTTCGGCCTGCTTGACCCGGCTGATCGAAAGAGTTACACAGCCAAAAATGCGTGAATACCGGTAGGGATGTGCAGCGTAGGGTCGCGTGTTGCGCCATGCCCGCCGCCGGCCATGCCGCTCACGCCGCAAAGGTCGGATGGCGAGATGGCGGACACGGTCGAAAAGACGCGGACGATCCTGGTGGTCGAGGACAATGTGCTGATGCGCAAGCTCTTCGTCCGCTGCCTGGAGGAAGGCGGCTTCACCGTCGTCGAGGCGTCCGACGCCTCCTCCGTGCTGGACCTGATGCGCGACATGGCGCCCGATCTGGTGGTGATGGACATCGTCATGCCCGGCCTGTCCGGGCTGGACCTGATCCGGCAGATCCGCGCCGATGGCGATCTCGCCGCCACGACGGTCATTGCCGTCACCAACCTCGCCACGCCCGCCGACAAGCGCCGGCTGGCCGATGCCGGCTTCGACGGCCATGTCTCCAAGCCGATCAAGCCCAAGGAATTCCAGGCCGCGGTCGCCGGTTTCCTCGGCACTTGAGCCGCAAGATCTGATCCGGCGGCTCTGACTTCGCGTATCACCCAAAACACACGCAAAAGAGGAGGAGCCGCGGCGATGGCGCGTTATCTGGTTACCGGCGGCTGCGGCTTCATCGGCTCGCACCTGATCGAGCGGCTGCTGGCGGCCGGGCACGAGGTGCGGGTGCTCGACGATCTGTCGACCGGCAAGCGCGAGAACCTGCAGGATGGCGTGCCGGTCACCGTCGGCGATGTGGCCGATGCCGAGGTGGTTCGGTCGGCGATGGCCGGCGTGGATGGCTGCTTCCATCTGGCCGCCGTCGCCTCTGTCGACCGCTCGCGCGAGGCGTGGCTGGAGACCCATCACGCCAACCTGTCCGGCACCATCGCCGTCTTCGATGCCGCCCGCCGCGCCAACCCGGCCGGGCCGGTCCCGGTGATCTACGCCTCCTCCGCCGCCGTCTATGGCGACAACCCGAACATGCCGCTGACCGAGGATGCGGCGACCCGCCCGCTGTCCGCCTATGGCGCCGACAAGCTGGGCTGCGAGCTGCATGCGCGGGTGGCGGACGGGGTGCATGGCGTGCCGACCGCCGGTTTCCGCTTCTTCAACGTCTATGGCCCGCGCCAGGACCCGAAATCGCCCTATTCCGGCGTCATCTCCATCTTCGCCGGCAAGATCGCCCGCGGGGAGCCGATCACCATCAACGGCGACGGCGAGCAGGTGCGGGATTTCATCTTTGTAAAGGACTTGGTGCGATATCTGACCGCGGCGATGGACCGTCCGCAGTCCGGCGCGCCCGTCTACAACGTCTGCACCGGCCGCCCGACCTCGGTCAACCGGCTGGCGGAGGTGCTGGCGGAGCTGTCGGGCCGGCCGCTCGACCGGCGTCATGGTCCGGCACGGCCGGGCGACATCCGGGTGTCCATCGGCGATCCGTCCCGTCTGGTCGCCGCCTTCGGCATGAGCTGCGACACGCCGCTGGAGGATGGGCTGCGCCAGACGCTGGCGTGGCTTGGCTGAGCAAGAGAGCATTGAGCAAAGGATAGGGGTGGCGTGACCGGTGGTTCGATCGGGCGGCGGGCTGTCGCCGGGGGGCTGATGTCGGGTGCGGCGCTGCTGGCGCTGCCCAACAGGGGCCTGCGGGCCGCGGATTCCGGTCAAGCTTCCGCATCCCCTTGGGCGGTCTATTACGCCGACGCGGCCCCGCTGTCCGCCTTCCAGCCCTACCGGCTTCTGGTGCTGGACAGCCGCACCCACCCGCCGCTTTCGCCGCTTGCCGACCGCGGCAAGATCCTGCTCGGCTATCTCAGCGTGGGCGAGGTCGAGACGCACCGCCCCTGGTTCGAGCGGGTGAAGGCCTGGGGCATTCTGGACCAGGAAAACCCCAACTGGCCCGGCAGCTTCTATGTCGACGTGCGCGACCGCCGCTGGGTCAAGCTGGTGGTGGAGGAACTGGTCCCCGCCATCCTGCGCCAGGGCTTCCACGGCGTCTTCCTCGACACGCTCGACAACCCGCCGCATCTGGAGCGCACCGACGCGAAGCGCTGGCGCGGCATGACCGACGCGGCGGCGGCACTGGTGCGCGCCATCCGCCGCAACTGGCCTGACATCGGCCTGATGCAGAACCGCGCCTATGAAATCCTGCCGCAGACCGCCCCGCTGCTGAGCCATGTGCTGGGCGAGAGCGTCTATGCCGGCTGGGATTTCGCCGCCAAGCGCCCGCACCGCCAGAGCGCCGAGGATTACCGGTTTCAGGTCGAGGCATTGAAGGGCGCCGGGGCGCTGAATCCCCGGCTCTCCCTCCATACCCTGGATTACTGGGATCCGGCCGACGCCGCCGGCATCCGGGCCATCTACGATCTGCAGCGCGCCAACGGCTTTTCCCCCTACGTCTCGACGGTCGAACTCGACCGCCTGATCCCGGAGCCGCCGCGGTGAGAGCCTTTCTGCGACGCAGCAAGAGATCCCCTCTCCCCGGGGGGGAGAGGGAGATTATCCCGGTTTGGACGACCTGCGCATTCCAAGCCGCGGCCCTCACCCTCGCCCTGCTTCTGCCCGCCACGGCCCTTCCCGTGCTCGCTGCCGACCCGCCCCCGACAGCGACGACGGCCCAGCAGACGGTGCCGCGCACCATCCTGGCGCTGGTCGATTTGCGCGAGGAAAGCACGATCCGTCTCAGCCGCATCCACACGATGGTGGAACTGCCGCTGAACCATCTCGGCCTGTCGGTGGTCTATTGGAACGTCGCCGACGGGCTGCCCGACCTGTCGCGCTATCCCGACCTGCGCGGTGTCGTCAGCTGGTTCGCGGGGGAGCCCTTCACCGATGTCGGCGCCTACATCGCCTGGGCCGGACGGGCGATGGACCGCGGCGTCCGTTTTGCCGTCCTGGGCCAGTCGGGCGTGCGGCTGGAGCGCGGCGGCAAGCCGGTGCCGCTGGCGCTTTCCAACCGCTTCTTCGCCCGGTTCGGACTGCGCGACGACGACGGCTATTCCGACCTGACCTACAAATCCCGGCCGGCGCTGGCCGACGGCATGATCGGGTTCGAACGGCCGCTGTCGGGGGTGCTGCCCGGCTATCCGCTGTTCCGCAAGACCGACGAGCGCTTCGCCTCCCATCTGGTGATGCGGCGCGGCGACGATCCGGCCAGCGACAGCCATCTGGTGGTCACCGGCCCGTCCGGCGGCCTGGTCACCGACGGTTACGGCCGCCATTTCGACGCCGAGTACAACCGCCGGCAATGGATCGTCGATCCCTTCGCCTTCTTCCGCGACAGCTTCGCCACCGACGACCTGCCGAAGCCCGACGTCACCACCCTGTCGGGCCGGCGCATCTATTTCAGCCACATCGACGGCGACGGCTGGCGCAACGTGACGGAGGTGGCGCCCTATGCCGCCCGCCGCGTGCTGTCCGCCGACATGGTGCGCACCGCCGCCATCGAACCCTTTCCCGACCTGCCGGTCAGCGTCGCCCCCATCGTCGGCGACCTCGACCCGACATGGAAGGGCACGCCGGACTCTCTGGAGGCCGCGAAGAAGCTGTTCGCCCTGCCGCAGGTGGAGCCGTCCAGCCACACCTGGACCCACCCGTTCCAGTGGTCCTTCTTCAAGGATTACAGCCGGCAGAACGAGGCGCCCTTCCTCAACCGCGAGAGCAGCTATCGCCCCGGCAAGGCCGACGACCATGCGGCGGAGGAGGCGGGGGAGGTGTCGGACATCGGCCGCTATGCCGTGCCGCGCGCCTATCTGCAGCAGCCCTTCGACCTCGACCAGGAGATCGGCGGCGCGCTGGATTACTTCACCCGGCTGGCCCCGACCGGCAAGCGGGCGGTTCTGGTGCAATGGTCGGGCGACACCTCGCCGTTCGAGGCGGCGCTGGCCGCGGTGCGCAAGGCGGGCGGGGTCAACATCAACGGCGGCGACGCCCGCTTCGATGCCGATTTCCCCTCCATCACCGGCCTGCCGCCGGTCGGCCTGCCGGTGGGGGCGGAGCGGCAGATCTACGCCGCCGGCAGCAACGAGAACACCTATACCGAGCTGTGGACCGGCCGCTTCTACGGCTACCGCAATCTGATCAACACGATGCGCCACGCCGGCAGCCCGATCCGGCTGAAGCCCTTCAACGTCTATTACCACATGTACAGCGGCCAGAAGGCGGCCAGCCTGAACGCGCTGGTCTCGGTGCTGACCGCCGCCCGTGAGCAGGAGCTGGCGCCCGTCGCCGCCTCCACCTACGCCCGCATCGCCGAAGGTTTCTACACCACCCGGTTCGAGCCGCTGCCAAGCGGGGCGGATGTCGGGCGGCGCTGGCGCGTGCTGGATCGCCGGGCGTTGAACACGCTGCGCTTCGACCATGCCAGCGCCAGCGCGATCGATTTCACCCGCTCCATTGGCGTGCTGGGCCAGCGCCACAGCCAGGGCAGCCTCTATGTGACGCTCGACCCGGCGGTGGCGGAGCCAGTGGTGGCACTGACCGAGACCGACCGCGCCGACCGCGACCCGCCGGCCGCAGCGCCCTATCTGGTCCAGGGACGTTGGGCCTTTTCCGCGCTTGCCGCAGAAGGGCAGGGCTTCCGCGTCGCCGCCACCGGCTATGGCGAGGGCGCCATGGTCTGGCATGTGCCGCGCTCCGGCCGCTGGACGGTCACGGCGGAGCGCGACGGAGCCCGGCTGTGGTCCGGCACCGCCGATGCGGATGCAGACGGCCGGCTGGCGCTGACGGTGCCGGTGTCCGCCATCGCGCCGCTGCTGCTGCGGATCCGCCCGACCGGTGGCGCTTCTGGCGGCACGGCGGGGTAGGGCGGCGATGCGCGCGAACATCCTCGTCGTTCTGCTGGTGCTGCTCGTGGGCATCGGTGCCAGCCTGCTGCTGATCCCGCACAGCGGCGAGCTTGCCCTGCAGAAGTTCCGCGACCGCGATTACGACAGCGCCCGCGCGGTCTACGAGCAGCGCTATGCCGCCGGCGACCGCAGCGGCACCACGGTGATGCCGCTGACCCGCCTGTCGCTGGCCCAGGGCGACGTCGAGCGCACCATCGCCCTGACCGAGGAGTTCGTCGCTGCCGAGCCGTCCTCCGTCGAAGCGCGGGAGTTGCTGAACCGCCTCTACCAGGATGCGCAGCGGCCCGGCGATTATCTGGAAAACCTGAAGGCCCTGGCGGAGCTGCGCCACAGCGCCGACCTCTACCGCGACCTCGCCTATGCCGCCGGCTTTCGCAACCGGATGGCGTTGAAGGTGGAGGCGCTGACCCGCTACTGCACCCTGCGTCCCGATGATGTCGAGGCTCCGCAGGAACTGGCGGCACTGCTGGCCGCGCGCGGCGATCCTACCGGGGCGGTGGACTGGCTGTTGCGCGCCGACGACCGTGCCAAGGGCGAGATCCAGCCCGACAGCCGCGAATTGCTGATGAGCCTGCTGATCGACCTCGACCGCGAGGAGGAGGCATTCGACCGTGCCCGGCGCTGGCTGGGCGAGAATCCCACCGTCGCCGACATGATCGGTCTGGCGAGCCAGCTTGCTGCGGCGTCCCGCCCCGACCTCGCCCTGCGGCTGATCGAACCACAGGTGACGGGGCGCAATCCTGTGCTGGCGCTGGAGCTGACCTACATCGACCTGCTGATCGCCGCCGACCGCCGGGAGGAGGCGCGGACCCGCCTGTCGGCGCTTCCCGGCCCGGTCGAGGATGTCCAGTTCGGGCGGCTGCTGGCGCTGGAGGTGAATGCCGGCCTGCTTCGTCCGGCGCTGGCGGCGACCAAGGGGCGCGACCTGCATCTGGTGCCCGACTGGGTCCTCGCCGGGCTGGCGGAAAGCGCGTTGCGCGAGGGTGACCGCAGCTTTCCCGACCGCCTCTATCGCGAGTTGGGCGACGAATTCCTGGACGATTATCCGCTGCTGGCCGCCAACATCGCGCTCGGCCGCGGCGACCCCGCCGCCGCCGCGGGATGGGCGGAGCGCGGCCTTGCCGGCGGCGGGCTGACCCCCGGCGACCAGCTGGCCGCCATTCGCATCCTCGACCGTGCCGGCCGCCATGGCGCGGCGACCGCTGCCTTCGACCGGCTGCCGCTGTCCGGCGGCATTCCCGACGAGCAGTTGGAGGAGCTTGCCGCCCTGTTCATCGACCTCGACCGCGCGCCGACCGGGCTCTCCTGGTTCACCGCCCGGCGGCAGACCACGCCGTCGCCGGCCGCTGGCCAGGGTTGGGCCCGGCTGGCGGCCAAAGCCGGCGATCCCACCGCCGTCGCCGATTGGCTGGCCGGGCAACCCAAACTGCCGATCGGCCTGTTGCAGGACATCGCCGGCAGCGCCGCCGAACGCGCCGTCAATTCCCCCTCGGCGGCGGCGCTTGCCCTTGCCGCCTCGCAACGCGCCTTCGCGCTCGATCCCTCGCCGCGCAGCCGTCTGGCCCTCGCCAACGCCCTGACGGCCACCGGCAAGCCCGCCGAGGCGCTGCCGCTGCTGGCCCCGCTGCTGGCGGATGGCGGCACGGAGGTGGAGGCCGCCTATATCGCCGCGCTGGCCGGCGCCGGCCGGTCGGAGGAACTGACCCGTCACCTGACCGCCAAGCTGGCGAAGGGCAATTTGTCCGATGCGGACCAGCAGGCCATCGTCACCATGCTGCTCGACGACAAGGCCTATCGCGCCGCCCTCCCGCTTCTGCGCAGCTGGGCCGAGGGGCAGGGCGGGGATTGGCTCGGCGTTTATGCCGATGCGGCGGCCAAGGCCAATGCGCTGCCCGACCTCGCCGCCTTGCTGCAAAGCCGGGCCGCCGCCGCCCCGCTGGCCGAGGCGGAGGATGCGCTTTACCGCGACACGCTGACGACGCTTGGCCGCAAGGCCGACCTGCGCCGCTATCTGCTGGCGCGTGCCACCGACAGCCGTCTGCCCGCCGACAAGCGGCGGGAGCCGGTCTCCGCTCTGCTGACGCTTGGCGACAAAGCGGGGGCGGAGCAGGCCCTGCAGCGGCTGGCGGCCGGGCAGGGGCCGCAGAGTGAGGATTTCCGGCAGCTCGCCTATCTTTGGGGACCGCGCCCGCCTGCCGCCGGTCTGGACTGGATCGAGGCGCGGGCCAAGGCGGCGTCCAGCCCGGCCGAACAGGCGGCATGGTATGACCGCCTCGCCGAGTATGGCGGCGGGCGCCGCGTTATCGCCGGGCTCGCCGGCCAGGGGGCCGCTCCGGTGCAACCGGCGTTGAAGGCCCCCTACATCGAGGCGTTGGCGGCGGCCGGCAAGGGCAAGGAACTGGCCCAGGCCCTGCGCACCGCCGTTCCCGAAGAAGCCGCCCCCGACCGCCTGCGCCGCTACGCCCGCCTCGCCGAGCAGACCGGGCAGCGCGCCGCCGCCGCCCAGGCCTGGACCGCCCTGCTGGCGCGCAAGCCCGACGATGCCGACGCGCTGCGCCAGCTCGGCATGCTGGCCTATGACGAGAACCGCCTCGCCGACGCCGAACGGCTGCTGCGCCGCTACGTCGCCACCGGCCCCGACGATTACGAAGCCTATTATTTCCTGGGCGAGGCGCTGACAGCGCTGAAGCGTCCGGCCGCGGCGGTTCCGTTCTACCGCACCGCCCTGTCCCAGCTGCGCCACCGCGCCGGCCGTGGCGACGCGGCTGTCCAGACGGAAGCGAATTTGCTGAACCGGCTGGGCAAGGTCGACGACGCCGTGGCTCTGTTCGAGGGCTTGCGCAAGCGCCGCCCGACCGACCGCCAACTGAGGGCCGACTACGCCTCGATGCTGATCGAAAACGGACGACTGCCGGAGGCCCGCCGTGTCCTGGCCCTTCCGTAATCGCCTCTTAACTCCCCCGCTTTCCATCCCCTCTCCCCCCCGGGGAGAGGGAGGGACCCCGCGCCCGTGGCGCGGGGAGGGTGAGGGGGATGCACCGCGTGGCTTCCCGAGAATCCTCGCCACGCATCCCCCTCACCCTAACCCTCTCCCCGGGGGGGAGAGGGGATTGAGGGCGGGTGTGCTCGCCCTCGCCCTAACCCTCCTCGCCGCGACCCCCGCCTACGCCCAATCGGCTGCCCGCCTCGAAGCCGTGCGTGAGGACCGCGCCGCCCATTTCGCCCTGCATTGGCCCGGCCCGGTCGCCACCGAAATCCAGCGCGACGGCCGCGAACTGATCCTGCGCTTCAACCGCCCACTCGGCGAGGTCGCGCTCGACCGCGTGCCGGAGCGGCTGGAGTCCTGGGTCGACAACATCCTCTACGGCTATGACAGCGTCGTCCTGGTGCTCGCCACCGGTGTCGAGGCGACGGTTGCGACCGATCGCACCGGCCTCAGCGTCGCCCTGAACCGTGCCCCCGCCGCCGCCCCCAGCCGCGAGGCGCAGGCCGCCGATCGTGCCGCCGGCCGGCGTCTCGACTATTTCCGCGCGCTGGCGCTGATGGAGGGCGGCGACGTCCGCCCGGCGCGGAACCTGCTGCGCGACCTGCTGGAACAGGATCCCAACGATGCTCAATCCACGGCGCTGCTCGCCCAGGCGGAGGAACGGCTCGGCCGCTGGCGCGAAGCGATCCGGGCCTATGACACCGCGCTGGAACTGACGCCCGACGAACCCTCCCTGATCCAGGGCAAGGCGCTGCTTCTGCACGAGAATGGGGATCGCAGCCGCCTCGACATCGATTGGCAAAAGGTGCGCAACGCCGACATGCAGCGCATCGCCCGCTTCAGCGGCGTGCAGGAGCTCGGCCGCTCCACCGCCTTCACCTGGAGCCTTGAGCGTCGCGAGGTCGATGTCGACGCCGCCCGCCGCGAAGATGGCCGGCTTGAGCCTTTCCACGGCGCCCGCTCCCGTCTGGAGGCGGCGCTGGTCCATGACTGGCCGGAGGCGGAACGCTCCACCCTGTCGCTCTACGCCGCGCCGCAGACGCTGGGTGCCGGCTTCATCCAAGGCTGGCGCGGTGAGGAAACGGAGACCCGCGCCGGCTTCGCCTGGAGCGAGCCGAGCTTCGCCTTTCTGGAGGGCATCGTCGACGGTGGCCGGCGCGACCGCCTGTTCGTCCAGCATGAGGACCGGCTGTCCGACCGCTGGTTCCTGTCGCTGGGCGCCGGCTACAACCGCTATGGCCTTGCCGGCGACGCCGATCTGGCGCGCAGCGCGACGGTGGAGGGATCGCTCCGCTACACGCTGAACGTGGCGGGTCCGCTGACCAGCGTCGCCTATGTGCTGGACGCCGAATATGTCGCCCGCCGCGAGGAACGGCAGGACGCGCTCGGCCAGCCCTACGTCCCGCTGCCGGCGGCGACGCGCGAGGTTCATGCGCTGCAGCTGAATGCCGAGGATTACCTGACCGATTACGTCCGCTATGCGGTGCAGGTCGGCTACGCCTATGACCGGCGGGGCCGCAGCGGACCGCAGGGCGCCGTCTCGCTGGGATGGGAACCAGCGGACAATCTGGAGCTGAATTTCCGGGCCAGCCATGCCCGCTCCACCTCGCGCGGCACGGCCAGCGCGGTGAACAGCGCGGGTGTCACGCTGGTCTGGCGTTATTGACGGTGTGTCAACACTTTATGGTTAAAAAAGGTGGGCTGGTGATGAGGCGAGAGGGTGTGGGAATGACGGGCAAGGGTGTGCGGGCCTGCGGGGCGCTGCTGGCGGTGGGGCTGCTGCTGGCGGGCTGCAGCTTCGGCCGGATCAACAGCCGCGACTTCGCCCAGCCGGGCGCCGTGCTGCCGGCCGGCTCGACCGTCGCCGTCCTGCCCTTCGAAAATCTGACCAACCATCCCAACGCCGGCCAGATCGCCGCCGACATCGTCTCCACCGAACTGTACGGCGTCGACGGCCTCCGCAGCATGGATGCGTCCCGCGTCCGCAGCCGCCTGTCCGCCGCCAAGCCCACCGTCGACGCAGCCGCCGCAACCGATGCGCCGGCCGACGCCGCCCCGCCGGACGCCCAGGCCGCCGGCCGGACGCTGGGAGTGGATGCGGTGCTGTCCGGCAGCGTGTCGGAATATGGTTACCAGCATGGCCTGCGCGAGGAGCCGGTGGTCGGCCTGAACGCCCGGCTGGTCCGCAGCTCCGACGGCGCCGTGCTGTGGACCTCCAGCCAGTCGGAGGCCGGCCGCGGCTATTTCAGCCGCGACAGCGTCAACAACGTCGCCCAGCGGGTGGTGACCCGCATGATCGACAGCCTGCGGCCGGTGGTCGCCGCACCCGCCGTGCCCACTTCGGCGTATCCCCCGGCCCAGGCCGGCCGCGCCTCCGACAGCGACTTCTCCAACGACCTGCACCGCGAGTGAGCGTGCAGGCATGAGCGCAGAGTCCAGCCCCTCTCCGGCATCCCCCCGCCGCTGGTTCGGCCTGCGGCCGGTCGCGCTGCTGGAGCTGCTGCTGTTCTTCGCCGTGGCGCTGGGGCTGGATGTCTGGCTGGGCGCCGGGCTGCGCTTCGACGGGGTGCAGCCGCATCCCTTCTGGATCCCGGTCCTGCTGTTGGCGATCCAGTACGGCACGAGCGAGGGCGTGCTGGCGGCGCTGGTGGCGTCGGTGGCGCTGCGGCTCGGCAACATGCCGGATGCCGGCATCGACCAGGATCTCTACGACCATCTCTTCACCCTGACGCGCGAGCCGATCCTGTGGCTGGTCGCCGCCGTGCTGTTCGGCGAGCTGCGCATGCGCCAGCTGCGCGAGCGCGAGGAACTGCGCGCCGGCCTTGCCGCCGCCCGGCAGGAGGCGGAGGCCATCGCCCGGTCCTACCGTGCGCTGAAATCGGTGAAGGAAAGCCTGGAGACCCGCGTCGCCGGTCAGCTGCGCACCGTCTTCACCCTCTATCAGGCCGCCAAGTCCATCGACCATCTGGACGAGGGGGAGGTGATGCTGGGCGTCGCCGACCTTGTCCGCACCGTCATGAAGCCGGAGAAGTTCTCGCTGTTCCTGCTGAACAACGACGTGCTGGAATCGGTGACGAACGAGGGGTGGGACGACGACAACGACAGCTATTCCCGCTGGTTCGACAGCGGCACCCCGCTGTTCCAGACCGTGATCGCCCGCCAGCGCCAGCTCTGCGTCAACCGGGTGGAGGACGAGCGCATCCTGGCCGGCGAAGGCGTGCTGGCCGGGCCGCTGGTCAGCAGCGACACCGGCGAGGTGGTCGGCATGGTGAAGGTCGAAAGCCTTGGCTTCACCGACCTCAGCGTCAACACGGTCGAGAATTTCCGCATCCTGTGCGAATGGATCGGCACCGCACTGGCCAAGGCGCGCCAGTTCCGCACCGCCAACGAACAGCGCGTCTTCACCGACGACGCGCTCTATTCCTCCAGCTACATCGGCCGGCAGGCGGAGTTCCTGGCCCTGCTCGGACGCCGCATGGGGTTCGAGACGACGGCCATCACCATCCGCCCCACCGGCCTGTCCCGCCTGTCGGTCGGCCAGCGTGCAGACCTTGCCGCCGCCATCGGCACGGCGGTGCGCGGCAGCCTGCGCGACACCGACCTCGCCTGCGACTTCGGCCAGCAGGGCGCGTCCTTTGGCGTGATCCTGGCCGGCACGCCGCTGGAGGGCGCGAAGCTGGTCGAGGCGAAGCTGGAACGCGCGGTACGGCGGGAATTGCCCGACGGGCTGTCCAACATCCCCATCGGCTTCGTCACCCGCCGGGTCGAGCCGCCAGAGCCGGAGCCGGAGCCGGCCGCCGGAAAAGCCGTGGCGGAGAGTGCGGGATGACCGGCTCCGCCTCCGAATTTCCCGATTCCGCCGGCACGCTGGCGGGCGACCGCCCGGTCGCCGGTACGGGCGAACTGGTGGTGGCGACGCTCGGCGCCGGGCTGCTCGATTCCGGGGCACTGGCGGTCGGCCTGTCCGGCATCCCCTTCGCCGCACCGTCGGCCGTGGCGCTGCATCTGCTGCTCTGCGGACTGGTCGGGCTGTGGCTGCGCAGCCGGGCTCGCCGGGGCCGCGACCTGCGGCTTGCCGGGCTGCTGCTGGTCACCATGGTGCCGCTGGGGCCGCTGGGCGCCCTCTGCACGCTGGTGACCGCGGCGCTGCTGGCGCTCTTCAGCCGCTATGCCACCGGCTTCCAGGACTGGTATCTCTCCCTCTTCCCCGAAAGCGAGACCGGCCCGGCGCAGGAACTGTACGAGCTGATCGTGTCGGGCCGCGAGAATGCCCATCTGGTGGCCGGCGAATCCTTCACCGACATGATGTGGATGGGCACGCCGCAGCAGAAGCAGGCGGTGATCGCCCTGGTCGCCCGCCATTTCCGCCCCGCCTTCACGCCCGCGCTGAAGGCCGGCCTCGCCGATGCCGACCCGTCCGTCCGCGTCCAGGCCGCCACCGCCACCGCGCGGGTGGAGCATGAGTTCAACGAGCGCTGGCTTTCGCTCGACCATGCCGCCCGCGCCCATCCCGACGACGCTGGCGCCCTGGCCGCCCTTTGCCGCCATCTCGACGATTATGCCTTCTGCGGCCTGCTGGATTCCAACCGCGAGGCGGAGATCCGCGAGAAGGCGTTGGACGGCTACCGCCGCAGCCTGGAACTGGCGCCCGACGACGACGGCATCCGCCTCGACCTCGGCCGGCTGCTGCTGCGCTGCGGACTGGCGGCGGAGGCGGCGGCGCGGCTGGAGCCGCTGATCGACCGCACGTCCGACAGCCGCATCCTGTTCTGGTATGCCGAGAGCCTGTTCCGGCTCGGCCGCTTCGGCGATCTGCGGGCGCTGCCCATCCGCCGGCCCGACCTGCTGGGCGACGGGGCGACGCTGCCCGATGCGCTGCGCGACGTCTTCGCCCTGTGGCGCGACGACGAAACGGCCGCCCCGGAGACCGCAGCGAAGGAGCTGGCCGCATGAGCCGCTCCTCGTCCCAGCCGCTGCCGCCCGAAGCGCCCCGCGCCCCCAAGGCCGACGTCTGCCTGCTGATGGAGGGATCCTATCCCTATGTCGCCGGCGGCGTGTCGACTTGGACGCATGACCTGATCCGCTCGCACTCCGACCTGACCTTCCACATCGTGGCACTGGTCGCCGACCGCGGCGCCCGCAAGCTTGCCTACGATCTGCCGGCCAACGTCACCGGCCTGACCCATGTCTATCTGCAGGACCCGCCCGCCGGATGGCGCTGGCAGCCCGGCACCTCGCGGCTGATGACGGCCCTGGAAAAGCCGCTCGCCCGCCTGCAGCAGGGTGGAGGGCTGACCGAGGTCGCCGAGGTGCTGCGGCTGCTGGCCCCCCGGCGCGGGCGCATCGGCAAGCGGGCGCTGCTGAATTCCGAGGACGCCTTCCAGATGGTAGTGCGCATGTGCAGGGCCGCCCTGCCGGACGCCTCCTTCCTCGAATATTTCTGGGGCAGCCGGGCGCTGATGAGCGGGCTGTTCGCCACGCTGCTGGTGCCGATGCCGCAGGCGTCGGTCTATCACGCCATTTCCACCGGCTATGCCGGGCTGTTCGCCGCGCGGGCGCGGCTGGAGACCGGGCGGCCGGCCCTGCTGACCGAACACGGCATCTACACCAACGAACGGCGCATCGAGATCCTGATGGCCGAATGGCTGTTCGAGGGCGCCGACACCTCCCTGGCGCTCGACCGCAAGAAGCGCGACCTGCGCGATCTGTGGTTGGACACCTTCGCCAGCTACTCCAAGGCCTGTTACGACGCCTGCGACCGCATCATCACCTTGTACGGCGGAAACCAGGAGTTCCAGCGCCGCCAGGGCGCCGACCCGGCCAAGCTGATGATCGTGCCCAACGGCATCGACTATGCCGGCTATTCCCAGGTCCGGCGCGACCCCACGCCGCGCCCGCCGACCATCGCCCTGATCGGCCGCGTCGTGCCGATCAAGGACGTGAAGACCTACATCCGCGCCGCCGGCATCCTGCGCGAGGACATCCCCGACCTGAAGGCGATGATCCTCGGCCCGCTGGAGGAGGACCCCGGCTATGTCGAGGAATGCCGGACCATCGTGAAGCATCTGGGGCTGGAGCAGACGGTGATCTTCGCCGGCCGGGTCAAGCTGACCGACTGGCTGGGCAAGATCGACGCCATCGCGCTGACCAGCGTTAGCGAGGCGCAGCCGCTGGTGATCCTGGAAGCCGGGGCGTCTGGAGTGCCAACGGTGGCGACCGATGTCGGCTCCTGTTCGGAACTGCTGATGGGCCGTCCCGACGAGGTGCCGCCGCTGGGTCCGGGCGGGGCAGTGACGCCGCTGGCCAGCCCGCTCGACACCGCGCGGGAACTGCGCGCCCTGCTGCTCGACCGCCCGTGGCGGGAGCGCTGTGCGCAGGCCATCGCCCGGCGCGTCGCCCAATCCTACGACAAGGTCGCCATCGACCGCGTCTATCGCGCCATCTATGACGAGCACATCGCCATGCCGACCCGGCCGACCCTCGATGGCGCCGATTTCGACCTGAAGGGAGCCGCCTGACATGGCCGGCATCGGCTTCGCGCTCCGCCGGCTGGCCCGGCGCGACGATCTGCTCGGCGTGCTGCAGGGCTATGCCCATTCCGCCTTCATCACGTCCGGCCCCTGGATGTTCACCATCCTGGCGCTGGCCGGCATCACGCTGTTCGGCCGCGATCTGGTGGGGCCGGAGCAGCTGACGCTGTTCCGCGTGGTGGTGATCTACAATTTCTGCTTCTCGGTGGTGTTCACCGGGCCGCTGGTTCTGGTCGCCACCCGCTATCTCGCCGACGCCATCTATGCCAAGGAGGTGGAGGCGGCGCCCGGCATGCTGCTGGCGACGCTGGGGCTGGCCTATGCCATCGCCGGCCTGACTGCCGGCCCCTTCTACCCGCTGTTCAGCGGCCTGCCGCTGCCGATCATGCTGGGCGGGCTGACGAATTTCTTCCTGGTCTGCGGCATCTGGGTGGTGTCGATCTTCCTGTCGGCGTTGAAGGACTATCTGGCGGTCACTGTCGCCTTCGGCGTCGGCATGACCACCGGCATGGCCGGGGCGGTGCTGCTGGGCGACCGCTTCGGCGCGGCGGGGATGATCTGGGGCTTTTCCGCCGGGCTGGCGGTGATCCAGTTCGGGCTGATCGCGCGGGTGCTGGCCGAATATCCCTATCCGGTCGGCCGGCTGTTCGACTTCCTGTCCTATTTCCGCAAATACGCCGATCTGGCGCTGATCGGCTTTTTCGCCAACGCCGCGGTCTGGACCGACAAGTGGATCATGTGGTTCGCGCCGGAGCGCGAATTGGTCTCCGGCGCCATGGCGATCTACAGCGCCTATGACGGCGCCATGTTCATCGCCTATCTGACGACGCTGCCGGCGCTGACCCTGTTCACGGTGAACATCGAGACCCGCTTCTTCGAGCATTACCAGGCCTTCTACCGCGACATCCAGAAGCACGCGACCTTCGATCAGATCGCGCGCAACCACCGCGCCATCATCGCCGCCCTGCTCGACAGCAGCCGCAACCTCGTCATCCTGCAAGGGGCGGTCTGCGCCGTCTGCATCTTCCTGGCTCCGGCCATCGTCGGCGCCATCGGCCTGCAGTACCAGCAGATCGGCATGTTCCGCTTCGGCGTGCTGGGTGCCTTCTTCCAGGTGATGTTCCTGTTCTGCACGGTGATCCTGGCCTATTTCGACCTGCGGGCACGGAACCTGACGGTGCAGCTGGTCTATATGGCGGCCAATGCCGGATTCACCCTGCTGTTCAGCCGGATGGGCTTTCCGTGGTATGGCTACGGCTATTTCCTCAGTTCGCTGCTGGCCTTCGCTGTGGCTTATCTGATGGTGGCCGATGCGGTGCGGCGGCTGCCCTATTTCGCCTTCGTCGCCAACAACCCGTCGGTGCGATGACCCGCCGTCTCATCCCTCCGCTTCTTGTCGTCCTCCTGCTTCCGGCCGCCGCCGGCGCGCAGGAGGTTCTGCGCACCGACCGCACCGACCCCAGCCATCTGCGCCCGCCCTTCCGCGCCTATGAACCGCCGCCGCCCGGCCACGAGCCGCGCCTGCGCCGTACCGAAAGCCGCGCGGTCTACAAGCTGCCCGACGGCCTGAAGGGGCTTGCGACGCTGGACCGCACCCTGTCGCACCTGTGCCAGCGCGGCGCCTTCCTGCAGCAGATCGACGGCCTCTATTGGGCGGCGACCCCGGATTACCGTTATGGCGTCGCCTTTTCCGGCGGCGCCAATCTGATCGACCCCCAGAACCGCCGCCAGCCCGGGAAAGCCTATTTCTTCCGTAACCAGGACAGCCGCTGCAGCGTCTGGATCGGCGATCAGGCGAAGCTGATGCCGCACTACATCGGCGGCTAAACTCCCTCTCCCCCCGGGGAGAGGGAGAATCCCGCAACCATATCCACGTTTTTCAGCCCACCGTTACCCGCTCCCCCGCATCCATGATACGAATGACCGCCGGTCCCCACCCGCGGAGGTCACCGCCGATGCCGCCCAGATGGAACAGTGAACACACCCTCGAAAACTGTTTCATGCTGTTCCAAACGTCGCATCCGGCCCCCTCGCATCCTGCGGACTCAACCCCATATAGGGCCGGTCATCGGCCAGAGGTGAACGTCCGCCCGTGCGCATTCCCGACCTGAACAGCCTGTACGATGCCGGCAGCCGGCTTCTTCTGGAATCGACGGTGCGCGTGGGCGTCACCGGACTGCGGCGGGCGGGCAAGACCGTGTTCGTCACCGCCCTGGTAGACAACCTGCTGAAGGCCGGGCGGCTGCCCTTCCTCGACGTCATGTCGTCGGGCCGCTTCCAGGCGGCGCGGCTGCGGCCCCAGCCCGATCCCGACGTGCCGCGCTTCGATTTCGAAGGCCATCTCGCCGCCCTGACCGGCCCCGATCCCCATTGGCCGGAGCCGACGCGCGGCATCGGCCAGATGCGCGTGTCCCTGCGCTACCGCCCGGAGTCGGCGCTGAAGCGCTCGGTGCAGCCGGTGGCGACGCTGAACCTCGATCTGGTCGATTACCCCGGCGAATGGCTGCTCGACCTGCCGCTTCTGCGCCAGAGCTTCGCGGAATGGAGCGCCCAGACCCTGGAGCTTGCCGCCCGCCCCCCGCGCGACGAGCTGTCGGCCTCCTGGCGCGGCTGGCTCGCCACCATCGACCCGGCCGCATCGGCGGAGGAGGAGACGGCGCGGCGCGGGGCGGCGCTCTACACCGACTATCTCCACGCCTGCCGCCGCGCCGACACGCTGCTCAGCCTGATCCAGCCCGGCCGCTTCGTCGAACCAGGCGACATGAAGGACGCGCCGCTGCTGACCTTCTGTCCGCTTCATGGGAGTCAGCGGGGCCGCGGTAGCCTGTGGGCGCTGATGGAGGAGCGGTACGAGGCCTACAAGACCAACGTCGTCCGCCGTTTCTTCGCCGAGCATTTTTCCCGCCTCGACCGCCAGATCGTACTGATCGACGTGCTGGGGGCGCTGAACGCCGGCCCGGCCGGGATGGCCGACATGAAGCGGGCGCTGGAGCTGAGCCTGGAGCCGTTCCGCCACGGCGCCTCCGGCTGGTTCGACTGGCTGTTCGGCAGCAAGATCGACCGCGTGCTGTTCGCCGCGACCAAGGCCGACCACATCGCCGCCCATCAGCATGCCCAGCTTCGCGCTCTGCTCGACCGGCTGGTCGGCGACGCCCGCAACGCCATTCGCTTCGAAGGCGCCCAGGTCGAGACCATGGCCATCGCCGCGCTGAAATGCACCGAAAGCGTGGTCACTGAGCATGAGGGCCGGCAACTGCGCTGTGTCCGCGGCATCCCCGTCGGGCGCGACCGCCCGACCGTGCTGTTCCCCGGCGAGATTCCGGAGGATGCCGAGGCGTTTCCGCCCGGCCGTGACCGTCCGTACAATTTCCTGCCCTTCCGCCCGCCCGATGACCTCGGCCGCGACCCGCGTGGTCTGCCGCACATCCGCGTCGATCAGGCCCTGCAATTCCTGCTGGGGGATTACCTGACGTGACGGAGCGCGACACCCGCAATGCCTCAAAGGACTGGGTCCCGCCGATGGAGCTGGACCTCGACCGCGCGGCCCCCGTTCCGGCGGAGGAGGAAACCGCCCTGCTGACCGGCTCCGGCGACCCGGCCGACCTGCTGCCGGCCCCCGCCACGCCGGTGCGTACCACGCGCCGGCTCGGGCGCTGGCTGTTCGGGGCGCTGGCGGCGCTGGTTCTGGTGGCTCTGGGCTTCGACACCGCCGACCTGCTGGCCCGTGCCTTCGCCACCAGCATCGCGCTTGGCGTTCTGGTCGCCCTGCTGGCCGCCACCGCAGGTATAGCGGCAATCGCGATGCTGGTGACCGAACTGCTGTCACTCCGCCGCCTGCGCCGGATCGAGGAGTTGCGGGCGGAGGCCGGCAGGCTGGAGATCGACGCTCCCGGCGGCCGGGCCGACCGCTTCGCCGGGTCGCTGGTGGCGCTCTACGCCGACCGGCGCGAACTGGCCCCGGCTCTGGCCCGCGTGCGCGACCATGTCACCGACGCCCATGACGAGCATGAGGTGGTGCGGCTGCTCGACCGCGAGGTGCTGAGCCCGCTCGACCGCGCCGCCTATCAGCGGGTTCTGCGCGCCTCGCGCGACACCGCCGTCGCCACCGCGCTCAGCCCGGCGGCGCTGCTGGATTTCGCGGTGGTGCTGTGGCGCAACCTGAAGCTGGTGCGGGAGATCGCCTCCCTCTACGGCGCCCGGCCCGGCTATGTCGGCTCGCTGCGGCTCCTGCGCCGGATGCTCGCCAACATCGCCGTGGCCGGGGTGACGGAAAGCGCCCACCATGTCGCGGTGGAGGCGCTGGGCGGGTCGCTCGCCGCCGCCATTTCCACCCGGATGGGGCAGGGGGTCATCAACGGCCTGCTGACCGCCCGGGTCGGGCTGACTGCCATGCACCTGTGCCGCCCCATCGCCTTCAGCCCCGACAACCGCCCCAGCCTGAACCGCATCAGGAAGGAGCTGTTGTCGTTGCCCAAGCAGGTGTTGTGACGTGACCCTAGGCGAGGTCGAAGACCAGCACCTCCGCCTCGTCCGCCCGGTCCAGCGTCACCGCCTCCTCGTCCGTCAGCGCGGCACCGTCGCCGGCCTTCAGCAGCGTGCCGTTCAGGTGGACCCGGCCGCGGGCGACCTGAACCCAGGCATGGCGGCCGGGACGCAGCGGCAGCGTGGCGCTTTCCTCGCCGTCCAGAAGCGCGGCGTACAGGTCGACATCCTGGTGGATGGTGACGCTGCCATCGCGCCCGTCACGCGACCCGACCAGCTTCAGCGTGCCGCGCTTCTGCTCGGCCGGGAAATCCGCCTGCTGGTAGCCGGGCGCCAGGCTGTTGGCTTCCGGCAGGATCCAGATCTGGAGGAAATGCACCGGCTCGGTGTCCGACGCGTTGTACTCGCTGTGGCGGATGCCGCGGCCGGCGCTCATCACCTGAACCTCGCCCGGCCGGATCACCGACCCGGTGCCGATGGAGTCCTTGTGCTCCAGCGCGCCGTTCAACACGTAGGAGACGATCTCCATGTTGGCGTGCCCATGGGTGGGGAAGCCGGCGCCGGGGATCACGCGGTCCTCGTTGATGACGCGCAGGGCGCGGAAGCCCATGTGGCCGGGATCGAAGTAATGGCCGAACGAGAACGTGTGATTGCTGTTCAGCCAACCCATGTTGGCGACCCCACGCTCGTCGCGATGGCGAATGGTGATCATGATGGAACCCTCCGTACCGTTGGGGTGTGTGTCGTTGTCTGGAGGGGAATTTGGCACCCAACGCCTTGCGGAACAATCCGGTGCATTAACACCAGATCGTTCCTGTCAGAGCGACAATCTCACCCCACCAGCGGCACCCCCACTGCGAACACGGTTCCGCGTCCCTCCGCCGAACGCACCGTCACCGGATGACCCAGCAGCCTTGCCAGCCTCTCGACGATGGCAAGGCCCAGCCCGATGCCCTCGCTGCGGTCGCGGTCGGGGCGGTCGAGCTGGACGAACTCCTCGAAGATGCGCTGGCGGTCGGGTTCGGCGATGCCGCGGCCGGTGTCATAGACCTCGATCCACAGCGTATCGCCGCGGGTGCGGCAGCCGACCAGGACGCCGCCGGTCTCGGTATAGCGGATGGCGTTGGCGATCAGGTTGCGGAGGATGCGCTCCAGCAGGGCCGGGTCGCTATGCACCACCGCATCGGTCGGGACGGCGCGCAGCCTCAGCCCCTTCGCTTCCGCCTGTCCGCCGAACTCAGCCTCCAACTGATCGAGAAGGGGGGAGAGCGGCAGGTCGGTCGGCTTCGGCGTCACCACCCCCGATTCCAGCTTGGAGATGTCGAGGATGGCGTTCAGCAGATCGCGCATCGACCGTTGCGCCGCCTTCAGGTCGGTCAGCAGGGCCGCCGCCTTGCCGCTTTGTGGCTGGCGCTCCAGAATGCCCGTGAACATGCCGATGGCCTGAAGGGGCTGCTGCAGGTCGTGGCTGGCGTGGGCGAGGAAGCGGGATTTGGCGCGGTGGGCCTGTTCGGCGGCGGTCTTGGCGGCGTGCAGTTCCGCCGTCCGTTCGCGCACCTGCTGTTCCAGCGTGGCGTTGGCGCGCTCGATGGTCTCCGCCATGCGCAGGATCTCGGTGAACTGGCGGCGCACCTGTCGGGTCATCGGCCGGAAGATCGCCAGCGCTTCCACCGCCAGGATCAGCAGTGTGATCAGCAGCGCCGCCAGCCCCAGCCGATGCAGGGTGTGGAAGCCCGCCTCTCCCTCCTCCTGATAGAGCGCCACCACCTCTTCCAGACGGTCCAGCAGCGGGCCGAGCGCCTGGGCGGTGATGCGGTCCGCTTCCGCCGGGTCCGGCGGCTGACCGGCGGATGCGGCGGCGATGACACGGCGCAGGGCGGCGATATGCTCGGTCACCACCGGGTCCAGCGGGTCGGATCCGCCGTAGAACAAATCCTGCGGCGTTGGTCCCAGCGGCGGCCCTTCCTCCGGCCCGGCACGGCCGCTCAGCCGCCGGTGGGCAGCTTCGAACATGTCCGTGGCACCATCCAGCCGCCGGGCGAGGTCGACGCGCGTTGTCGGATCGGTCGCGGTCTTCAACTGCTCCACCAGCAGGGCCGTCCGCTGCGACAGCATGCGCTGCCGGCCGGAAACGTTGACGACCTCCAGCATGCGTTCGTGCTGGCCGATGACCCGCTCGGTCATGACGAAGCCGGCCAGCGTGCCCAACGCGATCAGTGTCAGCGCCAGGGCATAGCGCAAGGTCATCCAGCGGGCTGTCGTCGTGCCGATCGGTATCATGCGCTCGTCCCTCCGGCCGTGATCGCCCCATCGCCGACAGTGATCATGGGGCAGTCTGCCGCGTTGCAGCAAGGACGGAGGGTAGCGGTGAAGCTATGAAGCCTCGGTAAAGCCGCAAGCCGTCAACGCCGCCTGCATGTGCGGCGGGACCGGCGCCACCGCACCGACCGGATCGCGCTTCGGGTAGAGCGGCAGCGAGATGGCGCGGGAATGCAGATGCAGCGGCTTGCCCTCCGGCCCGCCATATTGCGGATCGCCGACCAGCGGACAGCCGATGGACGCGCAATGGACGCGGATCTGGTGGGTACGGCCGGTGTGCGGCGTCAGTTCCAGCCACGTCAGCCCATCGGCCTGCCCACGCACGACATAGTCGGTCACCGCCGCCTGCCCGTCGGGCGAGCCGACGATGCGCCAGCCGCCGGTCTTGTTGGAGACCTTGGCGAGCGGCAGCTCGATCCGCCCGGACTCCTGCGGCGGAGTGCCGGCGACCACGGCCCAATAGGTTTTGTCGACCTTGCCGTTCTGGAACAGGATGCCGATCTTGCGCAGCGCTTTGGCATGCCGGCCCAGGATCAGGCACCCCGACGTGTCGCGGTCCAGCCGGTGGGCCAGCGACGGCGGTTTGGGAAAGCCGAAGCGCAGCGCGTCGAAGTGCCGCTCCAGGTTCGGCCCGCCAGCGGGACCGGCATGGACCGGCAGCCCGGCGGGCTTGTCGAGGATCAGCATCAGCCCGTCACGGTACAGGATGCGGTCTTGGATTTGTAGTGTAGTCACGATAGTCTACCTAGTCTGATTTTTTTGCAGAGAAAAATCTGCTGCCTTCACCAGCATTTCTGTTATATGCCTGACTTTTTCTCCAGGAAATCCGTATATCTGCGAGAGGTATGCTGATATCCTATAAGGATCTTGTTCAGCTGCAACGAGGTAATCACACAAGAAAACCAAAGAAATTCCTCTTGGGATAGATGTTACGCTCTTGTTTTCACTATTTTTGAAGATGTCTAGTAGAAAATCACGTATTAGGTCTCCATGGTTTTCTACATTGTCGGAAAGTTCCTTTGAGTTCTTTATGCCGATCCAGTTCAGAGCTGAAGCTGTTCTCCCATAATCAATCTCAAAATCGATTTTTGATTTCGTAATATCGGCAATGTATGCATCGCATCTTTCCACAAAATCATTGGAATATACATATGATTGCAAAAATTCAGCATCAATATCTATTTCCTCATAATGTAATGATCCAACTTTTTCTGTTGCGTTTTTTATAGATAGCCTGTGTTCATTAATGTCCGAGACGACACTAGAGAATTCCTGATCGGCTATTTCTAGCAGACCTGAGATTCTTGAAAATCTACGGCGAATTTTATTAGGTACATCAGATCCTGATTTATAACCTAGGTCATGTTCGATTTCGGCCCAAGCATGTTGTAATATCGATCTAATTTGGATTTCGAACTTTATATCTGATATGTTCTTGTATTCAAAGAGTTCTGCTCTTGATTGGCTAATCTTCGAAACGAGATGAATAGATACGTAACCGAACCTGTCGGGTTCCAATGTTGATGATTTGTCTATGCTGTTTTCTCTATCTATTTCAAAATTGCTTTCAATTAATGAGGAAACCTTGCTCACTTCGTGATTGAAGTGGGTTATGATCCGAAATCCTACGATATCTGTTATCTCTGATATATCGGTGTACTTAAAGTGCTTTCTTGCAATTTTTCCAGATAAGCTGTCCCGCTCTTTAACTCGCGCCTCAACAGAATGCGCCCGAATTCCGTTCGCTTTAAGGAGATCCTTAATCAAACCCGAGATTTTTGTTGAGCATTCGGTATATATGACAGCATTATTATCGTATTGTGATAAAATTTTATGATCTGACATTATTTAGAGCCTCAAATGAAGTGTGTAGAATCCGCGAAGGAACCATGTTTTTCGTCGAACTGGTTCCACGCTTCGATCACGTCATCCAGGCGGCGCTCACGATCCGCCTTCGCCACCTCGTCGGCCAGCATCTTTTCGACCCGTTCCGACAGATCGCCGGGAAGGGCCTGAGCGCGTTGCAGGATGTCCTCGTCCAGCGACAAGGTGACGTCCCGCTTCGGCGTGCGCCGGTCATAGACACCGTCCATTGCAAAGCTCTCCCCGATCCCGATGCACTGAAGATAGACGCCCCAGGTGCCGCCCGGCAAGCGGGCAGGAAAAAGGGCGCGGGGCCTCTCGCAAGGCGCCGCGCCCCCTTCACATCCCGTCAGCCCGGATCAGGCGAGCTTCAATTCCTTGAAGAAGTCGTTGCCCTTGTCGTCGACGATGATGAAGGCCGGGAAGTCTTCGACCTCGATGCGCCAGATGGCTTCCATGCCGAGTTCGGGATACTCGACGCACTCCACCTTCTTGATGCAGTCCTGGGCCAGCCGGGCGGCAGCACCGCCGATCGAGCCGAGATAGAAGCCGCCATGCTGCTTGCAGGCTGCCGTCACCTCGGGGCTGCGGTTGCCCTTGGCCAGCATGACCATCGAACCACCCGCTGCCTGGAACTGGTCGACGAAGCTGTCCATGCGGCCCGCCGTCGTCGGCCCGAAGGAGCCGGAGGCGTAGCCTTCCGGCGTCTTGGCCGGACCGGCATAGTAGATCGGGTGGTTCTTGAAATAATCCGGCAGCGGCTCGCCGGCGTCCAGGCGGGCGCGCAGCTTGGCATGGGCCAGATCGCGGGCGACGATCAGCGGGCCGGTCAGCGACAGGCGGGTGCGGATCGGGTACTGCGACAGCGTGGCGCGGATCTGCTCCATCGGCTGGTTCAGGTCGATCTTCACGACCTCGTCCGACAGGTGCTCGCCGCCGATCTCCGGCAGATATTGCGCCGGATCGGTTTCCAGCTGCTCCAGGAAGATGCCGTCCTTGGTGATCTTGCCCACCGCCTGACGGTCGGCCGAGCAGGACACGCCAATGCCGATCGGCATGGAGGCGCCGTGGCGCGGCAGGCGGATGACGCGGACGTCGTGGCAGAAATATTTGCCGCCGAACTGGGCGCCGATGCCCATATTCTGGGTCAGCTTGTGGACCTCGGCCTCCATCGCCAAATCGCGGAAGGCGTGCGCGTCCTCGCCGCCCTCGGTCGGCAGATTGTCGAGATAGCGGGCCGAGGCCAGCTTCACCGTCTTCAGGTTCTGCTCCGCCGACAGTCCGCCGATGACGATGGCGAGGTGGTAGGGCGGGCAGGCCGAGGTGCCGAGATAGCGGATCTTGTCTTCCAGGAACTTCAGCAGCCGGTCGGGCGCCAGCACCGACGGCGTGGCCTGATGCAGGAAGGTCTTGTTGGCCGACCCGCCGCCCTTGGCCATGAACAGGAACTTGTAATAGTCCTCGCCCTCGGAATAGATGTCGATCTGCGCCGGCAGGTTGTTCCGGGTGTTCTTCTCCTCATACATGGAGATTGGCGCCAGCTGGCTGTAGCGCAGGTTGCGCTTCAGGTAAGCGTCGCGCGCACCCTCCGACAGGGCGGTCTCGTCGCCGCCCTTGGTCCAGACGCGGCGGCCCTTCTTGCCCATGATGATGGCGGTGCCGGTGTCCTGGCACATCGGCAGGGTGCCGGCGGCGGCGATGTTGGCGTTCTTCAGCAGGTCGAGCGCCACGAAGCGGTCGTTGGCCGACGCTTCCTCATCGTCCAGAATCTTGGCGAGCTGGGCCAGATGGCCCGGACGCAGCAGATGGTTGATGTCGGAGAAGGCAGCCTCGGCCAGCAGGCGCAGACCTTCCGGCTCGACCTTCAGGATCTGCTCGCCGTCGAATTCGACGACCGAGACATGGTCCGAGGTCAGCTTACGGTAGTGCGTGTCGTCCTTGGCGAGCGGAAACAGACCGCGGGCTGAGGCGATGTCGTCGGGCATTGGGGCGTTCCTTCATCACGATCCAACGGCGTCCGCTCGCCTCCGCGGTACGCGCCCGGCCGGGCGCGCGAAGGGGGCAGGCCGCGCTCGGCCCCCCTTATACACCGCTGCGGGGCTGAGACAACCATCGGAGAGAGTAACTGCGCGCGACGGTTTGTCGTTGGCCGAAGATGGGCAAAAGAAAAGGCCGGCACACCGCAATGGTATGACCAGCCTCGTCTTTTCGCCGCTGATGCCGGCTGCTTACGCCGCGGCCTTCACCTGTCCGTCGACCGTTGCATGGACATGAACCGCCGGTTCGGCCGGGGCGCCGACCCAGTCGCCGTGGGCGGGGATTTCCTCGCCCTTCATCACCAGGGTCAGCGGGCCGAGGCGGGCGAAGTCGCCGACATGGGTGTCGTACAGCACCGTGGCGCCGGCCCCGATGGTGACGCCGGTCCCGACCGAAACCCGGCCGACCTTCATCACGCGATCCTCGTACAGGTGGGTCTGCAGCGCCGACAGCGCGTTGATGGCGCAATAGTCGCCGACGGACACGCAGTCGAACTCGGTGATGTCGGTGGTGTCCATGTAGACGCCCTTGCCGAACTTCGTGCCGAAGATGCGCAGAACCCAGGGCAGCATCGGCGTGCCGCGCAGGTGGTCGAGCAGCACCTTGCCGGCCAGACCCCAGTACAGCACGGCCACCGCCTCCGTCCGCATGGCCCACCAGGACCACATCGGCTTCATGGTGGGGGCATAGCGGCCCATCAGCGCCCATTTCACCAGCGCCACCACCAGCACCATTGCCATGGGAATGGCGACGCTGACCGCGAGGAACTGCCAGGCGAAGGCGCCCCAGCGCTGGTCAAGAATGGCCTTGGCGAAGAACTCCACCGCGAAGGTGCCGAAGGTGATGAACAGCATCGACGGCATCGACAGGCTGAAGGCCTCGAACACGGCGCGGCCGAGACGGCGGGTGCGCGACGGCTCAAACGTCCAGTTGGCCGACACGTTGTCGAACTTCTGGCGCACCGGCAGCTTGATCGGCGGGCTGCCGAACCAGGTGTCGCCGGCCTGCATCTCGGCATTCGCCGGCGGCTTGGACTTGATGCCGATCAGCGTGCCGGTGGGGATGCAGGCTCCCGGCGGGACCACGGCGTCGTTGCCGACGAACACGCGGGCTTCGGTCTTCACCGGCTGCAGATGCATCCAGCCGCGGCGGATATCCTCGTCGCCCAGCACCACCTCGTCGGCGATGAAGCACTTCTCGCCGATCTCCACCAGATCGTAGCGGCCGGCGAGGTTGGTCGAGATCTCCGCGTCGCGCCCGATCTTCGCCCCCATCAGGCGATACCAGGCCCGCATGTAGACGGTGGCGTAGAGCGAGCTGAGGGTTTCCAGCATCACCTCGGTCGCCAGCGCCACGACCCACTTGCGGACATAGAACCAGCTGTGGACCGAGTAGGAACCGGCTTCCACCTTCGGCAGCACGATCCAGCGCATGGCGGCGATCAGCAGGACGGTGAAGGCCACCAGGAACATGGCGGTCGGCCAGGCGATGGCGGGGACATAGTAGAGATAGTTGACCTTGAACACCCCGCCCATCCAGGCGTCGAGCTTGTCGAACAGGTAGAAGGCCGGGAAGATCGGGATCAGCGCCACCGGCGGCAGGCCGACCAGGGCAACCAGATAGATCAGCCCCTGGGTGGCGCGCTTGACGATGCCGGCGCGGGGTTCCTGGGGCAGGGCGGCGCTGTCGACGGTGCCGACCTTGCGGGCGGGCGAACCGTCCCAGGATTCATAGGCGCCGGTGCGGGTGCCGGCGGCCAGCGCGGTCAGGTCGGCCAGTTCGGTGCCCTTGCCGATCACGGCATCATGGCCGATGACGCAGGAGGTGCCGATATAAGCGTCCTCGCCGATCTCGATGGTGCCGATCACCAGCTCGTTGCCGATCACCTCGGCATTGGCCAGCTTCACCTTGCCGCCGGTGGAGGCGCCGCGGCCGATGCTGACCAGATCGATGGCGCCGGATTCGAACTCGCCGATCATCGCGTCGGCGCCGACCTTTGCGCCGAGGGCGCGCAGGAACAGCCGCATCAACGGCGATCCCTGGAACCACTTCAGGTGGACCAGCGCGACGAAGCGCTGGGCCAGCCACCAGCGGTAATAATAGACGCCCCACAGCGGATAGCGGCCCGGCTTGGTCCGGCCGATGATCAGCCACTTCGCCGCGATGGCGATGGCGACGGTGGCGATGTTGATGACGACATAGACGCCGAACAGCGTGGTGATCTCGCCCAGCAGCCCGGCATCCTCGCCGGACAGCAGCATGTAGCTGACGAACACGCCCAACCACTGCACCGTCATCAGCGCCAGGATGACCGGCAGCGCCACGGCCTGGGCCAGACCGCACAGCAGGCGGCGGCCGAGCGGCGGCGGATCGAAGGACAGGTCGGCCGGTGCCACGCCATGTCCCGCCGGCGCCTTGGCATCCAGCCGTTCGGCCATGGCGCGCAGGGTGCGGGCGCCGTAGACGTCCTGCAGGGTCAGGCTGGCCAGCCCGGCGGTTTCGCGCACCGCCGAGACGAAGCGCGCGGCCAGCAGCGAATGGCCGCCCAGATCAAGGAAGAAGTCGGCCTCCAGAGGGATCGACTGACCGGGGAAGACGCGGCGGGCGGCCTCCAGCAATACGGCCTCGGTCGGGCTCCGCGGCTCCTCCTGCTCACCCGAGCCCGCATCCTCGGTCAGCGCCATGGCTTGCAGGGTCTTGCGGTCGGCCTTGCCGGAGGTCAGGCGCGGCAGCTCCGCCACCTGTTCATAATGCGCGGGCACCATGTAGGCCGGCAACTGCGCCCGCAGAGCGTCGCGGAGTACGATCCTGTCGAGGTCCGCACCCGGCTGCGCGACGAGGAAGGCGACCAGACGGTCCAGCCCATTGTCATTGCGCAGCACGACCGTCGCCTGGGAGATGCCGGGCAGGTCGGTCAGCTTGGCCTCGATCTCGCCCAGTTCCAGCCGGAAGCCGCGGATCTTCACCTGATCGTCGATGCGGCCATGGAAACGCAGGTTGCCGTCGGCATCGACGCTGACCGCGTCGCCGGACCGGTAGAGCAGCGGGTCGTGGGCGCCGGTGCGGTACGGGTTGGCGATGAACTTCTCCGCCGTCAGCTCCGGCCGGCCGAGATAGCCCTGGGCCACGCCGGGACCGCCGATCAGCAATTCGCCCTGGATGCCTGCGGCGACCGGCTGCAACGCCTCGTCCACCACATAGCAGGTGTAGTTGGGGATCGGGCGGCCGATGGTGACGGGGGTGTCGGGCAGCACCTCGGCCACGGTGGCGACGACGGTCGCCTCGGTCGGGCCATAGCTGTTGAACAGGCGCCGGCCCGGCCGGCACCAGCGCGAGGCGACCGCGGGCGGGCAGGCCTCGCCGCCCAGGATGACGATGCGCAGCGACGGCACGTCCTTCGGCAGCATCGCCAGCAGGGTGGGGACGGTGTCCAGAACGGTGACGCCGGCCTCGTTCAGCAAGTCGGCCAGCCGGTCCACCTCGTCCAGCACCTGCCGGCTGGCGACCCACAGGGTGGCGCCGGCCAGATAGGGGACGAAGATCTCTTCCAGCGACAGATCGAAGGCCACCGACGCGCCCTGGAAGGCCACGTCGTCGGCGGTGATGCCGTAGACGCTGTTGGCGGCGCGCAGATAGTGGCAGATGTTGCGGTGGCTGATGACGATGCCCTTGGGCTTGCCGGTCGAGCCCGAGGTGTAGATGGAGTAAGCCGGGCTGTCCGGCGTCACCCCGTCGGCGCGCAGGTCGAACGCCCGCTCGTCATCGCTCAGCACGTCGCCGATGCGCAGGACCTGGACGTCCGCCCCGGCCTCGGCCAGCGTCGCCGCCTTCGTCCCTGTCACCAGATCGATCAGGATCGCCGGGGCGGCGCAGTCGGTCAGGCTGACCGCCACGCGCTCGGCGGGAGCGTCGGCGTCGAAGGGCAGATAGGCCGCGCCTGCCTTCAGGATGCCCAGCAGCGCGACATGCAGGTCGAGCGACCGCGCCATCCACAGCCCGACGAAGCAGCCGGGGCCGATCCCGCGCGCCCGCAGGCCGCGGGCGACCCGGTTGGCGCGCGCGTCCAGTTCGGCATAGGTGACGCGCCGGCCTTCATAGACGATGGCCGTGCGGTCCGGGTGCGCCGCGGCGGTCGCCTGCGGAATGTCGGACAGCAACTCGTCGCGGAGAAGGGAGGGATCGATCGGGCCGCTCAAGGTCGGCACCAGAGGAGTGGCGTTCCACGGAGCGGAGATCGTCGATTGACCGGCCGGGGAAACATCGGTCGGGCCGTTGGCCCGCGCAGTCAGCAGAGTCACGCTGTGTCAGCCTTCCAAAAGGAATCAGCGCGGTGGCGCCAAACGGATCCGTTTTTCATACGGTCCCGGCGGTCGGCTGAACGCGGCGATGGGCCGCTCGCTAGTTGTGGTGCTTTATGGTTAACGAAAGCTTGCCATCCGGCTCGGAGGCACCTGTGCCGATGGGAGATGCCAAGTCTTGGGCTGCCCAAGCGCTGCGAAAGCAACATTCGCCCGACCGAAAGAAAGAGAAAGACCCGACGGCACCCGATACATGCGGATACATGAAGCGGCATGTTCGCGCCTTCATGATCCGTTGTGCGGCGGCGGTCAAGCTTATCCTCAAGATGCCGGATCGAAGGGGAGGGCCGTGTGTCGGGCTCACCACATGGCCCCGGATCCGTGACTTTCGCCATGGCGGGTGCCGTGTGCCGTTCCGGTTGCCGGTGTTCGGCAGCGTTGCAACCAGGGCAAGAATAGACCTCCCGGATGGGTGGGCATCGCCGGACCGGCGCCTGCAATTCGCGGCCCCCACCCGTGCCCGTGCAGATGTGGTGTCGCCCGTCGTCGCGCGCCATTCGGGCCACGCATGGCTGAGGTTCAGGGATTCACGGCTCGGTCGGCATTTTAATGATGGACATCATGAAAGCCCATATTAATGATGATCGTCATTAATAGGGCCCGGCACCCGCCGGAGCGCAGAATCCGGATGACGGACAGGAGAGGGTCATGAGCAGTGCAATGAACACGACAGGGGCGGACATGAGCGGGCGGGTCGCCCTGGTCACCGGCGGCACGTCCGGCATCGGCCGTACGACGGCACTGGCCTTCGCCGGAGCGGGGGCGACGGTGATCGTCACCGGCCGGCGCGAGGCGGAGGGGTTGGAAACGGTGGACCTGATCGGCCGCGCTGGCGGCATCGGCCAGTTCGTGGCCGCCGATGTGGCCGATGCAGCGGAGGTTGCCGCGCTGTTCGAGCGGATCGAGCGCGACCATGGCCGCCTCGATGCCGCCTTCAACAATGCCGGCATCCATCAAGTGGCGCCGCTGACCGAGATGGAGGAATCAGCCTTCGACCGCGTGCTGACCGTCAACGTGAAGGGCGTCTGGCTCTGCCTGAAGCATGAATTAGCGATCATGCGCAACCAGGGCCGTGGCGCCGTCGTCAACACCGGGTCGGTGCTGGGGCAGATCGGCATGGCCGGGAATGCCGCCTATTCCGCCAGCAAGGCGGCGGTGGAGGGGCTGACCCGCACCGCGGCCATCGAGGTCGCGGCCTTCGGCGTGCGCGTCAACGCCATTTGCCCGGCGATCATCCAGACGCCGATGACCCAGGCCTCGTTCGGCGGCGCCGACCGGGTGGAGGCGGTGATGGGCCCCCGCCATCCCATCGGCCGCGTCGGTCGCCCGGAAGAGGTGGCGGCAGCCGTGCTCTGGCTCTGCTCCGACGCCGCCGGCTTCGTCACCGGCCAGTCGATCAACGTCGATGGCGGCGTGACTGCGCAATAATCAGGCTGGTTACCGGAGTTACGAGCCGATGCTGTCCACACCCCTTGCCGCCACCTTGGCCCGTCGTGACATCCATTATGGATGGGTCGTCGTCGCCGTCACCTTCCTGTCCATGCTGGTGTCCGCCGGGGCGGTGGGCGCTCCCGGCGTCCTTTTGCTGCCGCTCCAGCGGGACTTCGGCTGGGACACCGCCGACATCTCCTTGGCCATGGCGATCCGCCTGCTGCTGTTCGGGTTGATGGGGCCGTTCGCCGCCGCGATGATCAACCGCTTTGGTGTCCGCCGCATGGTGCTGTCCTCGCTGACGCTGGTCGGCTGCGGGCTGCTCGCCTCGCTGGCGATGCGGGAAGTCTGGCAGCTGATCCTGCTGTGGGGCTTCGTCGTCGGCTTCGGCTCCGGCCTGACCGCCATGGTGCTGGGCGCCACCATCGCCACCCGCTGGTTCGTCGCCCGCCGCGGGCTGGTGATCGGCCTGCTGACCGCCAGTTCCGCCACCGGGCAGCTGGTCTTCATGCCGATGCTGTCGATGCTGACCGAAGCCTATGGCTGGCGAAGCGCCATTGCCTTGCTGTGCGGCCTGATCGCGGTGGCCGCCCTGGCGATGCTGGCCCTGATGCGCGACCGTCCGGCTGACCTCGGCCTGTCCGCCTTCGGCGAGGTCGGGGGCGCGCCGCCAGCCGCGCCGGCCGGCGCCATCCTGCCGGCGGCGCTGGGGGCGTTGCGCGAGGCCGCGGTGACGCGGACCTTCTGGGTGCTGTTCGCCACCTTCTTCATCTGCGGCGCCAGCACCAACGGCCTGATCCAGACCCACCTGATCCCCCTCTGCGTCGATTTCAGTGTGCCGGAGGTCCAGGCGGCCGGTTTGCTGGCGGTGATGGGAATCTTCGACTTCATCGGCACGGTGGGGTCCGGCTGGCTGTCCGACCGCTACGACAACCGCTGGCTCCTGGTCTGGTATTACGGCCTGCGCGGACTGTCGCTCCTCTATCTGCCCTATTCGGACTTCACCCTCTACGGCCTGTCGCTCTTCGCCGTTTTCTATGGCCTCGACTGGATCGCCACCGTTCCGCCGACCGTGCGGCTGACGGCGGAGCGCTTCGGCCGGGAGCGCGCCAACCTCGTCTTCGGCTGGGTTTTCGCCGGTCACCAGTTGGGCGCCGCCGCCGCGGCCTTTGGCGCCGGTCTTTCGCGCACGGCTCTTCAAAGCTATCTGCCGGCCTTCGCCACCGCCGGCGCTCTGTGCCTGCTCGCGGCTTTGCTGGTGCCGATGATCGGCAGCCGAGCCAAGCCGGCAACGGCCAAAGCATGACGCTCTACTCCCCCAGATGCTCCAGCGGCAGGGCGGTGCGGTAGCGCACCTGCTTCAAGGCGAAGCTGGAGCGGATGTTGGCGACGCCGGGAATGCGGGTCAGATGTTCCTTCAGGAACCGCTCGTAGCTGGCAAGGTCCGGCACCACCACCCGCAGCAGGTAATCGGCGTCGCCGGTCATCAGATAGCATTCCAGCACCTCCGGCCGCGCCATCACCGCCGCCTCGAACCCGTCGAGCCGCGCCTCCACCTGCCGCTCCAGGCTGACATTGACGAAGATGTTGACCGGCAGGTCGACGGAGGCCGGATCGACCAGTGCGACGTAGCGGGCGATCACCCCGGCCTCCTCCAGCGCCTTGACCCGGCGCAGGCAAGGGGAGGGCGACAGCCCGACCCGTTCGGCCAACTCGTTGTTGGGGAGCCGGCCGTCCTGCTGAAGGGCGGACAGGATCTTGCGGTCGATGCGGTCGAGGGGCTGTTTTGGCATGGAATGCCGTTTCCACTGTTATGCTGGCATTCGATGCTAAAGCGCAACCGCGTCCGGCGCCACTTCGCAAGCATCTGCCGGGTCACAAATGATAGGCTGCTCCAATCATAAACCTGCGTTCGGGAGCATCCCCATGACCGCGATCCAGCCGTCCTCCGCCGATCTCGCCTGCCTGGCCGAGCTGGAGCGCAAGGTACTCTGGCTCGCGTCCTGGACCATCCACAACGCCAACCATGTCCGCCCCAACCTGGATGGGTTGAAGATCGGCGGCCATCAGGCCTCCAGCGCCTCGATGTCCACCATCCTGACGGCGCTGTACTTCTCGGCCCTGCGGCCGGAAGACCGGGTGGCGGTGAAGCCCCATGCCAGCCCGATCTTCCACGCCATCCAGTATCTGCTGGGCAACCAGACGCGGGAGAAGCTGGAGAATTTCCGCGGCTACAAGGGTGCCCAGTCCTACCCGTCCCGCACCAAGGACATGGACGATGTCGATTTCTCCACAGGCTCGGTCGGGCTGGGGGTGGCGCAGACCCTCTTCGCCTCGCTGGTCCAGGATTACCTGAAGGCCAAGGGCTGGGCCGCCGACCTGCCGGAAGGCCGCATGGTCTCGCTGGTCGGCGATGCCGAGATGGACGAGGGCAACATCTTTGAAGCCCTGCAGGAGGGCTGGAAGCATGGCGTGCGCAACACGTGGTGGATCGTCGACTACAACCGCCAGAGCCTGGATGCGGTGATCCGCGAAGGGCTGTGGGAGCGGCTGGAGAACATCTTCCGGGCCTTCGGCTGGGACGTGGTGATCCTGAAATACGGCACCCTGATGCAGGAGGCGTTCAAGGAGCCGGGCGGCGAACGCCTGCGCCAGTGGATCGACACCTGCCCCAACCAGCTCTATTCGGCCCTGACCTATCAGGGGGGAGCCGCGTGGCGCCGCCGCCTGATGGACGAGTTGGGCGACCAGGGCGATGTCACCCGCCTGATCGAGCGCCGCAGCGACGAGGAACTGGCCCGGCTGATGGGCAATCTCGGCGGCCATGACCTGCCCTCGCTGCTGGAGGCCTTCGCCCGGGCGAGGACCCACGACCGGCCGGTCTGCTTCATCGCCTACACCGTCAAGGGTTTCGGCCTGCCGCTGGCCGGCCACAAGGACAACCACTCCGGCTTGCTGACGCGCGAGCAGATGGACGGCTTCCGCGCTGCCAACAAGGTCCGCCCCGGCCGTGAGTGGGACCGTTTCGAAGGCCTTTCCCTGCCGGAAGCCGCCCTGGAGGAGTTCCTGCGCCGCGTTCCCTTCGCGCAGAAGGGCCGCCGCCGTTTCGAGGCGCCGGCGGTGACCGTACCCGCCGCGCTGGTGACCCCGACGCAGAAGAGCCTGTCGACCCAGGCCGCCTTCGGCTTGATCCTGAACGAGATCGGACGGGAGCGCTCGCCGCTGGCCGAACGCATCGTCACCACCGCACCCGACGTCACCGTCTCGACCAACCTCGGTGCCTGGGTGAACCGCCGTGGCCTGTTTGCCAAGAGCGAGATGGCCGACCTGTTCAAGAAGGAGCGCATTCCCTCCACCTACAGCTGGGAATTCTCGCCGAAGGGCCAGCATCTGGAACTGGGCATCGCCGAGTCCAACCTGTTCATCCTGCTGTCGGCGCTCGGCCTGTCGCACAGCCTGTTCGGGGAACGTCTGCTGCCGATCGGCACCGTCTATGATCCCTTCATCATGCGCGGCGCCGACCAGTTGAACTATGCCTGCTATCAGGATGCCCGCTTCATGCTGGTGGCGACCCCGTCCGGCATCACGCTGGCGCCGGAGGGCGGGGCACACCAGTCCATTGCCACGCCTCTGGTCGGCATGGCCCAGGACGGGCTTGCCTATTTCGAACCCGCCTTTGCCGACGAACTGGCGGTGGTGATGCGCTGGGCCTTCGACTATATGCAGCGGGACGGGGAGGGCAGCCCCAGCGAGCGCAACTGGCTGCGTGACGAGACAGGCGGTTCGGTTTATCTGCGCCTGTCGTCCCGCGCGCTGGAGCAGCCGACCCGAACGATGGACGAGGACCTCGCCCATGACATTGTCGACGGTGCCTATTGGATGCGCCGGCCGGGACCGAACGCCCAGGTGGTGATCGCCTACACCGGCGCTGTGGCACCCGAGGCCATCGCCGCCGTCGGTATGCTGGGGGAGGACCGGCGCGACGTCGGGCTGCTGGCGGTGACGTCCGCCGATCGACTGAATGCCGGCTGGAGCGCCGCCCAGCGGGCGCGCGAACGGGGCCTCACCCATGCCCGTGGCCATATCGAGAGACTGTTGGAGGGGGTGCCGCCCCATTGCGCCCTGGTCACGGTGGTGGACGGTCATCCGACGACGCTGGGCTGGCTCGGGTCCGTCGCCGGCCACCGCACGCGGGCGCTGGGGGTGGAGCATTTCGGCCAGACCGGCACCATCGCCGACCTCTACCGCCATTACGGCATCGACGCCCACGGCATCGTCGCGGCGGCCGAGGCGGCATCCCCCGGCCGGCCGGTCCGTCATCTGCGGGCGATCGGATGAACCTTTGTCACCGGGGGCGCTCAGCCCGCTTTTCGAGCGCC
>NZ_JAMSLU010000004.1:190000-375000 GCF_023806445.1 Azospirillum sp. A1-3
CGCCTGCCCGGTGCCGGAAGGTTAAGAGGAGAGGTGCAAGCCTTGAATTGAAGCCCCGGTAAACGGCGGCCGTAACTATAACGGTCCTAAGGTAGCGAAATTCCTTGTCGGGTAAGTTCCGACCTGCACGAATGGCGTAACGACTTCCCCGCTGTCTCCAACACCAACTCAGCGAAATTGAACTCTCCGTGAAGATGCGGAGTTCCCGCGGTCAGACGGAAAGACCCCGTGCACCTTTACTACAGCTTTGCAGTGGTGCTAGGGACTTCATGTGTAGGATAGGTGGGAGGCTTGGAAGCATGGGCGCCAGCTCGTGTGGAGCCATCCTTGAAATACCACCCTTGAAGTCTCTGGCATCTAACCGTGGCCCGTTACCCGGGTCCGGGACCCTGCATGGCGGGTAGTTTGACTGGGGCGGTCGCCTCCCAAAGTGTAACGGAGGCGCGCGATGGTGGGCTCAGAGCGGTCGGAAATCGCTCGTCGAGTGCAATGGCATAAGCCCGCCTGACTGCAAGACTGACAAGTCGAGCAGAGACGAAAGTCGGCCATAGTGATCCGGTGGCTCCACGTGGACGGGCCATCGCTCAACGGATAAAAGGTACGCCGGGGATAACAGGCTGATGACTCCCAAGAGTCCATATCGACGGAGTCGTTTGGCACCTCGATGTCGGCTCATCACATCCTGGGGCTGGAGCAGGTCCCAAGGGTTCGGCTGTTCGCCGATTAAAGTGGTACGTGAGCTGGGTTTAGAACGTCGTGAGACAGTTCGGTCCCTATCTGCCGTGGGTGTCGGAGTTTTGCGAGGATCTGTCCCTAGTACGAGAGGACCGGGATGGACATACCTCTGGTGCACCGGTTGTCACGCCAGTGGCATGGCCGGGTAGCTAAGTATGGACGGGATAACCGCTGAAAGCATCTAAGCGGGAAACCCACCTCTAAACCAGAGCTCCCTTGAGAGCCGTGACAGACCATCACGTCGATAGGAGGCATGTGGACGGGCAGCAATGCTCGAAGCTAAGCCTTACTAATCGCTCGATCGGCTTGATCTCACCCCCACACAACCGCGCCATGCGCAGCAGCAAGCCTGCTTGACGCAACACCGCCAGTTCGATACTCCTCACCTCACTTGCACTGAACAAGCACATGCTTCGGAGAAAGCGTCGGTCTTGAGCCTTGGTGACCTGGTGGTCATGGCGAGGTGTCAAACACCCGATCCCATCCCGAACTCGGCCGTGAAAAGCCTCCGCGCCAATGGTACTGCGTCTTAAGACGTGGGAGAGTAGGTCGCCGCCAGGTCACCAAGCCTCAAGAGACGCAAATCCAAAGCATAAGCTTGCATCTTCATCACTTCAGAAACGCCCCGGTTCACACGAGCCGGGGCGTTTCGACTTTTGGAACTCCGCAGATGTTCATCCGCCGTGGAAGCCTTTCAGCCGCTCTTCGCCTCGGCCGATGTCGGGCTTGAACTGCGCGTTCCTTGCCGTGTCCAGAAGCTGGTCGATGAAGGTCCTATAGTCGTCGGCGGCATCGCTCCGTGCTGGGGCAACCGGCTCGACCGAACTCGCGTAGGTGCTGGCGGTGTCGGCGGCAGTGTCGTGAAGCCGAAAGGAAGCGATGAAGACGGGATCGCCTTCCGGGTTTCCCTCCCCCACATGCTGAGAGGTACGGGACAGTTCGACCCGCCCTTCTGCATCCGGGGCGGAGAGGATGGTCACGCCGTGAACGACCGTTGTGTCGCTGCGTGCATTCATTGCCGCATCCTGTTCGAAGGAATGCCGGTCGTAGGCCCGTTCGAAGCTTGCCCGGTCATTGATGTTGGCCTCGGCCATGTCTGTCTCCCTGTTGCTGCATTCAATAACGCGCCATCGGCGCAAACGGTCCGTTAGATCGGAGCGCGATACCGCCGGTACAGTGCAGAGCGGTCTGGTCGCGATTCCCTTTCCGCGGTGCATATGTCCAGGACGCGCGCCGTCTTGTGCCTGGGCGGCGGACGCGCTAAAGGGCTGGACCCCCTCGCAAGATCAGCCGCCATGGTCGCCCGCCTGCTGTTCGTTTTCCTGCTGCTGCTGTCGTCGCACGGATGGGCTGCCGAGCCGCCGGTCCGCGTCGGCGTGCTCGCCTATCGGGGGGAGGAGCATGCGGCGGCGATGTGGGAACCGACGATCCGCTATCTCGGCGACCATTTCCCCGGCCGCGGCGCGGAGATGGTCGCGCTCGATCTCGCCGGGATGGACGCCGCCGTGCAGAACCGCACGGTGGATCTGATTCTGACCAACACCGGCAACTATGTCGATCTGGAGGCGCGGTACGGCGTTACCCGCATCGCCACCCTGCAGTCCGGGCGGTCCTCCGGCAATGCCATCGGCTCGGCCATCATCGTGCGCGCCGACCGCCACGATCTGACGGCGCTGCGTGACCTCCGCGGGCGGACGCTGATGGCCATCGACCCCGACGCTTTCGGTGGTTTCCAGATCGCCTGGGGGGAACTGCTGGATGCCGGTGTCGATCCCTTCCGCGATCTGAAGGACCTGCGCTTTTCCGGTTTTCCGGTGGACCGCGTCGCCTTCGCCGTGCGTGACGGGACGGTGGATGCCGGCGTGCTGCGCGCCTGCGTGCTGGAGGAGTTGGCGGCGGAGGGGCGGATCGACCCGGCGGCCTTCCGCGTCCTCGCTCCCCGGACCGCGCCGGATTTCGCCTGCGCCCATTCCACCGACCTCTATCCCGATTGGCCGCTGGCCCGCCTCGCCGGCACGCCAGAGGAACTGGCGAAGCAGGCGGTGGTCGCCCTGTTCCAGATGCCGCAGGACCACCCCGCGGCAAAGGCCGGCGGTTACCAGGGCTGGGCGGTGCCGCGCGATTACCAGCCGGTCCATGCCCTGTTCCGCTCCCTGCGCATCGGTCCCTACCGGTCGCTGCGCGATGTTTCGCTGGTCGACCTGGCGCGCGAGAACTGGCACTGGCTGGCGCTTGTGGCGTTGGCCCTGGTGTGGTGGGCGGCCCATTCGCTGCGGGTGGAGCATCTGATCAAGGTCCGTACCGCCGAACTGAGAGCGGTCAATCGTGATCTCCTCCGCGAAATGGCGGAGCGCCGCCGCGCCGAGGAGAATGCCCGCGAACGCCAGCGCGAGATCGACCATGTCGCCCGCCTGTCGATCCTGGGCGAAATGGCCAGCAACCTCGCGCATGAGCTGAACCAGCCGCTGGGTGCCATCGCCAACTATGCGCGCGGCTGCACCCGCCGGCTGGAGGCCGGAACCGGCCGGCCCGCCGAACTGGCGGACGCCACCCGCGCCATCGCCGATCAGGCCGACCGTGCCGCCCACATCATCGCCCGCATCCGCAACTTCGTGCGCAAGCGCGCGTCCCAGATCGAGCCGGTCGACATCAACGACGCCGTTCGCGCCGCCGCCGCCCTGTGCGCCGATCGGGCGCGCAGCGCCGGTATCGCGGTGACGCTCGATCTGGCTGAGGGACTTCCTCGGGTGGCGGCCGACGCGGTGCAGATCGAGCAGGTCGTCCTCAACCTGATGAAGAACGGGCTGGATGCGATGGAGGGCTGCCCGCCGGCCAACGGGATCACTGTGCGGACCGGCCCCGACGGTGAGGGGCGGGTAAGGGTAACGGTCGCCGACCGCGGCCACGGCCTGAGCGCGGAGGCGCGGGAACGGCTGTTCGACCCCTTCTTCACCACCAAGCCGGAGGGGATGGGCCTCGGCCTGTCGATCTGCCGGACCATCCTGGAATCCCATGGCGGCCATCTATGGGCCGCGGACAATCCCGGCGGGGGCGTGGAGATGCGCTTCGTCCTGCCGGCGGCACAGGAGCAAGAGACCCCATGAGTCATGATGCGGAGAGTTCGGCCCCGCCACGCACCGTCTATGTGGTGGACGACGATCCGGCGATGCGTCATTCGCTGGGCTGGCTGATCGGCTCGCTGGGGTTGGAGGTGCAGAGCTTCGCCTCGGCGGAGGAATTCCTGCGTGCGTTCAAGCCCGACCGGCCGGGTTGCCTCGTCACCGATGTCCGAATGCCGGGGATGAGCGGGCTGGAACTGCAGGACACGCTTGCGCGGGCGGGATCGCTGCTTTCAGTGGTGGTGGTCACCGGCCATGCCGACGTACCGATGGCGGTGCGGGCGCTACGGGCGGGGGCGGTCGATTTCATCGAGAAGCCCTTCAACGACCAACTCCTGCTCGACCGCGTACACGAGGCGCTGGAGAAGTCCCGCCGCGCCTGGGATGCGGCGGAGCGCAAGCGCGCCGTCCGTGCGCTGATCGGTCGGCTGACCCCGCGCGAACGGCAGGTGGCGGCGCTGGTGGTCGCCGGAAAGCCCAACAAGGTCATCGCCGCCGAGATCAACCTGTCGATGAAGACGGTCGAGGTCCACCGCCACAACGTGATGGACAAGCTGGAGGTCGCATCGGTCGCCGACCTGACGCGGCTTTTGCTCGAAGCGGAATAGATCGGATCGCGTAGAACCGGACCCGGTTCGAAGCGTGAATCCGATCGGCAGACAGATAGCAGCCTGCGGCTTGGCGTCGCGGGGGAAAACCCTAAGAAGTGTGGGGATGACCGCAATGGGGCGCTGCCGTGCCCCCGGCTATCCTTGGCCCTGAGATCGGCCCGCAGTTTTGCGGGCTGGGAATGGGTGCCGGGAGAGCCTGCCATGGACCGATCACGACGCAACTTCTGCCTGGGCGCCGGGGCCGCGACCGTCGGCGCCGCCACGCTGGCCGCCGTACCCGCTGACGCCGGCGCCGTCTCGGCGTCCGGCGATGCGGCGCACCGCTGGGCCATGGTGGTCGATGTACGCAAATGCGTCGGCTGCCAGGCCTGCACCGTCGCCTGCATCATGGAGAACGACGTTCCGGAAAACAGTTTCCGCACCATCGTCTCCACCTACGAGGTGACGGAGCAGGGCAAGGCCGGCTCCTACATGCTGCCGCGCCTGTGCAACCATTGCGAGGATCCGCCCTGCATCCCGGTCTGCCCGACCGGCGCCACCTATCAGCGGCGGGACGGTATCGTGGTGGTCGACAATTCGGTGTGCGTCGGCTGCGCCTATTGCGTCCAGGCATGTCCCTACGACGCCCGCTTCATCAATCACGAAACCCAGACCGCCGACAAATGCACCTTCTGCGTCCATCGCGTGGAAGCCGGGCTGCTGCCCGCCTGCGTCGAGACCTGCGTCGGCGGCGCCCGCATCTTCGGTGACCTGAAGGACCCCGACAGCACGGTATCGAAGCTGGTGCGCGAGCAGAACCCCAAGGTGCTGAAGCCCGAGATGGGGACCCAGCCGCGGGTCTTCTACATCGGCCTCGATCCGAAGATGCAGGGCAAGGTGGACGGCACGCCGACGCTGTGGCGGCCGGCGCCGCATGCCGAGAAGGAGCATGCATGATGGACACGCACATCGTCGAAGTCATCAACGTGACCCGCGAGGTCGCGTGGCTTCCCTGGGCCGTGCAGTATTTCTTCCTGATCGGCCTGTCGGTCGGCGGCCTGCTGCTCAGCCTGCCCGGCTACGCCTTCGCCCGTGAGAGCGGGCGCCCGCTGGGGCGGCTCGCCCTGATCGTCGCGCTGACCTGCGGGCTGGCGGCGCCGGTGGCGCTTCTGTCCGACCTGCACCAGCCCGGCCGCTTCTGGCACTTCTACGTGGTGTTCCGGCCGACCTCCTGGATGTGGTGGGGATCGCTGTTCATCCCGTTCTACATCGGCGGTCTGCTGGTCTATGGCTGGGCCTGCCTGCGCGAGGAGTTGCAGGCGCATGGCCGGGTCGACAGCCGGCTGGCCGGGCTGTACCGGCTGGCGGCGCTGGGCGGTGGCCGCGACGACCGGCTGATCCGTGCCGCCGGGCTGTTCGTGCTGGCCGGAGCGGCGCTTGTGGCGCTCTACACCGGCGTCGAGGTGGCGGTGGTGAAGGCCCGGCCGCTGTGGCACACGCCTTTCCTGCCGGTGCAGTTCCTGACCACGGCGCTGGCCGGCGCCCTCGGGCTGGTGCTGATCCTCAACCGCGTCGTCGGCACCGCCGACCGTGCGGTGGAGGTGCAGGGCAACCGGCTGCTCGCCGCCGTGCTGGCCGCGGTGATGCTGTGCGGCGGGCTGTGGCTGGCGCTTGGCCTGTCGGGGCTGGATGCCGGGCATGCGGCGGCGCTGAACAGCGTGGCCGGGTCGGAGGCGTGGCGGGTGACCGCCGTGTGGGCGGTGGCGGCGACGGTGGTGCCCTTCGTCATCGCCGTCGCCCGACCGGTCGGGACCGGGCTGCTGACCGGCCTGATCGCCGTGCACAGCGCCTGGATGTTCCGCTGGACCGTGTTCATCGGCGGCCAGTCGGTGCCGAAGACCGGCGCGGGCTTCTACGAATACGCGCTGCCGGCCGGCCCGGACGGGCTGATGGGCATCGTCGGCACCGCGGGGCTGTGGCTGTTCCTGCTGATCCTGATGACGGCGCTCCTGCCGGTGTCGTCTACCCCTGCCGCCGGCCGTCCGGCCAACGCATCCGGCCATCCCGGCGGGCACCTGACCGCCGCCGAATAACTGGCCTGAGTAACCCAATCCGCGCTTGAGCCCCGCTCGCGAAGACCGGAGTGTCCACCATGTCCATCACCCGTCGCCACATCCTGACCACCACCGCTGCGGGCGGCGCGCTGGCCGCCTTCGCCGGCGGCTTCTCGGAGACCGGCCGCAAGCTGGTCAAGGGCGCCTGGGCCGGCGAGCGGCCCGACGACACCATCAGCGGCAATGCGCCGAAGCCGGAATTCCGCATCGACCCGGCGACCGGCGCCGTGGAGCCGACGCCGGGCCAGATCGTCGCCAACGTCGCCTGCCTGGGCTGCACCACGCTGTGCGGCGTCCGGGTGCGGGTGGATGTTGAGCGGAACCGCGTGCTGCGGGTGGCCGGCAATCCCTACAGCCCGCTCTCCACCGACCCGTTCCTGCCCTATGCGACGCCGATCGAGGAGAGCTTCCGCTCGCTGTCGCGGCTGGACGAGAAGGGGCTGCAGGGCCGCTCCACCGCCTGCGGGCGCGGCAATGCGGCGCTGGAGATGCTGACCTCCCCCTTCCGCATCTCCACGCCGATGAAGCGGGTCGGCCCGCGCGGCTCCGGCCGTTGGGAACCGATCGCCTTCGACAAGCTGGTGGAGGAGATCGCCGAGGGCGGCGACCTGTTCGGCGAGGGGCCGGTGGAGGGGCTGCGTGCGTTGCGCGACCTGAAGACGCCGATCGATCCCGCCTCGCCCGAGTTGGGGCCGAAGGTCAATCAGGTGGCGCTGCTTGCCTCCGTCAATGACGGGCGGGAGCCCTTCGTGCGGCGCTTCTTCAACAAGGCTCTGGGCACCATCAACTACGCCGGCCATGGCGCTTATTGCGGCGGCGCCTATCGCTCCGGTTCCGGCGCGGTGTTCGGCGATCTGAAGGCGATGCCGCACGCCAAGCCCGACCTGCAGAATGCCGAATTCGTCCTGTTCATCGGCACCGCCCCCTCGAACGCCGGCAACCCGTTCAAGCGGCAGGCCATGCTGGTCGCCAAGGCTCGCACCGACGGCGTGCTGAATTACGTGGTGGTCGATCCGGTGCTGACCAACGCCGACAACCGGGCGGCGGGGGAGCGGTCGAACTGGATCCCGATCCGTCCTGGCACCGACGGCGCGCTGGTGATGGGCATCATGCGTTGGATGTTCGAGAATGACCGCATCGACAGCCGCTATCTGTCCCAGCCGAACGCCAAGGCCGCCACGGCGGCGGGCGAGGCCGGCTGGTGCAACGCCACCCATCTGGTGATCCGGCAGAAGGGCCACCCGCGCGACGGGCGGATGCTGCGCGCCTCCGACATGGGCTGGATTGAGCTGGACGAGAAGGAGCGCTATGGCGAGAAGGACGCCTTCGTCGTGCTCGACCCGACGGGCAAGCCGGTGGCGCACGATGCCCTGGACGGACCGGCGGTGCTGTTTCATGACGGCGCGGTGACGACGCCGGCCGGCGACATCTCGGTCAAGACCAGCCTGACCCTGCTGCGCGAGGAGGCGATGCGGCTGGACCTGCGCGGCTATGCCGACGCCTGCGGCATCCCCGCCGACATCATTGCCGGACTGGCGCGCGAATTCACCAGCCATGGGAAAAAGGCGGTCGCCAATGCCCATGGCGGCATGATGGCCGGCAACGGCTTCTACAACGCCTTCGGCGTCGTCACCCTGAACACGCTGATCGGCAACCTGAACTGGAAGGGCGGCAGCATCTTCGGCGGTGGCCGTTTCCCGGACGAGCAGGACGGCCCGCGCTACAAGCTGGCCAGCTTCCCCGGCGCGGTGAAGCCGTCCGGCACCGCGATCAGCCGCCCGGTCCCGTACGAGAAATCCAGCGAGTTCGCCCGCAACAAGGAAGCCGGCAAGCCCTATCCGGCCAAGGCGCCCTGGTATCCGGCCGCGCCGCAGCTGACCACCGAGTACCTGACCAGCGGGCTTGCCGACGGCTATCCCTATCGCCTGAAGGCCCTGTTCCTGTGGAACAGCAATCCTGTCTACGGCATCCCCGGCCTGCGCGCCGCGGCGGAGGCGGCGCTGAAGGACCCCAAGACGCTGCCGCTGATCGTCTCCATCGACCCGTTCATCAACGAGACCTCCGCCTTCGCCGACTACATCGTCCCCGACACCGTGCTGTACGAAACCTGGGGCTGGGCATCGCCCTGGGGCGGCGTGCCGACCAAGACCAGCACCGCGCGCTGGCCGGTGGTGGAGCCGCGCACGCAGGCGCTGCCCGACGGGCTGCATGTGCAGATGGAAACCTTCCTGATCGCGCTGGCCAAGCGGATGGGTCTGCCCGGCTTCGGCGCCGACGCCATCGCCGACATGGACGGCAAGCTCCATCCGCTCGACCGGCCGGAGGACTGGTATCTGCGCGGCGGCGCCAACATCGCGTGGCTCGGCAAGCAGCCGGTCGCCGACGCCGATGACCGCGACATCGCCCTGTCCGGCGTCGAACGGGTGATGCCGGCGCTGCAGGCCACGCTGAAGCCGGAGGAATGGCGCAAGGTCGCCTATGTCCTGGCGCGCGGCGGCCGTTACCAGAATCAGGCGGAAGGCTTCGAGGGCGACAAGGCGACCCACAAGTTCGTCAAGCCGCTGCAGGTCTACAACGAGGCGGTGGGAACGGCGAAGAGCAGCATCACCGGCCGGCGCTGGACCGGCACCGCCACCTGGATGGAGCCGGTCTTCGCCGACGGCACCCCGATCCGCAAGCACCATACGGCGGAGGAGTGGCCGTTCCATCTGGTCAGCTCCAAATCGGTGCTGGTCAGCGCCTATACCATCGCCGCCGGCCGGCTGCGCCATCTGCATCCGGAAAACCCGGTCGGCATCAACGCCGAGGATGCCCGTCGTCTCGGCATCGAGACCGGCGACCGCATCCGCATCGCCACGCCCGGCGGGGTGCGGGAGGCCACCGCCATCGTCCGCCATGGCGTGATGCGCGGCGTGCTGGCGGTGGAGCATGGCTTCGGCCATCGCGAGTATGGCGCCCGCCCGCACCTGATCGGCGGTCACAGCCAGCCTTCGGTTCCGGAGATCGGGGCGGGCATCAACCTGAACGACCTCGGCATCGCCGATCCGTCCCGCGCCGGGGCGTCGGTTTGGGTCGATCCGGTCGCCGGGACGGCTGTGCGCCAGGGCATCCCGGCGAAGCTGGAGCGGATCGCCGCCGCCGCCTGATCCCCATGGATCGCGGTCCAGGCGGAGGAGGGGTGCAAAAAAATCCAGCGCTTCGGGCGAACCGAAGCGCTGGATCGCAGTTGAAACAGGCAAGGCGGTGACTCACGACCAGACACAAGAGAGGCGACAATGGCTGCGAACGTCAGCGACTTCTTCTGGCAACGGCTCTCCGAATGGGGTGTGAAGCGGGTCTTCGGCTATCCCGGCGACGGCATCAACGGGCTGGTCGGCGCGCTTGCCCGCACCGGCGACCAGTTCGATTTCGTCCAGGCCCGCCACGAAGAGTTGGCCGCCTTCATGGCGACCGCGCATGCCAAATACACCGGGGAGCTGGGCGTCTGCCTCGCCACCTCCGGCCCCGGCGCCATCCATCTGCTGAACGGGCTTTATGATGCGAAGCTCGACCACCAGCCCGTGCTCGCCATCGTCGGCCAGCAGGCGCTGACCGCGCTGGGCGGTCACTATCAGCAGGAGGTCGACCTCGTCTCCCTGTTCAAGGATGTGGCCGGCGAGTATGTCCACATGGCCTCCACGCCCGCCCAGGTGCGGCATCTGGTGGACCGCGCGGTGCGCATCGCCAAGGCCGAGCGGACGGTGACCTGCATCATCCTGCCCAACGACCTGCAGGAAATGGACGCGGTGGAGACGCCGCCGCGTGCCCACGGCACCATCCATTCCGGCGTCGGCTATTCCGCCCCCGTCGTCCGCCCGGCCGAGGCCGACCTGCGCCGCGCCGCCGATGTGCTGAATGCCGGTTCCAAGGTGGCGATCCTGGTCGGCGCCGGGGCGTTGAACGCCACCGACGAGGTGATCGAGGTGGCCGACATCCTGGGCGCAGGCGTCGCCAAGGCCCTGCTGGGCAAGGCGGCGCTGCCCGACGATCTGCCCTTCGTCACCGGCTCCATCGGCCTGCTCGGCACCCGGCCCAGCTACGAGATGATGGTGAATTGCGACACGCTGCTGATGATCGGCTCCGGCTTCCCCTATTCGGAGTTCCTGCCCAAGGAGGGACAGGCGCGCGGCGTCCAGATCGACATCGACCCCAAGATGCTCAGCATCCGCTATCCAATGGAGGTCAATCTGGTCGGTGACAGCGCCGGCACCCTGCGCGAGCTGATCCCGCTGCTCCAGCGGAAGCAGGACCGGTCCTGGCGCGAGGGGATCGAGGCCGGCGTCGCCGACTGGTGGAAGGTGCTGGAAGCCCGCGCCATGAACGACGCGACGCCGCTGAACCCGCAGCGCGTCTTCTGGGAACTGTCGCCGCGGCTGCCCGACGACGTGGTGATCGCCTGCGACACCGGGTCGGGCACCAACTGGTATGCCCGCGACATCAAGATCCGCCGGGGCATGAAGGCCAGCCTGTGCGGCGGCCTCGCCACCATGGGACCGGGCATGCCCTATGCGCTGGCCGCCAAGTTCGCCCATCCCGACCGCCCGGTGCTGGCCATCGTCGGCGACGGCGCCATGCAGATGAACGGCATGAACGGCCTCATCACCCTGGCGAAATATTGGAAGCAGTGGAGCGACCCGCGCTTCATCGTGCTGGTTCTGAACAACCGTGACCTCAATCAGGTGACGTGGGAGATGCGCGCCCAGGCCGGCAATCCGAAGTTCGAGGCATCGCAGGAGCTTCCCGACGTTCCCTATGCCCGCTATGCCGAATTGCTGGGCTTCAAGGGCCTGTTCGTCGACAAGCCGGAAGACCTCGGCAAGGTGTGGGACGAGGCGTTGGCGACCCGTGGCCCGGTGGTGGTCGAGGCCTATACCGATCCCAACGTGCCGCCGCTGCCCCCGCACATCTCGCTGAAGAACGCCGCCGCGATGATGGCGACGCTGGCCAAGGGCGATCCGGAGGTGTGGGACATGCTGAAGGGCACCGCCAAAGACTTCGTCGAAAGCTACCTGCCGCACGGTGGCGATAAGGGCGGCGATAAGGGCGGCGGAAAGAAGCGCTGACCGGCCCGCCCGCAACACCCTCCACCCCCCTCCTGTTGATGAGCGAACAGCGTCAGCCGGAGGGACGAGGGATGCGGGATCTGAACGGGGCCGTCGTGGTGGTGGCGGGAGCGTCGAGCGGGATCGGGCGGGCCACCGCCCTGGCCTTCGCACGGGAGGGTGCCCGGCTGGCGCTGGCCGCCCGCCGTGAGGAACTGCTGGAGGAGGTGGCGGAGGAGTGCCGCGGCCTCGGCGCCAGCGCAATCGTCCTCCCCACTGACGTCACCGACGCCGACGCGGTGAAGCGGCTGGCCGACCGCACGGTGGAGGAATACGGCTCCATCGACATCTGGATCGCCAATGCCGGCGTCGGCGCGGTCGGCCGATTTGAAGACACGCCGGTCGAGGCGCACCGCCGGGTGATCGAGACCAACCTGCTGGGACCGCTCTATGGCGCCCATGCGGCGATCCCGCTGTTCCGCCGCCAGGGACATGGCACCTTCATCGCCACAGTCTCGGTCGGCGCCTTCGCCCCCGCGCCCTACGCCGCCGCCTATTCGGCCAGCAAGTTCGGGCTGGACGGTATGCTGGACAGCCTGCGGGCGGAGCTGGTGGACAGCCCGGATCTGCATGTCTGCGGCGTCTACCCGTCCTTCACCGACACGCCGGGCATGATGCACGGCGCCAACTACACCGGGCACGAGCTGTCGCCGGAAGGTCCGATCTACGACGATCCCAACGACGTGGCGGAAACGATGGTGGCGGTTGCCCGCCGTCCGCGCGCCCGCGCCATGGTCGGGGCGCTGGCTCCGCTGTCGCGCCTGGGCTATGCGGTGGCGCCGCGTCTGGTGGAGAAGGTGGCCGGCTATGGCATGCACCGCCATTTCGACCGCCAGCCTCCGGCTCCGCACAGCGACGGCAACCTGTTCCGTCCGGTTGAGCGGGGGAGTGGCGTGGTCGGCGGCTTCTACACCCCACCGCCGGCCTGGGTTTCGCCCGTGCTGATGGCGGGCATGGCGGTTGCTGCTGTCGCGGCGTATCGCAGTCTGGGGCTGGGAGCGGACAGGCGGGTGCGGAGGCACTGAGGCAGACCTCTCGCGCAGCGCGCTGATGCCGACCTGCCCGTCGAAGTAGGGCGGGTGGATGAGTGCGTCGGATATGCCCGAAAACAAAGAAGGGCCGCCGTTTCCGGCAGCCCTTCCATTGTCAATCCGTGTGTCGTCGACACCACGGCGCAGTCCTTAGCGGACCGAAATCTCTTCCACGAAGAAAGAGACCTCGGCCTTGGCGCTCGACGACGAGTGAGACGGACAATGAGACACGAGATCACCTCCTTTCAGTTGTTGACGTACGACACCCTATATAGGCCACTTCGCGGAGGCTGCAAGTCGGATTCCTGACTGCTCCGCTGTGACATTCAACGGGGTGTTCACATCAGGGCATTCGGCACGAACAGCACCAGACCGGGCCACAGCAGCATCACCGCGACCAGCGCCACCACGGCCAGGACGAAGGGGATGGATTCGACGATGTATTCCTCGACCGGGCAATCCAGCAGGCTGCACACGGTATACATCGCCACCCCCACCGGCGGGGTCATCGAGCCCAGCGTGACGATGGTCATCATCAGGATACCGAAATGCACCGGATCGACGCCCAGCGGCTGGACGATCGGCAGGAAGATCGGCGTCAGCAGCAGAACCAGCACCGTGCTTTCGATGAACAGGCCGGCGATGAACAGGAAGATCAGGATCAGGGTAACGACCAACGCCGGTTCCCGCGTCAGGCCGGTCATGGCGGCGGCGATGCTCTGTGGCGCCTGTTCGAAGACGATGGCATAGCCGACCATGCCGGAGAACAGGATGATCAGCAGGATCAGCCCGGTGTCCGTCACCGCCTCAACCAGCGCGTCCACCATGGCGCGCAGCGTCAGTTCCTTGTGCACGAAGAAGCCGATGACGGCGGCATAGATGACGGCGAAGGCGCCGACCTCCGACGGGGTGAACAGGCCACCGCGGATGGCGACCAGCAATGCCACCGGGAACAGCAGCGCCCATTTGGCGTGGACCACCGCCTCCCACATCGCCTTGCCGGTCGGCCGCTGCGTCGTGGCGGCGCCATAGCCGCGGCGCCGCGCGATCCACCAGACGGTGACCATCAGCACGGCCATCATCAGGAAACCGGGAACGATGCCGGCCAGGAACAGCCGTCCGATGGAGACGTTGCCGACGAAGCCGTACAGGATCAAGCCCAGGCTGGGCGGGATGGTCGCGGTGATGAGCGATCCCACCGCGATGACGGCCGAGGTAAAGCCCTTGGAATAGCCGCTGCGGATCAGGTCCGGACCGAGGATGCGCGCCTCCATCGCCGCGTCGGCGACGGCGGAGCCGGACACGCCGCCCATCAGGGTGGACAGCACGATGCAGACCTGCGCCAGCCCGCCGGACATCCACGACACCAGCACGTTGGAACAGCCGATCAGCCGGTGGGTGATGCCGGTCCGGTTCATCATGTGACCGGCCAGCACGAAGAAGGGAACGGCCAGCAGCGGGAAGCTCTGCGAGGCGGTGGCGACCTGCTGCACCCCGATCGACACCGGAATGATGCCGTTGGTCAGGAAGAAGGTGAAGCCGGCCATGCCGATGGCGAAGGCGATGGGAACGCCCAGCGCCATCAGGACGAAGAAGGTGAGGGCGAGCAGGATCACGGCATCACCTCCTCCGCCATCGGGATGTCCGACGGCGTGTTGAAGATCGGGCGCGGGGTGCGGCGAAGCCGGCCGATGGCGGCCATCGTCTGCCCCAGCAGGGTGAAGGACAGCAACAGGCAGCCGACCGGCACCGCCGAGGTGACGAAGGCATAGCTGATGCCGCTGTCGCCGAACTGGCGTTCCAGGTTCAGCATGGTCAGCTGATAGCCCTTGACCGCCATGGTCAGCAGGAAGGCCAGCACCAGCAGCGCCAGCAGGATGTCCAGGATGGCGCGCGCACGCGGCGGCAAGCGCTTGACGACATAGTCGATGCCGATGTGGGCATGCTTGCGCAACGCGAGGTCGGCGCCGAGGAAGCTGGCCCAGGCGAACAGCAGCTGAGCGACGTCCACCGACCAGACCAGGGGATAGCCGAACCAGCGGCTGATGCCGGCCACGAAGACCAGCAGGACGATGACGGCGAGCAGCGTTGTCGCCAGCACCGTCTCCGCCTTGACGTACAGGGATTTCATCGGAAGGGGGTGCTCCGGTCCGGCCCGCGGGCGTACGCCGGTGGTGCGGATGGCAATGGGCGTTGGGTGCGGGCGTCGGTTGCGGGAGGGGAGCGGGGCGGCCCGGCAAAGGCGGCCCCACCCCGGTCACTACAGAAAAGGCCGGGCGGTCACTGCTTCAGCAGCGCGTCGACCTGCTTGTGCAACTCGCCATAGCCGAGCTTCTCATAGACGGGCGCGGTGGCCTCGCGGAAGGGCGCGACGTCGATGTCGACGACCTGCATGCCCTTCTCCGTCATCTGCTTTTCGAAATCGGCCAGCGAGGCTTCGGTCGCCTTGGACGCATCGTCGCCGGCCTTCAGCGACTCCTCGCGGAGGATCGTCTGCATGTCCTTCGGCAGGCTGTCGAACCAGGCGGCGCTGGTGACGATGCCGGTGATCAGGTTGATGTGGCCGGTCTTGGTCAGGTACTTCGCCACCTCATAGAGGCGAGCGCCGTAGATGGCGGGATCCTGCGCCTCGGCGCCGTCGATAACCTGCTGCTGCATGGCGGTGTAGACCTCCGACCAGGGCAGCGGCGTCGCGGTGGCGCCCATGGCGCGGATGGTCTCCATCCACACCGGCGCGCCCGGCGTGCGGACGCGGACGCCGTTCAGGTCGGCCGGCACCTTCACCGGCTTGTTGGTCAGCATGTGGCGTTCGCCCTGCCACCAGTTGAAGGACAGCACCTGATGGCCGGACGCCTTGCGCAGCTTCTGCACCCACTCCTCGAACATCGGCGAGGTCACGACCTTGCGGATGCCGCCATAGCCCTGGGCGACGTAGGGCGCGCCCAGCACGCCGAACTCCTTGACGAACACGGCGAGCCGGCCGCCGTCCACCACCACCGCGACGGGGGCGCCGGCGCGGGCCTGTTCCAGCAGATCCTCGTCCTTGCCCAGCTGCGAGGCGGGGAACAGGCGGACGGCCATCTTGCCGGCCGACCGCTTCTCCACATTGGCCTTGAACTCTTCCAGGCCCTTGTAGAGCGGGTCCTGCTGCGACAGGGCCGTGTTGACGCTGAGCGTGTAGTCGGCCGCCGCAGCACCGAACGAGACCAGGGACACAACCGCGCCGAACAGCGCCGTACGCACGGCGTTCGCCATGACAGACATGATTTTCCTCCCAGCAATATGGACCGCCGGCGACCGACGGCCGGCATTCGACTGGTGCGTGTTCGGCCCGCCGCCGGAACACCGGCGAACGCCCCGGTTCAAGGGGCGGTCCAGCAGGGAAGGGGATGGCCGATGACCAGTTTGTTCAGTCACTGGTATGGTAGTATGCTTGATTGCGGTTGGCAATAGCGTTTCGGGCGGAATGTTCGTATTCCACCAATGTCGCTGCTAAACTGTCTTCACACGAAACGGGCCGACACTCGCATCGCGAAGGCCGGCCCGTTTCGCGTCGATGGTCCGTCGCCTAGCGCAGGCGCGGGGTCATCCGGCTCATGGCGAAGCCCAGCCCGCCGGCCAGCAGAAAGCCGGCCGCCACCGCGACGCCGCGGGCGGCGGCGCTTGGTGCCTCCAACCGCAATGTGTTGTGCGGCAGGCCGAAACGCCCACGGGTGCGGTGCAGCCCGTCGACGGGGTGGAACAAATTGTCGGGCCGGCCGGGCGTCTCGCGCTCCTCCGTCATCTGTCCGTCCACCGCGTTGTTGGCGAGGTAGCGGTCGGCGAAGCCCGGCGCCAGGAAGTTGCCCAGGATCGCCTGCATCGCCGACCAACCCAGCCAATATTCGCGGCGGGGATTCTCGGCGGCATGCAGGATGGCGCGGGCGATGTCCTCCGGCTGAAAGATGGTGCCCATCGGCCGCGCGCGGCGGGGCATGTGGCTGCGTGCCCAGTCGAATTGCGGCGTGTTGACCGCCGGCAGATGCACGGTGGTCAGCCTGACGCCGCTGTCCTCGTGGATCAGTTCGGAATGCAGGCTGTCGATGAAGCCGGTGATCGCATGCTTGGCCGCGCAATAGGCCGACTGCAGCGGAATCGACCGGTAGGCCAGCGCCGAGCCCACCTGCAGGATCGTGCCGGCATTGCGCGGCCGCATCCGGCGCAACGCCGTCTGGATGCCGTAGGCGGAGCCGAGATAGGTCACCTCGGTCACCCGCTTCAACTCATTCGGTGTCACGGCATGGACCGGGCCGAAGACCGTCACCATCGCCACATTGATCCAGGCGTCGATGGGCCCGAAGGCCTCCTCCACCCGGTCGGCGGCGGCATCCAGCGCATCGGGATCGGCGACGTCCAGCGGCAGGACCAGCGCCCGCCCGCCCAGCCGTTCGACCTCCGCCTTCACCTCCTCCAGCGCGTCGGACGAACGGGCGATCAAGCCGATGGAGGCTTGGCGGTAGGCGGCGAAGGCAAGCGCGGTGGCGCGACCGACCCCGGCGGATGCGCCGGTGATGCAGACGACGGGAGAGTGGGGGAGGCCATTGGTCGGTTGCATGGCGGGGTTCCTGTTCTTATTGCGCCTCAGGAGCGGTCAGGGGTTGGCCGGGGGGTTGGACGTCTGCCGCTCCATCCTGTCCAACTCCTTGCACCGCCCCCGGTTCCGTCCCGTCCGCTCAGCGCCCCCTCTTCCACTCGGATGCGGTGCAGGGTCAGCGGGATGTTCAGCAGCGTGGCGGCAACGGCGATCCAGACCTCGCCGAAAACCAGCGGCAGCACCGCAAGCTCCCCCGCCACCACGAGGTAGTTGGGGTGGCGGACCCAACGGAAGGGGCCGCGCCGGACCAGAGGGGCGCCGTCCAGCGTGATGATCCGCGTCGTCCAGAAGCGGCCGAGCGTCGCGATCACCCACACCCGTCCGGCCTGGAGCAGCAGGAACAGCGCCAGCAGCCAGCCATTCACCGGCGCGTCGGCCGGCACCATGACGAACAACGCCAGCAGCCACCCGGCATGCAGCGCGACGAACAGCGGGTAATGCGCCGCCCCAACCTCCCGCGCGCCCTCGGCCAGCAGGCGTGCGGTGTTGCGGCGGGCGATCACCAACTCCAGCAGCCGTTGCGCCGCCACCGCCACCAGGATGATCTGCGGCCAGCCGATTGCGTCCATGCTCACAGATCCAGCAGGGTGAGGCCGGCGGTGAAGCCGGGGCCGAGCGCCAGCATCAGATGCGGTCCGGCCGCCCCGCTGCGCATCCGCCGGTCCAGAACGAACATCACGCTGGCGGCCGACATGTTGCCGCAGTCGCCCAGCACCGCCCAGGAGTCCTCCATGCCGGCGATGGCGGGATCCAGCACCTCGGTCAGCGCCTGCAGGACCTTGGCGCCGCCGGTGTGGCAGATCACCCCGGCCAGATCGGCGCGGGACATGCCGCGACCGGTCAGGAAGCGGTCGATCACCGGGGGAAGCCTTTCGCGGATCAGGCGGGGGATGTCCTGGCTGAAGACGACGCCGAAGCCCTCGTCCTCGATACGCCAGCCCATGATCCGCCGCGTGCCGGGCCAAGTGTGCTCGGCGCTGTCGACGAAGCGCGGACCTGAGGTGTCGTCATCGGTCGCCGAGGTCCGCAGCAGGGCGGCGGCGGCACCGTCGGCGAACAGCGCGCTGGCGACGACATTGGTGGCGGTGGCCTCTTCCGGCCGGTGCGACAGGGTGCACAGCTCGACCACCAGGAACAGCACGGTGCGGCCGGGCATGGCGCGCGCCATCATGCCGGCGCGTGCCAGCCCCAGCGCCCCGCCGGCGCAGCCCAGCCCGAAGACCGGAAGCCGCACCGTGTCGGGCCGGAAGCTCATGCGGTCGAGCAGCAGCGCCTCCAGGCTGGGGGTGGCGATGCCGGTGGTGGTGGCGCAGACGATGGCGTCCACGTCGGTGGGGTCCAGGCCGGCGGCGGACAGCGCCTTGCCCGCCGCCTGTTCCAGCAGGTCCAGCGCCACCCGTTCGAATACGGCGGCGCGCTCGGCCCAACCGTGCGGCTCCAGATACCAGGACAGTGGGCAGGCGGCGTGGCGGGTGCGGATGCCGGTGTTGGCGAAGACGGGGGCCAGCCGGTCGAAATCGCGCAGGCGATGGGCGAACACCGAGCGGGCGACGGTCAGCGTCTCCGCCTGTTCGAACCGGTGGGGCGGCAACGCCGTGGCGACCGACAACAGCCGCGGATCGGGTGACATCCTGCCTCCTGCATGCTGCCGTCGGGTAAATCGCCGTCGGAAAAAGCCGCGGGCGGGGCGGCAACCCCGCCATATCAGTCAACAGGAATATTGTGCGGCCGTTGCGCCGGCGCCCGCCTGCTCAAAAGTCTATCGACTTTCGGGCGCGCGGCCGCACCTGGGCAAGAATGATGTCAACCGATGGGCAACCCCTGGTAAAAGGCCGCCGGCAAAAGTTCGTCAGTGTGCCATCACCCGTTCCTCCGCGCCCGGCTTGTCGTGGATCGCCAGCCGGTCGACGATGGTTTCGCTCGCCGCATTCAGGCCGACCAGCCGCACCTCCGCCCCGGCGCGGCGGAACTTCAGCACCACGCCGTCGAGCGCCGCGACGCTGGAGATGTCCCAGATGTGGGCGCGGGACACGTCGATGACGATGGTATCCAGCTTCTCCCGTACATCGAAGGCGGCCGAGAAATCGTCGGCCGACGCGAAGAACAGCTGTCCCTCCACCAGATAGGTCCGGGTAAGCCCATCCTCCGACAGGGCGGAGGTGACACGAAACAGCCGGGCGACCTTGCCGGCGAAGAAGATGCCGGACAGCAGAACACCGATCAGCACGCCGACGGCAAGATTGTGGGTGAAGACCACGCCGATCACGGTCGCCAGCATGACCGCGCTGGAGCTGCGCGGGTGCGTCACCAGCGTTTGCAGCGACCGCCAGTTGAAGGTGCCGACCGACACCATGATCATCACCGCCACCAGGGCGGCCATTGGGATGCGCTTTACCCAGTCGCCCAGCACGACGATCAGGAACAGCAGGAACAGCCCGGCGCAGAAGGTCGACAGCCGGCCCCGGCCACCCGACTTCACGTTGATGACCGACTGGCCGATCATCGCGCAGCCGGCCATGCCGCCGAGAAAGCCGGAGACCATGTTGGCGACGCCCTGGCCGACGCATTCGCGGTTCTTGTCGCTGCCGGTGTCGGTCATGTCGTCGACGATGGCGGCGGTCATCAGCGATTCCAGCAGCCCGACCACGGCGATGCCGGCGGAATAGGGCAGAATGATGCGCAGCGTTTCCAGCGTCAGCGGAATGTCGGGCAGCAGGAAGACCGGCAGGGTGCTGGGCAGTTCGCCCATGTCGCCGACGGTGCGCACGTCGATGCCGAAGCCGATGGTGACCGCCGTCAGCACCAGGATGCTGACCAGGGCCGACGGCACCGCTTTGGTCAGACGCGGCAGCAGGTAGATGATCGCCAGTCCGGCCGCGACCAGCGCATAGGTGACGCTTGGCACGCCCACCAGCTCCGGCAGCTGGGCCAGGAAGATCAGGATGGCGAGCGCGTTGACGAAGCCGGTCATCACCGATTTCGACACGAAGCGCATCAGCGCGCCCAGCCGCAGGAATCCGGCGCCGATCTGCAGCACTCCGGCCAGCACGGTGGCGGCCAGCAGATATTGCAGCCCGTGGTCCTTGACCAGCGTGACCATCAGCACGGCGGTGGCGGCCGTGGCGGCGGAGATCATGCCCGGCCGGCCGCCGACGATGGCGATGGTCATCGCGATGGCGAAGGAGGCGTAAAGTCCGATCTTCGGATCGACGCCGGCGATGATGGAGAAGGCGATGGCCTCCGGGATCAGGGCAAGGGCGACGACAAGCCCGGACAGCAGGTCGCCGCGCGTGTTGCCGAACCACTCCTGACGGAGCCGTTGCAAATCGATGGTCATGGGTCTCGCAAGCTTGAGGCGCACGAAGACGGCCGACGCCGGAGCCGGCACAGGCTGGGCGGCGTGTCGTATCGTGGGAATTGGAATCGGAAGAATGGAATGGCTGCGAAGCGGCGGCCGGCCCGGAAAAGGGCCGTCGGGCTTCAGGTCAATGCGGTGAGCAGGCCGTCAAGGCGGCGTGACGCGGTGCAGCATGCCGCAGACGTAACAGATTGCCGCAGGCGCGGCAACCCTGCCGATCCTGGCTTGACAGGTATCAGACGCGAATCACAAGGGGCGCCGCCCCTGCGAGCGCCGCCCCCGTCGTTTTCGAAAGACCGTTCCGCTAGGCCTGCCGCGGCTTCAGCGGGGCGGTGTCACGGAAAGGCTTGTCGACCCCGCCCTTGTCATTGGTCTGGTTCTCGACGTCGCCCTCGAAGGTGCTTTCTCCCTGGGCCAGATCCATGTCGTCCGGCGTCATCCCGGCGGCGCGGGCGCCTTTGGTCCCGCCGATCTGCGGGTTGTTCTTCAGGTCGGCGTCGGTGGGCTTGTCGGTCTTGTCGTGCTTGCTTGCGCTCATGACGGCGTCTCCGTTCCGGTTCCGCATGTCCCCCTGTCAACCGGCCGCAGGCAGGATCGTTGCGAACAGGCGAATCCAAGTTTCGCCGGGAGACGGCAGGCGGTTAGAGTAAAGGGGTTCGGCTCAGCCGAAGACCATTCGGGAAAGCCGATGACAGGCGTTGAGAACCGGTTGCGCATCCGCGTGCGGGGACGGGTGCAGGGGGTGGGGTTCCGCCCGCATGTCCATGCACTCGCCCGTCGGTTCGGCCTGACCGGCTGGATTCTGAACGACCCGCAGGGCGTGCTGATCGAGGTGCAGGGCACCGCCGCCGCCGATCTGGCCGCGGCCCTGACGGCGGAGGCGCCACCGCTGGCCCGCATCGACGCCGTGCAGTGCGAGACCATCGCTCCGCTCCCCGGCGAGGACTCCTTTTCCATTCACCACAGCGAGTCAGCGGGCGCCGTCGCCACCGGCATCGGGCCGGACGCCACGGTTTGCCCGGCCTGCCTCGCCGAACTGTTCGATCCGGCCGACCGTCGTTATCGCTACGCCTTCCTGAATTGCACCCATTGCGGCCCGCGCTATACCATCACGCGGCGGCTTCCTTATGACCGGCCACAGACGGCGATGGCCGGTTTTACACTTTGTCCCGGCTGCCTGTCGGAGTACCAGGACCCGGCCGACCGCCGCTTCCATGCACAACCGACCGCTTGTCCGGCTTGCGGCCCCCGGCTGTCTCACCCGCCGGAGGATATCCTGGCCGCCCTGCGGGATGGCAAGATCGTTGCCATCAAGGGGCTGGGCGGCTTCCATCTTGCCTGTGACGCCACGCGGACGGATGCGGTGGAGCGGCTGCGGCGGGTCAAGCAGCGCAACGGCAAGCCCTTTGCCCTGATGGTCGCCAATGCGGACTCCGCCGGCCGCCATGTCCGCATGGATGCCGACGAACGCGCAGTGCTGGAAGGCGTGGCGCGCCCCATCGTCCTGCTGCAGCGGCGGGAGGACGCACCGGAACTGGCGCCCGACATCGCCCCCGGTCTGGCTTGGTTGGGCGTCATGCTGCCCTACACGCCGCTGCATTACCTGCTGTTCCACGAGGCCGCCGGTCGCCCCGACGGCGCCGGCTGGCTGGGCGAGCCGCAGGAGCTGACGCTGGTCATGACCTCCGCCAATCCCGGAGGCGAGCCGCTGGCCATCGGCAACGACGAGGCGCGGGAGAGGCTGGACGGCATCGCCGATCTGGTCGTCGATCACGATCGTGACATCATCATCCGCGCCGACGACAGCGTGGTGCGCAAGCTGGCCGGCGCCCCCGCCTTCCTGCGCCGGGGCCGCGGCCATGTGCCGGAGCCGATGCGGCTGGCCCGCCCCGTACCGCCGATCCTGGCGGTCGGCGGCCACCTGAAGGCGACGGTCTGCGTCACCCGCGGCGACGAGGCCTTCCTGTCCCAGCACATCGGCGACCTCGACAATGCCGCGACGCTGGGCTTCCTGGAGGAGACGGTCGCCCATCTGCTGCACATCCTGGGTGTCGAGCCGGTGGCGGTCGCCCATGACAGGCACCCGGATTTCCAGTCCACCCGCTTCGCCGAGCGAACCGGCCTGCCGGCGATCGCAGTCCAGCACCACCACGCCCATGTCGCGGCAGTGATGGCCGAACACCGGGTGGAAGGGCCGGCATTGGGCCTCGCGCTCGACGGGTTCGGGCTGGGCGAGGATGGCGGCTCCTGGGGGGGCGAGATGCTGCTGGTCGACGGGCTGCGGGCCGAGCGGCTCGGCAGCCTCGCTCCGCTGGCCCAACCCGGTGGCGACGTCGCGGCCCGCCAGCCCTGGCGAATGGCGGCATCCGCCCTGGTCCGCATGGGCCGTGCCGACGAGATCGTTCCCCGCTTCGGTGGCCACGGTCCGGCCGAGGGGGTGCGGCGGATGATCGAGCGTGGCATCAACGCGCCGCTGACCAGTTCCTGCGGGCGCTTATTCGATGCCGCCTGCGGGTTGCTCGGCGTCCGCGCCGTGGCGGGCTTCGAGGGCGAGGCGCCGATGGCGCTGGAATCCCTGGTGCGCCGGCCGCGCGTGGCGGAGGGCACGTGGCGGATCGAGAACGGCGAGCTTGACCTCACACCCCTGCTGGAGCGTCTGCTGTCCGTAACCGACGCGGCGGAGGGGGCGGAGCTGTTCCACGGCACGCTGGCCGCGGCGCTGGTGGACTGGACGCTGCCGGCCTTGCGCGCGCATGGACTGTGCCGGGTGGTGCTGTCCGGCGGCTGCCTGATGAATGCGGTGTTGGCGGAGGAACTGGTTGCCGGCTTCCGCGTCGCCGAGGTGGAGGCGCTGCTGCCGAGGCTGGCACCCGCCAACGATGGCGGGCTCAGCCTCGGTCAGGCGTGGATCGCGTCCTTCGCCTTGTAGCGGAACAGCGGCATCTGGACCGGCGCCCGGACCTTCTCGCGGCGGGCAGGGGCATCGGCAGTCCGGGTGGCCTTGTCGAACTCGTACAGGCCACGATACTTGCCGATATAGCCCTTGCGGCAGGCGCGGTGGAAGCGCTGCGACGCGGTTTCCCAATCGTCGCCCGGCCGCAACCAGCTGACATAGGTGGTGCCGGTGCGCGGATCGGTGCGCAGGAACCGGCCGCGTCCCTTCTCCCCCCGCACCCACTGGCCGGGGTTCAGCGTCAGCGCCCCGCGGGCCAGCAGCATCTTCACCTGCGGGGTCAATTCAATGGTCGGAAAGTAAGGCATGACGTCCTCCGGCCGCACCCGGACGGGGCGGCGCTGATCTGGGAGACTCCGTGGTTTCGGAACCTCCCAGATATGGGAACGTATGCGGAACAATTCAAGGTTTTCAAGGGGTGCGGAGTGGTGGCATGCGCAAACTCACCCCGCCCGCGCCACCTTCTTCACCGGTCGCTCATGCTCCTCGTCCGCCGGGGCTTCGGTGTCCTTGAAGGTGCGGACGCCGCTGATCATGGTGGAGATGATCGACTGGCGGGACATGATGTCCTCGCGCACTGCGGCATAGACGTGGACGATCACGAACAGCAGGATCGCCCACATGCCCAGATGGTGCCAGGTGTGGACGTCCATGCTCTGGCCGAACAGCGGGATGACCCAGCCGAACAGCCGGTCCTGCCAGCTGCCCTGTCCCGCCCCCTCGCTGTAGAGCGCGAAACCGGTGACGATCATGAAGACGCTGCCGACGGCGATCGCCCAGAACATGGCGAACTGCGCCAGTGGGTTGTGGCCGACATAGAGCTTCGGCTTGCGCTCCAGGAACAGGTACCAGCGGGCTTCCACGAACAGCTCCCCCCACCAGTGGCGGTCCCAGAAGGGGAAGCGGAACAGCTGCCGGGCATGGTGGTTGCCGGCGAAGGCCCAATAGATCCGGCCGATGAAGCCGACGGCGAAGATGTAGGCCGCCGCGAAATGGACGAAGCGGATGTAGCCCATCAGGAAATTGGCGCTGGCCTCGCCCGGCATGGTCGGCAGCGGGTTGGCGATCAAATAGCCGGTGACCGACAGAACCACGATCGCCAGGGCGTTGACCCAGTGCCAGACCCGCACCGGCACCTCGTAGACATAGATCGCCTTCAGGAAGCGGCCGGCCGCCGGGGCGGCCGTCCCTTCCTCGTCCGGTGTCGCGACCGGCTTCGCATCGTCGAGAGGAGCCATGACGTAATCCTCCTCGGTTGCCGGTCAGCGCACGGTGACGCGGGCCAGTTCGGCGCCGTCCGGCGCCATGACGTGGGTGGAGCAGGCGAGGCACGGGTCGAAGCTGTGCAGGGTGCGCAGGATCTCCACCGGCTCGTCCGGGCGGGCCATCGGCGTGTTCAGCAGCGAGGCCTCGAACGCCCCGATGTTGCCCTTGGGATCGCGCGGGCTGCCGTTCCAGGTCGTCGGCACGACGCACTGGTAATTGTCGATCTTGCCGTCCTTGATCTTGATCCAGTGGCCGAGCCCGCCGCGCGGGGCGGCGACGGTGCCGACACCCTTGGCCTCCTTGGGCCAGGTCTTCGGGTCCCACTTCTCGACGTTCGCGGTGGCGGTGTCGCCGGCCTTGATGTTGGCGATCAGGGCGTTCCAGTCGTCCATCATCATGGTGCAGCAGTATTGGCATTCCAGCGCGCGGGCCAGCGTGCGGCCGATGGTGGTCGGCAGCGCCTGCTGCGGCGTGAAGTTCGTGCCGGCCAGCTTGTTGAAGGCGCCCAGCGATTCGGTGATCTGGTCCTTCACGTAACCCACGCCCTGGGCATAGGCCAGGATGTAGCGGGGCAGTGGGCCGACCTCCACCGCATGGCCGCGCCAGCGCGGGGCCTTGATCCAGGAATACTTGGCGGCCTCGTCCAGCTCCTTGATGTCGGTGCGGGTGCCCTTGGTGTTGGCGCCGAGTTCGAACTTGGCCTCGGTCACGCCATCCCACGGGTGCAGGCCCTTGCTCTCGTCCTCGTAATGGTACCAGCTGTGGGCGACGAACTCCTGCACCTGGGCCGGGTCGCGCGGGTCGATGGGGTGGACCTCGTTCCAGTTGCCATTCAGGATGACGCCACCCGGCAGCTGGCAGGTCGAATGGTCGTACGGCACCTTCTCGTAATCGCCGTAGTCCATGACGTTGGTCGCCGACAGCCCGCCGCCATAGAGCCAGTCCTTGTAGAAGCTGGCGATGGCGAGCACGTCCGGCAGATAGACGTTCTCGACGAAGGCCGTCGCTTCCTGGATGCGGGCGCGGATGAAGTTCAGCCGCTCCATGTTCAGCGGCGCGCCCGACGATCCGGTGCCGTCCATGTTGATGGCGCAGGGAACGCCGCCGACCATGTAGTTCGGGTGCGGGTTCTTGCCGCCCAGAATGGTGTGGATCTTGACGATGTCCTTCTGGAGATCCAGCGCCTCCAGATAATGGGTCACCGCCATCAGGTCGGCTTCCGGCGACAGCTTGTAGGCCGGGTTGTCCCAATAGCCGTTCTTGAAGATGCCGAGCTGCCCGCTCTCCACGAACTTCTTCAGGCGGGTCTGGACGTCGCGGAAATAGCCGGGGCTGGACTTGGCATGGCGCGGCGATACCGCCTGCTGGAGCGCCGAGGTCGCCTGCGGATCGGCCTTCAGCGCGTTGACCGGGTTGACCCAGTCCAGCGCGTGCAAGTGATAGAAATGGACGATGTGGTCATGGACCTGCAGCGTCTTCGCCATGATCTCGCGGATCAGGTGGGCGTTCTTCGGGATGCGGATCTGCAGCGCATCCTCCACCGCGCGGACCGAGGTCAGCGCGTGACAGCCGGTGCAGACGCCGCAGATGCGCTCCACGAAGGCCCAGGCGTCGCGCGGGTCACGGCCCTTCAGGATCACCTCGAGGCCGCGCCACATCGTGCCGGTCGACACCGCGTTGCGGATGATGTTGTCGCTGTCGACGTTCACCTCGCAACGCATGTGCCCTTCAATGCGGGTGACCGGATCGACGACGATGCGCTTGCCGCCATTGTCGAGCGAGAACCCGTTCGGGGTCTGGACGATGCCCATGGTCAGACGTCTCCCTTGTGCTGTGCGCGCTTCAGGGCGCTGACCGCCGCGTGGGCGGCGATGATGCTGCCGACGCCGATGGCGGCGGTGGTGCCGATCTGGTCGGCGTTGGCCTCGATCCCGAACTGGAGGATGTCGGACTGGCGGGCGTACCAGGACCCCTTGTCCCAGAAGCCGTCCTCCGAGCAGCCGATGCAGCCGTGGCCGGACTGGATGGGGAAGCTGGTGCCCTCGTTCCAACGGACGGTGGAGCAGGCGTTGTAGGTGGTCGGGCCCTTGCAGCCGACCTTGTAGAGGCAATAGCCCTTGCGCGCGCCCTCGTCGTCGAAGGATTCGACGAACTGGCCGGCGTCGAAATGCGGCCGGCGATAGCATTTGTCGTGGATGCGCTGGCTGTAGAACATCTTGGGCCGACCCTGACGGTCCAGCTCCGGAATGCGGTCGAAGGTCAGCATGTAGGTGATGACGCCGGTCATCACCTCGGCGATCGGCGGGCAGCCGGGCACCTTGATGATCGGCTTGTCGGTGATGACCTCATGCACCGGGGTGGCGCGGGTCGGATTCGGGCGCGCCGCCTGGACGCAGCCGAAGGACGCGCAGGAGCCCCAGGAGATGATCGCCTTGGCGTCCTTGGCGACCTTGCGCAGTTGGTCGGTGAAGGGCTTGCCGCCGATGATGCAGGACATGCCGTCCTGGTTCAGCGGCGGATTGCCTTCCACCGCCAGGATGTAGTTGCCCTTGTACTTCTCCATCACCTCATCGAGGATCGCCTCGGCATGGTGGCCGGCCGACGCCATCAGCGTGTCGTCGTAATCCAGCGAGATCATCGACAGCACCACGTCCTTCACCAGCGGGTGCGCCGAGCGGATGAAGGATTCGGAGCAGCAGGTGCATTCCAGCCCGTGCAGCCACAGCACCGGGGTGCGCGGCTTGGTCTCCATGGCGTGGACGATCTGCGGCACCAGTTCCGGCCCGAGGCCGAGCGCCGCCGCGGTCAGCGAGCAGTATTTCAGGAACGAACGGCGTGTGATCCCCTGCCGCCGCATCACCTCGTAGAAGGTTTCCAGCGTTGCCATCGGTTTGTTTTCTCCCGTCGGGCAGCACCGGCGTGCGAGGATCCGGTGCGCTTCTCCGCGGGCCATAGGCAACAATCGTGCCGTAGTACGAACATTGGGCAAACCAACGGTCACAAACGGGCAGGGGCCTCTGCCGCTGGCAACTCCCCGGCCGGAACGACGGCCGGGGTGGAAGGAGAGTTGCCGGCGGGGTCAGGCGGTCTGTCCATCCTCTTCCGGGCGGCCGATCAGGCGATGAATCGCTAGGCCGAGCGCCACGCCGATGGCATGCAGCCCGGCGGTGCTGGCGAGGAAGCCGGCGGCATAGCCAAGCGCTGCGGCATCGGCCGGCATCTCCGCGCCATGGGCGAAGCCATGGAACAGTCCGAAGCCGGCGGCGAACAGCGCGCCGATCACGCCGTTGCGCGACATCGGCATGACGCACAGCAGGGCCAGCACGACGGTGGAGGCGTAGATGGTCGGCTCGACCAGCGGCAACTCGCCGCCGGTCAGCGCGAACAGGCCACCGGCCAGCATGGCGGCCAGGAACGCCCCCGGCACCGCCAGCACGGCGCGCCCGCCGATGGTCGCGCCATAGACGCCGACGGTGACCATGGCGATCAGGTGGTCCAGCCCGCCCAGCGGATGCGCGGCGCCGTCGAGGAAGCCGGCCCCGGCGAGGTGGCCGGGATGGGCCAGCGCCGGGGTGGCGGCAAGCGCGATGGCCGCAGAGATGGCGGCAAGACGAGTGATTTTCGACATATCGAACGGCTCCTCGGGGTTCTTGTGGTTTTGGTGATTGGGAGAGCGCGGTATCAATGCCGCTGCGCCGGCCCGCGCTCGATTCCGTAGCGCTCAAGCTTGGCGCGCAGGCCCATGCGCGACAGGCCGAGCTCGTCGGCGGCCTTGCTCTTGTTCCAGCGGCAGCGGACCAGCGTTTCCATCAGGATGCCGGCCTCCACCCGCTCGATCCGTGACTTCAGCGGCCCGCCCTGGCCGATCAGGTCGAGCGGCGGCAGCGGTCCGTCTTCCGGCGACGCCGGGCGGGCGTTCAGTGCCGCACCGCGCAGCACAGGGTCGGACAGCAGGTCGGCGCCCAGCGTCTCGCCCTCGCACAGCACCAGCATGCGCATGATCTCGTTCTGCAACTCGCGCACATTGCCGGGCCAGCCATAGGCCTCCAGGCAGGCCAGCGTGTCGGGGGCGAAGCCGGTCACCGGCTTGCCATGGGCGGCGGACAGCCGGTCCAGGATGTGGCGGGCCAGAACCGGGATGTCGTCCGGCCGGTCGCGCAGCGGCGGCATGGTCAGCGTCATGGTGCTGAGCCGGTAATAGAGATCCTCGCGGAAGCGGCCGGCCTTCACCTCGGCGGTCAGGTCGCGGTGGGTGGCGGCGACCACGCGGACATCGACCCGCCGCGTCTCGTTGGACCCCACCGGCCGGATCTCGCCCTCCTGCAGGAAGCGCAGCAGCCGGACCTGGAAGGCCGGGCTGATGTCGCCGATCTCGTCCAGGAAGATGGTGCCGCCGTCCGCCTGCTCCAGCAAGCCGACACGGTTGGTGTGGGCACCGGTGAAGGCGCCCTTCTTGTGGCCGAACAGCTCGCTTTCCAGCAGTTCGTCCGGGATGGCGCCGCAATTCTCGCAGTAGAAGGGCTGGTCGGAGCGCGGGCTGCCGTAATGGATGGCGCGGGCCAGCAGTTCCTTGCCGGTGCCGGTCTCGCCCAGTACCAGCACGGGCACGTTGAAGCCGGCCACCCGTTCCGCCTGCCGGCAGACCTCGTCCACCGGGCTGTCTTCGGCACGGATCAGGCCGTCGAAGCGGTAGGACTGGCGCACCCGCTCCCGCTTGGTCGCGACGCGGGTCTCGGCCAGCGGCGGCAGCAGCTTCAACTCGCTGGTCAGCCGGTCATGCTCGCGCTGGAGCTGGTACAGCTTCGCCGCGTTGCGGGCGGTCAGCAGCAGATGGTCGGGGTGCCAGGGCTTGGTGATGAACTGGTGGATGCCGGCGGTGTTGATGGCGCCGATGATGTCCTCGGGGTCGATGTAGCCGGTGATGACGATGCGCACCACGTCGGGCCAGCGTTCGCGCACCTGGGTCAGGAACTCCACGCCGCTGACCTCCGGCATCCGCTGGTCGGAGAAGACCACCTGGATCCACTCGGTTTCCAGCAGGCGCAGGGCGTCTTCCGCCGACAGGGCGGTGAAGACCTCGAACTCCTCATCCAGCAGGCGGGCGATGACCTCGACGGAGCGCGGCTCGTCATCCACCACCAGGATGCCGGGGCGGGCGGGGTCGGTCATCGCGCAGAATCCTTCTTCATTCGACCTGCCTCACTCGACTTCGAGATCCTTGATCGTCATCTCGGTGCCGCCGTTCGGATGCAGCCGGCTGCCGCCACAGTGTGGGCAGGGCGACAGCCGGTCGTCCAGATCCACCGTGTCGTTGCAGTCGAAGCACCAGCCGCTGCCCGGCACCTCCAGAACCACCAACTCCGCCCCGTCGGCCAGCGAACCCCGCGTCACCACATCGAAGCCGAAGCGCAGAGCCTCCACCTCCACGCCGGCAAAGCGGCCGATCTCCAGCCGGACCCTGGTCACGCGGGCAAAGCCGTTCGCCCGCCCGGCCTCCTCCATCGCCTGGAGCAGGCTTTCGCAGAGCGCCATCTCATGCATCGGCGGCCTCTGCGGACCCCATGCCGAGCAGCGCCCGGCGGGACGGGCGCACCGGTTCAACTTGGGCCGGCGCCGGATCGGGCGGCGGTGCCAGTTCTTCCTCCCGCCGGCGGCGGATCTCGGCGGTCTGGGCGCCGTCTTCGCGGATGGAGGGGTCGAAGAGGGAGACCAGAGCCGCCGAGGCCGTTTCGGTCGCCTGGAGCATGGAGGCGAACTCGAACATCGGCGAGAACAGCGAGCAGGCCTTGTAGGCGCCAACGCCCTTGCGGTTGGCATGGACGAATTCGTAACGGCCGGACGGGAACTCGATCAGCTCCTTCGCGCCCGGCACCAGTTCCGACCACTCGTCGCCGTCTCCCGCCAGCAGGACGATGTTGAGGAACCAGGGCGTCACCAGCGCGCCGAGCCAGCGCTCGCCATGGCGGCGGAATCCCACGGCCTTCACCGCCAGCGCGTCGTTGACGATGGGCAGGCCGCGCATCTGCGCGGTGTGGATCTCGCGGAAGGCCGCTTCCAGCCGTGCGATGGTCTCGGTCGGCAGGGCAGGGCCGGCGTCCGCCAGCGGGACGGACGCCGCAGCCGCTTCGGCCGTCACCGCCTCGCCATCCAGCGCCATGAACTGGTCGCGGGCGCCGTCGCAGACCGGGCAGCGCCAATGGTCGGGCAGGGCGGCGAAGCCCGTGCCGGGCGGCACCTGCCAATGCTCGCAGCCCACCGCCGGGTCGTAGACGTGCCAGCAGATCTTGCATTCCATCCGGGTGGCCGCGCCGATGCGCGTGGCGTCGCCGAGATAGGAGCCCTCGAAGCGGGAGGCGGCGGCACTCATCGCACCCGCTCCAGATCGGTCGCCAGCGCGTCGAGGATCTCGGCCAGCCGTTCGGCGCTGTCGGCGATGTCCTCCGCCGCTGCGCAGACCACCGCCGGCACGTCGACGATCTCCACCGTGTCGAGGATCAGCGTGTCGACCGAGTTGTAATAGCGCACCCACCAGACATTCGGCGTCGCGGTGGCGGTGACGCGGCAATTGCCGTAGCCGCGCGACAGGATGGTGGTGGCACCCACGCCCAGCCGCTGCTCGATGAAGCTGAGGTCTTCGGGCGTGTGGGGCAGCAGGCTGAAATTCACCGCATGGGGAGCGTCGCCACGGCGCCAGGCGGCGCTGCGGTCCAGCAGTTCGGTCAGGATCGGCTGGCCGTTCATCAGCCCGGCCGGCGCCGGCCCTGCCGCCACCGGTGCAACGGCGGTGAAGGCGCGGTTCAGCGCCACCCGTGGGAAGCTGCCGACCAGCAGGCTTTCGCGCGTCGTTCCGTCACCGAAGCCACGCACACGCCAGACGCCGGCCAGCGACGCCTCCTGAATCTCCAGCCGGTCGCCGGCCCGCTCCACCTTGACCGCGACCTCGCCCTCGCCCAGCGCTTCATCGACCAGGGCCAGCACCGGGGCATCGAGATCATCAACCGGGATGCGGATTTCCTCGGCGGCCGACCAATCGGCGAGCGCCTCGTGGATGTGGGCCAGCACGGCGCGGGCGGCGGCGGCGCGGGCGGGATCGGCGATCTCCGGCACATGCGGTTCGTAGACGCGCATGCCTGACGGCATCGGCAGATATTCCAGCCCCTCTTCGGTCGCGTCAGGCTGGCTGCCGGGGCCGAAGCCGACCGGCGGATGGGTCATGCCGAACAGGGAACTCATGCCGCACCGCCTTCCGAAGTGCCTTCCAGGATCTCACCGATCCGCTGCAGATAATCGTTCCAGTCGCGCACGCGCGGGATGCTGCCCAGCAGCCGGTCGCCGCGCAGGAAGACCAGCGCCGGCAAGCTCATCATGCCGGTCAGGGCCAGGATCGCGCGCTCCGCCGCCTCGCCGGCCACCGCCGGGGACAGGCGCGGGTGCAGGGCGCGGACCAGCTCCGGCAGGATGACGGCGACGTCGGCGGTCTCGGCATTGCCCTTGCCGTGGCCGGGCAGGAAGACCACCCAATCCTTGGCCGGCCAATCCTTGCTCGAATCGTCCAGCCAGGGCCGGTCGTCGGCATGGTCGAGCCGCAGATAGCCATGGACATCGGTCAGCAGATCAACCAGCGGCGGCAGGGGCAGCCGCGGCTTGGCGGGCGGCGGGGCAAGGTCGGTCATGGGCGTCAGGCCTCCGTCAGGCCGGCCGCGCGGGCCGCCTCCAGGTGGGGGGGAAGGGTCGGTTCGCGGTCGGTCAGGTCGGCGAAGGCGCTGTCGAGCCGTTCCCCATCCAGCGCTGCGGCCATCGCCGCCAACGCGTCGAGGATCTGGGCAGCCTCATCGGGCTCCAGCAGGCGGCGCGCCGCGCCGAGGAAACCGAGCACCCAATCGCCGGGACTGGCCTCCGGGACCAGCGACAGGTCGATGACCGCCCCGTCCTCCGTCCGGCCAGCGACGCCGTCGACACCGGTCAGGCGCAGGGGAATGCCGATGCACATCGTCGGGCGCTCCGCTCAGGTCTCAGGGGCGGACAGCGCCGCCAGAATGCGGGGATCGCCGATGCGGCAGGCGTCTTCGGCACTCGGGCGCCCACCCTCATAGGCGTCACGGGCGATCGCCGGGGCGGCGATGTCGGCGGAGGCCGCAACGGGCGTGCCCTCCACGCCGAACTCGTCGCGCAGAAGAGTCAGGATGACGTCGATGGTGGGGGCGACCTGCGCGGCGACGGTGTCGGTCAGGCCGCCGCCGTAATCCTCCAGGCATTCCGGCTGGACACCGACCAGGATCAGCTTTTGCGGGCAGCGGCCGAGGAACATGGCGCTCGCCAGCACCTCCTGAAAGCCGGTCTGGTGCAGGCTCATCTTCTTGGCGCCGAGGAAGGCAGGCACGTCGTCGCCATGAAACACCCGGCGGGTGCCGGGCGGCAGGCCATAGTCGATGGCGTCGACCACGATCAGCGCGTCGGCGGTCTCCAGATGCGGCAGCAGGTACAGCCCCTGGGTCCCGCCATCCATCAGGGTGACGGTGTCGGGAAAGCGCCAATCGGCGGCCAGGCGCTCCACCGTGCGGACGCCGAAGCCCTCGTCGGCCCACAGGATGTTGCCGATGCCCAACACCAGGATCCGCGCCGCCCCGCGACCTCTTTTCTCCCCCCCCAAATCCATTCCCGTGCCCCGGCCTCTGTCCGATGGTGCGGCGCCCTGCCGCCGAACCTTCGTTCGTACAAGTTCCATGCCAGGAGCGGTGGTTCAGTCAGGTCATTGATCGGGCTGCATATTTCCGAACCCATCGCTCGATATAGCAGCGATTGTGGACATCAACATTACAGCATGCATGGCAAGTGGCAAGTTGGTTGCCACTCTGGCTGCACAGTTGCCGCAGAGGGCAACGGGCGATTGTTCGTGCTGGTCGAACGGTGAAATCAGGATCCGTGCGTTTATCCCAGACCTGCGCGGGATTAGATCTCTTCCAACAGGACGGACCATCTCCCGTCCGATGGAGGTTCAAATGGCACGCATGGTTTCACTTCTGATGTTCGTTGGCGTCATGTCCTACGCGGCGTTCATCGCTTCCTGACCACCGCCTTGTGATGGTGCTTCAGAGTCATCGGGCAAGAGACTGTTCAGGTTAGGATTTTAGTGCACCGTGCAGACCATGCAGGGGTCGAAGGACCGGACGATGTGCTGCACCGACAGCGGTGTGCGCTCTCCCTCCTGTACCGGGGCGCCGACCAGGGCCCGCTCCAGCGGACCGGGCACGCCGTCGAGGTCGCGGGGTGAGAAGTTCCAGGTGGTCGGGGCGATGATCTGATAGCCGGCGATGCGCCCGCGCTCCACCCGCAGCCAGTGTCCCAGGGCTCCCCGTGCCGCTTCCGTCAAACCCACCGCCTGGGCGCTGTCCGGCATCTCCGCCGCCACGCACCACGGGGCAGCCGGATCGATGGCGCGCAGCCAGCCTTCCATCGCGTCGGTGGTGCGCGCCAGTTCCAGCAGGCGGGCGATGACGCGGCTGCGTACCGAACCACCATCCTGCGCCACCAGTGCCCGGATCAGCGGATGGCCATCCACCAACTGCCGGGCGATCGCGCCAGTCTCATAGGGCAGGCCGGCCAAGCGTGGCGCCTTGCACCAGCTATACCCCGTTTCGTCCATTCCATCCGGCACGGTCGAGCCGGCGAAGGGCGGGTGCGGGCGGTCTTGCCCGGCCATCTGGCTAAAGCGGTGATGCTCCGCCACCTGATCCGGATCGAAGGGAGCATTCTGCCCGTCGGCGAAGGTACCGCAGCGGTAGAGATGCCCGCCCCCGGCATCGGGATAGGCGCCGTGGCTGAGGAAGCGTCCATAGGCGCGGCCGAGATGCGCGAGATCCAGAACCTCGGCAATCTCCAGGAACAGGCGGAAGTCACCGGACGGGCCGGAGACCCTCCAGCGCTCCAAATCCTCCGGCGTGCCAAGAGCCAGCACGCGCTCCAGTGGTGCGCCGAACAGGCTGTCTTCCAGGAAGCGGCGGAAACTGCGGACGGTGGCGAGCAAACGCACCCGGTCACGCGCATCCACCGCCCGCGTGACGCCGCCGGGCTGGAGCGTCAGCGTGTGCGGCCACTTGCCGCCCAGGATGCCCAGCACATGGAACAGCTCCGCCCGCGCCGAAGTGGCGCGGCGCACGGCACTGCCCTGGGCCGCTTTGAACCGCGCCTCCGCCTGATCGAACCAGGGACGCCCTTCATAGGCGGGCCGGGCGAAGTCGGGCATGAAGAAGAGGTGGAAATGGGTCAGATGGTCGGCGACATTCTCCGTCGCCGTCATCAGGTTGGTGGCGAGCAGGCCGTTCCGCGGCATCTCCAGCCCCATCACGCCGGCCAGGGCCAGCGCCGCCGCATGGCTTTGCGAGACGGAGCAGATGCCGCAGATGCGTGGCGCCACCACCAGCGCGTCCATCGGGTCGCGACCCTCCAGAATGCGCTCGAATCCGCGAAACAGCGGTGAATTCACATAGGCGGCAGAGACACTTGTGCCGGAAATCTCAAGTCGGACTTCAAGATCGCCCTCTACACGGTTGAAAGGACCGACGATCAGGCGGCGTTTGGGCTCTTCGCTCACCGGGTCAGCCTTTCCGGGTGGGGCGGACGGTGGGGGCGACGACGATGCGGTCGGCGGCGGCGTTGCGGCGCACCCGCTCCGGCGTCGCCGCCTTGGCGAGCGAGGCCAGCGCCACGAACCACGCCTTGGGCATGTCGGTGGGCAGGCCGATGGGGATGCCGGCGAATTTCGGTGTCTGCTGGAACGGGTGCCCCGGCTCCTCGAAGCCCGGCGCGGTGCAGTTGATGCAGGCATAGCCACCGCGGGTGCAGGACCCCTCGCCGTTCCACAGGCGGGTGTTGCAGTCGGCATGCGCCTGGGTGCCGAGACAGCCCATATGCTCCATCAAGCAACCGAGGTCGGACGGCTTTTCAGCGCTGGCCTTGTACTCGTAATATTCGTTGCGCGGGCAGCCATGGTGGACCAGATGGTCGGCGTAGAAGCGCGGGCGCTGGTAGACATCCAGGTCGGCGGCGGCAAGCGCATCCTCGGCTAGCAGCATCAACGTTTCGGTCACCCAGTTCGGATGGGTCGGGCAGCCGGCGACATTGACCACCGGCAGGCCGCCGCGCGCCCGGAACTCTGCGCCCAGGGCGCCGCCGCGCTGCGTGCCCTCATACTGCAGGCCGCAGGCGTCGGCGATGTTCTCGCCTCCCGCGGTGATGCCGCCGAAGGCGGCACAGGTGCCGACCGCGACCACAGTGCCGGCGACGGCGGCCAGATCGCGCGCCCAGTCGATGGTCGCCCGCCCGGTGCCCGCCAGCACATGGAAGCGCCCGGTGCCGTTCGGCCCGCGCAGAAGCGATCCCTCCACGCACAGCACGTCCAGCGCCTCGGCCCCCGACAGGATGCGCTCGAACAGGTCCACCGCCTCGGCCCCGCTTTCCTCCGACAGGCTTGGGTGCCAGAGCAGGCGGATGCCGGCGGTCTCCAGCAGCGTCATCAGCTCCGGCGATTCGGCACAGAGCAGCGACATGGTACAGCCGCCGCAGCCGCCCGATTGCAGCCACAGCACCGACAGCGGGCGCTCTCTCATCGCGCGTCTCCTTCCCGGCGCCCAGCCGCCGGCAGGGTGAGGGTGAACAGCGCCCCGCCGTCGGGATGGTTCGCGGCGGCCAGATCGCCGCCATGGTCGCGCACCAACTGGTAGCTGATCGACAGGCCGAGCCCGGTGCCCTTGCCGACCGGTTTGGTGGTGAAGAAGGGATCGAAAACGCGGTCCACGATGGACTCGGGAATGCCGTGGCCGGTGTCGCGGATGGTGACGACGACCGTTCCCGCCTCCTCCCGGCCATGCAGTTCCAGCCGCTTGACCGGCGCGCCGGACATGGCATCGATGGCGTTCTGGACCAGATTCATGGCGACCTGATGCAGGTGGCCGGGATGGCCGGCGATGTCCAGCGTGTCAGGCAGGTCGAAGACGACGGTCAGGTCAGGCATCTGCGCCTTGGCGACCCAGGTGACGGCGGAGCGAAGAAGTCCCGTCAGATCAAAGCGTTCCGAGGCGTGCTTCTGTTCCGATGAGAAGCGGCGAAGCTCCGCCACGATGTCGCGCACCCGCTCCGTCCCCTCCAGCATGCCGTCGAGCGTCGCCGCGGCGTCGGCGCGGGCGCGGTCGATGCGCAGCTCCTTGCGCAGGGAGGCCAGTTCCGTTGGCGCAGCCCCCTCATGCACGCGGTCGAGATAGGCGGTCATTCGGTCGACATAGCGGCGCATGGCATGGGCGTTGCCATAGACGAAGGAGATCGGGTTGTTCAGCTCATGCGCCACTCCGGCGACCAGCCGGCCGAGCGAGGCCATCTTTTCCGAATGGACGAGCTGCTGCTGGGTCTGCTTCAGCCCTTCATGGGCGGCGGCGAGGTCGCGGTAGGCGCGGCGCAACTCACCCACCGGCCGGCCGACCAGAACCAGCCCGATGGCGTGGCCGCGCTGGTCGTAGCGCACGGTGCTGTTGACTGCGATGGGGAAGGGGCCGGCCGGCCCGCGCAGGGAAAGTTCCACATCGCTGACCTCCTCGCGCTGAAGGGCGGCGCTGCACAGGCGGGCGAAGGCGGGATGGAAGGCGGGGTCGAGGAAATCGCACAGCGGCCGCCCGGTCAGCTCGCGCCCGGCACAGCCCAGCGCCCGTTCGGCCGCCGGGTTGGTCTGCTCGATCCGGCCGTCGCGGTCGCAGGCGATCAGAACGTCGGTCATGGAGCCGAGGACGCTGGCGATGAAGGCCTGCGCCTCCTCCAATTCGGCGTTCTTGCGTTCCAGCTCCACCTGTTGCGTCACGAGATTGGCATAGGTCTCGTCCATCTTCCGGATCACGTCGATCCAGGCGCTCTCGGCGTCGGCATCGGGCGTCATGCCGGGGATGGAAAATGGCTGCGACAGCGGGGCGGTCATGGCGCGCAGACTAGCACGCCGCAATCGTCATGGTGTGGACGATTTCAGGCGGACCAGATCGACCACAGCCCGGCAAGGCCGCTCAGCACCAGCACATAGAGCGCGAAGTCGAACAGCGGCGCGTGCCAGACCCAGCCATAGGCGCCGATGGCGCGCAAGCCCCGGCGCAGCAGCGCCGATACCGCCCAGGCCACCACGGCAAGGATCAGCAACGGCGGCAGGAACAGGCCGTAGACGTCGATTTCACCGATCATGCGCGTGCCCTTTCCTGATGCAGCGGCTCATGGGTCCCATCCGGGGCAATCGGCAGCGCCTCCAGGGCTGCGTCCGGGAACAGGCTGCGCCGCAGGGAGGCCAGCGCCACCACGGCGCGGTCGCGCTCGGGACAGGGTGGGGCTGCATCGATGGCCGACAGCAGATCGTCCATGCTGTCCAGCAGCTCGGCCGGCGCCGGGTCGGGCCGCTTGGCGGACAGGGCACGGAAATGGGCGGAGACGCCGCGCAGCAGACGCTCCAGAGCCGCCCCGCCGGCATGGCCCAGAACAGGGCGTGCCCGTTGAAGCTCCACCACGTTCAGTCCGACGCGCAGGTCGCGCACCGCGTCGATGGCGTCCACATCCACCGACCCACCGGCCTGCGCCAGCCGGGCCGACAGCAGCCCGACGCGGTCCAGCATGCGGCTTTCGAACCCGTCATTCGCCGGCACCCCGCCCATTCGCGCCAGATCGGCGATCTCGCGCCAGCCGATGTGCAGCATGCGCCGCGCGCTCCAGGCCGCGCCCACCGACCGGCACATGCGGGTGACCAGCATCGCCGTAACGATGCCGACGATCTGCCCGGTGCTGCTGTTCAGGAAGGAGGCGAAATCGCCGTTGCCGGTGTCGAGCAGGCTGAGCGAGCCGCCGACGCCGAAGATCAGCGCCATCGCCTTGCCCATTGTCGCCGGCCGGGCGACGAAGATGCCCAGGCCCACCAGCGTCGGCGCCAGGCACAGCACCAGCATGGGGAAGCTGTCGAAGGACGGCAGCACCACAAGCAGATAGAAGGCCGACAGCGGGATGGACGCCAGCGTGTAGACCAGGAACAGGCGGATGCCCGGCACGGGATCGTCGAAGGACGCGAAGAAGCAGGTGAAGACCGCCACCATCATCGCCGCCGCCGCCCCGGACGACCAGCCGGTCAGGATCCAGAAGGCGCAGACGGTGGTGATGCCCAGCAGGGCCGCCGCCGCCGACCAAGCCGCCATGCCCTGGTCAAGATGGAAGACGCCGCGGGAGCGCTTGCGGGCCAGCGGGTCGAGATGATCGGGCAGGTCGTGGTCGCCCGTTGCGATGTGCGCCCGCAGGTCCCGGCAGTCGCGGTGGATCTCCACCAGCGACCGCAGGCGCCGGATGAAGCTGAAGCGTGTCGCCGCCTGCCAGCCAGCCGAAGCCCGCCCCGCTTCCTCCGCTTCCAGCCGGTCGAGCCAGCCGATCAGCCGGGCGGCGTCCGCCGGATCCGCAGCCGCACCGGCAGCGATCCAGTCCCGCACGGCAGCCACCACCGGCGCCACATCCGGTGGTATCGCCCCGTCCGGCCGCCGCAACGCACCCAGCCGATCATGCACGGCGGTCAGCACCGGCAGCAGATAGACCATGCGGTCCTGCAAGGCCCGCATCGGCCGGGTCATCCAGCGCAGATCGGACGTGTCGTAGGGCAGGTGGGTGGTCATCACCCGCAGTTCGGTCAGGTCGGTCGCCATCCTGTGGCGGTCTTGCAGTCGCGTGTCGGTGGTGACCTGTTCCAGCGCGTCGAGCGTCCAGCGCTCTGCATCGCGTAGCGCGGCGTCCAGTTTGCCGAGCAGCACCGGTCCCATGCCGCGCGGCAGGATCACGCTGTGGATGACGGTGGCGCAGACGATGCCGAGGATGATCTCCTCCACCCGGGCCAGCCCGGTGTCGAAGATCACCTCCGGATTGGCGACGCCGGGAAAGACGATCAGCCCGGCGGTGTAGCCCGCCAGCATGAAGGCGTAGCTGCGCGGCGTGCGGTCCAGCAGCGAGATGAACAGGCAGCCGCCGACCCAAAGCCCGACCGCCAGCGACAGCAGCTCCGGCGCATTGACCAGTTCCACCGTCAGGACGATGGCGGCAATGCTGCCGACCACCGTACCGGCGACGCGATAGACCGCCTTCGACCGAACGGTGCCCGACAGCGGGCTCGACACCACATAGGCGGTCAGCATCGCCCAGAAGGGACGCGGCAGCCCCATGCCGAACGCTATGTAGAGCGCCAGCATGGAGGCGGCGAAGGACTTCAGCGAAAAGACCAACTCGTCGAGGGTAGGGGCTTTGGGCATCGCCTTGCGCTCACTGCCCGGCCGGCAGTTCGGCGACCTTCGGCGTTCCGTCGGGGCCCCCCACCACAGACACCGTCGCGGTGCGCCCGGCAACCATCTGGAGCGACTCCGGCACCTCGTCCAGGGCGATGCGCACGGGGATGCGCTGGGCCAGCCGCACCCAGTTGAAGGTCGGGTTGACGTTGGCGACCAGCCCGGTGCCCTCTGCCCGGTCGCGGTCGACGATGGCGCGGGTGATGCTGTCGATCCGCCCACGCAGTTCGGTGCTCACGCCCATGATCCGGACCGAGACGGGGGCGCCGATATGGATGCGCGGCAGCTTGGTCTCTTCGAAATAGCCCATGACATAGAAGGAATGGCTGTCGATCAGCGCCACGACCGCCTGCCCGGCGGCGACATAGTTGCCGGCCTTCATCTGCAGGTTGGTGACATAGCCGTCGACGGTCGCCCTCACCTCCGTACGGCCGAGGTTGAAGCGGGCGAGGTCGAGTGCGGCCTCCGCCTGCTTGGTTGCGGCGGCGGCCTTGGCCATCGCCGAGTTTACCTCCTGGCGCTGGGCGGTGGAGACGACGTTGTTGCCCAACTGCTCGTACCGGTGCGCCTCGGCGGTGCGATAGGCCAACTCGGCCTTGGCGCTGTCGAGGTTGGCCTGCGCCTGCTCCTCCGCCAGCCGGTAGCGGCCGGGATCGACGACGAACAGCACCTCGCCCTTGTGGACCAGTTGGTTGTCGGCCACCCGCACGTCGGTCACCAGCCCGGCGACGTCGGAGGAGATCTGGACGATGTCGGCGCGGACGCGGCCGTCACGGGTCCAGGGCTCGTTCATATAGTAATCCCACAGCCACAGTCCGCCGCCGACCGCCGCCACGGTCACCAGCAGGGTCACGGCGATCCGGGCCACGGCCCGGAAGGAAGGAAGAAATGTCACGGTCTTGGTTCCTTGATCACCGCACCGATACGGCCGGAGGCGCAGCGCGGCCGGTCCTGGCCGTGGCGCATCCCCGGAGAACACGCACCGGTCAGTTCTGTTCACGCTTGGCGTTGGCCTCGATGATGGAAAGCACGCGATAGCAGGCTTCCACATCGGCCTCCGTCGCCTCTGCCATCAACCGCTGGCGGACGTCGTTCAACGCGTCATTCACCTGAACCAACAGCTGACGGCCGGCGTCGGTCATGTGCAGGGTCTTCGCCCGGCGGTCCCAGGTATCCTCGCGCCGTTCCAGCAGCCCGGCCGCTTCCAGCCCGTCGAGAAGACGGACGAGCGACGGGCCTTCGACGCCCATCTCGTCTGCCAACTCGCGCTGCCGCAGCCCGTCGCCGAGCTCGGCCAGCAGCATCAGCGGCGCGATGGCGGAGGTGGAAAACCCGCTGTCCGCCAACACCTTGTTCGCCGCCCGCCGCCACAGATGGGAGGCGCGGAACAGGTGCAGACCGAAATTGGGGGGAAGGCGTAGAGGCTTATCTTGTAGCATCCCTATTTAATAGGTTTGCTATCTAAATCCGGCAAGGGGGCAGAGTGCGCCTGCGGTCCCGCTTGCCGCATGGCTGGATTGCTGCGGTGCGGGAGGGAAAAGGGCAGGCTATTTGTCGCGAGGTTGTATGCAGGCGCGGGCTTTCGCCTTCCCGGTGGCTGCGCTAGCCTCACAACCGTAAAACGTGGTGAGGGCTCCGTCGGCGTGAAGGACTTTCTGGAAGGCAATGCGTCGGGCGTGGTCGTGGTTGCCAAGCTGCCGTTGGATATCCAGACGCATCTGAAGGCGAAGACGATGCGCGTGCTTCTCTCATCCGACACGCGCGATTCCCATCAGAAGCATCGATGGACAAGTGAAGACTTCGACAGCCTTCAAGAAATTTTAGACAGCGGAGAAGTTCGGACCGACCGCGATAAACATGTTGTGGTTGCTCATCTCCACGGGGTTTGGCGATGTGCCATTCTCAAGGTGACCGGAAACCTGAATGAGGTCTATCTTTCGTCCTTGCACCGAATGCGCAAGAAGCAGGTGATTGATTTCCCCACAAAGGGAAACTTGGTCAGGGAAGCGAGGAAACTCTGAAGGGACAGGGCGTTGACCTGGGAGCGAAGCACCCCAGCGGACCCGAAGGCTACCCGGTATCGCAACAATTCACGTCAACGCCCTGCGGAATACAGTAGCGTCTTGTGAGACTTGGATCAAGCGGACCCAAATCGATCGAAGAGGTAATTTCCATAACGGAAGTTATGCGTCTACTAAGCGACTGCAGGTAGGTTCTATTCTGAAGTGCAACTTTCTTGTAATCACAGGGCTTTACGGGTCGTGAGCGCTGATGGGTGAACATTATTCGCAGATCGATTTCGCAGAGCGCCGCCGCATCCAGGACATGCGCGACGCCAAGATGCCGGTGACGGTGATCGCCGAGGCTTTGGGCCGTCACCGGTCGACCATCCACCGGGAAATCCGGCGCAACTTCTATCACGACCCGTTCCGGGATCGCTGGGGCCAGGAGTACAAGGGCTACTTCTGCACCAGCGCCCAGAAGTATGCCCGTGATCGACGCTCTCGGCGTCGATTGAAACTGACGCTCAAGCCGGTTCTGCGCGACCACGTGATCGCCAAGCTGCGCGAGGGCTGGTCGCCGCAACAGATTGCTGGCCGCCTCAAACTGGATGCTTCTGATGGCGCAACAGTGTCGCACGAGACGATCTACCGCTTCATCTATGGACCGGAAGGGAAAACCCTCAATCTCTATGCGCTTTTGGCCGTCGCCCGGCGTCGGCGCCGCAAGCGTATGGGTCGCAAACCACGCAGCAGTCCGATTCCCGCCGAGCGCTCGATCGCCAATCGTCCGGCCGAGGTGGAGACCCGGCAGAGTTTCGGGCACTGGGAATGTGACTTGGTGATCTTCAGCCCTCAGTTCGGAAAATCCAACATCACGTCTCTTCAGGAGCGTCAGAGCCGATACCACATCCTCATAGCCAATGAGGATCGTCGCTCAGCCGAGGTGATCAGCCGGATCGCAACAGTGCTTGGCAAATTTCCACATCATGCATGCCGGACCATTACTTTTGACCGGGGAACGGAGTTTCTGTCCTACAAAAGCCTATCGTTGGACAGTTACTTTTGCAATCCGCACAGTCCCTGGCAGAAAGGTGGCGTTGAAAATGCCAACGGACGTTTGCGGCGATATTTGCCTCTGGGCATCCCTGTAGCGGAGCGCAATGGCTCAGCACTTGCCGCCCTCGCGAAGCGGCTCAACAATACGCCACGCCGCTGCCTTGACTACAGGACGCCAGCCGAAGTCTTTGCGGTCAATCTGGCGGCTTCGAAGATCGGGCGGTGAATACCAGCTACGCCTGAGCGCCATGAGAGGCCGTGAAACCAGCAGGCCTCCCCTGCCCCGCCGCTCGCACCGGTGGGTCCACAGGCTTGATCCGCCATCGCGATGGAGGCGCGCGGATCAAGCCTATGGACTACCGGTACGAGCTCTCCTCTCCTGACGCGATCGATAAAAAGCAGGCCGCCCGATCAACAAAAACGTGTTGTCGCACTTCAGCTTGATTCCGCGGCAAGCTTGGAATGTCAGTGCCGGTGCGGCGAAACTTCCCCCGTCGCCGCCTGTCCGCTATCGTCGCGGACTTTCACCTCCCCGCAATCGGAGACGGCACGACATGACCCGCAACATCGACCGGCTGCTCGACGTGATGGCGCGGCTGCGGAATCCCGACGGCGGGTGTCCGTGGGATTTGGAGCAGACCTATCGCTCCATCGCGCCGCACACGATCGAGGAGGCCTATGAGGTCGCCGACGCCATCGAAAAGGACGACAAGGTCGCCCTGCGCGAGGAGTTGGGCGATCTGCTATTCCAGGTCGTCTATTACAGCCAGATGGCGCGCGAGGAAGGACTGTTCGATTTCGACGAGGTCGCCGGTGTCATCACCGACAAGATGATCCGCCGCCATCCCCACGTCTTCGGACCGGAGGAAGTGAAGTCGTCCGACCAGCAGACCTCGCGCTGGGAGGAGCACAAGGCGGCTGAACGGGCGGCCAAGGCTGCCGAGGAAGGCCGGGCGCCGTCGGCGCTGGAGGGCGTGATCGCCGGGCTGCCGGCGCTGACCCGCGCGCTGAAGCTGCAGAACCGCGCGGCGCGCGTCGGCTTCGACTGGACCGACGCCCGCGACATCCTCGACAAGATCGAGGAGGAGGTGCGGGAGTTGCGGGCGGAAATGGACGCCAATTCGGCTCAGGAACGGGTGGCCGATGAGTTGGGCGACCTGCTGTTCGCGCTGGTCAACCTCGCCCGCCGGCTGAAGGTGGAGCCGGAAGCGGCACTGCGCGGCACGAACGCCAAGTTCGAACGCCGCTTCCACCGCATCGAAGCCTTGCTGGCCGACGGTGGGCGCAAGCCGCAGGACGCCACGCTGGACGAGATGGAAGCCCTGTGGCAGCAGGCCAAGCGCGAGGAACGCGGCGAAGCCTGACGGCTCAATAGCCCCAGCGGTCGAAGGCGAAGGCCCAGCGCCGGCGTACGGCGCTGCGCGCCGGGTCCTCCAGATCATGATGGGCGCGGCGGTAGTCGCGCACGTCGGCGAGGTAGCGCTCGACCCGCGGCCGTACTGGTTCGAACGGGCCGAGATCGAGCCCGTCATAGACCTCGGCCAGCGTCGCCAGCGGATCGGCGACGAAACGGTCGTATCGGATTTCCACCAGCCGGCCGGGCGGCAGCAGCGCCCGGTCACGGTCGAACCGCGCCATCATCGCGGGATAGAGGTCCAGCACCAGCCCGTCGACCACCTGCGGATCATAGGATTGCAGCGAGAATTCCCGCAGCAGGGTCAGCAGCATGCGGCGGGTGGAGCTGAACACCTCGTACGGGTCGCGATGGATGTGGACGAAAACGGCGTCCGGTCGCAGGGCCAGCAACTCCGCCAGCTTGGGCGTGTGGGCCGGATTCTTGATCAGCAGGCGCCGGCCGCCGCAATAGATCTGCATCTTGGTCAGGTAGAGGTCCATCCGGCGGCGCCACAGGTCGATGGCTTGCGGCCGGCAATCCTCGAACAGCACGCCTTGGCGGAAGGCGCGGCGCAGATGCTTGGGGAAGAAGATGCCGTGGTAGTAGGACAGCGGCTGCATCAGGGCCAAAGCCAGTTCGTCCTCCTGTGGGGAGGTCGGGTCGACCGGCATGGCGTCGATGATGCGGTCGGGCGGCAGCCATTCCTCCAGCCTTGAGCGCCAGAAGGAACTCAGGCCGAGGAAGCCCCAGGGCAAGCCGACCGCCAGCGGATCGGGGGCGGCGAACCGCGGATCCTGGGCCAGCAGGTTCAGCAGATAGGTGGTGCCGCTACGCCAGTGGCCGAGGATGAACAGCGGCGGCGGCCCGGCGGACCTACCCTGCCCCGCCAGCCGCTTCACCCGCCGCTGCTCCAGCAGGTCGAACGGCGCGCGGATCGCGGCGGCGCCGGCGGCGGTCGTGACGCGGTGCAGGTGCAGCGGCCCCACACCGCCGCCGTCGCGCAGCACGGCTGCCAGCGTGGCGGCGTCGGCACCGGCCAGCGGGTGGAAGATGCGGTGCCCATTGCGGCGCAGCCAGGGGGTCATGACGCGTCCGACCCCGGCCCGGCCGGATAGGCCCTGCCCCGCCATTCCGCCGGCTTGCCATGACGGGCGCGCAGCAGCGCCACCCATTGGATCGCCAGCATGATGAGGATTCCGACCGGGTGCAGCAGGGCGCCGACGACGCTCTGGCGGAAGTGGACGGCCAGCAGCAGGCGGAAGATCACCCCGGCCACCGCCGCCATCCCGGCCAGGACGACCGCCGCAAAGGGCAGCGGGTGCAGAGCCGCCCAGCCCAGCAGAATCCAGGGAAGCACATGGCCGCCGAACAGCAGCAGGGTCCAGACCGGCAGGGCGACCGAGGTCGCCATCCCCTCCGTCGCGTTCTTGGAGAAGCCGGACCACAGCTCGCGCCAGCCGCGATACATCCGGCAGCGGGCAAGGCCGGTGGCGTCGAACAGGTCAGTGCCCTGCCCGGCCCGGCGGAAGGCGCGCGGCAGCGTCACCCCGTCATGCAGCGAAGCGGCGATGGCGGCATGGCCGCCAGCCTGAAGGTAGGAGTCCTTTCTCACCGCAATCAATTGGCCGCAGGCGGCGCCGAAGCGCGGGTCGGTGGACCGCCGCATCCCCGCTATCGGCAGGTAGCCCAGCAGCAGAAAATGGATCAGCGGGATCACCAGGGCCTCGGCCAGAGTCCCGGTCTCCTCGCGCGGGAAGCCGCTGACCAGACCGTTCCCACCCGACAGCAGGGCGCCGCTGGTCAGGCGGGCGGCGGCGGGGGACAGACGCACGTCGGCATCCTGGAACAGCAGCACGGGATAGCGCGCCAGACCGGCAAGCACCTGACAGGCATGCTGTTTACCGGACCAGCCCGGCGGCAGCGGCGGTGCAGGCTCCAGCCTCACGCGCGGATCGCGGGCAGCGATGCTGCGGACGATCTCCGCCGTGCGATCGGTGGAGTGGTCGTCGAGCACCACGACCTCCACCTCGACACCACGGCTGAGCAGCGCCGCATCGACGGCGGCGGCGATGCCGGCCTCCTCGTTCCGGGCGGGGATCAGGATGCTGACGGCGGTGCCCAGCGGCGGGGCAGCGGTCGGACGGCGATAGAGATAGAGGTTGAGGATCCCCTGCCCCAGCGGCAGCAGAGCCAGAACCAGCGACAGCCCGGCAGTCAGGTCGATGACGCTCATGGCCGTTTTACCTCCCGCTGCGGCATCGGCCTCTGCCCATCGTTGTGTGCCGCGGAGAAGGCTTGCCCGCCGGCCCAGGCCCGCGCCCGGCGCCATAGGTCGTAAACCCCGCCGATCCCCACCGTTCCCTCCATCAGCGTCAGGAAACGCGCCGGGTCGCGGCTTTGCGCGTCGAGCGCCAGTTGGTCCATCACCGCCTCCAGCCGCCCTTCCAGATCCGCCGCGATCTCCGGCACCGGCAGATCGGCGAAGCAGGCGGCCTCCATCGGCTCGCCGAAGCGAAGCAGAGCCTCCGGCGTGCGTTCGTCCCAGAACGGGTATTCGATGGCCAGCGGCACGACCAGGGCCGAGGGCATCCGGCGCACCAGATGGGCGATTCCCGGCCGCAGGGTCACCGGGCGGCGGCGCGGATCGGTGAAGGCGCCCTCCGCGGTGATCCACAGCATGGCGCGCGGATCGGCCAGGACATGCTCGGCAGTGCGCAGGAAGGTGACGGCCCCGGCTCGGCCGGGTTCCAGCCCGAACAGGCCGATCTGACGCATGAAGCGGTAGCGGCGCAGCATCTCCGCGTCGATCGGCCCGAAGCCCGGCCGGCCGCGGAAGCGGGTGGTCCCCATCACGATCAGCAGGGCGGGGTCCCACCAGGACGGGTGGTTCAGATAGACGATGACCGGCCGGCCCGGCGGCAGCACCGGCCAGCCCGGCCGCGCCAGCCGCATGGCATGGAAGCCGCGCCGCAGCCGCCGTGCCATGACGCCGCCGAAGTACCAGCAGAGAAACCGTGACCGTAACGCGACCGGATCGTCCGTCATGCCGTTCGTCAATCCCCTGGGCCGCCTTCCGTCAGGCCACGGCACGGGCGGAGCCGCGCATGTCCCGGTCCAGGCTGTCGGCGGCGATCCACCCCGACATCAGCACCATCGGCATGCCCGGCCCCGGATGGGCGGCCCCGCCGGCCAGATACAGCCCCTCGACATCGCGGGAGCGGTTGCCGGGCTTGAAGGCGCCCATGAAGCGGCCGTGGCTCGCCAAGCCGTAGATGGCGCCGTTCAGAACATTGTAACGGTCGTGGATGTCCTGCGGCGTCAGCACATGTTCGACCCGGATGCGATCTTCCAGATCGGCCATGCCGGCGGTGCGCTTCAGCTTGTCGAAGACCACGCGGCGATAGGCCGGCAGCATGCGGCTCCAGTCGTGGCGCGGGCGCAGATAGGGGGTGTGGACCAGCACATACAGCGCCTCACCACCCTTCGGTGCGACGCCGGGTTCGGTGCGGGCGGGGGCGGCGATGTAGCAGGTCGGGTCGGGTGCCGGCTCTCCCTGGCCATAGATCCAGTCGAACTCCTCCTCCGGATCGCGGGAGAAGACGAAGTCGTGGTGCAGAAGGTGATCGTAGGCACGGTCCAGCCCCAGATAGAACACCACGCCGGAACAGGCCGGTTCGTAGCTGCGGCGCTTGGAGAAGCGCTTGGCCGGCTGCCCACCCACCAGTTCCTGATAGGTCCGGACGGAATCCATGTTCGACACCGCTGCCGAAACCGGGATGCGCTCGCCCCCGTCGGTTTCGACCGCGACGACGCGCCCACCCTCCACCTGCAGTCGGCGGACACCGGTGTTGGTGCGGATGTCCACTCCCAGCCGCCCAGCCACCCGCTCCAGCGCCGCCGGCACCGCGCGAGTGCCGCCGATCGGGTACCAGACGCCGTCGTTAGTCTGCATATGGGCGATGGCGCACAGCACCGCCGGCGAGCCGTAGGGGGAGGAACCGACATACTGGGTGAAATGGTCCAGCATCTGCGCCGCCCGCGCATCCGGCACATGGTTGCGGATGGTGCCCGCCACCGTACTGCCCATCCGCAGGGCCAGCACGTCGGACAGGGTGCTGGCGTTGAAGCTGTTGCGGAAGTTCAGCGTGTCGCCCAGATCCTCCACCGACTTCCAGAAGAAGAAGCGTTCGGAGATGCCATGCAGCCGTTCCGACATCGCCTGGAAGCGGCGGTAGCCCTCCCCCGCCCCCTTTCCGGGCGCCAGCCGGTCCAGTTCGGCCGCCATGGTCCCGACATTCTCCGACAGGTCCAGCACCGTGCCGTCGTCGAAGAAGCAGCGCCATTGGGGCTCCAGCCGGACCATATCCAACTCGCGGTCGAGGTCGCAGCCGGCCTCTTCCAGGATCCGACGCAGGACGCGCGGCACCGTCAGGATGGTCGGCCCCATGTCGAACCGGAAGCCGCCATCCTCCAGCACCGCCGCCTTGCCGCCGACCCAGGCGTTCTTTTCCAGCAGGGTCACCTTGTGCCCGCGCGCCGCCAGCACCACCGCCGCCGCCAGCCCACCAAGGCCCCCGCCGATCACCGCGATCCGATCCGTCATGCCATCCCCCCTGCAACGGCCTGCCGCAGCATGCCGGACAAACCCATGGTCTTTGTGCGCCAGGGCGTCGGCAGGCCCAGTTCCTGGGCCAGCAGCCGCGCCGTGATGCGTGCGCCTTCGAAGATGACCGGCAGTCCGCTGCCGGGATGGGTGCCGCCGCCCACCAGATAGACGCCGTCCAGATCCTCGAACCGGTTGCGCGGCCGCCGGTGCAGCATCTGGTCCAGGCTGTGCGCCAGATTGAAGGTAGCGCCGCGATGCACCGCGAACCGGCTTTCCCAGTCGGCCGGCGTTACCACCCGTTCCACCCGGATGCGGCGCTCCAAATCGCCCAGCCCGAAGCCTGCCAGCCGGTCCAGCACGAGCCGGCGGTAGTGCGGCGCCTCCGCCTGCCAGTCGATGTGCCCACGCTGGTGGCCGACCGGAACGAGGATGTAGAGCGTGCTGCCGCCCGGCGGCGCCATCTCCGGATCGGTGACGCAGGCGTTTTGGACGTAAATCGAAGGCCGGCGCGGCAGTTCCCGGCACTCCTCGATCTCTGCGAGGTTGCGGGCGTAATCCTCCGCAAGATAGACGGTGTGGTGGTCCAGCCCGTCCACTTTGCCTTCGATGCCCAGATACATCATGAAGGTGGAGCAGGAGAATTTCTTGGTGGCGAGGCGGGCGTCGCTCCAGCGCCGGCGCAGGTCGTCGGGCACCAGCGTCGTCATCGCCCGCGCGAAGTCGGCGTTGATGACCAGTGCGTCGGCGGGATAGTCGCCGGCCTCCGTCCGCACGCCGACGGCGCGGCGGCCCTGGAACTTGATGTGGCGCACCGTCTCGTTCAGCCGCACGGTGACGCCCAGGCTTTCCGCCACCCTGCGCATCGCCTCCATCACCGCCTCCGTCCCGCCGCGGGGATGGAAGACGCCGTGTTCATGCTCCAGAAAGGACAGGATGGTGAACAGGCTGGGGCAGCGGAAGGGCGACATGCCCAGATACTTGCTCTGGAACGAGAAGGCGAGGCGGATGCGCGGGTCCTGGAAATAGCGGGACAGGTCGGCGTCCACCGACCGGTGCGGCGACAGCCTGCCCAGCGCCTTCAGCATCGGCAGCGAAGCCAGGGCCCAGGGGCTGGAGAAGTCGGATTCCAGAACCGGGCGGAAGCGCTCCATCTTCGCCCGGTTGTCGGCCAGGAAGCGCGGCAGACCTTCGGCGTCGCGCGGGCTGAGCTTGGCGATCTCCGCCATCAGCGCCGTCATCTGGGCCTGGACGCGCAACTCGCCGCCGCCTTCGAACACCAGCCGGTAGAGCGGGTCGAGGCGGATCAGGTCGACCTCGTCCGACAGGCGGCGTCCGCAGGCCTCGAAGATCTCCTCCAGAATGCGGGGATAGAGGAAGAAGGTGGGGCCGCTGTCGAAGCGGTATCCGTCCATCGAGAAGCCGGCCGACCGGCCGCCGACGCGGTCCTGGCGCTCCAGCACAGTCACCTTCGCACCCGTGAGCGCCAGGAGCATCGCGGATGCCAATCCGCCCGGTCCCGCGCCGATGATCACGACTTGTCGTTCCATGCGCTTGCCAAACGCTCCTGCGCTGCCGAACTCTGTCTTCGTGGTTACGCAGCCGGGTCGAAAATGGATCGCAACAACAGCCCCTCTCCTGAAGTCGTAACCCTTTCGATGAGCAATGAAAAATTTCGATCATCAGCTGAGTTTAAGGCATGGCACGCCCAAGACATTTCACTACGACTTTCGATTATTCGCGGACTTCGCCACCGTATTGCGGCCGGTGCCGAGAGGCTCGTGCGATCACTGGAAACTCGACCGGGACGGCATGCTGCGGAGAGCGTCAGTGCCGAAATCCTGCCGCTGGCGGAGGCCTGCCGATTCCTGGAACGCGAGGCGGCCGGCCTGCTGGCGCCGAGGCGGCTGGGCCGGCGCGGGCGCCCGGTCTGGCTGTTCGGGGTGGAGGCGGAGGTGCGGCGGGAACCGGTCGGCACGGTCCTGATCGTCGGGCCGTCCAACTACCCGCTGCTGCTGCCGGGCGTGCAGGCGGTTCAGGCGCTGGCGGCCGGCAACCGGGTGCTGGTCAAGCCGGCGCCGGGAAGCGGCGCACCGATGGTTCTGCTGGGAAAATGGCTGGAAGAGGCCGGCCTGCCGCCGGGACTGTTCCAGGTGCTGGACGAGTCCGCCGGGGCGGTGGGAGAGGCCATCGCCGCCGGCATCGACAAGCTGGTGCTGACCGGCTCGGCGGACACCGGCCGGGCGGTGGCGGAACGTCTCGCCCGCCATCTGGTGCCGTCGACGATGGAGCTGTCGGGCAATGATGCCGTCTTCGTTCTGCCGGGGGCGGACGTGGATCAGGTCGCGCGCGCGCTGGCCTTCGGCCTGCGGCTCAATGGCTCCGCCACCTGCATCGCGCCGCGGCGGGTCTTCGTTCCGCACGGGATGGCCGCAGGTGTGGAGGCCGCCTTGCTCCGCCAGATCGGCACCATTCCCCCGGTGCCGGTGTCCCTGCCGGTGAGACGTCGGCTCGCCGCCCTTGCGCACGATGCGATGGCGGAGGGCGCGCGTGCTCTGGGGAATCTACCGGAGGACGAAGCCCCCGCCATGACGCCGCTGATCCTAGCCGACGCACGGCCCGGCATGGCGTTGCTGCGCGAGGAGATCTTCGCCCCCGTCCTGTCGCTGGTGCCGGTGCGGGACATGGAGGAGGCGTTGGATGCGGCGACGCGCAGCCCCTACGCGTTGGGGGCGTCGGTCTTCGGGCCGGTGGCTCAGGCTCGGGAGTTGGCCGGGCTGATCGATGCCGGGACGGTGACGATCAACGACCTGATCGTGCCGACCGCCGATCCGCGCCTGCCCTTCGGCGGACGGCATGCCAGCGGCTGGGGCGTCACCCGTGGCGCCGAAGGGCTTCTGGAGATGACGCAGGTGAAGACCGTCTCGGTGCGCAAGGGGCGGTTGCGCCCGCATTTCGATGCTCCGCGCGAAGGTGACGACGCGATGATGCTAGCCGCTCTGCGCCTGTTCCATGGCGGCCCCGGCACCCGAATCGATGCGCTTCGGCAAATGGTGCAGGCGGTGCGCCGACGCTCCTCCAATTGATTGTGGATGACTGAATGTTTGCCCTGATCCTCGCCTTCCTGATCGGCGCCGTCTCCGGCTCGCGCACGCTGCTTGCTCCGGCCGCGGTCAGTTGGGCCGCCTATGGCGGCTGGCTCGACGTGTCGGGAAGCTGGTTGTTCTTCCTCGGACACCCGGTGTCGCCCTGGGTCTTCACCGTCTTGGCCGTGGTGGAGCTGATCGTCGACAAGCTGCCGACCACCCCCAGCCGCAAGCTGCCGTTTCCTTTCGCCAGCCGCATCGCCGGCGGGGCCATCGCCGGAGCTGCCATCGGGGCGAATGCCGGAGTCTGGGTCGGCGGGCTGGTCGCCGGCGGTATCGGCGCCGTCGCAGGCACGCTCGTCGGCTATGCGGCGCGCATGCGGATGGCCGCCGCCTTCGGCCGCGACCGCCCCGCCGCCCTGATTGAAGATGCGGTGGCGCTGATCGCGGCCGTTCTGATCGTCGCGGCGGCGTGACGGATCGCTATCCTTCGATGCCCCCCAGCCGGTCGGACAGTCCCGCATCCAACCCGGCATAGCCGCTGCGGATGCGTGCCTCCAGCATGGCGGTTTCGGGTAGCAGCCGGGTCATGAAGAAACGCGCCAACCCGATGCGGGCATCGAGGAATGCCGGATCATAACCTGCCGGTTGCCGGACCGCGGCGGAGGCGGTCAGCCCCCACATCCAGCCATAGGCGACCAGCGCCGTCAGCCGCAGCAGGTCGGTCGCCCCGGCCGCCCCGTCGCGCGGGTCGCGCCCCTCCTGCCGCAGCCAGTCGGCGAGGCCGCGCAACCGGTCGGCAGCACTCCGCAGGGGCTCCGCCAGTTCCCGGGTCACAGGATCGTCGGCCAGCGTCGCCGCGGCATCCGCCACCGCGTCCAGCATCCGCGTCAGCGGTCGGCCGCCATGCAGGCCCAGCTTGCGCTGCACGAGGTCGAGCGCCTGGACGCCGTTGGTGCCCTCGTAGATCTGCGTCGCCCGCACGTCGCGGACCAGCTGCTCGACGCCATTGTCGCGGATATAGCCGTGGCCGCCCATCACCTGCTGGGCCAGCACCGCCGCCTCGAAGCCGAAATCGGTGCCGGCAGCCTTCACCACCGGTGTCAGCAGCGCCGCCCAATCCTCCGCCTTCTCCGCCAGCGACGGATCCTTGGCGGCGCGGTCGAGCCACAGCGCCACCCATCCGGCAAGCGCCCGTCCGGCGTCGGTCAGCACGCGGGCGGTCAGCACCATCCGCCGCACGTCGGGATGATGCAGGATCGGTTTGCCTTCATCGCCACCGGGCGCCCTGCCCTGCACGCGCTCGCGGGCATAGGTCAAAGCCGCCTGCGCCGCGCGTTCGCCCACCCCGATGCCCTGGATGCCGACGAACAGCCGTTCGTGGTTCATCATCGTGAACATGGCGGCGAGGCCGCGATGCGGCTCCCCCACCATCCAGCCGACGGCACCCTCATAGGACACCACGCAGGTGGGCGAGGCGTGCAGCCCCATCTTGCGTTCGACTGACAGCACGGACCAGCCGTTGCGGGCTCCGTCGGGCAGGCGCTTCGGCACGACGAACAGGCTGATGCCGCGGGTGCCCGGCGGCGCGTCGGGCAGGCGGGCCAGCACCAGATGCACGAGGTTCCCGGTCAGGTCATGGTCGGCGGAGGAGATGAACATCTTCTGCCCGGCCAGCCTGTAGGTGCCGTCGCCCACCGGCTCCGCCCGCGTGCGCAGCAAGCTCAGGTCGGTGCCGGCCTGCGGTTCGGTCAGGGCCATGGCGCCGGTCCAGTCGCCGGCCAGCATCGGCGGCAGGCAGCGCTCCTTCACCGCCGCGTTGCCATGGGCAGCGAGCGCCCGGATCGCGCCCTGGGTCAGGCCGGGGGTGATGCTGAAGGCGAGGTTCGCCGCGCACACCATCTCCGTCACCAGCGTGTCGAGCAGCGCCGGCATCCCCTGCCCGCCATAGGCCGGGTTGCCGGCCAGCCCGTTCCAGCCGCCCTCGCGCCAATGGCGCCACGCCTCATGGAAGCCGGCCGGCATGCGCACGCCGTCTCCCTCGACCCGCGCGCCCTCCTCATCGCCGGAACGGTCGAGCGGCAGCAGCACGTCCATCGCCAGCCGCCCGGCCTGGGCCAGCACCGCGTCGAACAGATCGGGCGTCGCGTCCTCCCAACCCGCTGCGGCAAGCGCGGCGGGAGCCTTCAGCACCTCGTTGACGAGGAAGCGGACGGATTGCAGCGGCGGTTCATACGCGCTCATGCGGCGGTCTCGCTATAGGCGCGGCGGAGTTCGCGCTTCAGCAGCTTGCCGGCGGTGTTGCGCGGCAGGCTGTCGACGAAATGCACCTGCTTGGGCAGTTTGAAGGGCGCCAGATGGCCGCGGCAATGGGCGATCAGCCCCTCGGCATCGACGCTCTGTCCGCTGCGCAGCACGACGAAGGCGGTCACCGCCTCGATCCATTTCGGGTCGGGCAGAGCCACCACCGCGACCTCGGCGACGGCGGGGTGGGTGTAGATCGCCTCCTCCACCTCGCGGCTGGCGACCACCACGCCGCCGGTGTTGATGACGTCCTTGATCCGGTCGACGATGTAGAGATAGCCGGCCTCGTCCAGAAAGCCGACGTCGCCGGAATGGAACCAGCCGCCCTGGAACGCCTCCTCCGTCTCACGCTCCTTGTCCCAATAGCCGACCATCAGCTGGGGGGAGCGGTGGACGATCTCGCCATGGGTGCCCGGCGGCACGTCGTTCATTTCCAGATCGACCACCCGCGTCTCGACATTCAGCACCGGACGGCCGGCGGAGGCGGGACGCTCCTCATGCTCCTCCGGCGCCAGAACGGTGGCGAGTGGGCCGATCTCGCTCTGGCCATAGCAGTTGAAGGCGCGGGCGTTGGGCAGGCGCTGGCGAAGCTCCTGCAGCACCGGAACCGGCATGATCGAGGCGCCGTAATAGAGCTTTTCCAGCGACCCCAGATCATGCGCGCCGAAATCGGGATGGCGCAGCAGCCCGACCCACACCGTGGGCGGCGCGAAGAAGGAGGTGATGCGGTGCGCCGCGATCAGTTCCAGGCACTGCTTCAGCGCCGGGGTCTGGATCAGCAACGTGGTGGCGCCGACCATCAGCTGCGGCATCAGGAAGACGTGCATCTGCGCCGAATGGTAGAGCGGCAGCGCCGCCAACGCGCGGTCGCTTTCGGCGAAGCGGCAATTATGGATGGCGCTTTCATACTCCGCCAGCAGGCTGCCATGGGTCATCATCGCGCCCTTCGGCGCCGCGGTGGTTCCGGAGGTGTAGAGAAGCTGAACCACCGTGTCGGCATCCACCACCACCTCGATGTCCGCCGATGCGCCCGCATCCTGCGCGATGGACAGAACGTCCAGCTCACCGCTGCCGGCGGCCAGCGTCCCGATCCATTCCAGCCGCGCGGCCTGACCGGAATCGGCCAGAGGACCAGCCAGATCGGCGTCGTGCAGCACCATCTGCGCGCCGGACTGGGTCAGGATGTAGGACAGTTCCTCCCCCGTCAGGGCGTAATTGACCGGCACATGGATGAAGCCGCCGACCGCGCAGCCGAGCCACGCCACGACATAGGCGTCGGAATTGCGCCCGAAGGCCGCCACCCGGTCTCCCCGCTTCAGGCCCATGTCCGTGAACCGCCGGGCCACCCGCTTCGCGGCAAGGTGCAGGTCGGTGAAGCTCCATTCGCGGCCTTCATAGCGGAGCGCGATACGGCCGCCATGCCGCCGCGCCGCCCGTGCCAGAGCGCCGCCGATGCTGATACCGCGCGCCGCGGCGATCGCGTTGTTCGCAACGTCCATAGGCATGCGTGTCCTCCCGGTTTTCAGGTTTTCGCGACCGGCGCCGCTCACCGATGCACGGGCGCGGCCGGATTTCTTTTTTACTGACTGGAACCTAAGTTACTTGAAAGTAGGAACAGAAACAAGTTTGCTGAACGAACGGACGAACGCTGCCCCTGGACATAGGCACCGGCAAGTGGGAAAGCGATGGGCAGGGACGCAGGACAATGATCGAAGGGAGCCAACGCCGCATGTCGGAGTCGCCATGGAAGACCGCCGCCGACCGCCGCAGCGAGCGCGAGGAAAAGCGGATCGCCGTGCTGCGAACCGCGGCGCAGGCGTTCAACGAGCTTGGCTATCACGCCACCTCGCTGGACGACATCGCCCGCCGGCTGAACGTCACCAAGCCGACGATCTATTACTATGTGAAGAACAAGGAGGAGATCCTGTTCGAGTGCGTGCGGATCGGGCTGGAACTGCTCGATAGCGCATCGAGCGAAGTGATCGGTCATGGCGGCAGCGCCTATGACGAGCTGGTGGCGGTAATGACCACCTATGTCGGCATCGTCACCATGGATTTCGGCATGTGCGTGATCCGCGTCGGCGAGGAGCCGCTGACCGAGGAAAGCCGCCGCACCCTGCGTGGCCTGAAGCGCAGCATCGACCTGAAATTCCGCAGCCTGATCGAGCGCGGCATCGCGGAAGGCAGCATCGCCCCCTGCGATCCGAAGATCGCCGCCTTCACGCTGTCGGGCGCGCTCAGCTGGGTCGCGCGCTGGTACCGCCCGGACGGCGATTTGGACCCGGCGGAGATTTCTCGCCAGTCCATCGCCCTGCTGCTGAACGGCCTGCGCCCGCGACCCGCATGATAGGCCGAAGGTGCGCGGGCTCATGGGCGGTCGCCCGTCTATGATCGGCCGCTGCGCTCTTTCTTAGACATATGGGAGTATGATGAAAATGAGGGCGTCAGACGCCCTTGGCGGGCGATCCAGAAGACGTTTCGTAACGTAGAACGATCCCAAAGAGGCACATGAACCGAGGATCGTCCAAAATCATGACCGTCGAGCTGACAGATTCGCAGGCGAAGCGACTTGCCACCTTCTCCATCACCGATGACGATCTGGCCCGGCTCCGGGGGAACCGCGAATTTGCGGAGCGGCGGCTACCCGCGCTTCTTGAGCAATGGCACCGGCATTTCGATGCGTGGCCGGAGATCCAGACTGCGCTGAAGCTTCCCGACGTGCATGCCGCCCGGCTGGACCATTGGATGCGGGCCGCGTCCGGCCGGATCGATGCGGGCTTCGCCGACTCCGCGAAGCGGCTCGCGACGCTGTTCTATCGGAACGGCGTTCCGGCCTATGCGGTGTCGATCTGCCATTACATCGTCAGCTCCAACATCGCCCGCGAATTGGGCCTAATCGGCGGTGACGATGGTCTGGCCGCCAACCTGTTCGGCGCCTCCGCCCGCCGCACCCGCGCCGCCCAGCTGGAAACGCTCAACAAGATCGCGTGGTTCGACATTGAGTTGCTTCTGGAGACCTATCGCGAGGCGGAGGAGGAGAGCAAGCGCGCCACGCTCGACCGGCTTGCCGGCACGTTCGAGGACAGCGTGAAGGGCATCGTGGAGGGCACTGTCGCCGCCTCCAACCAGATGCAGGCCCATGCCCAGCGCATGTCGGAAATCGCCACCAGCACCAGCCGCCGTTCCTCCGACGTGGCGTCGGAAACCGAAGTCACCTCGTCCAGCATGCAGACGGTGGCCGCGGCGACCGAACAGCTCTCGATCTCCATCTCCGACATCAGCCGCCACGTTACCGAATCGTCCCGCATCTCCTCCTCCGCCGTCGACGAGGCGGAGCGGACGAAGAGCACCGTCAGCGGGCTGGTCGAAGAGGCCAAGCGCATCGGCGACGTGGTCAAGCTGATCAGCAACATCGCCAGCCAGACCAACCTCCTTGCGCTGAACGCCACCATCGAGGCGGCGCGGGCCGGCGAGGCGGGCAAGGGCTTCGCCGTCGTCGCCAACGAGGTGAAGCACCTCGCCAACCAGACCGCGAAGGCGACGGAGGACATCTCCAGCCAGATCGCCGGCATGCAGAGCGCCGCCGGCAATGCCGCCGAGGCGATTCACGCGGTCGGCCGCACCATCACCCACATCAACGAGATCGTCACCACCGTCGCCGCCACGGTGGAACAGCAGACCGCCGCGACCCAGGAAATCACCCGGAACGTGCAGGAGGTCGCGGTCGGCACCCGCCGGGTCACCGACTCCATCGGTCAGGTGACGCAATCCTCGTCGGAGACCGGCGGCATCGCGCAGGAGGTGCTGGCCGCCGCCGGTCTGCTGCACCGGCAGGCGGACGACCTGAATCGCGGCGTCGGCGATTTCCTGACCCGCATCCGCACCGCCCGCTGATCCGCTTATCTGCCGCGCATGGCTGCCGCGCCTGTTCCCCTGCTGGACGGGCAAGGCCGGCGGCAGGCAGCATGCCGGGGACGCAAATCATTCGCACAGGTAAGAGTTCGTGGTCGGGACAAGGGACGGGGCGGAAGGGGGCTGGTCGAAGCTCCGCGCGCGAACGGTGGCGCAATGGGCGGGCCTGCTTGCACTGTCGGCAGCGGTGACGTTGGGACTGGAAGCGGTCGGGCTGCCGGCGGCTTGGCTGATCGGGCCGATGATCGGAGCCATCGCGCTCGGCGTCGGCGGAGCGTCCATCCGGGTTCCGCCCTCGGGCTTCACCATGGCGCAGGCGATCATCGGCTGCCTCGTCGCCCATGCCGTCACCTCGTCGATCCTGCTGTCCATCGCGCGGAACTGGCCGCTGATGCTGGGAACCGTCGGGCTGACGGTGGTGGTCAGCGGCATCGTCGGCTGGCTGTTCGTCCGCTACGGCAGCCTGCCCGGCACCACCGCCGCCTGGGGCGTGTCGCCGGGTGCCGCCGCCGCCATGGTCGCCATGGCCGGGGAATACGGAGCGGACGCGCGGCTGGTGGCGGTGATGCAGTATCTGCGCGTGGTGCTGGTGGTGCTCAGCGCCTCGCTGGTCACGCACGCGCTCACCGCCGCCCCGGACGGCGGCGCCCTGCCGGTCGCGCCGGTGGAGGTGCTGGACCTTCGTGGGCTGGCGGCGACGCTGCTGGTCGCCGGGCTGGGCGGCTGGATCGGGCAGCGCTTCCGCATCCCCTCGGGCGCGCTTCTGGTGCCGATGGTGCTGGGCGCGCTGGTCCAGGCCGGCGCCGGGGTGACCCTGCAGCTGCCGCACCTGCTGCTGACCGTCACCTACACCGTCATCGGCTGGAGCATCGGCCTGCGTTTCACCCGCGAGGTGCTGCGCCACGCGATGCGCGCCGTGCCGCAGATGCTGCTGTCGACGGGGTTGATGATCGCGCTGTGCAGCCTGTCGGCCTGGGTGCTGGTCACGCTGCTGCCGACCGATCCGCTGACCGCCTTCCTCGCCACCAGCCCGGGCGGGCTCGATTCCGTGGTGGTGATCGCGCTGGGAAGCGGGGTGGATTTGCCGCTGGTGCTGGCGCTGCAGACCTTGCGGCTGTTCGTGGTGGTGCTGTCCGGGCCGCCGCTCGCCCGACTGATCGCGCGGTACGCCTGAACCGTTTGGGATGAAAGGCGGAATCCCGGGACGGGGCGTTGCGCCGGCTCCGCTCCGGGGCGTATCCTGATTTCCCCCCTCATGCCAGCTACCGGAGTGTCCCGGCAATGACCGACCGTCCCCACCGTCCCGAAACCATCGCTGCCGGCGCCCTGGGCTTCGAGGACGCGGCCAGCGGCGCGGTCATTCCGCCGATCCACCCGTCCACCACCTATGTCCGCGACCCCGACAACGGCTATGACCGCGGCCGGGTCTATGCCCGCGCCGACAACCCCACCTTCGACATTCCGGCGCGGACGATCACCGAACTGGAAAAGGGCGCGGACACCCTGCTGTTCGCCTCCGGCATGGCGGCGGCGACCGCCGTGTTCCAGGCGTTGGATCCCGGCGACCATGTGCTGGTGCCCGACGTGATGTACTGGGCCTTCCGCAATTGGGTGCATGGACCCGCCTCCCGGTGGGGGCTGAAGGTCGAAGGGGTGGACACCAGCGATACGGACGCGGTGCGCGCCGCGCTCCGTCCCGGCCAGACGCGGCTGGTCTGGGTCGAGACCCCGGCCAACCCGCTGTGGACCGTCACCGACATCGCCGCCGTCGCCGAACTGGCGCACGAAGCCGGGGCGTGGCTGGCGGTGGACAGCACGGTCGCCACGCCGGTGCTGACCCGGCCGATCGAACTGGGCGCCGACATCGTCATGCATTCGGCGACCAAATACCTGAACGGCCATTCGGACGTCGTCGCCGGCACCCTGACCGCCGCCCGCAAGGACGAGTTCTGGACCCGCATCAAGGCGGTGCAGACCCAGCAGGGCGGCATCCTCGGCAGCTTCGAGGCATGGCTTCTGCAACGCGGCCTGCGCACCCTGTTCGCCCGCGTCCGCTGGCAGAGCGCCGCGGCGATGTCGCTGGCGGAGCGGCTGACGGCCCATCCGCGGGTGTCGGAGGTGCTGTATCCCGGCCTGCCCGGCTTCCACGGCCACGGCATCGCCTCCCGCCAGATGACCGGCGGCTATGGCGGCATGCTGTCGATCCGGGTGAAGGGTGGCACCCAGGCCGCCATCGACACCGCCGCCCACGTCGGCATCTGGCGTCGCGCCACCTCGCTCGGCGGGGTGGAGAGCCTGATCGAGCATCGCGCCAGCATCGAAGGCCCGACCTCCCCCGTGCCCGGCGACCTGCTGCGCCTGTCGGTCGGCCTGGAGTCGCCCGAAGACCTTTACGACGACCTGGATCAGGCGCTCGGCCAATCGATCGGCCAGGGCTGAGCGGCGGGGACAGATCGACGCGGCACCGGCGGCATGCGCATTTCCGAGTACCCCCAACGCGGATAGGGCTTGACAGTGAGAATGATTCGCGACGTTATTCGCTGAGAATAAGTCGCACTTGCTGTCATTACCGACCACCGACGTTCGAGGAGACCTCCATGTCGAAGCGCGCTGCCGGCTTCGCCGCCGTAGCCGTCGTTGCCCTGCTGCCGTTCGCCGCCCAGGCGGCCGGACCGGCCTACAAGGACGTGGCGAAGAATTACGCCGACATCGCCCATGCCGCCTATCAGGACGCCACAAACGGCGCCAAGGCGCTGAAGAAGGCGGTGGACGCCCTGGTCGCCAACCCGACCGAGGAAACGCTGGCGAAGGCGCGCGAGGCCTGGAAGGCCGCCCGCGTTCCGTACATGCAGACGGAAGCCTTCCGCTTCGGCAACCCGGTCGTCGACGAGTGGGAGGGCAAGGTGAATGCCTGGCCGCTGGACGAGGGCCTGATCGACTACGTTGACGAGGGCTATGCCGGCGGCGAGAGCAACCCCTACGCCAAGGCGAACGTCATCGCCAACCCGAAGATCACGGCCGGCGGCAAGACCATCGACGCCACCAAGATCACCAAGGACCTGCTGGCCGACAAGCTGCACGAGGCCGGCAAGGTCGAGGCGAACGTCGCCACCGGTTACCATGCCATCGAGTTCCTGCTGTGGGGCCAGGACCTGCACGGCACCGGTCCGGGCGCCGGCGAGCGCAAGGCGACCGACTATGCCAAGGGCAAGGACTGCACCAACGGCCACTGCGACCGCCGCGCCCAGTATCTGAAGGTCGCCACCCAGATGCTGGTGGACGATCTGTCCGAGATGACCGCCGATTGGGCCGCCAAGGGCAAGGCCCGCGTCTCCATCGCCAAGGCGCCGGAGGGCGAGGGCGTCGCCCGCATGCTGACCGGCCTCGGCTCGCTGAGCTACGGCGAACTGGCCGGCGAGCGCATGAAGCTCGGCCTGATGCTGCACGACCCGGAGGAGGAGCATGACTGCTTCTCCGACAACACCCACAACTCGCACTATTACGACGAAGTCGGCATGGTGAACGTCTACAACGGCAGCTACAAGCGCACCGACGGCAAGACCGTGTCGGGCGCCTCGCTGTCGCAGCTGGTCGCCGCCAAGTCCGCCGACGCCGACGCCGCGGTGAAGACCGCCATGGGCAACACCATGAAGGCGATGCAGGCGATCAAGGACACCGCCGACAGCGGTAAGATGGCCTACGACCAGATGATCGCCGCCGACAACGACGAGGGCAACAAGCTGGTCGCCAACGGCATCGACGGTCTGGTCGCCCAGAAGAAGGCGCTCGAAGGCGCCGTCGCCGCGCTCGGTGTTTCGGTCGATGTCAAGGGATCCGACAGCCTCGACGACCCGTCGAAGATCGGCAAGTAAGCACGCCTGCCCGGCTCCGGTCCCGCGCCGTCCCGCGCATGACCGAACCACCCGCGCTTCCCTTCCGGGCCGATCCGGCCAGGGGCGGAAGCGGGACAGGAGCCGGCTCTCTTCCCGCCTGAAGTTTCTGGACCGCCGTCATGCCGCATCGTCTCGCCGTTACTCTGTCCCGCCGCGCCCTCCTGCGTGCCGGAGGTGCCGCCGTCGCGGCGACGGCGCTCGGCGGGACCGGATTGAAGGCTCCCGATGCCGGCGTGCTGAAGCCCGGCCTTGCCGGCCCGGCGCCCGTCACCTCGGCCGGCGATCTGGTCGAGGTCGAACTGGTCGCCAAGCAGCGGATGCAGCGCATCCTGCCCGAACCGGCCGAGCCCTCGCCGCTGATCACCTATGCCGACCATTTCCCCGGCCCGATCATCCGCATGCGCAAGGGCCAGCGGCTGCGCGCCACCCTGGTGAACGAGCTGGACGAGCACACCTCCGTCCACTGGCACGGCATCCGCCTGCCGAATCTGGAAGACGGCGTGCCCTATCTGACCCAGCCGCCGACCAAGCCCGGTGAGCGCCATGTCTACGAGTTCACGCCGCCGGACGCCGGGTCCTTTTTCTTCCATCCCCATTGCAACACGGTGGAACTGCTGGGTCGCGGCCTTGCCGGCATCCTGATCGTCGAGGAGCCGGACGCGCCGAAATTCGACGCGGACCTCGTCTGCCTGGTCAAGGACTGGCAGCTGGACAAGACCGGCAAATTCGGCACCTTCATGACCGACCGCGGCGCCTCGCGCGCCGGCACCTTCGGCAGCGTGTCCACCGTCAACGGCGCCATCGATCCGGTGATCGAGGTTTCCACCAACGGCGACATCCGCGCCCGCCTCTACAACATCGACAACACCCGCGTCGTCGATCTGCGGGTGGAGGGGGCGGAGGCCTGGATCATCGCCGTCGACGGCAACCCGCTGCCGCCCCGCCCGCTGGACGGCTGGCCGATGGGGCCGGCGATGCGCATCGACGTGCTGTTCCGGGCTCCGGCCAAGGCGGGCCAGACCCTGCGGCTGACCAACGTCTATTCGGCCGAGCCCCGGCCGCTCGCCACCTTCCGCGCCGTCGGTCCCGCCCGTCCGAACAAGCGCTTCAAGCCGCGCGCCCTGCCCGCCTCCGCCATTCCCGAGCCGGACCTGAAGGACGCGCCGATCATCCCGATGGCCTTCTCCGCCACCGCGGTGGCGCAGAGCTTCGATCCTGCGGTGGTGCCCGGCCTGCCCTATGCCGACGCGCTGTGCCTGTCGGCGAAGACCTTCTGGGCGATCAACCAGCAGAGCTGGCCAGAGGGCGGACACGAACATCTGCCGCCGCCGCTGGTCACGCTGGAAAAGGGGCGCAGCTATATCTTCGAGCTGGCCAACCTGACGCCGCACCTGCACCCGATCCACATCCACGGCTACACCTTCAAGGTGCTGTCCTCCGACGGCCGCAAGGTGGTGCCCCACAACGCCGACACGGTGCTGCTGGAACCGAAGGAACGGCTGCGCGTGGCGATCAAGGCCGACAATCCCGGCGACTGGATGTTCCACTGCCACATCATCGAACACCAGGACACCGGCATGATGGGATACATCCGCGTTGCTTGATTCACGACTTACGCACCTGAAATCCCCTCTCCCCCCCGGGGAGAGGGTCAGGGTGAGGGGGCAGCATGGGCGCCAGCCCATGCCAGGGGATTGCCAAGGGGCAGAATGCCCCTTGGCGGCGCGCGACAGCGCGCCGGCCCCCTCACCCTTCCCACCGCTTCGCGGCGGGCCCCTTCCCTCTCCCCGGGGGAGAGAGGGTATGTCGTTTCGCGCTGCCCTAACCGCCCTGCTGCTGCTCCTCGCCCCGACCGCCCAAGCCGCCGACAGCCTCGACAACCGCATCGGCGAGGCGCTGTTCCGCCGCATGTGGGTGGCGGCGCCCACCGCGACCCAGGCGGCGGACGGCCTCGGGCCGCTTTACAACGCCCGCTCCTGCGCCACCTGCCATCCGCGCGCCGGCGGCGGCCGGCCGCCCGATCCGGCGGTGGAGGGCGACCAGGGCGTCGGCTATGCGATCAAGCTGAACGCCGACCCGGTCTATGGCCGGCAGATCCAGTCCAACGCCACCCTCGGACAGGTGATCGAAGGCCGCCCCCGCGTCACCTACCGCGAGGAGGAGGTGCGCTTCCCCGACGGCGAGACCGTCCGCCTGCGCCACCCGACGCCGGTCATCGAGGATCTCGGCTATGGCCCGTTGGCCGAGGCGACGGTGATGTCGGCCCGCGTGCCGCCGCGCGTCCATGGCATGGGCCTGCTCGACCGCATTCCGGCCGAAGCCATTGAGGCCGAAGCCGCGCGGCAGGTGGCGTCCGGCGGTCCCGTCGCCGGACGGGTGAACCATGTGACGGTGGACGGCAAGCGTCAGGTCGGCCGCTTCGGCTGGAAGGCGATACACCCCACCCTGGACCATCAGGATGCGGAGGCCTTCAGCCTCGACATCGGCATGTCGACCCCGGCCTATCGCGAGCCGTGGGGCGACTGCACCCCGGCGCAGACCGCCTGCCGCGAGGCCCCGCATGGCGATTCCAAGCAGTTCGAGGGACTGGAGATCCCCAGCACGATCATCGGCCTGATCGACGGCTACCTGCGCGACCTGCCGCCCGACGGCAGTCTGGAGGCGCCGAAGGACACGGCGGGGACCACGCTGTTCGCCGACACCGGCTGCGCCACCTGCCACCGTCCGTCCTGGCACACGGCGGAGGACCCGGCCCATCCGGCCCTCTCCAACCGCGCAATCTTCCCGCACAGCGACATGCTTCTCCACGACCTCGGCCCCGCATTGGGGGACGAGTTGCCGATGGGCGAGGCGCGCGGATCGGACTGGCGAACCACGCCGCTGTGGGGGCTGAACCGGCTGGCGGCCAGCGACGGACAACTGTCGCTCCTGCATGACGGGCGCGCCCGCAGCGTCACCGAGGCGATCCTGTGGCATGGCGGCGAAGCGGAAGGGGCGAAGGACCGCTTCATGTCGCTGCCGGGCGAAGAGCGGAAACGGCTGGTGCGTTACGTGCTGGGTTTGTAAAGGAAGGGCGGGGGCTTCGATCCACGCCAACGGCAGAAGGGATTTGATCGTATGCGACGCCGCATAGTGCTTGGACTGATGTCTGCCGCCGCCGCCGTGGCGGCTCTGCTGCCGCGGACGCCGGCCTTCGCCGCCCGCCAGTCCGACAAGGACGCCGCCTTCCTGGGCGGCATGGTCCGCACCCATGCCCTGCCGCGCTTCGATGCGCTGGTTGCCGCCGCCGATGGTTATGCCGACACGCTCGACCGCTTCGCCGCCGGCCCCACCGCCGCCGGGCTGGAGGAGGCGCGCGCGGCCCACACCAAGGTCACCGATGCCTGGGCGTCCGTGCAGCATCTGCGGCCGGGTCCCCTCACCATGAACCTGCGCGCCGACCGCATGTCCTTCTGGCCGGAGCGGCCGGGCGTGGTCCAGCGCCAGATCGGCCAGATCCTGCGCGACCATGACCCCAAGCTGCTGCAGCCGGGCGCGCTCGCCCGCCAGAGCGCGGCGGTGCAGGGGCTGACCGTGCTGGAACGGCTGCTGTTCGACGAAGGCGTGACTGCGGACAATTTCACCGGCAGCGACGCCAAGCAGTATCGCGGGCAGTTGGCCGTCGCCGCCGCCCGCAACATCGCCGCCATCGCGACCGAAGCGCGCGACGGCTGGAAGGAGCTGGAGGCGCCGCTCGCCGCCGGGCAGCCGACCGTCCTCGGCCCGACCGCCTCGGAAGCGGTCAACACGCTCTACTCCTCCGCCATCACCGCCATGCAGGTGGTGATCGACCAGAAGCTGATGGCTCCGCTCGGCGGCGGAATCGAGGACGCCAAGCCGTTGGTGGTGGAGGCGCTGCGCAGCGGCCGGTCGCTCCGCAACATTGCGCTGAACCTGGAGGGGCTGCGCGCCCTGCTGATGGGCGAGCATGGCGGGCCGGGCTTCGTCTCGCTGCTGCCGGCAAACGACGATGGCGCCACCGCCAAGCAGGCCATCGACGAGAGCTTCGCCGCCGCGATCAGCGCAGTGGAGGCGATCCCCGGTCCGCTGGACACGGCGGTGACCGACCCCGCCGCCCGCAAGAAGACCGAGAGCGCGCTGCGGCTGGTCAAGGCGGCGCGGGTGGAGATGCTGGGCACGCTGGCCCCGCTGCTGGACATCACGCTGGGCTTCAACGAACTGGACGGAGACTGACCATGGCAGTGGACCGCAGGAACATCCTGGGCGTGCTCGCCGGGCCGGTTTTCGGTGGGCGCGCAATGGGTGGGCGCATCGTCGGCGGGCTGCTGGCCGTGCTGATCGGCAAGGCCCATGCGGCGGACGCGGGCACGCTCTATCTCAACGCCTATGCCACTGCCGGGGCGGAGCCGAGCTTCGGCGTCGCGGCGCTGGATCGCGGCGGCAAAGTGCTGTTCACCACCGCGACGCCCGGCCGCGCCCACGCCATCATGCCGCGTCCGGGCGTGGCGGAGGCAGTCGTCTTCGCCCGCCGGCCCGGCCGCTGGTTCCAGACCCTGTCGCTGGCCGACGGCGCCCCCGGCCCGGTGGTGCGGGCGCCCGACGACCGCCGTTTCACCGGCCATGGCGATTATTCCGCCGACGGCCGCATCCTCTATGTCGCCGAGGATGACGTCCCGCGCGAGGAGGGCGCCATCGGCGTCTATGACGCCACCGACGGCTACCGCCGGATCGGCGTCATTCCGACCCATGGGCTCGGTCCGCACGAATTGATCCTGATGCGCGACGGCTCGACCCTGGCCGTCGCCAACGGCGGCGTCATCACCCATCCCGATACCGGCCGGGCCAAGCTGAACCTCGACAGCATGGACAGCTCGCTGACCTATGTCGAGGCGGCGACCGGCAAGCTGCTCGACAAGGTCCGCCTGCCGGAGGAGCACGCCAATCTCGGCATCCGTCACATCGCCCTGCTGGACGACGGCGGGGTTGCCTTCGGCGTGCAGGACGAGCGGCCCATCGGCATGCTGCAGCCCCTGACCGGCGCCCACCGTCCCGGCAGCGGCGCGGTCCGCCTGTTCGACGCGCCGGAGGATGTGCTGTCACGCATGCAGGGCTACATCGGCAGCGTCGCGTCGGATGGCAGGACGGTGGCCGCCAGTTCGCCGATGGGCGGGCTCATCGGGCTGTGGAATGCGGCGGACGGGGCATGGCTGGGCTCCACCGCGCTGGCCGACGGCTGCGGGCTCGCGCCGAACGGCGAGGGCTATCTGGCGACCAGCGGGTTGGGCGTCATCGAGCCGGTGTCGGTCAGCGCCGAAGCGGGACCGGAGCGCAAGGCGCCGGCCTTCCGCTGGGACAACCATCTGACTCGGCGCGTGGCTTGACGCCGAGCGTCAATGGAGGATGCGTTCTGCCCCCTCCCCGACCCTCCCCCGCTTCGCGGGAGAGGTTGCCTTCTGCGAAGCGGCGGCAGTCCCCTCTCCCGCCATAGGCGGGGGAGGGTTAGGGAGGGGGCAATGACACCCCTCCCAATCAGCCCCTACCCCACCAGCGCCGCCCAATGGTGGCGCAGATGGTCCTCGATGAACGTGCTGATGAAGAAATAGCTGTGGTCGTAGCCCGGCTGCATGCGCAGCGTCACCGGGTGTCCGACCTCCTGCGCGGCGGCGACCAGTGTCTCCGGCTTCAGTTGCGCTTCCAGGAAGCTGTCGCGGTCGCCCTGGTCGATCAGGATCGGCAGCCGCTCCGGCGCGGTCTTGATCAGCGCGCAGGCGTCCCACTCCAGCCAGCGGTCGCGGTCCGGCCCCAGATAGCGCCCAAAAGCCTTTTCGCCCCAGGGCACCGCCGCCGGGTTGACGATGGGGGAGAACGCCGACACAGCCCTATAGAAGCCGGGATGTTTCAGCGCGCAGACCAGCGCGCCATGCCCGCCCATCGAATGGCCGGCGATGGAACGGCGGTCGGTGACCGGGAAATTCGCTTCGATCAGCGCCGGCAATTCCCGCGTCACATAGTCATGCATGCGGTAGTTGCGCGCCCAGGGCTCCTCGGTCGCATCGACATAGAATCCGGCGCCCTGGCCGAAGTCCCAGGCGCCGTCGGGATCGCCGGGCACACCCTCCCCGCGCGGGCTGGTGTCGGGGGCGACGATGGCGAGGCCAAGCTCAGCCGCGACGCGGAAGGCGCCGGCCTTCTGGGTGAAGTTCTCGTCGGTGCAGGTCAGGCCCGACAGCCAATAGAAGACCGGAACCGTCGCGCCGTCCTCCACCTGCGGCGGCAGGAAGATCGCGAAGGTCATCTCGCAATTTACCGCCGCGGACTGATGCCGCACCCGTTTCAGCCGGCCGCCGAAGACACGGGTTTCCGACAGGGTGGTCAGGGGGTCGGTCATGGAAACGCCTTTTGAAAATCGATGGCGGGAAGGCTCCCTCCCCCAACACGGAGAAGGGAGCCTTCGTCACCTTACTGGTTGTAGAGGATGACGGAGCGGATGCTCTTGCCCTCATGCATCAGGTCGAAGGCGTGGTTGATGTCCTCCAGACCCATGGTGTGGGTGATGAAGGTGTCCAGCTCGAACTCGCCGCGCAGGTAGCGCTCCACATATTCCGGCAGCTCCGACCGGCCCTTGACGCCGCCGAAGGCGGAACCGCGCCAGACGCGGCCGGTGACCAGCTGGAACGGACGGGTGGAGATCTCCTCGCCAGCGCCGGCGACGCCGATGATGACCGACTCGCCCCAGCCCTTGTGGCAGCATTCCAGCGCGGCGCGCATCACCTTGACGTTGCCGATGCACTCGAAGCTGTAATCGACGCCGCCGTCGGTCAGCTCGACCAGCACTTCCTGGATCGGGCGATCATAGTCCATCGGGTTGATGACGTCGGTGGCGCCCAGCTGCTTGGCGATCTCGAACTTCGACGGGTTGATGTCGACGCCGATGATGCGGCTGGCCTTCGCCATGGTGGCGCCGATGATGGCCGACAGGCCGATGCCGCCCAGGCCGAAGACGGCGACGGTCGAGCCCGGCTCCACCTTCGCGGTGTTCATCACCGCGCCCATGCCGGTGGTGACGCCGCAGCCCAGCAGGCAGACCTTCTCCAGCGGGGCGGCCTTGTTGATCTTGGCGAGCGCGATCTCCGGCAGCACGGTGTATTCGGAGAAGGTCGAGGTGCCCATGTAATGGGCGATCTGCTTGCCCTTAAGGGAGAAGCGGCTGGTGCCGTCCGGCATCAGGCCCTTGCCCTGGGTGGCGCGGATCGCTTGGCACAGGTTGGTCTTGCCGGACAGGCAGAATTTGCACTTGCCGCATTCCGGCGTGTAGAGCGGGATGACGTGGTCGCCGACCGCCACGGACGTGACGCCGGGGCCGACCTCCACCACCACACCGCCGCCCTCATGGCCGAGGATGCAGGGGAACACGCCTTCGGAATCCTTGCCGGACAGCGTGTAGGCGTCGGTGTGGCAAACGCCGGTGGCGACGATGCGGACCATCACCTCGCCGGCCTTGGGCGCCGCGACCTCGACTTCTTCGATCTCCAGCGGACGGTTGGCTTCCCAGGCGACGGCGGCGCGCGACAGAACCATGTGGGTTTCCTTCCCCAATGCGGATGGCTTTTTGATTCCCACAGTGTAAACGCCTCGGGTCATTGCCAGAATGGCGATTTCGGGAATAGATTTTTGCGGTACGGGGATAATGCTGCGGATTCAAGGTGTAATTCCATGAGCGGCTGGGACGGCATCGACGAGTTCGTGGCGGTGGCGGAGAGCGGCAGCTTCTCCCGCGCGGCGGAGCGGCTGCGCGTTTCCTCTTCCCATGTCAGCCGCAGCGTGGCGCGGCTGGAGGACCGGCTGCAGGCCCGCCTGTTCTACCGCACCACCCGCAAGGTCAGCCTGACCGAGAGCGGCCGGGCCTTCCTCGCCCGTTGCCAAAGACTGGCGGAACAGCGCGACGACGCCTTTCTAGCGGTCGGCGCATTGCAGGGCGGCAGCGACAGCGAGGTGAAGGGGCTGCTGCGCATGACCAGCGCCACCGCCTATGGCGAGCAGTTCATCATGCCGCTGATCAACGACCTGATGGAGCGCCACCCGCAACTGAGCATCGAGGTGGAGCTGACCAACCGCCAGCTCGATCTGGTGCAGGAGGGGTACGATCTGGCGATCCGGCTCGGACGCCTCAGCGAATCGAGTCTGGTGGCGACCCGCATCGCCCCGCGCGTCATGCATCTCTGCGCCGCCCCGACCTATCTGGAACGCCACGGCACACCCGACAGCCTGGCGAGCCTCAGCGCCCACCAATGCCTGATCGGCACCACCGACCATTGGCTGTTCGACGACAACGGCCAGGACTGGCTGTTCCGTCCGCGCGGACGCTGGCGCTGCAACAGCGGCTTCTCGGTGCTGGACGCGGCATTGCGGGGGTTCGGGCTGTGCCAGCTGCCGGACTATTACGTGCGCGGGCCGGTGGCGGAGGGACGGCTGGTTTCCCTGCTGGACCGGCATCGGCCGCCCAACACGGCGGTGTGGGCGGTCTATCCGCAGAAACGGCATGTGCCGGCGAAGGTGCATGCGGCCATCCGGCACCTGAAGGACGGGCTGGCACGGCAGCCCGAATACCGCTGAACGGCACCAAGAAGGTCAGCCGTGCAGTGGGCCGGACAGGTCGAGCACTTGGTCGGCGAGTGCGAGGGTGGACGGGCGGTGGCTCGCCACCAGCACGGCGATGCCGCGGGCGCGCAGGTCGGCGAACAGGACGGCCTGCATATCCTCGTCCAGCGCGGCGGTCGCCTCGTCGAGGACCAGGAGGTCCGGATTGCGGGCGAGCGCGCGGGCGATCAGCAGCCGCTGCATCAATCCGGCCGGGAAGGAGTCCTCTCCCACCAGCGTCTGGATGCCCATCGGCAGGGCCGCGATATCGGTGTCTAGCCGGACCAGCCGCGCCGCCTCCCACGCGCGCTCCACCGGCAGCGGCGCCATGCCCAGGATGACCGACCTGATGGTCGCCACCCCGATCTGCTCGTCCTGCAGAACGGCACCGACGCGCCCACGAACGACGGCGGCATCCAGGCTGCGAAGGTCGCGGCCATTGACCCGCACCATGCCCGAATCCGGCCGAAGCAGGCCAAGCGTCAGCGCGATCAGCGTGGATTTCCCGCTGCCGGACGGGCCGGCGACCGCCACCACCTGCCCCCGCGCAAGGCTGAGCGACACGCCGCGCAGGCAGGGCTCCGGTGCCCCCGGATGGGTGAAGGTGACGTCGCAGAGGTCCAGGCGCTCCACCGGTCCGGGATCAGGCGCGCCAACCGGACTGTCGGGTGCCGCCCCCAGCAACGGGCGCAGGGGGGCGATCAGTTCGCCATCGGGAAGCCGGCCGAATGCACCTGCCAACCCCAGCACGGTCCGCACCGCCGGCAACGCCGCCAAGGCAGCGGCGGCTGCGACCGGCAGGCCGCTGCCCTCCCGCATCGCCAGTCCGCCGACCAGAAGCGCCACTCCCAGCATCAGAGCCTGTGCGACCGTATCGGCGTCGGCCCTGCGTGCCGCCGCGAAGCCGACCTGGGCCGACAGGGTGCGCAAGGCCGACATCGCCCGGTCCGTCGCCCAGCGATCGGACCCCAGAAGGCGAAGCTGAGGCAGGCTGGCGGCCGGCAGTTCGATTCTGTGCCAGGAGTCCGCCGCAGTATCCCGCCCCGCCCGCCGTATCCGGGCGGACCGGCGCAACAGCCACGCGTGCAGCAGCCCGCCCACGATAATCATGAACCCGCCTGCCAGCGCCGGCCAAGCTGCGGCCCATCCCATCACCACCAGCGCCGGCCCCAGCCGCACCAAAGCCTCGACCATCGCATGGCGACGTGTGACCGCCTGCTGCATCGCGGTGATGCCGTCGCGCAGCCGATCTTCCTGAACGGCACCGGCAACCGCCCGCAACATGCCGGGCGGGACGGCCAGAAGCCGCTCCCACAGCAGGCCATGCAGTCCGAGGTCTGATGCCGCGCCGGAGCATGCCGAGGCGACCCGCCGCACCCGTTCGCATAGTGCGGCCGCCACCGCCGCGAGCAGGAGAACCACGGCCAGGGCGGCGACTGCCGTCGTGCCGCCCGCCAAGGCGCGCTCGCCCAGCAGCAGCACCGCCACCGCCGGCAGCACCGCCGCGACGCCACCGCAGGACGCCGCGAACAGCGCCAGCATCCGGTCGGCCCGGCCGTCGCTCAGCGCAACTTTCAGCCATCGCGCCGGCGTCAGCGGCTCGACACCTCCGGCGCGGACAGGGGCGCAGGCATCGGGGGAAAGCGTCGCGGCGAGAGTCGCATCCACCGGGCGGGAGCAGCCGTCGGCCTCCTCCAGACGATAGCCGCCACGCCGGTCGGGAAGCAGCAGCACCGGCCCGCCATCGATCTGCCGGAAGGCCAACAGCGGCCCCTGGTCGCGCTGCCACCAGGGCGTCGTTCCCCGGCTGCCCGGCGGCAAGCGCACCCGGCGCAGGCGCAGTCCGAAGGCCGGGGCCGCCGCACGCAGCGCCGCTTCCCGGCCGCCATTGCGGATCAGCTTGCGCAGCCCGTCCACGATGTCGCCTGCCCCACCGGTCACGACGTCCTCTCCGCCCCAGCCGCCGGCTGGTCAAGGTGAAGGCGGTGTTCACAGCCCTCCAGCGTCGCCGGGCGCCGGCTGGTCACCAGGACAATGCGGTCGGGATGCTGCAGCCCGTCGAGGATCCGACGCGCCAAATCGGGCTCCAGCGCATCCAGAGCATCGTCGATCACCAGCAGGACCGGGTTGCGCAGAAGCGCCCGCGCCAAGGCCAACCGGCGTCGCTGTCCGCCGCTGAGTTCCGGGCCGCCTTCGGCCAGTTCCAGGGAAAGGCCGCCGCGCGATTCCAGATCGCTCCACAGCCGGACCTGCTCCAGCGCTGCAATCAACGCCGCGTCGGTTGGGGAGATGTCGCCGACCCGCAGGTTATCGGTGATCGTGCCGGCGATCACCGGACTGGAACGGTCGACAAGGGCCACCGTGCCGGGGCATCGACGGGCAACCGTCGCGACCGGCCGTCCGTCCAGCAGAACGCCTCCGGACGAGGGTTCCAGCAGCCCGCAGGAGAGCTTGGCCAGCACCGATTTGCCGGAACCGGAGGGGCCGCAGACCCCCAGCCGCTCTCCCGGTTCGAGACACAGATCGAGCCCGGACAGGACCGGCGGCGTCTGTGGCGATGGTTGGAACCCGGCGGACCGGACGCAGAGACGGGCGGCCGGGCGCTCTGCCGCAGGGGGATACTCCGCCTCGGCTGCCGCCGCTTCCAGATCGTCCAGGCGATGCAGGGCGGCTTTCAAATCCTGCAGCGCCGGCATGACGAGGTCCAGACGCAGGACCTGCCGATGTGCCGCCAGCGTCAGCACGGCGAGCGCCACCACTCCACCGCTCCCGATCCGGCCGGCGGCGAGGCTCGTCAGCAATACAGCCGCAAGACCAACCCCGGCGAGGCCGGTGAGCACCCCCATGAGCCGCGCATGGCGAGCCACCGATTTCTGCCGCCAGATGGTCTGCACGGCATGGCGGCCTGCAAGCTGGGCCAGAACCTCGCCATCGCGCCCACCGGTCCTGTGGGTGTCGAGCGTCGTGATGGTTCCGCCGTCCGGAACCAGCGGTGCCGGCGCATCCCGGCGTGCCGCCACGGCACCGCGCCGGAGATGAACCGTGGCAAGCGCGGTCAGGGCCGGGATGAGGGTCAGCAGCAGCACCGCCCCGCTCCACCCGTCGAGCCAAAAGGCGGCTGCGATCGGCAGGACCAGCAGCGGCAGTTCCACCAACCGCATGATGTCGCCGATGTGCCGTTGCAGCGCACCGCCCGCCAGCGGCACCTCCAGCACCTGTGCCATATCCCGGCGGGCGAACCAGACGGCGGGCATCCGCCGCAGCCGGCCGAACACGCCCGCGGCGGTGTCGTCGGCCAGCGTCATAGCCAGAAGCGCGGTCAGCCGGTCCCTGCCCCAGCCGGCGGCGACCACGGCAACACATGCTCCGGTCAGCGGGTTCAGGGCGGCGCCTCCGTCGGCCCAACTCCCCGCCGCGAGCGCCGCACCCACACCGGCGGCGCGGCCAAGGGCGGCGGACAGCAGAATGGCGGAGACGATACCCGCTTGCGGCCGAAGCCGCGTCACCAGCGCCAGCGCCGGTGAAGGCGGACGCCATTCCCCCTGCGGACGGTGTGCGCCGGGCTCCGGCGGCTGGATGGTTATGGCGATGCCGGTGAAGGAGTCGTCGACCTCGTCCCAGCCCATGACATGCGGCCCGCCGCCCGGGTCGTTGACCAGAAGCCCGTCGCGGGTCTCGGCCTCCACCACGACGAAATGGATGAAGCGGCTGTGGGCGATCAGGGGAAAGCCGAGAGAGGACAGACGGTCCGGCTCGGAACGGAAGGCGCGGGCAGCCATGCCGTGTTCGCGGGCGATGCGGATCAGGGTGCGGGCATTGACGCCAAGCCGGGTCGACCCCGCTTCGGCCCGCAACTGCTCCAGGGGAACCGGACAACCGTGATGAGCCAGCATGATGCCGAGCGCCGCCAGACCGCACTCCGCGATCTCGCCCTGGCGCAGTTCGGGCGTCGCCGTCCGCCTTCGGCCCTGGTCTTGACCTGGACGGGCCAAATTCGATGGTGGGGAGTTGCTCATTCTTGCTGAGCGTTGCGTCCGCGGGGAATTTCTCCGCAAGACGCAACGCCTGTCGGTTCTGAAGACCTCAGCGGCCGAAGCCGGAACCCTTCTTCGTTTCCTTCTGGCCAAAACCGGTGGGCGGGAAGCCGCCGGCAACCATGTCGAGTTCCTCGTCGCTCAGCTCCGCCTGGCTGTCCTCGGCCGGAACGGCAAGCAGTTCTCCATCGGTCTCGACCAGCCGCATCGGCATCGGCAGGTCGACATCGTAATGGCGCTTCACGGCCGCGTTCAGGTCGGCCTGAGCCTCTGCACGGAAGGCGTCGTCGGTCTTCAACCGCTCCGCCGCTGCGGCGATGGCATCGGCGCCGTACATCTGCTCGAAGTCAATGTTGCTCATTTCGGAAATGCTCCAGTTGGCGATTGGGTGAAGGGCTGAAGGAAGCTCTGCGGCCGGCGATCACGGCGAACCGGTCGCGGGTTCGCGGATCATCTCGAAGGTCTCGTCCACCCGCAGCGAGATCGGGGCGAAGCGGCGGCGGACCAGCGACATCATGCGGGGGAACATGGTGCCGAACATGGCGATGGAGGTCGGGCCGAAGGCGGCCACCTGCCGGGCATAGGCATGCCAATAGGCCCCGACCAGCATTCCCGTATGCCAGAGCGACCGCGCCAGATAGGCGCTGCGGTAATCGATCGCCGGCCGGTCGCGATAGCCGTCGAGCGGCACGCTTTCCGCCCGCTCCGCCAGCACCCAGCCGACCAGCACACCCTGCCGCCGCACCGCGATGGAACAGGCAGGCTCGATCCGCTCGGCACGGACATCGGGATGCATCAGCGGATGATGGTCGGGCTCTGCCGCCAGCGCGGCGATGGCGCCACGGTCGTCGACGTCCGGCGTCCGCCAGGGATCGAAGCTGAACCCGTCGGGATCGCGCAGCCGGCCGGTCAGCGACGGCCAGCGGCCGACCGCCTCGACCATCGGCGCCGCCTCTCCGATCGCCCGGACATGGATCAGGCGCGGCGCAGTCCAGCCGGCCGCCGACAGGGTCGCTGCGAGCGCGGCGCGTTCCGGCAGCTTGTCCGAAAAGGCGGTGACCAGACCGGTGGCGCCCGCGGCGGCGGCGGCCCTCCCCCACCCGGCGGCAAGGGCCCGGCCGATGCCGCGGTTGCGCAGGCTGCGCGCGACCGTCAGCGACAGCAGCCTTGCCCCATCCTCCTGGATCTGCCCAAGCGCCAGCCCGGCCGGCAGCCTGCCGACCGTGGCGCCAACGGCCACCCATGGCGGCTCCAGTTGATCCAGCACCGGAGCCAGCCGGGGAAAACCGAGAGTGGCGAATGCGGTGGCATTGCCGGACAGCGGCGCGACGCGAAGGCCGGCGATGCCGCCGTTCGGCGCCGTGACATCGTTCATCCCAACCCGATCCTTCACGCCAGCGATCCCGATCATGCGCACTCTTGAAGAGATGTAGACCCTGCGAAGTCCGCTGGACAATCCGGATGCTCTCTAACCATTATGCGTGCGAAACAAAGGGGTGCAAGCAATAAGCGGTGTCAGGACTGACATGGAACTGTTTCAGCTCCACAACAAAAATTCTTGTCTTTCAACGCTGGCGCGCATGCCGAAGCCTCCAGGGCAAGGGATTCCATGAGCCGGACTGAAGCAGGACCGCAGGGTGCCGAACGGCTGTTCCGCCGCAAGGCTCTGGAGCGGCTTACGACAACCGAGGATTTCGACCAGCCGCCGACCCTGGTCAGCCCGCGCGGGTTGCGGCTGCAATTGGCGCTCGCCATCCTTTGCATTCTGGCGGCGGTGATGGTCCTGGTCGTCGGCGCCTGAACCAGGTCAAATGAAACCGACGGCCCGGTGAAAGCTGGCGCGGAAGCTTGAGCAAAAAGAAGGCCCCTCCCCGCGGGTGCGGAAAGGGGCCAGGGTCGGGAGGACGCCCGAGAGGAAACGGAGTGACGGTCAGGCGTGCACGCCGGCCCCCTGGACCGCCGGCTTCGGCGCCGCCGCGGCAGCGGCGATCGGCTTTTTCAGGAGGCGCAGCGCCAGGGCGGTCACCACGGTGCCGACCACCAGGGCCGCCACATAGCCCAGCAGATGCGTCACCGCATTCGGGATCGGCAGGACGAAGATGCCGCCATGGGGCACCTTCAGCTCAGCCCCCACCGCCATCGAAATGGCGCCGGTCAGCGCGCCGCCGATCATCAGCGCCGGGATGACGCGCAACGGATCGCGGGCGGCGAAGGGAATGGCGCCTTCGGTGATGAAGGCGATGCCCAGGACGGCGGCGGCATTGCCGGCCTCGCGCTCCTCATGGGTGAAGCGGTCGGCGAACAGCTTGGTGGCGAGCGCCAGACCCAGCGGCGGCACCATGCCGGCGGCCATCGCGGCGGCCATCGGGGTGTAGACCTGCGACGCGATCAAGCCGGTGGAGAAGGCGTAGGCCGCCTTGTTGACCGGACCGCCCATGTCGAAGGCCATCATCGCGCCGATCAGCAGGCCGAGCAGGATGGCGCTGCTGCCCTGCATGCCCTTCAGCCAGGCGCTCATCCAGGCCAGCGCCTCGGCGACGGGCGTGCCGACGACATAGATCATCAGCAGGCCGGTCAGCAGCGATCCCAGAAGCGGCAGGATCAGCACCGGCTTCAGCCCTTCGAGGTTGCGGTGCAGCTTGATGTGACGGTTCAGGAAGGCGGTGCCGTATCCGGCGATGAAGCCGGCGACGATGCCACCGAGGAAGCCGGCGCCGATGCTGCCGGCCAACATGCCGCCCACCATGCCGGGGGCGATGCCAGGGCGGTCGGCGATGGAATAGGCGATGTAGCCGGCCAGCGCCGGCACCATCAGGGCGAAGGCCCCCTTGGCGCCGATCTGGAACAGGGCATAGCCCAGCGTCCCGGCGTTGGACTCCTCATAGACGTAGATGCCGCCCAGCGCGAAGGCGAGCGCGATCAGCAGGCCGCCCGTCACCACGAAGGGCAGCATGAAGGACACGCCGGTCATCAGATGCTTGTAGGGGCCGGTGCGCTGGGCCGACCGCTCCGCCTTGCCGGCGGCGACCGCATCGGCCAGCGGGGTCGCGCCGCCCGAGGCACCGCCGGCTGCGCCATGCATCTTCGCCTCCGCCAGGGCGCGGTTGACCAGGGCCTTGCCGTCGTTGATGGCGGGCTTGGTGCCGCTGAGGAACACGCGCTTGCCGGCGAAGCGGGACAGGTCGATCTGGGTGTCGGCGGCGATCAGGACGACGTCGGCCTCACGGATCTCCTCGTCGGTCAGCGTGTCGCGCGCACCGACGGAGCCCTGCGTCTCCACCCGGACCTTGTGGCCCAGCGCGGTCGCCGCCTGCTGGATGCCCTCGGCCGCCATGAAGGTGTGGGCGATGCCGGTCGGGCAGGAGGTGATGGCGACGATCCGGCGCGGCGCCGATGCCGCCGGAGGAGCAGCGGAACCGAGCACGTTCCCCAGCACGGCGCCGGGATTGCCCAGCACCTCGTCCAGCGAAGCGGAAACGCGCTTGACCGCGCCGAAGCGTCCCTCCTCCAGATCGCCGCCGCCGACGAGCACCACGCCGTCCGCCGCCGCCAACGCCGCCGCGTCGAGCGGCGACTGGATGCCGAGGCTGGTGCGGATTTCCACTTGGATGCGGTGGCCGGCCGACGATGCCGCCTTGCGCAACGCTTCGGCGGCCAGAACCGCCTGGGTGGTGAGGTCTCCCGCCGCGATCACGGCCAACAGGTTCGCCATTGTTTCCTCCTGGCGGGTTCGCGCCCGCGCCTGTCACTGTATTGAAGTCCGTCGGATGCTTTCGGCAGGTTCAGTCGAGCCGGCTCAGCGTTACCTGCGCGGCGAGCGCCCGCACCGTCGCCGGATCGGGCAGGTTGGGGCCGAAGCAGCCGAGCTTGGCGCCGGCGAAGGCCACCGACAGCCGGGCCACATCCTCCAGCCCGCCATCCTGCTGGAAGGCGGCGATCAGCCCCGCCACCATGGCGTCACCCGCCCCGACGGTGCTCAGCGCCTGGACCGGCGGCAACCGGCCATGCAGGGCGCGGGCGCCATCCACGAAGAGAGCGCCGTCCGTCCCCAGCGACACCGCCACCACCGACACGCCGCGCCGCTGCAGTCCACGCGCGGCGTCCAGAAGGTCGGCATCGGTCGGCAGCGGCCGGCCGGCCCAATCCTCCAGCTCGTGCCGGTTGGGCTTGATGCAATGGGGCAGCGCGCCGGTGGAGGCCAAGGCGGCTGCGAGCGGCGCCCCACTGCTGTCCAGCACCACGCGGGCCCCGGCCGCCGCCAGATCGGCGGTCAGGATGGCATAGGTGTCGGTGGGCAGACCGTCCGGCAGGCTGCCGGCCAGCAGGACCGGGATGCCCGGCTCCACAAGCCGGCGAACCGTCTCCTGCACCCGGCCGAGCGCGCCGGGATCGGCGGTGAGGCCCGGCAGGTTGATGTCCGTCGTGTCGTTGGCCGCAAGATCGGCGATCTTGATGTTGACGCGCGTTTCGCCCGGTAGCCGCAGGAAGGCGTCGGCGATGCCCTTCGCCTGGAACAGCGCCTCGAACGGCGCCGCGTTGCCGGTGCCGAGCAGTCCGGTGGCGACCACCGGCGTCCCCCAGTCGGCAAGGCAGCTCGCGACGTTGACGCCCTTGCCGCCGGCATTGTGGCGCACCGCCTTGGCGCGATGGACGCTGCCGGGCTTCAGCGCATCCACCGTGATGGTCTGGTCGATGGCCGGGTTCAGCGTGACGGTGACGACAGGCTTGGTGGCGGCTTTCGTCATGATACGTCCCCCTCCAGCGCCCGCACCTCGTCGGAGGATTCGCAGTCGAGCGCCCGCTGGGCCAGCGCCTGCAGACCCGCGAGGTCGCTGTCGCGCAGCCGGTCCTTGACGCCGGGGATGTCGCGCGGGGTCATCGACAGCTCGCGGACGCCGAGGCCGGCCAGCAGGGCGGCGCCGAACGGATCACCGGCGATGCCTCCGCAGACGCCGACCCAGCGGCCATGCTTCTCGGCCCCCTCGACCGTCATGCGGATCAGGCGCAGCACCGACGGGTGCAGGCTGTCGGCCTCTGCCGCCAGTTCGGGGTGCTGGCGGTCGACGGCCAGCGCGTATTGCGTCAGGTCGTTGGTGCCGATGGAGAAGAAATCGACATGGCGGGCCAGCACGTCGGCCTGGATGGCGGCGGCCGGCACCTCCACCATGATGCCGAGCGGTACAGCCGGGGCGTCCAGTTCCGCCCGGATGCGGTCGCAGACCGCGCGCAGAGCCTCGATCTCGCGCAGCGTGGTGATCATCGGGAACATGATCAGCAGCGCCCCCGGCTTCGCCCCCTTGGCGGCGCGGTAGAGGGCGCGGACCTGCGGTTCCAGCAGTTCCGGATGGCGCAGCAGCAGCCTGGCGCCGCGCACGCCGAGGAAGGGGTTCTCCTCATGCGGCAGCTGCAGGTGCGGCACCTGCTTGTCGCCGCCGATGTCGAGCGCGCGGACGATCAGCGGACGGCCGTCCAGCGCCTCCAGCATGGCGCGGTAGGTCTGGTACTGCTCCTCCTCGCTGGGGGCGTCGCCGCGCTCCAGGAACAGGAACTCGGTGCGCATCAGGCCGACACCTTCGGCTCCCTGCGACAGGGCGACAGGCACCTGATCGGGGCGGTTGACGTTGGCGCCGATCTCCACCGTGTGGCCGTCGCGGGTGCGGGCAGGCAGGCCCCGCCGCTCCTCCTGATGGGCCTTCTTGACGCGCTGCTCCTCGATCCAGCCAAGCGCGGCGGCCAGGGCGGTGTCGGGCGGGTCGAGGTACAGGCGGCCGGACTGGCCGTCGAGGATGGCGGTCGTGCCGTTGGCAAGCTCGGTCAGCGCGCCGCCGCCCGCCACCATCGCCGGCAGCCCCAGCGTGCGCGCCAGGATCGCGGTGTGGGAGGTCGGTCCGCCCTGCGCCGTCGCCAGACCGATGACGCGGCCCATGTCGAGCGCGGCGGTGTCGGACGGCGACAAATCGTCGGCGACCAGGATGCAGGGGGTGTCCGGCAGGTCGCGAATGGAGCCGCCGCGCATGTCCGGATCGATGCGGGTCAGCACCCGGCGGCCGACATCGCGCAGATCGGCGGCGCGGCCGGCCAGCACCGGGTTGGGGTTGGCGGCCAGCTTGGCAGCGCTGCGCTCCACCGCCTCGTTCCACGACCAGCCGGGACCATGCCCCTCCACCATCAGCTGGCAGGCGAGCGTGATCAGGTCGGTGTCGTTCAGCAGCTCCGCTTGCGCGGCGAAGATACCCGCTTCGGCGGGGCCGAGCCGGCGGGCGGTGTCGTCGGCCAGCGCCTTCAACTGCTGGCGGGTCAGGTTCAGCGCCTCGTGCAGGCGGTTGCCGCCCTCCAGCAGCGGGGCGGGCCGGTCGGGAACCGTCAGGTCGGCCTTCGGCATCACATGCACCGGCCCGATGGCAAGACCGGGACTGGCACCGATACCGGCGACCACCGGCATTTCGCGCCCGGCCATGGGCGGCGGGGTCCAGCCCTGCACCACGGCCTTCGCCTTGCGCGCCGCGGCGGCGGCGTCCGCCTTCTCCCGCGCACTGAGGCCGGTGATGGTGGCGCGCAGGCGGTTCAGCACCGCGCGCGCATCGGGACCGTCGGCGGACACCGTGATGCGGTCGCCGGGGCGCAGGCCAAGCTGCAGCAGCGCCACCAGCGTCTTGCCGTCCACGGCCTCGTCGCCATGACGGACGCGCACCCGGCCGGAAGCCGCTCGGGCGGTCTCGACCCAGGTGGCGGCTGGGCGGGCATGCAGGCCGGTCGGGTAATCGACCACCCATTCGAAGCTCTCGGCGAGGTCGCCGGCCTCTGATGCGGGCGTGGCCGGGGCGGCGGTCTCGTCCGACAGGGCGGCGGCGAGATCGGCGGGATCGGTGGTGGTGAACAGGGCATTCAGCCGCGCCTCGTCCTGCATCAGGCGGGTCAGGCGGCGCAGGATGGCGATGTGGGCATCGGACTGGGCGGCGATGGCGACGACCAGCCGGGAGGTCTGCCCATCGTTCCAGACCACGCCGTCCGGCACCTGCAGGATGGCGATGCCGTTGCGGCGGACCAGATTGCGGTCGTCCACCATGCCGTGCGGAATGGCGACGCCATGGCCGAGGAAGGTGTTCGCCACCGATTCCCGGCGGATCATGCTGTCGGCATAGGCGGGGTCGATGCAGCCCGCGGCGATCAGCAGCTGCGCCGCCTCGCGGATCGCCGCCTCCTTCCCGGCCGGGGCGGCGCCCAGGCGGATCAGATCGGGGGGAAGGCTCAAGGGGTGCGTGTCGGTGGCCATGGCAACCGTCTCCTCCGCGTGTTCTTGTCTGTCCTCTTGATCCTCAGTGAAAACGATTACAGGCGGACTGTCAACGGCTGCCGCAATGCAGCATCGGCACTTTTTCAGCAGAGCGTCTTGTCAAGCGGGCTGAAATGGGGAATGCTCCGGTCACCGCATTGGAAACGTTTTCAGAAAAACATCCTCGCCCCAACCCGCTCTGGTCAGGCCGGGCCGCGCACGGCTAAGATCGCCTCCCCTTACGGGGCACCCCCTACCACCACTGGTTTGCAGATGAACGCCTCCGGCAAGACCGCCAGCATCAAGGACGTGGCCCTGGCTGCCGGCGTATCGGTCGCCACCGTGTCGCGCGTACTGAGCAACGGCCCTGTCAGCGAAGCGTTGCGCAAGCGGGTGGAGGACGCGGTGCGCGCCACCGGCTACCGCCCCAACCTGTCGGCAAGGCGGCTGCGCTCTCAGCATTCGCAGACCATCGGGCTGGTGGTATCGGACATCCGCAACCCCTTCTTCACCGCCGTCAGCCGCGCGGTGGAGGATGCGGCCTATCGCGCCGGCATGCGCGTGATCCTGTGCAACAGCGACGAGAATCCGGAGCGGGAGGAGCTGTACCTGCGCCTGATGCAGGAGGAGCGGATCACCGGCCTGATCTTCGCCCCGACCCGCGCGACGCTCGACCGGCTCGACACGCTCGACCTCGACTTTCCCGTCGTGCTGATCGACCGCAACGCGCCGACCGCCCGCCACGACGCCGTGGTCCTGGACAACCCGCGCGCCGCGGCAATGTTGGTTGAGCATCTGCACGCCCAGGGCTATCGCCGGATCGCCGGCCTGTTCGGCAACACCAGCACCACCGGCCAAGAGCGGTACGAGGGCTATCGCACCGCCATGTCGGCCCGCGGACTGGCGCCGGCCGCCCGCTTCCTCGCCCCCCATGCCGACGCGGCGGAGGCCGCGGTGGTGGACTGGATGGCGGAGCCCGACAGGCCGGAAGCCTTCATCGTCAGCAACAGCCTGTTCCTGATGGGCGTGGTGAAGGCCGCCCGCCGGCTGAAGCTGTCGATCCCCGACGGGCTGGCGGTGGCCGGATTCGACAATGAACCCTGGACGGAACTGGTCGGTCCCGGCCTGACCGTCATCGAGCAGCCGGTGCAGGACATCGGCCAATCGGCGATGGCCCTGCTGTTCGAACGGCTGGAAACGCCGGACCGTCCCCGCCGCCGCCTCATCCTGGGCGGCACCTGCATCGTGCGCGGCTCAACCGCCGCGCGGATGGCCGACGCTGACTGAAACGGCGGCACTGAACCGGCGCGTCCTGCGGCGATTGGGCTAGCGGCCCCGACTGCAACCTTTTGTGGATCAGCCTGACCGGCCGGACATTGGGGCCCGCATCGAACGGGCTGCGGCACCGCCACCGCACCCGGCAGCGAAACGCAACCGCGCTTCCCCCTCTCCTCTCGTGTGCCGCCGGTCCGGCAACGGACTACTCCCGATGCCGGAACATGGGCGTCGCTGATAACCAATGCCCGAAAGATACGCTAAGACTCCCAGTTCCCGGCAACGGACGATCAAAGAAAAATACTCCCCCGGTGTGCGGGAAGAACAGTTCCGAAAGCGGCGTTGACCGTCGCCCAACACCCCACTACCGTTCAGTTTGCAATGCACAACAAAAATGCTCGCCTGAGCTAATAACGGCGCCCAAAGATCGCTGTTCCACTCTGCGGCAATTTTTATGGTAACCAAGTAATTGTTGTGACATTCAACTAATTCTTGGTGACGTTCATGACCCATGATGGTCTCCCCTGGTGGGGACCGGCCTGCCGACAAAACAAGAAGCACGAATCCGGGGGAGGACTCAGTGCGCACACTTCAGGGACTTCGACGGGGGTGAAGGCGCGATGCTGAAAGGTCTGACCGGACGCAAGGCGGCGGCGAAGGGGGGCGGTTTCGCCCGGCATGGCGTGACGACTGTACTCGTCACCGCCGCCACGATGGCGCTCGGACTGCTGACGGGAATCCTCGTCGCCCGCACCATCGGTCCGGAGGGGCGGGGGGAGCTGACCGCCGTCCTCACCACCATTCAGATGCTGGGCTGGCTGTTCGCCATGGGCTGCGGCAAGGCGGTCACCTACGCGCTGTCGCGGGACCATTCGGCCGGCGGCCGGCTGCTGAGCACCTGGACGCTGATCCTGCTGCCGCTGGCGGCGCTGGCGATCGGCACCGGCTATCTGCTGCTGCCGCTGCTGCTGGCCGCGCAGCCGATTGAGACGCTGGAACTGGCGCGCCTCTATCTGCCCATGATCGCCATGGCCCTCCTGGCGGAGCTGATGCTGGGGCTGATCCTGGGCGATCAGGATTTCCGCAGCTTCAACGCGCTGAACTTCATCCAGCCGGCCGGCGTCGCCACGCTCTACGCCGTCCTTTGGGCCGCCGGTCACTTCACGGTGGAGGCCGCCGTCATCGTGCAGGCGGCGATGAGCACGCTGGTGCTGGTCGTGGCCACGGTCCTGCTGGTCCGCCGCCACGGGATCGGCCGTCCCAACCCGGCGCTCGGCCGGCAGACGCTCTGGTATGCGCTGCGCACCCATGGCGACGTGGTGGGCGGCGTCATCACCCAGCGGCTGGACCTGCTGATCATCCCGGCCGTCCTGCCGGCAAAACAGGTCGGGCTCTACGCCCTGGCGACCAGCCTGTCCTGGCTGATCGTCAGCCTGTCCAGCGCGCTGGCCACCGTCGTGATGCCCGCCGCCACCCGGCGGGGCCAGTCGGGGCGGGCGCTGGTGCTGAACAGCCTGCAGGTGACCTTCGCCATCGGCGGGCTGCTCGGCGGCGGGCTGTTCGTCTTCGCCGACATTGCCATCAGGCTGGTCTACGGCCCGTCCTTCGCCGACAGCGCGCTTCCGCTGCGGCTTCTGCTGCCGGGCGCCGTTCTCTACGCCGCCGCCTCGATCCTGCTGAACGGGCTCTATGCGGAGAACCGACCCTTCACCGCCACCATGGCCAACCTGCTGGGCATGCTGGTCACGCTGGGCGGCCTGCTGCTGTTCCTGCGCAGCGGCGGGATCCTGGCCGCTGCCATCGTCTCCACGGTGGCCTACACGCTGGTGTTCGCCACCGCGGCGATCCTCTACCGCCGGGAGACCGGACTGCCCTGGCGCGTCTTCCTTCCCGACCCGGCGGTGCTCGCGGCATTGCCGCGGCGCCTGATCGCACTCGCCAAGCCGCCTCCGGTGACCGCCGCTCCGGCCGGACCCGCAGGCAAATGACAGAACCTACAGGATTTGGGGGATCCACAATGCGACTGTCGCTCTTGACGCCCGAATACCCACCCGGCGAGAAGCTCGGCGGTATCGCCACCCACACCCACACGATGGCCCGTGCGCTGGCGCGGCTGGGCCACACCGTCCAGGTGGTGACCCCGTGGAAGGCCGGCGGCCTGCCGGCCGGCACCACCATCGAGGACGGCGTGACGGTGAACCGCGTCGATCCGGGGCCGCACCTGCATGCGGTCGTGGACCGGTTCCGGACCAACCGCCGGCTGGCCGACGCCGTCCGCGCCTTCCGTCCCGACGTGGTTCATGCCGCCGAGTTCGATGCCGACGCCTGGTGGCTGACCCGTTTCAGCACCATTCCCGTGGTGACGCGGCTGGCGACGCCGACCGGGCTGGTGATGGACACCAACACGCAGCCCTGGGTGCCGCACACCCATCTGCTGAACGCGCTCGAACGCGACCAGACCAAGCGCAGCGCGGCGATCTACGCCTCCACCCGCGCCATCGCCCGGCGGGTGGCCGATTACTGGCGCATCCCGCCGGAGCTGGTCCAGGTCATCCCCAACAGCATCGATCTCGCCGCGGTGGCGGCGAACCGGACGGCCGAGCCGCCGATGACGCTGCCGAAGCGCTTCATCGCCTTCTTCGGGCGGCTGGAGGGACGCAAAGGCATCGCCACGCTGGGCCGTGCCATTCCCGGCGTGCTGGCCGCCAACCCCGACCTGCATCTGATGATGATCGGCGGGGAGGACGTCGCGAGCACCGCGATCATCGACCAGTTCCGCCGCGACGTCGCGCCGGTGGCCGACCGGGTCCATTTCACCGGCGCCCTGCCGCGCAACGATGCGCTGGCCGTGGTGGCGCGGGCGGAGATGGCGGTCGTCCCGTCCCTGTGGGAGAGCTTCGGCTTCGTGGTGGTGGAGGCGATGGCGCTGGGCGTGCCGGTGGTCGCCAGCGACTGCGGCGGCTTCCCGGAAATCATCGAGCATGGCCGCACCGGCTGGCTGGTCCCGCCGGGGGAGGCGGAGCCGCTGCGCGATATGCTGATCGCCCGGCTGGCCGACCCCGAGGGGCTGAAGGCCGTCGCCGCGGCGGGGCTGGAGCATGCGAAGAGCTTCGACGTCGACACCGTCGCCGCCCAGGTCGCCGCCCTGCTGGAGAACGCCAAGGCGGAGCGGTCGCAGGCCGCAGGCTCCGGCATCTACAACAACGGCTATCGCCGCCATTTCCGCCCCGACCACCCGACCACCCCCTTCTACCGCATCTATGACGAGAAGCGGCGCGCGGTGGCGGCGGAGCTGGAGCGGCTGCCGCGGATGCGCATCCTCGATGTCGGCGGCGGATACGGCCGCATCACCGGCCCCTTCGCCGGCCGTCACGACGTGACGCTGGTCGACATCTCGCACGAGATGCTGGCCGAGGCGAAGGAGCGCTTCCCGGCCCTGACCGTCCAGCAGGCCGACGCCCGCAAGCTGCCCTTCGCCGACGACAGCTTCGACCTCGTCATCGCCATGGATTTGCTCTGCCACCTGCCGGACCTCGAAGCCGGCGTGCGCGAGCTGCAGCGGGTGGTCAAGCCCGGCGGGCGGATCGTCTGCGACACCACCAACGCCAACCCGCTGTGGGTGATCGCCTATCCCGGCTACTACCGCTGGCGGCCCGACCGGCTGCTGGCGACCATGCGCTGCCACGGCGTCCTGCCGGAATGGAAGGCGCTGGTCCGCCACCATAGGGCGCCGGAAATGCGCAAGGCCATCGCCGCCACCGGCCTGACCCTGCAGAAGACCGAACATTTCGGCCCGCCGGGGGTGGCGAAGTGGCACCTGTGGTGGTGCCGGCGCGGCGGCAAGGGCACGGAGGGGCACGCATCGTGACCAAACCGCCCCTGCTCCTTTTCCTCGCCCACGGCGGCGACCCGCACCGCGTCGCCATGGCGCCGGTTCTGGCCGCCGCGGCGGAACGCGCCGGCTGGGCCTTCGACCTCTATTACGACGGGCGGCGCAGCGGTCGCCATTTCGGCGGCTGGGAGGACGGCAACCGCACCGAAGCGACCGGCACCGGCAGCCTGATGGCCGGCGGCCGGCACTTGGACCATGCGCTGTGGCTGACCACCCGCTACCGCGTCGTGGCGCTGGGCGATCCGGCTTCCCCGCTGTGGCCGGTGGTAGAGGCAGGGGGCGAATCCGCCCTGCGCAGCACCGACCCCGCCGCGCTCTACGAGGCTGCCTTCCGCCTGCTGGAGCAGCCGATCCCGGCAGAGGTCGCGGTGCTGGACATGGCGCCGCAGACCCCGCTCGGCATCGTCGCCGCGCCGTTCCTCTACCCGCAATTGATGGCGAAGCCCTGCCTCGGCATCGATGTCGGCGCCGACGCCGGGCTGCGGCAGCGGCTGGAGACGCTGGGCGCCCGCCATTTCACCGGCCATTGCGTCGACCCGGTGCGCGCCCGCCACTTCCCCGGCGGCCTCGACGCGGTCGAAGGCAGGGTGGCGGGGGAAAGCTATGCCAGCTTCAGCGCCGCGCTGGCCCACCGCCATGCCGGCTGGGGCCGGGGAACGCTGCTGGGCGATCCCGATCTGATCGCGGCGCAGCTGCCGCTGGCGGCGGCAAAGCGTCTGCTGCCGCTCTATGGCCGGCCGCAGACCGACGTGATCGAGCGCGCCGCCGACCTGATCCGCAACGGAGCCGATCCGGTCTATGGCCGGCAGTTCGACGACCACGACTTCTTCGCCCTGGGCCGCCTGGGCCGCGGGCTGCAGATCGTCGATCCCGATCCGCCCTTCGCCAGCACGGCCGACGTGCCGCTGCGCATCGCGGAGCCGCCGCGCCCCTTCACCGATTACGAACCGGACGACGCCACCCTGCGCCGCTGGGCGACTGAGGGGCGGGTGCTGACCACGCTGGTGCTGTGGTCCGGCATGATCCGTGAACTGCACTGCATCCCGCGCATCCTCGATCTGGTGGCGGCGACCGGCCTGCGTTGCGGACTGGTGGTCACCGTCGACAGCCTGACCCAGTCCAGCCCCGCCGACCTCGCGCTGCTGTCGGTGCCGGAGGAACGCGGCGGCGTGCTGGGCCGGGTGGAACTGCTGCTGGGCAGCACCGGCCGTGGGGTCTGCGCCGAAGGCGAGATGCCGAGCGACGAACTGGCCCGCCTGCTGACCGACGCCCGCGCGGAAATGGCGACCATGCTGCCGCCGGGGCTGATGCCGCGCGGCTGGTGGCCGCTGGTCGACTCCCCCCTGGTGCCAGGCCGCACCCCGCGTTTGCATTGGGAGGAGGGCCGGCCCGTCCTGCGCATCTCGCCCCGTCCGCGCCCGTCGGAAACCCCGGCGGCCAGCGTTGAGGCCGCGACGGAGGGCACGCCCCGCAAGGCGCCGACACGGGCCGGGGCTCCGGCCATGGACGCCCGGCGCCTGATCGGCAATGCGCTGCGCCGCTACCGGCTCGACCGTTTCTATGAGGCGTGGCGGCCCTATGACAGCGCCCGCCCCGGTCCCCTGCGGCGGGAGGTCGCCGCCGCCGTCCGTTCCGCCGGCTTCGACTACATGTGGACCAAGGCCGCCTTCGGTTCGGCGGAACCGGCGCTGGTCGACGGGGAGTTCGTGGCCCTGCCCTTCACCGCCGGCGATTGGGATGGCTGGTCGCCCTTCTACACCATCCGCAACACCGCGCAGGTGCGGGCGGCCGAACGCCGCCTGACCCGCAGCGGGCGGCCGGAATGGCTGGCGTCCAACATCGATTCCATCCTGTGGATGCTGCCGGGCGAGGTGCTGGAGAAGGGGCGCGCCCTGTTCCAGGTCGCCCGGCTCGTCGCCGGCGGCGGCGGGACCGGCACGCTGGTCAACGTCACGCCCAACACCGTCGCCCGCTATGCCCGCATCCTGGCCGAGATGAAGGCGGGACGGGGCACCCCCGCAAACCCGGAGCTGCCGGCGGAAATCCGCGGCGACCCGGCGCCGGACGCCCCCTCCGCCCCCCGCCAGCCCACCCGTGACCCGGCAGAGGTCGCCTGAACCATCGGTCGCCGGAACCATCGCGGCCGCATTGCACCTCCGCGCACCGTTTGTCGAGATGAAGGAGTTCAGCCCATGGACGCACCGGAACACCGATTGCCGCCAGGCACGGCCGGTATCCCCTCCGGCTTTGTCGCACCGCCGGTCGGAACGGGCGCCGACAAGGTCAACGTAGGCCGTCTGGTCCAGACGCTGTGGCGCCAGAAATGGCTGATCCTTGGGCTGACCGCGGTGCTGTGGCTGCCCGCGGTGCTGCTGATCAATGCCATGACGCCGCTCTACAGCGCCTCATCCGTCGTGGTGATCGATCCGCATACGAACCGGGTCATCAACATCCCCTCGGTGTCGGAACCGATGGGAATGTTTCTCGACACCGTCAACACCGAGGTCGAGATCCTGCGGTCCCGCGATCTCGCCCGCCGGGTGGTGGAGATGCTGAATCTCGGGAAGGAGCCGGAATATGCCGCAACTCCCGACAAGCCCGGCCTTCTGACCCCCTTGATGGAGGAAGGCCGCGCCCTGCTGACGGATGTGGCGTCCGATCTTCCCGAACCGCTGTCCGCCCTGCTGACGCCGGCCGCGCGCCCGCCCGCTCCGACCGGCAGTGCCGAGGAGAAGGAAACCGCCCGCCTGATCTACGCCTTCCAGAAGAACCTGCGCATCAACCCCGGCGTGCAGTCGCGGGCGATTCGCATCACGGTCGAGGCCAAGGACCCGCAGCTGGCGGCCCGCGCCGCCAACGCCGTCGCCGACGCCTACCTCGCCATCCAGGTGGAGGCGAAGCGCAAGGCCACCCAGAACGCCAGCGAGTGGCTGCAGAGCCGATTGGACGAGCTGCGCCAGGACATGACCACCACCGGCCGCGCCGCCGTCGAGGCGATGCGCGCCGAAACCGGCATGGCCAAGGGCCGCGATGCTCCCCTGGTGAATGAGGAGATGTCGGCGCTCAATGCCCAACTGGCGGAGGCGCGCACCGCGCTGACCAATGCCCAGGGCCGGCTGCGCCAGTTGCAGTCCGTCCAGCCCGGCAATCCCGAATCGCTGACCGGCGCCGATATTGGCACCGACCCGCTGATCACCGGCCTGCGCCAGCGTCAGACGGCGCTGAGCGCCCAGTTGGCGGAGTTGCGCGCCCAATATGGCGACCGTCACCCGGCGCTGGCGCGACCCGCCGCGGAGCTGCGCGAACTCAATGCCGCCCTCGCCACCGAGGTGGATCGCGTGATCCGCAGCCTGCGGGGCGAGGTGGAGCAGCAGATCGCCAAGATCCAGAGCCTGTCCCGCCGGCTGGAGGCCCTGCGAACGGAATCTTTCGACAACCTGCAGGCGGACGTGCGGCTGCGCGAGCTTCAGCGGCAGGCCGACGCATCCGACGACAACTATCGCCGCGCCGTCACCCGCCTGAAGGAGACCCAGGTGCTCCAGGCGCTGGAGATGACGCCCGACGTGCGCATCGTGTCCTCCGCCGACGTCCCGGTGGGGCCGGTCGGGCCGGGCAAGTCCGTGCTGGCGGCGTTGGCCGCGGTGGTCTGCGGCGCCATCGCCACGGGCATCGCGCTGGTGCGGACCGCCAGCCAGCGCGGCGTCTACAGCTCCCATCAGGTGGAGGCGGTTCTGGGGCTTCCGGCGGTCGGCATCGTGCCACTGCTGGGCCGGATCAAGCGGTACACCGGCTCCGACGCCAAACGCGATCCCTATTCCAACACCGGCGGCGGCGAATTCGCCGAGGCGGTCTGGCGGCTCTGCGCACGCCTGCATCTGGTCCGCACCGGCGCCGAGCCGGCCACGGTCAAGGGCGGCGAGGTGGTGATGCTGACCTCGTCGGTCGCGGGCGAGGGAAAGACGACGCTGGCGGTGGCGCTGTCCGCCTTCCTGGCCGACACCGGCCGCCGGGTCGTCATCGTCGACTGCGACACCCGCCGCCCCGCCGTGCACCGGCTTCTCGGCGGCACCCGCCCGCCCATGGGGCTGACCGACCTGCTGGAAGGCGATGCGACGCTGGATCAGGTCGTGCAGATCGACGACCGCCGCCGGGTGTCGGTGATCGCCGCCGGCCGGCCGGTCGAGCGCCCGCAGATCCTGTTCGGCTCCAAGGCCATGCTGTCGCTGCTGGTGGAGCTGTCCGAACGCTACGACGTCGTCGTCCTCGACACGCCGCCGGTGCTGTCGGTGTCCGACGCGCTGATCCTGGCGCCGTTGGCCGACCGTGTCCTCTACGTCGTGCGCTGGGCGCGCACCGCCACCAGCCTTGCCAGCGCCGGCATCAAGCAGGTTCGGCAGGTCGGCGGGCGGATCGGCGGCGCGGTGCTGTCGATGGTCAACGCCCGCGACCACGCGAACCTGGAATACGGCGCCCGTCCGCCCAGCGGCCGTTCGTACCGCCTGCGCCGCATCGCCTGAGCGGAAGCATCCAGAACCCAAAAACCCTCGGCCCAAGTGAAGGCCTGCCCCTTGCCGGAGGACCCACAATGAAAGTCGCGATCGTCCATTACTGGCTCGTCGGGATGCGCGGGGGGGAGAAGGTTATCGAAGCCCTGTGCGAGCTGTATCCGGAGGCCGACGTCTTCACCCACGTCTACCGGCCGGAGCGGATCTCCCCGATCATCCGCAGCCATCAGGTCACCACGACCTTCATCGACCGGCTGCCAATGGCCCACCGGATGTACCAGAAGTACCTGCCCCTGATGCCGCTGGCGCTGGAGCAGCTCGACCTCAGCGACTATGACCTCGTCATCAGCAGCGAATCCGGCCCGGCGAAGGGGGTGCTGACCCGGCCGGACGCGCTGCACGTCTGCTACTGCCACACGCCGATGCGCTATGTGTGGAGCGGCTACCACGATTACCTGCACTCGGCCGGGCCGATCGTCCGGCCGCTGATGCCCTATGCCATCCACCGGCTGCGGCAATGGGATCTGGCGACGGCGGCGCGGGTCGACCGCTTCATCGCCAATTCGGAAACGGTGGCGAAGCGCATCTGGCGGGTCTACCGCCGCGATTCCACCGTCATCAACCCGCCGGTGGAAACCCGGCGCTTCGCCACCGCGGAGCCGCCTGGCGATCATTACCTGTTCGTCAGCCAGCTGGTGTCCTACAAGCGGGCCGACGTGGCGATCGAAGCCTTCAACCGCATGGGCCGCAAGCTGGTCGTGGTCGGCGAGGGCGAGGAATACCGGCGGCTGAAGCAGATGGCCGGGCCGACGGTGGAGTTGCTGGGCCATTGTTCCGCCGAGGAGCTGGACCGGCAATATGCCGCCTGCCGCGCCCTGATCTTCACCGCCAACGAGGATTTCGGCATCGTGCCCGTCGAGGCGATGGCCGCCGGCCGGCCGGTGATCGCCCTGAATCGCGGCGGCGCGACCGAGACGGTGAGGGACGGGCTGTCGGGCCTGTTCTTCGACCAGCAGACGCCGGAAGCGCTGATCGAGGCGGTGCAACGCTTCGAAGCGCAGGAACGCCGCTTCAACCCCACCGTCATCCAGGCCTACGCCGCCCGCTTCGACCGTGCCGTGTTCAAGGCACGGCTGCGTGAGACCATCGACAGCTGGATGAACGGCGAGGAACCGGCCCTGGCCCCGGCGCGGGCCGCCGCAAACGACGCCCGCGGGCGGGAGCTGGCCCCGGCATGAGCGTGACCATGAACCCGTCCTCCGCGGCCCCCGCCGCGCCCGATGCCGCCGAACGTTTGGGCGTCACCGTGATCGTCCCGACCTATCGCCGGCCGGACCAGCTCGCCGGCTGCCTGGACGGTCTGGTCCGGCAGACGCTGGCACCGGTCCAGGTGGTCGTCACCGTGCGCGACACCGATCCGGAGTCCGCCGAGGTTGCCCGGCGCTACGCATCCACCTTGCCGGTCGAGGTCGCCGATATCGACGTGCCGGGGCAGGTGGCGGCGATCAACCGCGGCATGGATCATGCCCGCGGCGACATCGTCGCCATCACCGACGACGACGCCGTTCCCCATTGCGACTGGGTCGAACGGATCGAGGCCTGGTACCGCGCCGATCCCCGCATCGGCGGCGTCGGCGGCCGCGACCATGTCTATCACGACGGCGTGCCGGAAACCGGGGAGGCCCAGGTCGTCGGCCGGCTGCAATGGTTCGGCCGGGTCATCGGCAACCATCATCTGGGTGTCGGCCCGGCTCAGGACGTGGACGTTCTGAAGGGCGCCAACTGGAGCTTCCGCCGCGCGGCGATCGACGGCCAGCGGCTGAACACCCGGCTGCGCGGCAGCGGCGCCCAGGTCCGCAACGAGGTGGATTTCTGCCTGCGGCTGTCCCGCCAGGGATGGCGGCTGGTCTATGACCCGCTGGTGGCGGTCGATCATTTCCCGGCGGTGCGCTTCGACATCGATCAGCGCGGCGCGAACCACTTCCACCCGCTGGCGCAGGAGAACGCGACCTTCAACGACACGCTGGCCCTGATGGCCCATTTCGGCCCGGCCAACCGCGCCGCCTTCGCCGCCTGGGCCATGCTGGTGGGGACCTGCGAGTTTCCCGGACTGGCGCAATGGGCACGGCTGACGCTGCGCGGCGACCGCCATGCCGGGGCGAAGCTGCGCGCCACGGTGCGCGGCCGGCTGGAGGGGATGCGCGACTGGCGGGAGACGGCGGCATGACCTTCGCCACCACCGGCTTCGAGCATGGCCATCACAGCGTGGGCCATCACGGCACGGCCCATCATGACACCGGCCACCACGGCATGGGCGGCCTGCCGTCGCTGAACAGAATGGCGGCACCGGTCTTCTGGTTTCTGGTGGCGGTCCCGGTCCTGATGGGCAAGGCCGGTGTGCTGGAAATCGTTTTTCCCATTGGGGCGGTGGCCGTCGGCGCCCTGCTGGTGACGCGCGACCCCGCCCGGTTCGCCGCCTTCACGTGGTGGCTGTGGTTCCTGACGCCGGAAGTGCGCCGGCTGGTCGATTACCAATCGGGCTGGAGCGTCATCAGCCCGATCATGGTGACGCCCTTCGTCGTCGGCGCCATGAGCTGGCTGGTGATCGCACAGTATCTGCCGATGCTGCGCTACCGTGCCTATTTCGGTTTTGTGCCGGTGATGCTGGGGATCTCCTACGCCTACGTCAACGGCATCACCCAGGCGGGCGTGGCGGCGGCGACCTTCGCCCTGCTGAACTGGCTGATCCCGGTGACGCTGGGGCTCTACGTCGCCCTGCACTGGCCGATCTACCCGCAGATGCGCGACGCGGTGCTGCGCGCCTTCGTCCTCGGGCTGGCGCTGGTCGGCGGCTACGGCCTGATCCAGTATTTCATCATGCCGGCCTGGGATGCGCGGTGGCTCCTCAATGTCGGGATGACCAACCAGGGCTTGCCGCTGCCGATGCAGGTGCGGGTGTTCAGCACGATGAACTCCTCCGGCCCGCTGGCCTTCCTGCTGGTCACCGGGCTGGCCCTGCTTCCCGCCGCCCGCGGCGTCCTGGTGCCGGTCGCCGGCGCCCTGGCGTTGGGCTCGCTGCTGCTCAGCCTCGTGCGCGCGGCCTGGCTCGCCGGACTGTTCTCCTTTGCCTGGCTGATGCTGACCATGCCCGGCCGCCACCGGATGCGGCTGATCGCGGTCGGCGTCGGGCTGGTCCTGTGCTCCCTGCCGCTGCTGAGCGTGCCGAAGGTCAATCAGGCCATCGTCTCCCGCTTTGACACGCTGAATTCGATGGAGAGCGACCGCAGCTTTCAGGACCGGCAGGAATTCTACGTGACGTTCCTGTTCTATGCGATGACCGAGGTGCGCGGCGCCGGGCTCGGCACCATTGACACCGCGACAAAGCTGACCAACGAGGACGGGCACCTGGGAATTCTGGCGAATTTCGACAGCGGCATCCTGCGTGTGCCCTATGAGCTGGGCTGGCCCGGCGCGTTGGGCTATGTCGCCGGCCTGATCGCGCTGACGGCCGGGATGCTGCGCCGTGGCGGCGCCCCGCCCGACCCGTTCGCCCGCTGCGCCGAAACGGCGGCCCTGACGATGCTCGGCTGCATGGTGTTCGAACACACGTTGGTGAAGGTCACCGGCGTCGGCTTCTGGTTCTTCCTGGGCATGGCGATGGCGGCCAAGAATTACGGGCTCGCCAGCCTGCAAGGCGCCGCCCCGGCGCCCGTCCATCAATTCGCCCCCGCCCATCACTTCCAAGAGGACAAGCAATGGACGGAAGCCTGATCCTGCCCGGCGCCCTGTCTGGGAAGATGCGGGAAGCCAGCGTGCTTCAGCTTGGGCTGGGCTGGTTTCCGGAGACGCATGGCGGGGCGGAGAACATGTTCTACCACCTCGCCCGTTACCTGCCGCAGCAGGGCATCGCCTTTTCCGGGCTGGTGCTGGGCACCGTTTCCCAGACGCTGGACAATGGCGCCCGCATCGACAGCTTCGCACCGCCGACCGCCTCGCTGCCGCGCCGGGTGGCGGCGGCCCGGAGCGCCATCGCCGAGACGCTGCGCCGGCAGGCGCCCGACCTCGTCGCCGCCCATTTCGCGCTGAACATGGTGGGCGCCCTGCCCGCCTTGCGCAACCGGCCGCTGGTCGTCCATTTCCACGGCCCCTGGGCGCTGGAAAGCGCCGCCGAGGGCGCCGGTCCCCTGGCGGTGCGGCTGAAATTCATGGTGGAGCGGTTGGTCTATCGCCGCGCCGCCCGTTTCGTCGTCCTGTCGCAGTCCTTCGCCACCATCCTGTCCGAACGCTATGGCGTCCAGCCGGAGCGCATCCACCGGGTGCCCGGCGGCGTCGTTGCCGACCGCTACGACCTTGCCGACAGCCGCCTTCAGGCGCGCGCCCGCCTCGGCTGGCCGCAGGGGCGCCCCATCCTGCTGACGGTGCGCCGGCTGGTGAAGCGCATGGGGCTGACCGCACTGGTCGACGCCATGGTGGAGCTGCGCCGTCGGGTGCCCGACGTTCTGCTGGTCGTCGCCGGGCGCGGACCGGAAGCGGCGGCGCTTCAGGACCGTATCGGCGCGCTGGGGTTGGAGGAGCATGTGCGGCTGCTGGGCTTCGTTCCCGACGCGCATCTGCCGCTCGCCTACCGTGCCGCCGACCTGTGCGTGATGCCCTCGCAGGCGCTGGAGGGCTTCGGCCTGACCGCGCTGGAATCGCTGGCGGCCGGCACGCCGGTGATGGTCACGCCGGTCGGCGGCCTGCCCGAGGTGGTGGAGGGGCTGGACGGCGACCTCGTGCTGGCGGGGACCGACGCACGCTCCATCGGCATCGGCCTTGCGGAGGCGCTGACCGGCGTCCGCCGGCTGCCGGACGCCGACGCCTGCCGGGCGCTGGTGCGCAGCCGGTTCGACTGGCCGGTCATCGCCGCCCGCACCGCCGCCGTCTATCGCGGCGCCCTGCAGTGAGAATCCCGCGATGAGCACGATCGTCATCCTCTGCGACCATGCCCACCCCAACGGCGGGCTGGCGAAGGTCGCCATCGCCGGCGTCGTCGGGCTGGCCCGGCGCGGCCACCGGGTCCATTTCTTCACCGCCGTCCCGCCCATCGACCCCGCCCTGCTGACCGATGGCATCACCGTCCATTGCCTGGAGCAGCCCGATCTGAAGGGCAATGCCGACCGCGTGCAGGCGGCGCTCCGCGGCATCTGGAATCGGGAGGCGGCACGCGCGCTGGAAGGCCTGCTCGGCGGCTGCCCGGCCAACGACACGGTGGTCCATATCCATGGTTGGGCCAAGGTGCTGTCGCCCAGCGTCTTCCCAGTCTGCCGGAAATCCGGCCTGCCGGTGCTGCTGACCCTGCACGACTATTTCCCGCTCTGCCCCAACGGTGCCTTCTTCGTCTTTCCCGAGGGCGTCAACTGCCCGCACCGGGCGCTGTCCACCGGTTGCCTCGCCACCGACTGCGACGCCCGTGCCCGGCATCACAAATGGTGGCGGGCCGCCCGCCATGCGGCGGGGGCACTGGCCGGCGGCTTCACCGGCGGCATGGCGCTGGTGACGCTCAGCGACCTGCAGCGCACAGTGATCGCCCGGCATCTGCCGCCCGGCACCGTCACCCTGCCCGTCCCCAACCCGGTTGAAGTTGAGGATCGCGGACCCGCACCGGTCGCCGGCAACCGCCCCGTGCTGTTCGTCGGCCGCCTGTCGCGCGAGAAGGGCGCCGCTCTGTTGGCCGAGGCGGCGGCACAGGCCGGCTGTCCGGTGCGCTTCGTCGGCGACGGCGACGAGTCGGCCGCGGTCCGCCGACTGAACCCCGATGCGGAGCTTGCCGGCTGGCTGCCGCCCGACGCCGTGCTGGAGGAGGTGCGGCGGGCGCGGGCCTTGGTGGTTCCATCGCTGTGGTACGAGACGTTCGGGCTCGCCGCCTATGAAGCGCTGGCGAACGGCGTTCCCATCATCGTCAGCGACAATTGCGCGGCGGCGGAGGCGGTGCTGCCGGGAGAGAACGGTTTCCTGTTCCGCAGCGGCGATGCCGCCGACCTCGCCCGCTGCCTCCGACTGCTGTCCCACGACGCGGAGGTGGAGCGGATGGGCCGCAACGCGCATGACGGGTACTGGCGCGCGCCCTTCACGCTGGACAGCCATCTCGACCGGTTGGAGCAGGTCTATCGCGCAGCCCTCAGCGATGGCATCGGTTCGCTGGGCCGGCTCGACCGGCGATCCCGGGCCTTTGCGCCATGAGCGGCGGTCCCGGCTGCCGCATCGGCAGGCGCGCGCTGCTGGCCGCCGCCCTCGCTCTGCCCGCCGCCCAGACGCCCGCCGCCGCACAAGCCGCTCAGGACAAGCCTTTGCGCCCGACCCCCGACCCGCCGCCGAGAAACGGCCAAGCCCTGTCGATCCGCGAACGGGGCGCCTTCGGCGACGGGCGCAGCCATCCTTTGTCGGAGCGTTACAAGAGCCTGGAGGCGGCACGGCGCGTCCATCCGCATGTCCGTTCCCTGGAGCAGGAGTGCGATTGGGCGGCTCTGCAGGGTGCCGTGCTGGAACTGGCGCGCAGCGGACAGGGCGGGACGGTGCTGGTGCCGCCCGGCCATTACCGGCTGGATGGCGAGATCGTCCTGCCCAACCTCGACCGCTATGACGACGCCTTCAACGAGGTGGAGATCGTCGGCGCCGGCATGCGTGCCTCGCTGCTGTCCTGGCCGGTGGATCTGGGCCCCGGACGCTTCGCCATCCGGGCCGGCAGCCGGAATGGCGCGCGCGACGACGACAAGGGCTATCAACGCAGCCGCATCGCGCACATCAGCCTGCGCGGGCCGAAGCCCGGCAACCGGCCGGGCGATCCGCCGCCGGGCATGGACGGGCTGGCGCTGACCTCCCGCTTCCTGCTGGAGCGGGTCGGGGTGTTCGGCTTCCGCGCCGGGGTGGATGTCTGGCGCGACCATTCCTCGCTGATCTCCTGCCAGCTGACCAAGAACCACATCGGCGCCTATTGGTCGGCGGGGACAGACAGCTTCGGCGATCACCTGTTCCTCGACACCGACCTCGCCGGCAACACGCTGGCCTCCATCGCCGTGTCGCCGGAGAACGGCATCGACCATTCCAGCTTCATCTCCTGCCATTTCGGCTTCTCGCCCTACGCGATCCTGGCGGAGGACGGGCCGGCTCAGCGGACCTTCCTGTCCAACAACAAATTCCTGGACTGCGCCTTCGAGGCCTGCGGCAACGGCTGGATCCAGGGGCCCATGGCGGAGATGTACGGCAATGTCCTGATCGGGTGCAGCGGATCGCTGCTGCCGGCCTATCGCTTGGCGAAGCGACCCGTCGCCGGTCTGATCGTGGTGCGGGCGCTGGAGCGCAACCAGTTCACCGGCGGCAGCGCCAGCTTCGGCGACGGCACCAACGACCGCGCCGCCGACATCGAGACCGCCGCCATCGTCGCGGCTTCGGCCGTCGGCAACCGGTTCGACGATGCGGAACGGCTGATCCGCCTCGGCCGCGACGGCTTCGCCCCGGCTCTCGCCGTCTCCGGCACCTGCCGCGCCAACCGGTTCGAGGCGTTGGACTGCTCCGGCGAGTTCCGCAAGGTCGGTGCCGGCGGCGTCGATGCCGGCAATCTGGTGCAGCGCGACTACGACCGGGTGCGCCGGCTGGAGCCCGACCGCCCGGCCGACGGCGTCGCCCTGACCTCGGCCTCCGCCGGCGGCGTCGTTCCCGTCGCGACCAGTGGAACCGTCCCGGTCGGCAAGACCCGCGCCGCCATCCGCATGGGCACCGTCCTGCGTCCCGGCAGCGGCACCCCCCAGCGTGTCGATCCCACCCCCGGACCGGCGGCACCGGTCGGCATCGCGGTGGCGGACGCAGCGCCCGGAACCGACAGCGTGGTCATGGAGCTGAGGCTGGAATTGCGGTAAGGACGGCGGGTCAGGACGCCGACCCGGCCAACAGCCGCCGCCCATCGACCGGCTGATCCACCGGCCCAAGTTCCTCCAGCAGATCGGCATACTGTCCGGCCGTCACCGACCAGTCCTGGCTCTCCGCGATGCGGCGGCCTGCCTCGCCCATGCGGCGGCGCAGTGACGGGTCCGCAGCAAGATCGTGCATCGCCCGCACCAGATCCCCATGCGCGTCCGGGTCGTCCAGCAGGATGGCGGCGTCGTCCTCCAGCAGACGGCCGGCGCCGGCCAGCCGGGTGGTGACGACCGGCAGACCGCTGGCCGCCGCCTCCAGCAGGACGAGACCGAAGGGTTCATAGCGGGTTGGGAAAACGAACAGGTCGGCCGCCCGCATCAGCGCCGCCACGTCGCGCCGGTGGCCGAGGAAGCTAACCCGGTCCTCCACCCCGAGCGCCCGCGCCATCGCCGGGAACGGCCCGCCCTGCTCATCGCCGACCACCGCCAACGCCAGATCGGGCACCTCGGCCAGCGCCCGCAGCACCCCATCCAAATTCTTGCGGTCGCTGCGGGCATCGCCGACGAACAGCGCCACCGGACGGCCGGGCGGCAGGCCGAACAGCATCGGATCGGGCGTGCCCGGACGGAACTCCCGGACATCGACGCCATTGTCGATCACCCGCAGCCGGGCAGGCTCGATGCCGTCCCGGCGCAGTTCGTCCGCAACGGTCCGTGAGACGGCCACCAGCCGTCCGGCGCGGCGGAAGCTCCAGCGCTCGAACCCGACATTCAGCAGGGTGTAGAGCGCGCGATAGAGCGACAGCGGCGAAACGCCCTTGCGGATCGGATGGGTGGCGGAGCGCATCCAGGCGGAATGGACGAAATGCACGGCATTCACGTCCGACCGCGCCCAGCTGACGAAGCCGTTCACCACCACACGATCAATTCCTGACTGGCCAATCCCCGCCTGCCGTTCCCGCGCCAAGGCCCGGCTCGCCCTCCAGGCGAACAGCTGGTCCTTCGCCAACTGCGTCGGCACACCGCCGCCGCTGACCGGGACCCAGCGCAAGCGGGGATGGCGCGCCAGTTCCTCCGCCAATTCCGACGCGATGGCGACGACCTCATGCCCGCGGCGGAGCAGTTCGTCCACCACAACGGCGTTCACGCGCCCTTGTCCGTCATGCCGGACGATCTTCTGCGTGACGACGGCGATGCGCAGGGAAGCGGTGCGCATGGAACGATCTCCTGCCCGGCCTGATCGGCGGTATTTGCGGCGGTTCGTGCCGAAGTGGACCACGGCGCCGGCACCCACGCCAAACAAACGAAAGATACGGACGCCACACAACAGGCTTAAGACTGCCGTTGTCTGACTCATTCCTTCAGACACTAAAACATTCGCGGACTCAAAATCGATTTTTTTGGAAGAGTCAAAGATAAGTCAGAGTCATGTCCCAAGATTGACTCTCCATTCCATAGCGAATTCTGTGCGAGTACTCCCAACGAGAAGGGTAATCCAACCGATACGGTTAACCCAGTCTAGCAAGATCTTAATATCCGATTAATGGGAGTCGTGCCGATGTCGCTCACCGGGTCCAATCTCATCGATGTCACCTTCGCGATCGACGCTTGGGGACAAGCAGCCGGCGGCGTCTGGCCGCATCTGGCGCTCAAGCTCGACGGCGCGACCATCGGTCAGGCGACGGTGAACAGCAGCACCCTGGGGCGCTACACCATCTCCGCCAAGGTCGCGGCCGACAGCGCGCACAAGCTGCAGATCGTCTACGACAACGACGGCCTGTCGGGCGGCGTCGACCGCAACCTGTTCGTCCGCGCCGTCTCGGTGAACGGCACGTCGATCGCCGCCACCGACCCGTCGGTCACCTATGACAAGGGTGCGGTCGACGGAAAGGACGTGGTGAAGGGACAGGAAGCCCTGTATTGGGGCGGCGCGCTGAACGTGCCGCTGCCGGCCTCGCTGTTCCCGGCGGCCGATATTGCCGATCCGGCGGCTGCGGCGCCGGCGGCGACGAAATCCTACAGCGTCGTCGTCAACGCCTGGGGCAAGAGCGCCGGCGGCGTGCCGCCGCACTTCAAGCTTCTGGTCGACGGCAAGGCGGTGGGCGACGCCAAGGTGGCCGCCACCAGCCAGACCGCCTACAAATTCACGGTCGATCTCGACCCGACCCAGGCGCACAAGGTCCAGGTCCAGTACGACAACGACGCCGTCGTCAACGGCCAGGACCGCAGCCTTTATGTCGGCTCGGTCGTGGTGAACGGGCACAGCGTCGCCTCCAACGCCGCCGGCGTCACCTATGACCGCGGCGCACTGGACGGCAAGGACGTCATCTCCGGCCAGCAGGGCCTTTGGTGGAACGGCACGCTGAGCGTTCCCGTCACCAAGGACATGCTCGGCGGTACGACGACCACCACGCCCACGGCACCCGCCCCGACTTCCCCAACTCCGACTGCCCCGACCCCGACGGCGCCCGCTCCCACCACGCCGGCTCCGACGACGCCCACCACCACGCTGCCGAAGAACGACCACAGCGCCAGCGCCGGGGTCAGCAGCGACCGGCCGCCGCTGATGTCCGATGTGTCGACCATCTCCTGGGGCGCCGACCGCGGGCTGGCGCCGCAGCACCTGTTCTGGGAATCGGTGCCCGATTACTCCAACGCCGCCCACCTGAAGGAAACCCGCGACGTCGCCGCCAGTCATCTGTCCGACGGGGTGATGCCGCTGATCGGCCTGCAGCTGTGGGAAGATACCTTCACTGAGTCGCAGAACGGCGGTGAGTTCGCCAGCCTGGGTGGCCACAAGGCCTGGGTGTCCTGGGTCAAGGCGCATCAGCAGTATCTGGGCCGCGACGCCGAGGGCTACGTCCTGAACGCCGACAGCAGCAATCCCAGTGGCTGGGGCTATATCAGCCCGCTGATGCCGCTGGACGCCAAGGACGCGCCGGCCGGCTGGACCGGCGGCACCGCCCATTACGCCGACTGGATGGCCGACAAGCTGGGCCGCCTGTCGGCCCTGACCGGCACCCGCGGCTATGAGCTGGCCGACTTCTTCGACGGCAGCCCGCATTCCGGCGTTATGGACTTCTTCAACAGCCGCATGATCGCGGAGTTCAGCACCAAGACCGGCATCAAGGTGGCGGGAAGCACGCTGGCGCAGCAGGCGGCCGACATCATCGACAACCATCCGACGCAGTGGCTGGATTACTTCGTCGACGGCTGGGCCTATGGCTGGAAGGCACTGGACGAGGCCATCGTCAAGAACACCGGCCACGCCGCATGGCTGACCACCCAGGTGTCCTTTACCCCGGCGGCGATGCGCGAATTCGCCGGCGTCGATGCCCGCGTGATCGCCGACACGATGAACGAGAAGGACATCCTGTTCAACGTGCAGACCCTCGAACGCTTCGAGATGCAGCACAAGCAGGCGCCGGCCTCCTACGAGCAGGCGATGCTGGGCATCCATGCCGCCCGCGCGCCGGACGCCCATTTCGGCCACATGATGTCCTCGTCGGAGGATGATTACTGGGGTGCGGTGAACAGCCTCTACACCGGCGTGACCGGCACGGTGCGCGAGGAGCTGGGCTGGGGCCGCCTGGAACAGACCTGGCTGCAGAGCGGCTGGACGATGATCGCCGACGACCAGGGCGGCGTCCGCCGCGCGGCGGAGCAGTGGTCGCGCAGCTATCACGACTGGGGCGAGGTGAAGCAGCCGTGGCTGGACATGCTGCGCGACATCGTGCCGACCCGTCCCTTCGGCCCGGCGCTCTATTACAGCGCCAATGCCGAAAAGGCGATGAACGCGCTGGAGCCCGACGGCAACGCCATCGGCAACGCCTATCTCGGCGAGTTGCTGGAGCCGATCACCAAGCTGCATGATGCCGGCGCGACCTTCGGCTATTACGTCAGCGACGCGGCCCTGCCGTCGATGACCAAGGCCAGCACGCCCAGCGCCTGGATCATTCCGCAGGCGACCTACGACGGCCACAACCTGTTCAGCGATGCCGAGATCGCCGCCCTGAAGGCCAAGGCGCCGGTCCTGATCGGCGACGAGGCGCTGAACTACCATTACCCGCTGACCTTCACCGACAAGGATCCGGACGCCCAGATCACCGGCTACGGCTTCTACGACCAGAAGGACCGGCTGATCGTCGTCGCCTCCGACCGGGTCGACTTCAACGACACCGCGGCACGCAAGGCGGTTGACACCCATGTGGAGCTTCAGCTCGCCAACGGCCACTACACGGTCCAGGACCTGATCCACAACACCACGCAGGGCTTCGACGTGGTGAATGGCGTCGGCGGCTTCGACACCACCATCGCCCGCTGGGACACCGGCGTCTTCGCCATTACCCACGACGTGGCGGCGTAAGGCGGAAGCCGGCAGGCAGCCTGTCGAAACGAAAGCGGAGTCCCGTCCCGGCGGGGCTCCGCTTTCGTATCCGTGTTCAGCGAAAATTGTCCTGACAAACTCTGTTTAAGAGTCTATATTATCGTCAGTGAACTGGTCCAGTGCAGACCGGACCCAAGACGAGCCATCTAATATAAGTTGTCTTACAAAGAACTTTTTCCTCTTTGGACGGCAATATCGTTTGGCTTCCTTTGCTTGCGACCTTCCCCACTCGGCGCAACCCGCGAGAGGCTGACCTCGCTTCAACGGGTAATCACTTCCATATTCGTGCGCGATAATGACTTATTACTGCCGGCCTTCTGACGAAGGACTCTGCCCGGACAGTATGAGTGCACACCCCACTGAGCCTGGAACCATTCCAGAAGTGCAGCAGACAATGCCGTGAGTGCCGGATCATAGTTTGATCTAAATTCGATCGGGCGAGCACGAGAAGACCGATACAACGTGCACCGTCCATCGGATATGCGGCATTGCGCGGCCAGGCGCGGAGGTACCGGAGACTAAGGTGGCAACGGCTCGAACGGGGGGCCGGGGGGTGTACGCCGGGCACGAGAATCCGGCAGACCCGAATTGCCATGCACCGGTGCCCTCGACGTCGAAGCAAAGCGTCCAGGGGGGAATCCTTGCCTTCCGGCCGCGCGATACCGTCCGCCAATTCGTCTATTTCTTGGGGGAGACGGACATGTCCGATCGCATTCGTGTGATTGTTCACAACCAAAGCCGATTGCTGCGCGAATCCATCCTGAACATCCTGGACGACTGTTTCGAGGTCATTGATCCGCAAAGCCGCCTCGCAACCGGGCTTTCACCCAAGACGATGTGGAATGGCCGGACCAACGGCGGCCCCGACCGCTACTCCGACGGCATGTCGGCGGGCGGCGCCGTGGTCACGCTGGAACCGCCGGCCGGCAACGGCAGTTCCCAACGGACGGCGGACATCGTTCTGTTCGACCTCGCCTCCCTGAAGACCGACGCCTGGAACTTCCGCAGCTGGTACGGCGAGCAGGCCAAGCTGGCGATGATCGCCGACGAATTCTCCGCCCACCATATGCGGATGGCCCTGCGCTTTGGCGTGCGCGGCTATCTGCTGAACCGGATGGCCCCGACCGCCTTCGTGCTGGCCCTGCGCCTCATCCATGCCGGCGAGCCGGTGGTGCCGGAAGAGTGCTTCGATTATTTCTCCCCCACCGCGCTCCGCCGGGGCGGAGAGGACGGGGCGATGGCCCAGCACGAAAGCGAACTGCTGGGCTATCCCGGCCTCTACCCGCGGCACGCCCGCATCCTGAAGCTGATCATGGACGGATGCAGCAACAAGGAGATCGCGCGCGAGATGGGGATGACGGAGGATCTGGTGAAGCTGCATGTCCGTCACATCATGCAGACCATCAACGTCCGCAACCGCACCCAGGCCGCCCTCTGGGCCGCGCAGAGCGGCATCATCCAGGAGATGGAATATTTCCTGGAACGGACGGCACCGTAAGCCTGGCAGAAAGCATGCGGGCGCCGGCATTGCGGCGCCCGTTGCTGACTGGCCTCAGGCCGCCACCACGCTGTTGCTGAGGAAGGTCTCGAACTGGTCGACCGGCAGCGGCCGGCTGATGAGGTAGCCCTGGATGCGGGTGCAGCGCTGGAGGCGAAGCATATCGGCCTGTTCCTGCGTCTCCACCCCCTCGGCGATGGTGTCGAAGCCCAGGCTTTCGGCCAGATTGACGATGGTGCCGACAATGGCCGGATCGGTGGTCGACTTGACGATGTCGCGGACGAAGCTGCGGTCGATCTTCAGCGTGTCGATGGGGAAGCGCTTCAGATAGGCCAGCGAGGAATAACCGGTGCCGAAATCGTCGATGGACAGGCGGACGCCGATGTCCTTCAGCCCGTTGAGGATCGTCACCGCCTTCTCGATGTCGCCGATCATGGCGCCTTCGGTCAGCTCCAGTTCCAACCGGTCGGCCGGAATTCCGGCGGCTTCGACCACGCTGCGGACGAAGCCGACGAGGCGAGCGTCCTGGAACTGGCGCGGCGACAGGTTCACCGACACCGACGGGATCGGCAGACCGCGCTCGATCCAACCCGCCAGCCGGCGGCAGGATTCGATCAGCGTCCAGGCGCCGATTTCCCAGATCAAACCGGTTTCCTCGGCCAGCGGAATGAACTCCGCCGGGCTGACCATGCCGCGCACCGGGTGGCGCCAGCGGATCAGCGCCTCCGCCCCGATGGTGCGGTTGCCGGCAAGGTCGATCTTCGGCTGGAAATGCAGTTCGAACTCGTCGCCGCCGCTGGCGCGGCGCAGATCGCTCTCCAGCCCCAGCGTAAAGCCCGACCGTTCACGCATCCCGTTGTCGTAGAAAACGTATTTGTGCTCCGGGTTGCGCTTGGCATGGTACATCGCCAGATCGGCGTTGCGCAGAAGCTGGTCCGCCGTCTCGCCGTCGTCGGGGTAGAAGGCGATGCCGATGGAGGCACCGCAGAACAGCTCCTGATTATGGACGCTGAAGGGCTCCGCCATCGAATAGAGCACCTTCTCCACCAGCCGGGCGCCGGCCGAACGGTCGGCGGCGTCGGGGGCGACGATCAGGAACTCGTCCCCACCCAGCCGGCCGACCGTGTCGGTCATGCGCGTGCAGTTGCGCAGGCGCCGCGCCACCAGCTTCAGCAGTTCGTCGCCGGCATGGTGGCCCAGCGTGTCGTTCACCTGCTTGAAGCGGTTGAGGTCGAGGAAGGCGACGGCGACCTTGCTCTTGCCGCGCTGGGCGCGAACGATGGCTTCCTCCAGCCTTTCGCAGACCAGCCAGCGGTTGGGCAGGTCGGTCAGCCGGTCGAAGCTGGCCTGATAGCGGATCTGGTGTTCCTGCGACTTGCGCTGGCTGATGTCGGCGATGGTCAGGACATAATGTTCCAGCACGCCCCCCGGCGCGCGGACCGACGTCACCGACAGGGCGGCGGCGAAGGCGTCGCCGGAATGGCGGAAACTGGTGACCTCCCCCTGCCAGCGCCCGGCCTGCCGCGCGGTGGTCCAGATGGCGTCGATGAACTCCCGCTCGTGCGAGCCGGGGGCGAAGAGGACCAGCGGCCGGCGCAGCAGTTCCTCCCGCTGGAAGCCGGTCATGATCTCGTAGGCCGGGTTGATTGCCTGGACCGTCAATTCCGGGTCGACGATCAGGATGCCGTCGGCGACGCTGTCGAACACGGTGGCGAGCAGCCGGATCTTCTCCTCATGCTGCTTGCGTTCGGTGATGTCTTGGACGGTGCCTTCGTAATAGCGGATGCGGCCGGCGGCATCGCGCACGCAGCGTGCGCTCTCCGCGATCCAGATGATGGATCCGTCGCGGCGGAAGACGCGCGCCTCGAAACTGTGGACCCGGTCCTGGCGGGCCATCAGGTCGGCGAAGGCCTCGCGCTTGCCGGGATCGACATAGAGCTGGCAGGCGATGTCGGTGAGGTTGGCGATCAGGTCTTCGGGCGAAGCATAGCCATAGATGTCGGCAAGTGCCGGATTGACCCGCAGGTAACGGCCGTCGACAGTCGTCTGATAGATGCCCTCGACAGCATTTTCGAAGATGCTGCGATACTGTTCTTCCGTCTCGTGACTCATCGTGCGCGCCTCATCCGACGCCAATCCCGAACCGCCTGGAAAAAACATAAGCCTGCAACTCAAACAACGATTGTGGAACTTCCACTTTTCCGCAATGCGGCAAAGTAGATGCCGGTTCGGAGAGACCCGTCAAGCGACATCGACGATACTGTCTCACAATATGAAGGGAAATTATAACAAAAAGGTAACCGAACCTGACCCATAGGCGGGCCGGCCTCGCCTGTTTTCGGCCAAAGCATTGATGCGGAACGATAGTCTTCTTTGGAACGGTTAAAGATCTGAAAGACGTCAGCCCAACCTCGGCGCGGTTGACGACGGCAAGCCTGCCGGGTCTCAAAATCCTTTCTATACCAATGGCTGTTTTTTATTCATCGCAGCACAGTCTTTGAGCAACTGCAGCTCCACGTCACATCGCAACGGGAAGGGCGACGGGCGAATTCCGCCGGATTTCCGGCATCCGTGCGGTTGGCACATCGCGTGCAGTGCTTTTCCCGTTCAAGCCAACGGCGGTTTGACCCGCGCGGGACCAATGACCGGGGCCCGCACCCAAATCACACGCAGCGCGTCTTCCCTCCTCCGCCCCGCACCGGACCGGTGCCGCGCGGGCATTACCGGACGCTGCGTACCGTTCCTTCTGCGCTTGTTCCAAGGGGACTCCTCATGTCGTATCTGGTGCCCTCCGAGTTCGTCACCAAAATGGTGGATGCCGGCGAATCCAAGATTTTCATGTCCACCCGCGACACCGTCATCCGCGCCTATATGGCCGGGGCGATCCTGGCGCTGGCGGCGGTCTTCGCCGTCACGGTCACGGTCCAGACGGGCTTCCCGATCATCGGCGCCATCCTGTTCCCGGTCGGCTTCTGCATGCTGTATCTGCTGGGCTTCGACCTGCTGACCGGCGTGTTCGTGCTGTCGCCGTTGGCGCTGATCGACAAGCGGCCGGGCGTCACCATCGGCGGCGTGCTGCGCAACTGGGGGCTGGTGTTCATCGGCAACTTCCTGGGCGCGCTGACGGTCGCGGTGATGATGGCGGTGGTCTTCACCTATGGCTTCTCCACCCCGCCGGACAAGGTCGGAACCGTCATCTCGCACATCGGCGAGAACCGGACGCTGGGCTATGCGCAGTATGGCGCGGCCGGCATGCTGACCATCTTCCTGCGCGGCATGCTGTGCAACTGGATGGTCTCCACCGGCGTCGTCGGCGCGATGATCTCCACCTCGGTCAGCGGCAAGGTGATCGCCATGTGGATGCCGATCATGCTGTTCTTCGGCATGACCTTCGAGCATTCGGTGGTGAACATGTTCCTGTTCCCGTCGGCAATGCTGATGGGCGGCAACTTCTCGATCATGGACTACATGATCTGGAACGAGCTGCCGACGGTGCTGGGCAATCTGGTCGGCGGTCTGGCCTTCACCGGGCTGACGCTCTACGCCACCCATGTCCGCACGGCGCCGAAGCGCCGCCTGCATCAGGCCGGCCTGCAGCCTGCCGAATAAGGCCCCTGCCCGTCATCCCGCCACCACCCCGGTCCGCCTTGGGCCGGGGTTTTTCTTGCCAGGGGCCAACATCGTGCCAAGTGCCGACATCGTAAAGGAGCTGCGGATCTCCATCGGCCAGTGCTCCGACAAGGGGCGGAAGGAGTCCAACCAGGATTTCCACGGGGCATTGATCCCGACGCCGCCGCTGCTGGGCATGAAGGGGGTCGCGGTGGCGCTGGCCGACGGCATCAGCAGCAGCCGGGTCAGCCACATCGCCAGCGAAACCGCGGTGAAGAGCTTCCTGACCGACTATTATTGCACGCCGGAAAGCTGGTCGGTGCGGACCTCGGCGCAGCGGGTGCTGGCGGCGGCCAACAGCTGGCTGCACGCCCAGAACCGGCGCAGCGAATACCGCTACGACCAGGACCGCGGCTTTGCCTGCACGCTCAGCGCGCTGGTGCTGAAATCGGCCACCGCCCATCTGTTCCATGTCGGCGATTCCCGCATCTACCGCATCGCCGGCCGGGCGCTGGAACAGCTGACCATCGACCACCGGGTGGTGGTGTCGTCGGAGGTCAGCTATCTCGGCCGGGCGATCGGCGTGGTGCCGCATGTGGAGATCGATTGCCGGGAGCTGCCGGTGGAAGCCGGCGACGTCTTCCTGCTGGCGACCGATGGCGTCTATGAGCATGTCGATGCCGATTTTTTGATCAACGCCATCGCTGACCATGCCGACGATCTCGACCGTGCGGCCCGACTCGCGGTGGAGGAGGCGCTGCGGCGGGGCAGCACCGACAACCTGACACTCCAGATCGTGCGAATCGACGCCATCCCCGATGCTGATGCCGGCGACCTGTTATCGCGGCTGTCCGACCTGCCCCCGCCGCCCCTGCTGGAATCGGGGACCGAGTTCGAGGGCTACCGCATCCTGCGCGAACTGCACGCCAGCAGCCGCAGCCATGTCTATCTGGCCCAGGATGGAGCCCGGGATGGCGCAGGCGGTCCCGCCGTGGCGCTGAAGGTGCCGGCGATCGACCGACGCGACGACCGCGCCCATCTGCGCCGCTTCCTGATGGAGGGGTGGATCGCCCGACGGATCAACAGCCCGCATGTGCTGAAGGCCCCGCCGCAGAACCGACCGCGCCGCCACCTCTTTGTCGTCACCGAGTATCTGGACGGGCAGACCCTGACCCAGTGGATGCGCGACCACCCCGACCCCGACCTGCCCACCGTGCGCGCCATCGTCGAGCAGATCGGCAAGGGGCTGCAGGCCTTCCACCGGCTGGAGATGCTTCACCAGGATCTGCGGCCCGACAACGTGATGATCGACCAGACCGGGACGGTGAAGATCGTCGATTTCGGATCGGTCCTGGTCCCCGGCATCCTGGAGACCATGCCCGACGCCGACCTCGGCGAAATCCTCGGCACCCTGCAATACACCGCCCCGGAATATCTGCTGGGCGAGGGCGGGACGCCGGCCTCCGACCTCTATGCGCTGGGTGTCATCGCCTATCAGATGCTGACCGGTCGCCTGCCCTACGGCGCCGACGCCGCGACCGCCACCACGCGGGCGCGCCAGCGCAAACTGGTCTACCGCACGGCGCTCAGCGACCAGCGGGACATTCCCGCCTGGCTCGACGGGGTGCTGCGCAAGGCGGTCCATCCGGACCCGGCCAAGCGCTATCAGGAATTGTCGGAGTTCCTGTACGACCTGCGCCACCCGCGCAAGCATGGCGCGGGAACGCGGCGCCGGCCGCTGATCGACCGCAACCCGCTGGCCTTCTGGCAGGGGGTGTCGGCGCTGCTGGCGCTGGCGGTGCTGGTCCTGCTGGCCGGCCGGGTCTGAACCGCCCGCCAGCAGGACGAACGCGCAGTCAGTGCCCGTGGGCGACCTTGGCGCCTTCCTTCAGCTTGTAGAGGCGCGAGCAGTAGGGGCATTCGACCTGCCCTTCGCGATCCAGCGTCAGATAGACCAGCGGATGGCCCAGCGCGCCGCCGCCGCCGTCGCACCCGACGGTCGAGGTTTCAACAAGGATCGTCTCGGTCGGCTGCATGGCAGTCATCCTCTGTTTTGACAGGCGCGCCGGTTCACGCCATCGTGGACACGCCCGCTGTCCGGGCCCCCGATCGGGGTTCCGCGCGCGCGGGCCGGATGATACCCATCGCGCGCCGCGGATCAACGGGGGAAACCACCGGACTCGCGGGCTTTTTCGTCAACCGCAAACATCATGGTTCAGGATCAATGGCCGCGCCCACCGATACCCCCACGCCCGTCTCGCTTCCGGCCAACGCCGTTGAGCTGCGCGGCCTGACCAAGATCTACCAGCCGACCGGCAAGGCCGGGCCGAAGCATGCACTGAAGGGCATCGACCTCGTCATTCCGCGCGGGTCGCTGTTCGGGCTGCTCGGCCCCAACGGCGCCGGCAAGTCGACGATGATCAACATCCTCGCCGGGCTGGTGAACAAGACCGGCGGCACCGCCACCATCTGGGGTCACGAGGTGTCGGAACATCCGCGCCGCGCCCGCGCCTCCATCGGCGTGGTGCCGCAGGAACTGAACATGGACCCCTTCTTCACCCCGCGCGAGATGTTGGAGCTTCAGGCCGGCCTCTACGGCGTGCCGAAGAAGGAACGCCGGACGGAGGAACTGCTGGCGGCCGTCGGGCTGGCCGACAAGGCCGATGCCCATGCCCGTTCACTGTCGGGCGGCATGAAGCGCCGCCTGATGGTGGCGAAGGCGATGGTCCACACCCCGCCCGTGCTGATACTCGACGAGCCGACCGCCGGCGTCGACGTGGAACTGCGCCGTCAGCTCTGGGAGTATGTGCGCACGCTGAACAAGTCCGGCACTACCGTCCTGCTGACCACCCACTACCTGCAGGAGGCGGAGGAGCTGTGCGACACCATCGCCATCATCAACCACGGACAGGTGGTGGCGTGCGAGCCGAAGACGACCCTGTTGCGCCGGGTCGACAACAAGGCGCTGTGCCTGACGCTGGAGCGCGACCTGACCGCCCCGCCGCCGTCGCTGGAGGGATACACGGTGGAGTTGCCGGAACCGCGGCGGATGGTCGTCCGCTACCAGCCGAGCCGTCAGCGCGCCGGCGCCATCCTGTCGGCATTGGCCGCTTCCGGGATCGGGATCGTCGATGTCACGACCGAGGAGTCGGATCTCGAGGATATATTCCTCCAACTGACGGGTGGTGCGCACAGCGACACAGGGGTAATCCATGCGGCATAGCGGATCGGCGGCTGTCGGCTTGGCGGCTGTTCTGGGGTTGGGGCTTCTGCTTGGCGGCTGTGCCGCGGATTTCCAACCGATGGGAACGGCCGTCGTCCAGCCGCAGCTGAACGACCGCGTGCTGATCGCCGCCGATGGCTTCGAGCTGCCGATGCGCTCCTGGCTTCCGGCAGACGGCAAGGTGCGGGCCGTGGTGGTGGCCCTGCACGGCTACAACGACTATTCCAATGCCTTCGACGGTGCCGGCCGCGACTTCGCCACTGCCGGCATCGCCACCTACGCCTATGACCAGCGCGGCTTCGGTGCCACCCGCGAGCGCGGCGTCTGGGCCGGCACCCCCACCCTGGTCAGCGATGCCCGCACCGCGGTGGAGATGGTGCACAGGCGCCATCCCGGCGTCCCGGTCTATCTGATGGGCGAAAGCATGGGCGGGGCGGTGGTGCTGACCGCGATGACCGGCCCCAACCCGCCCAAGGTCGACGGCACCATCCTGGTCGCCCCCGCCGTCTGGGGCCGGCAGGCGATGGGCTTCTTCCCGCGCGCCGCCCTATGGATCACCTACAACCTCGTGCCGGGCATGGTGGTGCATCCGCCGCAGGACCTCGGCATCCATCCGTCCGACAACATCGAGATGCTGCGGGCGCTGGGCCGCGACCCGATGGTCATCAAGGGCTCGCGCGTCGATGCGCTGGAGGGGCTGACCGATCTGATGGGCAGCGCGCTCGACGCCTGCCAGCGCCTGCAGACGCCTTCGCTGGTGCTCTACGGCGCCCATGAGGAAGTGCTGCCGCCGCGGCCGGTGGAACGCGCGCTGAAGGATTTCGAGGCGGGCGGGCGTCATGTCGTCGCCGTCTATCCCGACGGCTACCACATGCTGCTGCGCGACCTGAAGGGCAAGCTGGTCGTCAACGACGTCATCGCCTGGATCGAGAACCCCAAGGTGCCGCTGGCGAGCGGCGCCGACCGGGCGCCAAGGGCGTTGCTGGCGGCCAAGTAAAGGACTGCTACAAATTGTCACGCGGGCCCGCGCAATTGTCGGCGACGCGGATTGTTCATAATCCGTCCTGATCCATGGCATTTGCGGAGGATACACCATGAATGAAGACCCCGCTCCCGACCTGCGGCTGTCCCCGGCGGAGGTCGAGGCGATGGCTGCCGAATTCAAGGTTTCGCCGCTGTGGGTGCGGCTGGCGCTGCTGTTCCGGCCGGCCAACCGCGCGGCCTTGGTGGCGCTGGTGGCCTGGGCCAGCGGATTGCCGCTTCCGCCTACCTGAAAGGCGCAGTCGGGGGCATGGGACCTTTGCAGCCAAAGGTATAGTACCCCTTAGGACCAAAGCAACTCTGCCACTTTCAGCGGTTGAGGCTTAAGGTACCGCATAAGCGGACACCGAACGTCCCCGTTGGGAGGAACCATGCACAGCGTCGAATCCCAGGTTACCCCGTCCGGCGCTTCCCGTGCGCCGACGACCGCCCAGTCGACCATGTCCTCTACCATGGATGTCCAGGTCATCGCCGACCGCTACGGCTGGACCACCCCGATGGCGCGCTGGTGGATGGCCTTCGCCTCCTCTTCCGTCGGCCACAAGCCGGAAGCGATGATCGCCTTCCTCGACAAGACCGTCGGTGGCGTGACGATGATCCGGCGGCGGTGAAGTCGGCGGACAGACGAGATTGAGAAAAAGCGGCCTTGCGGGGCCGCTTTTTTTGTCTGGAGTTTGGCAGCGATTGCCCCCTCCCCATCCCTCCCCCGCTCTCAGCGGACCTACGGTCCGCCTGTCGCGTCAGCACAAAGCGAAGCTTTGTGCGAGAGCTTCGCGGGAGAGGGGGTTTGATGCTTGTCGGGGTATTTCCTGCGCGACTTGGTTGCGAAGCGGCGGCAGTCCCCTCTCCCGCGGAACGCGGGGGAGGGTTAGGGAGGGGGCACCCGCGCCAGGAGCTTCCTCACACCCCCGGCGGTACGATCCGCCAGATCGCCGCGGGATTGCGGTGGGGGTCCAGCCAGACATGCTGGAACTTGCCGATCCAGGTGAAACGGTGGCCGCTGAACAGGTCCTCCACCTGGACATGGGCGCCGTCGGGCAGACCCAGTTCCCACAGCGGAATCTCGATGGTTCCGCCATGGCCGTTGTGGGGATCGAGGTTTACCGCGATCAGGATCACATTGTCCTTGGCCGCCGTCATCTTGCCGTAGAGCAGGATGTTGTCGTCGAAGGCATTGTAGAAACGCAGGTTGGTGAACTGCTGCAGCGCCGGATTCTCAGCACGGATGCGGTTGATGGCGGTGACGTAGTCGCGGATGTTGCCGGGCTGGTTCCAATCCCAGTGCCGGACTTCGTACTTCTCCGAGTGGTTGTATTCCTCCTTACCGGGATAGGCTTCCGCCTCGCACAGCAGATAAGGGCCGTAAAGGCCGTAGACGCCGGCCAGCGTCGCCGCCAGCACCGCCCGCATCATATGCGCCGGCCGGCCGCCATGGGTCAGGATCGGCGGCAGGATGTCGGGCGTGTTGGCGAAGAAGTTCGGCCGCATGTACTCCCGCGATTCACCCTGCGTCAGCTCCGTCAGATACTCGGTCAGCTCCGGCTTGGTGGTGCGCCAGGTGAAGTAGCTGTAGGACTGGGTGAAGCCGACCTTCGCCAGCCGCTTCATCAGCTTCGGCCGGGTGAAGGCCTCGGCCAGGAACAGGGCGTCGGGGTAGCGGTCCTGCACCTCGCGGATCATCCATTCCCAGAAGGGGAAGGGCTTGGTGTGCGGATTGTCGACGCGGAAGATGCGAACACCCTCCTTGCACCACATCAGCACCACGTCGCGCAGCGCATACCACAAATCCGGATAGGACTGGCGGTAGAAGCTGACGTTGACGATGTCCTGGTACTTCTTCGGCGGATTCTCGGCATAGCGGATGGTGCCGTCGGGGCGCCAGTAGAACCAGTGCGGATGCTCCTTCACCCAGGGATGGTCGGGGGAGCACTGCACGGCGAAATCCAGCGCGATCTCGATGCCATGGCGCTTCGCCTCGCGCACCAGCCGGCGGAAGCTGTCGAAGTCGCCGATCATCGGGTCGATGGCGTCGTGCCCGCCCTCCTCCGCGCCGATGGCATAGGGCACGCCGGGATCGTCGGGGCCGGGATTCAGCGTGTTGTTCTTGCCCTTGCGGAAGGCACGGCCGATCGGGTGGATCGGCGGAAAATACAGCACGTCGAAGCCCATGTCGCGCACCATGGGCAACAAATTGACCACGTCGTCGAAGTTGCCGGGGCGCGACGGATCGGGCGATGCGGAACGCGGGAAGATCTCGAACCACGCCGAATAGGCGCCGGCGGTGCGGTCGACATAGACCTCCAACTCGCGCACATAGCGCGACTTGTACTGCCGCTCGCCATACTGCTTCATGACGCGGCGCGGCTCGTCCGACAGGGCGTAGTCGATGGCCTCGCGGCCGGCCAGCGACTGCATCCGCTCGATCACCGCCTCCAGCGCGGCGCGGCCGTCACCATGGTTCAGGTCCAGCGCCTGCTCGACGAAGCGGCGGCCCTCCACCAGTTCCAGGTCGACGACCATCCCGGCATCGACCTTCTTCTTGAAGTCGGCGCGCCAGCTTTCCCAAACGTCGCGCCACGCCTCGATGCTGTAGGTGTAGCGGGCGTTGCGGGTCAGCGGCACATGGCCGACCCAGCGGTCGTTCTCGTGCAGGCGCATCGGCGCCTCGCTCCACTCGTCGTCGCCGTCCGCCTTGTACATGACGGAGGCGGCGAGCACGAAGGTGCCGTCGGTGTAGATGTCGGCCCACACCTCCATCACATCGCCGACCGCGCGCTTGATGGCAAAGCGGCCGCCGTCCAGCTCCGGATAGACATTCTCGATGGTCATGCGGCCGGCAGCGATGGAATCCATCCACTCCCGCTCCTCCACGTCGTGGAGTTCGACCGGATGGCTGCGGGCGGCGCGGGCGCGGAAGACGCGCAGTTCCATCGGACGCAGCATCATCGGCGCGCCCGGTTCCATCGGCAGCGGATCGGCCTCCGGCGTCACGTCCTCGAACGCCTCGTAGGTGCCGCCGGTGGCCGCCAGCACCGGGCCGACATCCAGCATGTGCGGCCGGTTCTCGTCCGGGTTCAGCACCAGGATGGCGCAGCCGTCGGGCTGGTCGAGCGCGGCGCCGTCCACCTGCCGGATCAGCCCCAGCACCGGGCTGTGTGGCGCGGTCACCCGGCGCTGCGGCCCCTCGACATTCAACGCCGGGGTGGAGGCCTTCATGGCATTCACCGCGCCGATGAAGCCGGTGAGGTCCAGCTTCGGCTGCTCCCAGTCGGCGGGGCTGGTCCGCACCACGTCGAGCTTGCGGGTGAAGCCGTATTCATAGCCCACCGGCATCAGCACGCCGGTGGAGAAGCTGGCGGCGAACAGATAATGCATCTTCAACTGGGCGGCGAGCCGCACCCCGTCCTGGCTGCCGACCTCCGCCGCTAGCCGGTCGGTGTCGTGGCTTTCCGGAAAGGCGATGGACGGCGCGATCCAGCGGAACTCGTCATACTGGTCCAGCAGCCAATCGGCCTTGAAGTCCCACCATTTGGCGCTGTTGAACAGGAAGTCGAAGCCGGCGCCGCACAGCTCGCGCACCTGCTCCACCGTGCAGCCCAGCGTCTCGGCGAAGAACTTCACCTCCGGGTTCACGGCGTGGGCGGCGTCGATCAGGCTCTTCCACACCTCCGCCGGCACCTGATAGGCGGCGTCGCAGCGGAAGCCCTTCACGCCCAGCCCGATATAGTGGCGCAGATAGTCGGACCAGTAGCCGATCAGCCCGGCGCGAGACTCCGCCCGGTCATAATCCAGCGAGGCGAGATCGCCCCACACCGTGACATGGGCGGTGTTGTTGGGATCGACGGCGCCCGGACGGTGCAGGTCACCGTCGGGGCCGCGCTTGTACCAGTCGGGATGGCGGTCGACCAGCAGGGCATCGCGGGAGGTGTGGTTGATGACGAAATCCATCATCACCGACTGGCCGTGCGCCCCGGCATCGGCCGTGAAACGGCGCAGCAACTCGTCGTCGCTTTCATGCGAGCCGCCCCGCAGGGCATCATGCAGCCGATAGGGATCCTTCACCGCATAGAGGCTGCCGGAGAACCCCGGCTGATGGATCGGGTTCAGGAAGATCCAGTCGAATCCCATCCCCTGGATCCGCGGCAGGTGCCCGGCCCAATCGCGGACCGGACCGACCAGAGTCGGAAACAGGTTGTAGATGCGTGGTCCGACGATGCTCATGGAACCCCCTTCCTTGGGCCTGCTTCTCCGTTGACAGCCGCCGGTCCCCGTTGTGGGATCGACGAAGCGACATCGTTGCCGTTCCCTTCCGGAACGCACCGATGCCCACGCTGCGGCCGACACCGTGCTCCCGCCGGTAACCGGTTGGGGCGGTGAAGGTTCCGCCTGCCGCATATGGCAACCCGCAACGGATATCACCAGCACAGGATGCACCTAATGGCCGAGAAGCCCGGCAAGGTCTCGAAAATCCGCCTCGGTAAACTGGACCAGAAAAAGGTACGGATCGAAACGGCGGAGGAGTACGACCGCCGACTCGGCAAGCTGCAGAAGGAACTGCTGCACATCCAGCAGACCTATTGGCACGAGAAACGCCGTGCCATCGTGGTGTTCGAAGGCTGGGATGCCGCCGGCAAGGGCGGGGCCATTCGTCGCATGACCGAACCGCTCGACCCCCGCGGTTTCCATGTCTGGCCGATCTCCGCCCCCACGGCGGAGGAACAGGGAAAGCATTACCTGTACCGCTTCTGGACCAAGCTGCCGGCGGCGGGCACCTTCGCCATCTTCGACCGGTCGTGGTATGGCCGCGTCATGGTGGAGCGGGTGGAGAAATTCGCTACCAAGGACCAGTGGAAGCGCGCCTATGACGAGATCAACGAGTTCGAACGGCTGCTGACCGACGACGGCGTGCGCATCATCAAGCTGTTCCTGCACATCACCCCGGAAGAGCAGCTGGAGCGCTTCCGCGAGCGGATGAAGAACCCCTACAAGCGCTGGAAGCTGACGGAGGAGGACCTGCGCAACCGCGCCAGATGGGACGATTACGTCAAGGCGGCGGAAGCGATGTTCGACCACACCTCCACCCCGCAGGCGCCCTGGCATGCGGTGGAGGCGAACTCCAAATGGTTCGCCCGCCTCAAGGTGCTGGAGATCGTCACCAATGCCCTGAAGGAGGGCGTGAACATCGCCCCGCCCCCCGTCAACGGCAATGTCGCCCGCATCGCCGCGGAGGTGCTGGGCATCGAACCCGACCAGTCGGTTTCCGGCGTTTCCGACGAGGAGCGGAGCGGCGAGGGGTAAGGCGCCGCCGCTCAGACCACGCCCGGCACCACCCCAGGCACCACCCAGGGGCGCCGCTCGGCGTCGCGTTGGTCGAAGAGGTCGATGGCGTCCTGGTGGCGCAGGGTCAGCGCGACGTCGTCGAGCCCTTCGATCAGGCACTCCTTCTTGAAGGCGTCGATGGCGAAGGGCAGCGGCCGTCCGTCGGGGCCGGTCAGGGTCTGGGCCGGCAGATCGACGGTGACCGAGGCGCCGGGATTTTCCTGCAGCTGGCGGCGCAGGGCGGCCACCGCATCCTCCGGCAGGGTGACGGTCAGCAGGCCGTTCTTGGCGGCGTTGGCGGCGAAGATGTCGCCGAAGCTGGGGGCGACGACGCAGCGGAAACCGCCATCCACCAGCGCATAGACCGCCCCTTCCCGCGACGAGCCGCAGCCGAAGTTGCGGTCGCTCACCAGAACGCGAGCCCCGGCATAAGCGGGATTGTCCAGCGGGAAACCGGGCTTGCGCTCGTCATGGAACAGGAAGTTGCCGTAGCCGGCGCTGCGCGGTTTCTTCAGGAAGCGCGCGGGCAGAAGCTGGTCGGTGTCGATGTTGGCGATGTCGAGCGGGACCGCCGGCGCGGTCAGGGTGACGAAGGGGTCCATTCATGAGGCTCCCAGCTTGCGGACATCGGTAAGCCTTCCGGTCGCGGCGGCGGCGGCGGCCATCGCCGGGCTCATCAGATGCGTGCGGGCGTTCGGCCCCTGACGGCCGGGGAAGTTGCGGTTGGTGGTGGAGGCACAGCGCTCCCCCGCCGGAACCAGGTCGCCGTTGATGCCCACGCACATGGAGCAGCCGGGCTCCCCCCATTCCAGACCGGCGTCGATGAACACGCGGTCCAGCCCCTCCGCCTCCGCCTGCCGGCGCACCGGGACCGAGCCCGGAACCACCAGCCCCGGCACCACCGCGCGCCGGCCGCGCAGCACGGCGGCGGCGGCGCGCAGATCCTCCAGCCGGGCATTGGTGCAGGAGCCGATGAAGACGCGGTCGATGGCCACATCCTCCAGCGCCATGCCGGGGGCGAGGCCCATGTAGTCCAGCATCTTGCGCATCTGGCCGGCCCGCACCGGATCGGCCTCGGCACCGGGATCGGGCACCGCCGCAGTCACCGGAACCGCGGTCTCCGGGCTGGTGCCCCAGGTGACGGCCGGTGCGATGGCGGCGGCGTCCAGCGTCATCTCGCGGTCGAAGGCGGCGCCGTCATCGCTGGGCAGGGTCCGCCAATGCTCCACCGCGCGGTCGAAGAGATCGCCCTTGGGGGCAAAGTGCCGCCCTTCGATCCAGGAGAAGGTGGTGTCGTCGGGGGCGATCATGCCGGCGCGGGCGCCGGCCTCGATCGACATGTTGCAGACGGTCAGGCGGCCTTCCATCGACAGAGCGCGGATGGCGCTGCCGGCATATTCGATGACATGGCCGGCGGCCCCGTCGGCGCCGATGGCGGCGATCACCGCCAGGATCAGGTCCTTGGCCGTCACATGTGGCCCCAGCACCCCGTCCACGGTGATGCGCATGGTCTTGGGCCGGCGCTGCCACAGGGTCTGGGTCGCCAGCACATGCGAAACCTCGGTCGCGCCGATGCCGAAGGCCAATGCCCCGAAGGCGCCGTGGGTGGAGGTGTGGCTGTCGCCGCAGACGATGGTCAGGCCGGGCAGCGTCAGCCCCTGTTCCGGCGCCATCACATGGACGATGCCCTGGGCCGGGTCGTGCAGCCCGAAATGGCGCAGGCCGTGACGGCCGGCATTCGCCTCCAGCATCGTCACCATGTTGGCGATCTCGGGATCGGCAATGGGCTTGGCCCGGCTGTGCGAGGGCACGTAATGGTCGGCGACGGCGAAGGTCAGCTCCGGCCGCCGCACCTTGCGTCCGGCATGGTCGATCATGCCGAAGGCGTGGAAGGAGCCCTCGTGCAGGAAATGACGGTCGATGGCGAGCAGCGCCTGACCGTCGGGCCGGGTCGCCACGACATGGGCATCCCAAACCTTTTCGAACAGGCTGCGTGGCTGTTGCGTCATTGGGTTTCCTCCTTGACCGCACCGGCTGCGGCCGTCCCGGCGATGCGCCCAAGCGCCACCGCGGTCAGCAGGCCGTTGCCGGACAGATAGCCGGACGCCTTGGATCCCGACACGCCGCAGGCGGCCCCACCGGCGGCATAGAGGTTGGGCAGCGGCGCGCCATCGTTATCCAGAACGCGGGCATCGTCATCGACGACCAGACCGCCCTGGGTGTGGAACAGCGCACCGGTGACACGGACGGCGCGGTAGGGCGGAACCAGCGGGGCAGAGCCGGCGAAACTGCGGCCGAAGTCGTCGGTTCCGCCCTTCGCCTTCAACCGGTCGATTTCGGCGAGCGTGGCGGCCAGAGTGTCGGCGTCGATCTTCATCTGCCGGGCAAGCTCGGCGGAGGTATTGGCGCTGAGCACCGCGCCCATCGCCTCGGCCTGCCGGAAATCCTCGAACTGGCGGGCGATGGCGGCGATGCGCTCGTCGAAGACGGTCCAGGCGATGCCGTCGGGCTGGCGCAGCACGATGGCGGCCTGTTCCGAATAGCCCTGCGCCTCGTTGGAGAAGCGCCGGCCCTCCGCATTCACCTGCACGCCGCCCTCTGTGATCGTCGCCCAGGTGACGAGGATGCCGGCGGGATGGGCGACGGAACCGTGCCCCTGGTGCCCCGACAGATGCCGGGTGGCGGCACCCAGAGCCTCCCCCCACAGCAGCGCGTCGCCCTGGTTGCCGGGATGCCCGAAATAGAGCGCGTCGGCCAGTTCCGGCACGTGCCGCTCCACCAACGCCTTGTTGCCGCCATAGCCGTTGCAGGCGAGGACCAGCGCGCCGCAGCCGACCCGCTCGACACTGCCGTCGGGCCGGGTGATCTCGACACCGCGAACTCGGGCGCCATCCGCATACAGCGCCGTGACATGCGCTTCGCACAGCACGTCGATGCCGGCGGCCTCGACGGCGCCGCGCAGACGGTCGATCAGTTCCGCCCCCGACCGGCTGGGCAGTCCGTGCATGCGCCGGGCGCTGTGTCCCGGATAGCTGAAATTGTCCACCACCGAGAAGGGCAGCCCGTAGCGGTCAGCCAGCCATTCCAGAGCCGGCCCCACCGCCTGCGCCACACGCGCGACCTCGGCCGGATCGGGTTCGCCCTTCGCCTTGGCGATGATGTCGGTGGCGAAGCGCTCCGGACTGTCCTCGATTCCAGCAGCGTGCTGCCAGCGGGTGCCCGGCGCCGGGATCAGCCCCGCCGACAGGGCGGTGGAGCCCTGGGGCAGCGCGTCGCGCTCCAGCACCAGCACGCCGGCGCCCTGTTCATGGGCCGCCAGGGCCGCGACCATGCCGGCCGCCCCGCCGCCGATCACGACGACGGGAACGGTGAACTCGAACTCGACGCCATCGGCAGACAGGATGCGGCTCATGAGGTCGCCACCTCCTCCAGCATCTCGGCGACCGTCGCCACCCGGCAGACCGGGCGCAGCGCGGCGACGGAGACCTCATGCACCTCGCGGCTGAAGGCGGCGCAGCCGTCCTCCAGCAGGGTGGTGTCGAACTCGCGGACATGGGCATCGCGCACGGTGGAGGCGACGCCGCCATTGGTGACGATGCCGCAGACCAGCAGCCGCTCCACTCCGCATTTCCGCAGCACCCATTCCAGCCGCGACATGTAGAAGGCGGAATAGGCGACCTTCTCCACCTCCACATCGACGGGCTGGAGCGCGTCCACGGTGCGGTGCCCCCAACTGCCGGGCTGGAAATCGCCCTTGGCCAGGAAGGGGCGCAGCGTCTTCAGGTGGGGCGAGATCATCGGCTCGCCGCCGCGGCCGGGCACCAGGGTGAAGTTGGTGGAGATGACCCAGCCGCCGCGAGAGCGCAGCAGATCGGCCAGCGGCTTCACCCGATCCGGCAGCGCCAGAATTTCCGGCGCCGTCTGCCCGGCTCGACCATAGGCGCCATCCGGGTGGATGAAGTCGTTCTGCAGGTCGCAGACCAGCAGGGCGGTGCGCTCGACAGGAATGGCGGTGCCGCTCATCGGGCGCTCCTTTCCACGATGACGTTGCCGAAGCCGTCGACGCGGGCGCTGAGGTCGGGGTCGATGACGGTGGTGGCGTCCGGCTGCTCCAGGATCGCCGGCCCCTGGATCACGGCGCCGACCGGCAGGTCGAGGCGGTTGTAGACGGCAGTCTCGTGCCAAGCCCCGTCGAACCACACCGGCCGCGAGCCGGCATGGGCGCCCTCCACCGTCGTCCCGGCCGCCGGAGCGAGGGCGGAGAGGTCGAAATGCGGACGGCGGCCGATGGCGGCGGTGCGCAGGTTGACGATCTTGGCACCGACGCCCGGCAGCAGCCGGCTGAAGGACGCCTGATAGGCCCGCTCGAAGGCGGCGCGGATCATCGCCTCGTCAATGCCCGTCGTGCCGTTCTCGACCGACACCGGCAGCGGCACGGCGACCGTGTGGGTCTGGCCGATGTAGTGCATATCGAGTTCGAAGACGAGGTCGATGCGCTCGACGCTGAGGCCAGCGGATTCCACCACCGCACGGGCGGCGGCGGCTTCCTCCACCATGCGGCGGTCGAGCGATCCGGCGTCGATACCGGCCAGCGGCAGGTTGACCGTCTGCACCTGATCGTGGCGGATGTCGGCGATGACGCAGCCGAGCGCGGAGGTCACGCCGGGGAAGCGCGGCACCAGCGCCGCCTTCAGCCCAACCTCCTTGATCAGCGCACCGACATGCAGCGCCCCGCCGCCGCCGAAGGGCACGGCGGCGAACTTGGCCGGGTCATGACCGCGCTCGATGGAGACGAGGCGGATGGCGCCGGCCATCTTGCTGTTGGCGATGCGCACCACCGCCTCCGCCGCCGCCATCACGTCGAGACCGAGCGGCTCGGCCACATGGGTGGCGATGGCGGTGCGGGCGGCGTCGACGTCCAGCCGCGCCAGCTTGCCGCCGATCGGCCGCTCGGCATTGATGCGGCCGAGCAGCACGTTGGCGTCGGTCAGCGTCGGACGGGTGTTGCCCTGGCCGTAGCAGACCGGCCCCGGCCGCGAGCCGGCGCTCTCCGGCCCGACCTGCAGCATGCCGCCGGGATCGACCCCGGCGATGGAGCCGCCACCGGCGCCGATGGTGGTGATCTCGATCATCGGCGTGCGGACGACCAGACCGAAATCGATGGTGGTCTGGGCGGCCAGCATGGTTTGCCCCTCCACCACCAGCGACACGTCGAAGCTGGTGCCGCCGAGGTCGCCGGTGATGACGTTGGGGAAGCCCGCCGCCTTGGAGATCGCCGCCGCGGCGATGACGCCGGCCGCCGGTCCCGACAAAGCGGTGCGCACCGGCAGACGCCGCGCGGTGTCGGTGGACATCACGCCGCCGTTCGACTGCACGATGTGGAAGCGTCCGCCGAAGCCTTCCCCCGCCAGCGCATTGTCGAGCTTGGCGAGATAGCTGCCGACCACCGGCTGGAGATAGGCATTCAGCGCGGTGGTGGAGGTGCGTTCGAACTCGCGGATTTCCGGCAGGATGCGGGAGGAACATTCGAGGTTGGCGTTCGGCCAGACCTCGCGCGCCGCCTCCAGAGCCGCCAGCTCGTTGGCCGGGTTGGCGTAGGCGTTGATGAAGACGATGGCGAGCGCCTCCGCCCCCTGGTCGGCCAGCCGGCGGGCGCAGGCGCGGACCTCCTCCGGGTCGATTTCGGTGCGGATCGTGCCGTCGGCCAGCGTGCGCTCCGCCACCTCCAGCCGCATGTCGCGGTCGACGACGGGGACGAAGTCGCCCCACAGGCCCCAGGTGTGGCGGCGGTCGCGGCGGCGCATCTCCAGCACGTCGCGGAAGCCGGCGGTGGTGATGAGACCGACCTTGGCGCCCTTGCGCTCCAGCAGCGCGTTGGTGCCGACCGTCGTGCCGTGGACGATGGACCCCAGCTCGGCCACTGGGCCGAAGCTCTGCAAACCGGCCAGGAAGCCGACCGCCTCGTCGCCGCGGTTGGAGGGAACCTTGGCGGTGCGGAAGCTGCCGCGCGCCTCGTCGTAATGGAACAGGTCGGTGAAGGTGCCGCCGACATCGACGCCGACGATAGCACCCTTGGAAATGCCGTTGCTCATGGTCTTGCTTCCGGGTTCGTCAGGCGGCGGAGGATTCGCGCAAGGTCGCGGTGGCGGCGATGTCGAGCGCGCCGTCGTCGGTCAGCGCCACGCCATAGGCGCCGCGCGCCGCCTCACGGCCGAGGTAGCCGAGCCGCACGTCGCGGGCGACGGCCTCCGCATCGCGCCGCTTCGGATCGCCCCAGCCGCCGCCGCCCGGCGTCTCCAGCCGCACGCGCTGGCCATCGCGGATCTTCACGTCGGTGACCTTGGAGGCGAGCGGCGGCGACTTCTCGCCCTCGTCGCTCTGCCAGGTGAAGCGGTTCAGCGCCGCAGGGGTGCCGCCCGCCACGCCGAAGGGGGCGAAGACCCCACGCTCGCCCAGCAGGAAGACGTCGGCATCTGTCAGCGCCTCGATCTCATAGACCGCACCCAGCCCGCCACGGTGCAGGCCGGCCCCGGCGGAGTCCGGGCGCAGAGCCCATTGGGTGAACATCACCGGATAGGCGGCTTCGAGGATTTCCACCGGCGGAATGGTGGCGGTGGAGATCGGGTTGTTGGCGTGGTTCAGCCCGTCGGTCTCCGGATTGCCGCCCAGACCGCCGCCGAAGAAGGAGAACATCACCCAGCGCGACCCGTCCTTGCGATGACCGGCCAGCGACAGCGCATTGATGGTGCCGAAGGGCGCGGCGGTGGCGCGGGCCGGGTCGGCGAGCGCCAGGGCGCCGAACACCACGCCGATCACGCGCAGGATCGTCTCGGTGTAGCCGCCCACCGGCTTGGGCGGCTTCACCGCCAGCAGAGTGCTTTCCGGGATGACGAAGGTGATCGGGTTGAGGCAGCCGGCATTGGCCGGCACGTCGGTGAAGACATGCTTCAGCGCGACGTAGCAGCAGGCGACCGCGGTGGAATAAGCGATGTTCAGCGGCCCGGCGCAGGGGGCGGAGGACCGCGAGAAGTCCAGCGTCATCCGGTCGCCGGCGATGGTCAGGTCCAGCGCGATGCGCAGCCGGTCCGCCGTGATGCCGTCGTTGTCGAGATAATCCTCGAAGCTGTAGATGCCGTCCGGCAGCTTACCGATGGCACTGCGCATCAGCGCATCGGCGCGTGCGGTGAAGGCGTCGAAGGCGGCGGCGACCGTTTCTTCGCCATGCTCGTCCAACAGCTCGGTCAGGCGGCGCACGCCCAGATCCAGCGCGTTCAGCTGCCCATTCAGGTCGCCGTAGTTCGACACCGGTACGCGGGAATTGGCGGCGAGGATCGCCAGGAGGTCGTGGTTCATCACGCCCGCCTTGACCAGCTTCACCGGCGGAATGCGCACGCCCTCCTGGAAGCTGTCGGTGGCGCGGGCGTTGAAGTTGCCCGGCACATTGCCGCCGATGTCGAGCCAGTGGCCGACCGACGCCATCCAGCAGAACAGTTGGCCCTGACGGAAGATCGGCCGCACCAGACGGAAGTCGTTCAGATGGGTGCCGCCGTCATAGGGGTCGTTGAACAGGAAGATGTCGTCGGGATGGAGGTCGCCCTCCTTCGCCACCTTGTCGATCACCGCCTTCACCGCGAAGGCCATAGCGCCGACGAAGATCGGCAGGCCGTTGGTGCCCTGCACCAGCGTGGCGCCGGTTTCCGCATGGTAGAGGCCGTGGCAGGCATCGCGCGCCTCGGCGATGATCGGATTGAAGGCGGAGCGGTAGAGCGTCGCGTCCATCTCGTCGGCGATCTGCTCCAGCCGGCCCTTCAGGACGGCCAGCGTGACGGGATCGATTGCGGTCTTGGCAGTGGTCTGGGTGGTCATGCTGCGTCCTCCCGCTTGGCGGGTATGAAGTCCTTATAAGTCTCGCCGAGCGCCAGCATCTCCGGCGTGCCGATCAGTTCGTTCAGCGCGTTGAAGTCGAACATGCGGTCGCGGAAGGGCTGGGTGGTGCCGTGCTGCGCCAGCGAGCCGTAATAGTCCTGCGCCTGCCGAGCGAGCGCTCGCACGATTCCGCCGGGGAAGATCACCAGCCGATAGCCCAACTCGCCCAGCTCCGACGCGGAGCTGATCGGCGTCTGCCCGCCTTCCACCATGTTGGCGAGCAGCGGGCGGATGCCGCCCAGGTCGGTGGCGATGGCGGACAACTGCTCCCGGCTCTTGGGCGCCTCGACGAACAGCACGTCGGCACCGGCCTCGACATAGAGCCGGGCGCGGTCCAGCGCCGCGGCGACGCCCTCCACCGCCACCGCATCGGTGCGGGCGACGATCAGGGTGTCTTCGCTGGTGCGGGCATCGACCGCCGCCTTGATCTTGCCAGCCATCTCGCCGGCGGGGATCACCGACTTGTCGGTCAGGTGGCCGCAGCGCTTGGGAAAGCTCTGGTCTTCAAGCTGCAACGCGGTGGCGCCGGCGCGTTCGAACATGCGCACGGTGCGCTGCACGTTCAGCGCGTTGCCGTAACCGGTATCGGCATCGACGATCAGCGGCGTCGACACCCGGTCGCGCACCAGGGCGATGGTGTCCGCCACCTCGCTGACCGAAACCAGCCCGATGTCGGGCCGGCCCAGCCGGGTATAGGCGATGGCGGCGCCGGACAGATACAGCGCCTCGAATCCAGCGGCGGTGGCCATCGAAGCGGTGAAGGCGTCATAGACTCCGGGCGCCAGGACGACACGGTCCTGGGCCAGTCGGTCCCGGAAACTGATGCTGGGGACGGTCATGTCAAGCGCTCCCCCCGGCGGCGCCACGCGAAGCGGTCGCGCACCACCGGGTCAGGGTTGGAAGGTGTTGGGAGAGGGCCGGAGCGCACATCGCTCACAGCCCGAGATAGGTGCGTTTCAATTCGGGGTCGCGCGCGATCTCGTCGGACGGTCCCGACAGCGCGAAGACGCCGTTTTCAAGGATGTAGGCCCGGCGGGCGACCTCCAGCGACTGGACGACGTTCTGCTCGACCAGCAGGATCGCCAGCCCGTCGCTATTCAGCTTGCGGATCAGCCCGAACATCTCCTCCACGACCAGCGGCGAGAGGCCGAGCGACGGCTCGTCGAGGATCAGCAAACGCGGCTCCGCCATCATGCCGCGGCCGATCGCCAGCATCTGCTGCTCGCCGCCCGACAGGGTGCCGGCGAACTGCGCCTCGCGCTCCTTCAGGCGGGGGAATGTCGCGAAGATACGGTCCAGGTTCCGCACCCGGTTCGGCTTGCCGCGGCGATAGCTGCCGAGTTCCAGATTCTCGCGGATCGACAGGTTGGGGAAGATCTTGCGGCCTTCCGGCACCTGGATCAGCCCCTCCTCGACGATGCGCGCGGCGGACTTGCCGTCGATACGGGTGCCGCCGAAATGAATCTCGCCGGTCCAAGGGGGCAGAACGCCGGACAGAACCTTGTTCAGCGTCGTCTTGCCGACGCCGTTGGAGCCGAGCACCGTGACGATCTCGCCGGCATGAACGGCCATGTCGATGCCGCGCAGCACCTCGGTGGCGCCATAGCCGGTCTTCAGCCCACGGATTTCCAGAAGCTGCTCAGCCATGAGCCGCCCCCTCCGCCTTCAGCCGGGCGGCAGCGCCGTGGCCGAGATAGGCCTCGATCACGCGGGTGTCGGCGCAGACGACGGCGGGCGGCCCCTCGGCGATCATGCGGCCCTGCGCCAGCACATAGACGCGCTCGCACAGGTTCATCACCGCCTGCATGACGTGTTCGATCATCAGGATCGTCACCCCTTCGTCGCGGATGCCCCGGATCACCGGGATGATGTCGCGGATCTCCGACGGGTTCAGCCCGGCCAGCACCTCGTCCAGCAGCAGCAGCTTCGGTTCGGTCGCCAGCGCGCGGGCCAGTTCCAGCCGCTTGCGCCCGGCCACCGTCAGCCCGCCTGCCGGCCGGTCCAATTCGCCGCCCAGCCCGACGCGGCGAGCGACCTCGCGCGCCTTGGCCGTGGCGTCGGCCCGCTTGGCATGGCGCAGATAGGCGCCGACCGCGATGTTCTCGCACACCGTCAGCCCGGCGAAGGGCTGGACGATCTGGAAGGTGCGGCCGATGCCGCGCTCCGCCCGGCGATGCGGTTCCTCCGCCGTGATGTCGGTGCCCTCGAAGCGGATGCGTCCGTCGGTCGGGGCGACGAAGCCGGAGATCATTGAGAACAGCGTGGTCTTGCCGGCTCCGTTCGGACCGATCAGCCCGATGATGCCGCCGGGTTGCAGCGACAGCGTCGCGCTGTCCACCGCCATCAGCCCGCCGAAACGCTTGGAGACGCCGTCAACGGCCAGCATGGGAAACCTCCTTGGGTCCGCGCGCCATCATCCCGCGGCCACGGTCGCGCAGCCGCTCCAGCAGGCCCAGGATGCCGCCGCGGGCGAAGGCGACGGCCAGCACCAGCACGCCGCCGAAGACGATCAGGTCGATGCCGGGAATGCGGCCGGCGAACTGCTTGGCGACCTCGCCCAGCCCGTGCAGGGTCAGCGCCCCCACCACCGGGCCGAAGACGGTGCCGACGCCGCCGATGATCGGAGCCAGCAGAAGCTCCACCGAAATCCAGCTGCCATAGGCGATGTTGGCGTCGATGTAGAGGAAGTATTGGGCATAGAGGCAGCCGGACAGCGCCGTCACCGCGCCCGACAGGGCGATGGCGCGCAGCTTCACCTTCAGGGAATCCACACCCAACGCCTTGGCGGCATCCTCGTTCTCGCGCACCGCCACCAGCTGGGCCCCGAAGCGGGAGCGCTGGATCCAGCGGGTCAGCAGCAGCACCGCCGCGACGAAGGCCAGCACCAGCCAGTAGAAGACGGCGCGATCGTCGAACTGCAAATTGACCGCGCGGACGTCCAGCTTGATCAGCAGGCCGGCAGCCCCGCCGGTGAAGGAGGCGGCGTTGGCCAGGATGCGGAACACCTCGGCGAAGGCCAGCGTCACCAGCGCGAAGTAGGAACCGCGCAGGCCCGAACGGAAGCTGAGAAAGCCGATCACCCAGCCGACCACACCGCCGGCCACCGTCGCCAGCACCAGCCCGGCCCAGGCGTTGACGCCATAGCGCAGTTGCAGGATCGCCGTCACATAGGCACCGGTGCCGAAGAAGGCGGCATGGCCGAAGCTGAACTGGCCGCCGAAGCCACCGAGGATGTTCCAGCCCTGCGCGCCAAGCGCGACGATCAGCATGAAGACCAGGAAGTTCAGCACCGGGCTGGAGGTCACCACCAGCGGCAACAGGGCGGCCAGAATGGTCAGGACGGCGATCGGGATCAGGTCGCGCGCGGTCATGCCTTTGCTCCGAACAAGCCGGTCGGCCGCACCAGCAGCACGGCGATGAAGATCAGGAAGATGCCGAGCTGGCCCAGGCTGTCGCCCAGGAACAGGCCGCACAGGCTCTCCACCACACCGATGAACAGGCCGCCCAGCAGCGCGCCGGGAATCGAGCCCATGCCGCCCAGCACCACCACCGTGAAGGCGACCAGCACGAAGGCGCCGCCGATGCGCGGGTTGACGTAGAAGGTCGGCATCAGCAGCCCCGCCGCCACGGCCAGACAGGCGCAGCCCAGCCCGAAGGTGACGGCATAGACATGCGGCACGTCGATGCCGACCAGATTGGCGCCCAGCTTCTCCTTGGCGACGGCGCGGATCGCCTTGCCGGTGTCGGTGCGGTTCAGTATCAGCCACAGCAGGCCGGTCACCACCACCGCCACCCCAAGCCCGATAAGGCGCGGATAGCTGAGCAGCAGCGGCCCCAGCGCCACCACCTGGAAGGAATAGTCGGTGTCGAGCGTGCGGGTGTCGGACTGGAACAGCGCCAGCAGCACATTCTCCAGCACGATGGACAGGCCCAGCGTGACCAACAGGATGTTGCCGTCGTCGCCATGGCTGGCCGGCCCGATGACGAAGCGCTGCAAGCCGTAGCCGAGCGCGAACATCAGCGGCACCAGCGGCAGGATGGCCAGATAGGGGTCCATCCCCAGCACGGCCCAGGCGATCCAGACCGCGAACATCGCGCAGGTCAGCAGCGCGCCATGGGCGAAGTTGATGATGTGGAGCACGCCGTAGATCAGCGTCAGGCCAAGCGCGATCAGGGCATAGACCGCGCCGGTCATCAGACCGTTCAGCGCCGCTTCCAGGATGATCTGAGGTGAATACATGGCAGCCCGCGCATGAGGGGAATGGTCCCGTCACCCGTCCGGAATACGCCCGCTTGCGGCGTCCCGGACGGGTGGGGGAATGCGGAGGTGCGACGGCGGAAAACGGATCAGGCCGCCGGGAAGTTGGCCTTCGCCTCGGCGAACGCTTCCGGATAGATCACCTTGATGTCCTCACCCTGGATCTGGGTGTTGATCGGGGTGGCGCCCTCGTTCTGGCCGTTGACGAACTTGGTCGGGCCATAGGGCATGATGTGGCCGGCGAAGGTGGAGGCGTTCAGCGCCTCGATGATCTTCTTGCGGTCGGCGGAGCCGGCCCGCTCGATGGCGTCGGCCAGCAGCAGCACGTTCGAATAGTTCAGCGAGACGTTGTAGGCGAAGGATTTGCCCTGCCCTTCCACCGCCTTGCGCAGGGCCAGCGCCTTGGGGTTCTTCGGATCGTGCCAGTGGTTGCAGTCGATCACGTTCTGCGCCGCCTGCGGGAACTCCTTGACGAAGCGGCCGTTCGACGCCGCACCGCCCAGGATCGCATAGATGCCCTTCGGCTTGATGCGCTGCTGCTGCATGGTGCGGGCGAGCAGCACGAACTCGCCATAGTAATTGGACGGAATGACCAGATCGGGGTTCAGCGAGCGGATGCGGAGCGCCACGTTGGACATGTCGCGCGCCGGGGTCGGATGGGCGATGGTCTCCAGCACCTCGAAACCGCGCTTGGGCAGTTCCGCCTGCAGCAGCTTGGCGAGGCCGGAGCCGAACAGCCCGTCCTCATGCACCAGCACGACGGTCTTGGCCGGCTTGCCCGCCTTGTCGTTGATGGCGGTCAGGTTGTCGAGCGCCACCTGCGTGACCTTGCCGAAGCCGGGGCTGAAGCGGAAGGTGTTGGTCAGTCCGCGCGACATGATCTGGTCCGACACGCCGACATCGACCAGATAGGGCAGATCGTAGCGCGCCGCCGCCTGCGACGCCGCAAGGCAGATCGGGCTGGCGAAGCCGCCGACGATGGCCGAGACGCCGTCGGCCTGCATACGCTCCACCTCCTGCGTGCCGGCTTCGGGCATGGAGCGGGCGTCGCCGAACACCATTTCCAGCTTGGCGCCGCCCAGCGACTTGATGCCGCCGGCCGCATTGATTTCGTTGATCGCCATCTCCGCACCCAGCCGGCCGAGATCGCCATCATGGGCCAGCGCGCCGGTCACCGGCTGGAGGATGCCGACCTTCACCACCGGGGTCTGCGCCCGCAGGATCGACGGCGCGGCCACCGGCACGGTGACAAACGCGGCAGCCGCGGCGCCGGCCTTCAGCACCGTGCGGCGGGAAATCCCGGAGATCGCGGAGTCCTGAACCGAACGTCCCATAACGCTCAACTCCTCTGTTTGATTGCCCGCAGGGTGCGGGTGGGCTTTTCGCCCAATTTGCTTTTGTCGGTTTTGCTTTTGTCAGGCTTGCTCTTGTCAGCCTTCTTGCGCTCGGCCTTCTCGGTGGTGCGCGGCCAGCCAAGCGCCGGGCTCCAGCGCCGTTCGCCGTCGTTGCCGGTGCGCACCAGATCCATGTGGAAGCTGTAGCGGTCGGGCCGGTACAGCGCGTGCAGATGCTCCACGCCACGGCCCGACGGCTCGTAGACGATGCGGGTCAGGGTCAGCAGCGGCGACCCGATCTCCAGATCCAGCGCCGCCGCCGCTTCGGGGCCGGCAAGCGTCGCGTTGATCGCCTGGGTGGCGCGCTCCGTCGTCACGCCCGACCGTTCGATCAATTCCAGCAACGGACGCGCCGCCAGTTCCGCCTCCGAATAGGTCAGGCCGATCCATTCCGGCACATGGGTGGTCAGGTAGGAAAACGGCTCCCCATCGATCAGGCGCACGCGCACCGACCGTTGGACCCGTTCGCCGGGCTTCAGACCCAGGCTCTCGGCGATGGACTCAGGCGGGATGCCGTAACCGAAGGACAGCAGCTTCACATCGGTGCTGCGGCCCATGTCGATCAGGTGCGACAGCACATTCGACAGATCGGCGACGATGGGACGGACGGCGCGCGTGTCGTGAACGAAGGTGCCGGAGCCGGCCTTGCGCTGCACCAGCCCTTCCTTTTCCAGAAGGTCGAGCGCGCGGCGCACGGTGACCCGCGACACCGCATGTTCGGTCGCCAGCGCCGGTTCTCCCGGCAGCCGCCCGCCCGCCGGCAGCTCGCCGGCGACGATGCGGTCGCGCAGCAGCAGATAGATCCTGCGCGCCTTCAGGGGTTCGACCGCCGACTTCACAGCACTCCGCCTCCCCATCATCGGAAACCGTCGCCTGTCCATTCACCAGACAGGAACCTGTATGATGGATAATACAGCTTCGGTCAACAGCGATGTTGGGGGCACCAACGGTTGCGGCCCGCACCCAAGTCATTCAATTGGGTGCAGGCTGGCTTCGGCTTCGATGGTCGGCGCAGTCCAACCGGTCAGGATTCGGACTGCGCCACCGTTACGATTGCCGTCACGATTTGGCGGAGACCTGGCGATCGGCAGGGAAGGCGACGACGGATGCCCCCTCGCCACCCGGTGCGGGATCGGAGGTGCTGATCCCCCCGGCAACTCCGCGTGTTGCCGCTTCCGGTGTCAGGGTCAAATAGCGCACGCAGCTGACCCGCAGGAAGGACGCGAGGTTCTGGACGCTGCCATGCACCTCCATGACCTCGTCATAGAGGGTGACGATCAGGCGGTTGGTCGTGGTCCCGTGTTCGGCGGCAATGCCGGCCAGGACGTTCCAGAACAGGTTCTCCAGCCGGATGCTGGTCACCATCCCATGGATGCGGACGGAGCGCGACCGGGCCTCGTACAGGATCGGGTCGGTGTTGACAAAGATTTGGCACATGCGCCGATCCTCCTCCAACGATGGAGCTGTTCCTCATCGAAGCCGGCTCATCCCCGGCGAACCGCGCCACGCTGGATGCCGTGCTGGCTCAGCTTGCGATACAGGGTGCTGCGTGAAATCCCCAGCACCGCCGCGGCATCCGACAGGTTCCCGCCGGTGGCGGCGATCACATCCTCGATCGTTCGCTGTTCGGTGACCGTCAGCGACATTGGGGCGGCTCCGGCCGGCGCCGGATTCGGCATCGCCGGCCCCGCGACCGCCGGATAGGGCGAAGGCCATCCACCGGCCTCCACGCCACCGCAGGCGTCATGCAACTCGTCCGGAAGATCGCGAACATCGACGGTTCCGCCGGTGGACAGCAGGATCGCGCGTTCGACCACGTTGCGCAGTTCCCGCACATTGCCCGGCCAGTCGTGGCCTTGCAGCAGGTCCAACGCCGCGGCGGTGAAACAGACGGGGGCGCGGCCATGCCGCTCCGCCAGCACGCCGTTGAAGTGGGAGATCAGGCGCGGAACGTCGCCATGCCGCTCACGCAAGGGCGGCACCCGCAGTGCCGTCACGGCAAGCCGGTGGTACAGGTCGCGGCGGAATCGGCCGGCGGCGACCTCCTGCCGCAGGTTCCGGTTGGTCATGGCCAGCAGCCGCACCGACACCCGGCGCGGGACATTGTCGCCGATGCGGTACAGCACCCCTTCCTCCAGCACCCGCAGCAGATAGGGCTGAAGGTCGAGCGGCAGTTCGCCGATCTCGTCCAGGCACAGCGTGCCGCCGTCCGCCAGTTCGAAACGGCCGATCCGCCCCTCCGCCGCCGCGCCGGTGAAGGCGCCGCGCACATAACCGAACAGCTCGCTGCCCAGCATCTCGCGCGAGACCGCGCCGCAATTGAACGGCACGAAGGGACCGCCGGCCACCGCGCTGTGGCCGTGGATGGCGCGCGCGAACAGCTCCTTGCCGACGCCGGTCTCGCCCTCGATCAGGATGGGGACCGGCAGCGGCGCCAGACGCTCCCCCTGCCCGATCACGGCACGCAGGCTGTCGCTGGCCCCGACGATGTCGGCAAAGCGGCAGCGGCTGTGGTCGGACTCGTCCGGTACCGCCCGGCGCCCGGCGGAGGGACGGGACGACGCCGAACCGGGAATGACCAGCAGCGTCCCCCGCCGCTCGCCGTCCAGCATCAGCGGACGGACCCAATCGGACGGAACCGGCAGCCGCCCGCCGGCGCCGCCGTCCAATCCGACAAGAGGCAGCTTCGTCCCCCGGTTCAGCGGCGGCAGCTCCGATCCGAGGCTCGCCTTCAGCAGAGTCGCGGCCTTGCGGCTGGCAAAGAGAAGCCGCCCACGCGCATCCAGCGCGATCAACCCCTCCCCAGCGTATTTCTGGCTGTCCTCAAGGCAGGCCTCCAGAAGCCGCACATGTTCGGCCTCCGTCTGGCGGGCGAGGTTCCATTCCACCTGCCGGGCGGCGACCACGGCCAGCGCCAGCGCCTGCCCGCTGAAGCTCTGCTTCAGGCCGGAGATGTCGAGCAGCCCGACCACCGATCCGTCGACCGGGTCGTGGATCGGCGCGCCGGCGCAACTCCACCCCTTGATCCCGGCGCAGTAATGCTCCGCCGACTGGACCAGCACCGGCTGCTTGGAGGCGAGCGCGGTGCCGATGCCGTTGGTGCCGGCGCAGGTCTCGCCCCACTGGCCGCCGCAGGCGAGGCTGATGTCGCGGGCCGCGTTCATCGTCGCGCGGTCGCCGGCGGCCTCCAGCACCACGCCGTTGGCATCGGTGATCAGCATCACCGTCCGCGTTCCGGCCAGGAGGTTCGCCGCCTCCGCCAGGGTCGTGGCGGCGGCCTGCAGCAGATCGCGGTTGTCGCGGCGCAGAGCCTCGACAAGATCGCTGCCGACCACCGGCGCCGCATCCGCCCGCGCATCGACCAGGAAGCTCTGGCAGCGTGCCCAGGATCGGATGACCACGTCGCGCACCGGCAGATTCTCCCGCCGCGAGCCTGAAACAAAATCCTCCCACGCCTTCATCGTCGCCGTTTCGCCGTCCACCAGCGCATGGAACGCCGGACCGGACGAAGCAACGGCCAGACGGCCGATACCGACCTGCTCATTGGCCAACACAGTCCCCTCCCTGCATCCCGGCGTCTTTCGCGGATTTCCCGTAGCGCCGATTGTCCTTAAACGGGGTGCGGAGACTCGTCCCGAAGTACTCCGCATCCACGATTGTTTGTGTAAGAAATTATAAGCCGGACTGAAGCGGGAGCGGTAGTAGCGGAATACTCTATGGCCTTTTTCCTGTGTTTTTCCCCGAAGGTGGAGGTGAGCCGTCGCGGCAAGGCGGGGTCAGCTGCGCCCGTACCGTTCCATCCCGCCGCCGCGCGCCGGGCCGGCGGTGGGATCGACGTCGTCGGGGATGTCGGCAACCAGCGTGTGGGTGGTCAGGATCAGCTTGGCGACCGACACCGCGTTCAGCAATGCCAGCGTGGTGACCTTGACCGGATCGATGATGCCGGCGGCGAACAGGTCGCCGAAGCGGCCGGTGCGGGCATCGAAGCCGGAGCCTTCGGGAAGCTCGGCAATCCGGGCGGCGACGCCGGCCCCGTCCAGCCCGCCATTCTCGGCGATGCAGACCAGGGGCTGCAGCATCGCCCGCTGCACCAGCTTCACCCCGGCGCGCTCGCCCTCCCCCACATCCTCGGCCAACCGGTCGAGCAGCGGGGCGACGCGGGCCAGCGCGGTGCCGCCGCCGGGCACCACCCCGTCCGCCAGAGCCGCGCGGGCGGCGGCGAGCGAATCCTCCAGAAGCTGGGCGGTGCGCTTCTGCTCCACCGGCGTGGCGCCGCCGACCTCGATCAGGGCGGTGCCGTGCGTCAGCTTCGCCAGCCGCTGGGACAGCTTGTCCCGTTCGATGTTGGGCGGCGCCTCCTCCCACTGGCGCTGCACCAGGGCGCGGCGCGCGGCCAGCGCGTCCGGATCGCCATGGCCGCGCAGGAGGGTGGTGCGGCCGGCGGTCACCTCGATGCGGTCGGCGCCCCCCAGATCCTCCGCCGTCATGTTGTCGAGGCGTCCGCCGAGGTCGCGGGCGATCACGCGCCCGCCGGTCAGGATCGCGATGTCCTCCATCATCGCCTGACGCCAGTGACCGAATTCCGGTGGGTTGATCGCCACCACCGTGGCGCGTCCGTCGCGGCGCAGCGCCATCAGCGCCGCCACCACCTCCGGCGCGACACTGTCGGCGACGACCAGCAGCGGACGCTCGTCGCCAAGCCGGCCGATCAGGCGCAGGAGCGGTTCCGCATCGCCGATCTTGTGGTCGGTCATCAGGATGCGAGGCCGTTCCAGCACCGCGGTCTGGCCGGTCGGCTCGGTCGCCATGTGATGGGACAGGAAGCCGCGGTCGAGTACCATGCCCTCCAGCACATGCAGCGCGGTCGGCGCCCCCGGCTGGCCGTATTCGATGTCGATCACCCCCTCCGGTCCCACCCGGCGCAGGGCATCCGCCACCAGCCGCCCGAGCGCCGGATCGGTCGCCGCGACGGTCGCCACCTGCTCCAGCTGCGCATCGCCCGCCAGCGGCCGGGCCATGCCGCGGAGGTGGTCGACGACGAAGCCGCAGGCGCGCTCCATCCCCTCCACCAACTCCACCGAACCATTGCCATCCGCCAGCACCGCGACGCCGTCCTGGATCAGCGCGTCGGCCAGCACGGTGGCGGTGGTGGTGCCGTCGCCGGCCACGTCATTGGTCTGCTTCGACACCTCGCGCACCACCTGGGCGCCCATATTCTCGAAGCGGCAGGGCAGCTCGATCTCGGCGGCGATGCTGACGCCGTCGCGGGAGATCATCGGCGTGCCGATGGGGCGGTCGATGATCGCGTTGGTCCCCTTCGGCCCCAGCGTGCCGCGCACCGCCAGCGCCAGCTTGCCCACCCCACGGGCAAGCGCGGCCCGCGCCTCGGCACGGTGCAGCATCATCTTCGGCATGGCGTCTGTCCCTCCCAGTCTTGTTTTGCGGACTTGAAAGAAGATCCCCTCTCCCCCCCGGGGAGAGGGTTAGGGTGAGGGGGTTCCGTTTGCCGGACGATCCTCGCAATGCATCCCCCTCACCCCGGCCCTCTCCCCGGGGGGGAGAGGGAGATCTCACGCATCACTCGTAGGCCAGCGCGTCATCCATGTTGCCGAAGAGGACGACCGTGTCCTCGTCGATCATGACCATGCGGCCATAGTGGGTGGAGGTGGAGATCTCGAAGATGTGCGGGGTCATCTCGCGGCCGAGAGCCTCGCCGATCTCGCTCATCTTGAACTCGATCTTGCCCTCGCCGTCGATGCGGATCATCGCCGGCAGATAGGTGACGGTGATGCCCGGCTTGCTCTCCATCACCTCGGCGATGCAGCGCGCCTCGACGCTGTCGTTCATCGTCACGCCGCACTGGTGGGAGATGGTGCCATCCTGGGTGATGTCCTTCAGCGGCTTGAAAAGCTGCTGCACGGTGGTGACGCTCATGGTTTTCGTCCTCTTCTGGCGGAGATGCGGGAAAGCTCACTCAGCCGCGGCATCGGTGACTGCGGCGGCCGGCTGCCCGACCTCGACCGGCGGCAGGGCCGGCAGCTCGGCGTCGATGCCGATCTCGCGTCCGATGGCGGCGACGCGGTCGCGCGCCCGCTCGAAAGCGTCCGTGAAGCTGGCCGCCTTGACCCGCGGCAGCGACCACAGCGGCTGAAGCTGCAAGGCCGCCTTCACCGCCAGTCCGCCATGATGGGTGAACCAGCTTTGCAGCATGGTCCGGTTGTCCTCGCCATGGGCCGGATCGCGCAGCAGCAGGGCGAACAGCTCCACCGTGTTGGCGAGGTTCCGTTCATAGTCGGCCTCCGCCGCCGAGATGACCGACGGGGTGGAGAAGTCGTTCTGCGCCGCCGCCACCTGCATGACGAAGCCGCTGCGGAACAGCTCGCCGACCAGCGGTTCGAAGACGAGGTTGACGGCGAAATACTGCTCCAGGAAATCGGTGGCGGCGCGGATATGCTCCACCGCCTCGCGGCAGGGCTGCCAGATCGGGTCGTCCAGCCAGTGCGCCTTGCCGGCGTCGAGATCGAAGCCGCCGATATCGCTGCCGACCTCCGCCAGATAGAGCGTCAGGTCCTGGGCGAAGCGCAGCTTGTAGGAGGCGTTGGTCAGGACGGCGTTGTTGACCATCTGGGTGTAGCCGTAGCGCTGCGCCCGCATCAGCGCAGTGCCCAGCCCATATTCGGCATGCTTGAAGGCGCCGACATGGTTCTGGAGCACGGCGACCCAGGCCTTGTCGAAGCGCTGGGGCGCCCCGGCGCGGCGTGCGTTCTCCACCACATTCTGGATCATGCCGACGATGGTGGACTGGCGCTGGTAATGGGTGCGTTCCCATTCCTGGTCGGGCGCGCGGAAGCCGTGCCAGTCCGTGCATTTCAGCGCGGTCCAGTCCTTGGAATATGTCGGCGTGCCGTCGCCGAAGGAGATGATCCAGTTCTGGAGCAGGTAGCGCTCCGGATCGGGCTGGACGTCGACGGTCACGTCTTCGTAATGGGTCGCCTTGCGGCCCTTCGGTTCGAAGTAATTGTAGCGGCGGCTGTCGGAGCCCGGAAAGGACTTGGCCCCGGCGGCTGCGGATGCGGTTTCCTGCATGGTCATCGTCGTTCCTCCCGTGTTTGCACGACGCCGCCTCAGCGGGTCGCGGGGGTGAATTTGTCGAAATAGACGCGCGCGGAATCGACGCCGGCCATTTGCAGGACCGGCAGCACCGCGTCGATCATCGGCGGCGGCCCGCAGGAGAAGACGTCGGCCTCCTCCACCTCATCCATCCCGGACAGGTGCCGGCGCAGCACCTCGTGGATGAAGCCGGTCTCACCGGTCCAGCCGTCGCCCTCCTCGGCATGCGACAGGGCGGGGATGAAGGCGAAGTCCGGCAGGCTGCGGGCGAACTCCTCGAACTGGTCGAGGTGGAACAGGTCGCGTTGGCTGCGGGCGCCGTAGAAGAAGCGCACCGGCCGCGTCTCGCCGCTGGCGGCCTGATCACGCAGGATCGACAGCAGCGGCGCCATGCCCGACCCGCCGCCGATCAGGATCATCGGCCCCTCCCGCCCCTCGCGGCGGAAACAGGTGCCGTAGGGGCCGCGGACGCTCACCCGGTCGCCGACCGACAGGCCGCCGTCCAGTTGGCGGGAAAAGGCGCCGTCCGGGTATTTCTTGATGATGAACTCCAGCCGGTTGCCGTCGGCCGGCGGGTTGCCCATCGAGAAGGAGCGGGTCAGGCCGATGCCGGGCAGCGTGATGTCGGCATATTGGCCGGCCCAGAACTTCATCGGCTGGTCCAGCTCCAGCGCGATGGCGACGATGTCGTGGGTCAGCGGCTCCACCGCCGCCAGGCGGGCGGTGAAGTCCTTCACCGGGATGGAGCGGGACAGCAGATCCTCGTCGTAATTCAGCAGTTCCACCGCCACGTCGCTGTAGGCCAGCGAGCGGCAGAGCAGGATGTGGTTGCTGTCGCGCTCCGGATCGGAGAGCGCGAAGGTGGAGTATTTCAGCATCTCCACGTCGCCGTCGATCAGCAGGCATTTGCAGGCGGAGCATTGCCCCTCCTTGCAGCCATGCATCAGCGAGACGCCCTGGCGGAAGGCCGCGTCGAGGATGGTTTCCCCCTCCGCAACCTCCATTTCGATGCCGACCGGCTCCAGCCGCACCGTGTGGACGGCCGGACTGTTGTGCAGCGCTTGTGCGGTCATGGTCTGTCGATCTCCGCGGTGATGTCCGCCTGTGATGTCCGCAGGGGCTCCCGTTCCCCCTCTCCAGCCGGAAAGGGGGCCGGAAAGGGGGGCGGACCCGAGTGAATGGGCGGGGGATCAGACCCGGCGGATCTTGAAGCCCTTGCGGTATTCCTCGACATGCGCCTGACGCTGTTGCGGCGTCATTTCGCGGAGCGCCAGCAGCGGGCTGCGGATGGTGTGACCGCGCACGTGGTCCAGCGTCCACATGTCCTTCTCCTCGAAGGACAGGTGCGGCTGGGCGACCAGCGTCTTCCCGTCGGGACGGACGAAGCCCATGTCCTGGATGGCGTCGGCGAGGTCCCAGCCGTCATAGACCTCCTCCCACTGGCGCCGGCCGGAGAAGCGGCCCATCGCCGGGGTCGGACGGCCCTGGTATTCGGCGGCGAACGCTTCCTTGTGGGTCCAGCGGTCGACCTCGGAGGCGTAGGTGTAAAGCTCGCCGTCCACCTCATCGACCTGGAAATCCTCGCGGATTACGCAGGGCACCAGGCTCGACCAGCAGCGGTGCGGATAGACGTAGCCGGTGTCGGCGAAGGTGATCGGCACGCTGCCGGGCTTGCTCAGCTTTGCGTAATTCTCCCACCAGACGCCGAACTCGTCGTACCAGCCCGGATACTTGCTTTCGAACCACTCGAAGTCGCGCTCGGTCATCGCCTCGATGCGCCAGAAATTGGCCCACCAGCCGGCGGAGAAGAACTGGGCGATCTTGTGGACGTAGTTCTTCTTGACGATGCTGTCGAAGGCTTCGTGGACATCGTCATGGTGGATCTTGATGCCGTACTTCTCCAGCGGCAGCATGTAGGTGCGGTAGTAATCCTCGAAGATCCAGCGGTGCCACAGCTCGGCGTAGGATTCCTTGTTCTTGTCGCGGTGCTTGGTGCCGTATTCGATGATCGTGCCGATGGCGGCATCGACGATCATGTGGTTCTGCCAGAAGGAATAGCGGATGTCGCGTTCCAGCAGCAAATGGTTGTCCGGCTCCTTCAGCACCGACATCAGCATGGAATGGCCGTTGCCGATGTGGCGGGATTCGTCGCTCTGCACCGACAGGAAGACGGTGGGCAGGGCATAGTCGCCGTTGCGCGCCGCTTCCGACGGCATGGCGACGAACAGCGTGTTGGTGAAGGCGGTTTCCGCCACGACCTGCAGGTAAATGTTCGACGCGGTGATGGCGTCGCCGGTTAGGAAGGCCTCACCGAACTGCCGGCCGATGGTGGTGGCGTAGCATTTGCCGAACGCCTTCTCGGTGATGTCGAACCCGGCCGGGTCGATGTAGTTCTCCATGTACCATTTCTTGAGGTTCATCTGGATCGTCGAGTGCCGGAACTCGTCGATCATCTGCATGGTGAAGCCGGTGCGCAGATCGTCGCCCGGCGCCAGCTGGCCCAGCGTCGCCATCGACCGTGCCGCCGAGATCTCGGGGAAGGGGATGATCGCCAGGAACAGCTTCATCCATTCTATCCAGCGCGGCTCGACATTGCGGAACATGTCGCCGCGCAATGCCGCGTCCAGCGCGCCATAGACGCGGTTGTCCTTTTCCTCCTGCATCGGGAAGTAGGAGCGCAGGACCTGCTTCATCGGGTCGCGCGGTGCCTTGGAGATCTTGTAGTCGGTCGGGAAGCTCATCGCCTCCTTGACGTAGGACGGCGTCCAGCCGAGATCGGCGACGCGGCGCGCCGCCTCGGTGATGCCGATGCCTTTCTGGCTGGTGATCTTGTTCAGCGTCAATCCATCCGGCATGTCGTCTCTCCCCATGATTTTGATGATGGTGTCCCGATGGTCGGGCTTGTGGATCGGGCCTGAGGGATCGCGTCGGCCGCGCATGCCGGATGACGGGTCACCGGCAGTGTTAAGGGCGGGATCGGCAATGGCGCGACGGTGGCGGCGCGACGACGTGGTGCGCAGCCTCAGGCCGCTTACGGCCGCCGAACCGGGGCAGCCGCATCGCCGACCCCATAAAGCAACCGGCGTGCCAAAAGCTCAAGCCACCAGGGAACGCCAATTTTAAAGAAGGTTTGCTATACGCACTGTCTCATTACAGGACGATCTGTCGCGCCACGATGTCCCAAAATGAAACAGTTGGGACGGTTGGCAGAGGGTAGACAGCCAGAAACCGGCTTGCCTGCTTGTCCGCCACGGCCTCTCGTAGCGTGGCATGCCCCTTGCTCTACCCAGTCGACGGCGCCGCTCCGGCTGGTCCGAAGTGCCGGCGCCCCGCTTCGGGAGGATTTTCAAACGATGAGGCATGCGATGCACGCGAGGATGTCGCCGCACCGCTGGGTGATGTTGCTGCTCCTTCTGTCCATACCCTTCACGCCGAAATCGGCGGCGGCGGATGGCGAGGTGCTGTTCCGGCAGCAATGCGGAACCTGCCATTCGGTGAAGAAGGACGATGGGCCGCGCGCCGGACCGCCGCTCTACGGCGTCATCGGCCGCAAGGCCGGCACGGCCGACGGCTTCGAATATTCGGATGCGCTGCGCGGTGCCGGCTTCGCCTGGGACGCCGGCCATCTGGAACGCTGGCTGGCAAACTCCAACCAGTTCGTTCCCGGCAGCTACATGAACTACCGCCAGGACGACGACGCGATCCGCAAGAGCATCGTCCAGTTCCTGGAGGCCAAGGCCAAAGGGTAGCGCCGACTCTCCACGACTTCGCAGGAAACATCATGGCCAAAATCATTCACATGATGGTGCGCGTCCTCGACGAACAGCGGTCGCTGGATTTCTACGCCAAGGCCTTCGGGCTGGAACCGGCCGAGCGGCTGGGGTTCGAAGGCTTCACGCTGATCTACCTGCGCAACGCCGAAAACGACATGGAACTGGAGCTGACGGTCAACCACGACCGCACCGCGCCCTACACCCACGGCGACGGCTACGGCCACATGGCGGTGGCGGTGGACGATCTGGACGGCGAACACGCCCGGCTGTCGGCCCTGGGTTTCCCGGTGACGCCGGTGAAGGAATTCGCCCCCGGCGGCACCCTGCTGGCCCGCTTTTTCTTCATCACCGATCCGGACGGCTACAAGACCGAGGTCCTGCAACGCCACGGCCGCTACCGCTGAGCTTTGACAGCAAAAACAATCCACCTGGGAAGGAGACGTCGATCATGCGCGTTCTCGACAAACGGATACGGCTCAACCGGCGCAATTTTCTGAAGACCTCCGCCGCGTCGATGGCGGCGGCCGGCGCGGTTTCCGGCGGCATGGTGTCGATCGGAGCGACCCCGGCCTGGGCCGAGGCGCTGACCGCCATCAAGCCCGATGCGGCCAAGACCCTGCTGGTGATGGTGCGCGACCTCTATCCGCACGACCGGCTGGGCGACGCCTATTACGAGACGGCGCTGGCCTCGATGGACCAGGCGGCGGCCAAGGACGCCACCGTGGCCGGCCAGCTCAATGAAGGCGCTGTGGCCCTCGACGCCGCCGCACGCAAGCTGCACGGCGCTCCCTATGCCGCCATCAAGGCGGAGAAGGATCGCGTCGCCGTGCTGAAATCCATCGAGACCACGCCGTTCTTCGCCAAGGTCCGCGGCGACATGGTGGTCGCGCTCTACAACCAGCCGGAGGTGTGGGCAAAGCTCGGCTACGAAGGGGCGTCGGCCGAATATGGCGGCTACATCCACCGCGGCTTCGACGACATCGACTGGATCAAGGACGCCTGACGGCACCACCGGCTGGCCTGAATGAACGCCCACTGAATGCCCAAAAAATGGGGAGGACCGAGACATGGTCGCGAAATTCGCAATGGACGACGACAGCGTCGTGGTGGTGATCGGATCGGGTGCCGGCGGCGGCACTTTGTCGAACGAACTGGCCCAGAAGGGCATCAAGGTCGTCTGCCTGGAAGCCGGCAAGCGTCACGAAATCCAGGATTTCGTGAATGACGAATGGAAGAGCTTTTCGCAAATCTCCTGGCTGGACAAGCGCACCACGTCCGGCAGCTGGCGGGTGGCGAAGGACTTCCCCAACCTGCCGGCCTGGATCGTCAAGGCGGTCGGCGGCTCCACCATCCATTGGGCCGGCGCCTCGCTCCGCTTTCAGGAACACGAGTTCAAGGCGCGCACGACCTACGGCGAGGTGGAGGGTGCCAACCTGCTCGACTGGCCGGTGACGCTGGCGGAGATGGAGCCCTATTACGACAAGGCCGAATTCAAGATGGGGACGACCGGCACCAACGGCATCCCGCGCCTGCCCGGCAACAACAATTACAAGGTGCTGGCGGCCGGCGCCAAGAAGCTGGGCTATGCCGAGTTCCACACCGGCAACATGTCGATCAACAGCAAGCCGCGCGACGGCCGCGGCTCCTGCCAGCAGATCGGCTTCTGCTTCCAGGGCTGCAAATCCGGCGCGAAATGGTCCACCCTCTACACCGAGATCCCCAAGGGGGAGGCCACCGGCAACCTGGAGGTCCGGCCGGACGCCCAGGTGCTGAAGATCGAGCATGACGCCAAGGGCAAGGTCAACGCCGTGCTCTATGCCGACAGCACCGGCGCCATCCACCGGCAGAAGGCCCGCATCGTCGCGGTCGCCGGCAACTCGATCGAAAGCCCGCGTCTGCTGCTGAACTCGGCCTCGACGATGTTCCCGGACGGGCTGGCCAACTCCTCCGGTCAGGTCGGGCGCAACTACATGCGGCACATGACCGGCTCGGTCTATGCGATGTTCGACAAGCCGGTGCACATGTATCGCGGCACTACCATGGCCGGCATTATCCGCGACGAATCCCGCTTCGACCCGCGCCGCGGTTTCGTCGGCGGCTACGAGATGGAAACGCTGTCGCTGGGCGTGCCCTTCATGGCGGCCTTCCTCGATCCCGGCGCCTGGGGCCGCGATTTCAGCTCGGCGCTGGACGCCTACGACCATATGGCCGGCATGTGGCTGGTGGGGGAGGACATGCCGCGCGAGACCAATCGCGTCACCCTGCACGCGACGGACAAAGACAAATTCGGCCTGCCCATCCCCAACGTCAATTTCGACGACCACCCCAACGACATCGCCATGCGCACCCACGCCTATGGCCGTGGGTCGGCGGTCTATGACGCGGTGGGGGCGGTGCGGACCATCCACACCCCGCCCTACCCCTCCACCCACAATCTCGGCACCAACCGCATGAGCGCCAACGCCCGCGACGGCGTCCTCAACAAGTGGGGACAGGCGCACGACGTCAAGAACCTGTTCGTGTCCGACGGCAGCCAGTTCACCAGCGGCGGGTCGGAGAACCCGACCCTGACCATCGTCGCCCTGGCGATCCGGCAAGCCGACTACATCGCCGACCAGATGGGCAAGCGTGAGATCTGAGGACCGTTAAAGCCGTGCCCGCGCCTCCTCCGCCACCCGTTCCGGCGTGATGCCGAAGTGGCGGTAGAGGTCGGGCACCGCGCCGGACGCGCCGAAGCCGGTCATGCCGACGAAGCCGCCATCCTCGCCGATGTAACGCTCCCACCCCTGGACCACCGCCGCCTCAACGGCGACCCGCACGGTGGACCGGTCGATGACGGCGCGGCGATAGGCCTGATCCTGCCGCTCGAACAGTTCCCAGCAGGGCATCGAGACCACCGCCGTCGGCACCCCGTCGGCCTGCAGCAGATCGCGGGCCTGCAACGCGATGGCGACCTCCGATCCGGTGGCGAGCAACGTGACCCGGCGCTCGCCCCCCTCCGCCTCGGCCAGCACATAGCCGCCGCGTCGGCAGCGGTTTTCGGCATCGCCGCCACGGCGCACCGGGTCCAGCGGCTGGCGGGCGAAGACCAGCGCCGTCGGTCCGGAGCGGTGCTCCAGCGCGATCTCCCAGCACTCCGCCGCCTCCACCGCATCGGCGGGGCGCAGCACCAGCAGATTGGGAATGGCGCGCAATGCCGCCAGCACCTCCACCGGCTGGTGCGTCGGGCCGTTGGTGCCGATGCCGATGGAATCGTGGCTGAACACGAAGGTGACCGGCAGCCCCATCAGCGCCGCCATGCGGATGGCCGGGCGTTCGTAATCGCAGAAGGCCAGATAGGTGATGCCGGTCGCCACCACCCCGCCATGGGCGGCCATGCCGTTCAGCATGCTGCCCATCGCATGCTCTCGCACGCCGTAATGGACATAACGGCCGGCACGGTCGTCCGCGGTGAAGGCGGCCAGCCGCCGCTTGTGCAGGGTGGCGCCCTCCAGGTCCGGCGCGCCACTCAGCATCTCCGGGATGACCTCCGTCATCAGGTCGACGATGTCGCCGGAGATCTTGTAGCCGTGATCGCTGTGCCCGCTCTCCGCCATGCGGCGCTTGAAAGCGTGCAGCGCGTCGGCCCAGCCGTCGGGCAGCCGCCCCTCGCGCAGCCGGTCCAGCTCGCGGCGTTTTTCAATGGACAGCGCAGTAACGCGGGCTTGCCAAGCCTGCTGCTCCGCGCCACCCCGGCGGCCGGCTTCCAGCCACGCGGCCCGCACATCCTCGGGAATCTCGAAGGGTCCATGCGGCCAGTCGAGCGCGCGGCGGGCGGCGTCGGTGTGTTCCTTGAACAGCCGGGCGCTGTGGGCGGCGCGCTGGCCCTCATGCGGCAGGCCGCGTCCGATGCTGGTGGTGCAGGCGATCATCGACGGCCGCGGATCGAGCTTGGCGAGGCGCAGCGCTTCCGACACCGCCTCGATGTCGTGGCCGTCGACCTCCTGCACATGCCAGTTGCTGGCACGGAATCGGGCGGCCATGTCGTCGGACAGCGCAAGGTCGATACCGCCGTCGTCGGTGATGCGGTTGTCGTCCCACAGATAGGTCAGCTTGCCCAGCCGCAGATGACCGGCGAGCGCGATGACCTCCTGCCCCACCCCTTCCTGCAGGCAGCCGTCGCCGACCAGCGCATAGGTCCGGTGATCGACGATGCCGTCGCCGAAGCGGTGGTTCAGGAAGGCTTCGGCCAGCGCCATGCCGGCAGCGTTGGCGATGCCCTGCCCCAGCAGCCCGGTCGTCACCTCGATCCCGCAGGACTGGTGGATTTCCGGATGACCGGCGGTGTGCGACCCCATCACGCGGAACTGCATGAGTTCGTCCAGCGTCATCGCCTCGTAGCCGCTGAGATGCAGCAGCGAGTAGATCAGCATCGAGCCATGGCCGTTCGACTGGACGAAGCGGTCGCGGTCGAACCACAGCGGATCGGCGGCGTTGAACTTCAGGTGCCGGGTGAAGAGCGCCGTCGTGATGTCGGCGGCGCCGAGCGGGGTGCCGGGATGCCCCTCGCCCGCGCGCTCGATGGCATCCATGGACAGAAAGCGGATCGCGTTCGCCATCCGGCGCGGATCGACGCTGGGCATCATGTGGTCCTTTCGGGAATGCGGGATGGTGCGGGGCTGCGCCGTCACGTCACCAGATTGATCGGCCGCCCGGCCGCGAAGGCTTCGATGCAGGCGGTGACCTGCTCGGCGACGGCCTGCCGCGCCTCGACGCTGGCCCAGCCGATATGCGGCGTCAGCAGGAAGTCGGTGCGCCCGGCAAGGCGGAGGAAGGGATGGTCGTCCGGCGGCGGCTCCACCGCCGTGGCATCGACGGCGGCACCGGAGATCAGCCCGCCTTCCAGCGCGCGGACCAGCGCCATGTCGTCGATCAGCCCGCCGCGCGAGGTGTTGATGACCAGTGGCCGGCGCGCCATCCGGGCGAACTCCGCCTCGCCCAGCAGATGGCGGGTGGCGGGCGTCAGCGGGCAATGCAGGGTCAGCACGTCGCTTTCGGCCAGCACCGTGTCGAACGGCACATGCTCCGGTCCGCTTGCCGCCTCTCCCTTGCGGCCGGCGAACAGCACGCGCATGCCGAAGGCGCGGGCGATGGTTGCCACCGCCTGCCCGATGGCGCCGCGCCCGACGATGCCGAGCGTCGAGCCGTGCAGATCGCGGATCGGGTGGTCGAGCAGGGTGAACTGCCCACAGGCCTGCCACGCCCCCGCCGCCACCGATTCCCGGTAGGCCGGCAGGGAGCGGCGCAGCGCCAGCATCAGGGCGAAGACATGCTCCGGCACCGTGTGGATGGCATAGGCGCGGACGTTCGACACCGCGATTCCGCGCGCGTGGCAGGCGGCGACGTCCACACTGTCGGTCCCGGTCGCGGCGACGGCGACGAAGCGCAGGTCGGGCAGCTGCTCCAACGTCTCGGCGCGGATCGGCACCTTGTTGACGATCAGGACGGTCGCCCCGCGTGCCCGCTCGACGATCTGCTCCGGCGCGGTGCGGCCATATTCACTCCACTCATGCGGCATGGCGGGACGGCGCAACGCGATGTCCGCCCCCATGGTGTCGTGGTCGAGAAAGACGATCCGCTCCATCATTGCCTCCCCTCGGGCCGCCCCGCGGCGGTGCCGTTCACCGCGTGATAGCTGCGGATGACCTGACTGTCGTCCATTGCCCCTTCGCCGCGGCCGGAGGTGGCGAGAAACATCTGGTGGGCGACGGCGGCCAGCGGCAGCGCCGCCTTGGCGTCGCGCCCGGCCTCCAGCACGATCCCCAGATCCTTGACGAAGATGTCCACCGCGCTGGTGATCTCCGGCTCCGCCTCCAGCATGCGCGGGCCGCGGTCCTTCAGCATCCAGCTCGACGCCGACGACCCGCTCATGATCTGCAGCAGGATGTCGAGATCGACCCCGACCTTGGCGGCCAGCGCGAAGGCCTCCGCCACCACGGCGATGTGGACGCCGCACAGCAGCTGGTTGACGGTCTTGACCGTGGCGCCCTGCCCCGGCTTTTCGCCGACATGGAAGACCTTGTCGCCCATCGCCGCCAGGATCGGGCGAACCCGCTCCACCGTCGCGGCCTCGGCGGCGGCCATGATCGACAGCGTTCCCGCCACCGCGCCCACCACCCCGCCGGAAACCGGCGCATCGACGAAGCGGCGCCCGGCCGCCTCCACCCGTTCGGCCAGCGCGGCAACCGCGCCCGGCGGGCAGGTCGCCATCAGGATCACCGAAGCGCCGGCCGGCAGGGCCTCCAGCGCGCCGTCGGCGAAGAGCGCGGCGTCGGCCTGCGCGGCATTGACCACCATCAGCACCAGCGCGTCGGCACCCGCCGCGGCCGCCGCCGCACTGGAGGCGCCCTTGCCGCCGGCGCCCTCCAGCACCCGGACGCTCTCGGCCCGCACGTCAAAGCCCTGGACGGCGCAACCCTTCGCCAGCAGATTGCGCGCCATGGGCATCCCCATGGAACCGAGGCCGATGAAACCGACTGTCGTCATCGTGTCATGATCCTTGGATTGAGGTGCCGCCGGCTCAGTACAGGATGGTCGCCGGCACGTAGGACACGAGGCCCAGCACGATCAGCGCCACCAGATAGAAGGGCCACAGCTCGCGCACGATGGCGCCGATGGGCTCGCGGGAGATGGCGGCGGAGATGAACAACGTGGTGCCGATCGGCGGCGTGAACAGGCCGATGCTGAGGTTGACCGCCATCATGATGCCCAACTGGATCGGGTCCATGCCGATGGCCCCGCCGACGGCGACGAAGGTCGGCCCCAGCAGCAGGATCGCCGCCGGCAGGTCGAGGAACATGCCGACCACCAGCATGATCAGGTTCATCGCCAGGATGATCAGCCACGGCTCCTGCAGCACGGTCTGCGCATAGGCGGCCACCGCATTGGGGATCGCTTCGGTGATCAGCACATAGCCGACGAGGTTCGACGCGGCGATCACCAGCATGACGACGCCCGTGGTCACCACTGTCCCCATCAGCGCGGCATGGATGCGCTTCCAGGTCAGGTCGCGGTAGATCAGCACGCTGACCAGCAGCGCATAGGCGACGGCAACGACGCTGACCTCCGTCGGGGTGGCGATGCCGAAGCGCAGCAGCACCAGGATGAAGGCCGGCATCAGCAGCGCCGGCAGCGCGGAAATGGTTGCCTGCCCCAGCGCCCGCATCCCGCCCTCGCTCTTCAGCAGGGGAAAGTTGCGGGTGCGTCCGCTGACGTAGCACACCACCATCATGCCGGCGGCCAGCAGCAGGCCCGGCAGGATGCCGGCGAGGAACAGCGAGGCGATGGAGGCGTTCGACACCGCGGCGTAAAGGATCAGCGGGATCGACGGCGGGATCAACCCGGCGATCACCGACGAGGAGGCGGTCGCCGCCGCACCGAAGGCCGCCGGATAGCCCTCGCGCTTCTGCCAGGGGATCAGCATGGACCCGAGCGCCGACGCTTCCGCCACCGCCGAGCCGGACACGCCGCCGAAGATGGTGGAACCGACGACGGTGACCTGGGCCAGACCGCCGGGATAGCGCCCGACCAGGGCTGCGGCGAAGCGCACCAGCTTCTGGCCCAGCGTGCCGCTCATCATCAGCGCGCCGGACAGGATGAAGAAGGGAATCGCCAGCAGGGGGAAGCTCTGGGTCGGCTGGAACAGCTTGACGACCGCGATCACGGTCGGCACCGACCCCATGGTCATCACCGCGGCGCCGGAACTGATGACCAGCGCATAGCCGACGGGAAAGGAGAGCAGCAGGAGAAGGCCGAAGACGGCGACCATCACGACGGTCATATCTCTTCCTCCGACACATGGGCGCGGACGGACCGCGGGTCTTCGGCGATCAGCAGGCGCAGGAAGGTGGTGACGGCGGTCAGACCGACGCCGACGAAGCCGGCGATCAGCGACAGGTAGGCCCAGCGGGCGCTGACGCCCGTCACCGGGTAGATCTCGCTGCCGGTGATCTCAATGACGGCGAGGCCGATGTAGGCGAGATAGAAGAAGGTCGCCCCCACCACCACCTGCATGCCCAGCAGCAGCGCGCGGGCCAGCGGGCGGGGCAGCAGGTCGAGCAGCAACGTGACCGAGATGTGTGCGCCCTTCTGCGCCGCCAGCACCACGCCGCCCATCACCAGCCAGGGGAACAGCAGGTTCGGCAATTCGGAAGGCCAGCCCAGCCCCTGCGTCGTCAGGTAACGGACGACGACTTCGGCGCCCAGCGCCAGGAACAGCACGATCAGGGACAGGATCGCCACGGCGGCGGAGACGACGGAGATGGCACCGTCGGCCGCCTGGAGAAGGGTGGCGGGAAGTCCCGCCACCTCATGCTCCCGCTCGTGGGACACCGTCATCACTGCGCCGCTCCGGCGGCGGCTTCCTTGCGGACCAGGGCGACCAGTTCGGGGAACTGCTTCTCCCACTTGTCATAGACGGACTTGGTCTTGGCGATGAAGGGCGCCGGGTCGACCGTGTTGAACTTCACGCCGGCGTCTTCCATCTTCGCCTGCAGTTCCTTGTCGGCCTTGGCGGACATCTCGCGGTTCAACTTGCCGGCCTCAGCCGCCGCGTCCAGCACCGCCTTCTGATCGGCCTTCGACAGGGTGTCGAAGACGATCTTGCTGGCCAGCAGCGGGGTCGATTCATACTTATGGCCGGTCAGCGAGATGTATTTCTGCACCTCGAAGAGCTTCGACGAATAGATGTTCATCAGCGGGTTCTCCTGCCCATCGACCACGCCCTGCTGGAGCGCGATGTAAAGCTCGGAGAAGGCCAGCGGCATCGGGTTGGCGCCGAGAGCCTTGAAGATGTCGACCGTGATCGGGTCCGGCGGCGTGCGGATCTTGATGCCGGCCAGATCCTCCGGCTTGGTGATCGGCCGGACATTGTTGGAGACATGGCGGATGCCGTTGTCCCACATCGCCAGCAGAACCAGCCCCTTGGCCTTCGACGCCTCGTCCAGCTTCTTCGCCACCGGGCCGTCCAGAACCTTCCAGGCCTGCGGCAAGGATTGGAACAGGAAGGGCAGGCCCAGCACGGCATATTCCGGCACGACGCCCGAGGCGGTGCCCTGCGAATTGGCGCTGAAGGCCAGCGTGCCGAGCCGCATGCTGGTCAGCGCCTCGGCGTCATCGCCATACTGGGCGCTGCCGCCGACCTCGATCTTCACCCGGCCGTCCGTCTTCTTGGCGACGAGTTCCGCGAACTTCAACGAGGCTTCCGCCTTCGGATTGCCCGGCGCCGCATTGTGGGCCAGACGCAGGACCTGCTGGGCCCAAGCGGCCGGCGAAGCGACCAGGGCGGTGCCCACCATCAGCGACAAAAGCAGCTTCTTCATCGGATCTCTCTCCCTATGGATGTTTGTTGGTTGGTCGGGTGTGATCGGGTGGACGGATGCCGGGTTACAGCCATCCCTTGATGCTGGCCGCCATGGCGTCGGTGGAGATGCCGTAGAGGTCGTGTAGGGTCGGCAGGGCGCCGGCCTTCAGGAACTCGTCGGGCAGGCCGATCTGGCGGAAGACCGGGGCGACGCCGCCGCGCAGCAGGGTGCCGGCCACCGCCTCGCCCAACCCGCCGATGACGGTGTGGTTCTCCGCCACCACCACCATGCGGCCGGTGCGTGCCGCCTCGCGCAGGATGGTTTCGGTGTCGAGCGGCTTGATGGTGGGGACGTGCAGAACCGCGACGCCGACCTTGTCGGCCTCCAGCAGCTTGGCCACCTCCAGCGCCCGCATCGTCATGATGCCGGAGGAGATCACCAGCACGTCGGCGCCGTCGCGCAGCAGCTTGGCCTTGCCGAGTTCAAACTTGTAATCGTACTCGTCCAGGACCAGCGGGACGTTGCCGCGCAGCAGCCGCATGTAGACTGGGCCGTTGTGGGCGGCCATGGCGGGCACCACCTGCTCGATCTCGTGGGCGTCGCAGGGGTCGATGACGACCATGTTCGGCATGGCGCGGAACAGCGCCAGATCCTCCGCCGCCTGATGGCTGGGTCCATAGCCGGAGGTCAGGCCCGGAAGGGCGCAGGCGATCTTGACGTTGCGGTTCTCCTCCGCGATCGTCTGGTGGACGAAATCGTAGGCCCTGCGCGAGGCGAAGACGGCATAGGTGGTGACGAAGGGCATCATGCCCTCATGCGCCATGCCGGACGCCGCCCCCATCAGCAGCTGCTCCGCCATGCCCATCTGATAGAAGCGGTCGGAATAGGCCTGGGCGAAGATGTGCAGGTCGGTGTATTTGGCGAGGTCGGCGGTCATGCCGACGATCTCGGTCCGCTGCTTCGCCAGTTCGACCAGCGCATGGCCGAAGGGCGCCGGCTTGGTCCGCTGCCCGTCCGCCGCGATCGAGGCGATCATGGCGGAGGTCTTCAGGCGCGGCTTCGCGGTGGTGTTTGCAGCGGTGCTCATGCGGTCCTCCCGGCGTCGAGCGCATCCAGCGCCAGCTGCCATTCGTGCGCGTCGACGCGGATGAAGTGGTTCTTTTCGCGGGCTTCGAGGAAGGGCACGCCCTTGCCCATCTTGGTGTCGCAGATGATCATCCGCGGCTTGGGCTCGGGGTGCGACTTGGCGGCGTCGAAGGCGGCGACCACCGCGTCCATGTCGTTGCCGTCGACCCGTTGGACGAACCAGCCGAAGGCCTCCAGCTTGTCCACCAGCGGCTCGAACGCCATCACCTGGGTGGACGGCCCATCGGCCTGCTGGTTGTTGACGTCGACGATGGCGATCAGATTGTCGAGCTTGTAATGGGCAGCCGACATGATGGCCTCCCATACCGATCCCTCGTCCAGCTCGCCGTCGGAGAACAGCGTATAGACACGGGCAGCGGAATTCTTGCGCTTCAGCCCCAGGCCGATGCCGACCGCGATGCTGAGGCCGAGGCCGAGCGAACCGCCCGACATCTCCATGCCCGGCGTGTAGCTGGCCATGCCCGACATCGGCAGGCGGCTGTCGTCGCTGCCGTAGGTCTCCAGCTCTTCCGCCGGGACGATGCCGGCCTCAATAAGCGCGGCGTACAGCGCGATGGCGTAATGGCCGTTGGACAGCAGGAAGCGGTCGCGCTCCTCCCAATGCGGGTCCTCGGGGCGATACTTCATGGCGTGGAAGTAGGAGACCGCCAGCACGTCGGCGATGTCCAGCGCCTGGCCGATATAGCCCTGCCCCTGCACCTCGCCCATCAGCAGGGCGTTGCGGCGGATGCGGTAGGCGCGTTCGGCCAGCGGCACATTGTGCCCGAGCGGGGTGGTGTCGAGTGCGGTGTCCACGGAAGGTGTCTCCAGCATTTCGGGATCAGTGGATCAGCATGCCGCCGTTGACGTCGAGCGTGGCGCCGGTGATGTAGGAGGACAGCTCCGACGCCAGGAACAGGCAGGAGCGGGCCACATCCTCGGCATCGCCCAGGCGGTTCAGCGGGATGCCCTTCAGGATTTCCGCCCGCAGCTCGTCGGTCAGCTTGCCGCCGGTGATGTCGGTCTGGATCAGGCCCGGCGTCACCGAATTGACGCGGACATTGTCCGGCCCCAGTTCACGCGCCATCGCCTTGGCGAGGCCCAGCACGCCGGCCTTGGCGGCGCTGTAATGCGGACCGCCGAAGATGCCGCCGCCGCGCTGCGCCGACACCGACGAGATGCAGACGATGGAACCCGACTTGCGCTCGCGCATGTGGGGGACGACGGCCTGGCTCATGTACAGCGTGCCGCGCAGGCTGACGTCGGTCACCGCCTCGTAATTCTTCGGGCCGATGTCCATGAACTTCAGCGGCTGGGTGATGCCGGCGTTGTTGACCAGCACGTCGATGCGGCCGAACTCCTCCACCACGCGGGTTGCGGCGGCGAAGCAGGCGTCGCGGTCGGTCACGTCGCAGGCGAAGCCGCGATGCGCCTCTCCCAGTTCGGCGGCGGCTTCGGCCGCCTGGGCGCCGTCGAGGTCCAGGATGATCGCGCGCCCGCCATGCAGCGCGAAAAGCCTTGCGGTCGCCCGGCCGATGCCGCGGCGCGACGCGGCGCCGGTGATCACGCAGACCTTGTTGGACAGCAGCATGCTCGCTCCCTCTTGTCGAAGCAGGCTCCGCCGTGGCGGCACAGGGGGTGCCGCGACGGAGCGTCGGTTTCGCTCGGTTGTGGTGATTTCGATCAGGCTGCCGATGATTCGTTCAGCCGATGATTGATGTGATCCTATGATCTTGAGATGAATTCGACAAACGAATAAGATCGCTCATCGATGAGCTGAATTCATCTGAAGGGTGCGATGCGGAAACGGGTCTCCATCAAGGCATTGCAAGCCTTTGAAGCCGCGGCACGGCTCGGTTCCTTCGCGACCGCGGCGGAGGATCTGGGACTGACGCCGTCGGCGATCAGCCATCAGGTGAAAATTCTGGAGGAACAGTTAGGCCTTCCGCTGTTCCATCGTGTTCACCGCGCGGTCACCCTGACCGACGCCGGCCGGAGCTATGCCAACGAGATCATCGGCGCCTTCGCCCGCATGGACGCCGCCACCCGCAACGTCACCAGCACCGGCAGCGGCACGACGATCCTCACCGTCCGGTCGATGCCCAGCTTCGCCACCCAATGGCTGATGCCGCGGCTGAACCGGGTCAAGGCGCTGCATCCCGCCATCGACATTCGCCTCCAGGCCTCGGTCTCGCCCATCGACCTGACGGCGGGGGCGGTCGACGTCGACATCCGCTACAACCCCGGACCGCCGCCAGCCGGCTGCGTGCTGGAGCAGTTTCCGGAGGACATCATCGTCCCGATGTGCTCGCCGGCGCTGGCGAACGGCCTCAACCCGATCCGGGAACCGAAGGACCTCAGCCGCCACGTCCTGATCCATTCGGAGGTCAACATCCTGGGCTGGCGCGACTGGATGCGCCGCCATCGCAGCGTCCATCTGGACATGGAGCGCGGTCTGCGCTTCGACCGCTCCTTCATGGCGATCAACGCCGCGGTGAACGGGATGGGCGTGTGCCTGGACAGCCTGCTGCTCGCCCGGCAGGAGCTTCAGTCCGGCCAACTCGTCGTCCCCTTCCCCACCCACGGGCTGCGGGCGCAGGGGCACGGCTTCGTCACGCTGAAATCGACCGCCGCGTTGCCGAAAATCCAGCTGTTCCGCGACTGGCTGTTCGGCGAGCTGGACGCCGGACGCGAATGGGAGGAGCAGTATCTCGGTTCCCTGGGAACGGTCGGCAGTTCCGCCGAGGATTGACCTCAACGGCGGAGCATGTGGCCGATCCGCGGGATTCTTCCCGGCCTTGCGCCCGCCGGCGGTGGCTCGATCTTCGCCTGCGCACAGGCATACTGATAGGCCATGGCCAGCAGCCCAAGGGCAAAAGCCGGTTCCAATGCCCGGGAGGACAGCAATTCGTCACAGGAGAATCCCCTCCCGAACACGGTTTGCCAGAACACGTCGTCGTCCAGGAACATCACGTTCATCGACCAGGCCCCGAACCGTCGTCGTTCCAGTCCGTTTTCGGAACAGACGATCTCCATATGGTCGTGCCGCGTGTCGCGACGGACCCGACTGAATGTTTCGTCGACTTCGCGGGTTTCCCCTTCGATAGCCTCCAGGAAAACCCCGCCGCATTCGACCATGAACCCGGTGACCCCAGCCTTCCTGTTGTTCCTGGCGGAGGCCAGACACAACTTTTGAATGTCGGTGTAGGAGAGCAGCCTTGTCAGCTGGCTGCGAAAGACGATCTGCAGCATGCCATTTCTCCGCCGGAGAAACTCTGCACTGTTTGGTCACTGACCGATTTTCATTAGACTATTCGAATTGAAAAGCCTGTCACCGCGCAAAAAAGCAGCATCGCTTTCCGTGCGGAAACGACAACGAATGGCTGTTTGCGCACGGATCTTTTGGTCAGGCAGCGTGCGGCCGCGATCCGGCCAGCCTGGGCGGGAAGCGCGGCCGCACGCTGCAGTCACTCCGCGGCTTCGCCATAGGCGCCTGCGCTGGACATCGCATTCGGCGCGATGTGAAGAATGCGTTGCGGAAACGGGATGGCAATCCCCAACTCTCCGAAGCGCTTCTTCATGCGCCCGTTGAATTCGCGGCCGACAGTCCACTGCTGGATCGGCAGGGTCTTGATGCGCGCCTTGATCAGGACGGCGGAGTCCTGGAAGGCATCGACTCCCAGCACCTCCAGCGGTTCCAGGATCAGCGGGGCGAAGCGCTGGTCGGCGCGCATTCCCGCCCCGATCTCGTGCAGCACCGACACCACGCGGTCGACATCCTCCCGATAGGCCACGGTGACGTCGAACACGTAATAGCTGAAGTCCTTGGTCATGTTGGAGATGCTGGTCACCGCGCTGAACGGCACGGTGTGCACCGTTCCGTCAAAATCGCGCAGACGGATGGTGCGGATGGTGATGCCCTCCACCAGCCCGCCCTTGCCACCGACATTGACCACGTCGCCGACCGAGATGGTGTCCTCGAACAGAATGAACAGGCCGGTGATGACGTCCTTCACCAGCGTCTGGGCACCGAAGCCGACGGCCAGACCGACGACTCCGGCACCGGCCAGCAACGGCCCGATGTCCAATCCCAGTTCCGACAGGGTGATCAGCGTCACGAAGGTGAGCAGCACCACCATCAGGGCGTTGCGCAGAAGCGGCAGCAGGGTGCGGATGCGCGCGCTTCGCTGGATGGCATGTCCATAGCGGTCGGTGGTCGCCAGATTCCGCTCGATCACGGCGTTGGTCAGCTCCCAAACCGCAAGCGCGATGGCGGCCACCAGCAGGATGGCGAGGCCGGACGCCAGGAACCGCCAGCCCATCGCCGTTTCCAGTGTCCCGCGCACGTCCAGCCCCCAGGCGTCCAGCACGACCAGTCCGGTCACCGCCGCCAACGCCCAGTGCAGCAGCCGCGTGCCGGGCCTGATGTAACGCTTTATCCGCCGATCGCCCAAGGTGGAACGCTGGCGGTCCAGGCGGAGCCGCAGCGCCGTGGAGCCACGCGCGATCCCGCGCCCGACCATCCGGGCCACCACGACCGCGACCAGCGACACGGCGGTGGCGCGCAGAACGAACCACAACCCACCTTCGACATCGAGCGCCCAGATGCCGAACAATGCGACGATGTAGAGGATGGCAACGGCATGCCAGACATTGGCCAGACGCCGACCGGCGGCGCGAAGAAGGCGGCCGGGGCGCGTCGTCCTCGCCGCCGGCGCCGCGGCCTGCCCATGCTCCACAGGCGGGGCAACGGCCGAAATCTCCCCGCGCAGCCAGGAGGCGACGGCGGCACGGCTTTGCAGAACCAGCGCCGTCAGCATAAGGGCATCGGCGAAGCCGACCAGCTTGACCAGCGTGTCGTAGGACTGCTCGGGCAGCCCCAGCGTGCGCGCCGTCCCGGCTGCGAACAGGCCATAGACGGTGGAGACCGCGATGGCGCGGCTCCACACCAGCAGCCGACGCGCCGCCTCATCGCTCATGGGAATCAGCCGCAGGTTGGTGGAGCGCGGCGACAGCAGCCCCCGCATCACCAGGACCACGACCTGCACGAACAGGCTGGCGTTCAGGAAGGCAATGCCCAACAGCCGCACCGTGCTGGGCGGGTCGATCAACACCAGCACGCCGAAGCCCGCCACGGCGAAGGCGGCGATCGGGGCCAGATCCATCAGCGCACGGACGAGCAGCAGCGGAACCTTGGCGATGGCGGAATGGAACGGCCGTGCCGCCAGGACCGACCGGGGCCGGCGCAGCAGGTGCGTCGCGACCAGCCGGGCGGCATGCCCGCCCACCACGACCAGGGCCAGTTCGGCGAACAGCCAGGCCCATGTCGCCTGCCGCGCCGGGTCCAGCGCCTGCCGCTGCAGCCAGCGCATGCCCTGCGGAGCATTCAGCACCACCTCGCCGGTCGTCCGGACCTCCTGCCCCAAATCGTCCAGGCGCGAGGACAGCAGGGTCAGCAGGCGGGTGCCGAGCCCCTCCGGCTCCCGGTCGGGCTTCACCGCCTGTTCGGCCTGCTGCAAAGCCTTGAGCTGATCGAGCAGCGCCTCGCGCTTGGCCGGGGTCTCCAGCGAATCGATCAGTCGTCCGATCTCTTTCGGGCTTGGGTCCTGCGCCGTCGCGGGCGCAACCGGCGGGGACTGCGCAAAGGCGGAGCCTGCCGTTGCGACGACGGACAGGAACAGGAAAGCGAGGCAGATCAGGGTGATGAAAAGGCGGTTCGTCCGTCCGCGGCGGTCTGCGGGCGCTTGCGCGCTGCATTCGACAAAAGCCATGGTCTCCCGGGGCGTTGGATAAAAACGTGGATGGGCGATCCGAGGACAACAAGCGGGGAAAGCCTCCTGTCACGCATCCACGCGCTCTGGGACGGCATAGCCCGTACGCAAGAACGCCGATCACCAACAGGCCAGGGTGGAGCGTCCGGACGCCGAGGCAGCCGAACCTCGCGCACCGGTGCGGACGCGCCGCGGCGGGTTGCCAGGAACCCGTCCATGGGCCAGTCTGGCCGCAGCCACCGTTCCGTCAGCCACCCACAAGGGAAACACCGCAATGAGCGTTCCGCCAAGCGATCAGGTGCAACTCGTCGCCTATCTTGTCGCCAAGGCCGGTCAGGAGCAGGCATTGGCCGACGCCATCACCGCCATCGTCCCGGCCGTGTTGAAGGAGCCGGGCTGCCTCGCCTACTCCGCCCATGTCGACCGCGAACGGCCCGGCACCATCGTGATGTACGAGGTCTGGCAGGATCAGGCCGCACTCGACACCCATGCCAAGGGCGCGGCCTTCACCGGCCTCGCCGCGCAGTTCGATACGCTGCTGGGCGAACCGCTGCGGATCGAGCTGCTGCGCCGCATCGCCTGACCCGAGCCGCCGGCTATTCGCCGGCCGCTCCCGACCTGCCGAGACTCTCGCGTGCCGCCTCCAGGATCTCCTCCGACAGGGTGGGATCGTCGACGGCGCGCGCGAGGATCAGCGCGCCGACCATCCCCGACAGGGTGGCGAGGGCGGCCTTGCGCTTTGCCTCCGCCGAGCGGCCCGGCACCAGCCGTTGCAGCCTGTCGATGAACGGGCGCAGGCCCCGGGTAAAGGCGCCGCGCACCGCCCCGCCCTGCCGGGACACATCGACGCCGAGCGCGGCAATGGGACAGCCGGCGGCGCTGTGGTCGCGGTGACGCGGCGACAGGTAGCCGTCCAGCAAGGCCGCCAGCGCCTCGTCCCCCGGCGGCGTCTCAGCCGAATAGTTCCAGCGCTCCGCCATCACATCCATCGCGCGGGCACAGGCCTCCGCCGCCAGATCCTCCTTGGACGCGAACTGGCCGTAGAACCCGCCATGGGTCAGCCCGGCTTCCTTCATCAGGTCGGCGACGCCGATCCCATTGAATCCCCGCTCGCGGAACAGCCCGCTTGCCACCTCCACCACCCGGCGCCGGTTCTCCGCCGCCTGCTCCTTGCTCACCCGCATGATGCACCTTCCGTGACCGGACCTTGACCGGTGCCATTCCCGAAAATCGGCTGAAGACCCATTGACAAATTATATGACGTTCATCATCAATTATGCAAACATGACGATCATAATTTAATCCACCCCCGTCGGGATGCAGACCCGGAGAACGCAACCATGCACACCCCTTCCATCCCCTCTTCCAGCCCCTCTTCCAGCCAGGATCCCGTCGTCATCGTGTCCGCCGTCCGCACGCCGCTCGGGCGCTTTCAGGGAGAGCTTGCGGCACTGCCGGCAACCGCACTCGGCGCGCGCGCCATCGCGGCGGCGGTGGAACGGGCCGGCCTGCCGCCCGCCAGCGTCGGCGAGGTTCTGATGGGCTGCGTCCTGCCGGCGGGACAGGGGCAGGCACCGGCCCGGCAGGCGGCCCGCGGCGCCGGGCTTCCCGATACGACGGGGGCCACGACCATCAACAAGGTCTGCGGCTCCGGCATGAAGGCCACCATGCTGGCCCATGACCTGATCCGCGCCGGTTCGGCCGACATCGTGGTGGCCGGCGGCATGGAGTCGATGACCAACGCCCCCTATCTGCTGGCGAAGGCGCGCGGCGGCTATCGCATCGGCCATGACCGGCTGCTGGACCACATGATGCTGGACGGGCTGGAGGACGCCTATGAGGGCGGCCGGGCCATGGGCGATTTCGGCGAGGCGACGGCCGAGGCCTACGGCTTCACCCGCGCCGAACAGGATGCCTATGCGGCCCAAACGTTGATGCGCGCCCGGACGGCGGTGGAAAGCGGCGCCTTCGCGGCGGAGATCGTGCCCGTCGCCGTGCCCGCCAAAGGCGGCGACCGGCTGGTCGGGCAGGACGAGATTCCGCTGAAGGTCTCGCCCGACAAGATCCCGGCGCTGAAACCGGCCTTCCGCCACGATGGGACAATCACCGCCGCCAGTTCGTCCGCCAATGCCGACGGTGCCGCGGCGCTGGTGCTGACCCGTCGCTCGGTTGCCGAAGCCGCCGGCCTGCCGATCCTGGCGGAGATCCGCGGCCACGCCACCCACAGCCAGGATCCGGCGTGGTTCACCACCGCCCCCATTCCGGCGATCCGCAAATTGCTGGACAAGGTCGGCTGGTCGGTGGAAGACGTCGACCTGTTCGAGATCAACGAGGCCTTCGCCGTTGTCGCCATGGCGGCACAGCGCGACCTGGGCATCGCATCCGACCGGCTGAACGTCAATGGCGGGGCCTGCGCGCTCGGCCATCCCATCGGCGCCACCGGAGCGCGGCTGATCGTGACGCTGCTGCACGCTCTGGCGGCGCGCGGACTGACCCGCGGCGTGGCCTCTCTGTGCATCGGCGGCGGAGAAGCCACGGCCATCGCCATCGAGCGCATCGGCTGAGGCTTCCGGGCAGACCGGGCGAACCGAAGCCGCTGGACCAACGGCGTAGGGGCGTGCGGGTTTCGTTCAAAAATCCCGCGCCCATTCTTCAATACGACTGCCGCACACTCCGGCACCCTCCCTGGACTTATCCGCCCGCCCACGACGCATGCGGCGGAGCAGAGGAGGTGCAGCATGAAACCAACGCGATGGGCAGCCGGTGGCGCATTGGCCTGCCTTGCCGGCGTCGGCGCGTTCCTGGGGATCGCCTACCGAAGCGGCCTGCCCACCGTTCCCACGCCCAAGGCCTCCGACTTCCCGGCGGAACTGGTGTCCCGCGGTGCCGCGCTGGCCACGGTCGGCGACTGCATCGTCTGCCACACCGCCGATGGTGGTGTCGCTTACGCCGGTGGCCGGGCATTGGCGACGCCGTTCGGCACGCTCTATTCCACCAACATCACGCCCGATCCGCAAACCGGGATCGGCGGATGGTCGAAGGAGGCTTTCAAACGCGCCATGCGCGACGGGGTGTCGCGTGACGGCCGTCATCTCTATCCCGCATTGCCCTACGACCATTACCGCCGGGTGCATGACGGGGACCTGGACGCGATCTACGCCTTCCTGATGACCCGGCCGGCGGCCTCCGCTCCGGCCAAGGCGAACGACCTGCTCTTCCCGCTGGGCTTCCGGCCGCTGCTGGCCGGCTGGAAGCTTCTGTTCCTGCATCAGGAGGAGTTCACGCCGCGGCCGGACCGCGATGCGGAGTGGAACCGCGGTGCCTATCTCGCCGAAGGTCTCGGCCATTGCAGCGGCTGCCACAGCCCGCGCAACCTTGCGGGCGCCGAGGAGACGGGCAGCAGCGCCTATTCCGGCGGCGTGGCCGAGGGCTGGGTCGCTCCCGCACTGAACGGCGCCAGCCCGGCCGCCGTACCCTGGACGGCCGACAGCCTGTTCACCTATCTGCGCACCGGCGTGGACGGTCGTCATGGCGCCGCCGCCGGGCCGATGGGACCGGTGGTGCATGGCCTGTCCCGCGCGCCGGAGGCCGATGTCCGCGCCATCGCCACCTACATTGCCTCACTGTCGGCAGACCGCGCCGCTCCGAAAGCGCCCTCCCCTCCGGACCGCGCGGCGGAGGCGGCCAAGGCGAACCCGGCCGGCGCCTCGCTGTTCGCCGGGGCCTGCGCCGGCTGCCACGACGGCGGCGCGCCGATGATGACGCAGGGCCGTCCCGGTCTGTCGACGGTGACCGCCCTGCAACTCGACCAGCCCGACAACGCGATCCGCGCCATCCTGCAAGGCATCCACCCGCCGACCGGACCGGCCGGACCGACGATGCCGCCCTTTGCCGCCAGCCTGACCGACGCGCAAATCGCCGACCTCGCCGCCTATCTGCGATCCCGCTTCAGCAACCGTCCGGCCTGGACCTCGCTGGCGACGGCGGCCGCCACGGTCCGCAAGGAGGAGTCCCAGCCATGACCGTCACCCTCACCGTCAACGGCGCCGACCACGCGCTGGACATCGACCCGGCCACGCCATTGCTTTACGTGCTCCGCGACGACCTGGAACTGAACGGGGCCAAATACGGCTGCGGCCTGGGCCAGTGCGGCGCCTGCACCGTGCACATCGACGGCAAGCCCGCCTTCTCCTGCCTGACGCCGGTCGGCGCCGTCGCCGGCCGCAGCATCCGCACGGTGGAGGGGCTGGGCAGCGCGGAAGCACCCGGCCTGCTGCAGCAGGCCTTCGAGAAGGAACAGGCCGCCCAGTGCGGCTACTGCATCGCCGGAATGCTGATGCGCGCGCAGGCCCTGCTCGACCGCGTTCCCGACCCCGACGAAGCGCAGATTCGCGCCCACATGCAGACCAATCTCTGCCGTTGCGGCACCCACATGCGCATCCTGCGCGCCATCCGCCGCGCCGTCGCCATGCGCAAGGGCACCCAAGCGGCGCAGGAGGTGCGGCCATGAGCCCGACCCTGTCATCCGTCTCCCGCCGCGGCTTCCTGACCGGCGGCGCCCTGGTGGTGTCCTTCGCCCTGGCGCCCAGGGCTTTCGCCCAGCTTGCCGGCGGCGGCGAGGGCGGTGCAGGCCCGGCGGTGGTGGCGCCCGACCTGAAGGGCAGCCTGAAATCCACCCCCTGGCTCGACGCCTGGATCCGCATCGACGCCGATGGCCGGGTCAACGTCTTCACCGGCAAGGTGGAACTGGGCCAGGGCATCCGCACCGCTCTGACCCAGGTCGCGGCGGAGGAATTGGACATCCCGGCCGCCGCCATCACCCTGGTCACCGCCGACACCGAACGCACGCCGGACGAGGGGCTGACCGCCGGCAGCCATTCCATGCAGGACAGCGGCACCGCGATTCAGAACGCCGCCGCCAATGTGCGCATGCTGCTGGCGGCCGAAGCGGCACGGGTCTGGGACTTGCCGGCCGATCAGGTCTCCACCGGCGGCAATGGCAAGCTGCGCGCACCGGACGGCAGGTCCCTGCCCTATGGCGAGGTCGCGGCGCGGCTGTCGCTGCATGTGCAGGCGGTGCCCGACGCGCCGCTGCGCCGGCCTTCCGACTACCGCACGCTCGGCCGGGAATTGCCGCGGATCGACATCCCGGCCAAGCTGACCGGCGTTGCCGCCTATCTGCACGACATGCGCCTGCCCGGCATGCTGCATGCCCGTGTCGTCCGCGGTCCCAGCGTCGGCACTAGCCTGCAATCGCCCGATCTCGGCGCCGTCGCCCGCATGCCGGGCGTGGTGAAGATCGTCCGGCAGGGCGGCTTCCTGGCGGTGGTGGCGGAGCGGCAATGGACGGCGATCCAGGCCCTGCGCCACCTGCAACGGGCTGCTTACGCCCGAACACAGCCCCCGCTGCCGGCTGACGGCACCGGCGACGCCGTGGCGGCGACGCTGAAGGCGCTGCCGGCCCGCGACATTCCGATCATGGACACCAGCGAACCGGCGGGGCCGGCGGTCCGCAGCATCAAGGCGCGCTATACCCGGCCCTGGATCAGCCACGGCTCCATCGGACCGTCCTGCGCCATCGCGCAGTATGTGGACGGCACGATGACGGTCTGGACGCACAGCCAGGGCACCTTCGACGTCCGCCGCGTCGTCGCCGAACTGCTCGGCCTGCCGCCGGAGAAGGTCCACGCCATCCATGCCGAGGGCGCCGGCTGCTACGGCCAGAACGGCGCCGACGACGTAGCGGCCGACGCGGCGGTGATCGCCAAGGCCGTGCCCGGCCACCCCATTCGCCTGCAGTGGATGCGCGAGCAGGAGTTCGGCTGGGAACCGCTCGGCCCCGGCATGATGACGGAGCTGGAGGCGGCGCTGGGCGCCGACAACCGCATCGTCTCCTGGCGCCACGCGGTCTGGAGCAACCCGCACAACAACCGCCCGGTCGGAGCCGGCGGCGTGCTGGCCGGCAACGAGGCCGACCCGCCCTTCCCCGCCCCCGAAGGCAAGCCGATCCCGATGCCGGAAGGCGACGGCAGCCGCAACTCCAACCCGCTCTACAGCTTCGCCAACACCCATGTCGTCTATCATTTCCTAAAGGACATGCCGGCGCGCGTCTCCGCCCTGCGGTCGCTGGGCGCGCATCTGAATGTCTTTTCCATCGAAAGCATGCTGGACGAGCTGGCCGCCGGGGCCGGCATCGACCCGCTGGCGATCCGTCTCGACCATATGCGGGACGAACGGGCGCGCGACGTGATGCAGGCGGCGGCCGACCGCTTCGGCTGGTCGAAACGGCCGAGAGGCGACGGCCGGCGCGGCTGCGGCATGGCCTTCGCCCGCTACAAGAATCTCGGCGCCTATTGCGCGGTGGTGATGGAGGTGGAGGTCGACCGCGAGACCGGTCGGACGCGGGTCCGCCGCGCCGTTGCCGCGGTCGATTGCGGCCAGCCCGCCAACCCCGACGGCGTGCGCAACCAGATCGAGGGCGGGCTGGTGCAATCGCTCAGCTGGACCGGGCGGGAGGCAGTGCGCTTCGCCGCCGACCGCCGCGCCAGCTTCGACTGGAGCAGCTATCCCATCCTGCGCTTCGACGATGTGCCGGGCTCTGTCGAGGTGGTGGTGATGGATCGCCCCGGCGCGCCCTTCCTCGGCACGGCCGAGGCGGCGCAGGGACCGTCCGCCGCCGCCCTGGCCAATGCGATCGCCGACGCCACCGGCGTGCGCCTGCGAGACATGCCGCTCAGCCCCGAACGGCTCAAGGACGCACTCGGTCCCCTATGAGAAGGGAAAAGACCATGAAGACCCTGCGTGTGAGGATCGTCGGCGGCTCCGTCGGCGGTCTGTTCGCCGCCGCCCTGCTGCGGCAGGAGGGGCACGACGTCCGCCTCTATGAGCGCTCCAGCGGTGGATTGGCCGGCCGTGGCGCCGGGTTGGTCGGCCAGCGCGACCTGTTCGCCCTGCTGCGCGTGGTGGGGTGCGAGCATGTGGCCCATGTCGGCGTCGTCGCCCACGAGCGCATCTTCCTCGACCGCGCCGGCGAAGTCCGGAACCGGCAGGCGACGCCGCAGATGCAGATCTCCTGGGACCATCTGTACGCCACGATGCGCGGCAAGGTGCCCGACGACGCCTATGTCCTGGGCCGCACCGTCCTGGGGGTGGAGCAGGACGAAGCCTCCGCCAGCCTGCGCTTCGACGACGGCAGCCGGGAGGAGGCCGATCTGGTGATCGGCGCCGACGGTCTGGGCTCCATCGTCCGCTGCGCGGTGGTGGGCAGGCACGCTGCCAACGAGTATGCCGGCTATGTCGCTTGGCGCGGGCTGGTGCCGGAACGTGATCTGCCGGCGGAGGCCGCCATCCTGCTGGACCGCTTCGCCTTCTACGACATGCCGCAATCGCACACATTGGGCTATCTGGTCACCGGGCCGGCGGCGGAGACCGCGGTGGGGGAGCGGCGCTACAACTGGGTCTGGTACCGGCGGGTGGCGACGGCCGACCTGCCGGCGCTGCTGACTGACGCCCAGGGACGCCACCATCCCTATTCGCTGGCGCCCGGACAGGTGCCGAAGACATTGGCTGCAAGGATGCGGCAGGATGCGGCGGAGCTGCTGCCGCCCCCCTTCGCCGCGGCGATCGCGGCGGAGCCCCGCCCCTTCGTCCAGGCCATCTTCGATTACGAGGTGCCGGCGATGACACGTGGTCGGGTGGCTTTGCTGGGCGATGCCGCCTTCGTGGTCCGTCCGCACACCGCGATGGGCGTCGCCAAGGCGGCGGGCGACGCGATGACGTTGGCTCGGCATCTGTCCGCCCACCGGGAGATCGAGACCGCCCTGCAAGCCTACAACGAGGAGCGCCATCCCGCCGGCACCGCCATCGCCGCCTATGGGCGCCGGCTGGGCGCGATGCTGGAGTGAGCCATCACACCAAGGGTTAGCAACCGTAAAGCCATGGCACGGGGCGGGCGACCCCAGCGTGCGATTCCGCGACGCACCCCAGGCCGGCGAAACTCCCTGCACGCCATGTCACGCAGGGAGTCCCCCCGATGCTTCAGCCAGTCGCCACCGATGACAGGACGGTCGCCACGCTGGTGACCCGCGCCCTTGCCGTGCTGGACCATGACCCCAACGGCGCGCGGCTCTGCCTCGACCGGCTCGCCTCCCTGGTTGCGGACCGGCGGAACCAGCCGGCAGCCATCGCCACCCCGTCCCAGCCGAGAGGAGGACTGGCCTCCTGTCAGCTCCGCCGAGTGACCGAACATATCGAGGTCAACATCGCCGGACCGATAAGGGTGGAGACGCTGGCCGCCCTCGTCGGGCTCGGCAGCGGACGCTTCACCGACGCCTTCAAGGCCAGCACGGGCGAGACACCCCACGCCTACATCATCGGACGGCGGGTGAGATTGGCCCAGCGCCTGATGCTGGAAACCGACGAGCCGCTCTGTCAGATCGCCTTTAGCTGCGGCTTTTCCGATCAGGCCCACCTGACGCGCCTGTTCGGCCGGGCAGTCGGCCAGACACCGATGCGGTGGCGCAAGGCGGCGCGGCGTTAGCACGGCGTCGAACCCCGGGCCGGCGGCCGTCTCAGCCGCGGTTTATGCCGAGCGCTTCGGCCAGCCGCACGAGGTCGGCGAGCGCCCGCACCCCCAGCTTCTTCATGAGGCTGGAGCGGTGGAGCTTCACGGTGATTTCGCTGATGCCAAGCTCGGCCGCCACCTGCTTGTTCAGTAGGCCGCGGGTCACCCCCGCCATCACCTCCTTCTCGCGCGGGGTCAGGGCGTCGTAGCGGGCGCGGCCGTCGGCAAGGATGCGGTCCTGACCGCGCCGTTCGCCGTCCCGAGTCAGCGCCGCCTCCACCGCGTCCAGCATTTCCTGGTCCCGGAAGGGCTTGGTCATGAAATCGAAGGCGCCCGCCTTCATCGCCTGCACCGACATGGGGATGTCGCCGTGGCCGGTGATGAAGATGATCGGCACGCGGATGCCGCGCGCGTTCAACTGGGCCTGGAATTCCAGCCCGCTCATCCGCGGCATGCGGATGTCCATCACCATGCAGCAGGTCACGTCGGAGAACTGGGCATCCATCACGTCCTGGGCCGAGGCGAACAGACGGGTTTCCAGCCCGACCGAACGGAACAGGCTGTCCAGCGACGAACGCAGCAGCGGATCGTCATCGACAATCAGCACGATCCTGCGGTCCGAAATGGTCTGCTCGGCCGGTCGGCCGGCCGTGGCGGGGTGCATGGTCTACGATCACTCGCTGTTGCGGCGGCAGGGTTGCGGCGGCAGGTTCCGACGCCCGGGCAACCGAAGAACCGGCTGGCGTGCGAAGGGGCCGCGCCATGATGAACCGCGCCCCCGGCGTCCGGCACCTAACCTTTGGTATGGGGTTCCCCCACCCAAGGTTCGCAGGCACCTCGCGGACGTATGGTTCTGCCGGCCGATAAAGTCGCCCATAGTGAAGGCGGCATTTCTCTCAGTCAGCAAGGCCGCCGCCATGAGCCCATCGGGCTGCCCGTTCCCGTCCGCATCGGCCGCAGCCTCTCCGGCTGGGGACGCCGGCCGTTAGCCGCAATGCATCCGGCCCCCGCCAGCGCGACCATTGCGATCGTCGAGGACGACCCGATCGTCCGCAACAGCCTGGGCAGCCTGATCCGCTCCTTCGGCTATCGCATCTCGCTGTTCGCCTGCGCCGAGGACTTCCTTGACTGCCCGCCCGCCGGTGTCGGCTGTCTGATCTCGGACGTCACCATGCCGGGGATGAGCGGATTAGACCTGCAGGAGGCCCTCAAGGCCCGCATGCCGGAGATTCCGGTCCTTCTGCTGACGGCGTTCCCGGACCCGCGGATGCGCGACCGGGCGATGGCATCGGGCGCCCGCCTGTTCCTGGAGAAACCCGTCGATCCCGACGATCTCCACGCCATTCTGCACCGGATCCTGGAGGACAGCGAAACGGCCTGACGCACCGCTCCTATCCCTTTCGGAGAGGGGCATAAGCCGTTTGGCGGTTATACCGCCGTCGATGACTGATGTATCACCGGATCGGGATCCCTTTCACGCAGCCAGCAAGGTCCGATGGCGTCCGGTATCGATCCTCTCCGGGACGGGGAAACACCTGCTCCCAACCGGCCCGCGGCACCGGCTGCGGAGTGGCTGGACGACGCCCGGCCCGAGCTGCTGGCCACCGACGGAAACCGCAGCCTGCTGCGGCTGACGGGGGCCGACGGCGTCAGCTGGCTGGCCGCGCGGGCCGGCTGGGCCAACGAGGCCGCCGGCCGGCAGATTGACCATGAGCTGAGCCTGAAATCCCTGCTGGATGATGATTGGGCCCTGGTCCCGCTGGACCTGCGGCTGACCCGCGACGGACCGGCGCTGATTTATCCGGACGATGGCGGACAGCCCTTGTCCACCCTGCACAGGCCGCCCCTCGACCAGTTCCTGGAGGTCGCCGCCCAGGCCGTCGGGGCTCTTGCCGAGGCCCACCGGCGCCATCTGCTGCATGGCGCCCTGAATCCGCAGGCCCTGATCCTCACCCCGGCCGGGAAGGTCCGCCTGACCGGATTTCAGGCGGGACAGGCAGAGGGCGAGGCCGGGCGGCGCCCCACCGCCTACACCGCACCGGAAACCGCCGGACCGGAAGGACAGCCGGGCGACGAGCGCAGCGACCTCTATTCGCTGGGCGTCGTGCTGTTCGGTCTGCTGACCGGCCGTCCGCCGCTGACCGGCGGGTCCGCCGCGCAATGGCTGCACGCCCATATGGCGGTGCGGCCGCCATCTCCCAGCAGCCTGCGTCCGGACGTGCCGCCGATGGTGGACGCGCTGATCCTGAAGCTGATCGCCAAGGCGCCCGACGACCGCTACCAGAGTGCCGCTTCGCTGGCCGAGGACCTGACGCGCTGCCTGCGGGACTGGTCCGCCCATCGGCACATCCCTGCCTTCGAACTGGCGCGGGCCGACCGCATCCGCCGGCTGGCGCCGCCCGATACCCTGCTGGGGCGGGAGGAGGAACTCGGCCAGCTGGGCGATGCCTATGGCCGTGCCGCGGCGGGCGGACGGGGGCAGCTGGTCTTCGTCGGCGGCGCCCCCGGATCGGGCAAATCCGCGCTGGTCGCCGGCTTCATGCGGCACCGGCTTCCGGCGGATGCCCGCATCGCCGCCGGCAAGACCGACCAGTATCAGCCTGCCGTTCCCTACGCCCCGGTGCTCCAGGCGTTGCGCCGGCTGGCGGCCGCAGTGGTCGCCGGTCCGCTGGAGGAGCTGGAGGCGTTGCGCGCCGGTCTGGCCGAACGGCTGGACGGGCAGCTGGCGCTTTTGCTCCACCTGTTGCCTGAGTTCGAGCCGGTGACCGGACCGGCCGCCCACACGCTGAACGATCCGTCGAGCCAGCAGCCGCTGCGCATCCGCCGCATGCTGACCGGCGTCCTGCAGGCCTTCGCCCGTCCCGGTGCGCCGGTCCTGCTGTTCCTGGACGACCTGCAATGGGCCGACGAGGCGACGCTAGCCTTCATTCGCGCCATCGCCGACAGCCCACCGCCGGAGCTTGTGGTGATCGCCGCCTATCGCGACACCAGCGCGGATATCGGGCCGGGTTTCCTCAGTTTCCTGTCGGCCTTGCGGGATGACGCGACGGCGCCGGCATGGATCGCCCTGCGGCCGATCGGCCCGCAGGCCACCGCCGCCCTGGTCACGGCGGTGCTGGACGAGCCGGTCGACCGGGCGGAGGACCTGCTGCGGCTGATCGGCGAGAAGACCGGCGGCAACCCGCTGCACATCCTGCAGCTTCTCCGCACTCTGGCGGATGACGGGACGCTGCGCCACGACGCCGGCCGCTCGGCCTGGACATGGACGGCCGGAACGGCGGCCCTGCTGCCGGGCGGCGAGACGGTCACCGACCTGCTGGTCGTCCGGCTGCGCCGGTTGCCGGCCGCCAGCCGGACCGCGGTGCGGCTGCTGGCCTGCATCGGCAACGGCGCCGATGACCGGCTTCTCGCATCGGTCGCCGGCCTACCGCCCGCCGCGGTGCAGGCCGCGCTCGCGCCTGCGGCTGCGGCGGGGCTGGTGCTGCACGGGGAGTCCGGCGGCTGGGTGCTGGTGCATGACCGCGTGCAGGAGGCCGCCTATGGGCTGACGCCGGTAGAGGACCGCCCGGCGCAGCATGCGGCCATCGCCTCGGCCATGCTGTCTCTATGGCCCGACCGCGGTCCGGAGGAACTGTTCAGGATCGCCGCACAGATCGAGCTGTCATACGGCGCCCCGCTGTGTGCCGAGCGGGCCGATCAATTCGCCGGCACCCTGATCGACGCGGCGGGTCAGGCGGTCGCCGCTGCGGCGCGCGCCCGGGCGCTGACCTATCTGGCAGGCGCCGACCGCATCCTGGGGGAGGAGCGCTGGACCCAATCCTACGCGTTGGCATGGCGGGCGGCGGTGCTGACAGCCGAATGCCTGCTGGCGAGCGGCGACGCGGCCGGGGCTGACAGCGCCATCGACGGGCTGTTCCGTCATGCCGACGACGCCATCGACGGCGCCGAGGCGTACCGGCTGAAGGCGGCGCGGCTGACCGTGGCGTCGGATTTCCGCGGCGCGGTGCAGGTGGCGCTGGAAGGATTGGCGCAGCTGGGGATCGACCTGCCCACCGATCCGCCGCCGGGGGCGGTCGCCGCCACTTACGACAGGATCAGGCGGCTGCTGGATGGCCGGCCGGTCTCGGCCCTGGTCGACCTGCCGGCGATGGACGATCCGTGCATGGAAGCCGCCATGGCGCTGCTGACGGCGCTGGAGGCGGCCTTCTTCTACCCGTCGGCCGATCTGGTGCATATTCAGCTCGCCACCATGGTGGAATTGACGCTGAAGCATGGCGTGACCGCCGCCTCGGCCCAGGGGATCGCGTGGTTCGGCGTCTCCTTGGCGACCGTCTTCGACGAGTATGTGGAAGGGTTCGCCTACGCCTCGGCGGCGCTGCAACTGGTGGACCGCCACGGCTTCGAACGCTATCGCACCCCGGTGCTGGTGGCGCTGGATCAGGTCAGCCCCTGGACACAGCCGCTGTCCTACGGCTTAGCCCACGTGCGCGAGGCCAAGAAGGTCGGGCATCAGTGCGCCGAGCTGCGCATGCTCTGCTACAGCTGCAACCACATCGTCTCAGACCTGCTGGCGATGGGGGAGCGGCTGTCGGCGGTGCGGGAGGAGACGGACCCGTTGATCGCCATCGCGCGGGACGCGGGATTCGACGACATCGTCGATCTGATGTCGACCCAGCAGGACTATGTGCAGTCGCTGCAGGAGGACGCCAGCCAGATGGTGGGCGCTTGGGAAGCCGCCTTCCAGGATCCCGCGACCGCACCGGGCCGCACGCCGATGTCGGCGCTGTATTTCTGGACCTGGCAGCTGCGCGGACAGGCCGCGCTCTACCACCGCGATTTCGCCCTGGCCCGGGCCAGCCTGTCACCAGCCTTCGGCATGACCTGGGCGGCACCGGCCCATATCTCCGTCGGCGAGCTGACCTTCTACAACGCCGTGCTGCACACCCAGGATCCTGGGACGGATGCCGCAGCGGCGCGGGACGAGGTGGCGCACTGCCGCCGGCGGCTGGCCCTGTGGGCGGACATCAACCCGCTGACCTTCCGCAACAAGCTGGCCCTGGTCGATGCGGAGAGGGCCAGACTGGACGGCCGCGACGTCGAGGCGATGCGGCTCTATGACGACTCCGCGGCGGCGGCGGCGGCGGCCGGCTTTTCCCATGAACAGGGACTGGCCCACGAACTTGCCGGCCGCCATGCCCGGTCGCTGCAGCTTGGCTATGCTGCCCGCGACCAGCTGAGGCTGGCGTCTGCCGCCTACCGGCGCTGGGGGGCGTTGGCCAAGGTGAAGGGGCTGGAGGCGGAATTCCCCTTCCTGGCCGCCGACGGCCCCGTCGACGCCCGTCAGGGCATCGAGGATCTGGACATGGAGCTGGTGCTGAAGACGGCCCATGCCCTGTCGGAGGAGATCCTGCTGGACCGGCTGGTCGAGCGGCTGATGGTCAACATGATCGTCCATGCCGGTGCCCGGCGCGGCGCCCTGCTGCTGATGCGCGGAGACGAGCCGCGGGTGGAGGCGACGGCGACATTGGTCGACAGCGACATCGTGGTCCGGCTGACCGACAACGTCCCGGCGGAGGATTGCGTGCCGGCCGCCGTCCTGCATACCGTGCTGCGTACCCGGCGGACGCTCTCATCCGGCGATGCGGCGACCGCCGGCGCGAAGGCGGGGTCGTACCTTTGCCAGCCCCTGATCAAGCAGGGCCGGCTGGTCGGCGTCCTTTACCTGGAAAACGACCTTGCGCTGAACGTCTTCACGCCGCGCAAGGCGGCGATGCTGGAGGTGCTGGCCCCCCAGGCGGCCAACGCGCTGGAGGCGGCCCGGCTCTACACCGACCTGATGCTGGAGAATCGCCGCCGCCAGGAAATGGAGGCGGCCCTTCGCGTCGCACGCGCCGATCTGGCGCGGGCAAGCCACCTGACGGTCATGGGCGAACTGGCGGCTTCCATCACCCACGAGATCAGCCAGCCGCTCGCCGGCATCGTCGCCAGCGCCGGCGCCAGCCTGCGCTGGCTGAAGGCCCCCACTCCCGACGTGGCGGAGGTTTTGTCGAACCTGGAGGACATCCGCACCGCCGGCCTGCGCGTCGCCGATATCCTGCGCGCGCTGCGGTCGCTTGCGAAGCAGGCCCCCCTGGTGCTGGAGCCGCTGTCCGTCGATCCCCTGGTGGAGGAGGTGCTGACCCTGACCGCCGACGAGATCGGCAAGCGCGGCGTCCGCCTGATCGCCGATCTCCGCAGCGACGGCGTCCAGGTGCGGGGCGACCGCACACAGCTGCAGCAGGTGGTTCTGAATCTCGTCACCAACGCGCTGGATTCCATGGCCGGCCATGGAGGACAGCGCGAGCTTCTGGTCGAAAGCCGGGTGACCGACGGCGTGCTCGCGGTCTGCATCGGCGACACCGGCGGCGGCATTTCCCCCGACATCCTGGCGCGGATCTTCGATCCCTTCTTCACCACCAAGGACAGCGGCATGGGAATGGGACTGTCCATCTGCCGCTCGGTCATGTCCGCCCATAGCGGGACTCTGTCGGCGGACAGTGACAGCGGCGGCAGCCGCTTCACCTTCACCCTGCCCGTCGCTGCGGACGGCAGTGTCACGTTCACCTGAACGAGGCGGGAGTTCAGGTATATCAGCGACTTGAAAGCACGCTCCAAGCCATGTCGGTCAAGCTTGGGCTGCGGGTGTAACGAACACGGTCCCGTCCATCAGCAGCCGCGCCGTCCGCACCAGGGCTGCGCGACGCAGCTTGAAGCCCGCGGCGGCGGTATCGATCTCAAGCGCCACCGTCAGCCGGCCCGACGGATGCTCCACATCGCAGAGCTTGGACGGCCCCGGCGGAACCGCTGCCAGCGCATGGGCCGGCGATCCGTCCAGCAGGCAGGCCGTCGCCACCGTCACCGCGCCGAGCACGCCGATGGAGGCATGCAGGCTGAAAGGCGTGAAGGTCCGGGTGCAGATCATTCCGCCGTCGCGCGGCGGCGCCACCAGGGTCAGCTTCGGCACCGTCTGCGCCCGCACGTCCCCCAGCCCCATCAGCGGCCCGGCGGCAAGCCGGATCCTTTCCAGCCGTTCCTTCAAGACGGCATCGCCTTCCAGCGCGTCGGCATCCTCATAGCCGGTCAGGCCGAGGGCGGAGGCCGGCAGGACGACCACCGGCATGCCGTTGTCGATCAGGGTACAAGGCACGCCATCGATCTCGTCCATCGTCCGCCCGGTCGGCAGCAGCGCGCCGCAGGCCGACCCTTCCGTGTCGAGGAAGGCCTGGGTCACCGGGGCATGGGTTCCCGGCACGCCGTCGATGGCGACATCGCCGTCATAGCGCACGCGCCCGTCCGGCGTTTCCACCGTCACCTCCGCCTTGCTGTCGGAATTGACCATGTAGACGCGCACGGTGGTGCGCTCGCCCGACGGCCGCACCAGCCCGCGTTCGATGGCGAAGGGGGCGACGCCGGCCAGGATGTTGCCGCAATTCTGCTTGTCGGAGACGATCGGCTTGTCCGGCACGATCTGCAGGAACAGGTAATCGACGTCGCAGTCCGGACGTTCGGATTTCGACACCACCGCCACCTTGCTGGTCAGCGGATGCGCCCCGCCGATGCCGTCGATCTGGCGCGGATCGGGCGAGCCGAGTGCCGCCAGCAGGATGCGGTCGCGGGCCGCCGGGTCATCCGGCAAGTCCGACGCCAGGAAATAGGCGCCCTTCGAGGTGCCGCCGCGCATCAATGCGCAGCGGATGCCGATCTGCTCGGTCATCGTCTCAAGCTCCCTAATCTGTCAGGGCGCGGGATCGCTCCCCGCCGGCGCGCGGAAGGCGGCGACGGCGGCGCGGACGATCTGGACCAGCGCCTCTTCGGTGTTTTCGCCATTCGCCTCCCCGTTCGACAGGCGGGTCACCCGCCAGGGGTTGATCAGCGTGTAGCTGACCGCCCCCAGCAGGAAATGCGTGCGCCAGACGATGTCGGCCCGCGGCAGATGCGGCAGGCAGGCCTGAAGCGCGTCGATGAAGGCGAGATTGATGGGGTTGAAGGTCTCCGCGATGATCTTCTGCGCCTCTTCGTGACGCTCCGCCATCACCACGGCGCGCAGCCGGGCGAAGCGGGCACCGCCGCCGATGCTGCCCTCCGTCTGCGACAGCGACGGCAGGATGAAGGCGCGAACGATCGCCTCCAGCCGGTCGTCGGGATCGCGGATACGCTGCGCCTCCGTCAGCAATTCCTGCCGGCGCCGGTTCATCGGGCCGGAGTGGCGTTCGTAGATCGCGCGCAGCAGTCCGTCCTTCGAGCCAAAATGATAGCTGATGCTGCCGAGATTGGCGCCCGAGGCCTGGGCGATCTCCCGCATCGACACCGCACGGAAGCCGTTCTTGGAAAACAGATCTTCCGCGGCGTCGAGGATCGCCTCCCTCATCGAGTTCTGGCGTTGCGCGGGCAGCACGGCATCGACCTCCGGATCGGATGGAGCGGAACAACTGCCGCCATCCTACCGCCATTTGGTCGTCCGTACAAATAATTTGAACGGCGTATCTGGTCGATTGTACGTCCGTCAAATTCATGTTGACACAGGACTGCGGCGGTGCCTAGCATTTGTACGACCGTCCAAATACGGCGGTCATTCAACCAAACCCCCGAACCACAGGCGCACACCGCCATGAGCACGCAATCGCAAAAGGGCGCGCTGGTCGTCAGCGCGCATCCTGGAGACTTCGTCTGGCGCGCCGGCGGCGCCATCGCGCTGCACGCCAGACGCGGCTACCGCGTCAAGATCGTCTGCCTGTCCTATGGCGCCCGTGGCGAAAGCCAGGGTGCGTGGAAGCAGCCGGGCGCTACGCTGGAGGCGGTGAAGCGCCAGCGCCATGACGAGGCCCTGCGTGCCGCCGAGATCCTCGGCGCCGAGATCGAGTTCTTCGATACGGAGGATTATCCGCTGGCGCTGAACCGCGAGATGCTGGACCGGCTGGTCGACATCTATCGCGACGTCCAGCCGGCCTTCGTCCTGACCCATGCGGCGGCCGACCCCTACAACTACGACCATCCCGACGCCGCCCGCTTCGCCCAGCAAGCCCGCATCATCGCCCAGGCCGCCGGCCACGATCCCGGCGCGAAGACGCTCGGCGCCCCGCCGGTCTTCCTGTTCGAGCCGCACCAGCCCGAACAGTGCGACTTCAAGCCGAACGTCATCCTGAACATCGACGAGGTTTGGGACATCAAGCGCAAGGCGTTCGAGACGCTGCCGGCCCAGACGCATCTGTGGGACTACTACACCCGCGTGGCGTTGCAGCGCGGCGCCCAGGGCGGCCGCAACGCCGGACGCGGCGCCACCTATGGCACCAAGCAGGGCATGACCCACGGCGAGGCCTACCAGCGCGTCTTCCCGATGGTGCTGGAGGAGCTGGCATGATCCCGACCAAACTCGGCGTCGTCGTCCGCAGCATCGACCGCGCCGATGGCGCGGCGGTCGAAAGCCTCGCCACGCTCGGCGTCTCCACCGTGCACGAGGCGATGGGGCGGCTGGGGCTGATGAAGACCTACATGCGCCCGGTCTGGCCGGGGGCGCGGGTCGCCGGCACCGCCGTCACCGTGCTGGCCCAACCCGGCGACAACTGGATGCTGCATGTGGCGGTGGAACAGTGCCGCCCCGGCGACATCCTTGTGGTCGGCGTCACCACCGACAACACCGACGGCATGTTCGGCGACCTGCTGGCGACCTCGCTGATGGCGCGGCAGGTGCGCGGGCTGGTGATCGACGCCGGCTGCCGCGACGTGGCCAGCCTGCAGGAAATGGGTTTCCCGGTGTGGTCGCGGGCGGTTTCGGCGAAGGGCACCGTCAAGGCGACTCTGGGCTCCGTCAACATTCCGGTGATCTGCGCCGGGGCACTGGTCAATCCGGGCGACGTGATCGTCGCCGACGATGACGGCGTCGTCGTGGTCCCGGCCTCGCGCGCTGCGGAGGTCGCGGCGCTGGGCCAGAAGCGCTCGGCGAACGAGGAGGACAAGCGCAAGCGCCTCGCGGCCGGCGAACTGGGCCTGGACATGTACAGCATGCGCCCGGCGCTGGCCGAGGCCGGGCTGGTCTATGTCGACCGGCTGGAGGAGCTGGGGCGCTGACGCGCTTTTTTCGCTCCTATCCAAAACACCCACAACAAATTCCCTGGGAGGACCTACCACAATGACCAGTTTCCGCCCCCTCACCCTCGGCACCGTCATGGCCGCGGCCGCCCTGCTGCCGATGGCGGGCAGCGCCGATGCAAAAGCCTACAAGGTCGGTCTGATCGCCTCGCTCTCCGGCCCGACCGCCTCGCTCGGCCAGCAGATCGAGCGCGGGGCGCGGCTCTACGAACAGCTGCACAAGAACGACCTCGGCGACGACACGGTCGAACTGGTCGTGCGCGACGACACCGGCCCAGCCCCCGACGTCGCCAAGCGGCTGGCGCAGGAGCTGGTGGTGCGCGACCACGTCGACTTCCTGGCAGGCATCATCTTCACGCCGAACGCCAACGCTATCGCCCCAATCGCCACCCAGGCGAAGGTGCCCTTCGTCATCATGAACGCCGCCGCGTCGGCAACGACCAAGGCTTCGCCCTACATCGTCCGCGTGTCGCAGACCATCCCGCAATTCACCCAGCCGCTGGCGCAATGGGCGTCCAAGCAGGCCGACATCAAGACCGTCTACACGCTGGTTTCCGACTACGCCCCCGGCATCGAAGCCGAAGAGGCCTTCACCGCCGGCTTCAAGGGTGACGGCAAATCGGTCGTGCAATCGGTCCGCGTGCCGGTCCAGAGCCCCGATTTCGTCCCCTTCCTGCAGAAGGTGAAGGACGCCAAGCCCGACGCGCTCTATGTCTTCCTGCCCGGCGGCACCCAGTCGACCGCGCTGATGAAGGCGTACCAGAGCCTGGGCCTGAAGGAGGCCGGCATCCGCTTGATCGGCTCCGGCGAGGTGACCGTGGAGGACGAGCTGCCCAACATGGGCGACGCGGCACTGGGCGTGGTCACCGGCTTCCATTATTCCACCGCGCATGACGGCAAGGCCAACGCCGATTTCCTGAAGGCATGGCAGGCCGCCTATGGCGCCGACAGCACGCCGACCTTCATGGCCGTCGGCGGCTATGACGGAATGGCCGCCATTCACCACGCCATCAAGGCGATGAAGGGCAAGGGCGACGGCAAAGCCGCGGTGGATGCCATGAGCCACTGGAGCGCCGAAAGCCCGCGCGGCCCCGTCTCCATCGATCCCGAGACCCGCGACATCGTGCAGAACATCTACATCCGCCGGGTGGAGAAGGTGAACGGCGCGCTGCGCAACGTCGAGTTCGAAACCTTCACCGCGGTCAAGGATCCGGGCAAGGCGAAGTAACCGCCCCACCCTCTCCCAACCGTCCCGGCACCGCTCTTGAAAAAGGGAGTGCGGCCCCGTGATCACGGCTGCTCTGACCATCCTGTTCCACGGCCTCGCCTTCGCGATGGTCCTCTACATCGTCTCCGTCGGGCTCGGCATCACAATGGGCCTGATGAACTTCGCCAACCTCGCCCATGGCGCCTTCGCCGCGGCCGGCGGCTATGTCGTGGTGATGGCGACCCGGTCGCTGGGGCTGCCATTCTGGATCGCCCTTCCGGCCGCCTTCGTCACGGTGGCGCTGGCCGGGGCGGTGGTCGAGCGGCTGGTGGTCCGCACCCTCTACGGCGCCGACGAGCTGCGGCAGGTGCTGTTCTCCATCGCCCTGCTGTTCATGGCCATCGCCGGCTTCACGCTGGCCTTTGGCCCACTGCAGCAGCAGCCGGAGATCCCGGCGGTCCTGTCGGGCCAGGTGACGCTGGGCGGGATCGACTTCCCGGCCTACCGCGCCTTCGTCATCGTCGCCGGCATCGCCATCCTGGCTGCGCTGTGGCTGCTGATCGGCCGCACCCGCATGGGCATGCGCATCCGGGCTGCGGTGGACAACCGCAATATGGCGGAGGCCGTCGGCGTCGACACCCGACTGCTGTTCACCTTGACCTTCGCGCTCGGCACCGGCATCGCCGGGCTCGGCGGCGGCATCGGTGCCGATGTGCTGTCGATCACGCCGACCTACGGGCAGGAATATCTGGTGCTGTTCCTGATCGTCGTCGCGGTCGGCGGGCTCGGGTCCATCTTCGGCCCGTTCCTGGCGGCGCTGTGCATCGGCGTCGTCGACGTGGCCGGCAAGTACCTGATCCCGGAGTTCGGCGCCTTCTTCATCTACGGCGTCGTCATCGCCATCCTGCTGGCGAAGCCGGCCGGCTTCTTCGGCGTGCGGAGCTGAGACCCATGGAACGACCGATGTCCCGGCCAATCCCAAGGAACGAACCTGTGAAAAGCCTCTCCGTCTCCTACCAGGGGGCCGCGGCGCCCTCCACCTGGCGGGGGCTGGCGATGGGCCGGGGCGGCAGCGACCTCGTCATCGCCGTCCTGCTCGGCCTCGGCGCGCTCGCCACCCTGCTGTTCGGCGAGGCCTACTGGCTGCTCGCCGCCCAGGTCGCCATCACCATGATCTTCGCGCTGTCGGTCGATCTGCTGGTCGGCTTCGCCGGGATCGTCACGCTCGGCCATGCCGTCTTCTTCGGGCTGGGCGCCTATGCGGTCGGCATCGCATCGGTCCAACTCGGCTGGACGGAGCCGCTGTCCGCCCTGCTGCTGGCCGGTGCGGTCTCGGCCCTGCTGGGGGCGGCCACCGGCGTGCTGGTCCTGCGCACCCGCGGGCTGGGGCAACTGATGCTGACCATGGCCTTCGCGTCGCTGGTCTACGAGATCGCCAACCGGGCCAAGCCCCTGACCGGCGGCGCCGACGGTTTGCAGGGCATGGTCGTCTCCCCCGTCGCCGGCCTGTTCGAGTTCGATATCTTCGGCCTGACAGCCTTCCTCTACACGCTGGCGGTGCTGAGCGTCGTCGTGGTCTTCGCCGTGCTGATGACGCGCTCTCCCTATGGACGCTCGCTGGTCGGCATCCGCGAGAACCGGGTACGCATGCAGGCCATCGGCACCGGCGTTCAGCGCCGCCTGCTGTCGATCTACATCGTCTCCGCCGCGCTGGCCGGCATCGCCGGGGCGCTGCTGGCGCAGACCTCGCAGTTCGTCGGTCTCAACGTCCTGCATTTCAGCCTGTCGGGCGAGATCCTGATCATCGTGGCGCTGGGCGGCGCCGGCCGGTTGTGGGGCGCCCTGCTGGGGGCCGTCGTCTTCACCCTGTTCAAGGACCGGCTGTCGGCGCTCGACCCTGCCTACTGGTACTTCTGGCTCGGCCTGCTGCTGGCGGTGATCGTCCTGTTCGCGCCGAAGGGGCTGATCGGTCTGGTCGACCGCCTGATGGCCCTGCTGCACCGGAAGGAGGCCGCGTGATGCCAAACCCCATCTTGGAAACCCGCGCACTCCAGAAGAATTTCGGCGCGCTGACCGTCGCGCAGAACATCGACTTCTCGCTGGAGCCCGGCACCTTCGAGGCGCTGATCGGCCCCAACGGCGCCGGCAAGAGCACCTTCGTCAACCTGCTGACCGGCCTTGTCCCGCCGACCTCCGGCTCGGTCATCCTGGACGGCGAGGATGTGACTGCGCTGTCGATCGAGGCGCGGGTGAAGCGCGGTCTCGTCCGCACCTTCCAGATCAACACGCTGTTCAACAGCCTGACGGTGGCGGAGAACGTCATCCTGGCGTTGGACGAGTTCCACGGCCAGGGCTGGCGCCCGCTGCCCAGCCCGTCGCACCGCCGGCTGATCCGCGACGAAGCCTATGAGATCCTCGGTCGCCTCGGCCTCGATCCCTGGGGCAACCGCGAGGTGCGGGAACTGCCCTACGGCCGCCAGCGGCTGGTGGAGATCGCTATAGCGCTGGCCCTGCGGCCGAAGGTGCTGCTGCTGGACGAACCGGCCGCCGGCATCCCGTCGACGGAGACCGGAACGGTGATCGAGGTGCTGGAGAACCTCGCCAGCGATCTCGCCGTCCTCATCATCGAACATGACATGGACCTCGTCTTCCGCTTTGCCCAGCGTATCACCGTGCTGGTCCAGGGCGCTGTGCTGGCCCGCGGCACGCCGGACGAGATCGCCAACAACGAGACGGTGAAGTCCGTCTATCTAGGGGAGGGCATCCATGCCTGAGGCGCTGTCCCTGTCGAACGTCCGCGCCGGTTACGGTGCCACCGTGGTGCTGGAGGATCTGAGCTTCGACCTGCCGGTCGGCGGCAAGCTGTCGATCATCGGCCGCAACGGTGTCGGCAAGACCACCCTGCTCGCCACCATCATGGGTCTGACCCGCCTGCATGCCGGCCGCATCGGCCTTGGCGGCGTCGACATCGCAGCGCTACGGCCGAACCGCCGGGCGCATGCCGGCATCGGCTTCGTCCCCCAGCAGCGCGAGATTTTCCCCTCCCTGACCGTCGAGGAGAATCTGCTCGTCGGCCTGCGTCCCGGCGCCTGGACGTTGGAGCGTATCTACGACCTGTTTCCCCGCCTGCAACAGCGCCGCACCAACATGGGCAACCAACTGTCGGGCGGCGAGCAGCAGATGCTGGCCTTCGGCCGCGCGCTGCTGACGAACCCCAGCCTGCTGCTGCTGGACGAACCCTTCGAAGGGCTGGCCCCGGTGATCGTGGAGCAGTTGTTCCATGCACTGCTGCGCCTGCGCGACGAGGGCAACCTGTCCATCATCATGGTGGAGCAGCATGCCAAGCTGGCACTCGCCTTCGCCCCGCGCACCATGGTGATGAGCCGTGGCCGCATCGCCTTCGACGGCGCCAGCCAAGCCCTGATCGACGATCCCGCCAAGCTCGACGCCCTCTGCGGCATCGGCGGCGCCCTGCACTGAGCCACCGGGACACCAGAATGAGCAACCCGATCCCTGCCCCGACCATCATCGCCTTCATCGGCTTCGGCGAAGCCGCCCAGGCCTTCACCCGCGGCTGGCGCTCGTGCGGTCCCGTCACCGTTCTCGCCTACGACATCCTGTTCGACGATCCGGCCCATGCCGAAGCCAAGCGCGCCGAATGCCGTGCCCTGGACGTGGAGCCGGTCGACGGCGCCGCCGAGGCCGCGGCGAAGGCCGACATGGTCATCTCCGCCGTCACCGCCGATCAGGTGCTGACCGCGGCGGACAGCGTGCTGCCGGGCGTGCATCCGGGCCTGCTGTGGCTCGACATCAACTCCGCCGCCCCTTTCCGCAAGGCGGACGCGGCGGAACGGGTGGCTGCGCACGGCGCCGGCACGGTGGACGTGGCGGTGATGGCGCCGGTGCATCCCCGCCTGCACCAGACGCCGCTTCTGATCAGCGGTCCGGCTGCGGCGAAGGCGGCCCCCATCCTGACGGCGCTTGGCATGACGTTCGAACTGGTGTCGGAGCGGACGGGCGACGCCTCCACAATCAAGATGATCCGCAGCATCGCAATCAAGGGCTTCGAAAGCGTGACGATGGAATGCGTCACCGCCGCGGTGAAGCTGGGGATCGAGGACCGCATCATCCCGTCGGTCGCCTCGTCGCTGTCCAACATCGACTTCGCCGACCTCGCCGACCACGTAATGGAACGGGTCGTCGTCCACGGAAAGCGCCGCGCCGCCGAAATGCGCGAGGTTGCGGCGACGCTGGACCATGCCGGCGTCAGCAGCTTCCTCCCCACCGCCACCGCCACCCACCAGCAATGGGTCTCCGACCTGGGCGTGAAGGAGCGCTTCGGCGGCGAGGTGCCGAACGATGCGCGACGCATCGCGCGCGAGGTGCTGGCGGCGCTTGCGGAGCGCCGTGAGGTGCAGCGTTAAACCCCCACCTATCCCCCCGCTCTCAGCGGACCTCTAGTCCGCCTGCCGCGTCAGCACAAAGCAATGCTTTGTACGAGAGCTGGGCGGGGGAGGGACTGCCGCCGCTCTCCCGAACAAGCACTTGCTCCCTCCCCCGCCCAGCGGGGGAGGGTCGGGGTGGGGGCAAGCGAAACAACCACTCACAAAAAAAGCCAACTACCCCCCGAGGAGGACAACGTGGCACGCATCTTAGGGTCGATCGCGACCTCTCACACCCCAACCATCGGTTTCGCCTTCGACCGCCAGAAGCAGAACGACCCCGTCTGGGCACCGATCTTTGCGGCCTATGAACCGGTCCGCCAATGGCTGGCCGAAAAGCAGCCGGACGTGCTGTTCTTCGTCTACAACGACCACGTCACCTCCTTCTTCTTCGACCATTATTCGGCCTTCACACTGGGCATCGGCGAGTCCTACCAAGTCGCCGACGAGGGCGGCGGGGCGCGGGCGCTGCCCCCGGTGAAGGGGCATGCGGAACTCGCCCGCCACATCGGCACCTCGCTGATGGCGGACGAGTTCGACATGTCCTTCTTCCAGGAACGGCCGCTCGACCATGGCTGTTTCTCGCCGCTGTCGATGCTGCTGCCGCACGAACCGGACTGGCCAGTTCCCATCGTGCCGTTGCAGGTCGGCGTTCTGCAGTTCCCGATCCCGAGCGCTTTGCGCTGCTACAAGATGGGTCAGGCGCTGCGCCGTGCCATCGAAAGCTATCCGGAGGATCTGAAGGTGGTGATCGTCGCCACCGGCGGCCTGTCGCATCAGGTCCATGGCGAGCGTGCCGGCTTCAACAACGTCGAATGGGATGCCCGCTTCCTGGAGATGATCGAAAAGGACCCGGAGGCG
>NZ_JAMSLU010000004.1:382500-756064 GCF_023806445.1 Azospirillum sp. A1-3
CTGGAGCAAATGGTTCTGCACCATGTCGCGCAACGCGCCGGACTGATCGTAATAGCCGCCGCGTTCCTCCACCCCGACCGTTTCGGCGACGGTGATCTGGACATGGTCGATGTGGTCGGCGTTCCACAGCGGCTCGAACAGGGAGTTGCCGAAGCGCAGGGCCAGCAGGTTCTGCACCGTCTCCTTACCGAGGTAATGGTCGATGCGGTAGATCTGCGGCTCGGTGAAGACGGCGCCGACGCGGTCGTTGATGTCCTGCGCCGAGGCGAGGTCGCGGCCGATCGGCTTTTCCAGCACAACGCGTGAATCCGGGGTGGCGAGACCGAAGGCGCGCAGCTGGTCGCTGACCGGGCCGAACAAACTGGGAGAGGTGGCGAGATAGAAGATGCGGACCGCATCGTTGCTGCGCGGCGGCGGATTGGTCAGCCGGTCCGCCAGCTCGACCCAGCCATCGTCGGAGGTGACGTCGACCGGCACATAATCCAGCCGCTCAAGAAAACGGGCGATGACCGCCGTGTCGCGTTCGTCCGCCGGCACATGCTCCCGGATCGCCTCCTCCGCCTTGGCGCGGTAGTCCGACGGGGCGAGCGGGCTGCGCGAGACGCCGATGATGCGGCTGCCGTCGGCCACCTGCCCCGCCTTGTCGCGCAGATAGAGCGCCGGCAGCAGCTTGCGCAGGGCCAGATCGCCGGTGCCGCCGAACACCGTATAGTCGAAGGGAGGCAGTACGGGAGCTGCGACGGTGGAGCGCGGGGGCATCTTCGGACCTCTCGACGTCGATGGCACGGTGCGTTGGATCAGCCCGTGCGTCATGGTGCCACAGGGATGGGCCGGTCACAATGCGGGCCGGCATGGCCCGATCCAGGCCCAAGGTTCCAGGGTTTTCCTCTGCCGGATCAGCCCGGCAGGTTTCAGCCCAGCAGGTTGAGGACGGACGCGCCGCTCTCCGCCGGGCCGGCGTTGTTGCGGAACAGGGAGAACAGGTCCCGTCCGCAGCCGTGGGAGGCATCCTCGCTCGGCGGCGGGGGAGCGCCGCGGCTCTCCCACTCGGCGGCATCGACCAGGGCGTTCAAGATCCCGGCCTCCGCATCCAGCCGCAGGATGTCACCGTCGCGCACACGGCCGAGCGGACCGCCACCCTTCACCTCCGGCGTGACGTGGATCGCGGCCGGCACCTTGCCCGATGCGCCGGACATGCGGCCGTCGGTCACCAGCGCGACCTTGAAGCCCTTGTCCTGCAGCACGCCCAGCGGCGGGGTCAGCTTGTGCAGTTCCGGCATGCCGTTGGCGCCGGGCCCCTGGTAGCGGACGACGACGATCACGTCGCGGTCGAGTTCGCCGGCGCGGAAGGCGGCCTGAACGGCCTCCTGGTTGTCGAAGACGCGGGCCGGGGCCTCCACCAAGCGATGCTCCGGCTTGACCGCCGAGATCTTGATGACGCCGCGGCCGAGATTGCCGGTCAGCACGCGCAGGCCACCTTCGGCCGCAAAGGGAGCCGCGGTGGTGGCGACGACCGCCGGGTCGCCGCTCTGGTCGGCGGCCGAACGGGTCCAGGTCAGGGCGCCGCCTTCGTCCAGTTCCGGCATGCTGCGATAGGGCTCCAGACCGCCCTCGCCATAGATGGTCGAGATGTCGGTGTGGACGAGGCCGGCATCGATCAGTTGGCCGATGATGAAGGGCATGCCGCCGGCCTGATGGAAGCGATTCACGTCGGCGGTGCCGTTGGGATAGACGCGGGCCAGCAGCGGGACGACCGCAGACAGTTCCGCGAAATCCTCCCAGTTCAACTCGATGCCCGCAGCGGCGGCGATGGCCGGGATGTGCAGGGTGTGGTTGGTCGAGCCGCCGGTGGCGAGCAGCCCGACGATGCCGTTGACCAGCGCGCGCTCATCGACGATGCGGCCGATGGGGGTGCCGGCGCCGGGCGTGGTCATCTCCACCACACGGCGGGCCGCCGCATCGGTCAGCAAGTCGCGCAACGGCGTGTTGGGATTGACGAAGCTGGCGCCCGGCAAATGCAGGCCCATGATCTCCATCAGCATCTGGTTGGTGTTGGCGGTGCCGTAGAAGGTGCAGGTGCCGGGCGCGTGGTAGGACTTGGACTCGGCCTCCAGCAGTTCCTCGCGGCCGACCTTGCCCTGGGCGTAGAGCTGGCGCGCCTTGGCCTTGTCGGCGTTCGACAGGCCGGACGGCATCGGGCCGGCGGGCACGAAGATCGTCGGCAGATGACCGAAGGCGAGCGAGCCGATCATCAGGCCGGGGACGATCTTGTCGCAGATGCCCAGGCACAGCACACCGTCGAAGGTGGCGTGCGACAGCGCGACGCCAGTCGCCAGCGCGATGACGTCGCGGCTGAACAGCGACAGCTCCATCCCCTCATAGCCCTGGGTGACGCCGTCGCACATGGCGGGCACGCCGCCGGCGACCTGCGCCACGCCGCCGGCCGTGCGCACCGACTCGCGGATCATGGCGGGATAGCGCTCGTAGGGCTGATGGGCCGAGAGCATGTCGTTGTAGGCGGTGACGATGCCGATCGACGGCTGGGTCTCGCCGCGCAGCGCCGCCTTGTCGTTCGCCCCGCAGGCGGCGAAGGCGTGGGCGAGGTTGGCGCAGCCAAGGCGGTGGCGGCGCGGCTTCCCGCCGGCGCTTTCCAGCCGCGCCAGATAGGCGGTACGGCGGTCGCGGCTGCGCTCGGCGATGCGCTCCGTCACGCGGGCAACGACAGAATTCAGGGGGGCGGGCTTGCTCATGATCGCGTCTCGACCGTTTGTGGGAGGCGATGATTTCCGGAACGGACCATACGCCTGAGGGGACGGGCTGTGAAGAAAATTTTTTTCATATATGGAGTGGCGCAGCGGGTTTTCTCGCCATGCACGGCAAAATTCTTCATAGTGACAGGAGCGTCCCTTGCAGCACCGCGCCTGTCCGGCCACCAGCAGGTCCGCCCTATCCAGGGAGTTAACTTTACGTCATGGCACCCCCGGTCAACAGCGCAGCCGCCAATCCTGCACCAATGGACATATTGGAAGAGGTTCGCCGGCTGCGGGGCGACCTGAAACGGTCGGAAGGGCAGATCGCCGATCTGGTTCTGAGCGACCCGCGGCGGGTGCTCGACCTCAATGTCACCTCGCTGGCTCAGGCTGCCGAGGTCAGCGAGGCGACGGTCGTCCGCTTCTGCCGCAGCGTCGGTTGCGGCGGCTTCCCGGACTTCAAGCTGCGGCTGGCCGAATCGCAGGCGCGCGACGCATTGCGCGACGAGGTGCGCGGCGGCACCCCCTATGTCAGCCAGCATGTGGCGCCGGACGATGATGTCGGCACTCTGGCGCGAAAAATTTTTTCATCGAGTGCCGCCGCCCTGACCGCCGCGTCCGCCGCGCTCGATGACGGGGCGCTGGAGCGGGCCATCGCGCTGCTGGCGGATGCGCCGCGCGTGCTGTGCGTTGGCACCGGCGGGTCGAGCGCGCTTGCCCAGGACGCGGCGCACAAGCTGCTGCGCTTTGGCGCCGACGCCCAACCCTGTGCCGATCCGGTGCTGGCACGCATGCTGCTGGTCAATATGGCGGCCGGCGGGGTGCTGCTGGCGCTGTCCAACACCGGGCGCAGCGGGACGATCAACGAACTGGCGGCGGCGGCGCGGGCGCAGGGCACTGCCGTGGTGGCGATCACAGCACCGCGTTCTCCGCTGGCGGCGATGGCGAGCGTGGTCATCGCCAGCCAGCCGGTGGAGGACACCGAGATGTACACGCCTATGGCCTCGCGGCTGGTACATCTGACGCTGATCGACGTGCTGTCGACCGGCGTGGCTCTGCGGCTGGGCGACCCGGCGGTGCGGCAACTGGCCAAGGTGAAGGCGGCGATCAATGCCGGACGACTGCCTCCCTTGACCTGACGACCCTGGCCCTGACGGCCCTGTCCATGATGACCGCCGGCCGGCGGCATGCCGCATGCGTCATCCGACCATCGACCAAGACGGGCTGGCATGAGCGTGGCCGCGCGGGTCGCTCTTGTACCATCGTCGAATAATTACGCAAACGAACGATTGCTATCCTCGGCCGCAATCAGAATCGGCAACCGTCCTGCGCACCCGCGAAACCGGGATCGGCGGCAGGACGGCAAGCGGGATCCCGAAAGACGGATGCAGGAAGAGGACGCACAGATGACGCACAGGTCCGCCACGCCGCCCAATCGCCTCCGCCGTCTGGCGCCTTTCGCTCTCGCCGGGTTGATGGCGACGGGCCTCGCCGGTCCGGTCTTCGCCCATGGCGATGTCACCCCGCAGCCGGTCGACACCACCGGGCTGGAGAAGCTGGGCGAGACGTGGCGGGACAGCAATCCCTATCGCGGCAACGAGCGCGCCATCGAGATCGGCGCATCGGCCTTCAACCAGAATTGCGCGCGCTGCCATGGGCTGGGTGCGGTGTCCGGCGGCATCGCTCCCGACCTGCGCTATCTGGAAAAGGGCGACGCCGGCGACGAGTGGTTCAAGGAGCGCGTCACCAACGGCTCGATCCGCAACGGCGTGACCTATATGCCGAAGTTCGGCGAGGCGCTGGGACAGGAGGCTCTTTGGGCAATCCGCTCCTGGCTGGAGACCGTCCACGAGGAATGATGGCTAGGTCCAGTTGAAGGAGGCCCATGCGATGGCACTGCGACATGTTCGCACACAAAACAATTGATGCCTTTCGCGGTATTGCACCTCCCCATTTCGGTCTGACACAATGGATGCGGGAAGTTGTCCCGCAGTTCGTTCCATCTTCCGCTGCGCAGGGAACCGCAGGCCATGACCCGGATCCTGATTGCCGACGATCACCCGATGGTGCGCGATGCGTTGCGCAGCGCGGTGCTCTATTCCTGCCAAGCCACCGACGTGATGGAGGCGGACCGGCTCGACAGCGTCATGCAGGCGCTGGAGGAGCGGGGCGACCTCGACCTCGTTCTGCTGGACGTCAACATGCCGGGCATGAACGGCCTGGGCGGGCTGCGTACCTTGCGCCAGCGTTTTCCGGCCACCCCGGTCGTCGTCGTTTCCGCCCATGAGGAGCGCCGCTGGGTGCGCGAGGCGATGGAGAGCGGGGCCGCCGGCTTCATCCCCAAATCGACCCCGCGCGACGCCATCGCCGCGGCGCTGCGGCAGGTGCTGAACGGCGAACTCTATGTTCCGCCCTCCGCCACCGACGAGGACGGCGCCGAGGATCCGGAAGATGCGGAGACCGCGGAGATCGCGCGCCGCATCGCCACGCTGACAGCGCAGCAGTTGCGGGTGCTGGAATTGCTGGGCACCGGCAAGCTGAACAAGGAGATCGCCTTCGACCTCAGCATCACCGAGACGACGGTGAAGGCCCATGTCTCCGCGATCCTGCAGAAGCTGAAGGTCTACAGCCGCACCCAGGCGGTGGTGATCGCCAACCGCGTGCTGGCCGACCGGCGGTGAGGGGCTTGTGCTACTGACAGTCTGGATTGGGTCAGTGCTGCCCCCTCCCCGACCCTCCCCCGCTTTGCGGGAGAGGGAGTTAGGTGGCAAAGCTGCGGAGTTCCCTCTCCCGCGTAGCGGGGGAGGGGTAGGGAGGGGGCCAAGCCGGAGGGGGCGAAACCTCCCAAAAATCGCCACTCTCCTCCTCGCCCTCACGCTCCTCACAACCCCTGCCCTCGCCGCTGGTGTGCCGCAGCCCGACGGCTATCGCCTATCCGACTATCGCTCCCCCACGCCGGACGGCGTCGCCGGAGCCGAAACGGTCGACACCCCCGCCGTCCAGTCCCTGCTGTCACGAGGCCACGTCGTCCCGATCTTCGTCCAGCGGCTGGAGCGCAGCACGCTGCCCGGCGGTCCCTGGCTGCAATCGAAGCCCTACCGGCAGATCCCCGGCAGCGTCTGGCTGCCCAATGTCGGCGTCGGCACACCGGACGCGGCGACGCTCGGCTGGTTCGAATCCCATCTGGACCGCCTGACCGGCGGCGACCGGGCGCGTGATCTATTGTTCTACTGCTTGTCCGATTGCTGGCTGTCGTGGAACGCGGCCAAGCGGGCAGTGTTGCTTGGATATGCCCGGGTCCATTGGTACCCGACGGGCATCGACGGCTGGATGGAGGCCGGTCTGCCGACGGAGGAGGCGCATCCGTTGCCGCCGCCGGCTACCGGCGCGCCCTGACGCCGCAGGTGGTCCGGCGCCGAAAGAGGTGGCGGATTACACCATGGTAGCATGGCGGTCGGCCGCCCCGGACCGCTACTCTTCATCTTGCCAACCATCATGGTCAGCAACAGTCAGCAAGCAGGAGTATCACGCGATGAAGACCTGGCGCAAACCCAAGACCACCGAGATCGCCGTCGGCACCGAGATCAACGCCTACGCCTGCGCCGGCCTGTAAGCCGGACGATACGGGTCCGGGGAAGCCACGGCGTGACATCCTCTTCCCCGGCCCTTCTCTTTCAAGACCGTGCATAAGACGGTGGCCATGAAGATTCTCGTACTCGGTTCGGCGGCCGGCGGGGGCTTCCCGCAATGGAACTGCGCCTGCGAGGGATGCCGCCGTGCCCGTTCCGGCGACCCGGCGGCCAAGCCGCGCACCCAATCGTCGCTCGCGGTCACCGCCGACGGCGAACGCTGGCTGCTGCTGAACGCCTCGCCCGACCTCGGCGCGCAGTTGCTCGCCAGCCCGCAGCTTCATCCCCAAGGGGCCTTGCGCGGCAATCCGATCAGCGCGGCCCTGCTGACCAACGCCGACATCGACCATGTCGCGGGGCTTCTGACTCTGCGCGAATCCCACCCCTTCGCCGTCTATGCCACGCCGCGCGTCCATGGCGTGCTGGCCGCCAACAGCGTCTTCAACGTGCTGAACCCGGAACTGGTCGCCCGCCGGCCGATGGCACTGGGCCAGCCCTTCCAGCCCGCCGGGGCCGATGGCCGCCCGCTGGGGTTGGAGGTGGAAGCCTTCGCGGTGCCCGGCAAGGTGGCGCTCTATCTGGAGGATGCCTCCGCCGGCCCCGGCTTCGGTTCCGTCGCCGAGGACACGGTGGCGCTGCGCATCCGTCCGACCGACGGTTCCAGCGACGGCTTCTTCTACATCCCCGGCTGCGCCGGGATGCCGGACTGGCTGGCCGACCGGCTGTTCGGTGCGCCGCTGGTGCTGTTCGACGGCACCACCTGGACCGACGACGAGATGATCCGCAGCGGCACCGGCATCAAGACGGCGGCGCGGATGGGCCATATGCCGATGTCGGGGCATGCTGGCAGCATGGCCGCCTTCGCGCCGCTGAATGTCGCCCGCAAGATCTACATCCACATCAACAACACGAACCCCGCCCTGCTGGAGGATTCGCCCGAACGGGCGGAGGCCGAGGCGGCCGGCTGGCGCATCGCCCATGATGGGCTGGAGCTGACCCTATGACTGAAGTGATGTCCCGCGAGGAGTTCCGCGCCGCCCTCTATGCCATCGGCGAGCGGCAGTATCACGACCTTCACCCGTTCCATCAGCTGCTCCACGGCGGCAAGCTGCAGAAGGGGCAAATCCAGGCCTGGGCGCTGAACCGCTTCTATTACCAGGTGTCGATCCCGCGCAAGGATCTGACCATCATGTCGCGCATGGACGACCCGGCGCTGCGCCGCGCCTGGATGCAGCGCGTGCTGGATCATGACGGGCTGACCCAGACCGGCGAACTGGACGAGACCAAGGTCGGCGGCATCGAACGCTGGCTGCGGCTGACCGACGGGCTGGGGCTCGATCGCGACTATGTGAAGTCGCTGGAAGGCATCCTGCCCGCCACCCGCTTCGCAGTGGACGCCTATGTCAATTTCGTCCGTGACCATTCGCTGCTGGAGGCGGTGGCGTCCTCGCTGACCGAGCTGTTCGCGCCGTCGATCCACCGCGAGCGCATCGCCGGCTTCGAGCAGAACTATGCCTTCGCCAACGACAGCACGCTGTCCTACTTCCGCAAGCGACTGGACGAGGCGCCACGCGACTTGGAGTTCGGGCTGGACTATGTGCTGACCAACGCCAAGACGGCCGAACAGCAGCGGCAATGCCTGCGCGCCCTGCGCTTCAAGACGGAGCTGTTGTGGGCGCAGCTGGACGCCCTGCACCATGCCTATGTCACCCCCAACCTGATCCCGCCCGGCGCCTTCGTGCCGGCGGACATGGAACCGACGCGGTACAGCCGGTGAACGCGATCGCTCCCCATCTGGCCGAGACCGACCGGCTGCGGCTGGCTCCCGGCGTCATGCTGCGCAATGACCGCCGCCGCGAGCAGTGGATGCTGATGGGGCCGGAGCGGCTTCTGGTGCTGGACGAGATGGCGCTGGCGATTGTCCGCGCCTGCGTCGGGCCGGAAATCGCCGACGTGGCGGCCGGCATCGACCGGCTGACCGTGGAATATGATGCCCCGCGCACCGAGGTCGCCGCAGACGTGCTGGAGATGCTGACCGACCTGCGCAACAAGGGCTATGTCGTCACATGAGGTGCCCCAGGAGGTGCGTCCAATGAGCTGCGCCCTGCCCGCCTTCGCCGCCGCTTCCAATGCCGAACCGGCCCCGCCCTTCGCCGTGCTGATGGAGTTGACGCACCGCTGCCCGCTGCGCTGCCCCTACTGCTCCAACCCGGTGGCGCTCGACCCCGCAAGCGCCGAGCTGGACACCGCCACCTGGAAGCGCGTGCTGGACGAGGCGGCCGACGTCGGCGCCCTGCAGGTCCATTTCTCCGGCGGCGAGCCCTGCGTCCGCAAGGATCTGGAGGAGCTGGTCGCCCACGCGACGGAAATCGGGCTCTACAGCAATCTCATCACCTCGGCCGTGCTGCTCGACCAGCCGCGGCTGGAGCGGTTGCAGCAGGCCGGGCTTCAGCATGTGCAGATCAGCCTGCAGGACTCCGAAGCCATCGGGGCCGACCGCGTCGGCGGCTTCAAGGGCGGCCATGTGAAGAAGCTGGAGGTTGCGCGGGCGGTGGTCCGGCAGGGTCTGGCGCTGACCATCAATGCGGTGCTGCATCGCCACAACATCGACCGGGTGAATGACGTCATCGATCTGGCGATGGATCTCGGCGCCGGGCGGATCGAAATCGCCAACGTGCAGTATTACGGCTGGGCGCTCGCCAACCGCGCGGCGCTGATGCCGTCGCGCGACCAGCTGCTGGCGATGGACGCCGCGGTGCGTGCCCGCCTGCCGGAGCTGGCCGGGCGGATCGTGGTCGATTACGTCGTGCCCGACTATTACGCCCGCCGGCCGAAAAGCTGCATGGGCGGCTGGGCGCGCCGCTTCATGAACGTGAACCCGCGCGGCCGGGTCCTGCCCTGCCATGCGGCGGAGACGATTCCGGGGATGGAGTTCGAGACGGTGCACGACCGCAGCCTGTCCGACATCTGGCGCGACGGCCCGGCCTTCACCCGTTACCGCGGCACCGACTGGATGCCGGAGCCCTGCCAATCCTGCGACCATAAGGAAGAGGATTGGGGCGGCTGCCGCTGTCAGGCATTGGCGCTGGCGGGCAGCGCGGATGCAACCGACCCGGTGTGCGAGCTGTCACCCGCCCATGCCGACGTTGCGGTGCTGCGCGACCGTGACGCTGCGGCTCTGGGGACGGAGTGGACCTATCGCGGCGCCTGACCTCCTATCGCTATAAGAACCGTTCGAGCACCATCTGCGTCGTCACGTCGGCCACGCCGGGCAGTCCGGCGATGGCGGCGCGGATGGTCTCGATGCCACGCATGTCGGGCGCTTCCGCCCGGATGACCAGATCGATGGCCCCGGCAACCGCGTCCATCGCGACGATGCCGGGGATCCTCCGCAGCTTGGGAACCAGCTGGGCACAGCTCCGCCCGGCCTCGTGGCGCAGCAGGAAATAAGCGGCGACACCGTCGGCGGCCGGGCCGTCCTCTACGGTCGTGAAGCCCCGGATGACGCCCGACTTCAGCAGCCGGTCCAGACGTTCCTGGGTGGCGCTGCGCGACAGCCCGACATCGCGGGCCAGCGCCACCAGCGTGCGGCGAGCGTCCTTGCGCAAGGCCGTCAGCAGAAGCCTGTCCTTCTCGTCCATCCCCGTCCCCACGACCCTCGTTTTCCGCGCTGACGCCCGGCGGCGAAATGCCGGTCGGCCGGCATCTTGCCGGGCTGCAACCGGCAGCCTTTCGGCGGAATTTAACGGACAGGGACCATGGACGATTTGCACGGAGTATCCAATGACCTTGCTACCGGACGCCTCGCTTCTGCTGCTGGTGGATATGCAGCGCGCCTTTGACGAGCCCTCCTGGCCGCGGCGCTGGAACCGCGCGGCCGATCACAACGGTCTGCGCCTTCTTCAAGCCTGGCGGCGCAGTGGCCGGCCGGTGATCCATGTGCGTCACGATTCGGTGGAGCCGGCCTCCACCCTTCGCGTTGGCCAGCCCGGCAACCGCTTCCGCGAGGGATTCGAACCGCTGGACACTGAGGCGGTGGTCAGCAAGAGCGTCAACTCGGCCTTCATCGGCACCGACCTGGATTTGCGGCTGCGCCGGCTCGGCATCGAACGGCTGGTGGTGTTCGGCATCTCGACCGACATGTGCGTTTCGACCACGATCCGCACCGGCGCCAACATGGGATGGCCGATCACCCTGGTGACCGACGCCTGCGACTGTTTCGAACTGCCGAACGGCCAGGGCGGGACAATCCCGGCGGAGCAGGTCCACGCCGTCCATGTCGCCACGCTGCGCTTCGAGTTCTGCGAGGTGACCACCACCGACAGGATTATCGAAAACCTGTAACCCGCCGAGGTCAGTCGGGCGACGACCGTTCAAGCCTTGTCGCCCGATCCCCCCTTCTTGCCGCCGCCGTCCTGCTTGTTGACAGTCGCCCAGGCCCGCCGTTCGGCCTCGTCGTGGGAGACTCCGCGCTTTTCGTAACCTTCCTCGATATGCTCGGCCTTGCGCTTCTGCTTGTCGGTATATTTGTCCTTGTCGCCCTGGGACATCGGGTCCTCCTGTTGCGGTTTCCCGGACAACAGCCCATGGCAATGGGAAGTTCCTCCGCGGAATAGGCTGAAACGCATATCCGGGACCGGACAGACGAAAAGCGCGGCTTGCCGTAAGCGGCGCCGTCACCCATCCTTTCCCCAATACTTTCAGGGGGAGGTCCAGGGGTGTTCACGATCTTCAACAAGGGTCGCGCCATCATAGGGGCGGCGGCGCTGGCATTCGGGCTGGTCGCCGGAACGGCGCAGGCAGCGGATGCGGTCCGCGTCGGGTCGAAGCTGGACGCGGAGAGCGGGCTGCTCGGCACCATGATCCTCCAGGTGCTGCAGGCCAACGGCATCCCGACGGAGAACAAGATCCAGCTGGGTCCGACCAAGATCGTGCGCGGCGCGCTGCTGTCCGGCGAGATCGACATCTATCCCGAATACACCGGCAACGGCGCCTTCTTCTTCAACATCGACAGCGATCCGGTCTGGAAGAAGGCCGGCGCCGGCTATGACAAGGTCCGCCAGCTCGACAAGGAGAAGAACGACATCGTCTGGCTGAAGCCGGCCCCCGCCAACAACACCTGGGCGCTGGCCGTCCGCCACGACGTGGCCGACGCCAACAAGCTGAAGACGATGGAGGATTTCGCAAAATGGGTCGGCGGCGGCGGCAAGGCGAAGGTCGCCGCCTCTGCCGAGTTCGTGGAGAGCCCGGCGGCCCTGCCCTCCTTCCAGCAGACCTACGGCTTCACGCTGAAGCCCGACCAGATGCTCGTGCTGGCCGGCGGCGACACCGCCGCGACCATCCGTGCGGCGGCGGAACAGACCTCCGGCGTCAACACCGCCATGGTCTACGGCACCGACGGCGCCATCGCGGCCCTCGACCTCATCGTGCTGGCAGACACCAAGGGCGCGCAGATGGTGTATGAGCCGGCGCCGACCGTCCGTGCCTCGGTGCTGACCGCCAACCCGAAGATCGCCGACCTGCTGAACCCGGTCTTTGCCAGCCTGGACGCCGAGACGCTGCGCGGTCTGAACGCCAAGATTTCGGTGGACGGGCAGGACCAGAAGCAGGTCGCCACCGACTATCTGAAGTCCAAGGGCTTCCTGAAGTAAGCCGACGACGTGACCAGCCGCCTGCGCCTGCACAACCGCGTCGCCCTGCTGATGGCGCTGGCCGCTCTGGTCGGCGCCGTCGCCTTGCCGTTCCTCGGCTTCGCGCCGAACCGTCTGCTGTCTGGACGGCCGGTGCCGCTGTGGAGCGCGGTGCAGGGGTTGGGCGGGGTCCTGGCCCTGTTGCCGGGGCTGGTCCTGCTGGCGACGCCCTTCCTGCGGCCCACCCGCTTCGGCGTCGGCCTGACCGTCGCGGCCGGCGGGCTGTTCACGGCCGGACTGGTCTGGCTGGCGGGCGCCGAGGCGGCGGCACTGGCGCAGGGGGCGTCCGCGGCGGCTCGGACTTCCTTCGCCTCCGGCTTCTGGGTGATGGCCGCGGCGGGTCTGCTGGCGGCGGTCGATGCCGCGCGCCGACTGGGGCTGGGCGCCGTCGGCCGGATGACGGTCGGCGCGGCGATCGCGGGGCTGGTGGCGCTTCAGCTGGCGTCCGGCCATCTCGACGCGCTGTCGATCCTCAAGGAATACGCCAACCGGCGTGAGGTGTTCGCCGACGCCGTGCTGCGCCATGCCATGCTGGTGGTGGCGGCGCTGGTCCCGACGCTTCTGATCGGCATACCGCTGGGCGTCGCGGCTCACCGGGTGCAGGCGGTCGGACGCGCGGTGTTCCCGATCCTGAACGTGGTGCAGACGGTGCCGTCCATCGCCCTGTTCGGGCTGCTGATGGCGCCGCTGGCCGCACTCGGCACCATGCTGCCGGGATCGGGAATCAGCGGGGTCGGTCCGCTGCCGGCGGTGATCGCGCTGACCCTCTATTCGCTGCTGCCGATCGTCCGCAACACCGCGGTCGGGCTCGACGGCGTGCCCGCCCCGGTGCGGGAGGCGGCGAGGGGTATGGGGCTGACGCCGCGCCAGATCTTCCTGCGCGTCGACCTGCCGCTGGCCTTGCCGGTCTTCCTGTCGGGATTGCGCATCACCGTGGTCCAGGCGGTCGGGCTGGCGGCGGTGGCGGCGCTGATCGGCGCCGGCGGGCTGGGTGCCATCATGTTCCAGGGGCTTTTCGCCAACGCGCTGGACCTCGTGCTGCTGGGGGCCGTTCCCGTCATTCTGCTGGCGGTGGCGGCCGACGCCCTGTTGTCCATCGGCATCGCCGCCGCCACCCACCGCATCGGCGTTCTGCCGGGAAGGAGTGCGCCATGATCGACTTCGAGCGCGTGACCAAGCGCTTCGGCTCCTGGACGGCGGTCGATGCCGTGTCCTTCACCGTGGCGGAAGGGGAGTTCCGCGTGCTGATCGGCCCGTCCGGCTCCGGCAAATCGACGGTGCTGCGGATGATCAACCGGCTGATCCCGGCCGATGAGGGCGCCATCCGCATCGACGGCGAGGACATCGCCTCGCTGAAGCCGGAGGAGCTTCGCCGGCGCATGGGCTACGTCATCCAGTCGGTCGGGCTGTTCCCGCACTGGACGGTGGAGCGCAACATCGCCACCGTCCCCGGACTGCTCGGCTGGCCCAAGGCGCGCATCCGCGACCGGGTGACCGAGCTGCTGGAACTGCTGAACCTCGACCCCCGCCGTTACCGCGGCGCCTATCCGCACCAGCTGTCCGGCGGGCAGCAGCAGCGCGTCGGCGTCGCCCGCGCGCTGGCGGCGGAACCGCGCATCCTGCTGATGGATGAGCCGTTCAGCGCGCTCGACCCGATCACCCGCGCCAGCCTGCAGACGGAGCTTTCGGCCATCCACCGCCGCACCGGCACCACCGTGGTCTTCGTCACCCACGACATGGACGAGGCCTTGCGGCTGGGCGACAGCATCGCGGTGATGGACCATGGCCGGCTGATCCAATGCGCCTCCCCGCTCGACATCCTGACCCGCCCCGCCAGTCCGCTGGTGCGCGACCTCGTCGGGCGCGAGGAATGGGGGTTGAAGCGGCTGGCGGTGGAGACGGTCGGCGACCGCGCCCGCCGGCAGGAAAGCGCGGCCGGCGAACCGCTGGCTTCCGAGACCCCGCTGCACCGCGCCCTGTCGGAGATGGTCGCCCGCGGCACCGAACGGCTGCCGGTGGTGGACGGCGACGGCCGGCCGGCCGGCGTGCTGCACCTGTCCGACCTCGTGCGTCCCAACACGGGTGGGACGGCATGACCGTCGCCGGCATGGCCCCGCGCGAGCTTCTGACCGACCGGCTGATGCTGGGTATGGTGGCGCTGGTGGCGCTGGTGCTGGGCATGCCATCGCTGAAGCCGCTGTTCGCCACGCTCTATCCCGGCCTGGACCGCCCGCTGTACGAGGCGGAGAGCTTCGTCCGCCTGACCCTCGACCACATGGCGCTGGTCGGCATCTCCAGCCTCGCCGCCATCCTGCTCGGCGGCGGGGCGGGCATCGCCGTCACGCGCCCTTGGGGGCGGGAGTTCCGCGGCCTGCTGGAGACCGTCGCCACTATGGGCCAGACCTTTCCGCCAGTGGCGGTACTGGCGCTGGCGGTACCGGTGATGGGTTTCGGGTCGGAGCCGGCGCTGATCGCGCTGACGCTCTACGCCCTGCTGCCGGTGGTGGAGAACACGGTGGCCGGGCTGGACGGCGTTCCGGCCGCGGTGCTGGACTCCGCCCGTGGCCTTGGCATGGGACCGGCGGAGGTACTGTTCAGGGTGGAGCTTCCGCTGGCCGCCCCGGTAATCCTCGCCGGCGTGCGCACCGCCGTCATCATCAATGTCGGCACCGCCGCCATCGCGTCGACCGTCGGCGCCAAGACCCTCGGCCTGCCCATCATCGTCGGGCTGAACGGATCCAATCAGGCCTACGTCATCCAGGGCGCTCTGATCGTTGCCGCGCTTGCCGTGGTGATCGATGCCGGATTCGACCGTCTGGCCAGGTGGCTGGCACGCTGGTCGCAATGCTGAAAAGCCGCGATATTTCAGATAGTTATCTTGCGTGAGACACTTAATATTCTTTTAGCATTCCCGTAAGAAACAGTTAGTACCCGAAAGCCGATTAGCGCGCTTATGGTCGCTTCCGAACACAGGCCGTTCGGAATGCAACATCGCCACATGCCCCGCCGCTTCGATGAAGTGCGGGCATGAGGGCGCCGCGAAGAAGAATCCCCGCATCCGGACGGTCCCCAATTCAGGGAGACCGCCACCATGACCATCCGTCCACTGGACCCCGTCCAGGCCCTGGAACGCATGATGCTGATCCGGGCCTATGAAGAAACGCTGATCGACCTGCACGGACGCGGGCGCGCTGCCGGGACCTGCACCTCGGTGGGGCAGGAGGCGCCGGCCGTCGGCGTCGTCTCGGCCCTGACCGCCGATGACCTGATCCTGACCAACCACCGCAGCGCCGGCCATCTGCTGGCCCGCGGCGCCGATCCCGGCCGCATGCTGGCGGAGGTGATGGGCAAGCAGGACGGTTATTGCGGCGGCAAGAGCGGGTCGCTGCACATCTCCGCCAAGGAGCTGGGCGTCGTGCTGACCTCCACCATCGTCGGCGGCGAACTGGCGCTGGCGACCGGCGTCGGGCTGTCGCGGAGCATGCTGAATAAGCTGGGCATCGTCGCCTGCTTCTTCGGCGACGGGGCCGCCACCGAAGGGCGCTTCCAGGAATCGCTGAACCTCGCCGCGGTGTGGAAGCTGCCGATCCTCTATGTCTGCGAGAACAACCAGTGGCAGGCCTTCGTCCACCGCAAGGAGACGATGCTGGCCGATGGCATCGCCGGACAGGCGGCGGCGCTGGGGGTGGAGAGCGCGGTGGTCGACGGCAACGATCCGCTGGCGGTGTTCGATGCGGCCAGCGCCGCCATCGACACCATCCGCCGCACCGGCAAGCCCTTCCTGCTGGAGGCGATGACCTACCGCCTGCGCGGCCATTTCGAGCCGGACGACCAGGGCTATGTCGACAAGGCCGAGCTGGCCCACTGGCGCGACCGCGACCCGATCCTGTGCCTGCGCGCCCGACTGGAGCGCGAAGGCCGCCTGACCGCCGAGGCCGTCGCCGCCATCGAAGCCCGCGTCCGCGCGACGATGGAGGCCGCAACGGCCTTCGCCGACGCCAGCCCCTATCCGGGCCTCGAAGCCCTGACCACCGACGTCTACGCCTGAGCGGAGGCCCACCATCATGACCACCATGACCGTCAACGACGCGATCTCCGCCGCCCTGGCCGAAGAGATGCGGCTCGATCCCACCGTGATGATCTTCGGCGAGGGCGTCGCCACCAAGCGCCACGACCTGCTCGCGGAGTTCGGCGCCGCCCGCGTCCGCAACACCCCGCTGGCGGAGGGCATCATCGCCGGCACCGCCGCCGGGGCCGCCGCCACCGGCCTGCGCCCGGTGGTGGACCTGCTGTTCGCCCCCTTCCTGTGCTATGCGATGGACGAGATCGTCAACAGCGCGGGGAAGCTGCGCTACATCTCCGGCGGGCAGTTCAAGTTTCCGATGGTGGTGCTGGCAATGACCGGCGCCGGATGGGGAGTCGGCGCCCAGCACAACCACAATGTCGAAAGCTGGTTCGTCCACAGCCCCGGCCTGAAGATCGTCATGCCCTCCACCCCCGCCGACTTCAAGGGGCTGATGAAATCGGCGATCCGCGACGACAACCCGGTTTTGGTCTTCGCCGACATCGCGCTCGGCTACAGCGCCGGCGAGGTGCCGGAGGATGCCGACGCCATCCCACTGGGCAAGGCGGCGGTGCGGCGCGAGGGCCGCGACGTGACGCTGGTGTCCTACGCCAAGACGGTCGGCATCTGCATGGCCGCGGCCGACACGCTGGCCGCCGCCGGCATCGATGCGGAGGTGATCGACCTTCGCAGCCTGAAGCCGCTGGACGAGAACGCCATCCTGCGCTCCGTCGCCAAGACCGGCCGGCTGGTGGTGGTGCATGAGGCTAGCCGGCTGTGCGGCGTCGGTGCGGAGATCGCCGCCCTGGTGGCGGAAAAGGCCTTCGCCAGCCTGCGGGCACCGGTACTGCGCCTGACCGGCCCGGACGCGCCGGCCCCGGCCAGCTTCCCGCTGGAGCAAGCCTTCGTGCCGCAGGCCGATGCAGTGGTCGCCGCGGTCCGCTCGCTGATGGTCGAACCGGCGACCGTCTGATCACGCGGACCGGGTGCGGGACGCGGCGCCGGCCGGAAGGTCAGCGCCGCACGCCTGTGGCGATGCGGTCGGCCAGCGTCCCGACCGCTTGGCTCATCGCCCGGACCTGGGCATCGGGTCCGGTACCGGCGGACGGCACCTCCACGGTCTCGCGCGTCGGGCCGCTCTTGCGTCCGCCGGTGCCCGGCGACAGGCTCCATTGCGCATCCAGAACCACGCGGCCGGTGGCGTCGGCGTCGAAGCGCAGCACGGTGACGGCGAGCACCGCCGTTCCCTCCCCCACATTGCTTCCGGCCGTCGGCAGCACCGTCGTGCCCGGCAGACGTGCCGACAGATCGCCGGCCAACGTGGAGCGCAGCCCGTCGGCGAGCGGTTCGGCCCAACGGTCGAACTCCAGCGTCTCCACCCGGTTGCCGTCGATCCGGCGGACGATCTGCGGCCGGTCGATCAGCATCGGCAGGTCCAGCGACCCCAACGCCAGCATTTGCGGCGCGGACCGGGCGGGCTGCGCCGTGCCGGCGGGCGGCACCACCGCCAGCGTGTAGAGCCGGCTCTCCGGCGTCGACTGGCAGGCCGCCAGCACGAGAAGCGGCGCCGCCAGCGCGGCGTTCCGCAATCCGCGCACCCAATCCATCACCCCTTCCTCCCCATTCCGTTACCTCTTGCCCCGAAGCAGCGCCTCCGGGTGGCGTTCCAGATAGTCGGCCAACACGCGGAAGGACCGCGCAGCGTCGTTCAACTGCCGCATCACGCCGGCCAGATCGGCCTGTCCGCCTCCGCCGCCCAACAGCCCGTTGGCGCTGTTCAACGTGCCCTGGGCCGCGGTCGCCACGCCGCGCAGGCTCTTCACCAACTGCGGCAGTTGCCGGTCGGCGTCGCGCATCAGCGTGTCGGCGCTGCCCAGCGCCTTGGCGAGCGCCGCCAGCGAGCGCGCGAGGTCCGGCGAGCCGGCGACACCGCTGATCGACTGCAAGGTGCCGCGCAGATCGGCCAGCAGCGCGTCGAGCGGCAGCGCCGCCACCTTGTCCATCACCTGCCCGGCCGACCGGGTCAGGGAGTCGAGGTCGCTGGAGGCGACGGTGGGCAGATCCGACCGCTCGGTCCCCGGCGCCGTCGGCGGGTTGCCGGGCTCGTAGTCGAAGGACACCAGCTTTTGCCCGGTCAGCAAATTGCCGGACGCCAGCCGGCCACGCAGCCCCTTGGTGACCTGGGTGGCGACCAGCTTGCGCACCGCCGCCTCGTCCATCGGCTTGCCGTCGATCACGGCATAGGTCCGGGCGACCAGATCGGGTTCTATGTCGATGTCGACGGGAATGTGCAGCTCCTGCTTGTTCTCGTCATACTCCAGCCGCACGGCGGCGACATGGCCGACGGTCAGGCCGCGCATCAGCACCGGCGCGCCGGCCTGCAGCCCCTGAACCGAGCCCGCGAATTCCAGCCGGTAGCGCACGCGCAACCGGTCGCGCGCTGCGGCGGCCGACGCCTGATCCTCGTAGAGGGTGAAGGTGTCCCAGTCCTTGGCCTGCTCCCCGGCCTCCGGATCGGGCGGGGTTTCCAGAACGACGCCACCCAGCGCCAGCGACTTCAGCGATTCGGTCTGGAACTTGATGCCGTCGGCCCCGGCGGAGAACTGGATCCCCGACGATCGCCAGAAGCGGCTTCCCTCATGCACCAGCCCCTCGTATGGCGCGCGGACGAAGACCGACACCGATACCGTGCGGTCCTGCGGCGACAGGTTGTAGCCCATCACCTCGCCGATCTGGACGCCGCGGAAATAGACGGGGGAGCCCTGGGCCAGCGACCCCAGCTGTTCCGTTTTCAGGTTGAAGCTGCGCCCCGGCACGTCGGCGCGGATCACCGGCGGCTCGTCCAGCGCGTCGAACTCCCGCCGATCGTCGCCGCCGCCCGGCTCCATCTCCACATAGGTGCCGGACACCACGGTGCTGAGCCCGGACACCCCGCCCAGGCTGAGGCGCGGCGCCACCATCCAGAATCGGGTGCCCTCCTTCAGGTGGCGGGTGGCGGTGCGGTCCATGCGGGCGGTGGCGATCACCTGCGACAGGTCGTCGGACAGCCGCACCGATTCGATCACGCCCAGATCGACGTTCTTGTGCTTGATGCGGGTGCGTCCGGCCTCCAGCCCGTCGCCGGACTGGAAGGTGATGATGATCTGCGGCCCGCGCTCCTCGTACCAGCGCCAGCCGAGCCAGCCGGCGATCAGCACCGCCACCAGCGGCAGGATCCATAAGGGCGACAGCCGCCGGCGCGTCGGCATAGCGACCTCTGGCGGATGGCCGCCCGGAGTCTCGTCAGCCATGCCGCGCCACCCCCGCCTGTTCGTCCGGAGCCGGATCGGGTGCGCCCTCCTCCGCCCGGTCCCACATCACGCGCGGGTCGAAGACATGGCTCGCCAGCATGGTCAGCACGACCACGGAGGCGAAGGCGACGGCGCCGGGGTCGGCGCGGACGGAGGCGACGGCGCCGAACTGCACCAGGGCCGTGAGGATGGCGATCATGAACACGTCGATGTTGGACCAGCGCCCGATGGCGTCGATGATACGGTACAGCCGCGTCCGGGCATGCAGCCTCGCGGCCGAACGCCGCCACGCGGCCAGAAGGAACCAGCCGAGCCCCGCCAGCTTCAACACCGGCACGGCGACGCTGGCGACGAAGACCAGAATGGCCAGCGGCCACAACCCGGCCTCCGCCAGCTCGTGCACGCCGCTGAGGATGGTGCTGGGGGCGCCTTGGCCGAAATTGATGACGGTCATCACCGGCAGCAGGTTGGCCGGGATGTAAAGGACCGCGCCTGCCGTCACCAGCGCGGCGGTGCGCTCCAGGCTGTTCGGTTCGCGCGGATGCAGGCGACTGTGGCAACGGGTGCAACGCTCCGGCGCCGGGCCGTGGTCGCAGCCGTGGATGCGCTGGCAGACGCTGCAGGCGACCCAGCGCGCCGGCGCCGGCGCGCCGGACGGCGGCACATGGTCGATGGCCTGCCAGATCCGGCGGCTGTCGAGCGACAGGTCCATCAGCGTGCGGACCAGCACGAAACCGCCCAGCGCCAGCCCGCCGGACAGGAATTCGGCATTGGCGAAGCCCTTCAGCCGCGAATAGCCGACCAGGAGCCCCAGCAGGAAGACGTCCAGCATCGCCCACGGGCGCAACCGCTCGGCCCAGGCAAACAGGCGCGCCGTCTCCCGCACATGGGTGGGCGGGCGCCCTTCGTGCAGGCGCTGCAGAACGGCGATGACCGCCATGTTGCGGGCGAAGGGGGCGGCCAGCACCAGCGCGCCGACCAGCAGCGCCAGCGGCCACATGCCCTGGTCCGCCAGCGTTTCGACCCCGGTGACGACCAGGCTGGTCCGGTCGTTGCCCTGGATGTTCACGCCCATCAGTGGATTGGCGACGATCAGCAGCAGCAGCAGGGCGCCGGCGATCGCCACCGGCAGCGCATGGTGCAGCCCGCCCCGGCTGTGCCGGAACAGCACCGCCCCGCAGCGGGTGCATTCGGCCCGGCGGCCCGGTGCCGGCAGACGGATGCGGTGCAGGCGTCCGCAGTCGTGGCAGGCGACGAGATCGTCACGCACCTCCGCCACCGGCCCCCTCAACCCTTCCTTGCCCAATCCGACCGACATGCACGCACTCGAACCTTCAACACAGCGAAACCCGCTCTCCAATTGGCTTTTTTGAACGGATGCGCAAGCCCTTGCGAAGCGGATAGGCAGAAATCCGCCGCACCGCAGCATGGTGGACAACGGGCCAGGACCAAGTCCGGGAATTCGCGATTGACCGAAAGATTATGTACATACATTATCGCCGAAACGTCACATCGCAACGCTGCGCGGAGAGCGGGGTGCAGGGGTTGGTAAGGCAAGGCCTGACCGGACAGGACCGCAGCGGTGCACCGGCTTCCCAGCCGGGCGATCCGGTGCAGGGCGGCCTGCCCCTGGACAGCAGCCCCGGCGGCTCGCTGGATGGCGCCCTGGATGGCCGCGGCCCCCTGTTCGACCAGATCAAGCGCGCCGTCGCCGGCCAGATCCTGCGCGGACGCTGGCAGGCCGGCCAGCGGCTTCCCAACGAGGCGGAACTGTCGAGCCTCTATGGCGTCTCCCGCCAGACCGTGCACAAGGCCATCGCCCTGCTGGCGCGGGAAGGGTTCCTGGTCCGCCGCCGCCGCGCCGGCACCTTCGTCGCCACCAGCCGCCGCGACCGCTTCGCCCTGCCCATCGAGGACATCGGCGACGTGGTTGCGCGGGAGGGGCGTGTCTACGAATTCCGCATCCGCGACCGCAGGACGCTGCGCAACGGCGAAGGCATCCGCTGGCCGGACCTGCCCGACGGAACACCGATCCTGACTCTGGAATGCCTGCATTTCAGCGATGGGACGCCGATCCAGCACGAACGCCGCCTCGTCAACCTCGACGTCGTGCCGGAGGTGGTTGACGAACCGTTCGACGTCGTGGCACCCAGCCGTTGGCTGGTCGACCGGGTTCCCTGGTCGTCGGCCGACCATACCGTGCGGGCGGTCAACGCCACGGCGGAGATGGCGGCACTGCTGGGGGTGGAGGCCGGCACAGCCTGCCTGTCGATCAGGCGGCAGACCATGCATCTCAGCCGGCCGGTGACGCTGGTGCACTTCCTGTCGGTGGGCGACCGCTTCAGCCTCAGCGGGTCGTCGATCACCGACAGCGCGACAGAGTTGAATTTGTAAACACAAAAGGACCGGCGACAGCCGCCGGCCGCAACAGGGGGTCTGTTCATGATGGAGAGCAAGGCTATGGTTCGGACGATGGTCAAGGCGGCGCTGCTGGGCGCCACGATGCTGGTCGCCGGTGCCGCCGCCGGCACGGCGATGGCCGACACGCTGGCCGACGTGAAGAAGGCGGGCGTCCTGACCGTCGCCACCGAAATGCAGTTCCCGCCCTTCGATTTCCTCGAGAACAACGAATACAAGGGCGTCGACCGCGACCTGATCGACGAGGTGGCGAAGGAGCTGGGCGTCAAGGCCAAGTACATGGACCTGCCCTGGACCAGCGTGCTGCCCGGTCTGGAAGCCAAGAAGTTCGATCTGGTCATCGCCCCGGTCACCATCACGAAGGAGCGCGTGAAGCGCTACGCCTTCACCGTTCCGATTTCGGAAGCGACCGCCGCCCTGATGAAGCGTGCCGACGACAAGACCATCAACAAGCCGGAAGACATCGCCGGCAAGAAGGTCGGCGGCGGCAAGGGCACTTCGCAGCTGGCGCAGGTGAAGGAGTTCGGCCAGACCCTGCCGACCCCGCCGGACGTGCGTGAGTACGTCGACAGCAACCAGTCCTACGCCGATCTGGCCGCCGGCCGCGTCGACGCCTCGGTCAACTCGCTGCCGAACCTGAACTTCGCCGCTTCCAAGCGCAAGGACACCTTCGCCGTCGTCCTGCCGCCCTTCGGCAAGCCGTCCTACTTCTCCTGGGTCGGCCGCCTGGACGAGAATGACAAGAGCCTGATCGAAGCGGTCAACGCCGCCCTGGTGAAGATCCAGAAGGACGGCCGCATGGCGACCATCCAGAAGAAGTGGTTCGGCGTGTCGCAGGACCTGCCGACCACCGTTCCGGAACCGCAGCTGTAACGTAAGTCCCGATTTCTCCCTCTCCCCCCCGGGGAGAGGGTCGGGGTGAGGGGGATGCGCAGCGTGCCTCTGCTGGAAATGCAGAGCGCCGCTCCTTCCCCCATCCACACCATGCATCCCCCTCACCCTAACCCTCTCCCCGGGGGGAGAGGGGATAGGTCGCGGCTCCGCCGTAATCAAAGGCCCACTCGATGAAGTTCAGCGTCATCATCGACGCCCTTCCCTATCTGCTGGGGGCGGCCGTCACGACCATCTGGGTCTCGCTGCTCGGCGTGCTGCTGGGGCAGGTGATCGGTGTCGTCGTCTGCGTCGCGCGCCAGTCCGGCGGCCGGGCGGCCGACATGGCCGGCGGCGTCTATGTCAGCTTCTTCCGCGGCGTGCCGCTGCTGATCCAGCTTCTGCTGATTTATTACATGCTGCCGCTGATCGGCATCGACGTGCCGCCGCTGGTCGCCTCCGTCGCCGCGCTCGGCCTCGCGTCCGGCGCCTATGTGTCGGAGATCTACCGCGGCGCCCTGAACGCCGTCCCGCACGGCCAATCGGAAGCGGCACTTGCGCTGGGGTTCCCCGCCCAGTCGATCTGGACGCGCATCCTGCTGCCGCAGGCCTTCCGCATCTCGGTTCCCGCGCTGGTCAATGAACTGATCCTGCTGCTGAAGGCGTCGTCGCTGATCTCCGTCGTCGGGGTGGCGGAGCTGACGCGGACCAGCCAGACCATTTCAGCCAGCAACTACCGCCCGCTGGAGATCTATCTGGCGGCCGGCCTCATCTATCTGGTGATCAACGGCGCGCTGGCCCTGTTCGGCACGCTGGTCGAACGCCGCCTGCAACAGGCCTGACCCGATGTTGGACCTTTCCCTTCTCGTCCAGTACGGCCCGGCGCTGCTGCGCGGCTTCGGTGTCACCATCCTGTGCTGGGCAGCCGGCTGCCTGATCGGCATGGCGCTGGGCTTCGTGCTGATGCTGCTGCGGCAAGTGCCGGTGAAGCCGCTGCGCTGGGTCATCCGCGCCTATATCGAGGTGATCCGCGGCACGCCCTTCCTGATCCAGCTGTTCCTGCTCTACAGCGGCGGCCCGTCCATCGGCCTGCGGCTGGAGGCGACGACCGCAGGTATCCTCGGCCTCGGCATCTACGGCAGCGCGTACTTCGCCGAGATCTTCCGCGCCGGCTATCAGGCGGTGCCGAAAGGACAGGTGGAGGCGGCGCTCAGCCTCGGCATGTCCTACGGCTCGATCCTGCGCCGGGTGATCGTGCCGGCGATGCTGGTGTCGACCATCCCGGCCATCGTCAACATGATGGCGATCCTGACTAAGGAGACGGTGGTGCTGTCGATCATCACCGTGCCCGAATTGATGTACGAGATGCAGACGATGGCGGCGGAGACCTTCGCCACCTTCGAGACCATCCTGGGGATGGCGCTGTTCTACTGGCTGCTGGTGGAGGTGGTGTCGCGCCTGGGCCGCCGGCTGGAGGCACGCGTCACCCGTTTCCTGACCCATGCCTCGCCGCAGGGGTCGTCGACCGAGACTGCAACCGCGAGGGCGTGATGACCGCCGTTTCCCAAACCGCCACCCCGTCGCGTTCCCCGACCGCCGCCGATGCCGTGCCGATGGTCTCGATCCGCGGTGTCGGCAAGAGCTTCGGCACCAACGAGGTGCTGCGCGACATCGACCTGACGGTCAACAAGTCGGAGGTCGTCTGCCTGATCGGCCCCAGCGGATCGGGCAAGAGCACGCTCCTGCGCTGCATCAACTTCCTGGAGGTCTACGACCGCGGCGAGATCCGCATCGAAGGCAGGCTGGTCGGCTATACTGAGGATACGCCGCGCCGCCGCCTGTCGAACCGCGACCTGCGCAGCCTGCGCCGTAACGTCGGCATGGTGTTCCAGCAGTTCAACCTGTGGCCCCACATGACCGCGCTGGAGAATGTGGCGGAGGCACTGGTGCAAGTCCGCGGCATGGACAAGGCGTCGGCAGCCGCGCATGCCGGCCGGATGCTGGACCGCGTGGGTCTGGCCGCCAAGGCCGACAGCTACCCCGCCCGCCTGTCCGGTGGTCAGCAACAGCGCGTCGCCATCGCCCGCGTCATCGCGATGGAACCCCACCTGATGCTGTTCGATGAGCCGACTTCGGCGCTCGACCCCGAACTGGTGGGCGAGGTGCTGCAGGTGATGCGCGATCTGGCCGCCGACGGCATGACCATGGTGGTGGTGACCCACGAGATGGGATTCGCCGCCAACGTCGCCGACAAGGTCGCCTTCCTCGACCGCGGCCGCATTGCCGCCTTCGGCACCCCGCGAGAGGTCTTCCACGAATCCACCGAACCGCGGGTGCAGCAGTTTTTGCAGACCTACCACGAGCGGAACAGCTTCTGATCCCCGCTCGCAGATGAAGAAAGGCCGCCCACAGGGGGCGGCCTTCATGGCGGCTCAATAATGATACCGGCAGGCGAGGATTTCGAGTGCCTGGGCGTCGCCGCTTCCGGTCACCCGATAGACCAGCCGATGTTCGCCCGTGATGCGGCGCGACCACCAGCCGGCAAGCCCCTCCTTCAATGGTTCAGGCTTGCCCAACCCAGAAAAAGGGTTCCGCTCCGTGTCGCGGATCAGGTCGTTGACCTTCTTCAACACGGCCCGGTCGTTTTTCTGCCAATATAAGTAATCCTCCCAAGCGCCGTCAGTCCAAACCTTCTTCATTCAGAATGTCTCGCTCGATGCCTTTGCCAGCATCAAGTTGGGCGATGCCCTTGAGCAGCCGTTCCGCGTTCTTGGGGATTTTCAGGAGATGAAGCGTCTCCATCAGTCCCTCGAACTCTTCCTCGGAAATCATCACCACCGACCGTCCCTTCTGACGGGTGACGGTCAACGGCGCACGGCTGTCACAGACCTCGTCCATTACGCTGGCAAGATTGTTCCTGAGGTCGGTGTAGCTGATGTGTCCCATATCGCAGTACTTTACCTTGGCCGGAGTAAAGCATTATGTACAGAAACATGGACAGAGGTCAAGGCCTCCCCACAGCGATGCTCCCCCTGGCACCCCGCCCGCAAACCCGCTAAGAACCTTTCGCACGCGCAATAGAACTGCAATGCGAAAGCCCCGCGCCCGTCGATGATCGAACTCCGGTCCGTCACCCACGCCTATGGCGACCGTCCCGTCCTGCACGATTTGTCGCTGCAGCTGACGGAACGGCGCATCGCCATCCTCGGCGGCAACGGCTCGGGCAAGAGCACGCTGGCACGGCTGCTGAACGGCCTGATCGTGCCGACCGCCGGCACCGTCACCGTCGACGGGCTCGACACCCGCAGCGACGGGCGCACTGTGCGCCAGCGGGTCGGCTTCGTCTTCCAGAATCCCGACACCCAGATCGTCTATCCGACGGTCGAAGAAGACATCGCTTTCGGGCTGAAGGCGCGCAAGCTGCCGAAGGACGAGATCGCCCGCCGTGTCGCCGGGGCACTGGAGCGCTACGGCCTCGACCGCTACCGCCACCAGCCGGCCCACCAGATGAGCGGCGGCGAGAAGCAACTTCTCGCCATCGCCGGTGTGCTGGTGCTGGAACCGGCCTATGTGATCTTCGACGAGCCGACCACCCTGCTCGACCTGCGCAACCGCCGCAAGGTGATCGAGTTGGTGCGCGGGCTGCCGCAGACGGTGATCGTCGTCACCCACGACCTCGACATGGTCAGGGACTTCGACCGTGTGCTGGTGCTGGAGGATGGCCGCGTCGTCGCCGATGGCCTCCCGGCGGTCACCGTGCCGGCCTATATCGAGCGGCTCGGCTGATGCTGGGACTCTACCTGCATCGGGAGTCGGTCATCCACCGCCTGCCGGCGGGGGTGAAGCTGGGCGGGCTGCTGCTGGTGACGGTGGCGGTGCTGGCTCTGCCCGGTGCCTGGGGAGCGCTCGCTGCAGCTCTGATCGGTGCGGCGGTGCTAGCGGCGGCGCGGCTGCCCACCGGACGGGTGCTTGCGGAGTTGCGGGCGCCGGTCGTCATGCTGACCCTGCTGTTCGGCTTCCAAGCCCTGCTGGCCGGCGGCGGCTGGGAGGAAACGGCCGTCGCCGTCGCCCGCTTCGCCGCTCTGATCCTGCTGGCGACGCTGGTCACGCTGACCACCCGCGTCATGGATATGGTTGATTTGTTCGAGCGGCTGTTCGGCCTGCTGCGCCCGGTCGGGGTCAATCCGGCGAAGATGGCGCTGATGCTGGCCCTGACCATCCGCTTCATCCCGCTGCTGGGCGAGCAGGTGCACGAGGTGCGGATGGCCCAGCGCGCCCGCGGCGTGGAACGCAACATAGCCGCCTTGTTCGTTCCGCTGCTGGTCAAGATCCTCACCATGGCCGATGATCTGACCGCCGCATTGGAAGCGCGCGGCTACGACCCGGCCGATACCGGGACCAAAGTTACCGGGACCAAAAACAGCACTCAACGATAAAGACACCAGCCGAAGGAAGCGTCCGCCATGTTGTCCACCCGCGACCTCGTCCTCTGCGCCCTGTTCGCCGCCCTGCTGGGCGGGCTTGGCATGGCGCCGCCGATTCCGCTCGGCTTCCTGCCGGTTCCGATCACCGCGCAGACGCTGGGTATCATGCTGGCCGGCACCATCCTGGGCGCCAAGCGCGGCGGCATCGCTGCCCTGCTGTTCGTGCTGCTGGTCGCGGCCGGACTGCCCCTGCTGGCCGGCGGGCGCGGCGGCATCGGCGTGCTGATGGGGCCGACAGGCGGCTTCGTGCTGTCCTTCCCGGTGGCCGCCTTCGTCACCGGCTGGCTGGCCGAGCGTTTCGCCACCAACGCGAACCCGATCCGCCTGTTCGCGGTCAGCGTGCTCGGCGGCATCCTGGTCGTCTATGCCGGCGGCATTCCCTGGCTGTGGCTGGTTGCCGGCCTGCCGATCGAGAAGGCGCTGTTCGGCTCGCTGGCCTTCGTGCCGGGCGACCTGATCAAGGCCGGTGTCGCCGCCGTCGCCGCCTCGGGCGTCCGCCGCGCCGGCATCCTGCCGATCCATGCCTGATCGAATGGCGCCTGACCGGCTCTCTTTGGCCGGCGGCTATACCGGGACGGACAACCTCGCCCGCCCTTTCGCACTGTCCGCCGACCGGACGCCCGGCCATCCTGCGCTGGTCTTCGGTGACGAGGTGGTGTCCTACGGCACCCTGCTCGACCAAGTGCGGCGGGTCGGTGCCGGGGTGGCCGCCCTGCGCCGGGACGGTGGGCCGCCGCGTGTGGCGCTCAGCCTCGGCAACCGGGCGGAGTTGCCGGCGCTGTTCTTCGGCATCGTTGCGGCCGGCGGGATCGTCGGACTGCTCGACCCGAAATGGAGCGCCACGCAGACCGCCGCAGCCCTCGACACCTTTCGCCCCGACCTGCACCTGACGACGGACACCGTTTCCGACTGGATCGCCAATCAAGCGGCGGGCTGGAGCATCCCCGCGATCGATCCGAAAACGCCCTTTCTGGTCGGTTTCACCTCCGGCACCACCGGGCGACCGAAGGCCTTCATCCGCAACCAGGGCTCCTGGCTGGCGACGCTGGAGGCGAGCCGGGTGGAGTTCGGCATCGGACCCGATGATGTCGTCCTGGTGCCGGGACCACTGGTTCATGGTCTGGGCCTCTATGGCGCAGTGGAGGGGCTGTCGGCCGGCGCCACGGTGCGGGTACAGCCGAAATTCGACGCAACGGACGCTGCAGCGCAGTTGGCGGAGTGCGGGGTCACCACGCTGGTGGTGGTGCCGACGATGCTGGTCGGCATCCTCGACGCGGCGGAGCGTGACGGCCGGCGTTTCCCCGCCCTGCGCCGGGCGGTCTGTTCCGGCGCCAAGCTCGCCCCCGCGGTGCATGATCGGCTGGCCGCGCTCTGCCCGGATGCCGCGGTGCTGGAGTATTACGGCGCGTCGGAGTTGAGCTTCGTCAGCCTGCGCTCGTCACGCGAGGGTGCCCCCACCGACAGCGTCGGCCGCCCCTTCCACGGAGTGGAGCTGAGCCTGCGCGACGATAACGGCAATCCGGTTGAGCGCGGCCAGCCCGGCACCGTTTGGGTGCGCAGCGGCATGCTGAGCGACGGCTATCTCGGCACCACCGACGGCGCCGGCTATCGCGAGCAGGACGGCTGGGGCACGGTGGGCGATTACGGCTGGATCGACGGCGACGGCTGGCTGCGTCTGGTCGGCCGGGCCGGGGACATGGTCATCACCGGCGGCCTGAACGTCTACCCGGCGGAGGTCGAAGCGGCCCTGCGCGCCCACCCCGCGGTGTCGGAGGCAGTGGTGTTCGGCCTGCCCGACCCCTATTGGGGCGACGCCCTGTCCGCCGTCGTCTGGTGGCGCGGGAGCGGACGCGCCTCGCTCACCGAGCTGCGCGGCTGGTGCCAGGAGCGGCTGGAAGCCTACAAGGCGCCACGACGGGTTTTCGCGGCGGCCGACATGCCCCTGACCGGCAGCGGCAAGATCGCCCGCGCCGATGTCCGTGAGCGGGCAAGAGCCGGCGGGCTGGAGGTGGTGGAATGAGCAACCGCCCGATCATCGTCGCCGCACGCCGTACGCCCGTAGGCCGCATCGGCGGTGCCCTGCGCGAGCTTCCCGTCGAGGACCTCGCCGCCCCGGTCATTCGTGCCGTGCTGGCCGACACCGGCATGGACCCGGCGGAGGTGGACGAGGTCCTGCTGGGCAACGCGGTCGGTCCCGGCGGCAATGTCGCGCGGCTGTCGGCGCTGGCCGCCGGCCTGCCAGTATCGGTGCCCGGCGTTACGGTGGACCGGCAGTGCGGATCGGGGCTGGAGGCGGTCAACCTCGCAGCCCGGCTGGTGCAGTCCGGCGCCTGCGACGTCGTCCTCGCTGGTGGGGTGGAGAGCACCAGCACCGCCCCTTGGCGCGTCGCCAAGCCGTCCAGCCTCTACCGCAGCCCGACCTTCTACGACCGCGCCCGCTTCGCTCCCGACGAGATCGGCGACCCGTCGATGATCGAAGCGGCGGAGAACGTCGCCGCCGCCCACGGCATCGACCGCGCCCGCCAGGACCGCTACGCTCTGGACAGCCACCGCAAGGCCGTCGCCGCGCAAGCCGCCGGACGGTTCGACCGCGAGATCGTGCCCCTCACCCTCCGCGACGGCCGCATCATCGACCGCGACGAATGCCCGCGCGTCGACACCAGCCTCGACCGGCTGGCGGCCCTGCGCCCCATTCTGCGGCCCGACGGCACCGTGACCGCCGGCAACGCCTGCCCGGTGAATGACGGCGCCGCCGTGGTGGCCGTGGTGTCGGAGCGGAAGTTCCGCGAACTCGGCCTGACCCACGGACTGGCGGTGGTCGACAGCACCGCGGCAGGGGTGGACCCGAAGCTTCTCGGCACCGGCCCGATCCCGGCGGTGACGAAGCTTCTGGCCCGCAACCCCGGACTGTCCGTCACCGACATCGACCTCGTCGAGTTCAACGAGGCCTTTGCCGCTCAGGTGCTGGCCAGCCTCGACGCGCTCGGCATCGACCCGGCGCGCGTGTCGGTCGGTGGCGGCGCGCTGGCGCTCGGCCATCCCTATGGCGCGTCGGGGGCCATCCTGGTGACGCGCCTGTTCACCGAGCTGCTGTTCCCGGCGGCGGGCACCACGCCCCGCAGGGGCCTCGCCACGCTCGGCATCGGCGGCGGGCTGGGGCTCGCCACACTTCTGGAGCCAGTTTGAATGACCAGCGCCGCCACGACCGGAGATAGTTTCCGGTCGGCTTTCCGTCACCGCGCTTTCGCCCTGTTCTGGAGCGCGCGGGTCTGTTCGATGCTGGCAATCCAGATGCAGGTGGTGGCGGTCGGCTGGCAGGTCTATGCCATGACCGGCGACCCGCTCGACCTCGGTCTTGTCGGGCTGTTCCAGTTCCTGCCCACCCTGGCGCTGGTTTTGGTGGCCGGCCATGTGGTCGACAACAACGACCGCAAGACGGTGCTGTTCGGCGCCCTGTCGGTCGAGATGGTCGCCGTGGCCGCCCTGTTCCTGCTGACCATGGCCGGCGGGCTGTCACCCCACGCGATCTTCGCCGTGGTGGCGCTGATCGGCCTCGCCAAATCCTTCGAGGGGCCGGCCAACCAGGCGATCCTGTCGGCGACGGTGCCGGTGGAGGACCTTCCCAACGCCGTCGCCTGGCAGTCGTCGGGCGTGCAGGTGGCGCAGATCTCCGGCCCGGCGCTGGGCGGCCTTCTCTACATCGCCGGCCCGGCGGCGGTCTACGGCGTCAGCACGGCGATGCTGGTGCTGTCGGTCCTGCTGATCGCCGCCTGCCGGCCACGCCCCGTCACCATGACCAAGCGCGCCATGAGCCTGACCAGCATGCTGGCCGGTGCCGCCTTCATCCGCAGCCGGCCGGAGATCCTGGGCGCCATCTCGCTCGACCTGTTCGCGGTTCTGTTGGGCGGCGCGACGGCGCTGCTGCCGATCTATGCGCGCGATGTGCTGTTTGTCGGGCCGTGGGGCCTCGGCCTGCTGCGCTCCGCCCCGGCGCTGGGGGCGCTTGCCATGGCGATGGTCATCACCCGCTGGGGCGTGAAGCGGCATGCCGGGCGCTGGATGCTGGTGGCGGTGGCCGGGTTCGGCGTCGCCACCATCGCCTTCGGCCTGTCGGCCGATCCGGTGCTGTCCTTCATCGCCCTGTTGGCGGTCGGTGCCACCGATCAGGTCAGCATGTTCGTCCGCCAGACGCTGGTCCAGCTCTCCACCCCCGATGACATGCGCGGCAGGGTCGGCGCCGTCACCTCGCTTTTCATCGGTGCCTCCAACCAGTTGGGCGAGTTCGAATCCGGCAGCGTGGCCGCACTGGTCGGCGCAGTTCCGGCGGTGGTGCTAGGCGGCGTCGGCGCGGTCGGTCTGGCCGGCCTGTGGGCGGCGATGTTCCCGGCCCTGCGGCGGGTGGACCGGCTGTTGGGGCGGTAGACGCATCCACACGCCGCAAGCGAAATCCACTCGTACGCTCTCGACATTCTAAGATTGCGCATTTACCCTTTTGAGCATGCCCTAACGGTCACCGCTTCCAACCGGTGGCATGAAGGCGACCGTAGAACGGGATACGCGATGGTGACGCAGGGCACGGCGACGCCGCCCCTGAGATCAGCTGCTGCAAAACATCCACTTAGCCATACTTCCATCGGATTTCTCGAGGCCCCGGAATGACCACTGTCGTCGCGAATGTTTCGATCAATTTATCGGGGTCTGGAGATACCGCTGGTATCGTTTACGACAACTATTCCCTCCTTACGCAAAATTCTTCGCAGATCGCGTTCCGTTATACACTGAACGGGGCACCGGTGATGGACATTACCGTCAACGGGTCGTTCAACATCACCGATTACAATGCGTCCGGAAGGATAACTTCCATGTCAGCGACCCTGCCCGGCGGGGCTCCACTGCTGTCGTTCAGCAATGCCAACATCAGCTTTTACAGCCTCTACAGCCTGTCCTATGCGCTGACCACCCAGAACATCCTGTCCGGTAGCGACCAAATCTTTGGATCGTCCTATGCCGACACGCTCTATGGATACAACGGAAACGATTATATCGGCGGCGGCGGCGGTGATGATCTCATCAGCGGCGGGTATGGAGTCGATACGATCGACGGAGGTGACGGCTTCGATACGGTCATCTCCAGCCAGAGCTATGCGCCCAACAAACTGATGAGCTACGGCGGCCAGTCCGCAATCATCGATCGCCTCAACGGTTCCGATCTGATTCGGAATGTCGAATATATCCGGTTTTCCGACCGCACGGTCTCAGCCTCCAGCGCGACCGCCTTCGACGCGATGAGCTATCTCGCGGCCAACCGCGACTTGGCGGCCGCGTTCGGAACCGACGGTACGGCTGCCTTTTTCCATTACGCACAGACCGGGCACCTCGAAAGCCGGTCGACGACGTTTGATGCCGCCGGCTATCTGGCTGCGAACCGCGATCTTGCTGCTGCCTTCGGCACGAACACTGCGGCCGCGACGGAGCATTACATCACTTTCGGCCGGTTGGAAGGGCGCAGCACGACGTTCAACGCCATGAGCTATATCGCGGCGAACCCGGATCTGATCCGGGCCTTCGGCACCGACACGACCGCCGCGGCTTTGCATTACGCCACGAGTGGACGCCTGGAAGGTCGAACGATCACTTTCAATGCGGCGGCCTATCTGGCACGCAATCCCGATGTGCAGCGTGCCTTGGGCTCCTCCGAGGCGGCTGCGGCCACCCACTACGTCACGTTTGGCTATCGCGAAGGGCGTTCCACCGTCCCGCTGACCACCACGGGACGGGCGGCCCCGATGCTTGAGTCCGACGCCATGTCCGGAACGCTGGCAGCAATCTCGTAAGTGGACGCGCGGCGGGCGGCGGGCATCCACTTTGCCCGACGCATCGCCTGACGATTCACTGATACCGGATCGTCACCTTGTCCGCAGCCTGCTTGGCCCGCGCCCGTGCATCGTCGGTATCGGTCCCGGTGGCCAGCGCCACGCCCATGCGGCGGTTCTTGCGGGTGGTCGGCTTGCCGAACAGCCGGACGTCGACCTCCTGCTCCGCCGATCCCAGGCTCAGCGCCTCGGCCAACCCCTCGATGCGGAAATTCTCCGCCTCGCGGTCGGCCAGGATGACGGCCGACGCCGACGGAGCACGGCAGATGATGTTCGGGATCGGCAAGCCCAGGATGGCGCGGGCGTGCAGTTCGAACTCCGACAGGTTCTGCGACAGCAGGGTGACCATGCCGGTGTCGTGCGGGCGCGGCGACAGTTCGGAGAAAATCACCTCGTCGGCCGTCACGAAGAACTCGACGCCGAAGATGCCGTAGCCGCCGAGATTGTCGACGACGCGCGCGGCCATCGCCTTGGCGTCGTCCAGCATCGCCTGCGGCATGGCGACCGGCTGCCAGGATTCTTGGTAGTCGCCGCGCTCCTGCCGATGGCCGATCGGCTCGCAATAGAGGATGCCGTCGCGGGTGCGGACGGTCAGCAGCGTGATTTCGTACTCGAAGGGGACGAACTCCTCGACGATCACCTTGCGGCGGTCGCCGCGCATATTCGCCACCGCATAGTCCCAGGCGGCCTCCAGCCCGGCAGCGTCCTGCACCGTGCTCTGCCCCTTGCCGGACGACGACATCACCGGCTTGACGACGCAGGGGAACCCGGTGTGCTCGGCTCCGGCGCGTACCTCCTCCAGGCTTTCGGCATAGCGGTAGCGCGAGGTGCGTAGGCCCAGTTCGGTCGCGGCGACCTCGCGGATGCGGTCGCGATTCATCGTCATGGTGGCGGCGCGGGCCGACGGGACGACGGTGGTGCCGGCATCCTCGAACTCGTGCAGCACCTCGGTGCGGATCGCCTCCACCTCCGGCACGATATAGTCGGGGCGGTGCTTGGCGTTGGCCGCGCGCAGGGCGTCGGCGTCCAGCATGGAGAACACCTCCGCCGCATCGGCGACCTGCATCGCCGGGGCGTTGGCATAGCTGTCGCAGGCGATAACCTCGCAGCCCAGCCGCTTGGCCGCGATGACGAATTCCTTGCCCAACTCCCCGGAGCCGAGCAGAAGGATCCTGGCGGTGAACATCCACGCACTCCCCATATTGGCGACAGCAGCCCGACCATAGGGCTTCCCGCCGGCCGGGCCAAGCCCCGCCGCAATCCTTTCGTATGCACCCGCGGGGCTAAAGCAGAGCGGAATAAATATTTCGAAAATGAAATTATAATGGCATCGGATGAAAACCGCCGATCATGTGTTCATGCGTAAATGAAGCCCTATTCCGGGAGGCGGCGATGGAAACGGTGGCACGGCGCGGAGTTTTCGGTGGCAGAACCGTGATGGCCGCTTGCTTGGCGGCGTCGCTGGCCTTACCCGGCTGTGCCGGCAGCGGCAACGACGACATGGCGGGCGCCCTGCTGATTGGCGCCGCTGTGGTCGGGCTGGGCGTGCTGGCCGCCACCGCCGGCGATGACGACGACGATGGCGATTACAACCGCGGCCGGCACCATCACCGGCGCGGCGGCTACGACAATGGCGGCTATTATGGCAACGGCTACGACACCGGGTACCGAAGCCGGGGTCACGGCGGCTACAGCCGCTATGCCGGCAACGGCCGGTGCGACGATGCGCGCTACCGCACCTCCAACGGCGGGCGGGCGGAGGCCGGCAGCGACGAATGGGACTGCCGCCGTTTCGGCGACGGCCGCAAATGACCGGTCAGCGCCGCCGTCCCTCCAGATTCTTGCGAGCGATGCCGGCGATGATCAGCAGGAAGGCCAGCAGGCGCAGCACATAGACCCAGCTCTGCTCCTCCCGCTCCAGCCCGCCCAGCGCCAGCACCACCTGATTGATCGCCAGCAGCGCAAAAGCCAATGCGAAGCTGGCGAACAGCGCATCGCGCGTCCGCCTCCAGAAGCTGAGGAAGAACATCCCCGCGACCGCATACAGCGCCGCCAGCGCCCCGGTGAAGAAACTGTAAGTCGTGGGCAACATCACTCGGCATCCCAGATGAAGCCGTACAGCAGGATCCCGACCCCGGCCAGCGCGGAGAGATGGCGGAACGGCAGCAGGTCGACCTCCGTCGGCAGAACGACGACATCGATGAACAGCAGCAGGTTGTTGATCGCCAACCCGACGAAGCACAGCGTGCTCCACAGCAGCAGGCGGCTGTGCGACCGCAGGTAACTGCGCAGCAGCAGCACCATGCACAGCAGGCTGGCGGCGAAACACAGCAGATAGACCGCAGACTTCAGGACATCCATGTCAGCGCCCTTCTTTCCCTCTCCCCGGCGGGGAGGGGAGCCGATGCGGGCCGGGTATATCCATAGCGAGTATAGCCATTGTCGAAACAGCCATCGTCTCTGTCCAATAAATCTCAGTCATTGAGGCGGAACCTGAAGGAGTCGGCGAAAACCTGCACCTTGTTGCCGGGTGCCGCGAAGATCTCGCGGATGATGGCGGACGGACGGGTGGCATAGGCCTGCGCGATCTCCTCCACCCATTTGTCGAGGATCGGGGCGGCGGGCTGGTAACGGTGACTGCCGTCCGCCAACGCCACCAGAAGCCCGGCCCCGAGAAAGCCGCCCAGCGCCTCCTGAACCACGACATCGCTGCCGCGCAACTCCCTCACGAGGTCGCCATTCGACCAGTCTCGATCGGGATGTCTGCGCAACAGCAAAAGCAGTTCCAACGCCCAGACGGATCGAATGGAGCTTCTGAGCAGGGTTAGCGCGTCGTCGGACAAAACCATGAACCGGAACCTGACCTGATATGCACAACCGGCGGCGTGGGACGGCGCCGCCCTCGATCCCCCTCATCATCCCCGGACGGCCTCCGCCGGGGCGAGAGGGGCCTGCAAATCCAGCGCGCGCCGCAGGGCACGGGCCAGAACGCCGTCGCGGTAAGGCTTCGGCAGCGTTTCCGCCCGGCTCAGCACGGCCCCCAGCACGGCACCGGGATCGGCGGCGCTGCCGGTGTCGGCGGACGCGCCGGCCTCCGGTTCCGGCGCACTGGTTCCGTTGGCATAGCCCGACGCGAACAGCACCCGCAGCGAGGGATGGCGGCGCAAACCCTCCAGCGCCAGTTCGCGCCCGTTCAGCCCGCCGGGCATCACGATGTCGGTGAACAGAAGGTCGACCGGCTGCCGATCCAGCAGGGTCAGCGCCGCTTCCGCCCCGTCGGCTTCCAGCACGCGGTATCCCAGCGCCGTCACCGCCTGGACGGCGACCGCCCGCACGTCGGCGTCGTCATCCACCACCAGCACCGTCTCGCCTCGGCCGGCGAAGGCTTCGTCGGCACCGTCCTCGTCCGGAGTTGGGCTTTGCAGGGCGTCCATCGTCGCCCGCGGCAGATAGAGCCGGAAGGTGGTGCCGGCACCGGGGGTGCTGTCGATGCCGATCAGCCCGCCCGACTGCTTGACGAAGCCATGGATCATGGCAAGGCCGAGTCCGGTGCCCTTCCCCGTTTCCTTGGTGGTGAAGAAGGGTTCGAAGGCGCGTTCCAGCACGTCCGGCGGCATGCCGCATCCGCTGTCCGACACTGACAGCAGGATATAGTCGCCCGCCGGAACCGACATGCCGTGCGCCGTCTGCGGCTCCTCGAAGCGGGTGTTCGCGGTACGGATCCGAAGGGTGCCGCCGCCGGGCATGGCGTCGCGGGCGTTGATGACGAGGTTCAGCAGAGCCGATTCCGCCTGCGAGCGGTCGACCGAGGCGATCCACAGCGGCTCGGCATCGGCCGGCGGCGCCTCGATGGCGATGGCAACCGCCCCGCCCAGCGTGCGCTCCATTAGCTCGCCCATGCCGGCGACCAGTGCGCCAAGATCCACCGGCTCCGGGTGAAGCTGCTGGCGCCGGGCGAAGGTCAGCAGCCGCCGCGTCATGTCGGAACAACGCAGCGCCGCCTGCAGCGCCATCTCCGCCCGCCGCGCCGCCTTGGGATCGTCGGCGAGGCCGGGGACCAGACGCTCCAGGCTGCCGATCACCACCATCAGCATGTTGTTGAAGTCATGGGCGATGCCGCCGGTCAGCCGGCCGACCATCTCCATCTTCTGCGCGTGGGCGAGCTGCTGCTGGGCCTGGCGCGTCTCGGTCACGTCCATGATGGTGCCGAACAGCTCGGTCGGCACGCCGTCCTCGTCGCGCACGACGACCGCCTGATCCAGCAGATGGCGCTCGCCGCCGTCCGGGCCGCGCCAGCGGTATTCCACCATGGTCAGCCCGGTCTCGTGGACCGACTCCAGCTGACGCAGGACGCGGTTGCGGTCGTCCGGATGCAGCCCGCGTTCCCAGAATTGCGGATCCTCGATGAAGCGGGATGCGGGGCAGCCCAGCACCGTTTCCGTGGTGTCCGACAGGTAGCGGAACGGAATGCCCGGCGTCAGGTCGGCGGTGTAGAGCACGATGGGAAGCTGGCCCAGGATCAGCGCCTGCCGCTCCTCCGACCGGCGCAATGCCTGTTCGGCCTGCCGCATCTCGCGCCGCACCCGCTCATTCTCGTCCAGCAGGCGCTGCTTGGCCTCGACCTCGCGCTTCACCTCCTCGGTCTTGCGGTAGAGATCGACGAAGACCGCCACCTTGCATTTCAGGATCAGCGGGTCGACGGGCTTGAACATGTAATCCACGGCGCCGGTGGTATAGCCGCGGAAGATGTGCGTCTCGTCCTTGTTGATGGCGGTCAGGAAGATGATCGGGATGTGGCGGGACTTCTCGCGCAGGCGGATCAGCTCCGCCGTCTCGTAGCCGTCCATGCCCGGCATGTGGACGTCCAGCAGGATCAGCGCGAAGTCCTGCCGCAGCAGATGCTTCAGCGCCTCCTCCCCCGACCGGGCGAGCACCAGTTGCGCCCCCAGATCCTCCAGCGTCTCGCGCACGGCGAACAGGTTCCGCGGGTCGTCGTCGACGATCAGGATCGCGACGTCCGCCTTGTCGGGCTGGGGATTCGAATCGCTGGTCATGGTTCCGCTTTCCCATCCCGCGGGGACGGCAGCCGGGCCGGAGGACGGTGGCACCGGCGTCACGTCGGGTGCAGGGGCCGCCGGCAGAAGCGTCTGGCGAACAGCGCCCTCGCCGGGCATCGGGACGCTGGTGGTGCCGAGCAGGGTGGACCGGCGAACCGGAGGCACCGGACTGGCGGGCGGCGGGACGAAGGGGGCACGCCGCCCCCTCCGCGCCGTCTGGAGCTTGCGCCGGGTCATGGCTGCACTCCGCCGCGCGGCTGCGGCCGGTTGCCCTTGGCGGTCCAGATCCGCAGCAGCGACAGCAGATGGTCGATGTCCACCGGTTTGGCGATGTAATCGGTGGCGCCGGCTTCGATGCATTTGTCGCGGTCGCCCTTCATCGCCTTGGCGGTGACGGCAATCATCGGCAGTCCGCGGAACTCCTCGATGCTGCGGATGGTGCGCATGGTCTCATAGCCGTCCATCTCCGGCATCATGATGTCGACCAGCACGACGTCCACCTCCGGATCGGCACGCAGCCGCTCGATCCCCTCGCGCCCGCTTTCGGCATGCAAGACCTCGATCTTGTGGGCCTCCATCACGCTGGCGAGCGAGAAGATGTTGCGGATGTCGTCGTCGATCACCAGCACCCGCTTGCCGGCCAGCGCCGGGTCATGCTGGCGCAGATCCAGGATGCTGCGCCGCTTCTCGTCGGGCAGCCGGTCGACGGCACGGTGCAGGAACAGCGCCGTCTCGTCCAGCAGCCCGGCCGGCGAGCGGGCGCTCTTCAGCACCACCGTCTCGGCCAGCCGGCGCAGCCGCGCCTCGTCCTCCGGCGCGATGTCGGCGGCGACATAGACCACCACCGGCATCCAGGCGAGCGTGTCGCGGGTGCGCAGCCATTCGATCAGTTCGAAATCGACGGTTACCGGTCCGGGCAGGGTCGGGCTGGACAGGTCCAGCACCATGCAATCGAAGCGGTCGGCCGTCAGCGCCGCCATCGCCGCCTCGATCGAGGTGACGGTGTGGGTCTCGACGTCGCCGTTGCCGATCAGGGCGGCGACGGCGCCCGGCTGCGGGCTGTCCTTCTCCACCACCAGCAGCTTGCGGTGGTCGCGCTCCTTGAAGCTCTTCACCCGGTTCAGGGCGTCGAAGATCGCCTCGCGCTCCACCGGCTTTTCCGAATAGTCGAAGGCGCCCATCGACAGGCCGCGTCGGCGCTCGTCCTTGGCGGAGATGACGTGGACCGGGATGTGGCGGGTCTGCGGATCGCGCTTCAGCAGGTCGAGCAGCGCCCAGCCGTCCATGTCCGGCAGCCCGATGTCGAGCAGCACGGCGTCCGGCCGGTATTTGCGCGCCAGCGGCAGCGCCGCCGACCCGCCGCTGGACAGGATGGTGCGGAAACCCTTCTCCCGCGCCAGATCGAGCAGGATGGAGGCGAAAGTGCTGTCATCCTCCACGATCAGCACCACCGGTTCGCCGGGGCGCAGCTTTTCACGGTCGTCACCGCCCGGCGGCATGTCCAGCAGAGCCAGCCCCTCCTGTGGGCCGGACGCCACCACCGGCCGGGTCGCCGTGTCCGTCCGCTTGGGCAAAAGCCCGGCCGGCGCCGGGGAGGTGCCGATCGCGGGGGTGCCGAGCGGAGCGGCGGGTTCCGCGATGGTGTCGAAGCTGCGCGGGACATACAGGGTGAAGGAGCTGCCCTTGCCGGGCGTGCTGGAAACGCGGATTTCGCCGCCCAGCAGCCGGGCGATCTCGCGGCTGATCGACAGCCCCAGTCCGGTGCCGCCGTATTTGCGGCTGGTGGTGCCGTCGGCCTGCTGGAACGCCTCGAAGATGATGCGCTGCTTGTCCTCCGGGATGCCGATGCCGGTGTCGGTGACGGTGAAGGCCAGCACCGACGATGCCGCATCCAGCGTCGGGTGCGCCGCGCTCCAGCCCTCGGTCGCCGGGGCGACGCGGAAGGTGATGCCGCCGCTCTCGGTGAACTTGAAGGCGTTGGACAGCAGGTTGTTCAGCACCTGGGCCAGCCGCTTCTCGTCGGTCTGGACGCTGGCGGGCAGCGCCTCGTCCATTTCGATGGTGAAGTCCAGCTTCTTCTCCTGCGCCAACTGCGCGAAGGTGCGCTCCACATGGTTGCGCAGGTCGCCCAGCACGACCTCGCCGATTTCCAGCGTCACCGTGCCGGATTCGATCTTCGACAGGTCGAGGATGTCGTTGATGAGCCCCAGCAGGTCGGATCCGGCCGAGTGGATGGTGCGGGCGAACTCCACCTGACGGTCGGACAGGTTGGTGTCGGGGTTGTCGGCCAGCAGCTTCGACAGGATCAGCAGGCTGTTCAGCGGCGTGCGCAGCTCGTGGCTCATGTTCGCCAGGAACTGCGACTTGTATTTGGAGGTCAGGGCAAGCTGTTCCGCCTTCTCCTCCAGCGCCGCCTTGGCGAGCACGACCTCGCGGTTCTTGCGCTCGACCTCGATGTTCTGCTTCTCCAGCTGTTCGGCCTTCTCCTCCAGCGCCTCGTTGGTGGTGGTCAGCTTTTCCTGCTGGGCCTTCAGCAGCTCTTCCGACTTGCGCAGCGAGGCGGCCTGCTGTTCCAGCCGCTCGTTGGTGGTCTTCAGCTCTTCCTGCTGGCTCTGCAGTTCGGTGGTCAGGCGCTGCGACTGCTTCAGCAGACCTTCGGTGCGCATGTTGGCGGCGATGGTGTTCAGAACGATGCCGATGCTCTCGGTCAACTGCTCCAGGAAGCTCTGGTGCGTCTCGCTGAAGCGGCCGAAGCTCGCCAGCTCGATCACCGCCTTCACGTCGTCCTCGAACAGCACCGGCAGGACGATGATGTTCAGCGGCGGCGCCTCGCCCAGGCCGGAGCTGATCGACACATAGTCGCGCGGCACGTTGGTCAGCAGGATGCGCTTCTTCTCATAGGCGCACTGCCCGACCAGACCTTCCTTCAGGTGGAAGCGGTTGGACAGGTTCTTGCGCTCCTTCAGGGCGTAGGAGGCGACCAGTTCCAGCAGCGGCTCGTCGCGGTCGCGAGTGGCGACGTAGAAGACGCCGTGCTGCGCGTTCACCAGCGGCGCGATCTCCGACAGGATCATGTTGGAGACGGTGACCAGATCGCGTTCGCCCTGCAGCATGCGGGTGAATTTCGCGAGGTTGGTCTTCAGCCAATCCTGTTCCGCATTCTTCAGCGTCGTATCGCGAAGATTGCGGATCATCTCGTTGATGTTGTCCTTCAGCGCCGCGACCTCGCCCATCGCCTCGACGGTGATGGAGCGGGTCAGGTCGCCCTTGGTCACCGCGGTGGCGACCTCGGCGATGGCGCGCACCTGGGTGGTCAGGTTGGCGGCCAGCTGGTTCACGTTCTCGGTCAGGTCCTTCCACAGGCCGGCAGCGCCCGGCACGCGGGCCTGACCGCCCAGCTTGCCTTCGATGCCCACCTCGCGCGCCACGTTGGTGACCTGATCGGCGAAGGTCGCCAGCGTGTCGATCATGCCATTGATGGTGTTGGCCAGCGCCGCGATCTCGCCCTTGGCGTCCACCGCCAGCTTGCGCTTCAGGTCACCGTCGGCGACCGCGGTGACGACGCTGGCGATGCCGCGCACCTGACCGGTCAGGTTCGCCGCCATCATGTTCACATTGTCGGTCAGGTCCTTCCAGGTGCCGCCGACGCCCTCTACCTTCGCCTGACCGCCCAGCTTGCCTTCGGAGCCCACTTCGCGCGCCACGCGCGTCACTTCCGAAGCGAAGCTGTTCAGCTGATCCACCATGGTGTTGATGGTGGATTTCAGTTCGAAGATCTCGCCCTTCACGTCGACGGTGATCTTCTTCGACAAATCGCCCTTGGCGACCGCGGTGGTGACTTCGGCGATGTTGCGGACCTGACCGGTCAGGTTCGCCGCCATCATGTTCACGTTGTCGGTCAGATCCTTCCAGGTGCCGGCAACCCCCTTCACCTGCGCCTGACCGCCCAGCTTGCCCTCGATGCCCACCTCGCGCGCCACGCGGGCGACTTCGGAGGCGAAGCTGTTCAGCTGGTCCACCATGGTGTTGATGGTGGATTTCAGCTCAAGGATTTCGCCCTTCACGTCGACGGTGATCTTCTTCGACAAGTCGCCGTTAGCGACCGCCGTCGTCACCTCTGCGATGTTGCGGACCTGACCGGTCAGGTTGGTCGCCATCGCGTTCACATTGTCGGTCAAATCCTTCCAGGTGCCGGCAACCCCCTTCACCTGCGCCTGACCGCCCAGTTTTCCTTCCGAACCCACTTCCCTGGCGACGCGCGTCACTTCCGAAGCGAAGCTGTTCAACTGATCCACCATGGTGTTGATGGTGGATTTCAGCTCCAGAATCTCGCCCTTCACGTCGACGGTGATCTTCTTCGACAAATCGCCATTGGCGACCGCCGTCGTCACCTCTGCGATGTTGCGGACCTGACCCGTCAGGTTGGTCGCCATCGCGTTCACGCTATCGGTCAGGTCTTTCCAAGTGCCGCCGACGCCCTTCACCTGGGCCTGACCGCCCAGCTTGCCCTCGGAGCCCACTTCTCTGGCGACGCGCGTCACCTCCGACGCGAAGCTGTTCAACTGGTCCACCATCGTGTTGATGGTGTTCTTCAGTTCAAGGATCTCGCCCTTCACCGGCACGGTGATCTTCTTGGACAGATCGCCGTTGGCGACGGCGGTCGTCACATCGGCGATGTTGCGGACCTGACCGGTCAGGTTCGCCGCCATCAAGTTCACGCTGTCGGTCAGGTCCTTCCAGGTGCCGCCGACGCCTTCCACGCGCGCCTGACCGCCCAGCTTGCCTTCCGAGCCCACCTCTCTTGCGACGCGCGTCACTTCCGAGGCAAAGCTGTTCAACTGATCCACCATGGTGTTGATGGTGGATTTCAGCTCCAGAATCTCGCCCTTCACGTCGACGGTGATCTTCTTCGACAGGTCACCCGTCGCGACCGCCGTGGTCACGTCGGCGATGTTGCGGACCTGACCGGTCAGGTTCGCCGCCATCATGTTCACACTGTCGGTCAGGTCCTTCCAAGTACCGCCGACACCTTCCACCTTGGCCTGACCGCCCAGCTTGCCTTCGGAGCCCACTTCGCGCGCCACGCGCGTCACTTCCGAGGCGAAGCTGTTCAGCTGGTCCACCATCGTGTTGATGGTGGATTTCAGCTCCAGAATTTCGCCCTTCACGTCGACGGTGATCTTCTTCGACAAATCGCCCTTGGCGACCGCCGTCGTAACCTCCGCGATGTTGCGGACCTGACCGGTCAGGTTTTCCGCCATCATGTTCACGTTGTCGGTCAGGTCCTTCCAAGTACCGCCGACACCTTCCACCTTGGCCTGACCGCCCAGCTTGCCTTCGGAGCCCACTTCGCGCGCCACGCGCGTCACTTCCGAGGCGAAGCTGTTCAGCTGGTCCACCATCGTGTTGATGGTGGATTTCAGCTCAAGGATTTCGCCCTTCACATCGACGGTGATCTTCTTCGACAAATCGCCCTTTGCGACCGCCGTCGTCACCTCCGCGATGTTGCGGACCTGACCGGTCAGATTGGCCGCCATCACGTTGACGTTCTCGGTCAGATCCTTCCAGGTGCCGGCAACCCCCTTCACCTGGGCCTGACCGCCCAGCTTGCCCTCTATCCCGACCTCGCGCGCCACGCGCGTCAGTTCAGTGGTGACGGTGACAAGCTGCTCAACCATGGTGTTGACGTTGCGGGCGGTGCGCAGGAACTCGCCCTGCAACGGGCGGCCTTCGATCTCCAGCGCCATGGTTTTGGACAGGTCGCCCTTGGCGACGGCGCCGATGACGCGGGCGATTTCCGTCGTCGGCTGGATCATGTCGCCGACCAGCGTGTTGATGCTGTCGACGCAGGTTTCCCACCCGCCGGAGGCGTTGTTCAGCTTGGCGCGCTGGCTGATGCGGCCTTCCTTGCCGATGGCGACGCTGAGCCGGCTGGTCTCGGTGGTCAGGTTGTGGTTCAGCTCGACCACGTCATTGAAAGCGGCGGCGATCTCGCCGTCGATCCCGGTGAGGTCGAGCGGCAACCGCACCGAGAAATCGCCCTTGCGCAGTTGTCGCAGGGCCATCAGCAGAACCTTCGGATCCAACGCGTCCGCCGTCTCGACCATCGCCGTCATGCCGTTCCCCAATCCGCGCGCCGAGCCCACCATGGACCGCGCTCCGCCCATCCCCGAAATCGCTCTGTAAAACCGCTCTGCTGTGCGGTGGAAGAAAACGCAAGCCAACACAACCGGAATGCCGAATGCCCGCAACAAGGCTGTGCGTACATCGCCCCAGTCCGAAGATTGACTGCGCAGTCCTACAGCCCCGCACGATGAAGTAAAGGCGATTCCGGTCAATTTAGCCTTTCGTAGGCGGCGCGAATTCGTGCGGAAGGGTTATGCCTATGACTTATGACGGAGAGGGCCGGTTCTTGCGCTTGTCCGGCTTCATCAGCTCGTTCATTCAGCCGATTGACCATTGCGCATCGAGAGGGTGCCGGAACGATTCACCCGCCGTCATCGTTAAGGTTCCAACCCACGGCGGGTCTTTCCGGCACCGGCCGCCTCCCGCGGGGCAAGACAACCCGACCTTCTTCACAGCCCGGGGCTTGGCCATGACTCTGTGGACATTTACCATGCAGGCTTCGATGTGCTGCATGTTCTCTTGGATGCGCGCCTGCCACCAAGGCGTGGCCTTGGCCCATTCTTTCGCCGGAATGCCCGGATTGCCGATCCTCAGCCCGCCACGCCCGCCGGCCGACGTGCTGCCCTTTCCGGCGCGGCGCGCAGCGCGCGGCGGCGGGTTCGGCGGTGCATTGGGCGGACCGGCGGTGGTGATCCCGCTGGGCCGGCGCTGACCGCCCGTTCACGCAATCGTGTAGACCCCGTGATTTGCCGTCGGCCGGCTGCGGACCTATGGTTAGTGGCAGGAATGGTCCGTTCGGGAGAGGGTCGATGCTGTTCAATTTCCCCACCGCGTCGCAGGCGCGCGAAGACGAGGTGACGCCGCGGGAGCTTTTCCTGTCGCGCCGCAGCCTGATGGCCGGTGGCGCCGCCGCGATGGCGCTGGGCAGCCTGCCGGTGTGGAGCGGCAACGCGCTGGCAGCAGCCTTCGAGGCGCCGACCACGATCAAGCCGGCCGATCCGAAGTTCGATCCGACGACGCCGATGAAGTCGGCCACCACCTATAACAACTTCTACGAGTTCGGCACCGGCAAGAGCGATCCGGCTGAGAATGCCGGCACGCTGAAGACGCGCCCGTGGGAAATCGCCATCGGCGGCGAGGTCGCCAAGCCGATGACCATCGGCATCGAGGACATGCTGAAATTCCCGATGGAGGAGCGCATCTACCGCCTGCGCTGCGTCGAAGGCTGGTCGATGGTGATCCCCTGGGTCGGCTTCCCGCTTGCCGAGCTGCTGAAGCGGGTGGAGCCGACCGGCAACGCCAAATACGTCGCCTTCCAGACCCTGAACGACCCGAAGCAGATGCCCGGCCTGCGTTCCTGGGTGCTGAATTGGCCCTATACCGAGGGGCTGCGGCTGGACGAGGCGATGCACCCCCTGACCCTGCTGGCCGTCGGCATGTATGGCGAGGTTCTGCCCAACCAGAACGGCGCGCCGATCCGGCTGGTGGTGCCGTGGAAGTACGGCTTCAAATCGATCAAGTCGATCGTCAAGATCACGCTGGTGAAGGACCAGCCGCCGACCGCCTGGAACAAGGCTCAGTCGAGCGAATACGGCTTCTATTCCAACGTCAATCCGGAGGTCGACCACCCGCGCTGGAGCCAGGCGACGGAACGGCGGGTCGGCGAATTCTCCCGCCGCAAGACGCTGCCCTTCAACGGCTATGGCGAAGAGGTCGCGTCGCTCTATGCCGGGATGGACCTGAAGGCGAATTTCTGACCATGCCCGCTCCCATGGCCACCGCAGGCGGCGTCGATTGGCGCGCCGCCGCCAACGCCGCCCTTGTGTCCCGCTGGGCCAAGCCGGTCGTCTTCACCGCCGCCCTGGTTCCCCTGGTCTGGACCGTCTGGCTCGCCTACACCGGCGAGTTGGGGGCGGAGCCGGTGCTGGAAAGCGTCAAGGCCAGTGGACTCTGGGCCCTGCGCTTCCTGCTGATCGCGCTGGCGCTGACGCCGCTGCGCATGCTGACGGGGCTGGCCGGGCTGGCGCGCTTCCGCCGGATGCTGGGGCTGTTCGCCTTCTTCTACGCCTGCGTCCACCTGTCCACCTACATCGGGCTGGACCAGTTCTTCGACTGGGCGGCGATCTGGAAGGACATCGTCAAGCGGCCCTACATCACGGTCGGCATGGGCGCCTTCCTGATCCTGACGTCGCTGGCTGCCACCTCCACCGACGGCATGGTCAAGCGGATGGGCGGCAAGAACTGGCGCGCCCTCCACAAGGGTGTGTTCATTGCCGGGGTGGCCGGCTGCCTGCACTTCATCATGCTGGTGAAGGGCTGGCAGACGACGCCGTTGATCTACGCGCTGATCTGCATCGGGCTGCTGGCCTTCCGCCGCTGGCCTATCCGGCTGGGATCTCATAAGGACAGGCGGCGGAAGGAAGCTCGGCAAGCTCCGGTCAGAACACGGCCCGCAGCAGTCCAACGGTCCGGCGAAGCGCCAGCACCGCACTTTCCGGATGGAAGCTCCCCCGCTCGTCGCAGTTGAAGCCATGGCCAGCCGGATAGACATGCACCGGCACCCACGGATAGCGCGCGCTTACCCCCTCGGCGACCGACAGCGGGATGGCGTGGTCCTGCTCGCCGAAATGAAGCAGGGTCGGCACGCGCGGGGCGCTGTCCAGCGTCTTGCCGATCTCCCCGCCGTAATAGCCGATGGCCGCGCGCACCGGCAGAGCCGCCGCCGCCGCCCAGGCGATGCTGCCGCCCCAGCAATAGCCGACGATGGCGGCCGACCCGTCACCGCCCAGATAGGCCAGCGCCGCGGCGACGTCCTGCAGGGCATCGGCGGTCGCGACCGCGCCCTTCAGCGCGATGCCCCTCTGGATGCCGGCATCGTCATAGGGCAGTTCCACCCCGCGTTCGGCCCGGTCGAACAGGTCCGGCGCCACGGTGGTGAAGCCCTGCTGGGCAAAGCCGTCGCAGACGCTGCGGATGTGGTGGTTGATGCCGAAGATCTCCGGCGCCACGATCAGGCGCCCGATCTCCTCGCCCTTGGCCGGCGCCCGATAGGCGCGCAGCCGGTGGCCGTCCGCCGCCGTCAACTCGATCCAGCCGGCGGTTGATGCGTCACTCATGTCCCGAACCCTCATCTTGCGAGACCGTCCTGGCGGTCATTGCCCAGGATCATAAGGCGCTGGACCGTCACGGCAACTGGCGACAGGGCAGCGGACCGCCGCGATGGTCATATCCGCCCTTCCGTTCGTATTATTGCCCCATCACGCTGCGGATTCCGGCCTCCGGGCGCTTCACCGGCCGAACAGGTCCTTGAGGGCCGGAGGCAACTGACCGCCCGGAATCGGCAGGGGGAGGTTTCCTGCCGGCTTGTCAGCCTTGCCGGAATTGCCCGAGCCGAGGACGCCGCCGAGGATGTCGGCCGGAGAGGCGCCTTCCTTCAGCCGCCTCACCGCCTCGGCGGCCCTCGCCGGGTCCTTGATGGCGGACAGGGCGACCCCGCTGAAATCGGGCTGGATCGAAGGTGCGCCGAAGCTCCCCGTCACCAGGACGGGGACCGTCACGCCGGTTTGCTGGAACTGCCCGCCCTGCCCCTTCAGGCTCGACGTCACCGTCGGTTCGAGGCGGAGGTTCAGCCGCCGATCCGGCAGCGACACCGTGCCTTGTCCCTCCACGCGGAAGATCGGCGCCAGCATGCGCAGGTCGCCGGTGCGGGCCACGCCGTGATCGAGGCGGAAATTGCCCCCGAACTCGGCGAAGTCGGTTTCCCGTGCCGCGGCCTGCATCTGCCCGGTGGCGGCGGCGACCGGATCGCGCAGGATGGCCGCGATGTTGATCCCCCGCAGCGCGCCGTCGCGGAACAGGATATGGGCCGTCCCCATCAGGGCGGACACCAGCGCCTTCTGGCTGCCGCCGGCCGAGGTCACGTCGATGACCAGCGCGGTGGTGCCGCGGATCACGTTGGTCCCGGCGAAGGTCGCCAACACCTGTTCGGCCTGAAGGCCGTTGGCGGTCATCTTCAGCGCATAGCTCGCCGGCTGCTTCGTGGCGTCCACCCTCAGGCCGCTGCCGGTATGGCCGCCGAAGGCGGGAAGGTCCGGCGCATCGACAACCAGAACGCCGTCCCGAAGGGTGATGGTGGTCCGGGTGGGCCCGATCCCGATGCCCCGGATTCGGGTCCCCTTGCTGTCGACAACCGCGTCCAAGTTCAGACGCCGCAACGGTGAAATGTCGATCGGCTCGTCGCTCCATCCGGCGTCCGCGGAAGCGGGCGCGGGTCCCTGGGCCGGCGCAGCCGGGGCGGGGGCGGGAAGAAAGCGGTCGAGGTCGATCGGATCGACCGACGCCCGCAGCGTCACCGCCGGCACCTTGCCCGACCAGTCGGCTTGCACCGCACCGCTGGCCTTGACGTCGTCGAGCGCCAGATTGAAATCGTCCAGCGACGCCTGCGGCCCACCGAGGCCGGCCTTGCCGGTGAGATGGACCGTCCGCACCGGCAGTGTCCCGGCGTTCGGAACCCCGAGCCAAGCCGCCAGTGCGGTAACGTCAGGCACCGACGCCGTCAGCGGCCCGCCGGTGCGCCCGTCGGCCTCCGGTTTCGCATCCAGCTTGACCTCGAACAGGTCGGATGCCAGCCGACCGCGTGCCGCCGTCGGCTTGCCTGCGGCCAGCGCGCGGGGGGAGTCGACCTGGACCATCAGGGTCAGCGCACGGCCATTGACCGCGGCATGGCCTTCGATATGAGCCGGCGTATCGAGATCGGGCATCGCCACGACCAGCGACCCATCCGACAGGGCGATGGACTGGCCGGACCGCTGGTCGGTGTAGCCGGCCGCCACATTGCCGATGCGGACGTCGCCCAAGCGCAGGTCGGGAAGCTCTTGGGGCTTCTGCCCTTGCGGGCCGGCAGGCTCATTGCCCTTACCGGCGCCCTGGCCGCCAAAGTCCCAGTTGCCGCGCCCTCCGGCATCCACCACCAGATTGGTCCGCAGGCCATCGACATGCAGACGCTCCAGTTCGATCGTGCCGTGCAGCAGGGGCCACAGCGGCATTTCCAACTCGGCGTTCCCGACCTCGACCATCGGCGGGCGTCCACTGCCGGGCACATCGGACAGGGCCGCCGATGCGACCGCCGCTTTCAGTCGCGGGAATAGCGATACCGAGGCGATCCGGAGATCGAGATCGCGGCCGGTGCGCTCCTTCACCGCCGCGGCGATGCGCTGGGCAATGAAATCCCCGGTCAGGACAAAGGGCAGAGCGGCCACCGCGACGACGACCATACCGACGATGACGGCCAGTGCGATCAGCAGCTTTCTCATGACGCCCCCCCTTTGCCGCGGAGAGGGCACCGCTTTCACGGCGCCCGCCTCCCGTGCCGGACAATAGGCGATCCTACCCTTCGTTGCCCCGCCACGTCTCGGCGGATGTGTCCGCCCCGGCGGTCATACGCCCATCGCTCCGCCGCAGCTTGCGCAGGCTAACCTCGATCGTCCGTTCATAAGTGACGAGAGGCGGCTTGAGGCCATGGTTGAACAGGTCCTGCCGCAGCGCGTGGCTGGTCCCGGTCAGGATCACTTTCACGCCGCGCCGGGCCGCCTTGTGCGCCAGCCCTTCGATGGTGTTGGCGGCGGTGGAATCGAGAAACGGCACGGCGCCGAAATCGACGATCAGCACCCGATGCGTGTCGGCGATGCGGTCGAGCACCGAACCGATGGAGGCCGCCGCGCCGAAGAAGAACACGCCGGAGATGCGGTAGATGACCACATCGGGATCGGCGGCGGCTTCATTGTAGGGCGTGCGGGCGGAGGAGGCACCGTCAGGCCGGTCCTCGGCGACGAACGGGGTCTGGGTTTCGATCGCGGTCACCTTCGACATGCGATGGATGAACAGCACCGAACCGAGCGCGAAGCCGATGACGATGGCTTCCGACAGACCGCGGAAGATGGTGAGCAGGAAGGTCGACAGCAGGACCGCGGCGTCCCCGCGCGAGGAGCGCAGCAGCAGCGCGAAGGCCGGCTTCTCGACCATGTTCCAGGACACGACCGCCAGCACGCCGGCAAGGCTGGCCAGCGGAATGAAGCTGGCCAGCGGCGCCGCGACCAGCACGAAGACCATCAGGAACGCGGAGTGCATAATGCCGGAAACCGGCCCGTGGGCACCGGCGCGAACATTGGTCGCCGTGCGGGCGATGGTGCCGGTGACGCAGAATCCCCCGAACAGGGCCGAGGCGATATTGGCGGCGCCCTGCCCGACCAGTTCGCAGTTGGAACGATGGCGACGCCCGGTCATGCCGTCGGCCACCACCGCCGAGAGCAGCGATTCGATGGAGCCGAGCAGCGCGAACGACACGGCGCTCGGCAGGACCGCCTGGATCTTGTCCAGGGTGATGGCCGGCAGGCTCGGCATCGGCAGACCCGGCGGAATGCCGCCGAAATCGGTGCCGATCGTCGCGACCTCCAGGCCAAGGCCGGCGGTCACCGCCGCGCTTCCGGCGACCGCGATCAGCATGCCCGGCCAATGGGGCCGCAGAATCTTCAGACCGGTGATGATGCCGATCGACGCCAGCGCCAGCCCGACCGCCGCAGGTTTCGCCGTCGGCAGGCTCGACCACAGCACCGGCAGCTTGTCGAGCAGCGGACCCGGCTCCGGCACGCCCAGGGTCAGCCCGAGCAGATCCTTGATCTGGCTGGCGAAGATGATGACGGCGATGCCGGCGGTGAAGCCGACCGTCACCGGATAGGGCATGAACTTGATGTAGGTGCCCAACTGCAGAAAGCCGATGGCCGCCAGGATCAGGCCGGACAGCATGGTGGCGAGGATCAGCCCGTCCATGCCGTGCGCCTGGACCGTGGCGGCGACCAGAACGATGAAGGCGCCGGCGGGGCCGCCGATCTGGAACCGGCTGCCGCCGAGAGCGGACACCAGAAGGCCGCCGAAGATCGCGGTGTAGAGCCCCTGGGCCGGCGACGCGCCCGACGCGATGGCGATCGCCATGGAAAGCGGAAGCGCGACGATGGCCACCGTCAGCCCGGCGATCGCATCGGCGCGGAAATTCGATAATCCGTACCCCTCGCGCAGAATTGTGACGAGCTTCGGGGTGAACAATTCGGCAAAACTGGGCTGACGAGGTTGGGAAATCGGTTCGGTTCGGGCTGTCATCTGTCCGGCGGCCTTCAATAAGGCGGCGGGATCGTCGGCATCAGGTCGGCGGTCGCCGTCGCAGGTTCGATCGGGTGTGGCGTCAGGATTTTTCCGTCGGTGTCCTCAGCCGGACGCCTCGGCCGCCGGCGATGCTCTGCGCATTCTCGCCGATCAGTTCGATCCCGGCGTGGGTGAGGGCATCGACCACCTTGGTCAGGCTGTCGACCACGCCGCGCACATTTCCGTCGCTCGCCTCCATGCGCTGAATGGTCGGGACGGACAGTCCGGCCATTTCGGCGAGTGTCTTCTGGTCGATCCCCAGGAGCGCCCGAGCGGCGCGCATCTGCGAAGCCGTGATCATCCTGCATACCACGCTGATACATCTGGAACTATGTTCAGAATATGCATAATGACGTTTTAAATATCAATAGGGATGTTCAGGAACGCAGCCGCGCAACCCGGCCACGACCATAACGACCCGCCTAGTTCATGGGAGCGGCAATTCGGCATCCAAGCTCTTGCCGTCGCCGCGCAAGACATCCAGGAACCGCTCCAGCACCAGATTCGGTTGGGCGCCCTTCTTCGTCACCACCTGGAACTCCAGGGCATGATGGAAGGTGCCGGGCAGCAGCGCCCGCATCATGCCGCGCTCGACCCACTGCCGGGCATAATGGGTCGGCAGAAAGCCGACATAGCAGCCGGTGAGGATCAGGAACGCCACCCCTTCGCGGTCGGTGGCCGTCGCGGTGTTGTTCAGCTCATGGGGAAGCTGCGCCTGGGTCGGCGCCACGGCGTCGGCCGCCTCCACCGCCTCGCGCGTCACCGTTCCCTCGGGTCGGTCGAACAGCGGATGGCCGTCGCCGCAATAGAGCAGCGATTCCTCCTGGTAAAGCGGCAGACCGGCCAGCCCGGGCAGACCTCTGCGGACCGGGACGACGCCGACGTGCAACTGCCCGTCCAGCACGCCCCGCTCGATCTCGTTGGGCGGAATCATGCGGATGTTGACGCGGACCTCGGGCGCCAGCCGCTTCAGGCCGCGAAGGGCGTGCGTCACCCGCATCTGCGGCATGGTGACGAGGTTGTCGGTGATCCCGATGTTCAATTCGCCGCGCAGGCGGCCATGCAGGGTATTGATCTCGCTGCGGAAACTCTCGGTGCTGGCCAGCAGGCGCAGCGTCGCCTCATAGGCCAGATGCCCTTCGTCGGTCAGCCGGAAACCCGCCCGCCCGCGTCGGCACAGCGTCAGGCCAAGCCGCCGTTCGAGATCCGCCATATGCTGGCTGATCGCCGCCCGGCTGATGTTCAGTTCCACCTCGGCGGCGGAAAAGCCGCCGCACTCCACCACCGTCCGGAACACGCGCAGAAGCCGGATGTCGGCATCGCCGATCGGGGCCATGGGCCGGGTAGGGGGCCGGGTGGGGGACCGGGTGGGCTTGCTCATGCTGGAACCGTGAGGGATGTGGGCGTGATAGGTAAGCAAACAGTTATGTGAAGTTCTTATAGTTTGGATTTAATCACAACCAGGAACCGCGCACACTCTCCGGCGACAGCGCCCCTAACGGATGCGGGAGAACAGCGGATGGCACCCCTGGACAGCGATCACACCCAGTCCCTCGGCCAGTCTTTCGACAAGGCCGCCGGACTGACGCGCGAGGAACTTGACGCCCATTGGATGCCGTTCAGCGGCAACCGCCAGTTCAAGAACAACCCCCGCATGATCGTGAAGGCGGAGGGGACCTGGTACTGGGATGCCGAAGGCCGCAAGATCTACGACAGCCTGTCCGGCCTGTGGTGCAGCGGCGCCGGCCACTGCCGCCGCGAGATCTCCGAGGCGGTCGCCCGCCAGATCGCCGAACTGGATTACAGCCCGGCCTTCCAGCACGGCCATCCGGCCGCCTTCAAGCTGGCGCACAAGCTGGCGTCGATGACCCCGGCCGGCCTCGACCATGTCTTCTTTGTCGGTTCGGGTTCCGAAGCGGCCGACACCTCGCTGAAGATGGCGCGGGCCTATTGGCGGATGAAGGGCCAGCCGACCAAGACCAAGCTGATCGGCCGGTCCAAGGGCTATCACGGCGTCAATTTCGGCGGCACCAGCCTGGGCGGCATCGGCGGCAACCGCAAGCTGTTCGGCACCGGCGTCGATGCCGACCATCTGCCCCACACCCTGCTGCCGCAGAACCTGTTCGTGAAGGGCATGCCGGAGGAAGGCGCCTTCCTGGCCGACGCGCTGGAGGAATTGGTGGCGCTGCACGACGCCTCCAACATCGCCGCCGTGATCGTCGAACCGCTGGCCGGCTCGGCCGGCGTGCTGCCGCCGCCGAAGGGCTATCTCCAGCGGCTGCGCGAGATCTGCGACAAGCATTCGATCCTGCTGATCTTCGACGAGGTCATCACCGGCTTCGGCCGCATGGGCGCCCCCTTCGGCGCTGACGCCTTCGGCGTCGTCCCGGACATCATGAACGTCGCCAAGGGCCTGACCAACGGCGCTGTGCCGATGGGGGCCGTGGTGGCGAAGCACGACATCTACCAGGCCTTCATGGACAATGGCGGGCCGGAATACATGGTGGAGTTCCCGCACGGCTACACCTATTCCGCCCATCCGGTCGCCTGCGCCGCCGGTCTGGCCGCGCTCGACATCTTCGAGCGGGAGAAGCTGTGGGAGAAGGCCGCGGCGCTGGCACCGCATTTCGAAAACCTGATCCACGGGCTGAAGGGGCTGAAGAACGTCGCCGACATCCGCAACTATGGTCTGACCGGCGCCGTCACCATCGCCCCGCTTCCGGGCGAACCGGCCCGCCGGCCCTATGAGATCGGCGAGAAGTGCTGGAAGGCCGGCTATTACGTGCGTTTCGGCGGCGATACGCTGCAGTTCGGCCCGCATTTCTACAGCGAGCCCGCCGACCTCGACCGCCTGTTCGACGTCGTCGCCGACGCCATCCAGGCAACGGCGTAAGGGCGCCGGCAGCGCATTGCTCCACCCTTCCCTCCCGCGCCGGGAGAAGGGTGGAGCAAAGACCTTGCACAACGAACACCCCCAGGAAAGCCACCATGACCACCGTTGCCCACCTGATCGGCGGCAAGACTGACGCGCCCGCCGGCACCCGCACCGCCGACATCGTCAATCCCGCCACCGGTGACGTGGCAGGACAGGTCGCCCTGGCATCCCGTGCCACGGTGGAAGACGCCATCGCCGCCGCCGAGGCCGCCTTCCCGGCCTGGCGCGCCACGCCGCCGGCCAAGCGCGCCCGCGTCATGTACCGCTTCAAGCAGCTGCTGGAGGAGAATGCGGAGCGCATCTGCGCCCTTATCACGGCGGAGCACGGCAAGGTCCTGGACGACGCGTTTGGGGAGCTGACCCGCGGCATCGAGAATGTCGAATATGCGTGCGGCGTCCCGGAACTGCTGAAGGGCGAGTTCTCCAAGAATGTCGGGCCGGCCATCGACAGCTGGTCGGAATTCCAGCCGCTGGGCGTCGTCGCCGGCATCACGCCGTTCAATTTCCCGGCGATGGTCCCGCTGTGGATGTACCCGATCGCCATCGCCTGCGGGAACACCTTCGTCCTGAAGCCGTCGGAGCGCGACCCCAGCTCCGCCCTCTACATCGCCCAGCTGGCGCTGGAGGCGGGCCTGCCGCCCGGCGTGCTGAACGTCGTCAACGGCGACAAGGAGGCGGTGGACACGCTGCTGACCGACCCGCGGGTGCAGGGCGTCAGCTTCGTCGGCTCCACCCCGATCGCCGAGTATGTCTATTCGACCGCCAGCGCCCATGGAAAGCGGGTGCAGGCGCTGGGCGGGGCCAAGAACCACGCCATCGTCATGCCAGACGCCGATCTGGACAACGCCGTCAACGCGCTGATGGGCGCGGCCTACGGCTCCTGCGGCGAGCGCTGCATGGCGATCTCCGTCGTCGTCGCGGTTGGCGACGAGGTGGCCGACCGGCTGAAGGACAAGCTGTCGGTGGCGCTGCGTGACCTGAAGGTCGGCGCCGGCACCGCGGCCGGCTGCGAGATGGGGCCGCTGGTCACCCGGGCGCATTTCGAGAAGGTGAAGGCCTATGTCGACCAGGGCGTCGCCGAGGGCGCGGAGCTGGTGGTGGACGGCCGCGGGCTGGTGGTGCCGGGGCACGAGAACGGCAATTTCCTGGGCGGCTGTCTGTTCGACCGCGTCACCCCGGAGATGACGATCTACCGGGAGGAGATCTTCGGCCCGGTGCTGTGCCTCGTCCGGGTGAAGTCGATGCAGGAGGGCATGGACCTGATCGACGCCCACGAATACGGCAATGGCACCTGCCTGTTCACCCGCGACGGCGAGGCCGCCCGCTATTTCGGCGACATGATCAAGGTCGGCATGGTCGGCATCAACGTGCCGCTGCCGGTCCCGGTTGCCTACCACAGCTTCGGCGGCTGGAAGCGGTCGCTGTTCGGCGATCTGTCGGCCTATGGTCCGGACGGCGTGCGCTTCTACACCCGCCGCAAGACCATCACCCAACGCTGGCCGACCGGCGGGATCCGCGAAGGCGCCCAGTTCGCCTTCCCGTCAATGAAGTAAGAATCATCCCCCGTCGTGACGCCGGTGTCGAGGAAGGCACCGGCGTCGGCGTGTTCTTGTGTGTCCCTAGCGGTGAGTTCCGGTTTGCGGCTCCAGGTGGAGATCGCCACTCGGCTTGGCATGTGCCGAAGTCCTTGCCGTCTCGGCCAACAGCTTGGCTGTCGCCACGGCGAGTTGGTGCTGCGTGTATGGCTTGGCAAGCCGCGGCAGGTCGGCGACGACGCCCTCCGGCAGATCGGCATATCCCGTCGCCAGCAGCACCGGCAGGTCCGGAGCCATGGTACGGGCCGCCTGGGCAAGCTCGACGCCGGTCATGCCGGGCATCGCATAGTCCGTCAGCAGCAGGTCGACCGCCTGCCCGCTGCGCAGAAGCTCCAGTGCCTCGACACCCGATCCCGCTTCAAGGACCGTGTGTCCGAGGTCGGCCAGCATATCGACGGTGCTCATGGCGATCAGCGCGTCATCGTCGACCACCAGAACCACGGCGGGAGACACGTCGGCCGCCGGGGCCGGCGGCAACTCGGCCGCCTGGGCCGGTGTCGTCGCCTTCGGCAGCCATAGCTCAACGAGGGCCCCCTGGCCCGGTACGCTCGACAGCCGGAAGGCACCGCCGGACTGCACCGCCAAGCCATGGACCATCGACAACCCCAGCCCGGTGCCTTTGCCGATGCCCTTGGTCGAGAAGAACGGCTCGATTGCCCGCGCAAGCGTTCCCTCATCCATCCCTGTGCCGGTGTCCCGCACGCTTACATACGGGTAGGAACCGGGCGGCAGTCCAGACGCGACGGGGACCGGTGCCTCGTCCACCGTCACGATGAGCGTGCCGCCGTCGGGCATGGCATCGCGGGCATTCACGGCGAGATTCAGGATCGCCAGTTCAAGCTGGTTAGGATCGATCAGCGCCGGCGCCGTCGCAGGACGGGCGTCGATGCGGGTGACGACGCGCGGGCCGACCGAACGCTCCAGCAGTGTTTTCATGCCGTCCAGCAACCCGGCAAGGTCCACCGCCTGCGGCTGCAGATCCTGGCGTCGGGCGAAAGCCAGAAGCCTTTGGGTCAGTATCGCTCCGCGTTGGGCTCCCTGCATGGCGCCGTCGAAAAGGCGCTCCGTCGTCGGGTCGGCGGGAAGGCGTTTGCGCAGAAGCTCCAGATTGCCGAGAACGGCCATCAGCAGATTGTTGAAGTCATGCGCGACACCGCCGGTAAGCTGGCCGAGGGTCTCCAGCTTCTGCGTCTGGCGCAGTTGCTCTTCGGCGCGTTCGCGGTCGCGGATCTCGTCGCGCAGCTGGTCGAGCGTCGCCGCCAATTCCCGGGTGCGTTCCTGCACCTTGGATTCCAGCGTCTCGGTCAGGCGCTGAAGCGCCTCCTGCGCCGTCTTCTGGTCGGTGATGTCGACAATGACGGCGAGCGCTCCGGCTGCCTTGCCGGTGGAATCCCGCACAGGCAAGCCACTGACACGGGTCCAGACCGGCTGACCGCCGGCGGGACGATGGATGAACTCGATCCCGGTGACGGTCTCGCCGCGCAGTGCACACGCTCCGGGATAGCGATCGCCTGACAGACGGTGACCATTCGCGTCGTAGGCGATCCAACTCTCCTCACCTCCCGGCTGCCGGGAGGGAATGACACTGTTCGGAAGAAAGCTCCGGAAGGCCGGGTTGGACAATATGGTCCGGCCGTTCCGGTCCATCAGGTTCACCCCCACCGGCAGGTGCTCCACCAGTGTTTCGAAGCGTGCCCGTTCGTCGGCGAGATCCGCCAGCAACCGCTCGCGCTCCACCAGCCTCGCCCTCGCCTCATACTGCCTGCGCCGGCCGCGCAGGCAGGTCCGTACGACGCTGATCAGGGTGGTCGGGTGGAAGGGGCGCTCCACGAAGGTGACGTTGCCGAGCAGTTCGGTCAGGCGCGCGGCCTCCGGCGTGCGCTCGGCGCCGTCGCCCCGCAGGGTGAGCAGAATGACGGGAAGGTCCGACCATGGCGGCTGCGCGGCGATCCAGGCGACAAGCCCCTGGAGATCGGCGGTGCGAACCGCCTCCTCCGCCAGGATGAGCAATCCGGCCCCCTCCTCCAGCGCCGTGCAAAGCGCCGGCAGGTCGGGGCAGGCGTGCGCGGCGATCCCGACTTCGCCCAGCAAGGCGGACGCGACGGTGGCATCCCGACCATGCGGCGCCAGGATAAGGGCGCGCTCCGTGGTGACAGCCTCGCTCAAGCCGGATCGTCCTTAAGCAGAGGTCCGCCCTGGCCAATATAGACCGGCACGCCGCGCAGCACCCCCTGGAACGCGTCCAGCGGCGGCCCCATGCTGATGCCCCTCTCGGTGACCCGGTACTCGCGGATGGTGTCCTCATGCGGACCGGCGCGCTTCTTGATCACCGAGATCGCCCGGCGGACGCGGCCCAGCGCCTCGAAATAGCGCAGGAGTACGACGGTATCGGCCAGATAGGTGACGTCGACCGGCGCCTGCATGTCACCGATCAGGCCATGCTGCGCGATGGTGAGGAAGGTCGTCACACCCTGGCGGTTCAGGTACAGCAGCAATTCGTGAAGATGCAGAACCAGAAGCTGCTCTTCCGGCATCGCCGCCTGATAGCCGTTCAGGCTGTCGATCACCACGGTGCGGATCTGGTGGTCGTCGACGCAGGCGCGGACCCGGTGGGTGAACTCACCGGGCGCCAGTTCCGCCGCATCCACCTGCTCGATGACCAGGCTGCCGCGATCCCGCAAGGCTTCAAGATCGAAGCCCATCTCCCTGGTTCGGGCGAACAGCAGGCCAAGCTCCTCATCGAAGACGAACAACGCGGCCCGCTCTCCCCGTGCGACGGCGGCCACTGTGAACTGAAGCGCCAGCAGCGACTTTCCGGTTCCGGCCGGGCCGATGATCAGGGCGCTCGACCCGCGCTCCATGCCGCCGCCCAGCAGCGTGTCGAGTTCGGCGATGCCGCTGGCCAGCCGTTCTCCGGCGAAGCCGGTCCGATGTTCGGCAGCGACCAGCCGGGTGAACACCTGGAAACCGCCGGTGGTGATCGTACAGTCGTGGTAGCCGCCGCGATATGCCTGCCCACGGTACTTGAGCACACGCAGGCGCCGCCGCTCCGCGCCATAGGCCGGCGTCAGCATCTCCAGGCGGATCACGCCGTGCGCGATGCTGTGGACCGTCTTGTCCATGGTGTCGGTGGTCAGGTCGTCGAGCAGCAGCACGGTGGCGCCGTGCCGGGCGAAATAATGCTTGAGGGCGAGGATCTGGCGCCGGTATCGCAATGAACTCTGGGCCAGCAGCCGGATCTCCGACAGGCTGTCGAGGACGATCCGCATCGGCTTGCTCCGCCCGATCGCCTCGAACATCAGCTTGGTCGTCTCGCCGAGTTCGAGGTCGGACGAATAGAGCAGACTCTGCTGGTGCGCCTCGTCGAGCAGGCTCTCGGGCGGAACCAGTTCGAACACCGTGATCTCGTCGCCGAGCGTCCAGCCATGCGCGGCTGCGGCGTTGCGCAGTTCGCCCTCGGTTTCCGACAGGGTGATGTAGAGTCCGGATTCACCGGCCGCCGCGCCGTCCAGCAGGAACTGAAGGGCAATCGTGGTCTTGCCGGTGCCGGGGCTGCCCTCGAGCAGGAAGACACGGTCGCGGGCGAGGCCGCCGGCGAGGATGTCGTCAAGACCGGCAACGCCGGTTCGCGCCTTGTGCAGCTGTTCAGAGGATGCGGCCATGGCGGGCTGGGATATCCGTTGATGGGGTGTCGGGCAACGCATGCGCCGGAGCGCAGTGCGGAATGTCTAAAACAACACGCCGCGCATGCGGAAAGTCATGCACCGTTTGAAAATCCGGCTGGAAATAGGCGGGTAATCTGCAGAGGCGGGGTAGCCGGGCGGCCGTCCCGGGCGTGACGGCGGCGGTGCCTACAAGCACGCGGCGGGAAGTCCGGCGCGCAATCGCCAAACCCTGAACCGCCCCGGCCGCCATCAGCCAAAACTCGGGCAACAGGCGGTTGCGACGCACGGCTCCAGGGTGAGGTGGAGGATCAATGGACGAAGATAATTCTGCACGCAGCGATCCTGACCGTTAAACGCGGTCGTCCAAATCTAATGCGTTGAGTGACAGGGCGCAGCCTGGGCTATCCTCATCGACCCTTCGGCGTACAACAATCGATCGGGCACAGCCTTCGCCCGGACCCGGTCAACCCGGAAGGTCAAGGCCGCCGTCGGCCGCAGAATCCGGAGACAGATCCTTCACCGCGCCGATCAGGAACTCCTTGTTCCCTTCCGGTCCGGTGATAGGGCTTTCGGTGATGTCCAGCACACGCCAGCCCGGCAGGGCATCCAGCCACGCGCGGATGCGGTCGCAGACTTCCCTATGCAGTTCGGGCTCGCGCACCACGCCGCCCTTGCCGACGCGGCCCTTGCCGACCTCGAACTGCGGCTTGATGAGAGCGACCAGCCGCCCGCCCGGCACCACGAGGGCCAGAGCCGCCGGCAGCACGATCTCCAGGCCGATGAAGCTGGCGTCGCACACCACGAGGTCGACCGGATCCGGAATCTCGGCAGTGGTCAGGTGGCGGGCGTTGGTCTTCTCCAGAACCACCACGCGCGGGTCGGTGCGCAGCTTCCACGCCAACTGGCCATGACCGACATCGACGGCATAGACCTTGGCGGCACCGCGGGTCAGCAGCACGTCGGTGAAACCGCCGGTGGAGGCGCCGACATCGACGGCGGTCAGGCCGGTCGGGTCGATGGCGAAGACGTCGAGCCCCTTCACCAGCTTCAGCCCGCCGCGCGACACCCAGGGATGGTCCTGCCCCTTGACCGCCAGCGGGGCCTCCGCCGCGATCAGGTCGCCGGCCTTGTCGATGCGCTTCGTCTCGGAATAGACCAGCCCGGCCAGGATCAGCGCCTGCGCTCTAGCACGGCTTTCCGCCAGCCCGCGCTCCACCAGCGCCACGTCAACCCTCACCCGTGCCATGCCGTCGCCCTTCGCTCGCTCGTGACGGCGCATTCCTGACGCGGAACCGCCGCAAGGGCAAGCCCCGGTTCCAGGCGGCGGCCGGCCAGACGTCAGGCCGGCGGGAAATCCACCGACACGCGGGTGCCATAGGGGCTGCTGTCGGCTGTCAGCCGGCCGCGCAGTTGACCGACGAAGGCACGCACCACCTTCAGCCCCAGCGTCGACGCACGGGCGACGTCCAGGCCCTGCGGGAGGCCGATGCCTCGGTCGACAACTTCCAGATGGATGCGGCCGCCGTCGCCACGGCCGAGCCGCACATCGATATCGCCGGGCACTCCGGCGGGAAAGGCATGGCGTGCCGCGTTGCCGACCAGTTCGCTGACGATCAGGCTGAAGGGAATGACCGACTCCATCGGCATCTCGGTCGTCTCGGCCGTGACCTTGACGCGGTGGGCACCGGGCAGCGTCGCCTCAAGCTCCTGGCACAGTTCGCGCAGATGAACCGCCATGTCGACGGTGCCGGCCCGCAGGGCGCCGTGGGTGCGCTGGTGGGCCTGGGTGACGATGCCGACCCGTCCGCCGGCGCTCTGGAGGGCGCGGCGGACCTCGGGGTCCTTGCTCGACAGGGTCTGAAGGGTCAGCAGGCTGGAGACCAGTTGCAGGGTGTTCTTCAGCCGGTGGCTGACGTCGCGCAGCCGCCGGTCATGTTCGGCCGCCGATTCCGGCGTCTCCTCGGCGGTGACGATCAGGGCGCGGACCACGCCATTGACCCCCAGCATCGGGGTGACCCGCACATCCCAGAAGCGCTCGCCATCGGTGGTGCGGTCACTGGCGGCGCGGTTGCGCTGCGGCTGGCCGGTTCGCCGTGCCTCGATCAGCATGGACAGCGACAGGGCCGGAAAACGCTCCGTCAGGTTGGTGCCCGCGACCGCGCCCAGCGCCCGGAAGGCGGCGTTGGCGAAGGCGCAACGGTCGCCCTCCCCCTCCACCAGGGCGGTGGGTGTCGGCGTCTGATCCAGCAGGCTGCGCAACAGCGCCGGATCGTCGATGCCGACGCCCGCGACGTCGGTGCCGGCCGCCCGATCCGCCCCCGGATCGGCGCCGAACTCCGCGTTGCGGTATGCCGTGACCGCCATGATGTGCGCCATCGCCCCTGACCTCGTAGCCATCCGCTGCCGCAGGCTCTTCCCCCATTTCCTGGGGGCTACCATTTCAGCCTGGGAAGTGTAAGGCGTCGCTCGCGCTCCACACCAGTCCAACAACCCGAAAGGCCGCTAGACAAATGGCATTACGCCATTTGGATGCCCCCATCGAATGGGTGAAGGAAGGAGTCGTCAGGCCCGCGCCGCGGTGCTCTCGATCCCCAGCGCCTGCAGCGCGGTGCCGACGATTTGCTGGGCGGTCAGGCCGGCGGCCTCATACTGCTTGGCCGGCGAGTCGTGGTCGAGATAGAGGTCCGGCAGGACCATCGGCCGGATCTTCAGTCCGCCGTCGAGCAGCCCGGCCGTCGCCAGGAATTGCAGCACGAAGCTGCCGAACCCGCCGACCGATCCCTCCTCGATGGTGATCAGCACCTCGTGCTCCAGCGCGAGCCGGCGGACCAGATCCTCGTCCAGCGGCTTGGCGAAGCGGGCGTCGGCCAGGGTGGTCGACAGGCCGCGCGCCGCCAGCTCCGCCGCGGCACGCCGGGCCTCGCCCAGGCGGGTGCCGTAGCTGAGGATGGCGATCTTGGTGCCTTCCTGCAGGATGCGGCCCTTGCCGATCGGCAGCAGGCTGCCGCGTTCCGGCAGTTCCAGCCCCACGCCTTCGCCGCGCGGGTAGCGCAGGGCCGAGGCACGGTCGTCGATGGCGGCCTGGGTCGCCACCATGTGCATCAGCTCCAGCTCGTCCGCCGCCGCCATCAGGACGATGTCGGGCAGGCAGCCGAGATAGGCGGTGTCGAAGGATCCGGCATGGGTCGCCCCGTCCGCGCCCACCAGCCCGGCGCGGTCCAGCGCGAAGCGCACCGGCAGATGCTGCAGCACCACGTCATGGATGACCTGATCGTAGGCGCGTTGCAGGAAGGTCGAATAGATGGCGCAGAAAGGCTTGAACCCCTCGGTCGCCATGCCGGCGGCGAAGGTCACCGCATGCTGTTCGGCGATGCCGACGTCGAAGCAGCGGTCGGGGAAGCGCTCCCCGAACAGGTCCAGCCCGGTGCCCGACGGCATGGCGGCGGTGATGCCGACGATGGTCGGGTCGGCCGCCGCCTCGGCGATCAGGCTCTGGGCGAAGACGCGGGTGTAGGTCGGGGCGTTGGACTTCGGCTTGGACTGGGCGCCGGTCACCACGTCGAACTTGGCGACGGCGTGCAGCTTGTCGGCCGACTCCTCCGCCGGGCCATAGCCCTTGCCCTTCTTGGTGACGACGTGGATCAGCACCGGCTTGTCGTCGTCGGCATCGCGGACGTTCTGCAGCACCGGCAGCAGGTGGTCCAGGTTGTGACCGTCGATCGGGCCGATGTAGTAGAAGCCCAGCTCCTCGAACAGGGTGCCACCGGTGACCATGCCGCGGGCATATTCCTCCGCCCGGCGGGCGGCGTTGCGCAGCGGACGCGGCAACTGGTCGGCGATCTCCTTCGCCAGATGGCGCAGCGACATGTACGGCTTGGACGAGATCAGCCGCGACAGATACGCGCTCATCGCACCCACCGGCGGGGCGATGGACATGTCGTTGTCGTTGAGGATGACGATCAGCCGCGACTTGGTGGAGGCCGCATTGTTCATCGCCTCGTACGCCATGCCGGCGCTCATTGCGCCGTCGCCGATCACGGCGATGACGTTGCGCCGCTCGCCCTTGATCTTGCTGGCGACCGCCATGCCGAGACCGGCGGAGATGGAGGTGGAGCTGTGGCCGGCGCCGAAGGGGTCGTACTCGCTCTCCGACCGCTTGGTGAAGCCGCTCAAGCCCCCGCCCATGCGCAGCGTGCGGATGCGGTCGCGCCGCCCGGTCAGGATCTTGTGCGGATAGCACTGGTGCCCGACGTCCCAGATCAGCCGGTCATAGGGCGTGTCGAAGACGTAATGCAGCGCCACCGTCAGCTCGACCACCCCCAGCCCGGCGCCGAGATGGCCGCCGGTCACCGAGACGGCGTCCACCGTCTCGGTGCGCAACTCGTCTGCGAACTGGCGGAGCTGTTCGGGCTTGAGGGCCCGCAGCTTGGCTGGCGTCGGACAATGGTCGAGCAGCGGGGTCTTGGTGGCGGTCACGTCGTGATGGTCCTCAAGCTCTGGTCAGGCGCGGCGCGCGACGACGAAGTCGGCGACGGCCTTCAACATATCGGCACGCCCATCGAAAATGTCCAAGTGCTGCGATGCCTGATGGGACAGCATTTCCGCCTGGGCGCGGGCACGGTCGCGGCCGAGAATCGACACGAAGGTCGCCTTCCCGGCCTGGGCGTCGCGGCCGACGGTCTTTCCGGTCTCTTCCGCCGTGCCTTCCACGTCCAGCAGGTCGTCGACGATCTGGAAGGCCAGCCCCAGGTCGTGGGCATAGGCGCGCAGCGCCGTGCGCTGCGGCGGGTTGGCCTTGCCCAGAATGCCGCCGGCCTCGCAGGAGAAGGCGATCATCTCGCCGGTCTTCATGCGCTGCAGCCGGGTGGTGGTGCCCAAGTCGAAGCTCTCATGCTCCGCGATCAGGTCCAGCATCTGGCCGCCGACCATGCCGTGGCCGCCGGCCGCCTTGGCCAGCGCCGACACCAGCTGGCAGCGGATGTTGGGATCCTCATGAGTCTCCGGGTCCGCCAGCACCTCGAACGCCAGCGTCAGCAGACCGTCGCCGGCCAGGATGGCGGTCGCCTCGTCGAACTGGCGGTGGCAGGTCGGCCGGCCGCGGCGCAGCTCGCCGTCGTCCATCGCCGGCAAATCGTCATGGACCAGCGAATAGCTGTGGACCATCTCCACCGCAGCGGCGGCCCGGATGGCGCAGTCGGGGTTGACGCCGAACAGCGCCGCCGACTGCATCACCAGGAAGGGGCGCAGCCGCTTGCCGCCGTTCAGGCAGCCATAGCGCATGGCGTCGAACACCCGCGCTTCCGCCAGATCGGTGGTCGGCAGCAGGGCGCCGATCTTCATCTCGACGGCCTGCGCGATCTCCGCCATGGCGGACTTCAATTCGGTCTGGGAAATGGTCTGCACGTCAGTCGATCCGGGCGGGTTCGGTGCCGAGGGAGCCGTCGGCGCTCACGGTGATGCGGTCGATCTTGGCCTGCGCCTCGCGCAGCTTCATCTCGCAATGACGCTTCAGCGCCGTGCCGCGTTCGTAGGAGGAAATGGCGTCGTCGAGCTTACCGCGACCTTCCTCAAGCTGGCGGACGATCCGCTCCAGTTCGGCGAGCGCATCCTCGAAACTGAGGGCGGCGATGTCGGGCGGAATGGGAACGCCAGGATTCGGAATGGAAGCGGCGGAAGGGGGCATGTCGGACTGAACCATCGATGGAACCTCAAGCCCGCGAAGGTATGCCCCGCCCTCGTCTGGCGCAAGGCCCGAGGCACTCCCGTACCCCGCCCCTTGCGGACTATGTGCCGCCACTGTGCGGCCTATGCGTTCGGGCAGCCCCTCCCCCTTTCGGGAGAACGGGACAGCCGTCGCGCGGGGGGAGATTCTGGTCAGCAGTACATCAGTTCGCGCACATGGGCCGCGCTTGCCGACGCCAATGCCCGAAGGTTGTAGCCGCCTTCCAGCACCGAGACGATCCTTGCGCCGCAATGGGTGCGGGCCAGTTCGCCCAGCTTGCGGGTGGCCCAGACGAAATCATCGTCGATCAGGTGCAGGCCGGCCAGCGGATCGCGCGAATGGGCATCGAACCCGGCGGAGATGATCAGCAGGTCCGGCTTGAAATGGTCGATGGCCGGCAGGATCACATGCGTCATCGCGTGCCGGAACTCCGGCGACCCGGCCATGGCCGGCAGCGGCGCATTGACGCAGTTTCCGTACTCCCCCTTTTCCCCCGCATCGCCGGTGCCGGGATAGAGCGGCGACTGGTGGGTGGAGCAATAGAGCATGTCGGGATCGAACTGCAGGATGTCCTGGGTGCCGTTGCCGTGATGGACGTCGAAATCCATCACCGCCACCCGCTGCAGCCCATGGGCGGCGCGGGCGTGGAAGGCGCCGACGGCGGCGTTGTTGAACAGGCAGAAGCCCATGGCCTTCTCCCGCTCCGCATGGTGGCCGGGCGGGCGGACGGCGCAGAAGGCGTTGCGGGACTGGCCGGTCGCCACCGCGTCGATCGCGGCGCAGACCGCGCCGGCCGCACGCAGCGCCGCCTCCCCCGATCCGGGAGAGACGACCGTGTCAGCATCGACGCCCGCATGCTCCACGTCGGGGATCAGCGACAGCACGCGGTCGATGTGCGACTGCGGATGCGCCCGCAGAAGCTGTTCAACCGTGGCGCGCGGCGCCTCCTGCCGTTCCAGCATGTGGAACTCCTCCGTCTCCAGCGCGGCGAGCACGGCGCGCAGGCGGTCGGAGCATTCGGGATGACCGAGACCCGTGTCGTGCTCCAGGCACGCCGGGTGGGTGAACAGGGTGGTGAACATCGATTTTTCGGTCGTTATCGTTGGTTTTCGGGCGGCGATTGCAGCGTTTCCAAAAACCATTCTTCCCGGATCGCTAATGAAAGTACAGGCTGAATCCAGGACGATTCGTCACAGCCCACTTTCGGGAACCGGGGCAATCCGTACCCCCCTGCGATCGGGGTATAACCGGTGCGGAGGATCGCTGGTTCAGGCCACCCGTTCGATGACGAAGCGCAGGATGCCGTCCTCTTCGGTGACGGACAGCAGGCGGTTGCCGGTCGCTTCGCAGAACGCCGGAAAGTCCTTGCGGGCGCCGGGGTCGGTCGCCTCCACCGTCAAAGTGTCGCCGACGGCGATGGCCTTGATCGCCTTGCGCGCGCGCAGAACGGGCAGCGGGCACTGCAAGCCCTTGGTATTCAAAGGATGGTCGGTCATGGCGGAATGCTACCCGACCGGCTGGCCGCTGTCACGACGGATGCTGTGGCCCGGCCGTCGCCTGCCATTACAAATGATTATTGTTAACAACCGAAAGCTGATATATCTGTAGCAGCTCTGTTTCGCGGTGCGAGAAAAACGGCGCTCCGCCGATGATGGCGACGCTCAAGCCGCCGCATGCGCCAAGCAGCGGCGCGGTCGCCATGCCGGATTCCCACAGGTGGACAATAGCCACCCGATACGAATATACTACGATACGAGCATTTTTCTTTGCCGGGTCGTACAACGACGGCCTGCGCACAATACGACACGTAAAAACGAATCGGAACGGACAGGGCGACGGTAGAGCGATGAAGATCGAGGATTTGCAGGCCAACGCCCGCCGGGCAAGTGCGCTGTTGAAGGCGATGTGCAACGAGCGGAGGCTGCTCATCCTGTGCCATCTGAGCCAGGGCGAGCGGTCGGTGGGCGAGTTGGAGGAACTGGTCGGGCTCAGCCAGTCGGCGCTGTCCCAGCATCTGGCTCGGCTGCGCAACGACAATCTGGTCCGCACGCGCCGCAGCGCCCAGAACATCTACTATTCGCTGAATGGGCACGAGGCGCAGACGATCATGACGACGCTGCACGGCCTCTACTGCACGCCCGCGGCGGAGGACGCCGACAGCGATAGCCGCAGCGGCGACTCGGTCGCCGAGCAGTCCGACCTGCGGGCCGCTACGGCCGGCTGATTGACGGGCGCAAGCCTCAGCCGCGCGCCCGCAGAGCCGCGACCGCCAGCGCCAGCCAGCCCAGCATGAAGCTCCATCCGCCGGCCGGCGCCGTCATCGGCACCGGCAGCGGTCCGACGGTGCCCAGCGCGTAGAGCGTGCCGCAGAACAGCAGAATCCCGACGACGAACAGCCATCCCGCGAGCCGCAGGGCCAGACCGCCCATCCCGCCGTTCCCGATCCGGCCGCCAAGCGCCACCAGCAGCACCAGCGCCAACGCATGCGCCATCTGATACTGCCCGGCGATGCGGAACCATTCCTGCGCCTGCGGCTGGGCGGCCAGCGCGTGACTGGCATAGGCCCCGGTGCCGACAGCCATAGCGCCGTTCAGCGCGGCGAAGACGATCCAGATCCGGTCGATCACTCCCACGGGCGTCCTTCCCTTCCTTCGCGCCACCGCCGGCCCGTGTTTAGAGCCTGGAGCAGTGTTATGCTGACGCCTGTCTACACGCAGCCCGCCCGTGCGAGCAAGAAACGACCATGACGCCCACGCCCCCCACTTCCCTGGCCAGCATCGTCACCCCCACCTGGCAGCGCGAGGAGTTCCTGCCGCGCCTGCATGCCTGTATCCGGGCACAAACCCATGGCGAGATCGAGTGGCTGGTGTTCGACGACAGCCCGCGCCCATCGGCCTACCTGAAGGCGCTGGCCAATCCGCGGCTGAAATATTTCTATTCGCCCCGCCGCTACGCCATCGGCGAGAAGCGCAACATCCTGGCCGAACATGCCAAGGGATCGGTGATCGTCCACATGGACGACGACGACTTCTATGCGCCGACCTATGTGGAGCGGATGCTGGACTGGCTCGACCGGGGACATGATCTGGTGAAGCTGTCCGGCTGGTTCCTCTACAGCGTGCCGCATCGGCGCTTCGGCTATTGGGACACGGCCCGCGGCGGCTCGCACCACCGCTGGGGCCGGCAGGCCTGCAGCTATGTCGAGGCGCCGGACACCCCGCCCTCTCCCGACAATCTCGACGGTTACGGCTTTTCCTACGCCTACCGGCGCGCGGTGTGGGAGGCGGTGCGCTTCCCGGCGGTGAACGCCTGCGAGGACGCGCCCTTCGTCAAGGCCGCGCGCGAACGCTTCCGCGTCGGCGCCTTCCCGGACACGGAGGGGCTGTGCCTGCACACGCTGCACGCCCGCAGCACCAGCCTGTGCCTGCCGCAGTACGAGTTGCCGCCGCTGCTGATGGAACGTCTGTTCGGCCCGGAAGCGGCCGCCTACACCTGAACGTCGAGGAACATGCCGCGGCGATAGTTGCGCGGCAGCGTCAGCACGCCGTTGACCACAAGCGCGGCCAGCTCACGCAGGCTCGGAACCCGTTGCCGTCCCTGCTGGACGACGCCTTCGGCACGTGCCCGTGCGCCGCTCGCGACAACACGACCGCCACCGGAGTCGGGGCGGATCAACTCGTTCGAACGGTCGCCGGTGCGTCTGGTCTCTACCATGGAGGCTATTTACCATAAACGCCGCACAGGGGGAAGAGGCGCCGACTGTGACAATAACCGTTTGAACCCAAGAGGATAGCGCCCGCAGCCACCTGCCGGCTGCCGCACGCCGTCCGGGCCGCAGATATTTGACCTAACGTAATTTCGATAGTGGTAGGATTTCCTTTACGTTTAGAATGCGAACCTTCGGTAGACATAATATTTCGCCGGGTGCGCAGGGTCACGCCGTTCCACCCCACCGAGATTCCCGCCCCAACCGCGAGCCTTGCCGAGGCATCATGACATCGGACGTCGCACGCTTCCTTGGCTTCGCATTTGCCAATGCGGATGTGCTGATCGAGGTGGACGCCCGCGGAATCATCGGCTTCGCCGCCGGCGCCCTGCAGCATGTCCTGGGCATCACCGATGCCGACCTGATCGGCCAGCCGGTCGACCGGATGCTGGCGGCCGGCGACCGCGGGCTGGTGCGGCGCCTGCTGCGCACCGCCGGGTCCAATCGGCGGCTGGAGCCGCGGACGGTCGCCCTGGCCGGCGGGGCGCAGGCCACCCTGTCCGGCTATCGGCTCGGCCGCTCGCCCAACGTGCAGCTGACTCTGACCCGGTCGGAAAGCAAAGGAGCCGACGCGCCGGCCCGCGACGCGGAGACCGGGCTGCTCGACCCCGAGGCCTTCCAGGCGCAGCTGGGCGAGCGCTTCGGCGTCGATGTCGGCCAGTCGCCGCCGAAGCTGACCCTCATCAAGATCGCCGACTTCGGCGAGGTCAAATCGCGGCTGGGCCCGGAACTGACGCTGCGCCTGCTGGGAGAGGTCGGGGCGCTGCTGCGCGTCCACGCCGCCGACGACACGCTGGCGACCCGGCTGGGAGAAGACCGCTTCGGCCTCGTCCACGGCAGCGACCTGTCGGCCGGCGCGCTCGCCGACGAAATCGCCGTGGCCGGCGCCGGCCTGTCGCCGGACGGCCAGCCTCTGGCGTCGGAAAATCTGACGCTCGACATGTCCGCACCCGGCCTCAGCCGCGAGGACGCCGGACGCGTGCTGATGTTCACGGTGAAGAGCTTCGCCGAGGAGACGGCAAAATTCGACATCTCCACCATGCATGACGCGGTGAAGCTGCTGGTCGACCAGACGGTGACGCGGGTGACCAGCCTGCGCACCACCCTGACCGACGACCGGCTGAAGCTGCAGTTCCAGCCCATCGTTTCGCTCGCCACCCGCGGCCTGCACCATTACGAGGCGCTGGCCCGCTTCCCCAACGGTGCCCCCGGCCCGACCATCGCCTTCGCCGAGCAGATCGGCATGGTCCATGACGTCGATTTGCTGGTCTGCGAAAAGGCGCTGGAGACACTGAGCGCCGATCCCTCGCTGCAGATCGCCGTGAACATGTCGGCGGCCTCGCTGGGCAGCGACATCTTCGTGGTCGCCTTCCAGCGGCTGGTCGCCCGCGACCCGGCTTTGCGTTCCCGCCTGCTGGTGGAGGTGACCGAATCGACCGGACTGACCGACCTGCCGCGCGCCGCCCGCGTGCTGGAGGAGTTGCGCCGCGCCGGCCACCGCATCTGCCTGGACGATTTCGGCGCCGGAGCGGCGTCCTTCCCCTACATCCAGGCCCTGCCGGTCGATTTCGTGAAGATCGACGGCAGCTATGTCCGCCGGCTGGGCGGCAGCCCGCGCGACGATGCCATCCTGCGCGCCATGGTCGGGCTGTGCCGGGAGATCCGCGTGCAGGTGATCGCCGAGATGGTGGAGACGCCGGACCAGGCGGCGCAACTCAACGCCTGGGGATTCGAGCTGGCCCAGGGCTATCATTTCGGCAGACCGGCAGACCGCCCGGCCTACAAGCCGGCCAGCCTGTTCGCCTCGCCGGCGGCCGCCCGTCCCGGCCTGTCGGACGGCTGGGCCTGAGGCCGCCCAAAATCTATGACCGACGCCATACGACCAAATCTTTTCCTTCCGAGTGGAATGAAAGCCGGAGCGGCGACGTTCATCGGCTCATGAGGGGACAAGATACCCCCGACACCAGGAGGACGCCGGAATGACTGGCCGCTTTGGTTTTGGATTGAAAGCCGTGGTTCTGGGCGCTCTGGTCGCCGGATCGATGCTGGGCGCCACCGTCAGCCCCGCCGCCGCCCATGATGGCTGGCGCGGACGAGGCGACCATGGCCGCGAATGGTACGGCCCTGGCCGCGGCGGACCGGACTGGCGCTGGGAGCGCCCCCATCACCGTCATTGGCGCGAGCGCGGCGCCTATTACGCCCCGCCGCCCGTCGTCTACGCCCCGCCCCCGGTGGTTTACGCGCCGCAGCCGCGGGTGATCTATGCCCCGCCGCCCGTCGTCTACGCGCCGCCGGTGGTCCCCGGCTTCGGCCTCAGCGTCAACATTCGTTGACGCACCTGGCGCTGACGCAACGGCCCACCCGGCGAAAAGGACGGCTTCCGGCAGAGCGCTCCCCGCATTATGGTGCGCCCCGTTCGGTAAAGCCGCCCCCGCCGGGGCGCAGCAGCCAGGGAGACGGGCTTTGCGGGTTCTTAGTGTGTGCGCCGCGATGGTGGGCAGCCTTTCCATCGCCTTCGGGATCGCCGGCACGGTTGCCGGTTCCGCCGATGCGGCCGAGCCCCGCCTGATGGCGGCGCTGGGCAACACCGTGCTGACGATGACCGACATCGGGCCGAAGCACACCCAGGTGTCGGTGAACGACAAGCCCGTGTTCGAGGACAAGGAGAGCGACATGCTGTCCTTCGTCGGCGCCTATTCCCTGAAGGACCGCTGGATCGCCCTGTTCCAGGCCGACACCGGCGCCAAGGACTGCCCCACCCGCTTCCGCATCCTGGAGGTCGGCGGGCCGCAGCCGTTGGTCTCCTATCCCTTCGGGTCCTGCAGCGACGCCGCCCAGGTCACCATCGACAACGATGTCCTGACCATCTCGATGCCGCAGCCCGGCGGCGGGGGCGAGGCCGCCTGGACCTATCGCAACGGCAAGATCGGCCGCACCAAGTGAGCAATCGGCACGGCAGGGTTCCGCATCCCGCGCCGTGTCCCTAGATTGACGGCGGCAGGCGCAGCTTTTAAGGTCCGGACCTCCGCACATTCCCGTTCCGGGACAGGAAGTTCGCTCCATGACTGCCAGCAGCGCCAGCCGGCCCAGCCGCCGGCCCAACACTCCGCTCTTCTCCTCGGGTCCCTGCGCGAAGCGTCCGGGCTGGTCGCTCGACGCGCTGGACGGCGCGCTGCTCGGCCGCTCCCACCGCTCCAAGCCGGGCAAGGCCAAGCTGAAGGAGGTCATCGACCTCACCCGCGCGGTGCTGGGCATCCCCGGCGACTACCGCATCGGCATCGTCCCCGCCTCCGACACCGGGGCGGTGGAGATGGCGCTGTGGTCGATGCTGGGCGCCCGTGGCGTCGACATGCTGGCCTGGGAAAGCTTCGGCAAGGAATGGGTGACGGATGTCGCCAAGCAGCTGAAGCTGCCGGACGTCCGCAACCTGATTGCCCCCTATGGCGAGCTGCCGGACCTGTCGGCGGTCGATTTCAGCCGCGACGTCGTCTTTACCTGGAACGGCACCACCGCCGGCGTGCGGGTGGCCGACGGCGACTGGATCGCCGACGACCGCGAAGGGCTGACCATCTGCGACGCCACCTCCGCGGCCTTCGCCATGGCGCTGCCCTGGCACAAGATCGACGTCGCCACCTGGTCCTGGCAGAAGGTGCTGGGCGGCGAGGCGGCGCACGGCATGCTGGTGCTGAGCCCGCGCGCCGTCGAACGGCTGGAAAGTTTCCAGCCCGACCGGCCGCTGCCGAAGATCTTCCGCCTGACCAAGAACGGCAAGCTGATCGAAGGCATCTTTGAAGGCGACACCATCAACACGCCGTCGATGCTGTGCGTCGAGGACGCCATCGACGGCCTGCGCTGGGCCTTGTCGCTGGGCGGTCTGACCCAACTGATCCGCCGGTCGGAGCAGAACCTGCGCATCGTCGCCGAATGGGAGGAGACCAGCCCCTGGGCCGGCTTCCTCGCCAAGGATCCGGCGAACCGCTCCTGCACCTCGATCTGCCTGCGCTTCACCGATCCCGACGTGACCGCTCTGACGGAGGAGGCGCAGGCCGCCTTCGCCAAGAAGCTGTCCGCCCTGCTGGAGAAGGAGGAGGCCGCCTTCGACGCCGGGTCCTACCGCGACGCGCCTCCCGGCCTGCGCCTTTGGGGCGGGGCCACGGTGGAAAACGAAGATATGGAGGCGGTGCTGCCCTGGCTCGACTGGGCATTCGCCACCGTCAAGGCGGAGGTTCTCGGCCCCAAGCAGGGCTGAGGTCGACCAAGCGCAAGCCGGGCCTTAATCCACAGCCCTGCTCCACCCTCCTCAAAATGCCCCACCGTGGCACAACCGCCACGGTGGGGCTTTTTGCATGGGCTGCTCTTGTGCTTTGCAGCAAAGGTTCGGGCCAAGAAACCGTTCGTACACCGCAGCATTTCTGCACCAGTGTGACCAGCCCGACGCGTGTTCCAACCTCGCGAGCTTGACCATGGTTATCCACAGAACCGTGGACAAGGTGGTGGATAAGCCTGTTGAACCATCGGTGCCGCCTGTCCCGAAACCGTCATGGAGGAAACGGGACCGATTCGCCCCTGCGGTCGCCGGACGGGCGGGGGCGGTTCCCCGGTTGAGGCGCCGCCCTATCCCGAAGATGGTCTGGCACCCTGTCGGTTGTGTCCCGACTCTTGGAAGGGATTTCCGGCGATCCCGCTGCGGTGCGGCAACGCCGGTGCAACGACGGAAGGGCTCGGGAACGACCATGGCGCACTACCTCATCACCGGCGGCTGCGGTTTCATCGGCTCGCATCTCGCCGACCGGCTGCTCGCCGACGGGCACCGGGTGACGATCCTCGACAACATGTCGAGCGGCCGGCTGGAGAACAAGCCAAGCGCCGCAGCGCTGGTGGTGGGTGACATCGCCGATCCCGACGCGGTGCGCGAGGCGATGGCCGGCGATTCCGGCGAAGGCGTGGACGGCGTCTTCCACCTTGCCGCCGTCGCGTCGGTGCAGAAGTCGCGAGAGCTGTGGGCGGAGACCCACCGCACCAACCTGCTGGGCACAGTCACCGTGTTCGAGGCGGCACGCGATGCCAAACGCGGCAGCCCGATCCCGGTGGTCTACGCCTCCTCCGCGGCTATCTATGGCGACAACACCAACACCCCGCTGAAGGAGGACGAGCTGCCGCGCCCGCTGTCGGCCTATGGCGTCGACAAGCTGGGTTGCGAGATGCACGCCCGCGTTGCCTGGGCGATCCAGGGGGTGCCGACAGTCGGCTTCCGCTTCTTCAATGTCTATGGCCCGCGCCAGGACCCGATGTCGCCCTATTCCGGCGTGATCTCCATCTTCGCCCGCCGGGTCGCCCGCGGCGAGGATGTGGAGATCCATGGCGACGGGCAGCAGGTTCGCGACTTCGTCTTCGTCGGCGACGTGGTGCGCATCCTGGCGCTGACGATGGAGCGGCGATTTGCCGGGTCCCAGGTCTACAACCTCTGCACCGGCCGCGCGACCTCGCTGGTGATGCTGCTGGAGGTGCTGCAGGAACTGTGCAACAGCAAGGTCCGCCGCCGCCACACCGAACCGCGGGCCGGCGACATCCGCGTGTCGATCGGCGACCCGTCGCTGATGCGCTCCACCTTCGACACCATGTGCCAGGTCGGCCTGCTCCAGGGCCTGAGCGCCACCCTGACCGGCCGTATGCCTTGAGGGCGGTGCCATAGGCGGGTATGAGGGAGAGGGTGCAGTCGTCAAGGTGAATGAAGCATGGCCCGCCGCCGTTCCCTGCCCCTGCGGGCGCTGTTCGTCATCCTGGCGGTCCTCGCCGTCGTCGCGGTGGCCGAGCGGGTTCACATCATCCCGCCCGGCACGCTCGACCGCCTGCTGGGGCAGGAGACCCACCGCCCCCGCCAGCCGCGCAAGCAGGAGCAGGCCGAACCACCGCCGCCGGTCGTCGCTCAACCCACCGACAAGATCGACTATGCCGATGTCGCTCGGCAGCTCGACGGCATCCGGGTGGAGCCGGAGAAACGACGCGGCTACCAGCGCGAGGACTGGCCGCACTGGCTGGCGCTGGAGGGCGGCTGCCTGAATGCGCGCGAGAAGGTGCTGATCCGCGACTCCCGCCGCCCGGCGACGCTCGACGCCAAGGGCTGCGGCGTGAAGTCCGGCGACTGGCTCGATCCCTACACCGGCGAACGCTACACCGATCCGCAGATGGTCGACATCGACCATCGGGTACCGCTGGAGGAGGCCTATGCCAGCGGCGGCTACGACTGGAGCCGGGAGAAGCGCGCCGCCTACGCCAACGACACCAGCGACCCGCTGACCCTGCTGGTCTCCAGCCGCGAGGCCAACCGCGCCAAGGGTTCCAAGGGGCCGGAGGACTGGCTGCCGCCGAAGCGCGACGGCATCTGCCTCTATGTCGCCGACTGGATTCTGGTGAAGGCGCGCTGGAACCTCAGCATGGACGAGCGGGAGCGGGTGACGGTCGGCAACATCCTGAACGACTGCCGCGCCTCGGCCGGGCAGCAGCGCTGACGCAGCCCTGCCCTGCCCGGTACTTTGTTGGGCGCACCACCGGTTTCGCGCTACCGTCCGCCCCAAAATCAGATGGCCGGAAATGGGAGGGATGCGTGAACCAGGAACCCAACGTCCTGTGGCGGGAAAGCGCCGCCACCCTGGCCGAACGGCTGGCGAAGCGGGAGCTGTCGGCGCGCGAAGCGGTCGAGGCGCATCTGGCGCGGATTGCCGCGGCCGAACCGGCGCTGTCCGCCTTCATCACCGTCGCCGCCGACGCGGCGCTGGCCCGCGCCGACGCGCTGGACGCCCAACCGGCGCCCGTCGGACCGCTGCACGGGTTGCCGGTGGCGGTGAAGGACCTGACCGACACCGCCGGCATCCGCACCACCTACGGCTCGGCGCTCTATGCCGACCATGTGCCGACCAGCAGCGACATCGCGTTGGCGCGGATCGAGGCGGCCGGTGGCATCGTCATCGGCAAGACCAACACGCCGGAATTCGGCTTCGGCGCCATCTGCCGGAACCGCCTGTATGGCCCGACCCGCAACCCGGCCGATCCCGCCCTGACCTCCGGCGGGTCGAGTGGCGGGTCGGCGGCGGCGGTCGCGGTCGGCATGGCGCCGCTGGCGCACGGCACCGACTATGGCGGGTCAGTGCGGATTCCAGCCAGCTTCTGCGGCATCGCCTCCATCCGGCCGACGCCGGGGCTGATTCCGGCACCCGGCCGCGCGCTGGGCTGGGACACGCTGGCGACCCATGGCGTGCTGGCGCGCGACACCGCGGATTGCGCGCTGCTGCTGTCGGCAATGGCCGGCGGCGACCTGCGCGATCCGACCTCACTGTTCGGCGACCGCGACGACGGTTCGGAGACGCGGCTGGGCGCCACCGCCGATTTCGGCTTCGCCACCGTCTCCCAGGCGGTGCGGGAACGCTTCGCCGAAGCGGTGGAGCGGCTGGAGCGGGCCGCCGGGCCGGTGGCGCGCCGGCATCCCGACTGCGGCGACGCCATGGCGACCTTCCGCACGCTGCGCGCCGCCCAGACCCGCCACGCCTTCGGCCCTATGCTGGCCAAACATGGCGAGGCGCTGACCGACACCATCCGCTGGAACATCGAGGCCGGCGCCGGCATCACCGCCGACGCCTATCTGGAGGCGCAGGCCGCCCGTACGGCGCTTTACCGCCGCTTCGTCGCCCTGTTCGAGGAGATCGACGTGCTGGCCGCCCCGGCCTGCGGCGTGCTGCCTTGGCCGAACGAGGACGGCGAGGTGACGGTGATCGACGGCCGGCCGGTGGAGACCATCCTCGACTATATCGGCGTCACCGCCGTCGTGACGCTGATCGGCTTCCCGGTTCTGACCCTGCCGGTTGGCGGTTCGGATGGGGGGGACGGCCTGCCCTTCGGCATCCAGCTGATTGCCCGGCCGGGCGAGGAACGGCGCCTGATCCGCCTGGGGCGCATGCTGGAGCGGGAGGCCGGGTTCACCCACCGCTGGGCCGCCGGGTGGGCACCCTGACCGGCAGCGGGTGACAAGAGGCCGCGCCCAACCTCCATTGCGGCCGGCCACCCCGTAGGCTATGCACCCGCGCATGAGCGCCGACGCCTTTTCCGATTCCACCCTTCCCACTCCCACTTTGCCCCGGTCGCCCGCCGCCCCGCCTGTCGCGGAGGTCCGGCGCGCCACCGGCATCGGGGCCATCGCCATCCTGCTGTGGTCGACGGCGGCGCTGCTGACCTCAATGTCCAGCGCCATTCCGCCGCTGCAGCTGGTGGCTGTCGCCTTCGGGCTGGCCTTCCTGACCGGCAGCACCGTCGCCGCGTTGCGCGGGCGCAGCGTGATCGGCGCATTGCGCCAGCCCCTGCCGGTCTGGCTGGTTGGTGTCGGCGGGCTGTTCGGCTATCACGCCTGCCTGTTCCTGGCCTTCCATCTGGCGCCGACGGCCGCCGTGGAAGTCAACCTCCTGAACTATCTCTGGCCGCTCTGCATCGTCCTGTTCTCCGCACTGCTGCCGGGGGAGCGGCTGAAGGCCGCCCATGTGGCGGGGGCGCTGTGCGGGCTGGCCGGTACGGCGCTGATCGTGTCGGGTCGCGGCGGCGGGCTGCACCTGGACGCCGGCAGCCTGGGGGGCAATCTGCCCGCCTATGGCGCGGCGCTGGCGGCGGCGCTGATCTGGGGCGTCTATTCCGTGCTGTCGCGCTGTTTCGGCTCCGTCCCGACCGAGGCGGTGAGCGGCTTCTGCCTCGTCACCGCCCTGCTCGGCCTGACCGGGCACCTGCTGTTCGAGGAGGCGACCGTCTGGCCGCAGGAGGCGCTGGGCTGGCTGGTCCTGCTGGCTCTCGGCCTCGGACCGGACGGGCTGGCATTCTTCGCCTGGGACCATGGCATGAAGCGGGGAGACATCCGGGCGCTGGGCGTGCTGTCCTACGCCGTGCCGCCCGCCTCCACCCTGCTGCTGATCCTGTTCGGGCGGGCTAGCGGCGGCTGGACCGTCTGGGCCGCCTGTGGGCTGATCGCCGGCGGCGCCCTGATGGCCAGTTGGGACATGATCCGGGGCAAGTGACAGCGAATTCATGCCTCCGGCGCGGCAAAGGGTGGTAATCGGCAGATCATGTGCTGACCGCTTGCGAGTGCCCGACCGATGCCCGCGCGTGCATACACCCCGCCCGCTCCCACCGGACGCCTGTCCGCCGCCCGCCATTTCCTGTCCGACGTCTGGCGCCTGACCAAGCCCTATTGGTCGTCGGAGGAGAAATGGGCGGCGCGCGGCCTGCTGGCGGCGATCGTCATCCTCAATCTGGCGGCGGTGTTCATGGAGGTCTGGTTCACCCAGATCAACGCAGACATCTTCAACGCGCTGCAGGAGAAGGACCAGAGCGGCTTCATTCACGCCCTGCTGGTGTTCGGCGGCCTGGCGCTGGTCTTCATCGCGGTGGCCGTCTATCGCCTTTATCTGAACCAGATGCTGCAGATCCGCTGGCGGCGCTGGCTGACCGAACGCTATCTCCGCGATTGGCTGGAGAATCAGACCTATTACCGGCTGCAATTCGCCAACACCGGCACCGACAACCCCGACCAGCGCATCGCCGAGGATCTGCGCAGCTTCGTCCAGCTGACGCTGAGCCTGTCACTGGGCTTCCTGACCAATCTGGTCTCGCTGGTCTCCTTCCTCGCCATCCTGTGGAGCCTGTCCGGGTCGGTCACCATCCCGTGGCTGGGCATCGATCTTCCCGGCTACATGGTGTGGGTGGCGCTGGTCTATGCCGTCGCCGGCACCTGGATCACCCACAAGATCGGCAAGCCGCTGGCCCGGCTCAGCTTCGACCAGCAGCGTTACGAGGCCGACTTCCGCTTCGCCCTGGTCCGCCTGCGCGAGAATGCAGAGAGCGTCGCCCTGCAACAGGGCGAGGCGCAGGAGGCGCGCGGCTTCGGCGACCGCTTCGCCCGCGTCGTCGCCAACTGGTGGTCGCTGATGCGCACGCAGAAGCGGCTGGTCTGGTTCACCTCCGCCTATGGCCAGATCGCCGTCATCTTCCCGCTGCTGGTCGCCGCCCCTCGCTATTTCAGCGGCGCCCTGCCGTTGGGCTCGCTGATGCAGACCTCCCAGGCCTTCGGGCAGGTGCAAGGCGCGCTGTCCTGGTTCATCGACGCCTATGTGAACCTCGCCGACTGGCATGCCACCACCAGCCGTCTGACCGGCTTCCACCATGCGGTACAGGCGGTGCGCGCCGCCGGCCGCGACCATGCGGGCGTGGAGCGCGCGGCGGCCACAGACGGCGCCCTGACGCTTGACGGGCTGGCCCTGACCCTGCCCACCAGCGGAACGCCGCTGGTCCGCGCCGACCTGACCGTGCAGCCGGGCGACACCTTGCTGATCACCGGCCCTTCCGGGTCGGGCAAGAGCACCATCCTGCGCGCCATCGCCGGCATCTGGCCCTTCGGCCGCGGCCGCATCGCCCTGCCTGCCGGCGGCACGGCCACCGTCAACGGCAGCATGGTCCTGCCGCAGAAGCCCTATCTGCCCATCGGCACCCTGCGCGCCGCCGTCACCTATCCCTCCCCTCCCGACGCCTTCGAGGCGGAGGCGGTGCGCGAGGTGCTGGACGCCGTCGGCATGGCCGGCTTCGCCGACCGGCTGGACGAGGAGGATCACTGGACGCAGCGCCTGTCCGGCGGCGAACAGCAGCGCATCGCCATCGCCCGCGCCCTGCTGCACAAGCCCGACTGGCTCTATCTGGACGAGGCCACCTCCGCCTGCGATCCGGAGACGGAGGAACGACTTTACGGCCTGCTGCGTGCCCGTCTTCCCGGCACCACCCTGGTCAGCGTCGGCCACCGCCCCAGCCTCGCCGCCTTCCACGACCGCCGGTTGACGGTGCGGCGCGACGGCGACGGGATCGGGGAGCTGGCAGCGGCCAGGTAAGGACGATCAGGCGGCGAACCGGATGGTGGAGGCGATCTCGTCATGGGGCATCGACAGGCTGCCGTCCGGATGCCGCTCGATCAGCCCCAGTTCAGCGAGCGCGGATACATCCTCGTGCACGCGCTTGACGTCCCGCTTTAACTCACGCGCAAGCGCCCGGATACCCTCTGCCGGCCGCTGCCGCAAATGGCGCAGCAACTCATAACGCTTGGGCGTCAACACGGCGCAGAGCGCTTCCCAGCTGTCGAAGTACAGCCGGTCGGTGGACTCGACCGTCTCGCCGGCTTCCGCAGCTTTCCACGCGGCGATCACGTCGGCTCCCGCCTGCGCCAGGGCGCCTTCCATTACGCGGATGTCATGCTTCGCCATGATCTCTCCTCCATGCCGCGACGATTCACTCTGCATCACCGAAGTTGTATCGCTCCTCGCATTCTCCAAGACACCGATGAACGCCCTCTCCCGGGGCGGGAGAGGGAAGAGAATGCCCCCTCCCTGCTCGTTCTCGGTCAAATCTCCCCCCGCGCCTCCGCCAGCAGCCACTGTCGGAAGGCGGCGAAGGGCGGGTGGTTGGCCTTGCCGCGGGGGTGGACGAGGTAATAAGCCCGCGCGCTGCGGTGCGGCCGGTCGATGGCCGGGACCAGGGTGCCGTCGTCCAGCTCGGCGCGGACCAGCAGGGTCGGCAGCAGGGCGACTCCCAGCCCCGCCTCCGCCGCCTGGGCGGTGGTGGCGAACTGCTCGAACACCATGCCGGCGCCGGGACGGGGCGGCAGCCCCTGGGCCGACAGCCACTCGTTCCAGGCGTCGGCGCGCGTGCTGGTGTGCAGCAGCGGCAAGGACAGCAGGTCGGCAGGCTCCGCCACCGGATGCGCCTTGAGGAAGGCGGGAGAGCAGACCGGCAGCACCTCCTCGTCCAGCAGATGGTCGCAGACGGCGTCGGGCCAGTCGCCGAAGCCGTAATGGATGGCAGCGTCCAGGTCATGCAGCCGAAAATCGAAGGGCGCCAGCTTGGTGGTGAAGTGGATCGTCACCTGCGGGTGCGCCGCCTGGAAGGCCGGCAGCCGCGGCACCAGCCAGCGCGTGCCGAAGGTCGGCAGGATGGCGAGGTTCAGCACGCCGCCCTTCGGCGCCGCGATGGTCCGCACGGTCGCCGCCGCGATCTGGCGCAGGGCGTCGCGGATCGGATCGGCATAGAGCGCCCCGGTCGGGGTCAGCGTCACCCGCTGGCCCTTGCGGGTGAACAGCGGGGTGCCGATCTGGTCCTCCAGCGCCTTGATCTGCCGGCTGACCGCCCCTTGCGTCAGCGACAGCTCGGCCGCTGCGGCGGTGAAGCTGCCGGTGCGGGCCGCCGCCTCGAAGGCGGTCAGCATGCTCATCGAGGGGAGGAGGCGGCGCTGCAGATCCATGCCCCTTCATTACCAAAGCTCATGACCTGTGGAAAGAAAGTCGTTTGCGCCCTGGCGCGCGGCACGGCACGCTCGCTATCCTGGAGATCCTGAACAGGCGGGGCGGCATCGCGATGAAGACCGGTGGTCAGTTGGTCGTCGAAGCGCTTGAGGCGCAAGGCGTGCGGCGGGTGTTCGGCGTGCCGGGCGAGAGCTATCTCGCCGTACTGGACGCCCTGCACGACAGCCCGATCGAGATGGTCGTCGCCCGCCACGAAGGCGGCGCCGCGATGATGGCGGAAGCGCAGGCCAAGCTGACCGGCCGCCCCGGCGTCTGCCTTGTCACCCGCGGTCCCGGCGCCACCAACGCCGCGTCGGGCATCCATGTCGCGCAGCAGGACGAAACCCCGCTGGTCGTGCTGGTCGGCCAGATCGAGCGCGGCATGCGCGGTCGCGACGCCTTCCAGGAGGTGGATTACGGCAAGCTGTTCGGCGGCATGTGCAAATGGGTCGCCGAGATCGACAGCGCCGACCGCGTGCCGGAGATGATCTCCCGCGCCTTCCACACCGCGATGGCCGGCCGCCCCGGCCCGGTGGTGCTGGCCCTGCCGGAAGACACGCTGACCGAGACCGCGAACGTCGCCATCGCCCCGCGGGCGGAACCGGTGGAGTGCGCCCCCACGCCGGCGCAGCTGGCGTCCTTCGGCGCGCTGCTGGCCAAGGCGGAACGGCCGCTTCTGGTGGTCGGCGGCTCCCGCTGGACGGCGGAGTCTGTCGCGGCGCTGCAGGGCTTTGCCGAGAAGCTGTCACTGCCGGTGGCGGTGACCTTCCGCCGCCAGATGCTGTTCGACCATTGCCACCCGCTCTATGCCGGCGACATCGGGCTGGGCATCAACCCGAAGCTGACGGCTCTGGTCAGGGACAGCGACTTGCTGATCCTGCTGGGCGACCGCTTCTCCGAAGTGCCGTCGCAGAGCTACGACCTGCTCGGCATTCCCGATCCGGGGAAGGCCATCGTGCACATCCACCCCGGTGCCGAAGAGATCGGCCGCGTCTATCGTCCCTCGCTGGGCATGGTCGCCACGCCGGCCGCCTTCCTCGACGCGGTGGCGGAACTGAGCCTGAGCGCGAAACCGGACTGGAAGGCCCGCGCCGAGGCCGCGCACGCCGCCTATGAGGCCTGGAGCACCCCACCCGACTCCATCCCCGGCGACGTGCAGATGGGCCGCATCATGGCCTGGCTGGAAGACCGGCTGGAGCATGACGCCATCTTCACCAACGGCGCCGGCAACTACGCCACCTGGATTCACCGTTTCCACCGCTTCCGCCGCTTCGGCACCCAGGCGGCGCCGGTCTGCGGATCCATGGGCTACGGCCTGCCCGCCGCCATCGCCGCCAAGCTGCAGCACCGCACCCGCGACGTGCTGTGCTTTGCCGGCGACGGCTGCTTCCAGATGACGGGGCTGGAGTTCGGCACCGCCGTGCAGGAGGGGGCCGCCGTGATCGTGCTGGTCGTCGACAACGGCATGTACGGCACCATCCGCATGCATCAGGAGCGCGAATATCCCGGCCGCGTGTCCGGCACCCGGCTGCAGAATCCCGACTTCGCCGCCTTCGCCCGCGCCTATGGCGGCCATGGCGAAACGGTGGAGACCACCGACCAGTTCGCCCCGGCCTTCGAGCGTGCCCGCGCGTCCGGCCTGCCGGCGATCATCCACATCAAGCTCGACCCCGAAGCCCTGACCCCGACCCGGACGCTCTCCGAGATCCGCGCGGCGGGCAAGGGGAAGTGATTTAGGGAACCCAGCCCTCTCCCGGAACGGGAAAGGGACGCATCTTACGCCTCGCTTTTTGACCCAAGGAGCCACCCCGGTGCAGCACAGCGACATCCTCTCCCGTTTCGGCCTGACCTCCAGCGATGCCGGTCTCACCGCCCGGTCGCCGGTGGACGGCGCCACGCTCGCCACGGTGGCGGAGACCGCGCCGTCGCAGGTGTCGGACATCGTCGCCAACGCCGCCCGCGCCTTCGAGGCGTGGCGCTCCGTGCCGGCTCCGCGCCGCGGCGAGCTGGTCCGCCTGCTGGGCGAGGAGCTGCGCGCCGCCAAGGAGGATCTCGGCCGTCTGGTTTCGCTGGAAGCCGGCAAGATCTACCAGGAAGGCCTGGGCGAAGTGCAGGAGATGATCGACATCTGCGACTTCGCCGTCGGCCTGTCGCGCCAGCTCTACGGCCTGACCATCGCGTCGGAGCGTCCGGGCCACTCGATGCGCGAAACCTGGCACCCGGCCGGCCCCTGCCTCGTCATCTCCGCCTTCAACTTTCCGGTGGCGGTGTGGTCGTGGAACGCGGCGCTGGCGCTGGTCTGCGGCGATCCGGTCGTCTGGAAACCGTCGGAAAAGACCCCGCTGACCGCCGCCGCCTGCCAGGTCATCTTCGACCGCGCCGTCGCCCGCTTCGGCGATGCGCCGGCCAACCTGTCCCAAATCGTCCAGGGCGGCCGTGAGATCGGCGAGGCGCTGGTCGCCCACCCCGGCTTCCCGATCGTCTCGGCCACCGGCTCCACCCGCATGGGCCGTGAGGTTTCCAAGGTGGTGGCGGAGCGGTTCGGCCGCTCGATCCTGGAGCTGGGCGGCAACAACGCCATGATCGTGGCGCCGTCGGCCGACCTCGACATGGCGCTGCGCGCCATCCTGTTCTCCGCCGTCGGCACCTGCGGCCAGCGCTGCACCACGCTGCGCCGGCTGATCGTCCACCGCTCGGTCAAGGACCAGCTGCTGCCGCGCCTGAAGGCGGCCTATGCCTCGGTTTCGATCGGCAGCCCGCTGGAGACCGGCGTGCTGATGGGTCCGCTGGTGGACGCCGACGCCTTCAGGGCAATGCAGCGCGCGCTGGAGTCGGCGAAGGCCGAGGGCGGCACGGTGACCGGCGGCGAGCGCACGCTGACCGACCGCTTCCCCAACGCCTATTACGTCACCCCCGCCATCGTCGAGATGCCGGCCCAGACCGAGGTGGTCCGGCACGAGACCTTCGCGCCGATCCTCTATGTCCTGACCTACGACACGCTGGACGAGGCCATCGCGCTGCAGAACGCCGTTCCGCAGGGCCTGTCCTCCTGCATCTTCTCCACCGACATCCGTGAGACGGAGCGCTTCCTGTCGGCCGCCGGGTCCGACTGCGGCATCGCCAACGTCAATATCGGCCCCAGCGGTGCGGAGATCGGCGGCGCCTTCGGCGGCGAGAAGGAGACCGGCGGCGGGCGCGAGTCCGGGTCGGATTCGTGGAAGGCCTACATGCGCCGCCAGACCGCGACGGTGAACTACTCCTCCGCGCTGCCGCTGGCCCAGGGCATCAAGTTCGAGATCATGGGCTGATCGACGACTGAGTCCCGACCTCCGCGGCGTCGTCGCCCCTTGCGACCCTGTTCGACCGGCGCGACACTCCGGCAGCGAAGGTGAAATCGAGGGAAGCGATGGCGGACGCGGCAGGTCATACGGTTCTGGCACGCCTGCAAGCCCTGCGGGCGGCGCCGGAACCGCTGGCGGCCCTGCTGGCCGACCTGCGCGGGATCGAGCATGGCGGCGATCCCCGCTTCGCCATGACGCTCGACCATTATCTGCAAAGCTGGCTGGGCAGCCAGCCGCGCGAGGTGTTCCGGCTGGCCGGACCCCGCCTGCTGATCCTGGCGCCGGCCGATGCCGGGCCGCTGCTCGACGCCGGGGCGAAGGCGCTGGGCCACATGCTGCTGTCCCACGGCTTCGGCACGCTCCACGCCAGCCGCTACGACATGGCGACGGAGGTGGAGCGGCTTTTCGCCGACCTGTTCCCCAACGACGCCACCGCCGCCCTGCGCGAAGCGGCGGAACGCGCGCCCACCGCGGCGCTCGCCCATCTGCTGGAGGTGGAGCGGGTGCTGCACGGCGCCGATGTCGACAGCATCGTTCGCGAACAGCCGGTGTGGTCCTTCGCCGGCGACCGTGCCGCAGTGGTCGCCACCGAACTGGCGGTGTCGCTGGAGGAACTGGAATCCCGCCTCTCCCTGTCGCTTCGGCGCGATTCCTGGCTGCGGCATGAGGTGGCGGTGCGGCTCGACCGCGGCCTGTTGCGCCATATCGCCCGCGACCGCGCCCACGACCCCCGCGCCTTCACCGTCGATCTGCACACCGCGACGGTGCTGGACGACAATTTCGAGGAGCTGGTCCGCGCCATCCCGACGGAGATGCGGGGGCGGATCACCGCCGAGCTTCCCTGCTGGGAGCTCACCCTCGCCCCGTCCCAAGTGGTCGCAGCGGCGGGACGCCTTGCCGATGCCGGATTCGCGGTGGCGCTGGACCATATGCCGCTGGCGGCCCTCGACAGTCTCGATCTGGCAGGGCTGGAACCCGTCTTCATCAAGACGCAATGGATCCATGGAGCCGCCGGCGCCGCCGACAAACTCTCCGCCGCGGTCGCCCGCTTCGGTACCGGGCGGCTGGTGCTGTGGCGCTGCGACGAGCCCATGGCGCTCGACACCGGGCGCACCGCCGGGGTCACACTTTTCCAGGGCCGCGCAGCCGATGCCGCCGCCGCTGCTCCCCACGGCCTGCCCGAGATCCAGCCCCGCCCTGTCGCCGAGGAACCGGAAGAACCGGAAGAACCGGAAGAGGCCGCCCCTGCCATGGCGGAAATGGTGGAGCCGGCACCCCCATCCCGCCCTGGTCTGCTCGGCCGGCTGCTGGGGCGCGGCTGACGGCCGCACAGCGCAGGCATCCGCGCCCCGCGATTGACAGCCGGTCATTACGGGTTCCTAATAGTTAAAATGCTAACGAACGACGAAGGCGTCGGATGTCCGTCCAAGCGCCCAGCCAAACACCCGCGAAGCCCATCCCAGCCGCGGCGACCTCCCGCTCTCCCCGCCTGCTGAACGCCACCGTTTTCGGGCTTGCCGGGGCCTTCGGGCTGCTGTCCTACATCGGCATCGGCCATGGGATGGAGGCGCTGTGGAACCCGACCGGCGCCGTCATCATCGCCGGCGGCATTACCGTTGCCGCCTTGATGGCATTCCGGGCCAGCGAGTTGCACGCCGCCCTTGCCTCGCTCCGCGCGATTTTCCGCGACGACGAGTCCATCGCCCCCGACATCGCGGAGCTGGTGGCCTTCGCCCGCCTCTATCAGCGCGGGCAGATCCAGCGGGCGGAGGAACAGGGGACCAAGGCCGGCAGTCCCTTCCTGCGGCTGGGGTTGCAGCTGATCGCCGACGGCACGCCGGTCAACGACATCCTCCATGTGATGAACTGGCGCATCCAGAAGCTGATCGAGCGCGAGTCGGTGCAGTCGCGCCTGTACCGCACCCTGGCCGGACTGGCTCCCGCCTTCGGGCTGCTGGCGACGCTGGTCGGGCTGATCGGCATGATGGCGCAGCTCGGCACCGCCACCATCTCGCAGGTGGGCGAGCACATGTCGGTGGCGCTGGTGGCGACGCTGTACGGCGTGGTGCTGGCCAACCTCGTCTTCAAGCCAATCGCCATCAAGCTGGAACAGCGCACGGCGCGGCGCGTGGCGATGCTGAACGTGCTGCTGGAAGGCATCATCCTGGTGCGTCTCGGCCGCTCGCCGACGGTCATCGCCGAAGCGCTCGCCGAGTTCGTACGCGAGCGCGGGGACGAACTCCATGGCACCTCCTGACGATGGGGTGCGGGACCGGGATCTGGCGCCGGACGACGCGCAGGACCTCGCCACCCCCACCTGGGCGACCAATTTCGGATCGAACGGCGGCCTGCTGCCCGCTGCGGCGGATGAGGACCAGGAAATCTGGCTGCTCAGCTACTCCGACCTCGTCACGCTCCTGCTGTCGGTGTTCGTCATGCTGCTGGCGATCACCACGCTGAAGGACCAGCTTCCGACCACGCCACAGCCGGAAACGCCCGCCGTCGCGCTCCACGCGACCTCGACGCTCCCGCCCCTGTTCGACGAGCCGGAACCGGCCATGGTTCCCCAGCCGGCTCCGCCAGAGCCAATCCAACCGCCAGACCCGCGCCCGCGCCTGGACGACGACGAGGTGGCGGTGACCGCCCCCGATCTGGTCGCGGCACGGTGGCGCGAAGCCCTGGCGAAGCTGGGCGTGCCGCCCAGCGTGGCGGTCGATGTGCAGCAGAACCGCGTCGGCATCGTTATCGGCGACGGCATCCTCTTCGCCCCCGGACAGGCCGACCTGACGCCGGGCGGCGACGGGCTGCTGCGCCGGCTCGCCCCGACGCTGGCGGCGACCCGCGGCGAGGTGGTGGTGGAGGGGCACAGCGACTCCACGCCGATCGCCAACCGCCGCTTCCCCTCCAACTGGGAATTGTCGGGCGGCCGGGCGGCCAGCGTGGTGCGCCGGCTGATCGAGCTGGGGCTGCCGCCGGACCGGCTGTCGGCGGTGGGCTTCGCCGATACCCGGCCGCTGTCCGCCGGCAGCGATCCGGCATCGCTGGCACGCAACCGCCGCGTCGCCATCACCATCCAGGCCGACGGCATTCCCGCCGGCCACGAGCCCGTCAGAGCGATTCAATAGGGGCAGGGTTTGATTTGACGCAATGCAGCGACACGGCGGAGGGGGCTATGCTGAGGTCTGGTGGTCGATCTGGTTGACGTATTGTCCTCCACCCCGATGGCGCCGCCCCCGGCGGTTGTTTCCCCGGCGGAAACATCCAAAGGAGGCATCCTGGCGCCCCTTCCCCCGCCCGCCGGGGGAAGGTCGGGGAGGCCTCATCCCGCGGCGCTGCCGTGGCCGCCACCATCCCGCACGGTTCCCGTCCCGCCCAACCGGCCGGAGTGACCATGTCCGTTCAGCCTTCCACGCAATCGTCCGCCGACCAATCTGCCGCCCCTGCCACCGAGATTCCGGCCACCGCGAATCCGGCCACCGGGCAGGTGGTCGCCGTCCGTGGCTCGGTCATCGATCTCCGCTTTCCGGAAGCGGCGCTGCCGCCGCTGTTCGATGCGGTGGAGATCCTGTGGGACGGCCCGGAACGGCTGGTGGCGGAGGTGCAGAGCCATCTCGACGCCGGAACCGCGCGCGCCATCGCCCTGCAGGGCACGTCCGGCCTGCGCCGCGGCACGCCGGCGCGCTCCACCGGCGGACCGCTGACCGCCCCGGTGGGCGACGCGGTGCTGGGCCGGCTGATCGACGTCATGGGGCTGGCGCGCGACGACGGGCCGGAACTGCCGCCCGACACCCCGCGCGCGCCGATCCACCGCGCCCCGCCGCCGCTCGCCCGCCGCAGTCCGCGCCGCGACCTGTTGGAAACCGGCATCAAGGTGATCGACCTGCTGGCCCCGATGGCCCGTGGCGGCAAGGCCGCCATGTTCGGCGGCGCCGGGGTCGGCAAGACCGTGCTGGTGATGGAACTGATCCGCAAGATGGTGGAGCGCCACACCGGCATCTCCGTCTTCGCCGGCATCGGCGAACGCTCCCGCGAGGGGCAGGAGCTTTGGGAGGAGATGCAGCGCTCCGGCGTGCTCGACCGCACCGCGCTGGTCTTCGGCCAGATGAACGAGCCGCCGGGTGCGCGCTGGCGCGTCGGCCTGACCGCGCTGACCATCGCCGAGCATTTCCGCGACGAGGAACGACGTGACGTGCTGCTGCTGATGGACAATGTCTTCCGCTTCGTCCAGGCCGGTGCCGAGGTGTCGGGCCTGCTCGGCCGCCTGCCGTCGCGCGTCGGCTATCAGCCCACGCTCGCCAGCGAGATCGCGGAGCTTGAGGAGCGGGTGGCCTCCACCCCCGGCGCGGTGGTGACGGCGATCCAGGCGGTCTATGTCCCGGCCGACGACTTCACCGACCCGGCGGTGGCGGAGCTGTTCAGCCATCTCGACAGCTCCATCGTGCTGTCGCGCGCCATGGCGGCGGAGGGGCTGTATCCGGCGGTCGATCCGCTGACCTCCACCTCCAGCCTGCTCGACCCGCTGGTGGTGGGGGAGGCGCATTACCGGCTGGCGGAGGAGGTGCGCAAGACCATCGCCCATTATCGCGAATTGCAGGATGTGATCGCGCTGCTGGGCATGGAGGAACTGAGCGCCGCCGACCGTCTGGCCGTGCGCCGCGCCCGCCGCCTGCAGCGTTTCCTGACCCAGCCCTTCATGGTGACGGAGGCCTTCACCGGCCATGCCGGCGTCAGCGTGCCGCTGGAGGAGACGCTGAAGGGGTGCCGCGCCATTCTGGACGGCAACTGCGACGACTGGGCCGAAAGCGCCTTCTTCATGACCGGCACCCTGGATCAGGTCCGCGAGCGCGACAGCGCCGGGAGGGGAGCATGAGCGACCTCTCTCTCATCATCACCACGCCGACCTCCGTCGCCGCCCAGTTCACCGGCCTCCGCCATCTGCGGGCGGAGGATGCCAGCGGCGCCTTCGGCATCTGGCCCGGCCATGCCGACCTGCTGACCGCCCTGGCGATCTCCGTCATCAGCTGGCGCGGCGCCGATGGGCGGGAGGGCCATTGCGCGGTGCGCGGCGGGGTGCTGACCATCCGCGACGGCGCGAAGATCGCGGTGGCGACGCGCGAGGCGGTGCCCGGCGACGACCTCCGCGCGCTGGAGCGCGACGTGCTGGCCCGCTTCCGCCGCAACGTGGAGGAGGAGGGGGAGGCGCGATCCGGCGCCCGCCGCATGCATTTGGCCGCGATCCGCCACATCCTGGCCTATCTGCGCCCGGACCGCCGCCGTTCGGAGAATCCCGGCGGGCCCTTCGCACCGACCCCCGACGGCGGGGAGGAAGCACCATGACCGACGAGCAGGATCCGCTTTCCGGCAGCGTCCGCCGCCAGCGCGAACGGCGGGAGCAATGGCTGCGCGAGGGCGAACGGCCGATGGGCCGCAATCTCGCCCTGATCGGGGCGCTGGGCTGGCTGGTGATCGTGCCGATGCTGGCCGGCCTGTTCGCCGGGCGCTGGCTCGACGAGCGGGCCGGCGGCGGAATCTTCTGGACGGCAGCGCTGCTGTTCGCGGGCGTGGTGCTCGGCGGCTGGCTCGCCTGGAACCGCATCGAACAGGAACGCTGACATGACGGCCGTCCCCTTCCTTGTCCCTGTCGTTGCCGGGGCGCTGGCCGGTCTGGCGCTCGGCGTTCTGTTCTTCCGCGGGCTGGCCGCGACGGCACGGCTCTATGCGCTGGGCGGGGTCCGCCGGGCGGTGCCGCTCTATTTGCTTCGGCTGGCCGGCGCCACCGCCGGATTCACCATCGCCGCCCTCTGGGGCGGGGCGGAGGCGCTGCTGGCGATGCTTGCCGGCTTCCAATTGGCCCGCACCGTCGTGGTCCGCCGGGAAAGGCGGGCGCAGGAGGGAACGTCATGACCGAATCGCCGCTGACGACGCCGGTGGTCTTCCTGCTGGGTCCGGTCCCGGTCACGCTGCCGGTCGTCGCCACCTGGGGACTGATGGCGGTGATGGTGCTGGGATCGGCGCTGGCGACCCGGCGGCTGCGGGTGGAGCGGCCCGGCCCGGTCCAGACGGTGCTGGAACTGGTGGTGGAGACGTTGCGCCGGCAGATCGCCGAGACGATGCAGACCGACGCCACCCCCTTCCTGCCGCTGCTGGGCACGCTGTTCCTTTATCTGGCGGTCGCCAACCTGTCGGGGCTGGTGCCGGGCATGAAGGCGCCGACCGCTTTCCTGGAGACCGCGGTGGCGCTGGCGCTGGTCGTGCTGCTGGCGTCGCAGGCGCTGGGCATCCGCCGCCGCGGCCTGTGGGCCTATCTGAAGGGCTTCACCCATCCCACCCCGCTGCTGCTGCCGCTGAACATCCTGTCGGAGCTGACGCGCGCCTTCTCGCTGTCGATCCGCCTGTTCGGCAACGTGATGAGCGGGGAGTTCGTCATCGCCATCGTGCTGTCGCTGGCCGGCCTGTTCGTGCCGGTGCCGCTGATGGCGCTGGAACTGCTGCTGGGCCTCGTCCAGGCGTACATCTTCACCATTCTTGCCGCGGTCTTCATCGGCGGCGCCGTCGGAACAATCGAGAAGGGCTAAAAACCATGGACGTCCATGCCATCAGCATCCTGGGCGCCGCACTGGCGGTGTCGGTCGGCGCCATCGGTCCGGCATTGGCGGAGGGCCGCGCCGTCGCCGCCGCGATGGAGGCCATCGCCCGCCAGCCGGAAGCCGCCAACACCCTGTCGCGCACCCTGTTCGTCGGTCTGGCGATGATTGAGACCATGGCGATCTACTGCCTCGTCGTGGCGCTGCTTCTGCTGTTCGCCAACCCGTTCGCCTGAGTGCCGCAATACCGAGGTCCGTCATGCACATCGACGGTTGGACGCTTCTGCTCCAGGCGGTCAATTTCCTGATCCTTGTCTGGCTGCTGCGCCGCTTCCTCTACCGCCCGATCCTGGCGGTGATCGCCGAGCGGCAGGCCGCCACCGAGCGGGTTCGCACCGAGGCCGAGGCGGCGCGCCAAGCCGCCGAAGCGGCACGCCAGACCCTGGAGGCGCAGCGCACCGCCCTGCCCGCCGAACGCGACCGCCTGATCGCCGCCGCCCGTGTCGAAGCGGAGGCCGAACGCGCCGCCCTGCTGGAGAAGGCGCGGACCGAGGCCGACCACGCGCTGGAGGAGGCCCGCAGCCGGCTGGCCGACGAGCGGGCGCAGGCTTTGGACGCGCTGCAGCGCCATGCCGCCGATCTCGGCACCCAACTGGCGACCCGGCTGCTGCGCGACGCCCCGTCCGGGACCCTGACCCGCCCGCTGCTGGAGGAGGCCTGCGCCGCGGTGGAGGCTCTAAGCGCCCCCCAACGCCATGCACTGGTTGACGGCATCGATCCGGTGCCGGTGCGCCTTGCCGTCGCCGGATTGCTGCCGACGGAGGACGCCGCCCGGACGCGCGACCGGCTGGCGGCGGCGTTCGGCCGACCGGTGGCCTTGGAGCAGGTCGAGGACCCGTCGCTGATCGCCGGGGTGGAACTGCATTTTGCCCACAGCGTCGTCCGCCGCAGTTGGAAACAGACGCTGGCCGAGGCGAGGGAGGAGATGACCCGTCATGACTCCGCAAGAAGCGATGCCGACGCCCTCGCTTGAGGATGCGCTCGACGCCTGGATGCCGGGCGCGCTGCGCCGGCTGGACGGGCTGGACACGGCTGCGCGGCTGGAATCGGTCGGGCGGGTGGAGTCGGTCGGCGACGGCATCGCCCATGTCTCCGGGCTGCCCGACGTCCGGGTGGACGAGCTTCTGCTGTTCCCCGGCGGCGTCGCCGGGCTGGCCATGGATCTGGACGAGCAGATCGGCTGCGTCCTGCTGGGCGACGCCGCGAAGGTGACGGCCGGCGGCACCGTCCACGGCACCGGGACCGTGCTGCGCGTGCCGGTCGGCGACACGCTGATGGGGCGGGTGGTCGACCCGCTCGGCAATCCGCTGGACGACGGCCCGCCGGTGGAGGCCGAAGGGTGGGAGCCGGTGGAGCGTCCCGCTCCGACCATTGCGGAGCGCGCGGCGGTGTCCGAACCGCTGCTGACCGGCACCGTGGTCATCGACGCCATGTTCCCGCTCGGGCGCGGCCAGCGCGAGTTGCTGATCGGCGACCGCGCCACCGGCAAGACGGCCATCGCGGTTGACGCCATCCTCAACCAGACCGACGGCGACGTTTTCTGCATCTATGTCGCCGTCGGTCAGAAGGCGTCGGGCGTGCGCGCGGCGATCGAGGCGGTGCGCCAGGGCGGTGCGGCGGCGCGCACGCTGTTCGTCATCGCCGCTGCCGATTCCGCCCCCGGCCTGCAATGGCTGGCGCCCTATGCCGGCTTCACCATGGCCGAGCATTTCCGCGACAGCGGCCGGCACGCCCTGGTCATCGTGGACGATCTGTCGAAGCATGCGGCGGTCCACCGCCAGATCTCCCTCCTGCTGCGCCGCCCGCCGGGGCGGGAGGCCTATCCCGGCGATGTCTTCTACCTGCACAGCCGCCTGCTGGAACGCGCGGCCAAGCTGACGGCCGCCAAGGGCGGCGGCTCGCTGACCGCCTTGCCGATCGCCGAAACCCAGAGCGGCAACCTGTCGGCCTACATTCCGACCAACCTGATCTCCATCACCGACGGGCAGGTCTGCCTGGACGCCAAGCTGTTCTACGAGGGACAGAAGCCGGCGGTGGACATCGGCCGCAGCGTGTCGCGCGTCGGCGGCAAGGCCCAGCCGCCGGTGCTGCGCAATCTCGCCGAACCGCTGCGGCTCGACTACGCCCAGTTCCTGGAGTTGGAGGTCTTCACCCGCTTCGGCGGACTGGTGGACGAGCGGACGCGCAAGGCGGTGGCGCACGGCCAGCGCATGCGGGCCCTGTTGGCCCAGCGCCACCTGTCGCCCCGCCCGCTGGCGGTCCAGGCGGCGCAGTTGCTGGCGCTGGCCGACGGCACGCTGGACGGCTTGGCCCTGGAGGCGATCCCGCGCTTCCAGGCGGCACTCGCCACCCTGGCCGCCGCCCGCCCGCCGAAGATCGGCGAGACGCTGGACGACGCCACCAAGACGGCATTGCGCGACCTGATCGCGCAAGCGGTCGTCGGCCTTGGCGGAGCCACGCCATGACGGAACGGCTGACGGAGGTCGAAGCGCGGCGGGCCAGCGTGCAGGATTTGGGGGCGGTGACCGATGTCATGCGCTCGCTCGCCGCCATGCGGCTGCAGCAGGCGCTCGGCACGCTCGCCGGCACCCGCGCCTATGCCGAGGTGATCGCCGGGGCGCTGGCCCAGGCGGCCACTCTGCTGGACGACGCCCCGATGCAGTGGCCGGCGAACGGACGCGGCCATTCCGCGCTCGTGCTGTTCGCGCCGGAACATGGCTTCGTCGGCGCCTTCGCCGAACGGCTGGTCGAGGCGGCGCTCGCCGCCCCGCCCGGCTGTGCGTTGTGGGTGGTGGGCCAGCGCGGCGCGGCCCTGCTGGACGAACGCGGCCGTCCGCCCGCCTGGTGCGCGGCGATGGCGACCAACACCGATGCCGTCACCGCCACCGCCCGGCGCATCGCCGACGCGCTCTATCGCGCGGCGGCGGACGGGCGGCTGGGCCGGGTGGAGCTGCTCTACGGCCGCACCAACGCCGGGGCGCCGCCGGAGCTGGTGCGCCGGCCGCTGCTGCCGCTCGGCCTGCCGCGGGACGGTGCCCGGCCGGTGCCGCCGCTGATCAACATGCCGCCGCGCGAGCTGATCGCCCGGCTGGTGGACGAGTATGTCTTCGCCCTGCTGGCCGACGCCGCGATGGAGAGCTTCGCCGCGGAGAATGCCGCCCGCCTCACCACCATGATGACCGCCCGCCACAACATCGAAACCACGCTGGACGAGCTGACCGCAACGGCCCGCCACCTGCGCCAGGAACAGGTCACGAATGAACTGATCGAACTGGTGTCGGGGGCCGAGGCGATGGGGTGAGAGGACGCGCCAACGCCACCAGCAGTTCCGCCGCCGCCAGCGCCGCGATCACCTCCGGCCGCTTGTCGCCGGTCAGCGCGGCACCGATGGGACAGGTCAGCCCCTCCAATACATTGACCTCCCGCCCCCGCGCCCGGAACCAGCGTTCGAACTTCGCGCGTTTCGTCGCCGAACCGATCATGCCGACATAGGCCGCATCGCCCCGGCGCAAGGCCGCCTCGGTGATCTCGAAATCCAGCGCATGGCTGTGGGTCAGCACCAGATAGCCCGCGCCGGCCGGCGCGCTCGTCAGCGGGTCGAGCGGGCTGTCGGTCAGGATGCGCTCCACCCCGGCAAGGATCGTTTCGGGAAACTCCTGCGCCCGGCCGTCGATCCACAGCAGGCGCAGCGGCAGCGGAGCGAAGGCGCTCGCCATCGCACGGCCGACATGACCGGCACCGAACAGCAGCAGGGTCGGACGTGCCGCCAGCGCCAGGCGCTCCCGCTCCCGCAAAGCGGCGAGAGTGCCGGCATCGGCCCACTCCAGACGCAGCACGACATGGCCGCCGCAGCACTGGCCGGTCGCCGGGCCCAGCGGCAGGTCGAGCGTCTCGGCGGCGGTGCCGTCCTCCAGCATCCGCCGCGCGGTGGCGATGGCGGTCCATTCCAGGCGGCCGCCGCCGACGGTGCCGGCGCAGGATTCCCGTCCCACAAGCATGCCGGCCCCTTCCTCCCGCGGGGTGGAGCCGCGCGCCTCGGCGACGGTGACGAGGATGGCGGGGGCGCTCTGGGACAGCCAGTCGGAGAGGGTGGTGGAGAGGGCTGTCATACCAGTTCAGGTGGGAGTGGCGAAGCGCCTTGCCCCCTCCCCGACCCTCCCCCGCTTTCAGCGGGAGAGGGGGCCTTTTGCGAAGCGGCGGCAGTCCCCTCCACCGCCAATGGCGGGGGAGGGTTAGGGAGGGAGCATTCACCGCCTGCAGCCATTCGCTCCCGCAACGCCGAGATACAGCTCAGCACCCGCTCCGGCGTCGCCGGCGCGTCCAGCCTTGGGCAGATGCGGTGCCCGGCCACGCTCGCCACCGCGTCGGACAGGGCGTGGAACACCGACATTCCCAGCATGAAGGGCGGTTCGCCCACCGCCTTGGAGCGGAAGATGGTGTCCTCGCGGTTCGGCGCATTCTCCAGCAGTGCCACGTTGAAGATGCGCGGACGGTCGGAGCAGGCCGGGATCTTGTAGGTGCTGGGCGCGTGGGTGCGCAGGCGGCCCTGCGCGTCCCACCACAGCTCCTCCATGGTCAGCCAACCCATGCCCTGGACGAAGCCGCCTTCGATCTGCCCCCGGTCGATGGCCGGGTTCAGCGACCGGCCGCAGTCGTGCAGGATGCCCACCCGGTCGACCACATACTCGCCGGTCAGCGTGTCCACCGTCACCTCGGCGCAGGCCGCGCCATAAGCGAAATAATAGAAGGGCGTGCCACGTCCGGCCGCGCGGTCCCAATGGATCTTCGGCGTCTTGTAGAAGCCGGTGGCCGACAGCTGCACCCGCGCCATATAGGCGGCGCGCACCAGATCGGCGAAGCTCATGTCGCGGTCGCCGACCACCACCCGGTTGCGCTCGAACCGCACCGCATCGGGCGCCACACCCCAGTTCTCCGCCGCGAAGGCGACCAGCCGCTCCCTGATGGTGCGGGCCGCCGCCTGCGCCGCCTTGCCGTTCAGGTCGGAGCCCGAAGACGCGGCGGTGGCCGAGGTGTTGGGCACCTTGCCGGTGTTGGTGGCGGTCGGACGGATGGTGGCGATATCGACCTGGAACTCCTCCGCCACCACCTGGGCGACCTTGGTGTAGAGCCCCTGCCCCATCTCGATTCCGCCATGGTTCAGCTGGATGCTGCCGTCGGTATAGACATGGACCAGCGCGCCGGCCTGGTTGTAGTGGCTGGCGGTGAAGGAGATGCCGAACTTCACCGGCGTCAGCGCCAGCCCCTTGCGCAGGATGCGGCTCTTGGCATTGAAGGCGCGGATTTCCTCCCGCCGTGTCCAGTAACCACAGCTATCCTCAAGCTGCGCGATCAACTCCGGCAGGATGTTGTCGGTGACGGTCTGGTGATAGGGCGTCAGGTTGCGGTCATCGGTGCCGTAGAAGTTCCGCTTGCGGATTTCCAGCGGGTCCTTGCCCAGCGCGAAGGCGATCTCGTCGATCACCCGCTCCGCCGCGACCATGCCCTGCGGACCGCCGAAGCCGCGGAAAGCGGTGTTGGACACCGTGTTGGTCTTCAGCGGCAGCGACTCCAACCGCGCCGCCGGATAGAAATAGCCGTTGTCGGCATGGAACAGCGCGCGGTCGGTCACCGGGCCGGACAGGTCGGCGGCATAGCCGGCCTTGGCCGCGAACAGCATGTCGACGCCCTGGATCAGCCCGCTGTCGTCGAAGCCGACGCGATAGTCGATCTCGAAATCATGGCGCTTTCCGGTGATCTGGAAATCGTCGTCGCGGTCGGGACGCAGCTTGGCGGCGCGGCCGGTGCGCTTGGCGACCAGCGCGGTGCAGGCGGCGAACAGGTTGGACTGCGTCTCCTTGCCGCCGAAGCCGCCGCCCATCCGCCGCACCTCCACCGTCACCGCGGCGCTGGGCAGGTCCAGAACATGGGCGACGATGTGCTGCACCTCCGTCGGGTGCTGGGTGGAGACGTGGATCAGCACCTCCTGGTCCTCGCCCGGCACCGCCATGGCGATCTGGCTTTCCAAATAGAAATGCTCCTGCCCGCCGATGGCGAGCCTGCCCTCCACACGATGCGCGGCCACGGCCAGCGCCGCATCGGCGTCGCCGACCCGCAGCGTCATCGGCGCGGTGACCAGAGTGCGCTCGCCATCGCGGGCGGCGGCGATGGTCAGGACGGCGGGCAGATCCTCGTACTCGACCACCGCCAGCCTGGCGGCGCGGCGGGCCTGATCGCGGGTTTCGGCGGCGACGGCGAAGATCGGCTGGCCGACATGCTCGACCAGCGTCGAGGCGAACAGCGGCTCGTCATGCTTGCCCATGCAGCCGATGTCGTTCACCCCCGGCACGTCGTCGGCGGTGAAGATCGCCACCACGCCCGGAGCCTGCCTGACCGGCGACAGGTCGATGGAACGGATGCGCGCATGCGCCCGGCCGCTGAGCCCCAGATAGACGTGCAGCAGCCCGGCCGGCTCGGCGATGTCGTCGACATAGACGGCCTCGCCGCTGACATGCTTGTGCGCGCTCTCGTGCCGGCGCGGGTCGTGGACGGCGCCCTCGATGCGGTCCGGAGCGGTGATGGGAGCGATGGGCGTCGTGACGTCAGGCGCCATTGAATCAGGCATGGGCTAGCCTCCGGTCGCCGACCAGACGGGTTTCCGCCGCCGGGTCGCTGGTCTCGACATACAGCTTCATCAGCAAATTCGCGGCCACGGCGGAGCGATAGGCCGCGCTGGCCCGCCAGTCCGACAGCGGCGCGTAATCGTCCGCCAGCGCCTCCATGCCTTGGCGAACGCAGTCCTCGGTCCAATGGCGGCCCAGCAGCACCGCTTCCGCCCCGCCGGCGCGTTTCGGGGTGCCGGCCATGCCGCCGAAAGCGATGCGGATGTCGGCGACCCGCCCCTCGCCGTCCAGCGTCAGGCGGAAGGCGCCGCAGACGGCGGAGATGTCCTGGTCGAAGCGCTTGGCGATCTTGTAGGCACGGAAGCGCATCCCCGCCTCCCGCTTGGGCAGGATCACCGCCTCGACGAATTCGCCCTCGCGGCGGTCCTGCTTGCCGTATTCGATGAAGAAATCCTCCAGTGGCAGTTCGCGCGTCTCGTCGCCGCGCCGCAGCCGCAGGGTGGCGCCGCAGGCGATCAGCGCCGGCGGCGTGTCGCCGATGGGGGAGCCGTTGGCGATGTTGCCGCCGATGGTGCCCATGTTGCGCACCTGCTCCGCCCCGATGCGGCGGATCAGCTCGCCGAAATCGGGATAGAGCGCCGCGATCCGCTCCACCGCGTCGCTATAGGTGACGCCGGCGCCGATCACCAGTGCGTCGCCGCGATCCTCGATCCGCCGCAGGGCGCGCACCCGGCCGGTGTAGATCACCGTCGCCAGCACGCGCTGGAACTTGGTCACCCACAGCCCGACATCGGTCGCCCCCGCCACGATGGTAGCGCCGGGATTGTCGAGCAGAAGCTGCGCCAGCTGCGGCACGGTGGCGGGAGCCAGGAAGCGGCGCCCGCCAGCGCCGACGCTGAGGATCTCCTCGTCGCGCAGGGCCTTCAACTTCTCCGCCATCGCTTCGCGGTCGGCGAAGCGGTCAGCAACCCGGTCACCGATCCCGTACATCGCATGGGCGGCGCGGACGATGGGCTCGTAACCGGTGCAGCGGCACAAATTCCCCGCCAGCGCGTCGTCGATGCGCTGCCCGTCCGGCCGCTCCTCGTTCAGGTAGAGCGCCAGCAGCGACATGACGAAGCCCGGCGTGCAGAAGCCGCACTGCGAGCCGTGGCAGTCCACCATCGCCTGCTGCACCGGATGCAGCGCGCCGTCCGGCCCCTTCAGATGCTCCACCGTCAGCAGCCGGCAGCCGTCCAGCGTGGCGAGGAAGCGGATGCAGGCGTTCACCGCCTCATACCGCAGGGTGTCGCCGTCCAGCCGGCCGACCACCACGGTGCAGGCGCCGCAATCGCCCTCGGCACAGCCTTCCTTGGTGCCGACCCGCCGTTCCGACAGCCGCAGCCAGTCGAGCACCGTCAGGGTCGGATCGACCGCGTCGATCTCCCGAAGCTCGTCGCCGAGATAGAAGCGGAGGCGCTGGCGCATGGCTGCTCCCGATGAACTGGTGACGATGTGACGCAGTATTTCACCGACGTCGACTCTGTCACCAGATCGGCAGCGCGGGAAAGAGTTTCAAACGATTTGCAAAAGAGGCGCCAGCAATAGCCCCCTCCCCATCCCTCCCCCGCTTCGCGGGAGAGGGGGTAGGACGCTCGGTGACGTGGTATTATCGCGAAGCGGCGGAGTTCCCTCTCCCGCAAAGCGGGGGAGGGTTAGGGAGGGGGCATTCGAAGCCGAACCCTTACGCACTCCCCTCCGGCGTCATCGTCGCCAGCCCTCTATCCTGGCCACCATCCGCGCGCACCGACGCCAGCGTCAGCGCATGCCAGTAGAGGTCCAGCAGGGCCGCCGGCATGCCGCCTTCCTCATGGCCTTCCATCGGCAGGATGGCGGCGGCATGGGCCAGTGCGGCGGTGGCGGCGTTCGTGCTGCGCGACACCGCCTCGCCCAGCAGCCCCAGAGTCTGGCCCAACGCCGCGGCGTCGAAGCGCAGCAGGGCGGGCGGCACGGTGATCTGCGCCTCGCCCCCGCGCAGGCGGCCGACGGCGATGTAGACATGCAGCAGGTCGGGCCGCTCCTCCGGCCGCAGTAGGGCGGCGACGATGCGGTTGCCGGTCAGCGGGCCGGTGCCGTCGAACTCGTACATGGTGGCGCGTTCGCTCTGCCGGGTGGCGGCAAGGCCGGCGAGGCGGGCGGTCAGCGGCTCTCCCGCCCGGCGGTTGGCCTCGTCGAACAGGGCGGGGTGGCTGCCGCCCTCGCTCAGCACCACCAGCGGAGCATCGGTCGCTGCCGCGGCGGCCAGCAGACGGGCCAGCACGGCGAAGGGATCGGTGCCCGCTTCACCCGCTTCCGCTTCCAGCAGGCCGGCGCCGCGGCGCAGCATGGCCTCCGCAAAGCTGATGTCGATGTCCATGGCCGAGCCCTCCTCCCTGACGACGGAGCCCCTTTTAGGCCGGGCCGCCCCGTCCGCTCAATGGTAACCGAAGGCGCCCGTCACCTTTCCGCGGAAGATCCAGTAGGAATAGGCGGTGTAGCCCAGGATCGCCGGGATCAGGAAGGCCATGCCGACCAGCAGGAACACCTGCGTTTCCGGCGGGGCCGCGGCCTCCCACACGGTGACGCCCGGCGGGATCAGGTGCGGCCACAGGCTGATGGCGAGGCCGAGATAGGAGAGGGCGAACAGCGCCATCGACAGCACGAAGGGTGCCACGTCCCGGCTTTTGTCGATGGCCCGCCACAGGGCGACGGCCAGCACCGCCGTGAGGATGGGCACCGGCGACAGGAAGATCAGGTTGGGCATGGAGAACCAGCGCGCGGCGATCTGCGGCAGCAGGAAGGGCGTCCACAGGCTAACCACCGCCACGCCGACCAGAACCACCAGCATCAGCAGCCGCGCCATGCGGAAGCACCAGTCCTGCAACGGCCCGATGGTTCGCCAGATCAGCCATGTCGCCCCAAGCAGCGCATAGCCCACCACCAGCGCCGCCCCGCAGAACAGGCTGAAGGGCGACAGCCAGTGCAGCATGCCGCCGACGAACTGCCTCTCGTACACCGGAATCCCCTGGATGAAGGACCCCAGCACGACGCCCTGCGCGAAGGTCGCCAGCAGCGAGCCGAGGAAGAAGGAGCGGTTCCACCAATGCCGCCCCGCACGCGCCTTGAAGCGGAACTCGAAGGCGACGCCGCGGAAGATCAGCGCGATCAGCATGACCAGCAGCGGCAGGTACATCGCCGGCAGAACCACGGCATAGGCGATGGGAAAGGCCGCGAACAGCCCGGCCCCGCCCAGCACCAGCCAGGTCTCGTTGAAGTCCCAGACCGGCGCCACCGTGTTCATCATGGTGTCGCGGTCCTCCTCCGTCGGGGCGAAGGGATAAAGGATGCCGATGCCGAGGTCGAAGCCGTCCATCAGCACATACATAAACACCGCGAAGCCGACGATCCCGACCCAGATCAGGGTCAGCAGGCTTCCTTCCGCAATTTCCTGCATCGGGCTTACTCCGCCGCTTCGAGAGACTGGTCGGTGGCCGACAGCGGCCGTTTCGGGCTCTGCGCCTCCGGCGGCTGGGGGGCATCGTGGATGTGCGTCGGGCCGGTGCGCAGCAGGCGGATCAGGTAATAGGTGCCGGCGCCGTAGATGATGGTGTAGGCGACGACGAAGGACAGCAGCGAGATCAGCGCGGCCTCCGTCGTCAGCGACGGCGTGACTGCGTCGGCCGTTTTGAGATGGCCATAGACCACATAGGGCTGGCGCCCGATCTCGGTGGTGAACCAGCCGGCCAGGATGGCGACGAAGCCGATGGGCATGCAGCCGACCAGAATGCGGTAGAACCAGTCGCTGTTGTACAGCCGGCCGCGGAAACGCAGCACCAGATGAACCGCCGCGACCGTCAGCATCAACAGGCCGATGCCGACCATCAGGCGGAAGGTCCAGAAGATGATGCGCGGATCGGGGCGCTCGTCGGCCGGGAACTGCTTCAGGCCGGGCACCGTGCCGTTGAAGTCGTGGGTCAGGATCAGGCTGGACAGCGCGGGGATGCCGATCTCCAGATGGTTGGTTTCCTTCTCCACGTCGGGGATGGCGAACAGCACCAGCGGCGCGCGCGGGCCGCCTTCCCAATTGCCTTCCATCGCGGCGATCTTCGCCGGCTGGTATTCCAGCGTGTTCAGCCCATGCTCGTCGCCGAGGAAGATCTGCAAGGGCGCAAGGACAGTGATGAGGGCGAGCGCCATGCCGAGCCCCAGCTTCGCATGGTCGAAATGCCGGCGCTTCAGCAGGTAGAAGGCGCTGATGCCGGCGACGACGAAGCTGGTGGTCAGGAACATCGCCGTCACCATATGGGCGAGGCGATAGGGGAAGGACGGGTTGAACACCACCTGCCACCAGTCGGTGACGAAGTAACGGCCGTCCCTGATCTCGAAGCCGGCCGGGGTGTGCATCCAGCTGTTGGCCGACAGGATCCAGAAGGACGACAGCAACGTGCCCAGCGCCACCAGACAGGCCGCCATCAGGTGGATGCCGCGCGGCACCCGGTCGCGCCCGAACAGCAGGATGCCGAGGAAAGCGGCCTCGAGGAAGAAGGCGGTCACGACCTCGTACTGGATCAGCGGACCCAGCACGTTGCCCACCGTGTCGGACCAGCGGCTCCAGTTGGTGCCGAACTGATAGGACATGACGATGCCCGACACCACGCCCAGCCCGAAGGACAGCGCGAAGATCCGCGTCCAGAACTCCGACAGGCTGCGGTAGATGCCCTTGCCGGTGCCCACCCACAGCGCTTCCAGCAGCGCAATCCAGCAGGCAAGTCCCACGGTGAAGCTGGGGAACAGGATGTGGAAGGAGATCGTGAACGCGAACTGAATTCGCGACAGGATCAATGGATCGAGGTCCATGGCCGCCGCCTCTTTTGTTTGGGCGCGTGGATAGCCTTGCGCCGGGCGGAACCCGGCGCGGCTGTGGCAAGACCCCATGTAGGGTGAGTGATTGGGCCGGAAAGGGGACTAGTCTTTCGGGCTTGAGCAGGACTACGGGAAGCGGTAGCGAGGATGCGCTTTGTTGCGCGCACTGCCCCTTTGGACGATTTGGTCAGTGGGGCGGCGAATCAATGTGATGGATATACTGCGGTGATGCCGGAAATCACCGTCTGCGCGGCCAGTGCGGCAAGCACGATGCCCAGCACCCGGCTGACCGTGTGGATCACCGTGCGGCCCAGCAGCCGCCCGACCCGGTCGGCGCCCAGCAGGATCAGTGTCACCCCGCCGATCACCGTCGCCGCCGCACCCAGGACGCTGACCTGCCCCGCCACCGTGGTGCCGACACGGTCCATCAGCAGCAGGATGGAGGTGATGGCGCCCGGCCCGGCGATCAGCGGCACCGCCAGCGGGAAGACGGCGATGTCGTGTGCGTCCTCGTCGGTCATCGCCTCGCCGGTCGCGCGCTCCTTGCGTTCGGAACGCTTGGCGAACAGCATTTCGAAGGCGATCCAGAACAGCAGCGCGCCGCCGGCGATGCGGAAGGCCGGCATTTCGATCGACAGCGTCTGCAGCACGACCTTGCCGAAATAGGCGAAGAAGACCAGCACCACGAAGGCGATGGCGTTGCCGCGCAGCGCAATGATCCGCTTGTGCCGGTCGTCGAAGCCGCGGGTCAGCGCAATGAACAGCGGCACCAGCCCTGGCGGATCGACGACGACGAAAAAGACGACGAGATTGCTGATGTAGTCCGACAATGCGGGCTCCAGCCTGATGTGAACATGGAATTGCGGCACCGATCATAGGCTTGGCGGTGCGGGGTGTCACCCCTCGGCCAGCGCGTGGGCGAACGCATCCACCCCCTGCACGCCGGCCGGGGTCAGCGCGTAGGTGCCGCGCCCGACCCGCTCGAACCAGCCATAGACGTTGCGCAGCAGCATCGGCCCGACATCCTTCGGCGCCCCCGCCTTCCGCAGCGCCGCGACGGTCAGCGGCCCGTCGCGCAGCAGGCGGGCGATGCGCAGCGCGTCCTGGCGATAGGCGGTGACGATGGCGACGCGGGTGGACCCGCCCCGGTTGGGATCGCCGACCCGGCGGGCATGCTCCCCCAGCAGGCGGTGGGTGCGCTTCTTGTCCTTGCGCGGAGTATAGGGAACGGGATCGAGCAGCACGGTGACACGGCAGTCCTCCGCCAGCCCCGGATCGACCATCAGCAGGCCGAGACCCAGCCGGCGGCAGAGCTTCTTCACGTTGCTGTCGAGGGGGGACGGCCCGGTGGCCTTGCGCCCCGGCTGCGGCACGGCAAGATAGACGCTGTCGCTGATCGCCAGCCGGTCCACCCCCTGCAGCACGAGGTCGAGCGTGAAACGCTTCTTCAGTTCGACGATCACCGGCGGCTCGGAGCCACGCGTGGCGACGAGATCGCAGCCATGGATCTCCGCCTTCACGTCATAGCCCTGGGCTTCGAGGAAGGACTTTACAGGCGCGTAGAGGTCGGTTTCGGCGGTGACGGTCATTCGCCGGAGAGCCGCGAACTCACCTCTCCCCCCTGGGGAGAGGTCGGCCGGCGTCGCCGGCCGGGTGAGGGGGGCGGACCCTCGCCCGCTTGCGGGAGAGGGTGGCTGCGCAGCAGCCGGGTGAGGGACTGCGCGATGCTTGAGGAATCCTCGAAACGGTTCCCCCTCACCCCGACCCTCTCCCCGGGGGGGAGAGGGGGACTAGAACAGGCGCTTACCGTCGCCGAAGAGGCCGTACTTATCGACCAACTCATCGTAAGCCTTAAAGGCTTCACGGTTTTCCTCAGTCCAGCGTTGCTTCTCGGCTTCGGTCATACGCGCTCGCTTGCGGTATGCGCAAGCCTCCGAAGCCGAGGAGCCATGCCGATCTTCGGACGACATCAAGCCGCCGCCTTCTGCTTGCGCAGGATGCCCAGGATGTCGGACGCCGCCTTCGGGATGTTGGTGCCCGGCCCGTAGATCGCCGCAGCGCCCGCCTTGTAGAGGAAGTCGTAGTCCTGCGGCGGGATCACGCCGCCGCACACCACCAGGATGTCGCCGGCACCCTGCTTGCGCAGTTCCTCGATCAGTTGCGGCACCAGCGTCTTGTGCCCGGCGGCCTGGGACGACACGCCGATGACGTGGACGTCGTTCTCCACCGCCTGCCGCGCGGCCTCGTCCGGGGTCTGGAACAGCGGGCCGATGTCGACGTCGAAGCCGATGTCGGCGAAGCTGGTGGCGATCACCTTGGCGCCACGGTCGTGGCCGTCCTGGCCCATCTTCACCACCAGGATGCGCGGCCGGCGACCTTCGTCGGCGGCGAAGGACGCGACTTCCTCCTGGATCTTCTTGAAGCCCTCGTCGCCCTCATAGGCCGAACCATAAACGCCCGACACCGAGCGGATGACGGCGACATGGCGGGTGAAGGCCTTTTCCAGCGCGTCGGAGATTTCGCCGACGGTGGCGCGGGCGCGGGTCGCCTCGACCGACAGGGCCAGCAGGTTGCCGGTCTTCTCGGTGGCGGCCTTGGTCAATGCTGCCAGAGCCTCCTGGCACTTGGCCTCGTCGCGGCTGGCGCGGATCTGCTTCAGGCGGGCGATCTGCGCCTCGCGGACGGCAGTGTTGTCGATGTCCAGCACGTCCACCCCCTCGGGATTCTCCGGCCGGTACTTGTTGACGCCGACGATCACCTCTTCGCCGCGGTCGATGGCGGCCTGACGGCGGGCGGCGGCCTCCTCGATCAGCAGCTTGGGCATGCCGCTCTCGACCGCCTTGGTCATGCCGCCCATCTCCTCGACGCGGCCGATCAGCTCCAGCGCGGCGTTGGCGAGGCTGTGGGTCAGATGCTCGATGTAGTAGGAGCCGCCGAGCGGGTCGACCACCTTGGTGACACCGGCTTCCTCGGCGATGATCAGCTGGGTGTTGCGGGCAATGCGGGCGGAGAATTTGGTCGGCAGGCCCAGCGCCTCGTCGAAGGCGTTGGTGTGCAGCGACTGGGTGCCGCCCAGCACCGCGGCCATCGCCTCGATGGTGGTGCGGATGACGTTGTTGTAGGGGTCCTGCTCGGTCAGCGAGACACCGGAGGTCTGGCAGTGGGTGCGCAACGCCAGCGAGCGCGTATCCTTCGGCTGGAACTTCTCCTGCATCAGGGAGGACCACAGCAGGCGCGCGGCGCGCAGCTTGGCGATCTCCATGAAGAAATTCATGCCGATGGAGAAGAAGAAGGACAGGCGCGGCGCGAACTTGTCGACCGGCAGCCCCTTGGACATCGCGGCGCGGACATATTCGAGGCCGTCGGCGATGGTGAAGGCCAGCTCCTGCACCGCCGTCGCCCCGGCCTCCTGCATGTGATAGCCGGAGATCGAGATCGAGTTGAACTTCGGCATGTGCTGGGAGGTGTACTCGATGATGTCGGCGATGATCCGCATCGAGGGTTCGGGCGGGTAGATGTAGGTGTTGCGGACCATGAACTCCTTGAGGATGTCGTTCTGGATGGTCCCGCTCAGCTTGTCCTGGCTGACGCCCTGCTCTTCCGCCGCGACGATGTAGCCGGCCAGGATCGGCAGCACCGCGCCGTTCATCGTCATCGACACCGACATCTTGTCGAGCGGGATGTCGGCGAAGAGAACCTTCATGTCCTCGACGCTGTCGATCGCCACGCCGGCCTTGCCGACGTCGCCGACGACGCGCGGATGGTCGCTGTCATAGCCGCGGTGGGTGGCGAGGTCGAAGGCCACCGACAGGCCCATCTGGCCGGCCTTGAGGTTGGCCTTGTAGAAGGCGTTCGACTCCTCCGCGGTGGAGAAGCCGGCATATTGCCGGATGGTCCAGGGCTTCACCGCGTACATCGTGGCGCGCGGGCCGCGGGTGAAGGGCGGGAAGCCGGGCAGCGTGTCCAGCTCCATCCCTTCCAGGTCGGCGGCGGTGTAGAGCGCCTTGACGTCCAGCCCTTCCGGAGTCTTCCAGGTCAGCTTGGAAAGGTCGCCGTCGGCGCCGAGATCCTTGGCCGCCAGCTTGTCCCAATCGGCAAGGGTCTTCTTCGGGAACTCGGTCATCGACGCCTCCTGATGGCTTCTTATGGCGCTGGTAGGGTATCAGTGCGTTTCCTCCCGATGCACCCCCTTCCAACGGTCCCATGGACCATTGGAAGAGGGGCAAGGGGGTACGCTTCCTCTCGGTACTGTTCTTCTTATTATACGGTTACGCGAATTCCACGATCTTCTGATCGACCGCCAGGCTGCTGCCCGGGGCTGCGTGGATTTTCGCGACCGTTCCGTCCTGCGCGGCGCGCAGAATGTTTTCCATCTTCATGGCCTCGACCACGGCCAGCACCTCGCCGGCCTTGACCTCCTGGCCTTCCGACACCGCCAGCGACACCAGCAGGCCCGGCATCGGCGACAGCAGGAACTTCGACATGTCCGGCGGCGCCTTGACCGGCATCAGCGCGTCCAGCTTGGCCGCCTTCGGGGTCAGCACCTTGACGATCGCCTGCGAGCCGCTGTGGTGCAGGCGATAACCGACGCCGACGCGGTCGATCTGCACGCAGACATGCTCGCCGTTCACCGTGCCGCGGAACAGCGGCTCGCCGATCTGCCAGTCGCTCCACACCGTGTGGTGCTTGCCGTCGATGTCGACGGCGTAGCCGATGCGCTGCGGGCTGCCGTCGGCCGGGTGCAGATGCACCGGATGCTGCGTGCCGTCCAGCACCACCACCCAGTCGTCGCGCACCGTCACCTTGCTGCCGGGCAGCTTGCCGGAGATCTGGATGTCGCGGTCGTTCAGGCTGCGGTGGATCACCGCCGCCACCGCGATCAGCACCGCCGGGTCTTCCGGCGGCAGGTCGGAGGCGTGGAAGCCGTTCGGATATTCCTCGGCGATGAAGTTGGTGGTCAGCCGCCCGTCGACGAAGCGCTGGTTCGCCATCAGCGAGGCCAGGAACGGGATGTTGTGGCTGACGCCGCGGATGTAATACTGGTCCAGCGCCTCGCGCATGCCGGCGATCGCCGCGTCGCGCGTCGATCCCCAGGTGCAGAGCTTGGCGATCATCGGATCGTAATACATCGAGATCTCGCCGCCCTCGAACACGCCGGTGTCGACGCGGACATGCGGATCGGCGGCCGGCGGCTGGTAATGGGTCAGGCGGCCGGTGGAGGGCAGGAAGTTGCGGAAGGGATCCTCGGCATAGACGCGCGCCTCGACCGCCCAGCCGGTCAGCTTCACATCATCCTGGGTGATCGACAGCTTCTCGCCGTAGGCGACGCGGATCATCTGCTCGACGAGGTCGAGGCCGGTGATCAGCTCGGTGACCGGGTGTTCGACCTGAAGACGGGTGTTCATCTCCAGGAAGTAGAAGTTGCGCTCGGCGTCGACGATGAACTCGACAGTGCCGGCCGACTTGTACTGCACCGCGTTGGCCAGGGCCACCGCCTGCTCGCCCATCGCCTTGCGGGTGGCGGCGTCGAGGAACGGCGACGGCGCCTCTTCGATGACCTTCTGGTGGCGGCGCTGGATCGAGCATTCACGCTCGCCCAGATACAGGCAGGTGCCCTGCCCGTCGGCCAGAACCTGGATTTCGATGTGGCGCGGCTGCTGGATGTACTTCTCGACGAACACACGGTCGTCGGCGAAGCTGGAGCGCGCCTCGTTCTGGGCCGAGCGGAAGCCCTCGCGCGCCTCCTCGTCGTTCCAGGCGACGCGCATGCCCTTGCCGCCGCCGCCGGCCGAGGCCTTGATCATCACCGGATAGCCGATGTCGCGGGCGATGGTCACCGCCTCGCTGTCGTCGGCGATGACGCCGAGATAGCCGGGGACGGTGGAGACGCCGGCCGCCTTGGCCAGCTTCTTCGACTCGATCTTGTCGCCCATGGCCTGGATGGCGTGGGCGTCCGGACCGATGAAGGCGATGCCGGCGGCGGCCAGAGCCTCCTGGAACTCGCGCTTCTCCGACAGGAAGCCATAGCCGGGATGGACGGCCTGGGCGCCGGTCTTCTTGCAGGCATCGACGATGCGGTCGACCAGCAGATAGCTCTGCGCCGACGGGGCGGCGCCGATATGGACGGCCTCGTCGGCCATCTCGACATGCAGGGCGTTCTTGTCGGCGTCGGAATAGACCGCGACGGTCTTGATGCCCATGCGGCGTGCCGTGCGGATGACGCGGCAGGCGATCTCGCCACGGTTGGCGATGAGGATCTTCTCGAACATGCTGCCGGCCCTCACAGCGGAATGTTGTCGTGCTTGCGCCAGGGGTTCTGGAGCTGCTTGTTCTTGAGCATGGACAGCGCCTTCGTGATGCGGCGGCGGGTGCCGTGCGGCATGATGACGTCGTCGATGTAACCGCGCGAGGCGGCGACGAAGGGGTTGGCGAACTTCTGCTTGTACTCTTCCGTACGCGCTTCGATCTTCTCGGCGTCGCCGATGTCGCTGCGGAAGATGATCTCCACCGCGCCCTTGGCACCCATCACCGCGATTTCAGCCGACGGCCACGCATAGTTCAGGTCGCCGCGCAGATGCTTGGACGACATCACGTCGTACGCGCCGCCGTACGCCTTGCGGGTGATGACGGTCACCTTCGGCACGGTGGCCTCGGCGTACGCGTACAGCAGCTTGGCGCCGTGCTTGATGATGCCGCCGTACTCCTGCGACGTGCCGGGCATGAAGCCGGGGACGTCGACCAGGGTCAGGATCGGGATTTCGAAGGCGTCGCAGAAGCGGACGAAGCGCGCGGCCTTCTTGGAGCTGTCGATGTCCAGGCAGCCGGCCAGAACCATCGGCTGGTTGGCGACGATGCCGACCGTGGAGCCGTTCATGCGGGCGAAGCCGATGAGGATGTTCTTGGCGTATTCCGGCTGGAGTTCGAAGAAATCGCCCTCGTCCACGATCTTGAGGATCAGCTCCTTCATGTCGTAGGGCTTGTTCGGGTTCTCCGGCACCAGCGTGTCGAGCGAGAAGTCCTCGCGGTCGAGCGGGTCGCTGCAGGGGCGGACCGGCGCCTTCTCCCGGTTGGAGGACGGCAGGAAATCGACGAAGCGGCGCAGCTGCAGCAGCGCTTCGACATCGTTCTCGAAGGCCAGATCGGCCACGCCCGACTTGGTGGAGTGGGTGACGGCGCCGCCCAGCTCTTCCGCGGTCACGACCTCGTGGGTGACGGTCTTCACCACGTCCGGCCCGGTGACGAACATGTAGGAGCTGTCCTTCACCATGAAGATGAAGTCGGTCATGGCCGGCGAGTACACCGCACCGCCGGCGCACGGCCCCATGATGAGGGAAATCTGCGGGATGACGCCCGACGCATCGACGTTGCGCTGGAACACCTCGGCATAGCCGCCGAGCGAGGCGACACCCTCCTGGATGCGGGCGCCGCCCGAATCGTTCAGGCCGATGACCGGCGCGCCGACCTTCAGCGCCTGGTCCATGATCTTGCAAATCTTCTCGGCATGCGCTTCCGACAGCGCGCCGCCGAAGACCGTGAAGTCCTGGCTGAAGACGAAGACGAGGCGGCCGTTGACGGTGCCGTGGCCGGTGACCACGCCGTCGCCGGGGACCTTCTGGTTTTCCATGCCGAAGTCGATGCAGCGATGTTCGACGAACATGTCGAACTCCTCGAACGATCCTTCGTCGAGGAACAGCTCGATCCGCTCGCGCGCGGTCAGCTTGCCTTTGGCGTGCTGGCCGGCGATGCGCTTCTCACCGCCGCCCAGCCGCGCGGCGGCGCGCTTGGACTCCAACTTGGCCAGAATGTCTTGCATCGGGCGTTTCCAATCCTTGGCGTCGCAGTGACGGTCCCCGCTCCGGCGGCAAGCGACGCAATCATTCACCGGAACGCCGCGGATTATTCACAAACTTCGCAGCGCTTCAAACAGCCTCTTCGCAAAAAGGTGCGAAGTTGCGAAGCCCTTTGCAATTGCGGCTTTGCGCTTGCTAAGATTGCGAAGAACGGCGGATTTCCAAGGCCGTCGCCGGGGCGGGATTTTATACGCATGCAAAAGAAGCTATTCCTTGGCTACAAGCTGCGCCGCCTGCGCGAACAGCGCGGCCTGACCCAGGCCTCGCTGGCCAAGACTCTGGAGCTTTCGCCCAGCTATCTCAACCAGTTGGAGAACAACCAGCGCCCGCTGACCCTGCCGGTGCTGATGCGGATCGCCGCCATCTTCGAGCTGGAACTGTCCGCCTTCCTGGAGGATGAAGACAGTCGGCTGGTCTCCGACCTGCGCGAGGCGCTGGCCGATCCGCTGTTCGTCGGCGCGCCGCTGACCGCGGGCGAGTTGCGCAGCGTGGTGGGCTCCAGCCCGGAACTGGCCCGCCGGGTGCTCAGCCTGCATCAGGCCTATCAGAAGCTGCATGAGCGGGTGCAGTCGCTGGCCGACAGCCTGTCCAACCGCGAACCCAGCAGTCAAGAGGGCGACAACTTCGCCGGGCCACAATTTCCGTATGAAGAGGTGCGGGACTATTTCCACTATTGCAACAATTACATCGGCCCGCTGGACGAGGCGGCGGAACGGCTGTGGGATAGCGAGAAGATCCATTCCGGATCGCTGCTGAACGAGCTGGCCGCCTATCTGAAGCGCCGCCACGACGTGCGGGTGAAGATCGTCGCCGACGAGGCCGGCGAAACCGCCATGCGCAGCTACGACGCCACCACCGGGACGCTGCGGCTGTCGGCCTTGCTGACCAGCTCCAGCCGCGCCTTCCATATGGCAAACCAGATCGCGCAGCTGGAGTTCGGCGACCAGATCGACGAGCTGGTGGATCAGGCGAAATTCTCCAGCGAGGACGCGCGGTCGATCTGCCGGGTCGGGCTCGCGAATTACTTCGCCGGGGCGCTGGTTCTGCCCTACCGCGCCTTCGCGGCGCAGGCCCGCGCCTTGCGCCACGATGTGGAGCAACTGCAAAGCCGCTTCTCCGCCAGTTTCGAGCAGGTCTGCCACCGGCTGTCCACCCTGCAGCGGCCGGGGGCACGCGGCCTGCCCTTCTATTTCGTGCGGGTCGACATGGCCGGCAACATCACCAAGCGCCATTCGGCGACCCGCTTCCACTTCGCCCGCTTCGGCGGCGCCTGCCCGTTGTGGAACGTGCACGAGGCCTTCGCCCAGCCCGGCAAGATCCTGGTGCAGTTCGCCCAGATGCCCGACCGCACCGCCTATATCAGCATCGCCCGCACGGTGACCAAGCGCGGCGGCGCCTATCTGAAGCCGTCACGCCAGTTCGCCGTCGGGCTGGGCTGCGAGGCAAGCCACGCGCCGGAGTTGGTCTATGCCGCCGGCATCGACATCACCGACATGAAGGCGGCGGTGCCGATCGGCGTGAACTGCCGCCTGTGCGAGCGCACCGATTGCCAGCAGCGCGCCTTCCCGCCGATCGGCAGCGAATTGCGGGTGAACGAGCATCACCGCAGCTTCGTGCCCTATCTGTTCAACCCGCCGGACACACGGTCCGGCTGACCTTCGCGCCGGTCGGGACCGCCTCGCCCCCGTCGCCATCGTCACCCCGGTCGAGAACGACCCGGTCACGCCCTTCGCCCTTGGCCCGGTACAGCGCATTGTCGGCGCGGATCAGCAGGCGGTCGATGCCGTCGCCGTCCCGGAAGCCGGCGACGCCGAAACTGCCGGTCTGCCGGTGGCCGTTGGGGAAGCCATAGGCGCGCATGGTCCGCCGCAACCGCTCGGCAAGCGCAAACGCGGCTTCCAGGCTGGTCTCCGGGCAGAGGATCAGGAATTCCTCGCCACCCCAGCGGCCGACCGTGTCGGTCGACCGCAGCGCGTCGCGGGCCAGACCGGCGAATTCGACCAGGACCTGATCGCCGAAAACATGGCCGTAGCGGTCGTTGACCTGCTTGAAATGGTCCAGATCGATGAGGATGATCGACATCGGCCTGCCATAGCGGACAGCCCGCTCCATTTCCGAACGGCAGACGTCGTTCAGGTGGCTGCGGTTGGCAAGGCCGGTCAATACGTCGGTGCGCGACTGCACCCGCAGCCGCTCGTTCACCCGCATCAGCTTGACGATCCAGAACAGGCTGGTCAAAATGACCGCCGCCGGAATGGCCAACAGCTTCGCCAGCGTCCACGGATCGAGCGGCGACTGGACCTGAATGGCGACATGCCGATTGGCGATGACGGTACGCTCCGCGGTCGAGATCGTCCGAACCCCGCGGTCGAGGGTGGCCAGAAGTTCCGGCTCGTCCCGGCGCACGCCGATCCGCAGCAGATTCTCATAACCCGGCAGATGGCCCGCAACCTTCAGGTTGAACCAGCCGGCCGTCTTGATGGTGTAGACGGCGACCGTCAGCGATCTCAGCGTCATGTCGGCCTTGCCGCGGGAAACCATGGCAAATGCCTCGGCCTCGGTGTCGACCAGGACGATGCGGAGGTTGGGGAAATCGCGCCGCACCCTCTCTTCGATCGACGTGCCCTTGGGAAGCACCATCGTCTCGCCGCTGAGCCCGGCGAGATCGGCGACATAGTCGTGACCCTCCCGCGTCACCAGCACATTGGGATCGACGAACAGCGGTTCGGTGAAGGCCAGCCACTCCTCGCGCGTCGGCGTGCGATTCAGAAAGCTGAGGAAGCGGCAACGCCCGTCACGCGCCGCCGCCATGCTTTCCTCCCAATCACGGGTCGGCAGGACACGCAGTTCCACCCCGGAGCGTTGCGAAACCAGGGACAGCAGGTCCGCGGCGATTCCCTGGTGCTTTCCGTCGGCGGTGATCGATTCGTAGGGCGGCCAGTCCGGATCGGTGCAATAGGGAATCGCCTCGCCGCCATGCGCCGCCACACTGACCAGCAGCTGTACCGGAACCGCAAGCGCCGCCAGGAGGTGCCGCAGTCGGCCCAACGGTCGCCCGGACATCGATTCTGCCATAGAGCCACTTCTCCGGCGTCGGCCTGCCTACCCAGGTATTTCGCGGCAGGATAACGCGCTTCCTGGATCAGGGCTTGCTAAATGATGCTCCGCTGGCCCGTAACTTGCTGAGAATGGGTCGCAAGATCGGCCGGAGCGCTGACCTCGGTCGTTTTCCGGCCCGATCGCTGCAAGCTGCGTCGCATTTTGCCAATGGCGGGCCATGGACGGTGACAATCTGCATCACGCCCCCAACCGGCGGGGGACGGCCTTCGCACCCGAAGCGCTGGCCCGCATGCTGTCGGTATCGACCGCGGCCCTGGCCCAGGGACGCGGCATCGCCCTGGACGTGAGCGTGCTGAGCGGCATGCCGCCGCGGCTGGTGGGCGATGCGGAAACCGCAGGCGCGCTGTGCAACGCGCTGGCCGCCAGCGCCATCGCCAATGCCGGCCCCGGCCGGCTGGATGTCCGCCTGTCGGCCCTGCCGGCGGGGGATGAGCGCGTCACCCTACGGGCCGAGCTGAGCGGATGCTTCGACAGCCATGGCGAGACCGGCTTCGGCCAGGAACTCGCCCGGCGCCTGCTGGCGGCGCTGGGCGCCCAGATGACGGTGGAACACCATGCCGACGGGATGCGGCGGGCGGTGCTGGACATGCCGGTCGCCCTGCCCTCCCGCACCACCGACGCCGAGCGGCTGATGAGCTGGGCACGCGCACGCGGCGGCCGGCTGCTGGTGGTGGACGACAGCGCCACCAACCGCATGGTGGTCGCCGGGCTGCTCGCCAAAGCGGGATTCTCGGTCGAAACCGCCAATGGCGGAGCGGAAGCGGTGGAGGCCGTCGCCCAGGCGCCGGTTCCGCCCGAAGCGGTGCTGATGGATGTCGCCATGCCCGACATGGACGGGGTGACGGCGACCGCCACCATCCGCCGGCTGGGCGACGGGCGGGGCCGCATCCCGATCATCGCCGTCACCGCCAACGCCCAGCCGGAAGACCGCATCCGCTGCCTGTCCGCCGGGATGAACGACTATCTGACCAAGCCGGTGCGGCGCGCCGACCTGCTGGGCGCCCTGGAACGCTGGCTGGCGCCACCACCGGCCTGAGGAACCGTCCTCATCAGAAGGACGAGTCCGGCTCCGTCAGGAAGGCTTCCTCTTCGGGCGTGCTGGCACGGCCGAGGATGGCGTTGCGGTGGGGGAAGCGGCCGAAGTGCTGGATGATCTCGCGGTGCCGCCGGGCATAGCGTACCGTCGTCTCGTCGCCCACCCGCTCGGCGAACAGGGCGACGGAGCGGTCCTGGCTCGCCATGTCCTCGTGATGCTCGAAGGGCAGGTAGAGGAAGATCCGCTCGTCGGTCGTGCATTCCAGGTCGAAGCCGTTGGCGACGGCATGGTCGCTGACGCCCCGCGCCTTGCCGTCGGTGGCGAAGGCGCGCGGATCGTTGCGGAACATGTTGCGCGGCACCTGATCCAGCAGCACGCACAGCGCGATGCAACCGTCGACATCCTCCATCCAATGATCGTATGCGCCGCGCGCCGCGGCCTCGTAATGCGGGCCCAGCGTATCGGCGACCGCCCGGTCGAAGCTGGCCGATTTGCGGAACCAATAGGGCTTCATCGCCTCGTCGAACCAGAAATCGACGATCTCGTCGATCAGCGTGTCCACCATCGTTCTCTCCACCCCTGCGTCTGACGCCCGAAGAGCTTATACCCCCAAACAGGAACAGGGCGCCCAACGGGGCGCCCTGTCCAGGTCTCACATCACCTCACCGAACCGTCAGGCTCAGTGCAGCGTGCTCCACAGCTTGCGCTTGGCGGCATACATCAGGCCGGCCAGCACCAGCAGGAACAGGATGACCTTGACGCCCATCTGCTTGCGGGCATCCAGGTGCGGTTCCGCGGCGAAGGTCAGGAAGGTCGCCACGTCGTGCGCCTGCTGCTCCACCGTCGCCTTGGTGCCGTCGGCGAAGGTGACGCCGTCGGGCTGCAGGATGTTCGGCATGCCGACCTGATGGCCGGGGAACACCTTGTTGTAGTTCATGCCGTCCATCAGATGGACGTCGGCCGGCGGCTCCTCGAAGCCGGTCAGGAAGGCGTAGACGTAATCCTCGCCACCCACACGGGCCTTGGCCATCAGCGACAGGTCCGGCGGCAGCGCGCCGTTGTTCGCCACGCGGGCGGCCTGGTCGTTCGGGAACGGAGCCGGGAAATGGTCGGCCGGGGTGCCCGGACGCATGAACATCTCACCCGCATCGTTCGGGCCGGCCTGCACCTCATAGCCGGCGGCGAGCGCCTTCAGCTCGTCTTCCTTGAAGCCGATGCCGGCCAGCGTGCGGATCGGCACCAGATTCATGGAGTGGCAGGCCGAGCAGACTTCCTTGTAGATCTGGAAGCCGCGCTGCGCCGCCGCCTTGTCGATGGTGCCGAAGATGCCGGAATGCGGCCAGCTCTGCTTGGGGATGTGTATGCCTTCGGCAGCCTGCGCGGCCCCGGCGATGCCGAGCGCCAGCGCCGCCGAAAGGATTGCAGTCTTCAACGCGCGCATCAGGCCTTCTCCATCGGCTTGGCATGGGCGCCGGCGGCGATGCCACCACCGCCCTTCAGAACGGACTCGGAGATGCTGGTGGGAAGCGGAGGCGTACGCTCCAGCTTGCCCAGCAACGGCAGCAGAATCAGGAAGTGGAAGAAGTAGTAGGCGGTGCCGATACGCGCGATCAGCAGCCAGGAGCCCTCGGCCGGCTGCGAACCGGCATAGCCCAGGATCAGGGCGTCGATCGCCAGGATCCAGAAGAACTGGCGGTAGACCGGGCGGAACTTGCAGCTGCGGATCTTGGAACGGTCGAGCCACGGCAGGAAGGCCAGCAGCGCGATCGAGCCGAACATCGCCAGCACGCCGCCCAGCTTGTCCGGGATCGCGCGCAGCATGGCGTAGAAGGGCAAGAAGTACCATTCCGGCACGATGTGCGCCGGGGTCACCAGCGGGTTGGCCGGAATGTAGTTGTCCGGATGGCCCATGTAGTTCGGCATGAAGAACACGAACACCGCGTAGATGATCAGGAAGATCACCACGGCGAAGCCGTCCTTGACCGTCACGTACGGGTTGAACGGGACGGTGTCCTGCGGACCCTTGGGTTCGATGCCGAGCGGGTTGTTCGAACCGCAGACATGCAGCGCCGCCGTGTGCAGGATCACCAGACCCAGCAGGACGAAGGGCAGCAGGAAATGCAGCGCGAAGAAGCGGTTCAGCGTCGGGTTATCGACCGAGAAACCGCCCCACAGCAGCGTGACGATGGGATCGCCGACGATCGGGAAGGCGGAGAACAGGTTCGTGATGACGGTGGCGCCCCAGAAGCTCATCTGGCCCCAGGGCAGCACATAGCCCATGAAGGCGGTGCCCATCATGACGAGGAAGATGATGACGCCCAGGATCCACAGGATTTCGCGCGGCGCCTTGTAGGAGCCGTAATACATGCCGCGGAACATGTGGATGTAGACGGCGATGAAGAACATCGACGCGCCGTTGGCGTGCACATAGCGCAGCAGCCAGCCGTAATTCACGTCGCGCATGATGCGCTCGACCGAAGTGAAGGCCAGCGAGGTGTGCGACGAGTACTGCATCGCCAGGAACAGGCCGCTGGCGATCATGATGACCAGCATGATGCCGGCAATGGCACCGAACGCCCACAGATAGTTGACGTTCCGCGGCATCGGGTAGTGGTTGTACTCGTGATCCAGCATCGTGAAGATCGGCAGGCGGCTGTCGATCCAGTTCACGACCGGATTCTTGAACTTGGTGGCTTGAACCTGAGCCATCTCGGGGTCTCCAGAACCGTTGGGCCGCTTAACCGAGCCGGATCTTGGTATCGCCGGTGAAGGCGTACGTCGGAAGGACAAGGTTGGCGGGGGCCGGGCCCTTGCGGATGCGCCCAGCGGTGTCGTAGTGCGAGCCGTGGCAGGGGCAGAACCACCCACCATAGTCGCCGCGCGGATCGGTGACCTTCTGCCCGAGCGGCACACAGCCCAGATGCGTGCAGATGCCGATGACGATCAGCCATTCCGGCTTCTTCACGCGGGCATCGTCGGCAACCGGGTCGCGCAGGTCGTTCAGATTGACTTCCTTGGCGGACTCGATCTCTTCGGCGGTGCGGTGGCGGACAAAGACAGGCTTTCCGCGCCAGGTGACCGTGATCGCCTGGCCGACGGCCACGGGGGCCAGATCGACGTCGATGGAGGCGAGCGCCAGGGTGTCGGCTGCCGGGTTCAGGCTGTCGATGAAGGGCCAAGCCGCCGAGGCCGCCCCGACGACGCCGACCGCACCGGTGGCAAGATACAGAAAATCGCGGCGGGAACCCCCCTCGCCGCCGGAGGCCGCGTGGCCACCCGTCCCGGGCGGATGCGTGGTCTGAGCCATAAGCCTGTTTCTCCTCAAGGCATGCCCGACGCCCTTTGCCCGCGCCGGACGACCGATGGACCGTAATACTGCAAGACGCGGTTAGCCCGCCCGCCGGAAGGAAAATCCTCAGGCATGCCGCGTCCGTCCGGAGTGGGTATCTCCGGATTCAGACCTGCGGTATACCGTCGCGTCGACATCTTGAAAAGTCCTTGGCCGGGGGACAATTTGTCGCGTGTGCGAAGGGCAAGAACATTTGTATGCAAAACAAACACTTCGAAGCAAGGCCCGCGTTGCGCCTTGTGCTGTTCGAACCCGACATTCCGCAGAATGCGGGGACCCTGATGCGACTCGCGGCGGGGCTCGGCGTCGCGCTCGACCTGATCGAACCCTGCGGCTTCGTGCTGGATGACCGCCGGTTGCGGCGCGCCGGGATGGACTATCTGGACCATCTGGACTGGGTACGGCACAGCTCGTGGTCCGCATACCGCGCGGCGCCGCAGGCCGGGCGGCTGGTGCTGCTGACCACGCGGGCGGCGATTCCCTACACCGATTTCCGCTTCGCCCCCGGCGACCGCATCCTGGTCGGCCGCGAGAGCGCCGGAGTGCCCGACGAGGTGCATGACGCCGCCGACGCCCGGCTGGTGATCCCGATGGTGCCGCCCGCCCGCTCCTTGAACGTTGCGGTCAGCGCCGCGATGGTGTTGGGTGAGGCCTTGCGGCAGACTGCCGCCGCAGGTCTCCAGACCCTCTCTGCACAGCCGGAAACGCCATGACAGCCGACCCCAGCACCGTCGAAGACCGCAAGGCCCGCGCCGCCGCCTGGTTCCAGGAGCTGCGCGACCGCATCTGCGCCGCCTTCGAGATGCTGGAGGACGAGCTGACCGGCACCCATGCCGACCTGCCCCCCGGCCGGTTCGAGCGCAAGAGCTGGGCTCGGCCGGATCATGGAGGCGGCGAGGGCGGCGGCGGCACCATGTCGGTGATGAAGGGCCGGGTGTTCGAGAAGGTCGGGGTCAACATCTCGACCGTTCACGGCACCTTCAGCCCGGAATTCCGCGCCAACATCCCCGGTGCGGCCGAGACCGGCGCGTTCTGGGCATCGGGGATCAGTCTGGTGGCGCACATGCGCTCGCCGCTGGTGCCGGCGACGCACATGAACACACGCCACATCGTGACGACCAAGGGCTGGTTCGGCGGCGGCGCCGACCTGACGCCGATGATCCCGGACGACCGGGATACCGCCGATTTCCATGCCGGTCTGCGCGCCGCCTGCGACCGCCACGACCCGGACTATTATCCGCGCTACAAGGAGTGGTGCGACCGCTATTTCTACCTGCCCCACCGGGACGAGGCGCGCGGCGTCGGCGGCATCTTCTTCGACAATCTCGAGTCGGGCGACTGGGAGGCCGACTTCGCCTTCACACGCGACGTCGGCACCGCCTTCCTCGACACCTACGTCGCCCTGGTCCGCCGGCACATGAACCGGCCCTGGACCGCCGAGCAGCGCGAGCACCAGCTGGTCCGCCGCGGCCGGTACGTCGAGTTCAACCTGCTTTACGACCGCGGCACCACCTTCGGCCTGAAGACCGGCGGCAACACCGAGGCGATCCTGATGAGCCTCCCGCCGGAAGTGAAGTGGCCGTGACCTGACGGCCCTGACTTAACGGCGCTGCCCCATCCGAACCCAGGGCGCCCAGGCCTGCCGCACCATCTCACCCCACAGCCGCATCGGCGCCATCCACAGCTCGGCCATGCCGGCCGCCGCCGCCATCGGGTCGGCGGCCGGCTTGCCACCGAGGGGGCCGGCCAGCAGCAGCGGGGTCATCAGGCTGGGGGCGAGCAGCTTGGCCACGGCATCGAAGGACGGGGTGGCGCGGAACTGGATGGCGATCACCTCCGCGCCGTCGTCGCCGGCCTCGCGGTGGCGGATCTGGATTTCCAGGTTCGGCAGATGGGCGGTCAACGTCGTCTCGTCCGGCTTGCGGTCCATGCTCAGGCGCTCCGTTCGGGTTTTTTGGCCGGGGTGGGCCGGAATTTTGCCGATCCAGGATAGGGTTTTTGCAACTGCGAAGAAACCCTCTCCGAAGGGGGTAAAGGCAACCAAACACCGCGCCGGCCGTTGTTGGCCGTATGGACAGCACCCTCCCCCCACCCGATGCGGCCCCGTCCGACGCGGACACCCCCTCGCCCGAGCAGGAAGCCGCCTGCGCCGGGCTGACCTACAGCTCCGACGAGATGCCCGGCATCCGGCGGCGGCGCTACGGCAAGGGCTTCCGCTTTCTCTGGCCCGATGGGGCGCAGGTGACGGAGGAGGACACGCTGGCGCGCATCCGGAAGCTGGCGATCCCGCCAGCCTACCGCGACGTCTGGATCTGCCCCGATCCCGACGGCCATCTGCAGGCGACCGGCCGCGACGCCAAGGGGCGCAAGCAGTACCGCTACCACCGCCGCTGGACCGAATTGCGCGAGGGCACAAAGTTCGGCCGCATGCTGGATTTCTGCCGCGCCCTGCCGCACCTGCGCGAGCGGGTGAACGCCGACCTCGGCCATCGCGGCCTTCCGCGGGAGAAGGTGCTGGCCGCCGTGGTCCGCCTGCTGGAAACCACGCTGATCCGCGTCGGCAACGAGAGCTATGCCCGCGAGAACAAGAGCTATGGCCTGACCACGCTGCGCGACGGCCACACTGAGATCGAAGGGTCGGAGGTCCGCTTTTCCTTCAAAGGCAAGTCGGGCAAGGAATGGAACGTCTCGCTGCGCGACCGCCGGCTGGCGCGCGTCGTTGGTGCCTGCCGCGACGTGCCGGGCGACGAGCTGTTTCAGTATCTCGATGCCGACGGCCAGCGCCACGCGGTGACCTCCGGCGACGTCAACGCCTATCTGCGCGAGGCGACCGGCGCCGATTTCACCGCCAAGGACTTCCGCACCTGGGCCGGCACGGTGCTGGCCGCCATGGCTCTGCGCGAGTTCGAGAGCTTCGACAGCGCCAGCGCCGCCAAGCGCAACGTCACCCGCGCCATCGAGCAGGTCGCCACCCGCCTGGGCAACACCCCCAGCGTCTGCCGCAAGAGCTACGTCCACCCCGAGGTGCTGGACGCCTATCTGGAAGGCGACCTGCTGGAGTCGCTGAAGCGCGAGGTCGAGGCGGAGTTGCGCAACGAATTGGCGGGGCTGAGTGGCGAAGAGGCCGCGGTGCTGGCATTCCTGCGCGAGAGGCTGGAACGGGAAACGGCGTCGCGGGCGCGGGAGAAGCGGTAGGTAGCGGGCTCTCGCCCGCTCAAACGGCCTCCGCCGCCTCCGTCACCGGCAGCAGGCGGCGCATGACCAGGCAGACCAGATCGCCGGCGATCAGGCCGTCCGCTCCCACATGGGACTGCACGCTGCGCAGCACCAGTTCGGTGCGGTCGCGGGCGGACACGCCGCGGCTGTGGGCCAGGGCGGCGGCGAGGCGCTCCTCGCCGAAGGGTTCGCGCTGGCCGTCGATGGAGCGCAGCACGCCGTCGGTGCACAGGAACAGCGTTTCGTCCTGGTTCAGCGTCACCACAGCTTCGGCATAGGGCGCGCCGCGGCGGACGCCCAGCGCCGGACCGCCGGTGGCGGTCAGGAACTCCACCCCGCCGTCGGCGGTGATGCGGCAGGCGCCGCGATGGCCGGCGGCGGCATGGACCAGCGTGCCGGCGACACGGTCATAGACGGCGACGAAGACGGAAGCGAAGCCGTTGAAGGGGCTTTCGCCGCACAGCCGCTCGTTCGCATGGGTCAGGATCGCCGCCGGGCCGACGCCGGGACGGGCCGCTTCGCGGATGGCGCCGCGCACCATCAGCATCAGGAAGGCCGCCGGCACGCCGCCGCCGGACACGCCGGCGGTGACCAGCAGGCTGTAGCGCTCGTCCAGCTCGATCACGTCATAGAAGTCGCCGCTGACCGTGTGGCCGGGCAGCAGCATGCCGTAGAACTGGCTGTCGCGGCCGACCGGCAGCTGGCGGGGCAGCAGGTTGGACTGCACGTCGCGGGCGGCGCGCTGCTCCTCCTCGATCAGTTGTTCGGCGGCGGCAAGCTTCTCCGTCTTGGTCTCAAGTTCCGCCCCGCGCATGACCAGCTGGGCGTCGAGCGTCTCCTCGCGCGCGGTCGCCTCCATCGCCATGCGGCGGAAGACGCGCGACAGCCGGCCGAACTCGTCGTCACGGTCGGCGGCCTCGTTCAGGGTGAAGGGGTTGAAGCGGCCGGCCTCCACCGCCTTGACCGCCTCGCTCAGCCGCTCCACCGGCGCCATCTGGTCGCGGGCGAAGCGCACGCAGGCATAGACGCCCAGCGCCAGCACGAGGACGCCGACCAGACCGCCGATCTTCAACTGGCGGCTCAGCATCGCCCCCGGCTCCGTATAGGGAACCCGCACGACGGCGACCGTCGGCACGCCCGCCGCCGAACCCGCGGCGGTGGTGGGGCCGGCGTAACGGATCGGCGCCAGCGCCAGCATGCTGTTGCCCGACACGCGGACCGCCACGTCGCCGCCCGGCACCGCCGCCTTCGCCGCCGAGATGTCGGCGTCCGACAGCGGACCGCCGGCCCCGTCGCCCATCACCGCCCCACGGGCCAGCACCCGCCCGTCGCGGTCGAGCAGCCATGCCCCCTCCACCGCGCGGGTGGCAAGCAGCCCGTCTATCAGGCCGTCGGTGCCGGCGTTGCGCACGATGTCGGCGAGGCGCCGCACGTCGGTGCCGACCTGGACGATGCGCGGCTTGTCGACGCCGGTCACGCCGGCGAACTTCATCAGCCGGCCGTTCTCCATCGCCGGTTCGGAAACCACCGACGCGGGGGAGCGGTTCAGCAGGCCGGTATAAGCGCCGTGGCGCGGCCCGCCCTTGGCATCCTGGCCGAAGACCGGGTCGGGACCGGCGAGATTGTGCAGATAGGCCCGGCCGCGGTTGTCGGTGATCCACATTTCGTCCGGGCCGCCGGCTTCGGCGATCTGCTTCAGCCGGTCGTTGATGGCGCGCGGCGACTGCTTCGCCGCTTCCGCCATCGCCACCAGATGGGCGGTCAGCGTCGCTTCCGACAGCAGCCGTTCAGACAGCAGGGCATCGACCTCCTGCGGGATGTCGCGGGCCTGGGCGGCCCCGCGCGCGAGCAGCCCGGCGGTCAGCCGCGCCTCCGCCTCGATCCGCTCGGTCAGGGCGGCGCGCGTCGTCCAGGTCATCGTCGTGGTGACCGCCGCAATCGCCAGCAGCACCAGACCGGTGACCAGCAGGATCAAACGCTGTTGGAACGTCATGGGTTTGCGCCCGCCCCCTGTGGCTGAACAAGCAATTTGCCTTTGCCACCGCTTCTACCGGTCCCGGGCGCGCAAGTCCAGGCACCGGTCGGTGTGGACTTGCGGCAGAACGCTCCGCCGGAGCATCGTGCGCAAGATTCAACCGCGGGCGCGACATTATCTCTTTCGTAACCAGATGGTCGGTAAGACGGACAGGATCCGTCGCCTTCCCGCTGGTGCACGCCCATGCCGATGAATGTCCTGGAAATCGCCATCTATGCCATGGTCCTCACCGCCGGCAATCCGCAACCCTACGAATGCGTGGCGGTGAAGCCGGAGGGGGTGAACTGCACCAACGGCCTGTCGGCGAAGCCCGACGGACCGAATCTGCTGTTCAACACCGGGATCCAGGTCATCAAGGACCGTCAGGGCCGCGTGCAGCTGAGCAACGGGCTGCAGACCCGCTTCGACAGCTCCGCCTGGGTGGAATTCCAGGATGCGGGCAAGAAGCCGGTGGTCAGCGTCCGCAAGACCGGCCCGCTGCGCTTCAAATTCTCCAACGGCTTCCAGTGCGAGGCGATGGGCAACCCGGAAGACATGGCCCGCTGCTACAAGCCCTGACGGCAGTCTCTGCTCAGCGACTGATGCCGCGGCGGTCCATCTCGTCTTCGATGGCGCGGCGGTTCTGCCGGATCTGGCGCTGTTCCTCGCTCAACCGTTCATACTGGTTGCGCAGGTCGCGGTCGGAATAGTCGCTGTAGGCATTGCCGCGGCGGTTGCCGGAGGAGCCTTCGTAGCGGCGGCCATCCCGATTCACGTCGCGGTTCAGGTCGCGCTCGTCGCCCGCGCGGCCGTCGCGGTCCTGCGGGTAGGCGTTTGGGTTGACCGCACGGTTCAGCTGGTCGAGTGCCCCGCCCCATCCATTCTGCGATTGCCCATTCTGGGATTGGCCGCTCTGGGCCAGCGCCGGTGACGAGAGGGCCAGGACGGCCGCGGCCGCCAGGATGACTGTACGCATCGGACGTATCCCCTTCATGCGGTTGTCGTTCTCTTATCGACAACCGCCGGGGACGCGATCCGTTACGATTCCAGAGGATCAGGTCCCAGATCGCCACGGCCGTGCGGGGCGTCGAGGTCCAGTTCCGGCCCCTTCGGCACGATGCCGGTGGGGTTGATGGTGGCGTGGCTGCCGTAGTAATGGCGCTTGATGTGGTCGAAGTTCACCGTCTCGGCCACGCCCGGCACCTGATAGAGGTCGCGCAGATAGCCCGACAGGTGCGGATAGTCGGCGATCCGCCGCTTGTTGCACTTGAAATGCCCGACATAGACGGCGTCGAAGCGCACCAGCGTGGTGAACAGGCGCCAATCCGCCTCGGTCAGGCGGTTGCTGACCAGCCAGCGCCGGGTCGCCAGCTTGGCGTCGATACCGTCCAACGCGGCGAACAGCGCGTCGAAGGCGGCCTCGTACTTGTCCTGGGAGGTGGCGAAGCCGGCCTTGTAGACGCCGTTGTTGATGGCGTCGTAGACGAAGGCGTTGACGCGGTCGATCTCCTCCAGCAGGTCCGGCGGGCAGAAGTCGGTGCGCACGTCGGTGAAGGCGTCGAACTCGCGGTTGAGCATGCGGATGATCTCCGCCGACTCGTTGTTCACGATGCTGCCGGTCTTCTTGTCCCACAGCACCGGAACCGTCACCCGGCCGCTGTAGCCCGGATTGGCCTTCAGATAGACCTCGTACAGCCGGCGGGCGCCGGTGACCGGTTCCGGTTCGGCGAAGGTCCAGCCGTCCGACAGCATCAGCGGATCGACCACGCTGACGCCGATCACCCCATCGAGCCGCTTCAGCTTGCGGAAGATCAGGGTGCGGTGCGCCCAGGGGCAGGCCAGCGACACCATCAGGTGATAGCGTCCGGCCTCCGCCGGGTAGGGGGTGGAGCCGTCGGCCGACACCCGGTCGCGGAACTGCGCCTCCGTCCGAACGAACGCGCCGCCGGTCTTCTTGGTGTCGTACCACTGGTCGTGCCACTGTCCGTCGATCAGCAGGCCCACGGCTCCCTCCTCTTCTTCAGCGTTTGTGACGGGTCATCAACCGTGCAGCTTGGTCGCGATCTCGGCGACATGGCGGCCCTGATAGCGGGCGCCGTCCAGCTCGACCGCGCTCGGCCGGCGGGAGCCGTCGCCGCCGGCGATGGTGCTGGCGCCATAGGGCGAGTTGCCCATCACTTCCGAAACGCCCATCTGGCCCTGGAAGGAATAAGGCAGGCCGACGATCACCAGGCCCAGATGCAGCAGCACGGTGTGGGTGCTGAGGATCGTGCTCTCCTGCCCGCCATGCTGGGTGGCGGTGGAGGTGAAGGCCGCGCCGACCTTGCCGACGAGCGCACCCTTGGCCCACAGGCCGCCGGTCTGGTCGAGGAAGTTCTTCATCTGCGAGGCCATGTTGCCGTAGCGGGTCGGCGTGCCGATGACGATGGCGTCGTACTGCGCCAACTCGTCCACCGTGGCGACCGGGATGTTGCTCTCGTCCTTGTAATGGGCGGACTGGCGGACGGCCTCCGGCACCAGTTCCGGCACGCGCTTCACCGCCACCTCGGTCCCGGCGACGGAGCGGGCGCCCTCGGCCACCGCCTGCGCCATCTCCGACACGTGGCCCCAGCTGCTGTAATAGAGGACCAGAACCTTCGCCATCGCCGTCACTCCCTGTTTCGTTGCGTCATCGGGCCGCCGCAGCCGCTCATGGCCGCGGGGTGACACCAAACATAGGGCGCAACGGCCTTTCCGGTATTGCCGGATCTTGGCACCTCATTGTTTCCGGGTGTACAACAATGCCATGGATCGCCTCGACGACATGCTCGCCTTCATCAAGGTGGTGGACACCAAGAGCTTCACCGCCGCCGCCGACCGACTCAACCTGTCGAAGTCGGTGGTCTCCCGCCGCATCGGCGAGTTGGAGAACCGGCTCGGCGCCCGACTGCTGAACCGCACCACCCGCAAGCTCAGCCTGACCGAGGTGGGGCAGGCCTATTACGAGCGCTGCACCCGCATCCTCGCCGACCTGGAGGAGGCGGAGCAGGCGGTCGCCGACCTGCATGCCGCCCCGCGTGGCCGGCTGCGGCTGAACGCGCCGGTCAGCTTCGGCATCCTGCATCTGGCCCCGGCGGTGGCGGAGTTCCTGGAGCGCTATCCGGCCATCGAGATCGACATGGACCTGAACGACCGCACGGTCGATCTGGTCGACGAGGGCTATGATCTGGCGGTGCGCATCGGCAAGCTGCGCGACAGTTCGCTGATCGCCCGGCGGCTGGCCCCGGCGCGGATGGCGCTGTGCGCCAGCCCGGCCTATCTGCAGAAGCATGGCGTGCCGGAAACCCCGGACGATCTGGCCAACCACAACTGCCTGATCTACACCAACGTGCCGACGCCGGACCTCTGGCCCTTCACCGTCGATGGCGAGCCCCGCAGCGTCCGGGTCTCCGGGCCGATCCGCAGCAACAACGGCGATCTGCTGCGCGAAGCGGCGGTGGCCGGTGTCGGCTTCATCATGTCGCCGACCTTCCTGTGCGGTCAGGCGCTGGCGCGCGGCGAACTGGTCAGCGTCATGTACCGCCATATCCCCTCGGAACTGGCGGTCAACGCGGTCTATCCGCAGAACCGCCACCTGTCACCGAAGGTGCGGGTGTTCGTTGATTTCCTGGTCCAGCGATTCGGCCCGCGCCCCTATTGGGACTGCGCGCTGCTGGACACGCTGTCGCCGGAGGAAGGCTGAAACGGCTTATGACGGCTGGTTGGGCCGGCGGCGGGAGCGCAGGTTCAGCGCGGTAATGAAGTTCGGCTGCTGGCCGACCACCGGACCTTGCGAAACCGGCTTCTTCGGGGCGGTGGACAGGAAGCCGCCGACCCGGCCGCGCAGTTCGACCGCATGGTGCGCCGCTTCGTCCGCGGTTTCCGCCACTTGGCGGCGGACCGAGGGCTCCAGCGTGTTGAAGGCGCGGGAGGCGAATTCGAAGGCCGGCTGCGATTTGGTGGCGATCACCTGACGCAGCGCCTTGGACACCAGCACCGTGTCGAGACCGCCCGGCCCCTCCACCCCGTCCAGCACGTCGGCGAGGATGCCGATGGCCTGGATCGTGCGGTTGTCGTCCAGCGAAAGGTCGTGAGCGTCCATACGGGTCTTCCGATCGTCTCAAGCGGTACGGGCCCCGTCCCTGCGGACACCCGGATTGCAGCAGACGAATCATAGTGTTTGCGCCGGCATCTGGCAATGGACGCCATATCGGCCGGCGGTGGAATCGTTAAGACGGCGCTTGGATGTTTATGGCCGAGTGGTCAGGGCCGCGTGGCGAAGGTCGGCGGCAGCAGCCGTTCGACGCAGGCGCCGGCATCTCCGACGGCCAGCGTCTCGACGAAGCGGGCGGCGGCATTGCGGCCGCACAGGCTGGCGCCCAGCACATCATGGCCGAGGCCGCGGAAGGACAGCAGCGTCGCCCGTGGCAGGCTCCGCCCCATCGCCTCGGCCCGCGCCGGGGCGGTGAAGGTGTCGTAGGCGCCGGTCAGGATCAGCGTCGGCACGTCCGACGTGGCCGGCCGGTAGAAGGACGCATCGACCGGCCGCAGCCCCAGCGCCGGACAAGCGGCGTCGTAATCCGTCTCCACCGCCTCGGCCATAACATAGGGGCGCAGGTCGGCGGCGGCGCGGCGGGCGGCGGCGGCGTCGATGTGCGGCCGGTTTTCGCGGCAGCCGACGGTCAGGTTCAGGCCGTAGGCCAGACTGTCCAGCACGGTCCAGATCGGCGGCGGCATCACCAGGGACAGCACGGCCGGGTCGTCCACCCGCCCCGCCGCAGGATCGCCGACGATGCGGTCGAGACGGTCGAGCAGGGTCGGCACCGCCACCATCCCGTCGCCGCTGCCCAGCCGCAGCGCCAGGACGCCCGCCAGCATCGGCCAGTCCAGGCGCAGGTCGGTCTCCCGCCCGGTGACGGGATGGCGCAGCCGCAGCTCCAGCGGTTGCCGCTCCAGCGCCGCCGCCAGCCGATCGACCGCCTGCCCCAGCCGGGGGAAGGCGCGGGCGCAGTCGGGCTGTGCGGCGCAATCCTCCACCATGCGGCGATGGGCCTGCCGGATGGCGGTCAGGCGGTCGAGGTCGAGCCACGTCGCATCCGCCGTAGCCGGGGAATTCAGCACGAGGCTGCGCACCGCCGCCCCGTCGATGCGGAGAAGCGCCCGCGCCAGCACCCCGCCATAGGAGGTCGCGACGACGTTCCAGCGCTCCACCCCCAGGGCGCGGCGCAGCGCCGGCAGGTCGGCCGCGCTCTGGCCGCTGTCGAAATTCTCCAGCCGGTAGCCGGCGCGGCGCAGCGGCTCCAGGCAGGCGGTGGCATCCTGCGCCGTCACGCCGCCGAACCAGTAACGCAGCGGGTCGAGCCCCGGACAGCGCAGCGACGGTTTCGACAGGCCGGTGCCGCGCTGATCGACCAGGATGACGTCGCGGCCGGCCCGCATCGGCGCCAGGATCGCGGCGGTGCCGCGCAGATCGTCGCTGCCGCCCTGCCCCGGCCCGCCGCTGAGCAGCACCACCGGGTCGGCGGCCGGCGCGCCGTTCAGCGCCGGCAGGATCGTCACGAACAGGTCGACCGGCGGGCCGTCCGCCTGCTGCCAGTCGGACGGCACGCGAAAGGACCGGCAGCGCGGTGCCGGCCCGGCCGGCAACGGACCGTCCGGGCAACGGGCCTCCGACAGCGCCGGGAGAGCCGGCGGGACGGGAACGGCGGTCGGGCCCGGCGCGGGAAGAGGGGCAGGGACCGAAGCCGGGACGGGAGCCGGGATGGCAGGCGGCGGCTCCACCGCCACAATTTGCGGCAGGGCCGGAGTAGGGCTCGCCAGCCGGTCGATGCCGAGGCCGAGCAGCCCGCCGGCCAGCGCGCAGAGCGCCAGAAGGCCGGCGATGATGGCCGGACGCCGGCCGCTGCCGCTCATCGGCGGAGCTATTCGGCGACGGTGGCGAAGAAGGCGGACTGGGCGACCACGCCGCCCTTGGCCTCCGCCTTCGCCAGCGCGCCGCGCAGGCTCGCCAGATAAGGGCCGGCCGGCTCCACCTCCTCGCGGTCGGCGGGGAACAGCGGTTCGCGGGTCACCAGCGCCAGGATCATCGCCGGGCCATAGGGCGGGGCGATGGTATAGACGCGGTCGCTCGCCGATTTCGCGATGCCCAGCGTCACCGGCCGGCCGGCCTCCAGCCGGTCGTCGCGGCGCAGCCGCATCGGCACCATGTGGATCGCGTTGCCTTCCATGTCGATGTAATCGACGGTCAGGTAGCCCGAGGTCCCGGCGGTCACGGTGACCTCCAGCTTGTCACCCTTGCGGTAGACCATCGACGGCCGGTTGAAACCCAGCCCCAAGGCGCCGATCCCCTGCGCCTCCGCCCGTGCCGGCAGTCCGGCGGCGCCCAGCGCCTCGCACAGCGGCCAGGGGCGCACGGCGACCTGCGCATCGACGTCGATACCGGCCGGCAGGGCGGTGATCGCAGCCTTCAGGACCCTGGCATCCTCCTCCGTGCCGACATAGCCGCCGATCCGCAGCCCGTTCCCTGCCTCGGCCGTCCCGACTCCGGCGCAGGTGAAGGCACCGGCGGCCGTCTCCACCGCCTTGCGCGCCTCGGCCGGCGTCAGGCGCGGGACCGGTGGAGCGACGGGAAGGGCCGCCTGCTGGACCGGCGATTGCGGCTGAGTCTGACCTTGTGGCTGGGGCTGCGCCGGGGGCGGGCTTGGCGGGGTCACCGTCTGGACCGCCGGCGTGATCGGCAGCGGCGGCGTGGCCGGTTCGGCGGGCTGGATGGCCGGCTTGACCGGGTTGGGCAGCGCGGCCTCCACCTTTGCCGTCTCGACGGGAGCCGGCTTCTGCTGCTGTGCCGATGTCGAGGCGGAGGTGCCGAGCGGCGCCGTCGTCATGCCCGTCGAGGGCGGCGGAGCGGACGCGGTGGCAGCCGGCGGTGCCACCGTCGTCGCGGTTGTCGTCGTTGCGGTCGTCGTAGGGGTGGCGGCCTGCTTGACGGGAGCGGGCGGCTGCGATTGCCCGAACAGCAGGAATCCGGCGATGCCGGCCGCCACCAGACCGCCGACGCCACCGGCGATCAGACCGACCGGCGCCTTCTTCGTCTCACCGGGGGCCTTCCGGCCAGCATCCGCCGGCTCGGGCTTGGCGGCCACCGTCGGCGTCACCACCGTCTTCGTCTCCTTGTCCGGCGTGGAGACCGGAAGGGAGGTGTGTTCGAAGGGCGTGATGTCGGCGGCGCGGCGGGTCAGGGCGCCGACCAGCTCCGCCATCGTCCTGGCGCGGTTCTGCGGGTCCGGCTCCAGCATCGAACAGAGGACGCCGCGCAACGGCTCCTCCAGCGCCGACAGGTCGGGCACCGACATGCGCCGCTCGATCATCGCCTGCGGCGTGCGGCCCATGTCGAGCGGATGCCCCAGCGCCGCCGCGGCCAGCACCAGACCGGCGCTGTAGATGTCGGACTGCGGCCCGACCTGCCCGCCGAACAGCCCAAACTGCTCGGGCGAGGCGAAGCCGTATTTGCCGGCGAAGCCGTCGCCGATGACGGTTCCCGCCCCGGCGGCGGTCTGCTTGGCGATGCCGAAATCGATGATCTTGGCGTTGGCGATGTCGCGGCCGGGCAGGATGACGTTGTCGGTCGACATGTCGCGGTGGATGATGCCGCGCTGGTGCGCCGCCGCCAGACCGGAGGCGATGCGGTCGAGCAGGACGGCGACCGACGCCGCGTCCAGCGGGCCGGCCTGCAGCACCTCATGCAGCGACGGTCCGTCGAGAAACTCCATCGACAGCAGGATCCGGCCGAATTCGTCGCGGAAGACGCCGTCGTAGGACACCACCGCTTCGTGCCGGATCTCGCGCAGTGCCGCCGCCTCGCGCCGCAGCAGCTCGACCATCTTAGCGTCCTGCGCCAGTTCCGGCCGGATCACCTTCACCGCATGCCATGTGTCCATGTCGACATGGCGGGCGCGGTGCACCTCGCCCATGCCGCCACGGGCGATCAGCCCCTCCACCCGATAGGTGTGGCTCAACAGCGTGCCCGGCCCGATCGGTTCCGGAACGGCCCGGATGCCTGTCGGCTCCACACCCGGTGCGGTGGAGGTCGGCACCGGGGTGGACGGCACCGGGGTTGCGGGCGGCGCCGTCAGCCGGGTGGCCTGGGGATCCGCCCCTGTTTCCGTGCCCGTATCCGCCCCCGTGCCGGCGGCGGGCAGGATGGCGGTGGGCTCGTGGCTGTCGTCGGGGGGCTGGGCCATGGAAGGGGCGTGGTCCGGTCAGGGGGATTGATGCGGCGGCGGAGTCGGGCGGATTCAGTCGGGCTTTTCGCCGTCGGTGCCATCGCGGCGGATGAAGCGGTCGTATTCACGGGCGATGGCATCGCCGACGACGCGGTCGAAATCCTCCTCCAGCTCGACCACCAGATCCTTGTAAAGGACCTCGTACTGGTCCCAGTAGCGCGCCTTGCGCGCGGCCGGAACGAGGCTGTCGAGAAGCCGGGTCTCCAGCCGCTGGCTCAGCGCGCCGGGATCGAACTTGGCGACCACCTGCTTCAGCGCGATCTGCAGCGCCGCGGCATAGGCAAGGTGATGGACCTGCACGTCGCTCGCCGCCTCGCGCACCGCGTCGCCCATCGGCAGGAAGCCGCGCAGGCGCGGGTTGGCCAGCACCGACACCGCTTCGTCCAGGGTTTCGCAGCGCTTCAGCGGGTTCTCGCCCGCGGGGCGGAAGCTGGTCTGCTCCAGATGGAACTCGTCCTTGAAACGCGCCCGCGCCCGCAGGCTGCCATGCAGCGCCCCCAGGCTGGCACGCAACGCCTCGCCCAGGCTGCGCATCATCGCGGTGGGATCCGGCAGCCCATCCGGCGGCAGCGGCGCGCCGAACCCCTCGTAGAAGGCGGCGACCGCCGCACCGGCATCGGGCGCCACCAGGGGTGCAGACAGTGGCGCCGGTGTCGGCCTTGGCGCCGGAGCCGGCATTGCCGCGACCGGACGGGGAGCGATGTCGGTATCGTCCGGCAGCGGGTCCGGTTCCGGCGGCGGGACCGATTCCGAAGGAAGAATCGGGGCGGCGGATTTGGGCGGCAGGTCCGGCGCCGCCTGATCGGGCAGCGTCTCGTCGATGTTCCAGTCGTCCGGCAGCGCCTGGGCCGGTTTCGGCGGCGGGAAAAACTGTGGGTCCGGGGTGGCCGGGGCTGCCGGCTGCGGCATGCCGAAGAGCTCGTCATCCCAATCGTCGGGGATGCCGCCGCCGGACGAACGCTGCGGCTCGTCCGGGAATGGGGCTGGGAAAGGAGCCGACACCGGGGCCGGGAAGGAGACGCCAACCGACAGCGGCTGGTTCAGCGGATCGGAATGGTCGTCGACGGTGCCGAAATGCCAGTCGTCCGCCCGCTCCCGCGCCGCCGCCCCACTGCTAGAGGAGGTCCAGGAATCGAAAGGCTCGGCCTCCGAACGCAGCGGCTGGCCTTCGAAGGGGCGTGCCGTCGGGTCGCCGAACAGCTCGTCGAACGGATCCTGCTCAGCAGCATGCCGGGCCGGTGCCGGAGCGAACGGGTCGGCCTCCCCGCCTCTGCCGCCCAGCGAGAACGCCCCGGTGATTTCGGTGAAGCTGGGGGCGCTCAGCGATTCCACCATCGCCTCGATGATGAAACGGCCGATGCGGATGCGGTCGCCCGACGACAGCGGCGCCGTCGCGTTGCGGCCGATCGGCTGCTCCGACCCGTTGAGGAAGACGCCGTTGGTGCTGGTGTCGGTCACCCGGAAGCCGGTCCCGGCCGCTTCGATCACGCAATGCTGGCGCGACAGCAGCAGGTCGGGATCGGGCAGGATCCAGCCGTTCTCCACCCCCCGCCCAACGGTGAGGCTGCCGCCATGCAGCGTCTTCTCGGCATTGCCGCCCAGCGACGCCCGATGGTCGGACACGATCCTCAGCCTCAGCATTCCACCATCTCCACCGCTGGCATCTCCACCGCTGGGGTCTCCTTTGGCTCGGGCATCAGCGGACAGGGGGGGTGCCGGCCGCCCCCGCAGGCGCGCCGAGGGGCACTTCGACGCGGCGCAGGTCGCCGTCAACCAGTTCGAACAGGATGAGCGCCGCGGCGCCCGCGTCCTCCATCATGAACCGGATGCCGGACCCGAACAATGCGTCGCGCTGGGCCGCATCGCTGATCGGCAGGAAGCTGCGCAGCACCGCCGGATCGTAGAAGCGGAACAGGTAAGTCGCCCCCTTCGCGTCGTTGACGATGGTGAGCTTGCGGAAATGCCGGCGCACCATGTCGATGTCGCCGCCGGCCTGCACCAGGATGCCCCAGCCACGGCCCCAGCCCTCCCCGACCAGCCAGTCGGCGACGGCGCCGCCGCGATCCAGCCGGACCAGATAGGGGGCCACCTCGGCCATCTCGCTCGCGGTTTCGCCCTGGTAGAGGGCGCGCATCTCCGCCTCCTCCTCCCGCGCCAGCAGGCCGGGATAGAGGCCGGGATCGCGCGCGGCGTCGACGATCATGTAGAGACCGCGCTCCTCCCCATCCGATCCGCCCTCTCTCTCGCCCTGCGGCCACAGATGATGCGCGAGCCGGGCAACCACCTCCTGCGGGGTGCGGCGGGGGGATGGGCCTGTCATCGCCTTGTTCATGTCTGGAAGATCATGTCCGGTGGGTCATTTCTGGCATCATTTCTGACAGATCTCGCACAGCGGCGTGTTGGACGCGGCGGCGTTGCGCATCACCATCGCCTGCGCGGCGGCCTTCGGGCTGTGACTTTGCGCCGCGCGCGGCAGCTTCGCCTTGGGCGGCGCCTTGATCGAGCCGCCCTTGTCCTTGTCGGCGGGCGACGGCTTGTCGGGCTTCGCCGGCGCCGCGCTCAGCCCGTTGGCGGCACCGCCGCTGTTGATCAGCACCATGGTGCCGTTCATCGAGATGCCGGCCGCGTTCAGCGTGATGAAGCTGCCGCCGACCTTGAGGGTCAGCGAGGCCCCGGCCTCCAGGCACAGGTTGGTCCCGGCATGGACGGCATAGTTGGTGCCGACCTTGTCATGCACATCGACGCCGACATTGCGCGACACGCCGCCGCCGATGGATTCGACATGGTCGCCGTCCACCGTGGCGTGGTGGTTCTTGCCCACCCACTCCCACAGGCCCCCGGCGACGTTCACATGCTGGCCGGACGCCACCGACGTCCGGCTGTCATGGCCGATGCGCAGGTCGTAGTCGCGCTGGGCATGGAGGAAGACCTGCTCCTTCCCCGCCTTGTCCTCGAATCGGATTTCGTTGAAGCCACGCCCGCCGGGCGAACTGCGCGTCTTGATGCCGGACCGCGTCTTGTGTTCGGGCAGGGCATAGGTCGGCAGCGCATCGGCGTTGTTGACCACGCCGATCACCATCGGCCGGTCGGGATCGCCATCGACGAAATCGACCAGCACCTCCATGCCGACGCGCGGCACCGTCTGCATGCCCCACTGATGCCCGGCCCAGCTCTGCGCCACCCGGATCCAGCAGGAGCTTTTTTCGTCCGACCGGCCGCGGCGGTCCCAATGGAACTGCACCATGATGCGGCCGAACTTGTCGGTGTAGATCTCCTCCCCCGCCGGCCCGACGACGAAGGCGGTCTGGATGCCGCGCACCGACGGTTTCGGCGTCGACCGCGCCGGCCGCACCACCGATTTCGCCGGCAGGGCGTGGAAGCTGTTGCCGTAGGAGGCCTTGCGCTTGTCGCCGGGCAGGAACCCTTCATTGCAGGCGTCGAACTCCAACTCCGCCACAACGACCGGCTGGTTGTTCTCGGCCGCCGTCGGGTGGTCGGTCAGCGCGAAGGTCATGCCGGGATGCAGGGTGCGGCAGGCGCCGACGCCGCGCACCCCCTCCAGCCCGCGCTCCTCCGTCTCCATCCGGCGGCGGGCGATCGCGGAGCCGGCATCGCGCGTGGCATAGCGGCCGGGATATTCGAACAGCTCGTATTTGGTGGACACCGGCACCTTGGCGACCGACGCCTCGTCGCTGTCGAGCGGCGTGCGCGGCGCCTGGAAATCATAATCCTTGGTTGCCCAGCGCCCCGACGCGATGGAATAGACCCGCTGCCACCGCTCGATCTGGTCGGCATATTGGCCGCTGGGGTTGAAGCGCAGCGTCGCCGCCGGCAGCTTGGCATAGCCGGCGGCACTGTCCGACAGGATCAGCTTGTGGCGATTGCGCTCATGCGCGAAGTAATAATAGATACCCTCTTCTTCCAGCAGCCGGCTGACGAAGTCGAAATAGGTCTCGTTGTACTGGACGCAATATTCGCGCGGCTGGTAGCTACCGGTCAGGCTGCGGAATTCGAAGTTGGAAAAGCCGAATTCATGGAAGATCGTCTCGACGATCTTCGGCACCGCCATCGGGCCGCCGCTGCCCAGGCTGTGGAAGATGCGGCAATCGCTGGTGTAGGACAGCAGCGACAGCCAGGGCACCACCTCGATCGTGTAATAGCGCTGGTCGCGACCCACCGGCACGCCGACGCCGAGCGAGCGGGCGATGCCGTTGACGTAATGCCGCTCGCCGTCCAACTGGCGGAAGCCGATGTTGACGCTGTTGCCGACGATGACTTCCGGCGCCAGCGGTTCGATGGGGCCGAGCGCATCGATGCGGTAGAGGAAGGGGCTGGACAGCGACTCCCGCCCCTGGACCCGCTCCACCAGCAGCACATCGGGGCCGGCCGGGGTTTCCAGCGACAGCAGACGGTCATCCTGGACGAACTGCATCACGACGCCCCCTCCCCGGCCCGGCCGGTCAGGAAATCGGCGAAGCGTGCCGCGGGCGGCAGGCCGGCGCCGGTGAAGCCCTGCTCCGCCACGCCCTCCCCGCCCAGCGTCCACCAGCGGACGGCAGCGGACGATGACGGCCCTGAGGGTCGCGGCACCGACAGGGCGCCGACGGAGCCGACGAAGGCTTCGACATCCAGCGTGTGGGTCAGGGCGGACAGGGCCAACTCCTCCGCCGCCTCGAACCATGGGTCGTCGGCCTCCACCCCGTCGGCGGAGTGGCCGGGTGCGAGCAGCGCCACCAGGGTCAGCGGGAAATGCCGGCCGGCCTTGTCGACGCTGGACATCATCACGCCGGCCGCCGCCTGCGGGCCACACACGCCGGCCTCCAGCACGAAACGCCAGATCGGCGCGTTGAGGTAGCGGTCCATCCACCCCTCGCCCAGCGCCGCCCGGCTGGCCTGCAACCCGTCGAGCAGCCACTCGTGCCACGGGTCGGCGAAGCTCCGCGGCAGGCCGCGCAGCAGGAAGTCGCCGCGCGCCGGCAGCTTGCCGAAACAGCCGGCATGTCCCATCAAAGACTGGCCCATCAAAGGCTGTCCGGGCATCGGAAGTCCTTGAGGTCGCGGATCGAGAAGGGGTTGACGGCGCTGGTCATGCGCACGTCGAACCCGGCCGACTTGCCGGCGGCGCCGAAGCTCAGCGGGATGCGGTCGGGCACCGCCCCCTTGCGGCCGCGGTTGGCGTCCAGCGTGCGGAACCACGCCCAGCTTCCGCTGCGCTGGGTCATCTCCGGCGGTTCGGTCGGCTGCCCGGTGAAGGTCACGCGCAGGTCGCCCGCCCCACCCGGCTTCGGCCATTGCAGCCCCTGCGCCAGCGTGGCGTTGCGGGCGAAGGTCAGGCGCTGGCCGTCGATGTCCAGATCGACCTGCTCCACCCCCGGTCCGAGATAGGTCGGGCGCAGTTCGAAGCGCAGCGACGGCGCCCGGCCCCCGTCGGGGAAGAAGGCGTCGCGGATCGCCGCCGCATGCTGGAAGGCCGGCAGGACGGCGGCCGGGATGCCGAGGTCGGCGGCCGACGGCTGCCAGCGCCAGGGCTCCTTCGTCGTGTCGACGAACGGCCGCAGCCGGTTGGTGAAGAAGGCGTCGATCAGCCCGCCGGGCGCGAACATCCGGGCGAAATCATCCATGCCGACATCGGCCGAGGCGCCCTTGACGAAGGGATAGCGGTTGTCGAGCGCGCGGCGGCACCAGGGCACGACCGTGCTCTGCCATTCCGCGTTGATCTGCGCGCGGGCGCCGCTCAGCGTCCGCGCCGTGCCCTGCTCCACCAGTTCCTCGGTCCAGCGGCGGACCGGCTGCGGGAAATAGCCGACATCGGTGGCCAGCTTCTGGAACACCTCGCCGCCGCCGTTGGCCGCCAGATCGAACAGCTTCTGCCCGCCGCCGGAGCCGAGCGACAGCCGCGCCAGCACGGCATGCACGGCCTCCAGCTGGCGCAGCAACTCCTCCAGCCGGGCGTTGCCGCTGTTGCGGGTAAAGTCGTTCAACGGCCGGAAGCGGTCGTCGACCATCTGCGTGACCAGCTTCGCCACGCCGCTGTCGGCAGCCGCCGCGGCCACCGCCGCCACCGCGGGCGAGGCGCCGGCCGGCGCCTCCGGCACACGTTGCAGCGTCGTCTCGTTCGCCACCGCCGTCAGCAACTTCTGCAGGGGAGAGCTGCGGCCGGACAGGATGTTGACCTCCTCGGCCAGCGCCTGCGGGTTGGCGGCCGGCACCAGGGTGATGTCGTTCAGCAGCGCGTCCCAGCGGCCGGCATAGTCGCGAAGGTAAAGCGTCAGTGCCGCCGTCTCAAGTTCCGGACCGGCTTCCTCCCCGCGCGGGGGCCCTAGCAGCCAGCTGAGGTCGCGCACCGAGCGCGCCGCGCCGGGCAGGCCCGGTAGCATGACGGAGGTGAAGCCTTGCAGGGTATAGAAGCCTGGAACGCCGTCGCTGAGGCGCGCACCGGAGGACCGGCGGAACACCCGGTCGCCTTCCGGACCGGCCTGCTCCGACGGGCGCCAGTCCTGCAGCTTGCGCGCCGCCTCGCCGTCACGCACGACGGCATAGGCGCGGGCGGCCAGCGGCGTGCGGGCCAGCACTTCGCGCGCCTGCCGGATCAACTCGGCATCCAGATTGGCCTTCGGCAGGCCGGCGGGAGCGGACAGCCCGGCGTCGATGTGGCCGAGGATCGCCTTGGTCTCCTCCTCGCCCGGCGGGGGCGAGACGCGGCGCAGCCAGCCGACGGTCCAGCCCTTCACCTCGTCGCCGTTGACCGGCCCGGCGCCGCCCAGCGTCAGGTAGAGGCGCAGCAGGGCTTCCACCGCCGGGGCGTCGTCGGCCATCAGCCGGTCGCGCAGGTCGCGCTGCACCCGCACCAGCAGGCGCGGCATCAGCAACCCGTTGACGGCACGGCGATAGAGCGTGTCGCCGGCCTCCTCCAGCTTGTCGCCCTGGTAGAGGCCGAAATCGAGCGCCAGCTTCTGCTTCAGCGCCAGCGTGTCATGGCCGGCCGGCAGGGCGCGCAGCTCGTTCAGCACCGGCCACACGCGGCGGATGTCGTCGTCGGCGACGGTGCCGGCGGCCAACGCCTCCGCCTTCGGCCGATAGGCGTCGACCGCCTGCTGTTCGCGGTCGATCAGCCCGGCATTGCCGAGATAGCTGGCGACCCAGGCGGCGGTCGCGGCGATTGTGACCAGCCCGAACAGGCTGTAGGCGATGCGCGGGATCCAGATGCGCCGCCGTTCCGCCGCCGGGTCGAAGCCGACCATGTTGGCCTCGCGGAACACCAGATCGTTCAGCAGGCCGCCCAGGAAATAGCTGCGCTGCTGCCCCGCGGCGACGGCGCCGCCGCGGAAGGGCGCCGCCGGCAGGCCGAAGCTTTCGGCCAGTCCGCCGATCAGCCGGTCGATCTGCGTGCCTTCCTGGGTGCCGCTGGTGAAATAGATGCCGCGCAGCCGCAGCGCCGGCTCGTACCGGTTGGCCTTGAAGGCGGCGGACACGAAGTCGAGCAGCGGTTCCTTCAAGGAGGCGAGCTGCGACGGGAAGGCGAAGATGGCGCCGCGGCGCTCCTGCGCATGTTCCTGCTGGATGCGGTCGACGGCGCGGGCGGACAGCCGGCCGGCGATGCCGTCCAGTTCGCTGCCCAGCGTCGCCATGCCGGCATCGCCCAGTTCGCTCTCGGCCGCCGGCAGGGTGACGCCGACGATCTGCCTGCGTTCGTCGCGGTTCAGGTCGTGGAAGAACTCGTTGAAGCCGGCGATCAGATCGGCCTTGGTCAGCAGCAGATAGACCGGCGCCTTGACCTTGAGCGTCTCGTACAGCTCGCGCAGGCGGCGGCGGATGGCGGCGGCATGCTGCGCCCGCTCCTCCGGTCCGGCGGCGGCGAGGTCGGGGACTGCCATCGCCACAAGCACGCCGTTGATCGGCTGGCGCGACCGCGCATCCTTCAGCAGTTTCAGGAAGGCGCCCCAGCCGGTCTGGTCGACCGTCTCGTGGCTGTCCTGGGTGGTGTAGCGCCCGGCGGTGTCGAGGAAGATCGCCTCGTCGGCGAACCACCAGTCGCATTGCCGGGTACCGCCGACGCCCTTCAGCGGCTTGCCCCCGGTCTGGTCGGCCAGCGGGAAGTTCAGGCCGCTCTTCAGCAGCGCCGTGGTCTTGCCGGCGCCAGGCGGGCCGATGATGACGTACCAGGGCGTGCTGTAGAGATAGCCGTCGCCCAGGCCCCGCTGCTTGCGTCCGGCCTTCAGCAGGGCGAGGGACTCGGCGAAGGTCTTGCGCAGGCCGGCGACCTCGTCGGCCTGGTCCACCGCCGCCATGCGCGCCGCGTCGGCGCCGCCGGTCAGCTCCGCCGTCATCCGTTCCTCGGCCTTGGCGTCGCGGCGCTTCAGCAGGATCAGCACGACGGCGAGGATCGGGAAGGGCACGGCGGCGGCAACCGCCAGCCAGGGCATGTCCAGACCGGCGAGCGGCGCCAGCAGCGTGATCAGCGCCGCGGCGATCACCGCGCCGATGAATCCCAACACTGCGCGGGAGAGCAAGATGGCGGTCAGCCGACTCATTCCGATACCCCTGTCCCTGATCTTCTTTCGGCGTCTTCGCCTTCAGGCGTCTCTGCCGGCCGCTGGCACCGCCCCCGGTGGGGCGGTTCCGCTCATTTCTTGAGGATGATGTCGATCCGGCGATTCGCCGCCCGGCCCTCGGGCGTGTCGTTGGACGCCACCGGCTCGGTATCGGACTTGCCCTCCGCCTTCAGGCGGGACTTGTCGGCGAACAGCGGATCGAACTCCGCCATCACCGATTCGGCGCGGGCCTTCGACAGGTGCCAGTTCGAGGGGAAGCGCAGCCGTCCGCCGCCGGTCATCGGCACATTGTCGGTGTGGCCGGTGATCAGCACCGCGCCCGGCTCCTCCGAAACGGCGCGGCCGACGCGCAGGACCGATCCCCGCACCTTGTCGTTCAGGGTGGCGCTGCCGCTGGCGAACAGGGTGGTGCCGCGCATGCGCACGGTGACCGACAGCGCGTCCTCCGTCACCTCGACCAGTCCCTCGGCGATCTCCGGTTCCAGGAATTTGCGCACGCGCTGGACCTGGGTCGTCGGCGGCGGGGGCGGTGGGGCGATCTGCGGCGGGGGCGGCGCCTCTTCCGCCAGCTTGACCGGGGCGGGCGCCTCGATCACCACGCCGCCATGCGGCGGCAGCCCGGCCAAGCCGGCGAACAGCCGGTCGGACGCGCCGTTCAGCAGGAAGCTCAAGGCCAGGAACAGCAGCAGCAGGAACAGCGCCGTGCCGGCGCCGGTCACCCAAACCGGCAGCGAACTGCGCGGCGGCCGGTATTCCATCGCCATCGCCGCCGCGTTCGGGCAGAGAATGCGGTCGGCGTAACCGCGTTGCTTGACCAGGATGTTGTAGACGTCTTCGCGGATGCGGGCGTGCTCGGTGTCCTGGCGCCCGCCGACGCGGTAGCGGCCGCGGAAGCCCAGCGACAGGCAGAGATACATCAGCTCCAGCAGATCGCCGTACTTGCCCGGATCCTGACGGGCGGAAGCGAGACGCTCATAGAACTGCTCACCGCCGACGACGTTCTTGTGGAACATGCTGGTGACGTTCTGGCGCGTCCAGGAACTCTGGCTGCCCCAGGGGGAATTCAGCACGATGTCGTCGATCAGCGCGCAGAGCACATAGTGCGCCGTCGCCTGGGTCGCCCCGTCCATGCCGGACGCCGTCACCCATTTCTTGAAGTCGCCGAGCGCTCCGATCACGCGCTGGCGCAGAGACTCAAGGTCCGGCACGCCGCCGATGTCGTTCAGCCGCGCCGCCAGAAGCAGCACCGGCGAGGCGGCGGCGGCCAGCGGCGAACGCGCGGCGAAGATGGCCGCCAGCGCCGGGCCGGAAACCCCGACCGCCGATGCCCGCGATGCGAAAACCGCCTCCCCGCCGGCTGAACCGTCCGACGCGGCCGGCCGCCGGCCGCCCGGCGTCGGCATCAGGACCGTGCGTTCCGATTCCGGTCCGGGCGTGCCGCCAAACTGATCGCCGCCTTGCATGTCCACCCCAATCCCCGCGCCGTTCCCGAAACGGTCCGGTCCATCATTTCCAAACACTGTGAACGAACCAATCGACGTTAATCTACCCATTTCTGGCTGGCGATTTTGGGAGACGTCGCAACGGTCGGCCCTGTGGCGGCGTTCCGCCCCCACCCCACCCGCCTCATGGCTTTCCGGCCTCCGGCGCGGCCAGCGGGAACGGGTTCAGCTCGTTGCCGCCGGTCTTGAAGATCGCGGACTGGTGCCAGCGCTTTTCCCGCGCCAGACGCGGCACAGCACGGTTCACATATTGGCCGAGCGTCAGGTTGTAGACCGCCTCGTCCCCCGGCAGCAGCGCCTTGCCCTTCAACCCTTCCAGCACCGCGTGGGCGAAGATGCCGTTGCGGCCGTCATAGCTGTCCAACGCCTCCTCCTGCTCCGACGAGGCAGCCAGCAGGTAGCGCTGTCCCATGTCCTGGTACAGCTTGTCGACCGTGCCGGCGGACACCGCGCCGGAATGGCAAGTGTCGAGCATCACCAAGACGTTGCGGGCGGAAATCGCGCTGACCAGCCGGTTCAGCTCCTTCTCCGACAGGCCTTCCCGGCTGATCGCCTCGGCGGTGGCGGCGGTCACGTCCTGGGTGATGAAGTGATAGAGCTTGACCGACGGGTCCTTCGGCGACGGCACGATCACGCCATGGCCGGCAAGGTAGAGGACGACCGTATCCTCCTCCCGCGCATTGGCGGCGAGTGCCTCCAGCCCGGCGACCATGGCCTCGCGGCTCGCCTGCTCGTCATAGAGCGTCTTGGACAGCGCCAGCGACCGTTCACGGTCATAGCTGGCGGGAATCCGGCCGCGCAGCGCGTCGGCGAAGGCGGTGGCGTCGGCGCGGGCGAAGCGCAACTGCGACCCCTCCGGCCGGTACTTGTCGATGCCGACGACGAAGGTGATCAGCCGCGGCCGGTCCGGCACCGCGCGCTGCCCCTTGCCGTCGTCCGCCGCGGCGTCGGCAACCACGGCAGGTTTCGGCAGCACGAAATCGACCAGGGCCGAGCGTTCGTAGATCGCGTCGGAGCCGTTGTAGGCGCGGATCTGCACCCGGTTGCTGCCGGGGTCGAGCCGGATGGTGCTGACGCGCTCCTCCGGCGCCGGGGGCTGGTCCTTGGGCGGAGCGACAGAGGGTTGCGCCGCAGTTGCGGGTTGAGGCGCCGGCTCCTTGGCGCGGGCGAAGGCGCGCGACTTGTCCTGACCGCTGACGTTGCGGCCGTTGCGGAACAGGTCGATCGTGCCGATGCCGCCGCCGGTGTCGGCCAGACGATAACGCAGACGGACGGAACCGATCCCCTCCGGCAACGCGACGGTCAGGCGCGGTTCCTCCGCCGCAACGTCCAGATCCACCCCCTGCGCCCCGCCCTGAGCCGCAGGCTTCAGCGGTGCCGGTTCCTTGGCGCGGGCGAAGGCGCGGCTGACCGGCGTCATGTCCAGCGGATGGCAGGTTTCGGCATCCGCCGCCGCGGTCGGAGCGGCCGGCGCGGGGGCCGGGGCGGGGCTTTCCGTCGGTGCGGGTGCCTCGGCGGCGCCGGTGCCGAGCGCCAGTCCGCGGGCGGCGGCTGGCACGGTGCAATAATCCAGCAGGGTGACCTGCGGCCGGCGCTGGGTCAGCAGGCGGATGTCACCGATGGCGGCGAGCCGCGCCGCGATATTCGCCTGCCCGGTCTGCTGCAGCTTGGCACGCACCAGTTCGGGCGCGTCGAAGACGCGGTAGACCTGCTTGAACTCGATCCACTGGCTGCCCTTCTTCTTCGGGTCGTTCAGGTGGAAGCCGACCAGCGTCTCGCCACCGCTTTCCGAATGGTCAAAGAAGGCCTCCGGCGTCCACAGCACCCAACGGCGGCCGTCGCGGTGCGGGAACAGCGCCGCCAACTCCTCCAGCGGGCGGGCGCCGCCGGACAGCGCGTACCAGCGCAGCGTGCCGTCGCCCAGCGCCGCCACGGCGACCCGACCGTCCGCGGAGGCGACGACTCCCCACACGGCGGCCGGCACCTCGGCGCGGGCAAGCTCGGCCCCGGCCGAATCGAGCAGGCGCAGGCTGAATTCACCGCCCAGCAGCACGCGGCGCTGCGGCCCCAGCACGGTGACGCTGCGCGCCCACTCGCCGCTGTCCAGCTTCACCGGCTGGCCGTTGACCTTCGGCGTGCGGCTGTTGCGCCAGTCGGCGACGCCGATCCCCGGCCCTTCGGCGGCCGGGCGGTTCAGGCCCGGCAGCGGTTCAGGCGCCGGGGTCAGGCTGCGGGCCAGAACATCGAAGCGCATCGGCCGCCGGCCGCCCTGCTCCATGCCGAATTCCAGCACCAGACCGTCGTCGGACAGGCCGAAACGGCCGAGATGGATATCGCGGTAATCGGCGACGTCGCCCATGCGGGCGAACTGCAGCCGGCCGGCCGGATCGATCACCCCCCAACCGGGATCGGCGGCGGCGAATGCCACGCCGCCGCCCGGCAGGGCCAATAGGTGGGTCACGGAATCGCGCGCCGCCGCGACGTCGGTGAAGGCGCCCTTCCCCGCCTCGGCCCAGCGGCGCACCACGTTGCGCGTTCCGTCCTGGGTCGCGGTGCCGGCGGCGACCAGGGTGGTGCCATCCCAGGCGACGGCGGCAAAGCTGCCCCCGGCGACGCCGGTGGTCTTGGGCGAATAGCGCGTCTTCAAGTCGGTGCCGGACAGCACGTCGACCCGCGTCTGGTCGGCATAGCCGACCGCCAGCAGCGATCCGTCTTGGGAAAAGGCGACCGAGTAGGGAAGGCCTTTGCCCGGACTGCGCTTGGCCTTCTGCTTGAAGCCGGCGTCATAGAGCCGGACATTGCCGTCGAAGGAGGCGGTGGCGAGCCGTCCGTCGGGGGCGAAGGCGAGGGCCGAGACCCGCGCCCCGTATCCAGCATCCTCCGCGACCATGCGGAAGCTGGCGCTGTCCCACACGCGGAGCCCCGCGGTGCCGCCGAAGGCCCCGGCGACGAACCGGCCGTCTGGCGAGATGGCCAGATCGTTCAGCACCTGCGGCTGGCCGGGAAGCCGGGCCTTCAACCGCTGCGCCTTCACGTCGAACAGGTAGAGCGTGACGCCGTCGCCCCAGCTGGTTCCCGTGTTCCCCGCGGCGACGGCCAGCGAGCCGTCGGCGGACAGGGCGACGGCATAGAGCGCCCCCTCGTCCCCCGCCTCCATCGGCACGCGCAGCACGCCCAGCGGCTCGCCGCTGTCGCGGCTCCACAGGCGCAGGGTCTTGTCGTTGGAAACGCTGGCGATCAGCCGGCCCTGCGCATCGCTGGCCAGCCGGTTGACGCGCGCGGTGTGGCCGCCGGTCTCGATCCGCAGGAAGGCGCCGGTCGACGCATCGCCCGCCAGCGCCGCCCCGGCCCCGAGCCAGCCCGGCAGGAGCCCGGCCAGCAGCAGGCCGAAAACGGCCCACAAGTAGACGGCGGCGCGGAGGCCGCATCGAAGTCGCACGTTCTGGCGAGTAGGACAGCCGGCCATCATCCGTTCCGCTTGCACTGTGTCACCGGGACTGGTCCGGCCGCAGGTCCCGTCGATCTCCGGGGACACGCGGCCGGGCCGCTCCGGTCAGAGTAGGCCTCAGACCGCGTCGAGGGTGGCTTCCTTCTGGGCGATCTGCTGAATGCTGCCGGTGGTGGCGTTGATGCGCTCCGACGTCTCGAACGCGGTGTTGGTGCGCTGGACCACCTGCGATGCCGGGGTACCGCTGGCGGTGGTCGTGACGGCCTGCTTCGCCTTCTTCTTCTTGGTCTGCTCCTTGACCGCGGTCTTGGTGCGGATCCTCTCGGCGGCGCCCGGTTCGATGTTGTCGGCGGCGATCAGATACTCGTCGCGGCGCTTGACGATGTTCTGGTTGATGCTGCTGGCGATGGCGTAATCCTTGTCCAGTTGGGCACGGATCAGGGTCATGCGCTGCTCCGCCTCCGGCTTGCCGATGCGTTGGGCCTTGTAGTCGGCCTTGACGCGCGCGATCTCGGCGCGGCGGCAGTTCACCAGCTGGTCGAGAGCGACCTGGGTGCGGTTGAGGTTCTGGTTTTCGGTGTCGAGGTCGTTCATCACGCCCAGGATCGCCTGATCGCGGCCCTGCTGCGCCTTGGAATTCCAGTAACCACCGAGCGTGCCCAGCGCGGCACCGGCCGCGGCGCCGATCAGCGCGCCCTTCAGGTTGCCGCTGGCCAGCACGCCGGTCAGCGCGCCGACGCCAGCGCCGATGGCGGCGCCCTTCAGCATGTCCTCGGCATAATAATCGCCGGTCGAATCGAGCGCGACGCGGTACTGGTAGCAGGCGTCGGTGCCGTCATTCGCGCCGATGCGGTCCTGCTGCGTGGTCACGCAGCCGCTGAGTGCCATGGCGACGATGGTGATGGAGACGAGGCTTGCCTTGGCGCGGTTGCTTCGCATGAGCTGATTCCCGTTTGCACTGCCGTTTGCGGCGTCATTCGTTCTGTTCCCGAAGTCCCGGCCGGCCGTTCCACCCCCACAGTGGATGCGGCCCCCCTGCCGATCGGGTCCGGCTACAACGCTGCCATAGCAACAACCGCAAAGGAAGTGATCTTTACCACCAATTCGTGCAGCCTTTTATGCATAGGCATCAACGTGTAGCCTGTGCTGCACGGGCATCGTTGGGGGACTGCAATGTTTGGAGGAAGGCGACGCGAGGGCGCAGCCATGCGCAAGATCCTGGGCAGCCTCGTCATGGTCGCGGCCGGTGTAGGACTTGTGCTCGCCGCTACGCCTGCGCGAGCGGAAATCGCCGCCCTGGTCATCGGAATCGACCGATATACCCAGGTCAACCCGCTGCAGGGCGCGGTGAACGACGCCCGCGATATCGCCGACGCGCTGAAGGGGCTGGGCGTCCGCAAGCTGCGCCTGTTCATCGACGGGGAGGCGGAGCGCAGCCGGATCATCGCCGCGTGGCGGCAGCTGATCGCCGAGACCGCCCCCGATTCGACGCTGGTGCTGACCTTCGCCGGCCATGGCGCCCAGCAACCGGAGCGTGTGCCCGGCAGCGAGGCCGACGGCATGGACGAGTTCCTGGTGCTGGCCGATTTCGCCCCGCGCGGCACTGGCACCGCCCAGCGTCTGACCGACGACGAGATCGCCGTTCTGCTGAAGGAGGCCGCTCCGCGCCGGGTGATCTTCATCTCCGATTCGTGCCATTCCGGCACGATGACTCGCGCTTTCGACGACCGCGCCGGCATGTTGGGCACGCGGGCGGCGAAGATCGACGGCGTTCCGGTCGACCATATCGAGGACGACGCCCTTCCCCTGCCCACCCGCGCCGCCCTGCAGGCGGAGGCGGAGGAGCAGCCGAACGTCACTTTCTTCGCCGCAGTGGCCGACCACGAGTTGGCGCCGGAGGTGATGATCGACCAAAAGCCGCGCGGCGCGCTCAGCTGGGCCTTCGCCAATGCGCTGCGCGGTCAGGCCGACCGCGACGGCGACGGCATCGTCACCAAGGGGGAGCTGGAGGCGCATGTCCGCGGCGCCGTGCGCATGGCGCTGGAGGGGCGGCAGCATCCGCAGGTGCAGCCACGCGGCCGTGGCGAGATTCCGCTGATCGACCCTGTCGCCGCCAAGCCGAAGCCGCCGTCCCTGCTGCCGGACGCCGGGCCGATCCCGTTGCGCATCCTGGGCAAGCCGGCGGCGGTGAAGAAGCTGGCGGCGGGCTTCACCGGGATCGAACTCGCCGGCAAGGACGATCCCGCCCTGGTCTGGGACAGCGCCACCGGCGAGGTGGTCAGCTCCATGGGCGACGTGCTGGCCAGCATCCCCGGCGACCCGGCGGACCCGGAAACCCGGCGGCGGGTGCAGGGGGTGGTCGACAAGTGGGCGCTGGTGGTGCGGGTGAAGGCGGCGGCGCAGGACCGCTCGCTGACCCTGGCGGTGGAGCCGGGCGACCGCGATTACCGCAAGGGGGAGACGGTCTCGCTCGACATCGGCGGCAACAGCGGGACCTATTTCACCCTGATCAACCTCGCCGCCGACGGCACGGTCAACTACCTCTACCCGCTGGCGGACCGCAACGACCCGGCACAGATCCCGCGCGGCGGCCCCTACCGGCTGGCGCTGACGGTGGAGCCGCCCTTCGGCGCCGACCATTTCCTCGCCATCGCCTCGCCGAAGCCGATGACGGCGCTGCAGCGCGATCTCGCGGCACTGGACGGCAAGCCGGCCGCCGCGGAGGTCGCCACCCTGCTGACCCGTCACCTGACCGGACAGCCGGTGGAGTTCGGCATCCACGGCGTCTACAGCACCGCAAACTGACGGGCGGCGGAGGCGGCGTCAGGCCAGCGCCGGCAGTTGCGGGGCGAGCGCCAGATGCAGTTCGTGGCGCCCGTCCGGCAGCCCCGGCCGGTAGCCGAAGTCGAGGGCGATGCCGGACAGCGCCAGCCCGTTCGCCTCGGCATGGGCCTGCAGGCGGGCGAAGCCGTCGGCAATCCCCGCCACCGGTCCGTCCTGCACGGTGCGCAGGTAACGGCCGGCGTCGAGGTCGACGCGGACCATGCCGGCGGGAATCTCGCTCGCCTTCGCCGCCATGAAGCCGACCAGCCGGCGCTGCAGCCCGTTCTCCTCCGGCAGCGACACGGCGGCGAAAGCGGCCGTTCCGGTGTCGGCGGCGAACACGCGCTCCCACGCGGCGGCGACGGCGGCGGGCAGGTCGTCGCGACCCGCCTCGACCATGCAGCCGATGACGGTCAGCTCGGGAAAGGTCACTGTCTCGATCATCGCATTCTCTTGAATGGCGCCATGAATGGCAAATCACAGGTCCGCATCGGCCAGCAGACGGTCCAGCACCGGGCCTGCGGTACCGGAACCGACCGGCCGGCCGTCCACCGCCACCAGCGGGCGCAGGCCCAGACTGTTGGTCAGGATGGCCTCGTCGGCGCGGGCAAGGTCGTCGGGGGTGAGCGGCGCCTCCTCCGCGCCATGGCGCGCCAGGATCAGGGCACGGCGGATGCCGGGCAGGGCGCCGTCGGCGACGGGTGGGGTCAGCAATCGGCCGCCGAGGAACAGGAACAGATTGGCGACGCTCGATTCCGCCAGCCGGCCGGCGCCGTTCAGCAGCAGAGCCTCGTCGGCGCCGCGCTCCGCCGCCTCCTGCCGGGCCAGGATGGAATCCAGGTAGTTCAGCGACTTCAGCCGCGACAGCGGCGAATGCTCGTTGCGGCGGGTGCAGCCGGCGATGATTGCGGCGACCGGCGTGGTCATGTGGGCGGCCGGCGCCGCCGTCATCAGCAGGGTCGGCCGAGCGTCGGCCGGCGGCAGCACGCCGCGGGCGCCGGTGCCACGAGACAGGGTCAGGCGCAGGACGCCGTCGGTCAGGCCCACCGCCACGATCAGCGCCGTCATGGCACCGGTCAGATCCGCGGCGTCATAGGGCAGCGGCAGGCGGAGCAGCGCCGCTCCGGCGCCCAACCGGTCGAGATGGCGCGGCAGGTGGCGCGGAGCGCCGTCCTTGATCCGGATCGTCTCGAACAGCCCGTCGCCCAGCGTGAAGCCGCGATCGGCCGGGTCGATCCGCGCCTCCGCGGCGGGCATCAGCCGCCCGTTCAGCCAGATTGTCATGCCATTTTCTCCCCTGCCCACTCCACCACCGGATCGCCGGCGGCGCGCAGCTGGGCACGGGCCTTGACCAGCATCTCCTCATGCTCGTCCGCCGGATCGGAATCGGCGACGATGCCGCCGCCGGCCTGGGCGATCACATGATCCTGCGTCACCGACAGGGTGCGGATGACGATGTTGCTGTCCATGGCGCCGTCAAAGCCGATCCAGGCCACAGACCCGCAATAGGCGCCGCGCCGCGCCACCTCCAGCTCGTCGATGATCTGCATGGCGCGAATCTTCGGCGCCCCGGTGATCGACCCGCCGGGACAGGCGGCGCGCAGCAAATCCACCGGCCCCAGCCCCGGCAGCAGTCGGGAGGTGACGACGGAAACGAGGTGATGGACTGTGGCGAAGCTCTCCAGCCCGAACAGCACCGGCACCTTGACGCTGCCGATCTCCGACACCCGCGCCAGATCGTTGCGCAGCAGGTCGGTGATCATCAGGTTTTCCGCCCGGTCCTTGATGCTGGCCGACAGTTCCGCCGCCGCCGCCGCGTCGGCGGCCGGGTCGGCGTGACGGGGTCGGGTGCCCTTGATCGGCCGCGTCTCGATCGTCCGGTCGGCGCCCAGCCGGATAAAGCGCTCCGGCGACGCCCCGGCCAGACGCAGCCTGGGGCCGCAGTTCAGGAAAGCGGCGAAGGGTGCCGGGCTGAACCGGCGCAGCCGCTCATACAGCGCGTAGGCGTCGGTGTCCGGCCCGGCATCGGCCAGGAAGCGATGGGTGAAGTTCGCCTGATAGATGTCGCCGGCGCGGATATACTCCAGAACCCGCCCGACACGGTCGAGATATTCGGGACGCGACAGCTCCGACCGCCAGCGCATCGGCGCAGGCCCGGCCGATTGTTCCGGAGGCGGAACGGACAGCCGCGCCGCCATGCGCCGGGCGCGGTCCTCCGCCTCCGGCCGGGCGGCGATGACCCAGGCGCGCCGCTCCTGCCGGTCAAAGGCCGCAACGACGTCGTACAGGCCGAAGGCGAAGTCCGGCTGTCCGCCCGGATTGCCATGGCGGGAGCGCAGCCCCTCCAAAGCCGTTCCGGCTTCGTAACCGATGAAGCCCACGGCTCCTCCGGTGAAGGGAACCGGGCCGTCGGAGAGATGCGGATGAGCGGCAAGCGCCCGTTCCAGCGCGTCGAAGGGACTGCCGCCAGTCGGCCGGCCGTCGATCAGGGTCTGGCCGCCGATGGCTTCGACGGTTTGGAACGGTTCCGCAACGATATAGGAATGCCGCCCATTCCGCGGATGGGGCGCGGCGCTGTCGAGCAGCATCGCCCAGGGCTCGGCGCTCCAGGGGCGGAACAGGGCGGCGGGATCGCCGCAGGAAATGGGAATTGTCAGCATGGCGGGGGCAGTCGGCCGTCGGCTTACATCAAGATGGTGGCGCCGCCATCGACGACCAAGACGTGACCATTGACATAGGACGCCGCCGCCGAGGCCAGGAACACCGCCGCCCCGGCGATCTCCTCCGGCCGGCCCCAGCGCCGCATCGGCGTGCGGTTCGCGAAATAGGCGGAGCGCTCCGGGTCTCCCGTAATGGCCGCATTCGTTTCGGTTGCGAAAAAGCCGGGAGCAATGGCGTTGCTGGTCAGTCCCATCGGTCCATATTCGGCGGCCAGCGCCCGCACCATGCCGTTCAGCCCCGATTTCGCCGCGGCATAGACGCTGTCGTTGGCCCGCGAAATCTGCCCGGCGACGGAGGTGACGGCGATCAGCCGTCCGCTGCCCCGCGGCAGCATCAGCCGCGCCGCTTCCCGCGCCAGGATCAGGCTGGAGGCCAGATCGACGTCAAGAAGGGTGACGATCTCGTCGTCCGTCAGATCGGCCAGCGGCTTGCGGTTGCGCTGCCCGACATTCTGGACCAGCACGTCAAGGCGTCCATGCTCCCGTTCGATCCGTGCGAAGGCGTCGCGCACCGCCGCCCGGTCCGCCACGTCGAAGGGCAGCGCCGACGCCGACCCGCCGGCGGATTCAATTTCGGCGACGCGGGCCTCCAGCGTCGCGGCGTCGCGGCCGTTCAGAAGCACATGCGCGCCCGATCCGGCCAGCGCCCGCGCAATCTCCAGCCCAAGCCCGCGACCCGACCCGGTGACGAGCGCGACCTGCCCGGCCAACGAGAAGGTCGACAGATACGGTTGGATGGCTGCGGTCATCTCTGCCCCCGGCTGTTGCGGCGCCGCCGAGATGTAGCAGAGCCGCAGACTCATTGGCACCCTCGATGGCAGGCCGAGGCATCACGCTTGGCGAGGATTTCCCTCGTCCGGGACGGGAGAGAAGGCATCGGCAGGCGCTTGCCGGCCAATTGTTTCCTCGATACCACTATTTTGCAAATCGGCCTCGCAAGCCGTCCCACTGCGAAAGGTCCGGCCATGCCGCTTCCTCCTCCCGACAAGCTTCGCGAACTCGCGACGATGTTTGCGACCAACGCGCCGGCCGCCGACAGTTTCGAGCCGTTCAGCGAAACACGGAACAAGCTGGCGAAATACTCCAAGATGGCGCTGATCGGCGGAGCCCAGAGCGGCCTGCAGACCGGCGTCACCATGCTCAGCGGGGTGGCGACCACGAGCATCAATATCGGGATCGGCTCGATCGCCCTGTTCCCGCTGGGGGCGGCGCTGGGGCCGTGGCTGGTGGCGCTGGCCATCGGCATCACCGCGAACGGCATCTTCGCCCTGCACGACCTCCGCACCGCCGCCACGCGCAGCAACGGCTATCCGTGCAGTTGCGGCAAGTGCAAGGCCAACCTGACCTACGTGATTGACCGCAAAGAAAACAACATGGCGATCAAGGCGGTCAGCGTCTTCACCGTCGGGCTTCCCTTCATCGCCGACCGCATCTGGTCGATCCGCAAGTCCTTCCGGAAGGACAGCCCGAAGGAGAATGTCTGCACCAGCCTGATCGAAGGCGCGCGCGGCGGCTGCGTGTGCGCGATCGCCTCGATCATGATGCTGTGCGGCGAGTGGAAGCAGAACGAAAAGGCGGATGCCGCGCTGGTGGTCGACGCCGTCGCCATCATCTGGTCGAGCGACGGCGCCAAGCGCCTGAAGTCCCATTGGTAACGGCGCGTCGGACGGGTTGGAGCAGGCAGGCCGCATAGCAAAAAGGCTTCGGATGCCGGAGCATCCGAAGCCTTTCCGTTACCGCGCCACCGTCAGTGGACCGACGCCTCCCGCGCTGCGGCGGCGCTCGCCACCGGCGGCAGGGCGAAGCCCAAGGGCGGACGCTCCGGCGCCTTGAAGCCGTGCGCCCGGTCCTCCTCGACCACCACGCCGTCCAGCGCCAGCCGGCCGTCGACCACCGACAGGGTCATGGTGGTCTTGCCCTCCACCTCCTCGTCGAGCAGACGCTCGGCGATCGGGTCCTCGACAAGGCCCTGGATGGCGCGCTTCAGCGGACGGGCGCCGAAGGCGGGATCCCAGCCCAGATCGCCCAGCCGCCGCTTGGCCGCCGCATCCGCCGCCAGGGTGACGCCGCGCTCGGCCAGCCGCTCATTGACGCGGGCGAGTTGGATGTCGACGATCCGCGACATCTGGTCCCGGCCCAGCCGGCGGAAGATCAGCACATCGTCCAGCCGGTTGAGGAACTCCGGCCGGAAGGCCTTGCGAACCGCGTCCATCACCTCCACCGTCGCACCGGCCATATCCTCGTCATCGCCCAGCGCGCTCAGCGCCTCGGCCCCCAGGTTGGAGGTCATGATGAGGATGGCGTGGCGGAAGTCGGCGGTGCGGCCCTGCCCGTCGGTCAGCCGCCCGTCGTCGAGCGCCTGCAGCAGGACGTTCAGCACGTCGGGATGCGCCTTCTCCACCTCGTCCAGCAGCACGACCTGATAGGGCCGACGCCGGATGCGTTCCGCCAGCGAACCGCCGTCGTCATAGCCGACATAGCCCGGCGGCGAGCCGATCATGCGGCTGACCGCGTGCTTTTCCATGTACTCCGACATGTCGAGGCGGGTGATCGCCGTCTCGTCGTCGAACAGGAAGGCGGCCAGCGCCTTGGCCAGTTCGGTCTTGCCGACGCCGGTCGGACCGAGGAACAGGAAGGAGCCGGTCGGGCGGCTGGGGTCCTTCAGCCCGGCGCGGGCACGCCGCACCGCCTTGGACACCGCACGCACCGCCTCTTTCTGGCCGACGACGCGCTCGGCCAGCTTGTCCTCCATGCCCTTCAGCCGCTGGCGTTCGCCCTCCAGCATCCGTTCGACCGGAATGCCGGTCCAGCGGGTGACGACGGCGCCGATGTCCTTGGCCGTCACCTCGTCACGCTCCGTGCTGGCGCGCGATTCGGCCTCGGCCAGACGCTTTTCCAGGTCGGGCACCACGCCATAGGCAAGCTCGCCGGCCTTGGCCCAGTCGCCGTCGCGCTGGGCGCGCTCCAGCTTGGTCCGGGCCTGGTCAAGCTCCTCCTTCAGGCGGCGCCCCTCGGTGCGACGGGACTGCGAGGCGCGCCAGTCCTCCTCCATCGAGGTCTGGCGGGCTTCCGCCTCGGCCAACTCGCCTTCCAGGGCGTGCAGCCGTTCCTGCGACGCGGCATCCGGCTCGGCCTTCAGCGCCTCACGCTCGATCTTCAACTGGGCGACGCGACGGTCGACGGCGTCGAGCGCCTCCGGCTTGCTGTCGATCGCCATGCGCAGGCGGCTCGCCGCCTCGTCGACGAGGTCGATGGCCTTGTCGGGCAGCCGGCGGTCGCCGATGTAGCGCGACGACAGGCTCACCGCCGCGACCACCGCCGCGTCGGCGATGCGCACGCCGTGATGCACCTCGTACTTGCCCTTGATGCCGCGCAGGATCGACACGGCGTCGTCCACCGACGGTTCGTCCACCGTCACCGGCTGGAAGCGCCGGGCCAGCGCCGCGTCCTTCTCGATGTATTTGCGGTACTCGTCCGGCGTGGTGGCGCCGACGCAGCGCAGCTCGCCACGCGCCAGCGCGGGCTTCAGCATGTTGGCGGCGTCCATCGCCCCGTCGGTGCGGCCGGCGCCGATCAGGGTGTGCAACTCGTCGATGAACAGGATGATGCGGCCGTTGGCCTCCTGCACCTCGGCCAGGACCGACTTCAGCCGCTCCTCGAACTCGCCGCGGAACTTGGCGCCAGCCAGCAGGGCGGTGAGGTCGAGCGCCAGGACGCGGCGGTCCTTCAACCCTTCCGGCACGTCGCCGGAGGCCAGACGCTGGGCCAGCCCCTCGACCACGGCGGTCTTGCCGACGCCGGGATCGCCGATCAGCACCGGGTTGTTCTTGGTGCGGCGGGCCAGCACCTGAATGGTGCGACGGATCTCGTCGTCACGGCCGATGACCGGGTCGAGCCGGCCCTGCCGCGCTTCGTCCGTCAGGTCGCGGGTGTAGCGGGCCAGCGCCTCTCCGGAGGTGGTTTCGGTTTCGGCGTCGGCGGGGTGGTCCTTGCGCTGGGCATCGGCGGCGGCGGCCAGCGCGTCGGCATCGACACCGGCGCGGCGGAACAGCGCGCGCAACGGGCCGCTCTGGCGGGCGAGGCTCTCCAGCAGCCGTTCGGCGGTGACGAAGCGGTCGCCGCCGTTGCGCGCCGAGGCAACGGCGCCCTGCAGCACGGCGGCCAGCGCCGGCGACATGTAGAGCGGCTGCGGGCCTTCGTTGGCGCCCGGCTGGACCGGAGCGCGGGACAGTTGTTCCTCGGTCGCGGACTTCAGCAGATCGGGATCGCCGCCGGTGTCGCGCACCAGACGCGCGGCGACGCCGCTGGTGTCGTCGATCAGGGCCTTCAGCAGATGTTCGGGGAGAAGCTGTTGGTGCCGCTCGGCAAGGGCGGCGATCTGCGCGGCCTGAATGACGCCACGCGCACGATCGGTGAATTGACCGAAGTCCATCCGGCACTCCGTTTCCATGGTCTCCCGCCCAGCCATCCGGCGCGGGACGGCGCGTCCACGATCCGCAAAATGCGCGATCGCCCGGCGCCTGATGGGTAAATGGTGAACGGAATTGCGACGATCAAGAGGGTGGGGCAACGGTCGCCCCGACGGGCAGACGCCATATTGACACACGATCCCGACTGCCCCTTTCATAACACCACGATATGGTAAAAAGGGTTCCGGTGGGATGGACGTGCGGCAGCTTCGCTATTTCCTGGGCATCGTCGAACATGGCTCGATCTCCCGCGCGGCGGAGACGTTACGGGTGGCGCAGCCGGCGCTCAGCCTGCATCTGAAGCGGATGGAGGAGGATTTCGGCTGCCAATTGGTTCTGCGCACGGCGCGTGGTGTGGTGCCGACGGAAAGCGGGCGGCGGCTGGCGCAGCGGGCGGCGGCGCTGATCGGCCAGATGGACGGGTTGCGCGACGAGGTGCGCGCGGTGGAAGCCACGCCCGCCGGGCCGGCGACCGTCGGCATCCCGACCTCGCTGGGGCCGGTGCTGACCGTGCCGCTGGCGCTGGCGGTGCGCCGCACCCATCCGCAGATCCGGCTGCGGGTGGTGGAGGGGCTGTCCGGCCACATGCTGGAATGGGTGCTGTCGGGGCAGCTCGACCTTGCGCTGGTGTTCGGCACCAAGGAAATGGGCGGGCTGGAAACCGAGCTGGTGGCGCGGGAACGGCTGCATCTGGTCGGGCCGGCCGACGACCCGCTGCTGCGCGGCCGGAGCGCCATTCCCTTCGCCGAGGCGCTGTCGCTGCCGCTGATCCTGCCCGGCCGCCCGCACGGCGTGCGCGAGGAGGTGGAGCATGCCGCCCTGCTGGCGAGGGCCGGCGTCACCGTCGCGCTGGAGATCGACGCGCTGGAGCAGATCAAGGCGCTGGTGGCGGAGGGCTGCGGCTATACCGTCCTCTCGGACCGGGTGGCGCGGCATGGCGCAACGGCGGAGCGGCTGACCGGCCTGCCCATCGTCGATCCGCAGATCGACCGGACCATCCTGCTGGCCCATGCCGCCGGCCGGCCGATGTCAGCCGCCGCCCGCGCGACGCACGGCATCCTCGGCGGCATCCTGGCCGGCCTGACGCAGGACGGCGGCTGGCGGTGAGCACCCCCGCCCGGCCGGTCAGGAGCCTAGGTTGACGATCTCCACCCGCCGGTTGGCGTCGCTGGCCGGGTTCGCCGGGTCGAGAAGCTGCTGGGAACCGCGGCCGATGGCAACCAGCCGGCCCGACGACACGCCGAAGGTCCGGGTCAGGTAATCGCGAACCGAGGCGGCGCGCCGCTTCGACAGGGCGAGGTTGTAGTCGGGGTTGCCGACGCCGTCGGTGTGGCCGGTCAGCTGGAAACGGTAGGCGGCGAGATCGGGCGAGGTCAGGGCGCGGCCCAGCTCGTTCAGGATGCCGGTCGCCTTCGGCGTCAATTCCGCCGAATTGAAGGCGAACTCCACCTGGAAGCTGATGCGCGGCGCGGCCTTCGGCTGGGGGGCGGGGCTGCCGTAGCCCGGTGCCGGAGCGGGAGCGGGAGCTGGAGCGGTAGTCGGCGCCGCAGTGGTGTCGCCGGTTCCCAGCGCCAGACCGCGGGTCCGCGGCTTCTCGTCGCCCTGCGGCCGATCCGGCTTCAGCGCGCGGATGAAATCCTCCGACGTGGTCGGTGCGGCAGCCGGATCGGTGGCCAGCGCCGAACCGCTCACCGACAGCAGCAGACCCAAGCCGGCCAGCGCCGGCCGCAACATCCCGACCGCATCCATTCCCGCACCCCCGCTTCCATATCAGGACCAAGCTTCGGCCATCCTATCCAAATGCGTGTCCCGCCGCCAGCGCCGGCCCGTGGGGTTGTGACCCGGCGCTCCGATTCAGCCCGGCGGCGGAGCGGCACCGCGCGCATCGCTGCGGACCATTTTTGCCGCAGGACCGGACAGTTCCCGGTCTTGCCCCGGCAAGAGTGCGGCGATACCGTGCAGCCCACGCCGCAGCCGTTCCGTGGAAACATGCACGATATCGTCATTCAAGTCCTGGGCGTTGCCGGGCTTCTCGCCCTCGTCAGTTTCCTGCCGCCGCTGGCCGCCCGCTTCCAGGTGCCCTACACGGTGCTGCTGGCCGGCGTCGGTGTGGCGCTGGGTGCCGTGATCCAGACCTTCGCCGGCATGCCGGGCAAGGGGCCGTTCCACGACTTCCTGGCGTCGCTGGCGGAGCTGGACGTTTCCTCCGACGTGCTGCTGCACATCTTCCTGCCGATCCTGCTGTTCGAAACCGCTCTGGCGGTCGATGTGCGCCGGCTGTTCGACGATCTGGGGCCGATCCTGCTGATGGCGGTGGTGGCGGTGTTCGTCTGCACCTTCGCCGTCGGCTATGCAGTCAATCTGTTCACCCCGATGCCGCTGGTCGCCTGCCTGCTGCTGGGCTCCATCGTCGCCTCCACCGACCCGGCGGCGGTGATCGGCATCTTCCGCGACCTGGGCGCGCCGCGCCGGCTGACCACGCTGGTCGAAGGCGAAAGCCTGCTGAACGACGCCGCGGCCATCGCCCTGTTCACGCTGCTGCTCGACATGCTGACGCGCAAGGCCACCGGCGGAGCGGGAGCGGCGGCGCTGGACTTCCTGCGCGATTTCTCCGGCGGCGTCGTCACCGGCTACATCTGCGGCCGCATCGTCTGCATGCTGGTGGAACCGGTGCGCAACCAGCCGATGGCGGAGATCACGCTGACGGTGGCGCTGGCCTATCTGTCCTATGTGCTGGCCGAACATTATGTCGGCGCGTCGGGCGTGGTGGCGGTGGTGGCGTCGGCTCTGGTCATCGGATCGGTCGGCCGCACCCGCATCTCCCCCGCCACCTGGGGCGCCATGGAGCATGTCTGGCAGCAGCTGGGCTTCTGGGCCAACTCCCTGATCTTCCTGCTGACCGCCATCCTGGTGCCGCGGCTGATGGCCGACGCCGGCTGGGCGGAGGTCGGGCTGGTGCTGGTCGTCGTGCTGGCCGCCTTCGCCGCGCGCGCGGTGGTGCTGTTCGGGCTGCTGCCGATCCTGTCCTGGGCCGGTCTGGCGCAGAAGGTCAGCAATTCCTACAAGTCGGTGATGCTGTGGGGCGGCATGCGCGGGGCGGTGTCGCTGACGCTGGCCCTGGCGGTGACCGAGAATTTCCGGGTGCCCGACCGGGTGCAGAGCTTCGTTGCGGTGATGGTCACCGGCTTCGTCTTCGTCACCCTGTTCGTCAACGGCACGACGCTGCGCTGGCTGATCCGCCTGCTGAAGCTGGACGAGCTGACGCCGGTCGAGCGCGCCATGCGCAACCGCGCGCTGGCGCTGTCCACCGACAGCATCCGCGACCGCGTCGCCGCGGTTGCCGAGACCTATGAGGTCGACGGCGTCGTCAAGGACGTGATGGTCGCCCGCTATGAGGAGCGGCGGAAGCAGATCGACCAGGACCGCCAGGAGGAGGCCCAGCTGACCGGCGAGGACCGCGTCACCATCGGCCTCGTCATCCTGGTGAACCGCGAGGAGGAACTCTATTACGCCCACTTCTCCGAAGGGGTGGTGTCGCGTGCGGTGATGGAGATGCTGGCCGGACGCAGCGGCCGGTTGCTCGACGCCGTCAAGAGCCAGGGCCGCAACGGATACCGCGCCTTCGAGGAGCCCTTCATCGCCTTCTCCCCTTGGATGCGGGCGGCGAGTTGGCTGCAGCGCCGCTTCGGCATCCACCGTCCGCTGGCCCGGCGCCTGTCGATGCGGTTCGAGGTGCTGGTGGCCGTGCGCACCGTGCTGCGCGAGTTGCTGGCCTTCACCCGCGACCGGCTTGCCCGCGTGCTGGGCCAGGAGGTGGCGTTCGAGCTGGAGGGCATGCTGGTCGGCCGGCTCGGCATCGTCGAACAGGCGCTGTCGGCGCTGAAGCTGCAATATCCCGACTATGCGGTGGTGCTGCAGAGCCGTTACGTCGGCCGCGCCGCCCTGCGGCTGGAGCATGCCGAATACCGCGCCATGCACGCCGAATCGATCATCAGCCAGGAGGTTCTGACCGACCTGGAACGCGATCTGGAACAGCGACGCCGGGTGCTGGAACGGCTGCCGAAGCTGGATGTCCGATTCGATGTGGCGGAACTGGTGCGCCGGGTGCCGCTGTTCGCCGGCCTGCCGTCGGAGCGGGTGGCGACCATCGCCACCCTGCTGCGCGCCCAGCTGGCGCTGCCGGGCGAGACCATCGTGCGCAAGGGCGAGCGCGGCGATGCCATGTTCTTCATCGCGTCGGGTGCCGTGGAGGTGCTGGTGCCGATGCTGGCGGAGCCGGTGAAGCTGGGCACCGGCGACTTCTTCGGCGAGATGGCGCTGCTGTCCCGCCAGCGACGCAATGCAGACGTGCGCGCGCTGGGCTATTGCCAACTGCTGGTGTTGGATGAGAAGGATTTCCGCCGGCTGGTGCAGAAGGACGCGGATTTGCAGTCCCACATCCAGGCGGTCGCCGAAGCGCGCCGCCAGCCGACCCAGTCGTCTCCGGCCGTTCCGGCGGTGAGCTGACCGGATCGGGGAAGGGATACAAGGATGAGCGGGACCGCGACGGGCGGCCAACCCTGGCTGCGCCTGATGCCGGGCCTTTTCGTGCTGCTGTGGAGCACCGGCTTCATCGGCGCGAAATACGGCCTGCCCTATGTGGAGCCGCTGACCTTCCTGCTGATCCGGCTGGGGCTGGTCGCCGTGGTGCTGGCGCTGGTGGCGCTGGTCAGCCGGGCGCCCTGGCCCAGGGACTGGCCGACTGCCGGGCGGATCGTGCTGGCCGGATTGCTGGTGCATGGCGTCTATCTCAGCGGCATCTTTATCGCCATCTCGCAAGGTCTGCCGGCCGGGGTGACCGCCCTGGTGGTCGGCATCCAGCCGCTGCTGACCGCCGCCCTGTCCGGCCCGCTGCTGGGCGAACGGGTGACCGGCCGGCAATGGGTCGGACTGCTGCTGGGCCTTGCCGGCGTCGGTCTGGTGGTGCGGGAGAAGCTGTCGATCGACGCCGCGCATCTGGTCCCGTTCGCCTATGCCCTGGTCGCGCTGATCGGCATCACGCTGGGCACGCTGTACCAGAAGCGCCATGGCGGCGGCATGGATCTGCGCAGCGGCACCGCCATCCAATACGGCGCCACCGCGGTCGTCTTGGCGATCGCCGCCCCGCTGACCGAGACAATGCAGGTGCAATGGACCGGGGAGTTCATCTTCGCCCTGCTGTGGCTGTGTTTCGTGCTGTCGGTCGGCGCCATCTTCCTGCTGTTCGCCCTGATCCGCCGCGGTGCGGCGGCCAAGGTCGCCAGCCTGTTCTACCTGACCCCGCCGGTCACCGCGCTGATCGCCTGGATCCTGTTCGGCGAGAAGCTGGGCCTCGTGGCGTTGGCCGGCATGGCGGTGGCGGTCTGCGGCGTGGCGCTGGTGAACCGGAAGTAGGCGAAGGGGCCGGGTGAGCCGCCGGGCGAAAGCACCGGCCGCGGCAAGATTTCGCTGGATCGTCCGCCCGCTCAGCAATTTAATACGTCTGACAAATCGATAAATCCCCTGGGGAGGGACGCGATGGCGGACGTGTTGGATTTCGGCAGCTTCGACTACATCATCGCGGGCGGCGGCACGGCCGGCTGCGTGCTGGCCAACCGGCTGTCGGCCGATCCGGACGTCTCGGTCCTGCTGCTGGAGGCGGGCGGCAAGGACAGCTGGGTCTGGCTGCACATCCCCGCCGGCTATCTGTTCTGCATCGGCAATCCGCGCACCGACTGGTGCTTCAAGACGGAGGCCGAGCCGGGGCTTAACGGCCGCAGCATCCATTACGCCCGCGGCAAGGTGCTGGGCGGCTGTTCGTCGATCAACGGCATGATCGCCATGCGCGGGCAGGCGCGCGATTACGACGAGTGGGCCGCCATCACCGGCGACAGCCGCTGGAACTGGAGGGAGGTGCTGCCGGTCTTCAAGGGCAGCGAGGATTATTGGCGCGGCGCCGACGAGATGCACGGTGCCGGCGGCGAATGGCGGGTGGAGCGGCAGCGGCTGCGCTGGGACCTGCTCGACCGCTTCGCCGAGGCGGCGCAGCAGGCCGGCATTCCCCGCAACGACGACTTCAACCGCGGCGACAATCTCGGCGTCGGCAGTTTCGAGGTGAACCAGAAGGGCGGAATTCGCTGGAGCGCGGCCAAGGCCTTCCTACGGCCCGCCCTCGACCGGCCCAACCTGAAGCTCGCCATCGATGCGGCCATCGACAAGGTGGAGATCGCCGACGGCCGGGTCACCGGCATTCGCTTCACCGTCAAGGGGGAGCAGGCGCGGGCGACATCCAAGATCGAGACGGTGCTGGCCGCCGGGGCCATCGGCAGCCCGGCGATCCTCCAGCGCTCCGGCATCGGCCCGGCGGAGCATCTGGAGAAGCTTGGGATTCCCGTGGTGCTGGACGCGCCGGATGTCGGCGCCAACCTGCAGGACCATTTGCAGCTGCGCATGATCTACAAGGTCGACGGCATCGTCACGCTGAACAAGCGGGCGGGCAGCCTGTTCGGCAAGGCGATGATGGGGCTGGAATATGCGCTGTTCCGCAAGGGGCCGCTGACCATGGCGCCCAGCCAGCTCGGCGTCTTCGCCAAATCCGCTCCCGACGTCGAGAGTGCCGACCTGGAATACCATGTGCAGCCGCTGTCGCTGGAGAAGTTTGGCGATCCGCTGCACGGCTTCCCGGCCTTCACCGCCAGCGTCTGCGACCTGCGCCCGGCGTCGCGTGGCTGGACCCGCATCACCACCGCCGACCACCGCGAGAATCCGGCCATCGCCCCCTGCTATCTGTCCGATCCGGCCGACCGGGCCAAGGCGGCGAAGGCGCTGGCGCTGACCCGCCGGATCGTGGCGCAGCCGGCGCTCGCCCCCTACCACCCGCAGGAATACAAGCCCGGCCCCAGCTTCCAGACCGAAGAGGAACTGGCCAAGGCCGCCGGCGACATCGGCACCACCATCTTCCACCCGGTCGGCACCTGCCGGATGGGCGGCAAGGACGACGCCACCGCCGTCACCGATGCGGAGATGCGGGTGCGCGGCGTGCGCGGCCTGCGGGTGATCGATGCCTCGGTGATGCCGACGCTGACCTCCGGCAACACCAACACGCCGACGGTGATGATCGCCGAACGCGGCGCCGCCCTGATGCGGGCCGACCGCCGCGCCGCTCTGAAAGGGTAATCCAGCCGGAAAGCCCAGCGGCCTGCGCAAAATTTTCGCTGAGTGATCCAACAATCCGCAATAGGATTTTCCGATCACCCCCGATCCACGGTCAACCCGCAAAATCATTTGCCTGCGAAAGGTACAGACTTGTTCCCAACGATAGAAATCCGAGGGGACGAGAGATGGACGGCATGCCGAAAGGCCTGCGGGCGGAACAGGTGGCGATCGATGACGGCTATCGCCTCGACGACCGCTATGCCCGAGCGGAAGGCCAAGTCTATCTGTCCGGCACCCAGGCACTGGTCAGGCTGCTGCTGCTCCAGGCGGAAAGCGACCGGCGGGCGGGGCTGAACACCGCCGGCTTCGTCAGCGGCTATCGCGGTTCGCCGCTGGGCGGGCTGGATCAGGCGCTGTGGCAGGCACGCAAGCATCTCGACGCCCATGCCATCAGCTTCGTCCCCGGCATAAACGAGGATCTGGGCGCCACCGCCGTCATGGGCACCCAGCAGGTCGAATCGTCGGGCGAGGGCACCGTCGATGGCGTGTTCGGCCTGTGGTACGGCAAGGGGCCGGGGGTGGACCGCTCCGGCGACGTGCTGAAGCATGCCAACGCCTATGGCAGCTCGCCGCGCGGCGGGGTGCTGGCGGTGGCCGGCGATGACCATGGCTGCGTGTCCTCCAGCATGCCGCACCAGAGCGACCTTGCGATGATCGCGTGGTCGATGCCGGTGCTGAACCCGTCGGGCGTGCGCGAATTCCTTGATTTCGGCCTCTACGGCTATGCCCTGTCGCGCTTTTCCGGCGCCTGGGTCGGGTTCAAGGCGATCTCGGAATCGGTGGAAAGCTCCGCCACCGTGCGGCTGCCCTCGCTCGACCGCGGCTTCCTGCCGGTGGAGTTCGATCCGCCGCCGGGGGGCTTGCATTACCGCTGGCCCGACCTGCCCAGCCTCGCCATCGAGGAACGGCTGGCCGCCAAGGTCGCGGCGGTGAAGGCCTTCGCCCGCGTCAACCGCATCGACCGTACCGTTCTTGGCCGGGGCGGCTGGCTGCGCATCGTCACCACCGGCAAGGCGCATCTCGACCTGATGGAGGCGCTGAGAGTCCTGGGCATCGGCCCGGTGGAGGCGGCGGAGATCGGGCTGTCGGTTCACAAGATTGGCCTGTCCTGGCCGCTGGAACCCGACTTCGCCCTGACCGCCGCACGCGGTGCCGAGGAGATTCTGGTGGTCGAAGAAAAGGCCCCCGTCGTCGAGGGCCAGTTGAAGGATCTGCTGTTCCACCTGCCAGCCGGCGAGCGCCCGCGTGCCGTGGTCGGCAAGACCGACGAGTTCGGCGCCCCGCTGCTGCCCGCGACCGGCGAACTGCGCCCCTGGATCGTCGCCAAGGCCCTGGTGGAGCGCATCCGCCACCGCTTTCCGGAGCGTGACTTCACCAGCCGTCTGGCCGAGCTGCTGCCGGGCGAGGCGCCGACCGCCCCTGCCCTGCCGCGCACCCCCTATTTCTGCTCCGGCTGCCCGCACAGCAGTTCGACCAAGGTGCCGGAGGGCAGCAAGGCGATGGCCGGCATCGGCTGCCATTTCATGGCGTCGTGGATGGACCGCGATACGGTCGGCCTCAGCCAGATGGGGGGCGAGGGCGTCAGCTGGATCGGGCAGTCGCGCTACAGCAAGCGCCCGCACATCTTCCAGAATCTGGGCGAGGGCACCTATTTCCATTCCGGGCTGCTGGCGATCCGGCAGGCGGTGGCCGCCAAGGTCAACATCACCTACAAGATCCTGTTCAACGACGCCGTCGCCATGACCGGCGGCCAGCCGGTGGACGGCCCGATCTCCGTCGACGCCATCACCCGCCAGTTGGCGGCGGAGGGCATCACCCGCATCGCCGTGGTCAGCGACGCGCCGGAAAAGTACGACAGCCGCAGCGGCCTCGCCCCCTTCACCACCGTGCATCACCGCGAGGAGTTGGACGCCGTCCAGCGCGAAATGCGCGAGATCCCTGGCGTCACCGCCATCGTCTATGAGCAGACCTGCGCCGCCGAGAAGCGCCGCCGGCGCAAGCGCGGCACCATGGCCGACCCGGCCCGCCGCATGGTCATCAACGATCTGGTCTGCGAAGGCTGCGGCGATTGCGGCAAGAAGTCGAACTGCCTGTCGGTGCAGCCGAAGCAGACCGAGTTCGGGGTCAAGCGCCAGATCGACCAGTCCAGCTGCAACAAGGATTATTCCTGCGCTGACGGCTTCTGCCCCAGCTTCGTCTCGGTGATGGGCGGAAGTTTGCGCAAGCCGAACCCCGACAAGGTTGCCGCCCGCTTCGCCGACGATCTGGCGGCATTGCCGCTGCCGAATTACTCCGCCGCCGAGGATCCGGCCGAAATCCTGATCGTCGGGGTCGGTGGCACCGGCGTCGTCACCGTCGGCGCGGTGCTGGCGATGGCCGCCCATCTGGAGGGCAAGGCGTCTTCCGTGCTCGACTTCATGGGCTTCGCGCAGAAGGGCGGCGCGGTCTACAGCTACCTCCGCGTGGCCGGCGATGTGGCACGGCTGAACCAGGCGCGGATCGACCCGAAACAGGCGCAGCTGGTGCTGGCTTGCGACACAGTGGTCGCCGCCTCGCCCGACGCGCTGAAGACGGTCCGGCTGGGCCGCACGCGGGTGGTGGCGAACGCCCATGTCGCGCCGACCGGCGCCTTCACCCGCGACGGCAGCAAGCTTCCGGATGCCGGCGGGCTGCTGCGGAGCCTGCGCCGCGCCGCCGGTCCCGACCGGGTGGAGGTGGTGGACGCCAACCGGGTGGTCACCGCCCTGTTCGGCGACAGCATCCTCGCCAACGTCTTCCTGATGGGCGTCGCTTTCCAGAAGGGGCTGCTGCCGGTCGGGCTGGAGGCGCTGACCCGCGCCATCGAACTGAACGGCACCGGCGTCTCCGCCAACCTGCGCGCCTTCGCCTTCGGCCGCCTCGCCGCGCACCGGCCGGAGTTGCTGGCGACCCTCGGTGCGGAGGAGGAGGCGCCCGCATCCGACTTCGCCACCATCGTCGAGCGCCGTGCGGCGTTCCTCGCCGACTATCAGGACCGCGCCTATGCCGACCGCTACCGCGCGCTGGTGGAGCGGGCGCGTCAGGCCGAGGCCCGCGTCGCCCCCGGTTCGACTGCGCTGGCCGAGGCGGTGGCGCGCAGCGCCTTCAAACTGATGGCCTACAAGGACGAGTATGAGGTCGCCCGCCTGCACAGCGACCCTGCTTTCCGCAAAAGCCTGGAGGATCGGTTCGAGGGCGACTGGAAGCCGGTGTTCCACCTCGCCCCGCCGCTGCTGTCGCGCGACACCAATGGCTATGGCGAGCCGCGCAAGATGGCGTTGGGCGCCTGGATCCTGCCGGTGTTCCGCGGGATGGCGGCGATGAAGAAGCTGCGCGGCACGGCGCTCGACCCGTTCGGCTACACGGCGGAGCGGAAGATGGAGCGTGCGCTGATCGCCCGCTATGAGGCGACGGTGGCGGAGATCGCCGAGCGGCTGTCGTCCGACCGGCTTGCCACCGCGGTGGAGCTGGCGGCCTTGCCGCAGGAAATCCGCGGCTTCGGCCCGGTCAAGCACCGCGCGCTGGAGGCGGTCGAGCCGCGCTGGCGGGCGTTGGAACAGCGGTTGCGGGAGCGGACTGCGCAGGCGGCGTGAGGGAGACGGCGTAAGGCGGCCTCACTTCGCCAGAAAGTGCAGGAAGGGGAAGGCTTCGAAGTCGAAACGGATCAGGGCCGGTGCCCCGCCGCTGCGGACCAGATGGTCGTATGTGCAGTAGGGCGCCGCCTGATCCAGCCCCCAGAAAGCCCGGCCCTCGTCGAAATGCCGGCCGATATAGGCGACGACGAGGTCGAGATAGCGCTGGGCGGCCGGCGTCCGGTTGAAGGCGAGGAAGCCGGCGAGGAAATCGCGGGTCGGCCCACGGCCCCGCCGGTCCTGCATCACCGCCACGTCCCACGCCTGCCAATCGGCCATCGCAAGCCCCGGATCGGCGAGCAGCAGCGCATCCACATCGACCTGGATCACCGGCCCCGCCCCCTGCCGCAGAAGCTGCTGCGTCACCGCGAAACGGGCGGAGGCGAAATAGGTCAGCCGCACCGGCTCGGGCAGCGCGGCGAGGTCGATGGTCTCGAAGGAGACCGACAGCGGGGTATCGCCGTCGCCCGCCAGCCTCATCAGCTCCGCCTCGGTCTCTTCCGACGGGTTGACGACATGGACATGCAGGGCGCAGGACGGCGCCTTCTCCAGCCGGGTGGCGAGGAATCCGGCGCCGAAACGGCGCCAATAGGTCTCGTCGCAGCCCACCAACAGGATCGGCCGGCCATCGGCCTGCGGCGGGACCGGCAAGCGGCGGACGGCGCGGCTGAAGCATGCCGGCGGCTCGGCGGCCAGACCGTCGAAGAAGGCCGGTTCGCCGCGCACCATCGACCACAGCAGCATCTCGAAATCGGTGGCGATGTCCTGCGGCGTCCAATGGCGGGCGTGTTTGCGGAAATAGCGGCTGGCGAGGTCGAGCCGACCCCCGCGATACAGGCGATAGCAGACCACCGACAGGGCGACGCTGTCGCGCGGCTCCGCCATCAGCCGGCGGCGGGCGGCGGAGGCGATCCGTTCCAGCGTCGCATCGTCCATCACCCCGGTCTGGATCGCCACCACCGCCGTGCCGAACAGGTTCTTCACGGCATCGGCATGGCCGTCTGCCGCGGCATCGGCGAAGGCGGCGATGGCTTCCCCCAGGGCGATCCGGTCGACCGTCTGTCCGGCAGTGGCGAGCACCGCCGCCATCAGCCGGCTCGCCGCCAGCCGGCACAGGCCCAGCCGGTACCGGCAGTCGGCGCGGCCGGGATGGAGGGAGTCCAGCCGCCGGTAACACTCCTCCGCCTCATCCGTCCGCTCCTGGGCATAGAGGCAGTCGCCGAGCCGCAGCAGATAGGCGTCGGACTCGGGCGCCAGCCGCAAGGCCCGGCGCAGCGCAACGGCGGCACCGGCGCCGTCGTCCAGATCGGACAGGGCGCCGGCCAGATTGCCGAAGGGCTTGACCCACCCCGGATCGATGGCGGTCGCCGTCCGGTGATGAGCGGCGGCCCGATCCGCCTGCCCCGCCGCCCGCAGTGCCGATCCGAGATTATCGTGATAGGCGGCGCAGAGGGGATCCCGCCGGATCGCTTCGCCGATCAGCCGCACGGCTTCGGCGGACTGGCCAGACTGGTGGTGCAGCACGCCCAGCAGGTGCCACGCATCGGCGACCTCGGGGGCCGCCTGGATGATCTTCCGGTAGATGTCCGCCGCCTCGGCCAGGCGATTGCCCTGGTGCAGCCCGACGGCCATGCGCAGCGCTTCGGATACGGTGGTCATGGCGGGCGGGCTTCCGATGTGGGATCTTTCGTCGGAGACGGGATCTTTAGGCTACATCGCGCCCAGATCCTGCGCCTCCAGCACCGTTTCGGGTAAGGTCAGCGACAGCCCGTCGAAGGGCGCCAGCAAGGCGCGGATGTTGGAGCCGAGGCCGCAGGCCCGGTATTCCAGACGCACCGCCTCGATCCGTTCCGGCAGCATCCGCTTGTGGTCGGTGATCAGCTGCCACGCCAGGACGCAGCTGTTCTCCCCGTCCTGGGCGGTGACATAATCGTAGTCGCCGTAGCGGTTGCGGCGGGCGGCGTCGGCGACCTTGACGGTCATCTCCGGGAATTCGCGCTTGGTCGTCGCCAGCAGCGTTTCCATGGTGTATAGCGGCACCGGGAAGACGCGCGGCGGCTGGACCAGGGCGCCGAACAGGCTGTCGGGCAGGGTCTGCACGTCGACGGTCAGGCGGTTCTCGCCCGGCAGGACCGTTGGGTTGCCCAGCACGACGATGTAGGATTTGTAGACGGCGCCGGTGTCGCGCATGCGGGCGGCGACGATGGGGAAGTCGCGGCTGTCCGGCATGGTCACCGGCAGCGCCGTCGGCTGCACGCGCCGCCAGGGCGTGGGCGCCTGGGTCAGGTTGTCGCGAACCCAGCCGGCGCAGCCGGAGGTCAGCAGCGTCGCTGCCGCCAAAGCAGCCAACAGCGCCGCGCGCCTGCGGCCGGTCCGCGCCATACCGGAAATTGAAGTCTCGGGCATCGGGGCTCCCTTACCAGTCATGCCCTTACCAGTCATGGTAAATGGTCTTCCAGGTGATGCTCACGCCTTCGCGCGATTCCTCGGTGCTCAGCCGGTCGTCGACGGACTTGAACTGGGCATAGGCCTCGTCGAAGCGCATCAGGTTGTAGAGCGCCCAGCCGCGCAGGATCCCGAGGTTCCGCGGCTCCGGCGTCAGCTCCTTGCGGGCGTCGAGCAGGCGCAGCACGTCGTTGTAGCGCTTGTCCTCCAGCGCCCGGTTCGCCTCCGTCGCCATCAGCGACGCGCGGATCTCCGCCTTCTGCGCCGGGGTCATGTTGGCGCGCGGCAGGTCGCGGGTCAGGCCGACCGTGTCGCCGGTGGCCAGCCGCGCCACCGCCTGACCATAAGCGTTCTCCTGCGCCAGCGTCGCCTTCTGCGGCAGGCCGGACGCCGCCGGTGTACGCGTCGTCCCGGTGGATGCGCCGCCCTTCGCCGGTTCGCGCGCAGCCATCGCCTGCGCCTCGGCGAAGGCGGCCTCGGCCTCCGACGGGCGCTTCATCTCCAGCAGGCACCAGCCGCGCTGCTGCAGAAGGGCGGCGGTCGGACCGCTTTTGGCGATGCTGCTGCGGATGATGCTGAGGCACTCGGCGAAGTCGTGGCGGGCCAGCGCCCGGTCAAGCTCGCTCGGCCCCTGCGGACCGCTGCGGCCGCCACCGGCCCCACGGGGCGGATCCACCGCCTTCAGCGCCTGATCGATCCGGCTCGACTTGCCCTTCCACGGCGCCGCTGCGGCGCGGGCCTGAGCCTTCTCACCCAAGCCGTTGTAGGCCAGGACCAGCCCTTCCGCCGCCTTGTCGGACGGCGCCCAGCCGTTGGCCTGCGAGAACCAGCTCTGCGCCTCGGCGAAGTTCTTCTGCTTCTGGAAATACCAGCCGAGCGCGATGGCGCCGTCGGCATCCTGCTTGTCGCGGACGATGCCCTGGATGCGCGACAGGTCGGCCGCCGACAGGGCGCCGGGCTTCGCATTGCCCAGGCGCTCCAGCAGCCGGCCGGTCTCAAGCTCGGCCTCCGCGGTGCGGACGGTGGAGTAATCCTCCCCCTTCGCCGGGTTGGCGGTGGCGCCCAGCGCGGTCAGTTCGCGCAGCTGGTCCGGGCTGAGATAGCGCGACGCCTTGAAGATGGTGTCGCGCCGCTCCTTCGCCTTGGGGCAGGTGCTGACGATGGTCCGGTAGGTGTCGAAGGCGCGGTCGGCCTGCTTCAGCTCGGCATAGGCCTCGGCCAGCCGCCACGCATTGTCCAGCCGGTTGCAGGCCACCGCCTCCGGATGGGCGGCGGCGGCATCGACTACCTCCTGCCAGCGCTTGGTGTCGCTGGCCGAGCGGATGCGGCCGGCGCTTTCGGCGGTGTCGAGTTCCTGCAGAAGCTTGTCCGACGGCTGCCAGGACGACGATTTGCGCCGCTGTTCGGCGATGGCCGCCCGCGCCTCCGCCACCTTGCCGGCGGACATCAGGTTCCAGAACGGCGTCTCGTCGACGCCCGGGGTGGTCGGCTGCGGCGCGAACAGGTCCTTCGGCGGTTCCCAGCCCGGGTCGAGCGCGCGCAGCCGGGCGATCTCGGCCTCCAGCCGTTCGCCGTCGCCGATGCGGGCGTAATAGCGCAGCGCCGTCTCGTCCACCTTGCCGGCGGCGGGGGCGGAGCCGCTGCCGGGAGCCGGCGCCACCTCCACCTTCACGCCGGGGGCTAGCGCGCGGGCGCCGCCGTTCGACTGCGCCCATGCACCGGTTCCGGCAGCGGTGGCGGCGATGCCGGCGAGAAGAAGGGCCGAAAGAAGGACAGGACGGGTCACGGATCGATCCCCAGGCTTTGCGCCGCCAGCGCGGACAGATGGGCCAAGGTGGTGGAGTAATAGTCTTCGTCCGGCGCCAGCGGCGGCACCGTCACTGCGTCGCCCGCGCCCGCAAGACGGCAGGCCAAGCGGTAGACCGCCAGCATGCCGACCGATGCCGCCACCTGCGTGGTGGTGCCGCCCGGCAGCGAGACGGTGGCGGGAACCGCTGTGCCGCCGAACTTCGCGACCAAGGCGGCGAAGGGCCGGAAATAATAGGGATCGCGGTAGCCGTCCCACGCCAGATACAGCGGCACCCGCACGGCGTCGTAGCCGTACTGTTTCTTGAAGCCGTCGGCGATGCCCACCGTCCCGGCGGCATCCAGCGTCATCCAGTCCGGCGGCAGTTGGAACCCGCCGAAGCGCGCCTTCGACAGCAGCACCAGCCCGGCATCCGACAGCTTGCCCCAGCGTTCTCCGTCGGGCAGGGCGGCGAAAGCGCGAATGGCCGGAAAGATCCAGTAGCTAGGGTTGAGGACCAGCGTGTCGCCTTTGCGGAAGCCGTCGCGTCCCGGCAGCAGGACGGTCAGCCCGGCCTGCTCAACCAGCAGCCCGGAGGCCAGAGCCTTGACGATGGCGGTGGCGGCGGTGCGGTAGGCCTCGGCCTGCCAGACCTCGGCGGCGCGCAGCAGCGCCCAGGCGATCAGCATGTCGCCGTCCGACGCGTTGTTGCGGTCGGCAACCCCGCCGTCGGGCGTCCAGCGCCAGGCGGCCAGCCCGTCGCCGCGCACCATCAGCACGCGCTGGGTCCAGCCCCACAGCCGGTCGAAGGCGGCGCGGTCGCCCGCCGCCACTGCCAGCAGCATGCCGTAGCCCTGCCCTTCGGAATGGCTGATACCCTTGTTGCCGGTGTCGACGATCCGTCCTTCCGGCAGCAGGAAGCGCTCGGCATAGCGGTGCCACGCCGCCGCGTCGAAGGGCGCCGCGCACAGGTTTCCCGGCAAGGCCGCCGCCAGCCCGAGGGCGGCCGATCCGATCAGCAGGTCGCGCCGCGATGCCGTCATGATCCGCTCACTTCCTCCCCACTGCCGTCTCCCCCACTGCGTTCACGATGCCCACCCTTCAGCAGCAGGCGCATGCTGACCGTCAGCACCACCGCTGTGCCCAGCAGCAGGGCGAACAGGACCTCGATCCGCTGCGACAGGTTGCGGGCCAGAATCAGGATCAGATTGCCGATGTCAAAGGGATTGAGAATGATCTGGTAGGGGCGCGACGCCTCCACCGTGGTGACCGCCGGAGCCGCGCTGCTCCACAGCGCCCCGCCGCCGCGCAGCTTGTCCCACTGCTTCTCCCCTTGGCCCGCCTCGCCCAGGCTGCGCATCGCGCGGTCGATGGCGCGCGGGTCCGAAGCGGTCAGCAGGGTCCAGGTCAGCGGATCGTTGCCGGGAGCCCGGTATTGCAGCAGGGCCGCCTCCGGCAACGTCTCGGCGGTCTCGGTCAGCGCCACGACGTCGACCGGGGCATCCTCCACCGTCCAGTGGTTGATGTAGCGCGCGGCGACCGCCACCACCCGCCGCGCCCAATCGGGCAGCCAGCCATGTCCGGCGGCCGGTTCCCTGGCGTCGCCGGCCATCCGCTGCCAGCGGTTCGCCGTTCCGCCGTCGGCCGCCATCGCCGACCCCATCAGGCCGATCTGCCCCGACGTCTGCGCCGTTGCCCCCGGCCGTGCCGCACCGGCGCGGGCGGCGTTGCCGGACCAGCCCAGCCGCAGCCGGTCGGCCAAGGCGCGCCGGTCGGCCGCCGCCATCGGCTCGCCCCGTGCCTTGGCCTGGGCGATCAGCGATCCCGCCTCCAGCAGTCCGGCCAGACGGTCGGCGGGAAGCGGCGCGGTGGCGAAGACCGCCTGCGGCAGCGCCGCGACCGGGCCGACGATCAGCGCATTGTCGTTCGGCGCTCCGTCCCAGCCGGTGTAGGGCACCACCGCCATCAGGTCGCCGGCCCGCTGCGCCAGCTTGGCGGTCAGGCTCCAGGCGGCGCCGGACCAGGCGGGATCGCGCCCGACCACCACGAGGTCGAAGGGCGGCGCCGGCTCGCCCCCGGCAGTGCCGCCGTAGGGGAAGGCGGTGTTGGCGAAACCGCGCAGGTTGGGCAGGGTGACCAGACGGGCGAAGCCGGGAATTTCGATGCTGGAGCTGTCCAGCAGGGTGAAGGTCGGGCGCCGCACCGCAAAGACGCAGTCGGTGCCGCCGGCCGGCGGCAGTTCCGCCTCCACCTCGATCAGGTTGGGGCCGGGGCGGAACAGCGCCATCGCCAGCGGCATCTCGCCATTCTCGATGACGCCGCTGGACCGCTTGTCGACCTCCATGGCGCCGGCCGACTTGCCGTTGACCCGGACGTTCAGCACCGCACCGGGGCCAAGATTGCCTTCGAAGGCACCATTGACGTGGAACAGGATGGAACGGTCGCTGACCGGGGCGAAACCGGCCGGCAGCGTCAGGTCGAAATGGCCGGTGTAGCGGTATCCGCTGTGCTGCACCGTCTGGAAGCCCAGCTCCGAAAGGCGATAGCGCCCTTCCACCTGCACCGGTGGGGGCGGTGGAGCGGTGGGCGCGGTCGCGTCGGCGACGATCATCGCGGTCTGGGTCGGCAGCGGCCGAGTAACGTCGGAAAGCCGCATCACCGCCTGATCGACCTCCTGCTGCGTGCGGCCGGTGGCGACGGTGACAAAGCCGCCGCCGGTCCCGTCGGCTGCGGCCGGCAGGGGATAGACCGCCAGAAATGGGCCGGTGATGGCGGCGGCGCGCGCCTCCCCCAGGATCGGGGCGATGCGGTCGCGGGTGCCGATCAGGATGTTCTTGCCGCCGGGCAGCGGCAGGCTTTCCAGCGTCTGCGCCGCACCACCGGCGGGCTTGGCCGGCACCGGCACCGCCACCACGCGCGGGGTCCGGTCGCCCAGCAGCAGGCCATAGGACTGCGCCACCATCGCGCCCCAGCCGAGATGGTCGGCATCGATCTCGCTGCCGGGATAGAGGATCGCCAGCGGTTCGCGCGCCCGGTCGGCCGACGCCAGCAGCTGGCGCATCATCGCGAGATCCGGTTCCGGCACGCCGCCGTCCGACAGCAGGGTCAGCGAGGACGCCGCCAGATTGACCCGCGCCCACAGGTCGTAGGTGCCGCGGACCGTGCAGATGGCGCGGTGCTGGGCGCTGGTCTGGAAGACGATCTGGTTCTCGCCGGGACGGATCAGGCTGCCCGGCAGGGTGATGGAGGCGTTGACCGGTCCCCGGAAGGCGGAAAGCGGCAGGTCGGCCACCGGCGAGCCGTTGATGAAGACCGACATCGCCCCCTTCTCGGGCAGGATGTCGATGCCGTTCTCGTAGGTCAGCGCCAGCACGGCGGAGGTCAGCCCGACCACCGGCGGCAGGACGGCGCGCAGGACCACCGTCTCCGTCTCGCCGTTGAGGGTCACGTCCGGCTGGTCGTCGCGCAGGTTCGACAGCGGGATCACCCGCTTGTCCGCCGCCAGCAGCGGCGGCGCCCAGCCGATCCACAGGGACAGCAGAGCCAGCAGCATCCAGCCGGCCCGGCGGACGCCGGTATGATTGCGCATGCCCACCATCGCCGTTACGGAGCCTGGAAGGTCACGATGCGCCGCAGCGCGCCGGGCAGGGCCAGCAGCACATGCCCCAGCCGCGGCACCACCCGCGTGGCGAAGAACAGCAGCCCGCCGAAGAAGGTCGGCGCGGCCACCCGCTTGCGGTCCAGGAAGATGTCCCAACCGACGCTGTTGCCGAAGACGAAGCGTGCCATCTCCACGATGTCCTGGCGGTCACGCGGGGCGAATCCGGCGCCGACCGCCAGCTCGCCGCCGCGCATCTCGATGCGGAAGATGCGCACGCCGGTGGTGGTCGCCGCCTCCGTCTCCGTCGCGGCGATGGTCAGGACCGGCGTGCGGTCGGGCTGGGCCAGCAGATCGCGCCATTTCGGATCGACCAGCAGCCCGACGCCGCCGGCCGACACGTCGGCGACCATAAGGTCGATGCTGGTGCCGTCCTCGAATTTCAGGGCCGCCGGGCGGTCGACGGTGAAACGCTCCTGCCGGCGGACGCGCTTGCGCTCGTAGACAACGGCGAGGCCGCCCAGCGCCAGCAGGAAGCTCAGCGAACACCACACCGCCACCGGGACGATGGCGGCGCGATGTTCCGGGAAGATCGAATAGCGCCAGGCGCAGGCGGCCAGCCCGGCGGCCAGCAGCAGCGTGGTGACGATGAAGGGCGTGGCCAGCGGCGAAAAGCCGTCCTCGTCCACCGATTGGCCCTTGGCGGTCACCTTGAACACCGGGTCGCGCGGCCGGATCATCGTCGCCAGCGCCGCGCGGGAGACGTGGAAGGACTGCAGATATTCGTACAGTTCCGAGAACAGCGGCCAGCGCATCCGCCCGTGCAGGAACTGCGACAGGAAGGCGGCGGCGAAGACATGCGGAATGACGAAGCAGGCGAAGTCCGGCAGGTTGATGCGGTAGATCTCCAGCCCGAACAGGGCGTAGCACAGCGGCGACAGCAGGAAGATCGGCCGCCAGAACCAGAAGAACCAGTAAAGCATGGTGCTGGTGTAGCAGAGCCGCTGCGAGATGGTCAGGCCGCGCTTGAACAGCGGATTCTTCAGCAGGAACAGCTGGATCATGCCCTGGGTCCAGCGCGAGCGCTGGGCGATGAAGCTGTCGAAGGTTTCCGGCTGCAGCCCGGCGATCAGCGGGCGCGGCAGATAGACGCTGCGCCAGCCGCGCGAATGCAGCTCCAGCGCGGTCTCGCAATCCTCCGTCACCGTGTCGCCGCTGAAACCACCGACCTCTTCCAGCGCCGCGCGGCGCAGGATGGCGGCGGACCCGCAGAAGAAGGAGCCGTTCCAGCGGTCGAGCCCCGGCTGGATCGAGTAATAGAACATCTCGTTCTCGCTCGGCATCCGCTCGAAGGTGCCGAGGTTGTATTCGACCGGGTCGGGATTGACGAAGAAATGCGGCGTCTGCACCAGGAACAGGCCGGAATCCTGCTGGAAGAAGCCGACCGTCGCCTTCAGGATGCCGACCGTCGGCACATGGTCGGCGTCCAGGATCAGCAACAGATCGCCCGACGTCTTGTGAAAGGCGTGGTTGATATTGCCGGCCTTGGCATGCTCGTTGCGCGGCCGGGTCATGTAGGTGACCTGCAGCCGTTCGCACAGCGCCTGCAGCGTCCGGCGCCGCTCCTTCGCCGCGGCGGCCTGCGCCGGGTTGCTGTGGGCCAGCTTCTGGTCGGTGCCGCCGTCGTCCAGCAGATAGACGTGCAGCTTGTCGCGCGGGTAGTCGATGCAGACCGCGGCGGCCAACGTCGTCTCCAGCAGCTCCGGCTCCTCGTTGTAGGAGGGGATGTAGACGTCGACGCTGGGCCAGAGGGCGGGGTCGCCCGTCGGCTCCGACGGTTCGCGGGCGACGGGGTCGATGATGACGAACAGCGAGGTCAGGAACAGCACGAAGGACAGCGCTTCGGCCGCGAACAGCGTCACGCCGGGGATGAAGTTCACCAGATCGTCCACCGGCGGCATCGTGCCGGTCAGCCGCCAGAAGAAATAGCGGAAGGTGACGAAGGCCAGCAGCAGCACGGTCAGCGTGCGGGCATGCCAGAAGCGCTGAGCGAAGCGCCCCAGCACGAAGGCCGCCGCAACCACGCCGGCGGAAATGGCGGCGCTGGCAAATCTTCCGACGGGCAGGGCCGCCAGCGCAAGGAACAAACCCGCCGATAGCAACAATAGAATCCAGAGCAGAACCGACCGCAGCGAGAACCGGCGACTCTTCAGGCTCGACTGTCGTTTGGCTTGCTGCGCCTTATTGTTCAGAGGGCGAACAACGGTCTTGGCGCCGGACGAAGTTGTCATGCGGATCCGCGGAATGGGGCCATTCCACCTTAGTGGGTGCCCACTTATCGCTCAAGCTTCGTTACAAATCGTTACTGACTCGTGATAAAGATTGCTCAAAAGCCATGTTTGCCGGGCCGCGGCCTTCGTGACGACCCTCCCGGCCATGACGGACGCCGCCATCGCCCACACTCAGAGCCACGACTCGGGAAGGACACCGGCCCGCCGCGCAAACTGATCCTTTGCGCGGCTGCCTTGCACGGCGGCTTGGGCTTGGGGGGATGACGCGACGCGGGAATGCCGCCATGGTGGCTGACAATTCGTCCACCCACCGGTTGCAGCACGGGATCCGCACAGCCTCCATGCCCGCCTTCGCCCTTCTGTCCGACGCCTTCGCGGTGCTGGCCCCGGTCTTCCTTGTGGCGGCGCTGGGCTATGGCTGGACCCGTCGAAAGCTCCCCTACGACAGCGCCTTCATCACCACCTTCGCGATCAACGTGTCGTCGCCCTGTCTGGTCTTCTCGGCCCTGACCCGGCTGCACCTGTCGGCCGACGTGATGGGGGAGATGGCGCTGGCGGCGACCGCCTGCATGGCGCTGACCGCGCTGGCCTCGATCCCCGTGCTGCTGGCGAGCGGGCTGTCGCTGCGGGTCTATGTGCCGGCTATGGCCTTTCCGAACGCCGGCAACCTTGGTCTGCCGGTCTGCCTGTTCGCCTTCGGCGAGAACGGCCTCAGCCTTGCCGTGCTGTTCTATGCGGTGATGGCGGTCGGCCAGTTCACGCTCGGGCCGGCGCTGGCCGCCGGGCGGTTCGATCTGGGGCAGATGGCCCGCACGCCGACGATCTACACGGTGGCGCTGGCGGTGGCGATCCAACTGACCGGGCTGCCGCTGCCGGTGTGGATCGGAAACACCACCACGCTGCTGGGCAACTGCGCCGTGCCGCTGATGCTGTTCTCGCTGGGGGTGGCGTTGTCGAAGCTGCGGCTGTCGGGGGCGGTGCGGGCGCTGTCGATGTCGGCCTTCCGGCTGGCGGTGGGCTTCGCCATGGGGCTGTTGGTGGCCTGGGCGCTGGGGCTGACCGGGACGACGCGCGGCGTGGTGCTGGTGCAAAGCTCGATGCCGGTGGCGGTCTTCAACTATCTCTGGGCGCTACGCTACCGCAATTCGCCGGAGGATGTGGCGGGCATGGTGCTGGGGTCCACCGCCATGGCCTTCGTCGGGCTGCCGGCGCTTCTGATGATCGTGATGCAGTAGAAGGGAGGGAGTTCATGGCGCACAGGCAACACCGCTATGCCGTCCGGCTGGGCTGGACCGGCAATCTCGGCACCGGCACCTCGGCCTACAAGGCGTACAGCCGCGACCACGAGCTGACCGCCGGGACCAAGCCGGCCATTCCGGCCACCTCCGATCCGGCCTTCCGCGGCGATCCGGCGCGCTGGAACCCGGAGGAAATGCTGATCGGCGCCCTGTCCTCCTGCCACCAGCTCTGGTACCTGCATCTCTGCTCGGTCGCCGGCATCGTCGTCACAGCCTACAGCGACGATGCCGAGGGGGTGATGGAGGAGGAGGCCGACGGTGCCGGCCAGTTCACCACCGTCGTGCTGCGGCCGCGGGTGACCCTGGCGCCGGGATCGGACGCCGACAAGGCGCTGGCCCTGCACCACGACGCCGCGCAGAAATGCTTCATCGCCCGCTCCGTCAACTTCCCGGTCCGGCACGAGCCGACGGTGGAGGTCGAGGGATGAGCGGCGCCCCTCCCCTCTCCGCACTCGATGCCGTCGCCGGCCGGCGCAGCATCCGCGCCTTCCTGCCCACGCCGGTGGAGCGGGAGACGGTGCTGCGCATCCTCGACCTCGCCGCCCGCGCGCCCAGCGGTTCCAACATCCAGCCCTGGAAGGTCCATGCCATCGCCGGGGAGGCACGCGCCGCCCTGTCGGCCGACCTGCTGGCCGCCCATGAGGCGGGGGAGCCGGAGGTGCCGGAATATCCCTATTACCCGGAAAACTGGCGGGAGCCCTATCTCGGCCGCCGCCGCGCGGTGGGATGGGCGCTCTACGGCTCGATCGGCATCGGCAAGGGCGACCGCGAGCGGATGGCGCGCCAGCATGGCCGCAACTGGCTGTTCTTCGGGGCGCCGGTCGGGCTGTTCTTTTCGATCGACCGCGACATGGGCAAGGGTGCCTGGCTCGATCTCGGCATGTTCATGCAGAATGTCATGATCGTCGCCCGCGGCTTCGGGCTGGAGACCTGCCCGCAGGCGGCCTTCTGCTACCGCCACGCCATCACCGCCCGCCATCTGGGGCTGCCCGACACGGAAATCATCGCCAGCGGCATGGCGCTGGGCTTCGCCGACTGGTCGGCCCCGGAAAACAACTTCCCGACCGACCGCGAACCGGCCGAGGCGTTCACCCGCTTCACCGGCTTCTGAAAACGTCGCTTCTTAGAGGGTGACGAATCCGCTGGGCGCCGCCGGGGCGGGGGCGCAGGGCGACAGCAGCCGGGAGACGAAGGCGGCGGTCTGCACCAGGACGCGCGGCGAGAACGGCTTGGCGATATAGCCGAGCCCGATGCCGCCGGCCTGGGCCTTGCTGGGCGGGTTCCCGGTGGCGAAGACGCACGGAATCCCCAGCGCCTTAAGTTCACGGGCGACGTCCAGCCCGTTCGATCCGTTGGCCAGCTTGATGTCGACGAAGGCCATGTCGGGCCTCTCCTTCCCGGCCAGGGCGAGGGCGGAGGGCAGATCCTCAGCGATCCCCGTCACCTCGTGGCCGGCGGACTGAAGCGTCAGCGCCACGCCCTCGGCGATCAGAAATTCGTCTTCTATGATCAATATCTTCATTGTTTTTCTTGTAATTTTTGTACGTTGTCCGGAAACGTCACGCTTGGGTTGGCGCTCCCGGCTTCATGGGGAAAGTTAAAAGGAAGCGCGTGCCCGGAGTCAAACGTTCGATCTCCAGCTGCCCCCTTATCTGCCGCGTTAGATTGCGGACCGTGTTGAGCCCGAAGCCACCACCGCCGCCACTCCCGACCTCCTCGGGCAAACCGATGCCGTCGTCCGTGACGTCGATATGGACCTCATTCCCCTCAACCTCCATGTCCAGCCTGACGGTGCCGGTCCGCCCATCGGGGAAGGCGTGCTTGTAGCTGTTGGTCAGCAACTCGTTGACGATCAGCGCCACCGGGACCGCGGTGTCGACCGGCGCCGGCAGCGGCGTGCCCACCGCCACGCTCATCGCCGGCTCGCCGCCGCCCGCGCCGCTGGATGGGATGGCATTCTCGGCGATGCTGCGGATCAGGTCCGACAGTTCGACCGTGTCATACACCGCACCTTCGCCGTAGAGGCGGCGATGGACCTCGGCGATCGCCAGCACGCGGCTGCTGCTGTCCAGCAATTCCTGCCGCACCTCCTGACTGCGATGGCGGAGCGCCTGGGTCCGCAGCAGGTTGGCGACGATCTGCAGCGAGTTCTTCACCCGGTGGTTCACCTCGTCCAGCAGGATGCGGTTCTCCTGCAGCGCCACGGCCAGCGCCTGCCCCTCCGCCCGTTCCGCCCGATAGTCCCGCTCCAGCCGCCGGACGGTCGTGTAGCCGAGCCAGCCGGTCACCGTCACGAACAGCAGCCCATAGGCGATCATCAGCAGTTCGAGGATAGTGGCGTGGCGGCTGCGGCGGGCGAGCAGTTGGTCCTCCTCCGCCCGCATGGTGGCGGTCATCCGCCGGATCTCGGCCATCATGCCGGCGCCCGACCCGTCGCGGACCATGGCGAGCGCCCGCTCGATGCCGCCGTCCTCCACCTGCCGCAGGACCTCGGCCATCCGGGCGAGACGGTCGGCGGTCAGCGCGCGCAGGGCCTTCACCTTGTCCTGCTGGGCCGGGTTGTCGACGGTCAGGGAGCCGAGACGGTCCAGCAGCGCCCGGCTGCTCTCCACCCCCTCCTCGTAGGAGGCGAGATGGTCCCGGTCCTGCGACAGCAGAAAGCCGCGCTGGCTGGATTCGGCGTCGGACAGGTTGGACTGCAGGTCCTCGACCGTGGAGATGACCATGTGCGTGTGGTCGACCCAGTCGATGGCGCGGCGATATTCGATGAAGACGCCGACGAGAAGCAGGAAGCCGACGAACAGCCCGCCGAACAGCACCGCCGATACTCTGGCGGCACGGGCGCGAACCTGCCGCCGCGCGAGGCTGGCATCCGTGTTGGTGGGCATGGACCGTTCCCGCCTCTTGTCGACGACCGCCTGATCGCTGGTCCGGACAGTCTGTAGCTTCCCGCATGGGCGGCATTGACGTGAGTCAAATGCAACGGCACTGGAAAAAGTGCATAGGGATTACCCGTCCTATGATGGGAGTCCGCGGTCACCGGCCCAGCGCCGACGCCAGTGTGTCCTGCAGGCGGGCAGGCTGGATCGGCTTGTGCAGCAGCGCGCATTGCGCGCCGGCCGCCTCGCGCAGACGGTCGGCCGACGTGTCGCCGGTCAACAGAACGCCGGGAACGTCGCGCGACAGGCGGCGGCGGACCATGTCCATCACCATCAGCCCCGTGGTTCCTTCCGGCAGGCGATAGTCGGCGAGGATCAGGTCGGGCGGTTCGCCGGCGTCGATCAGGCTGTTCAGAAGCTGTTCCGCCTCCGCCCCGCTGCCCGCCTCCACCACGCGATAGCTCCAATCCTCAAGCATCAGGACCAGGGCCATGCGGATGACGGCGTCGTCCTCCACCAGCATGACCAGCCGGTCCGTGCCGCCGCCGGAGCGGGTGCCGTCGGCGTTCCCGCCGGCAACGGCCTGATCCCGACCATCCGCCTCGGCTTCCGTCAGCGGCAGGCTGACGGTGAAGCGGCTGCCGCGGCCGAGCGAGGAGGTCACGTCGATGACCCCGCCCAGCATGGTGACCAGCCGCCGGGCGATGCTCAGCCCCAGCCCCAACCCTTCCCGCCGGTCGCGGGCGGCATTGCCGACCTGGAAGAAGTCCTGGAAGATTCGGCCGATATGCTGGTCGGCGATGCCGATGCCGTTGTCCCAAACCTCGATCTGCAGACGGTCGCCGCGCCGCCGGGCGCCGAGCAGCACCCGGCCGCCGGGGGCGTAGCGCAGCGCGTTGGTCAGCAGGTTGCGCAGCACCCGCTCCAGCAGCCCCGGATCGGTCCGCGTCGTCAGCGGCGGAGCCACCAGACGCAGCCTCTGCCCGCCCTTTTCGGCCGCGTGAGCGAATTCGCCATGCAGCCGGGCCAGCAGGGCGGCGATGTCGACGGATTCCGGATTGGGGGCCACCAGCCCGGCCTCCAACTTCGAGATGTCGAGCATCCCGTCCAACATGCCGCCCAGCCCGCCGAGCGAGGACTGGATCTGCTCCGCCATTCGCCGCGCCCCGGCGGGAAGGCTTTCCTTCAGCAGCAGGTCGGACAGCAGCAGCAAGGCCTGCACCGGCTGGCGCAGATCGTGGCTCGCCGCCGCCAGGAAGCGTTCGCGGGCGTCCAGCGCCACGTTCAGGTCACGCTCCAGCGCCTTCACCGCGGTGATGTCGGCGACGCTGGACACCACGGCCTCCACCCCGCCGGCCTGATCGGCGACGGGATGGCTCGACACCCGCAGCCAGCGGGTGGGCGCGGTCGCCTCCTCCCCCTCGACCAGACCGATGATCCGTTCGACCACCGGCTTGCCGTTGCGCGCCGCCTCCGCCGCTGGGGGAAGCCCGTGCAGGCGGTTGCCGTTGGCGTCGATGAAGCGGCGGCCGGCGGTGGTCGGCGCCGGCTGCCCGTCCGCCGCGTCATAGGCGGATGCGGTGGGGTCGAGCAGCGCGCTGGCCGGGCCGTCCAGCAGCCGCTCCGCCATGGCATTCGCCAGCAGGTTGCGGCCGTCGGCGGCGGTCATCGCCAGCGCGTCGTGCAGCGACTGCACCAGCACCCGGTGCCGCCGTTCGCTGAGGTTCAGCGCCGCTTCCGCCGTCCGCCGCGCGGTGACGTCGCGGAAGGCGACGACGGCGCCCTGGATGCGCTCCTCCATCGGGGCGAGGCGCTTGCCCGACGCCAGCATCGGCGAGATGGAGATTTCCACCAGCAGCGCGCCGCCATCCTCGCGACGCAGCCTTTCACAGGCGACCCGGCGGGGCCGGCCATCGGTCAGCGACAGGGCCAGCGCGCGGGCCGCCCCGCCGGCCGGAACCGCGTCGCCCTCCCCGACCGGCAATCCCGCCTCGGTCTCCGGCGCCGGGCCGGCCAGCAGGTCCGACGGCGGCCGGCCGATCAGGTCGAGGTCTAGATGGCCGGTCATCGCCGTCGCCGCGGCGTTGACGAAGCGGATGCGGCCGTCGGCGTCTACCCCCAGGATGCCGTCTCCGACAGACTGAAGAATGTGGTGATAGTCGGCCCGCGCCCGCTCGGCGTCGTCGCGGGCCTGCTGCACCTCGCGCAGCCAGGCGTTGCGTTCGGTCAGGTCGGTGATGGTCAGCAGCACGTCGCCGCGGTCGCTGTCGTCCAGCGTCACCCGGCGGGCATCGGTCAGCCCGTCGATGATCGTGCCCTGCGGCCCAAGATAGCGGAATTCCTGCCGGATCCACTCGCCGCCGTCGCGCTGCCGGCCGAGGGCGGTGAACAGCCGGCCATGGTCGAGACTGTCGACCAGCAGGGTCAGCGGGCGCCCCTTCAGCCGCAGCATCGGCAGGCCGAACTGGCGTTCGGCGGCGCTGTTGGCCTCGCCGACGATGCCGGCGGCGTTCACCGCCAGACAGGCCAGCGGCACCGACTGGAAAAGCTGGAGATATTGCAGGCGCGACGCCTCCAGCGCCTGCTGGGCGCCGCGCAACTCCTCGTTCTGGATCTCCAGTTCGGCCTGATGGACGTACAGCTCGTGCAGCAGTTCCTTCATCGAGGTGGCGGTGACGTCCGCCGCCTCGAAATTTCCGCCGCTGAGGATGGTTTCGGCACGGCGCCGCAGACGGCCGGAGGAGTCCTCGCTCAATTCTCGCCTCCGCCGGCCTTACCGGCCCCGTCCAGTTGCAACTCCATCAGCCTGCGGTTGGTGATGTTGATGTGGCTGACGACGATGCCGCCGCCATGGTCGTTCAGGCGGGTGGCGTGCATCAGGAACCAGCGTTGCTCGTCGGGCGAATGGCAGGGATATTCGATGGTGAAGTGGTCGGCTTCACCGTCCAGGATGCGGCGCAGACCGTCATGCACCGCGCGGCCGATGCCGTCCTTTTCCCGCTCCTCCGGAGTGAGGCAGACGTCGAGATAGTTGCTGCCGACGCCGCAACGCTCCATCGCCGGGGCGCCGTTGCGCTGCGCGAAGCCCTGCCAGGCGGCGTTCACCATGACGATCCTGCCGTCGCGGTCGGTGACGGCGATATGCTCCGGCAGGCTGTCCAGCACCTTCTGCAGCCGCTCTTCCGCCAGCTTGGTGTCGGTCACGTCGACGAAGGTCACCACCACGCCGCCGACCTGATTCTTGTCGGTCAGGTAGGGCAGGATGCGGGTCAGCACCCAGCGGCCGTCATGGACGCGGACATGGCGCTCCATCGCCTCGTGCCCGTCGAACATCTTGCGGATGTCGCCCAGGAAGTTCGGATAGTCGATGTTGGTCGACAGATGCGCGATGGAGCGGCCGATGTCGCGCGGGATGATGTTGATGAAGCCGGCCGCCGCCGGGGTGAAGCGACGGATGACGAAATCGCCGTCCAGGAACACCGTGCCGATCTCGGTCGAGCGCAGCAGATTGTCCAGGTCGTTGGTGATCTCCGTCAGCTCCTCCACCTTCGCCTGATATTCGGCGTTGACGGAGTAAAGCTCCTCGTTGACCGACTGCAGTTCCTCGTTGGTGCTCTGTAGTTCCTCGTTTGAGGCCAGAAGTTCCTCGTTGGTGGCCTGCAGCTCCTCGTTGGCGGTTTCCAGCTCCTCGATGGTCGCCTGCAGGTTCTCGCCGCGCGACAGCAGCTCCTGCTCCAGCCCGCGGATGCGTTCGGCGGCGTCGGCATTCAGGTCGAAGTCGGAATCCGGCACCGACAGCGGCCGCAGGTTGGCGCGGTCCAGCACCACCAGGGCGAAGCGGCGCCCGGTCTTGCGCGCGACATAGGGCTGGACGCGCAGGCTGATCGCCGCAACGCCTTCGCGGTCCTTCACCGGGATGTTGGACAGCGCGAACTCCTCGCCGGAGCGGAAGGCGCGGTTCAGCGCGGTGCCCGTCACCATGGCGACCGACGACGGCAGCAGCTTCAGCACGTTCAGCGTCGCCTCGCCCGGCGGCACCTTCAGCAGCGAGGACGCGTCGCCGAACACATGCATGATCGTCATCTGTTCGTTGACCAGCAGGCAGGGCGGCACATAGGCCTTCATCAGCGCGGCCATCGCCTCGTCGATGGCGGCCCCCTCCTCCATCGCGTGGGATCCACCGTCCTCGCCATGCCGCGCCAGCGGGGCCGAGACGGTGGGCACCAGCAGCCGCGACAGCCGGAACCACCCGGCGCGCAGGCTCTGGAACACCTTGTTGCGGCTGTCCACCGTGTGGAAATCGCCTTGCAGGTCGCCCAGCGTCTCGCTGGTGCCCAGGAACAGGAAGCCGCCCTGGCGCAGCGCGTACTGGAACAGGCTGAGCACTTTGCGCTGCAGCGGCTGGTCCATATAGATCAGCAGGTTGCGGCAGCTCAGCAAATCGATCTTGGTAAAGGGCGGGTCGCGCATGATGTTGTGGGCGGCGAACACCACCATGCGGCGGATGTCGCGCGCCACCACATAGCTCTCGCCCTGTGCGGTGAAGAAGCGGGCGAGCCGTTCCTGCGACACGTCTTCGGCGATGGCACGCGGATACTCGCCCAGGCTCGCCACCTCGATGCTGTCCTGATCGATGTCGGTGGCGAAGATCTTGACGTCGAAACTGCGGCCCAACCGCTCCTGCGCCTCGGCGAACAGGATGGCGAGGGAATAGGCCTCCTCCCCGCTGGCGCAGCCGCAGACCCAGACGCGGATCATGTCGGTCGGGCTGCGGTTCGCCAGCAGACCGGGGATCACCCGGTCGGCCAGGACGCGGAAGGCCGCCTCGTCGCGGAAGAAGCGGGTGACGCCGATCAGCATCTCCTTGTAGAGATTGACCGCTTCGGCGCTGTTCCGCCGCAGCAGGGCGGCATACTCCTCCATCGACTCCAGCCCGGCGCCCTGCATCCGCCGTTCGATCCGCCGCAGCAGCGTCGCCAGCTTGTAATGCGAGAAATCGACCCCGGTGACGGAGCGGATGACCGCGATGATCTGGGCAAGCGGATCGTCGCCGTCCTCGCGCCGCTGCCGGGTGGGCATGGGACGGGCGCGGGTCAGTGCCTTGCGCGCATGCTCGATCAGCCGGGCCGGCAGGTCTTCCGGCGGCAGGGTAGCGTCGATCTGCCCGGTGGCGAGCGCGCTGCGCGGCATGCCGTCGAACTGCGCCGTCTCCGGCTGCTGGACCGCGGTGAAGCCGCCCGCCGACTTGATCGCCATCAGGCCGCGCGTGCCGTCCGACCCGGTGCCCGACAGGATCAACCCGATGGCGAACGGCCCCTGGTCGCGGGCGAGCGCGGTCAGGAAGATGTCGATCGGCAGGCTCATGCCGCTGCCGGCATCCTTGGTGGTCAGCCGCAGGCGGCAGTCCTCGATGGTCAAATGCTTGCCCGGCGGCAGCAGATAGACGGTGTTGCGCTGGACCGGCACGCCGTCGGTCGCCTGCACCACCTCCATCTCCGTGTGCTTGGCGAGCAGATCGACCATCAGGCTCTTGTGAACCGGCGACAGGTGCTGGACCACGACATAGGCGAGGTCGCTGTCGCCCGGCACCGCATCGAAGAATCGCTGCAACGCCTCCAGCCCGCCGGCCGAGGCACCGATGCCGACGATGCAGCAGGCCTGCTCCGGCGGTGCGCCATTTTCTGCCGGCATGGTCGCAACCTCCGCATTCTCCTGCGGTGTTGCGGTGTTCACATCAGGTTGCGTGACCGGTGTTTCCGTTGACACGGCGATAAACAAGTCCTTCCGGGGTGGGCTGTCGGTTCTTGGCGCAGGAGAGCCTTTGGCTATATCCGCCGCACTTGGTTTGGTCAACTTGGCTGTCGCAGGTCTTCTCCTCCAACGTCATCATTTTAATTGGAATGTATCCTATGAGCTATCGATTTGACTTTGGTTTTATAACGAATGTATCGTGTCTGAAGTATCTTGTGCGGAAGGCCATGCCGGCGGAGTCCGATTGGACCGAAAGCCGCGCCCCATCGGGACGGGAGACCTGACGCGCGCGAAATTCCTGCTATGTTTGCTTCCCAGGCACCACATCCGGGGCGCCACATCCGGGAGCGTCACGGGCATGCAAGTCAGCAGGAACGGGTCATGAGCTTCACCTCGATCTATCGCCACGGATTCGCGCGGGTGGCCGCCTGTACCACGCGCTGCACCCCGGCCGATCCGGCGGCCAACGCCGCCGCCGTCCTGGAGGCCGCGCGCGCCTGCCACGACAAGTCGGTGGCGGTGGCGCTGTTTCCCGAACTGGCGCTGTCCGGCTATGCCATCGACGATCTGCTGATGCAGGACCCGCTGATCGACGCGGTGGAACAGGCGATCCTCGATCTGGTCCAGGCTTCGACCGGGCTGATGCCGCTGCTGTTGGTCGGCGCGCCGCTGCTGTATGACGGGCGGCTCTACAACACGGCGGTGGCGATCCAGCGCGGCGAGCTGCTGGGCGTGGTGCCGAAGCAGCATCTGCCGAACTACCGGGAATTCTACGAGCGCCGCCAGTTCGCCTCCGGCGCCGGCACCGAAGGCGGGACGATCCGAATCGGCGACCTGACCGCCCCCTTCGGACCCGACCTGCTGTTCTCCGCCGAGGATCAGCCCGGTCTGGTCGTCCATGCCGAGATTTGCGAGGATCTGTGGGTCCCGGCACCGCCCAGCACCATGGCCGCCCTGGCCGGCGCCACCGTGCTGGCCAATTTGTCGGCCAGCAACATCACCATCGGCAAGTCCGACACCCGCCGCCTGCTGGCCAAGTCGCAATCGGCGCGCTGTCTCGCCGCCTATCTTTATTCGTCGGCCGGGACCGGCGAATCGACCACCGACCTCGCCTGGGACGGCCAGACCTCGATCTTCGAGAATGGCGAGATGCTGGCGGAGACCGACCGCTTCCCCGACGGCGCCCAGATGGCGGTCGCCGACGTCGATCTCGACCTGCTGCGCCAGGAACGGCTGCGCCAGGGCACCTTCGACGACAACCGTCGCCTGTTCCTTGATGCCACCGGCGGTTTCCGCACCGTCGCCTTCCGGCTCGACGCGCCGGAGGAGGATGTCGGGCTGCTGCGCGCGGTGCCGCGCCTGCCCTTCGTTCCGGCCGCCGCCGAACGGCTGGAGCAGGATTGCTACGAGGCCTACAACATCCAGGTCGCCGGACTGGTGCAGCGGCTGCGCGCCACCGGCATCGGCACGGTGGTGATCGGCGTGTCGGGCGGGCTGGACAGCACCCACGCCCTGATCGTCGCCGCCCGCGCCATGGACCGGCTGGGCCTGCCGCGCTCGGGCATCCTCGCCTACACCATGCCCGGCTTCGGCACCAGCGAGGGCACCAAGTCAAACGCCTGGCGGCTGATGACGGCGCTGGGGGTGACGGCCAAGGAACTCGACATCCGGCCGGCCGCCAACCAGATGCTGAAGGACATGGAGCATCCCTACGCCCGCGGCGAGGCGGTGTATGACGTGACCTTCGAGAATGTGCAGGCCGGCCTGCGCACCGATTACCTGTTCCGCCTCGCCAACCACAACAACGGCCTCGTGCTCGGCACCGGCGACCTGTCGGAACTGGCGCTGGGCTGGTGCACCTATGGCGTCGGCGACCAGATGTCCCATTACAACGTCAATGCCGGCGTGCCGAAGACGCTGATCCAGCATTTGATCCGCTGGGTCAGCCGCACCGGCCAGTTCCAGCAGGAGGTATCGGAGACTCTCGACGCCATCCTGAAGACGGAGATCTCGCCGGAACTGGTACCGGCCGGATCGGACAAGGCGCTGCAAAGCTCCGAATCCGTGGTCGGGCCGTATGATTTGCAGGACTTCAACCTGTTCTACGTGCTGCGCTACGGCTTCCGCCCGTCGAAGATCGCCTTCCTGGCCCGCCATGCCTGGGGCGATGTCGCCAAGGGCGACTGGCCGGAGGGCTATCCGCTGGAGAAGCGCCGCGCCTACAGCCCGGCCGAGATTCGCGACTGGCTGCGCGTGTTCCTGCGCCGCTTCTTCGGCTTCAGCCAGTTCAAGCGCTCCGCCATGCCCAACGGCCCGAAGGTGACCGCCGGCGGCTCGCTGTCGCCGCGCGGCGACTGGCGCGCGCCGTCGGACGGCAACGCCCGCATCTGGCTGGAGGAGCTGGAACGCGAGGTTCCGGCGGAGTGAGGGCGGTTCCCGGCCCCTCCTCTGCCGTCATTCCCGCGAAGGCAGGAATCCAGTCGCTTCAGGCGCCTGGGCCGTGAGCCTGGATCCCCGCCTTCGCGCACTGCTGTCCGGGATTTTTGTATAGCTTTCAGCTGCACGGCAGACAAAGCCAGAGTTCTGGCCCAAAATCGCAGTCGCCAAACATAGATTTTGAGGTCTGCCGTGCCGTTCCAAGCTAGCGGATTTTTGCGCCTTGTGGAACCACTGGACCGTCGTGCGGTGAACGGGATTGTCGCGCGGCACCGTGGCAATCATGGGGTTGGGAGTGGTGACAAGGGCTGGACGTGCCAGCGGCACCTGAAGGCGATGCTTTTCGCCCAGTTCGCCGGGCTGAAGAGCCTTCGCGAGATTGCGGAGGGGTTGGCGGCCCAACCGGCAGGGCTTTACCACACCGGGCTGCGGCCGGTGAGCAAGAGCACGCTCAGCGATGCCTCGGCGGCCCGGCCTGCTGCGGTGTTCCGCGAGATAGCCGAGTTGGTCATGGGCGGCTTGGCCCGATCGGCGCGTCAGGAAAGCCGGGAGTTGGTGCGGCTGATCGACGGCTCTGCGATCATGTTGCGGGACCGCCGCTTCGACTGGGCCGAAGCCGATTCGCGTTGCCGTGGCCTGAAGCTGCATCTGGCCTACGATCCGCGGGCGGCGACACCGGTCCATTTTGCCGTGGAAACGCCCAAGCTCAGCGAAATCAAGGTGGCGCGGCGCCTGCCGTTCGTTGCCGGCGCCACTTACGTCTTCGACAAGGGATACACGGATTACGGTTGGTGGCATGAGATCACCATTGCAGGGGCGCTGTTCGTGACCCGGCTGAAGAGCAATGCCCGCCGCCGGGTGGAGCGAACCGACGAGGCGGTTGGCGACACCATCGCAGCGGACCGCCGGGTGAAGATCGGCCATAGGAAGCCACGCGGCGGCGCGACCAACCCGCTCTACGACACCGAACTTCGTGAAGTGGTGGTGGCGCGTCCGGATAAGGAACCACTCCATCTGATCACCAATGATCTTCACCGGACTGCCCAGGAGATAGCCGATCTCTATAAGGAACGCTGGCAGATTGAATTGTTCTTCAAGTGGATCAAACAGAACCTGAAGATGAAGACATTCTTCGGTCGCTCCGAGAATGCCGTCAGAATTCAGATCTACACGGCATTGATTGCCTTCTGCTTGTTGCGGCTGTTCCAGAACACCTACGCCAAAAACCACGTTGGCGGTGCGAAGGCTCTCAAGGTCAGGCTCAAGGTTGCACTCTTCGAACCGTTCGACACCACCAATCGCTGTCCGACAACGCCACGGCCACCGCAAAAACGACCCCCAGACCGCCAACTCAGCCTCAAACTGGCCGAGACCTGAAAATCCCGGACAGCAGTGCGCCTTCGCGGGGATGACGACCGAGAGACGCTCTGAAACATAAGAAGTCTGAAAATAAGCAAAAAGGCCGGCGCCCCATCGGAGCGCCGGCCTTTTTGCTGTCGATATGAACCCGCTCAGATCGAAATGCGCAGCGATTCCCGATTGACCGGGGCGGCATCGGGGGCCGTCATCGGACGCGGCGGCACAGCCGGGCGCATGCCGGCGGGCGGCTGGCCCGGCGCCGGGGCGGCGGCCGGAGCAGCCTGGGCGGCGGGCGCCTGCGGAGCGGCGGCCTGCGGCGTGCCCGGATGCGGCTGGGTCGCCTGCTGGGCGGCGATGAACTGGCCCTGGGCGGTCAGGCCGCTGGCGACGTTGCGGTTGATGTTGACCAGCGTGTCGATCTTGGGGAAATCCAGGTCGACCAGGCGGTTGGTCGTCTCGCGGTCGACCAGCAGCGACAGGGCCGCGATGTTCGTACGGACCTCCGGCGGATGGCCGCAATCCTCTTCGGTGATCGCGGCCTGGAAGATCGTCCACAGGCGTTGGTTCAGTTGAAGAGCCTCGCGGAAGGCCTTTTCGTCCTTGGCATGGCTGGCGGCGATGATACGGCGCGCCGCTTCCGCCAGGGCCCAAGCCTCGACGTCGCGCGGATTGTCCGAGGTCGGCTTGTTGGCGTAGGTGGGAGTCGGCTTCATTCCAAACCCTCGGGGGAAAACCCATCCGGTGGGGCGGACCTGCCCCTTTGCTTCGTCGCGGAAGTGTCGGTTATCCGGTCGGCTTTGTCAACGCAACGGGGGTACTTCGGCCGGTCCGCAGGCCCTTGCCGCAAACTGGTCACAAGTTCTATGCGCTTCGGACAGGAGTTCACTTGCGGTTTCCACCACCCGCTCCTCGCCTATGCCGTCCATCAGGCCGCGGTCGTCGGGGTCGGCGGCGACGCGGGCCAGCAGGTCCGCCTGCGGCACGCTGCTCGTCACCACCCGGCCGCGCGGCCCCCAGGGGCCGTAGATGGCGGGATAGCCGGGGCCGAACAGCCCGACGGTCGGCACACCCGCCGCCGCCGCGATGTGCATCAGCCCGCTGTCGTTGCCGACATAGAGCGCCGCCCGCTCCAGGCAGGCGGCGGCGGCCATCGGGTCGGTGCGGCCGGTCAGGTCGATGGCCTTCGATCCCAGCGCGTCCAGCACCGGCCGCGCCCGCTCGCGCTCCGGCGGGGCTGCCAGCACCGCCACCTGGGCGCCGGCCAGCGGCCCGCCCTCCCCCGTCAGGCGCAGCGCCAGTCGGGCGAAGCGGTCGGCCGGCCACTCCTTGCCCAGCCAGTTGGCCGTCGGCCCGATGGCGAGGAAAGGGCCGGTCCCGGCGGGAATCAGGGCGTCGGCCTGCTCCCTCGCCGCCGCGTCGATCCACAGACGCGGGGCCGGCGGCGGCGACAGGCCCAGCACGGCGGCATTCTCCTCCACCTTGTGCATCGGGCGGGCGGCCTTGGCGTGGAAGGCGCGGCGCCGGGCCGGCACCAGCCGCCCGACCGCCGAGTTGCGCAGATCGACCACCAGATCCCAGCGCGTGCCCACGCACTCCAGCCACAGCCGCAGCCAGTGCCGCGCATAGGAGCGTTTGGCCAGCGGGATCAGCCGCTCCAGCCCCGGCACGGCGCGGAACAGCGGCGCCGGCAGCGGCCCGCAGGCGATGGTCAGCCGCGCGCCCGGATAGGTCCGAGTCAGATGGTCGAGCAGCCCGGTCGACAGCACCGCGTCGCCCAACCGGTTGGAGGTGATGAAGAGAATGCGGCTCATGACGCGGGCCCGGCCGCCGCATCATGTCCGGAAGCGGCCCCAGCCGGGGCGCCGTTCCGCCGTCCGGGACGCAGACTCAGGCCGCGCGACATCACCCACAGTGCCGGCAGAATCGCCACCAGCGGCATGGCGTACATCAGCGGCACGAAGACCGTCGCCTTGCCGGCGAGGCTGGTCAGCCCCAGCGCCGCCGCCTGCAGCCCCATCACCAGCAGCACGGCGATGGTGACGCGGGACGACTGGCCACGCCGGTTGAACTCGCCCGACAGCAGCGCCGACAGCGCCACCAGCGCATAGGTCAGCGCCAGCAGCGGCGAGGAGAAGCGGTGGTGCAGCTCGGCGATCAGGCCGCGGCGCATGCGGTCGTCCTGGGACGGGACGTTGCCGTCCATCAACTCCCCCGTGGTGCGTTCGCGGGCGTCGGGCCAGCGCTCCGCCGCCTGGGGAGCCACCGCCTTCAGGTCCACGGCATAGCGGTCGAAGAACAGCTGGGACAGCCGGTTGGTCTTGCGGTCCAGCTCCTGCCGGTTGCCGTCATAGACGACGAAGCGCGTGCCGTCCGGCCCGGTCTGCATCACCGCGCGGTCGCCCATGATCGTCACCGGCTTGTCCGGCTGGCGGCCGTCATGGATCAGCACCTTGTGCAGGTTGCCGTCGGCGTCGCGGTCGCGCAGGAAGACGCTGAAGCGGTCGCCGACCTCGTTGAACACGCCTTCGCGCAGGAACAGCTGCGAATAGTCGCTGCGCACCGTGTATTCCATCCGAACCAGCTCGCGGTGGGCAGCCGGGGTGATCCAGATGTTCAGCGTGAAGACGACGGCCATCACCCCCACCGCCAGCACCAGCGCCGGCTTCGACAGCGAGAAGGGACCGACGCCGGCCGCGCGCATCACCACCAGCTCGCTGTCCGTCGCCATCTTGTTGTAGGTGAACAGGATGGCCCCGACCAGCGCCAGCGGCAGCACGATGCCGAGGAAGGTCGGCACGGTCAGCAGCAGCAGCCACAGGAACATGCCCATCGGCGCGCCGGCGCTGACCACGATCTCGATCAGGCGCAGCGACTGGCTGAGCCAGATGGTCAGCGTCAGGCCGGCGGTCGAATAGAGCGTGGCGATCAGCAGGTTGCGGAACAGGTACCGTTGCAGTCGGTTCATGGAGATCGGCCGAGATCTGTATAAGGCCGGCAAGCTGACCGCCCCGGCCCGCCGGGTCAAGTGTTGAAAACCGGCGGCGGCGATACGGGTGGTCCATCCGCCGCCATCCCGCCCCCATCACACCTTGGCACACTATACTGGGAAAGGGCTGGCACCGGCCCCCGCCAACCGGTATGACGGTCGTCATGGCGACGATCCAGGAAGCGATGGCTGCCGCGGTGGCGCATCATCAGACCGGCCGGCTTGCCCAGGCGGCGGCCCTCTACCATGCCGTGCTCGACGCCATGCCCGGCCATGCCGACGCCGCCCACCTGCTGGGGGTTGTCCATCTGCAGTCGGGCCAGCCCGACCGCGCCGCCACCCTGATCCGCGGCGCCATCCAGCAGAATCACCGGGTCGCCGACTATCACGACAATCTGGGCAGCGCGCTGAAGGCGCTCGGCCGGCTGGAAGAGGCGGTGGCGGCCCACCGGCAGGCGGTCCGCCTGCGGCCGGAGTTCGCCCAGGCGCTCTACAATCTGGGGAACGCGCTGGAGGCGCTCGGCCGGCTGGAGGAGGCGGCGACCGCCTTCCGGCAGGCGGCGGCGCGCCGTCCCGGCTATGCCCGCGCCCGCTTCAACCTGGGCAACGTGCTGGCGGCCCTCGGCCAGCGGGCCGACGCCGACGACGCCTATCGCGCCGCCCTGGCCGACGATCCGACCTTCGTCGAGGCGCATGCCAACCGAGGGTCGCTGCTGCTGGCGCTGGACCGGCCGCAGGACGCGGCGGCGGCATTGGCCCGCGCACTGGCCCTGCGCCCCGACCATGCCCCGGCCCTGTCCAACCTCGCCGCCGCCCGTCTGGCGCTGGGCGACCGCGACGGTGCGGAGAGCGCCGCCCGCCATGCCATCGCATCCCGCCCGGATCTGGCCGACTGCCTGCTGCGGCTGGGCGAGGTGCGCCAGCGCACCGACCGGCTGGGCGCCGCCGCCGATGCCTACCGCGCGGCGCTGGCGCTGAATCCGGCCCTGGCGGAGGCTCATGCCAATCTCGCGCTGGTGCGGCAGGGCCAGGGGCTGCTCGACGCGGCGGAGCTGGGCAACCGGCGGGCTCTGGCGCTCGATCCGTCGCTGACCGACGTGCGCTCCAACCAGGCCTATCTCCTGCTGTTCCGGCCAGGGGTGACGGCGGCGGCGGTGCTGGAGGCGCATCGCGACTGGGACCGCGTTCATGGCGCCCCCCACCGCGGGCGCTGGGTCAAGCCCGGCAAGGCGACCTCCGGCAAGGGGCCGCTGACGGTGGCCATCCTGTCCGGCGATTTCCGCCGCCACCCCGCCGGTCTGTTCGCCGTCCGCACGGTGGAGGCGCTGCCCGCCCATGATATCCGCCTGCTGCTCTACGCCAACCAGACCGAGTCCGACGACGTGACCGACCGCTTCCGCAAGGCGGCGGCGCGCTGGATCCCGGTCGCTGGACAGCCGGATGCCGAGGTGGCGAGCCGGATCCGCCACGACCGCCCGGACGTGCTGATCGACCTCGCCGGCCACAATGCCCGCGGTCGGCCCGGCGTCTTCGCGCGCAAGCCGGCGCCGGTGCAGGTCGCGTGGTCCGGCTATATGGCGACCACCGGGCTCGCCGCCATGGATGCGCTGGTCGCCGACCGCCACCATGTGCCCGACGGCATGGAGGCCTTCTATGCGGAGCGGGTGCTGCGCATGCCCAACGCCTTCATCGCCTATGATGCGCCCGGCGACGATACGGAGCTTCCGCTGACGCCGCCGCCCAGCCTGTCGGGCGAGCCAGTGACCTTCGGCAGCTTCAACATCCTGACCAAGCTGAATGACGATGTGCTGGCGGCCTGGGCCGCCATTCTGCAGCGGGTGCCGGACTCCCGCCTGCTGATGAAGACCAAGGCGCTGTCCTGCCCCGTCACCGCCGATCTGTGGCGCGTCCGGCTGGCCGCCGCCAGCATCGATCCCGGCCGGGTGACGATGGTCGGCGCCACCAACAGCCTGGACCACATGCGGCGCTGCGCGTCGGTCGACGTGGCGCTCGACCCCTTCCCGTTTTCCGGCAGCACCACGACGCTGGAGACGATGTGGATGGGCGTGCCGGTCGTCACCCTGCCGGGGGAGACCTTCTCCAGCCGCCATTCCCTGGCCTTCCTGACCGTGGCGGGGGTGGAGGGCTGCATCGCTTCCGACCCGGCCGACTATGTGGACCGCGCCGTCGCCTGGGCATCCGCCCCGCAGCGGCTGGCGGAGCTGCGCCGCACCTTGCGCAGCCGCATGGCCGCCGGCCCGCTGTGCGACGGCAACCGGCTGGCCGCCGCCCTGGCGGCGGAGCTGCGGGCGCTCGCCCGGCCGCACTGAGGACCGCAACGGAACCAACGCATCAGCAGCACCGTTGACCGTGGGTACTCCCTCCACGCCCACAGACGCGGGATTTCGGCGCATGCACAGCACCATACGGCCAGCCCTCATGCTTTCCGCGACGGTCGCGGTCCTGTCGCTCGCCGGCTGCGGCGATCAGGCGACCTTGCCGGTGTCGGCCGGCACCGGTCCCAACCCGACCCTGCCGGAACCGAAATCCTCGCTGATTCCCACGGTCAACATCGCCGACGCCGTCGGCTGGCCGCAGGGGGCACAGCCGGTCGCGGCCCAGGGGCTGAGCGTCACCCCCTTCGCCACCGGGCTGGACCATCCGCGCTGGCTGCTGGCTCTGCCCAACGGCGACATCCTGGTGGCGGAGACCAACGCCCCGCCGAAGCCGGAGGACGGCAAGGGCATCAAGGGCTGGGTGATGGGGCTGGTGATGGGCAAGGCCGGCGCCAAGACGCCCAGCGCCGACCGCATCACCCTGCTGCGCGACACCGACGGCGACGGCAAGGCCGACGTCCGCGAACCCTTCCTGCAGGGGCTGTATTCGCCCTTCGGCATGGCGCTGGTCGGCAACGACCTCTACATCGCCAACACCGACGCGGTGGTGAAGGTGCCCTACAAGGAGGGCGACACCAAGATCACCGCCAAGCCGGTGAAGGTCGTCGACCTGCCGGCCGGACCGATCAACCACCATTGGACCAAGAACATCATCGCCAGCCGCGACGGCGGCAAGCTCTACGCCACCGTCGGGTCCAACAGCAATGTCGGCGAGAACGGGATGGAGGCGGAGCAGGGCCGAGCCGCCATCTGGGAGATCGACCTGAAGACGGGCGCGCACCGCATCTTCGCGTCGGGCCTGCGCAATCCCAACGGCATGGACTGGAATCCGGTGACCGGCGAGCTGTGGACCGCCGTCAACGAGCGCGACGAGATCGGCAGCGACCTCGTTCCCGATTACATGACCTCGGTGAAGGACGGCGGCTTCTACGGCTGGCCCTACAGCTATTACGGCCAGCATGTCGACCAGCGGGTGGAGCCGCAGCGCCCCGACCTCGTCGCCAAGGCGATCCCGCCCGACTATGCGCTGGGTCCGCACACCGCCTCGCTCGGCTTCACTTTCTCGCACCAGGGCGAATTGCCGCCGAACCTGCAGCAGGGCGCCTTCATCGGCCAGCACGGCTCCTGGAACCGCGAGCCGGCCAGCGGCTACAAGGTGATCTTCGTGCCCTTCCAGAACGGCAAGCCGGCGGGCGAACCGGTCGACGTGCTGGCCGGCTTCCTCGACAAGGACGGCAAGGCGCAGGGCCGCCCGGTTGGTGTCACGTTGGACAACAAGGGCGCGCTGCTGGTCGCCGACGATGTCGGCAACGCCGTCTGGCGCGTCAGCGGCAGCAACGCGGCGCAGTCGGCGGAGCGGCCGGACCAGCCGTCGCAATGACTCGATTGAAGGGGAGAAGGACATCCCTCCTCCCCTTCCGCCGCCGATGGCGCGATACTGCGCGCCATGATCTATCTCGACCATCTGGCCTCGACGCCGCTCGACCCGCAGGTTCTTGAGGCGATGCTGCCCTGGATGCGGGCGCAAGCGGCCGGCAACCCGCATGCCGCCCATCCGGCAGGCTGGCGCGCCGGCGACGCCATCGCCCAGGCGCGGGCGGAGGTCGCCGCCCTGGTCGGCGCGCAGCCGGGCGAGGTGGTCTTCACCTCCGGCGCCACTGAAGCCAACACGCTGGCGCTGCTGGGCGGCGTCCCGGCGGGCGGCGGCTGCGTCGTCTCGGCGGTGGAGCATGCCAGCGTGCTGGGCTGCCTGCCGGAGCTGCGGCGGCGCGGCCACGCGGTGGCGATCCTGCCGGTGGATTCCGGCGGCCGGGTCGATCCCGCCGCCTTGGACGACACCCTGGCCGGTTTGCCGACACCGGCGCTGGTATCGGTGATGGCCGCCAACAACGAGGTCGGGACGGTCCAGCCGCTGGCCGATCTGGCGGCGGTCGCGGCGCGCCATGGTGCGACGATGCACAGCGACGCGGTGCAGGCCCTGAGCACGCGCGCCCTCGACATGGCGGCGCTCGGGATCCACGGCCTCAGCCTGTCGGGGCACAAGCTTTATGGACCGATGGGAATCGGCGCCCTGATCGTCCGCCGCCCCTTCCGGCCGGTGCCGGCCTCGCCCGGCGGCGGGCAGCAGCGCGGCCTGCGGGGCGGAACCTTGCCGACGCCGCTCTGCGTCGGGCTGGGCGTCGCCTGCCGGCTGGCCCGTGAACGGCGGGAGGAGGATGCCCGGCGCATCGGCGAATTGCGCGACCGGCTTTGGCAACGGCTGCAGAGCCGCCTGCCCGGCATCCGCCGCAATGGCGCGGATGGACTGGCCGGTTGCCTGAACGTCACCATTCCCGGCATCGACGCCGCCGACCGGCTGCTGGATCTGCCGGAGCTTGCCGTCGCCACCGGCTCCGCCTGCCACAGCGGGGCGAGCGAGGCGTCGCATGTCCTGCTGGCGCTCGGCCTCTCCGTCATGGATGCCCATGCCAGCCTGCGTTTCGGCCTTGGCCGCGGCACGACGGCGGCGGAGGTGGACGAAGCGGCCGACCGGCTGGCCGCCGCGCTCGGTTCGGCGATGCCAAGGGAATGAATCGCCCGGGCTGAGCGTCTTCATTCAACTGGCTCAGCCAGCAAGGTCCATCCCGGCCACACAACAAACAGCAACGGAGGAAACCCATGAGCAGTGCAAGCGTCCGGATCGCAGCGGCGGCCGCCTTCCTGTTGGCGATCCCGGGGGCTGCGGCGGCGCAACAGTCCGGCCCGTCCGCCATGACGTTCTTCGTCACCAGCGTCGGCACCGGCAAGGGAGCAGATCTCGGCGGGCTGAACGGCGCCGACCGTCATTGCCAGCAGCTGGCCCAGGCCGCGGGCGCCGGCAACCACACATGGCGGGCCTATCTCAGCACCCAGGCCGCCGATGGGCAGCCGGCGGTCAACGCGCGCGACCGCATCGGCAAGGGCCCCTGGCAGAACGCCAAGGGTGACGTGATCGCCCGCTCGGTCGAAGAGTTGCACGGGACCAACGCCCTGACCAAGCAGACCGCGCTGAACGAGAAGGGTGAAACGATCAACGGCCGCGGCGACCAGCCCAACACGCACGACATCCTGACTGGGTCGCAGCCGGACGGCACCGCTTTCCCCGCCGGCCAGGACATGACCTGCGGCAACTGGACCAAAAGCGGCACCGAGGGTGCGGCCATGCTCGGCCACCATGACCGCATGGGGCTGGACGAGCAGCCGCCGGCGAAATCCTGGAACTCCTCGCACGCCTCGCGCGGCGGCTGCAGCCAGGACGCTCTGAAGGGTACCGGCGGCGCCGGGTTGCTCTACTGCTTCGCGGCGAACTGAACGGCCCGACCCCGTCACGCCAGGGGGATATGGCAGGGATGTGGCTGGGGGTTGGCGATGTCATCCCCCGCCCGTTCTGCCGCGGCTAGAACAACAGGCGGGCGCCGACCTTCACCACGGCGGCCAGGGAATCGGCACTGGTGTCGATATCGGTGTCGGCCATCACCTGCCAGCGCGGCGTGATGTGATAGGTCAGGTCGGCCAGATATTGGCCGCCGGCGACGCCTTGGTAAGGGACCGTCCGCCGCACCCGCAGCGACAGGGTCAGGTCGCCAGTACCATAGGCCAGTGCCGCATTCAGGCTGCGGATCGAAGCGCCGTCCGCCTCTTCCTGCTGGCGGAGGTCGCCGTTCAGGGTCACGCTTTTCCAGGCCAGTTGGGTGCCGACCATCCAAGTCTGGCGCGGCAGGCGGCGGCTGTCGCTGCGCACCCGCGCCCAACTGGTGCCGGCGGTCAGCCGGCTGCTGATGGCGCCGAACTGCATTGTCTTGCGCAACGCGGCCTCCACCAGATGCATCGCTTCGCGCGGATCGGGCATGTCGCCGTTGCCGCGGGGCATCGGCGTATAGCTGGCCCCCACCTCGAACCCCCGCAATGGAGGGGTGTAGTAGGTCAGCTTCGCCGAGTTGCTTCCAGCCCCGGTGGACGGCGGCAGGATCGACGATCCCACCAGACGGTTGCGGGCGCTGTCGGTCTGCCCGATCTCCAGCTCTCCCCAGGAGACATCGACCTGCAAGAAATGTCGCTGATCTGCAACACTACCCTTTTGGTAGAGAATATCAGCAGACGCCTCGCCGGCCGATAAAATCGCCACTGCCGCCAGAATAGGCATGGAAATTCGTCGTTGCATTGGCAAGACCTGTGCTGTTTGGCCGAGGATCGACTATCCTTTTGGTCGACACGGCCCTGTGTATCCTTTCTCGTTTGAGGGATGTTCGTCTAAAATTCTGACAAAACTGTGACCCGATCTTGGCATGCTGCGATGCAAAGATGGGCGGTGGTTCGCGTAATGGGTGAGGGTGTGGGAGGCTGCAGGCTTGGAGTGCCCCCTCCCCATCCCTCCCCCGCTTCGCGGGAGAGGGGTTAGAAGCTTTGCGGGAGTACGGCGGCAGTCCCCTCTCCCACTGAAGGTGGGGGAGGGTTAGGGAGGGGGCAAAGACCTACTGGAAATCAGACACTCCCCACCGCCCGCACCACCACTCCCGCCGCTTCCAGCGCGCGCCGCACCGTCGCCGCCATCGCCACCGCGGTCGGCGTGTCACCATGGACGCAGACGGTATCGGCGACGATCGGCAGCCGGGTGCCGTGGCGGCTTTCCACCGCCCCGTCCAGCACCATCCGCACCACCCGCGCGGCGGCCAGATCCGGATCGTGGATCACCGATCCGGCCACAGTCCGCGGTGTCAGCGTGCCGTCATCCTCATAGGTGCGGTCGGCGAAGGCCTCGCGCGCGACGCGCAGACCCACATCCTGCCCGGCGCGTTCCATGGCGCTCAGCGGCGGGACGACGAACAGCAGGGCGGGGTCAACCGCCTTGACCGCGCGGGCGATGGCGCCGGCCAGATCCGGCTCCACCGCCGCCATGTTGTAGAGCGCGCCGTGCGGCTTCACATGGGTCACCCGCTGGCCCGACAGCGCGGCACAGGCCTGGAGCGCGCCGACCTGATAGGCGACCAGCCGTTCGACCTCCGTGGTGGTGATGCCGCGGATCACCCGGCGGCCGAAGCCGGAGCGGTCCTCGAAGCCGGGATGGGCGCCGATGCGCACACCCTTCTCACCCGCCAGCCGGGCGGTGTCGGCCATGATGGTGGGATCGCCGGCATGAAAGCCGCAGGCGATGTTGGCAGAGGTGACGATGTCCAGCATCGCCCGGTCGTCGCCCATGGTCCAGGCGCCGTACCCTTCCCCCATGTCGCAATTCAGATCGATGCTCGGCATGGCATTTCTCGCAGTTTATTTATGAAAGACGACAGGGCGTTTTCACGCCGCCTCCGACTGTCGCAGGGAATGGATGAAGCCGGCAACCTCGCTGCGCATCGCCCCCATCTGCTCCGCCAGCATGCCGGCGGCGCCGTCCAACTGGTTGGATGCGGCTCCGGTCTGCCCCGCCACGTCGGAGGTGGCGTTGACGTCGCCCAGCAGGGCGCGCACCCCTTGCGCCGCCTCGCTGACGCCACGGCCGATTTCCGCCGTCGCCGCATTCTGCTCCTCCACCGCCGCGGCGATGGAGGCGCTGATCTGGCTGAGGCTCTCCACCACGCGGGCGATCTCGACGATCTCGTCGGCGGCGGAGCCGGTGGAGCCCTGGATGGCGCGGATCTGGGTTTCGATGTCTTCGGTCGCCTTGGCGGTCTGGGTCGCCAGCGCCTTCACCTCGCCGGCGACGACGGCGAAGCCCTTGCCGGCCTCCCCCGCACGTGCGGCCTCAATGGTGGCGTTCAGCGCCAGCAAATTGGTCTGCTTGGCGATGGCGTGGATCAGCGTCACCACCGCCGACACCCGGTCGGAGGCCTGGACCAGACCCGCCACCTGCTCCGTCGCCCGCGAGGCGCGGCGCGAGGCCTCGTCGGCAATGGATTGCGAATGCTGCGCCTGGACCGATATCTCGCGGATCGATGCCACCAGCTCGTCCACTGCGGCGGCCATCCCGTCAACCGAGGCGTTCACCGCCGCCGCGTTGCCGGCGGCCTGCCGGCTGACCTGCCCGTTGTGCTCCGCCACGTCGGCAAGATCGCGGGTGGCGGCCCCCATGCCGTCTGTGGTGCGCAGCACCTCGCCCAGAACGCTGCCGACGCGACGTTCGAAATCATCGGCGACCGCGGCGATGGCGGCATGCCGCTCCGCCTCGGCCTGCCGGCGCAGCGCGACCTGTTCGGCCTCCAGCCGCTGCTTGGCAGCGCCCTGCTCCTTAAAGACCTGCACCGCGGCGGCCATGCGGCCGATCTCGTCGCGGCGGTCGAGCGACGGCACGTCGACCGCCCCATCGCCGTCGGCCAGCCGCGTCATCACCCCGGTCAGCCGGACGATGGGCCGGGTGGCGCCCCGCACCATCAGGAACAGCACACCGCATAGCGCCACCAGCGCCGCCAGCCCACCGCCGGCCAGCAGCCATGCCCGCTCCGCCGCCTGCCGTTCGGCGCGGCGGGGCGACAGGTGGATTTCCACCGTGCCCAGCTTGTCCATACGGGTGCCGGTCTTGCGCTTGATGTCGGCGCGGCGGACCAGCACAGACGGATCGCCGTCCGACACGTCGCCGCTCTTGGCGAAGAGCTGCCCCTTCGGGTCGAGCACCCGGCTGCCGAGATAGTCCGGATCGTTGGTCAGCGCCGCCAGCTGCGCCGCGGCGGAGTCGGCATCGACGTTCCACAGCGGCTCCGCCAGCCCGCCGGCGATGACGCGGACGGTGACGGCGGCCCGGTCCTCCAACGCGGTGCGGGCATCCTCGCGGTTGACGGTGACGACGGCGGCTATGCCGGTCGCGCTGATGACCGTGACCATCAGGGCGATGGGAACGACGACACGCATGGCGAGGGTACGGCCCACACGCTGCAGCATCGGGAGACCTCCATTGTGGATGACGGAAAGGGGCGGGATCAGTCCCAGCCGGTGACGGCGCCGCCGATCAGGTTGAAGCCGAGCAGCCGGCCGCTGTCGTACAGCGCGAAGCCGCCGGCCGATTGCAGGAGCGCCGGCAGGCCGTCCACCATCTCGCGATGGCGGGCCTGGATGCGTCCGGCCTCGGCCGCGTCGACGGGGGTGAAGCGCAGCCGCTCGCCCGGCCGCATCTGCGCCAGCGCCGCAACGTCCGGGCCGACGACGCAGGCGATCTTCGGATAGCCGCCGGTGGTCTGGCGGTCGGCCAGCAGCACGATGGGACGCCCGGTGCCCGGCACCTGCACGGCACCCAAGGGGATGCCATCGGAGGTGATGTTGAAGCCGCGGGCATGCTCGATCACCGGGCCGTCCAGCCGGCAGCCCATGCGGTCGGCCTCGTGGCTGACGGTGTAGTCCTCCTCCAGGAAGGCTTCGATGCCGGCCGGGATGAAGTAGTCCTGCTGCGGGCCCAGCATGACGCGCAGCCGTTTGCCGCGCGCCGGCAACAGCGACGGGTCGAGGCAGCGCTCCCCCCGGTCCGCTGCGTGATCCAGGGCAAGCGGAAGGCGGTCGCCAGCCTTCAGCGCACCGCCGTCCAGCCCGCCCATACGGCTGCGTATGTGGGTGGCGACGCTGCCCAGCACCGGCTGAAGCGCGAAACCGCCCTCCACCGCCCAATAGCCGCGCATGCCACTGCGCAGGGCGCCGATGCGCAGAGTCTGTCCGTCGGTCAGGCGCAGGCTGGTCCAGGCCGGCACCGGCTCGCCATCGACCGTGAGTTCGGCATCGGCGGCGACGGCGATGCGCACCGGCCCGCCTTCCACCACGACGCTGTCGCCGGCCAGGGTGAACTCCACCGCCCCCGCCCCCGGCCGGTTGCCGACCAGGGCGTTGGCGACCGCATGCAGCAGCGGATCGGCCGCCCCGGCGACTGAGACACCATAGCGCTGATACCCGACCCGCCCGCGGTCCTGGATGGTGGAGCTGGGGCCGGCGGCCACGACACGAAGATGGCTGGTCATGCGGCGGCTCCCTGCAGCAGGGAGGCGGGTGCGGTCACCGTCTCGCAGTCGGGCAGATAGCCGCTGAGTCCGTCCAGCCGGTCGAACTCGGCGGCACTGATCGCGGTGAAGCGGATACGGTCGCCCGGCGCCAGCAGGAAGGGTGGGTCCCGTCTAAGATCGAAGGTCTTTGCCGGGGTGCGGCCCAGCAGATGCCAGCCGCTGGGCATGACGATGGGGGAAATCGCCGCCTGCGCCCCGCCCTGCATGACGCTGCCCGCCGGGGTGACCATGCGCGGGTTCTCGCGCCGCGGCTGGTGCAGCATCTCCGGCAGCCCGCCGAGATAGGCAAAGCCGGGGGAAAAGCCCAGCATATAGACCCGGTAGTCGGCGGTGCAGTGCAACCGCACCACCTCCTCGGTGCTCAATCCCGATCGGCGGGCCACATCGTCCAGATCCTCGCCATGCCGGCCGCCGAAACAGGCCGGCACGATCCAGCGCAGTTGCGGTTCGGCCGCGGCCTGCGTCAGTTCCGCCGCCAGCCCGAGCAGAGCTTGGCCCAGCGGTTCCGCCGCCGTCACCGCCGGGTCGAACTGCACCAGGATCGAGCGGTATGTCGGTACCGTCTCTACAATGCCGGGAAGGCCGGCGTCGGCGATGCGGCGGTCGAGCCGATGGACGGCGGCGTTCAAATCCTGGGCGATGCCGTCGCCCAACTCGACGATCAGGGCGCTGTCCCCGGCCGGCCGCAGAACGGGCGCCGGAAACGAAGTGGTCACGCTCATGGCGGCTTCTCGAAGTCTGGTCGAAGGGGGAAGACGCCCGCCACTCAGCGGGCATTTTTCAGCGGGCGTATTTGTCCAGGATCTGCTGGTAGGCGCCGCTGGCCTTCATCGCCGCGACGCCCTTGTCGAACTCGTCGCGCAGCTTGGTGGTGTCGCGCGCCTTGGTGAAGGCGATGTAGCTGGGGATGTCCTGCACCGCCGGGGTCAGTTCCTTCACCTTGTCCAGCGCGCCGGCCTGCTTCAGGAAATACTGCGCGACATAGCGGTTGCTGGGCATCACCTCGAAGCGGCCGGAGACCAGCTTCTTCACGTTGCTGTCGCTGTCGTTCGACTTTTCCACCGCCGGCAGCACGCCGTTCTTGATCGCGTCGTCGACGATGGAGCCATAGCTGATCTGGTTGACGACGCCGAACTTGCGATCGGCCAGCTTGGACAGGTCGCCGTCGAAGCTGACGGGGCTGTCCTTCGCCACGAACAGCGACACCACCTGCGGCACCAGCACCTGGGTGGAGTAGTTCAGGAACTGCTCGCGCTCCGGCGTCTTGTAGGCGGTGAAGATGGCGTCCGCCCCGCCCTCGCGCACGGTGTCCAGCGCACGCGCCCACGGCATGATCTCCACCGACACACTGTGGCCGGAGGCCTTCATCGCCTCCGTCACGATGTCATAGGCGATGCCGGCCGGCTTGCCGCCGTCGTCGTAGATCAGCGGCGGAAAGCTGAGCGCCACCATGCGCAACTGGTCGGCCGAGGCCGGCCCGGCAACGGCCAGCAGGCCGACGGCGAGAAGGGACGAGGACAGCAGGCGGGAGGGGAACGGACGCGGCATCGGGCAAGCCTCCACTGTTGCCGCGCGTGGCGGAGTGCCCGCGCAGCGGCCGGTGTTGCTGGAATTTGAAAGGGAGAGAAAGAGAGCGCTCAGAGCACCGACAGGTGCGTGTTCAGCAGGTCGGTGATCAGCATGGCGCCGGGGCTGTGGGTGATGGCGGTCGGCGGACGAGCGTTGCGGATCGCGACCTGTGGCGTCACCCCGCAGGCCCAGAAGACCGGTACCTCACCGGGTTCGATCGGAACCGCCTCGCCATGTTCGGGATCGGCGATGTCGCGGATGCCGATGGCGGCCGGGTCGCCGAAATGTACCGGCGCACCATGCACCGACGGGAAGCGCGAGGTGATCTGGATGGCGCGGATGGCGTCCTTCGGCACCATCGGCCGCATCGACACCACCATGGTGCCGCCGAAGCGGCCGGCAGGCGTGCAGGCGATGTTGGTCTCGTACATCGGCACATTGCGGTTCATCGCGATGTGGCGAACCGGCAGCCCGTCGGCCAACAGCGCCTCCTCGAAGGAGAAAGAGCAGCCGATCAGGAAGGCGACGAAATCATCCTGCCACAGGTCGGTGATGTCGGTCGGCTCGTTCGCCAGCACGCCGTCGCGATAGACCCGGTAGCGCGGCACGTCGGTGCGGATGTCGATGTCGTGGCCCAGCGTCGGCAGGCGCGGGTCGCCGACCTCCGACACCGCCAGCAGCGGGCAGGGCCGCGGGTTTGCCTGGCAGAAGCGCAGGAAGTCGCCGGCCCAATCCGCCGGCAGGATGGCGAGGTTGGCCTGCACATGGCCGGGAGCCAGCCCGGCGGTCTGGCCGCTGTTGGCGCCGCTGCGGATGCGCAGGCGTTCGGCGGCGGCGGTGAGGAAGGGTGTGGTCATGGGGATGATCCGGGGATTTGGTGTTTGTGGAATTGTGCAGGTGGGGAAAAGTGCTGTGCCCCCTCCCTAACCCTCCCCCGCCTTTGGCGGTGGAGGGGACTGCCGCCGCTTCGCATAAGGCACCCTCTCCCGCGAAGCGGGGGAGGGTTGGGGAGGGGGCAATCGAAGCCGACTTCTCTCACATGCCCAGATACGCCTGCCGCACCTCGTCATTGCCCAGCAGGTCGTGGCCGCTGCCTTCCATCACGACGCGGCCGGTCTGGATGACATAGCCGCGGTCGGCGATCTCCAGCGCGCGGTGGACGTTCTGTTCGACCAGCAGCACGGTGATGCCGCGACGGCGGATCAGCTGGATGGTCTCGAAGATGCGGGTCACCAGCTTGGGCGCGACGCCCCAGGACGGTTCGTCCAGCATCAGCAGGTCGGGCTGGCTCATCAGCCCGCGGCACATCGCCAGCATCTGCTGCTCGCCGCCGGACAGGGTGCCGGCCTGCTGTTTCCGCCGCTCGCCCAGCACGGTGAAGGTGTCGTAGGCGAACTGGAGCGTTTGCTCGCGCTTGGCCGCATCGCTGGTGGTGAAGCCGCCCAGCATCAGGTTCTGTTCCACCGTCAGGCGGGGAAACAGCCGGCGGCCTTCAGGCACCAGTACCAGCCCGCGCTTCACCCGTTCATGGGCCGGCACGGCGGAGATGTCCTGGCCCTTCAGCAGGACCGATCCGCCATCGAGAGCGTTCAGCCCGGCGACGGCGCGCAGCGTGGTGGACTTGCCGTTGCCGTTGCCGCCGACCAGCGCGACGATCTCCCCCCGGTTCAGGGTCAGGCTGATGTCGCGGATGGCCGGGACGCGGCGGTAGCTGGACTGGATGTTGCGGACCTGCAGCATCGCCTCGCCCTGCGGCGCGACGGCGACGGCGACGGGGCGGATGGGTTCGGACAGCGTCGGTTGGAGCATCGTCTCACTCCCCCAGATAGGCGGCGATCACCGCCGGGTTCTCGGCGATCTCGGCCGGGGTGCCATCGGCGATCTTGGCACCATAATCCAGCACAAGCATCCGGTGGGCGATGGGCATGATGCCCTCCATCACATGTTCGACGATGATGCTGGCGATGCCGCGCTGGTGGATGCGGTGGACCAGTTGCGACGCCTCGCGCACCTCGGTGGGATTCAGCCCGGCCATCACCTCGTCCAGCAGGATCAGCTTCGGTTCGGTGGCGAGCGCGCGGGCGACCTCCAGCCGCTTCTGTTCCGACACCGTCAGGTCGGACGCCGGGGTATCGGCGCGGTGCGACAGGCCGACGAAGGCCAGTTCCTCCTCCGCCCGGTCGCGGGCTTCGGCCACCCGCTTGTTGCGCAGCATGGCGCCGACCATGACGTTCTCCAGCGCGGTCATCGACTGGAAGACGCGGACGATCTGGAAGGTGCGGGCGATGCCCAGCGCCGCCGCGGCCTCCGGCGTCGAGCCGGTGATGTCGTGCCCTTCGAAGGCGATGCGGCCGGTGGTGGGGGTGTGGAAGCCGGCGAGGCAGTTGAACAGCGTGGTCTTGCCGGCGCCGTTCGGGCCGATCAGCCCGATGATCTCGCCATGATGAACGATGAAGCTGATGTCGCGGTTGGCGATCAGTCCGTCGAAGGCCTTGCCCAGGCCGTCCACGGCAAGCAGGGGAGCGGTGTTCACGGGCGGACCTCCATCTTCTCGGCCTTCACGCCCTCGGACTTGGCGGCGGGCTTGGCGCCCGGCAGGTGGCGACGCAGGTCGCCCAGCAGGCCCAGCACGCCGGACGGGCTGAACACGGCGACCAGGATGATCATGGCGGCGTAGATGATCATGTCGGTGCCGGACCCGGTGCTGCCGAACAGGGTGCGGCTGTATTCCTCGATGGTGATGAGGATGACGGCGCCCAGCACCGGCCCCATCAGCCGGCCCACCCCGCCCAGGATGGCGATCAGCGCGATCTTGATCGAGATCGTTGTGGCCAGGACCGAGCCCGGATCGATGAACATCTCCTTCTGGGCGTAGAAGCTACCGCCCATCGCGGTCAGGAATGCCGACACCGACAGCGCGATCAGCTTGTACCGGGTCAGGCTGACGCCCAGCGCGCGTGCCGCCTCCGGCTCGTCCTTGATGGCGCGGAAATAATAGCCGATGTGGCTGCGCTCGATCGCCCAGGAGACCAGCACCGTCAGCACCAGCAGGCCGAGGATGATGTAGTAGTAGGGCAGCTTGGACAGGAAGATCAGCCAGGTCCAGCCGCTGCGGTCCATCGGCAGATAGAGGCCGACGGCACCCTCCAGGAAGTCGCTGTTGGTGACCAGGATCTGCATGATCTCCGCCACCGCGATGGTCGCCATGGCGAAATAATGCCCCTTCAGCCGGAAGCAGGGCCAGCCCATGGCGAGCGCGAACAGCGCCGCCACCAGCCCGCCGGCCACCGCTCCGATCCAGGGGCTGATCCCCAGCGTCAGCAGCAGCATGGTCGAGGTGTAGGCGCCGATGCCGTAGAACACCGCATGGCCGAGCGAGACCTGGCCGGCATAGCCGCCGACGATGTTCCAGGCGACACCCATCTGGGCGCCCATCAGGATCAGGATCAGGAAGTTCTGCTGCGACGGTTCGGTGATCGCCAGCGGCAGCACGGCGGCAAGCGCCAGCAGGGCGCCGGTGCCCATTGCTTTGCGCGAGACGGGCGCCTTGCGTGAGAGAGTGGTTCCAGTCGTCATCAGGCTTTCCCCAGCAGGCCGCGCGGACGCACCAGCAGCACGATCAGCAGCAGCGACAGCACGATGGCGGTCTTGTATTCCGGGCCGATCAGGAAGCCGCCCAGCACCTCGATCAGTCCGACGATGATCCCGGCCAGGAAGGCGCCGGTGACGCTGCCGAAGCCGCCCAGCACGACCACCACGAAGGCGATCAGGATGAAGTTCGACCCCACCTCCGGGAAGATCGGGAAGAAGGTGGCGATCAGACCGCCGGCCAGACCGGCGCAGGCGGCGCCGATGCCCCAGGCAAGGGCGAACATCTTCTGCCCGTCGATGCCCATCAGGGTCGCCGCCTCACGGTCGATGGCAGTGGCCTCCAGCGCGGTGCCGAGCCGGGTGCGGTGCAGGAACATCCACAAGGCGCCGGTGACGCCGACCGCCCCCAGCGCCGCCACGAACTGCGGCAGGCCGAACTGGACGGGACCGAGGGCGATGTTGCCGCTGACCAGGCTGTGCGGGATCAGCCGATGGTCGGGCTTCCAGAAGAACTGCGCCAGTCCGCGCAGCAGGATCATCAGGCCGAAGGTCGCGAAGATCTGCGACAGCATCGGCGCCTTCAGGATGCGGCGGATCACCGTCTGGTAGACGATGACGCCCACCGCGAACAGCAGCAGCGCGGTCAGCGGCAGAGCGACGATGGGGTCGATGGCGAAGAGGGCGAAGGCCCAGAAACTGGCATACATGCCCAGCATCAGGAATTCGCCATGGGCGAAATTGACGATGTCCATCACGCCGAAGATCAGCGTCAGACCCACCGCAACCAGGGCATAGATCAGCCCGATCAGCAGGCCCGAGACGAGCACTTGGATGAGAATGTCTGCGGTCATTGCCGCGCCCCTTTTGCGGTCAGGGTGGGCCGGAGGAGCTTTGGCGGGCGGGATACCTCCCCGCCAAAGCTCCAACGAAAAAACGTCGCCTCAGCGGCCGTCCCAGGCCGGCATCGGGTAGACGACCGGCTTGGTCGCCACGTCGAACGGCCACACCGTCACATACTGGCCGCCCTGCACCTGAACGATGATGCCCTGGCCCAGTTCGTTCTGGCCGTTGGCGTCGAACTTCACGCCCTTCCACGGCATGATCAGGCCGCTGGCCGGGATGTCGGTCTTCTGAAGCGCCTCGCGGATCGCGTCGGGCTTGGTCGAGCCGGCCCGGTCGAGCGCGTCGGCCAGCACGGCTATGCCGGTGAAGGCGCGGGCGGAGTTGCCGTTGAAATTCACGCCGGTGCGCTGGTGCATCAGGTCGTTGACCTGTTTGATCAGCGGATTGCGCTCCGCCTGATCGAGCGCCCAGACCTCGCGGCTGATGACGAACTCGCCATCCTTGCCCATGGTCTTCAGGAACTCGCTGTCGTTGAAGCCGGCGTCGTTGGCCAGCAGCATCTTCGGCGAGAAGCCCAGCTCCTTGTAGGTCTTCATCGACAGGATGGCGTCGCCGAGATAGCTGGACTGCATGATGACCGCCGGGGCGGCTGCCTTGATCCGCTGCACCTCCGACGTCATCTGCGTCGTCTTCGCCGGATAGAGGATCTTCTCGGCGATGGTGAACTTCTGCTCCTCGGCCAGCTTCACCTGCAGCTTGGTCGTCTCGTTGCCCCACAGCGTGTTCTCGTTGAACAGCGCGACGGTGCGCAGCTTGTCGCCGGTCTTCTTCTCCATGTCCTGCAGGAAGGTGAAGAAGTTGCCGACGAACAGGTCGTCATGCGGCGTGGTGCGGAAGAACCATTTGAACTTGCGCTGGGTCAGCGAAGCCGACGAGGACTCGCCGTTCAGAAAGGGGATGCCATAGCGCTCGGCGACCTGACTGGCGGTGGCGGTGACGTTGGAGAAATAGGCGCCGGTCAGCGCCACCACCTTCTCACTGGTGATGAGGCGTTCGGCCTCGGTGGCGCCGACCTGCGGGTTGCCCTGATGGTCGCCGAAGATCAGCTTGATCTTGGCGCCGTGCAGATGCGGCAGGCCGATGCCGGCGATCAGCCCCGGCGGGGCGGGGATTTCCTTGTTGATGATGGCGGCGGCCAATTCGGCGGCGGCCTTCAGCTCCACACCGGTGGAGGCGGCGGCGCCGGTCAGCGGATAGATCACGCCGATGCGGATCTCGTCCTCCGCCTGGGCCGGAGAGGCGCCGAAGCCGACGCCGGTCAGCGCGGTCGTGGTCAGCAGGGCCGCCGCCGCAAGCATGCGCTTGATCGTCTGCCGGCGGGTGGGGAGCTTGCCCTTGGGCGTGCGGGTGAGGTCGGTGATCGCTGCCGCGAACCGCATCGTGAAATCTCCTCTGTTCAGTGCCTTGGTGGCTTTTGGCGCGTGCCTTTGTGGCTGTTCGGTTGCGCCTCTGACAAGGATGATGACACGAACAGTCTTGTGTCCGTCCAATCGTATGTTTTGATCTGGATTGATAAGCAGCGACGATCAATCGCTTGCTAATCCGCGCCGATCACTCCGCGGCCTGGGGCGCCTCGTTGCCCGTCGTCGCCTCGTAATTTGCGGCCACCTCGGCCGCGAGATCGGCGACGACCGACGCCATATGGTTCTCCGCCGTGGCGGAATGGGCGGCGCAGAAGGTCATGCCGGGCAGCGGTGCCTGCGACCGGATCAGCCGCAGCCGGCCTTCCGCCAGTTCGCGCTGGACGATGACGGTGGGGATGACGCTGACGCCGACGGCATCCACCGCCATCCGCACGACGCTGGCGAGCGAGCTGTTGCCGAACATCCGCACCGGCAGGCCGATGGACGAGAACATCTCGCGGATCACGCCATAGGGCTGGGTGGTGCGGGAAAAGGTGATGATCGGCCAAGCCGCCAGATCTGCCAGCGACACCGGCTCCGCCGGCAGCGACAGCGCCGGACTGGCCACCCAGCCCAGCGGGTAATTGCCGACGGGGATCGTCCTGAACCGCATGTCGGTGTAGGAAGCCAGCATCACCGCCACGTCCAGCTCATGCCGGGCAAGCGCATCGCGCAGGCTGGGGGAGGTTTCGACCTCGATTTCCAGCGATACGGCAGGGTAGAGGGCGTTCAGCCGTTCGATCAGCTGGCTGAGCCAGGTGTGGACCACCGTCTCCGCCACGCCAAGGCGGATGACACCGCGGATGGCGCTGCGGTCCGCGACCGCGGTCAGCAGCTCCGACCTCAGCGCCATCATCTTCTCGGCATAGGTCAGCAGGACCATCGCCTGCGGTGTCGGCGCCACCCGCCGGCCGACCCGTTCGAACAGGGTGACGCCCAATTCGTCCTGAAGCTGGGCGATGCGGGCGGAGACGGCCGGCTGGGTGGTGTTCAACCGCTCCGCCGCCCGACGGAACCCGCCGAGCCGCATCGTCCAGATGAAGATCTCCAGCGATTTCAGGTCCAGCATGCCTCACCCATCCCCGTCCCGGATCATCGCACGCCGCACCGTCATCGCCGGCCGTTCTCAGTCCTCGTCGGCCAGCGTCGCCAGTTCCGCCTCCAGAACCGCCAGCCGTTCGCGCAGCCGGTCGCGCTCCGCCTCCAGCGCCTCGCGGCGGCTGACGTGGTCGATCGCCTTGTTCCGCAGGTCACGCTTGAAGCGGACGATCTCCGGCCGGGTGACGTCGGGACGGATCAGGTTGCGCTGGTCGGCCAGCCGCAGCTGCTCGCTGGTCAGGGTGGCGAGCTGGTAGACGGTGGCGTAGCTCGGCGGCAGCTTCGGTCCGGGCAGGCGCCCGCTGTCCACCGCCTCCGCCACCATGCGCAGCTGATAGGCGACCTGATAGCCGAAGGGCAGCTCGTTCTCGACCATCGCCTGGAACTCGCCATGCGGCAGCCGCGCCCGCGCCTGGACCAGATAGCGGCCGATCAGCAGGAACTTCTCCTGCGCGCTCCGCCAGAGGGTGGAGATTTCCTGGACGAACTCCTCGCGCCGGACGAGGTCAACCGTCGCCTCCGACATGCGTTCGATCCGCTCGTCCACCGCGATGTGGCGACGGGCCTGGGCCTTGGAAACCTGCTTGAACCCGCTCATTGCGCCAGCTCCAGTTCGTGGCGGACGAAGGCCCAGACGCCGGCGACATGCTCGGCGCCCTTGCCCCCCTTCAGCTCCAGCAGGCCGAGTCCGCGGCCGGCGGTGAACTGGATATCCTCGTAATCCGGCACCTCGACCGGACAGATCCGGCCGTCGCCCAACAGCTTGCGCTGCGCCTCGGTGAAGCCGCGGGTCCGCGGCTTGACGCGGTTCATGACGAAGGCGGCGTTCTTGCCATAGCGGCGGACGAAGCGCATCCAGGGCCGGACGGAATCCAGGTCGTCGTCGCTCTGCCCGGTCGGGACCACGATCAGGTCCGACGACAGCGCCAGCAGCTTGAACTCCTCCGGATGGTCCTCGATCGACGGCGGCGTGTCGATGACCAGAAGATCGAAGCCCGCGATGCCGTCCAGCGCCGCCCGGATGTCGACGGGCGTCATGCCGGCCTCGAAATGGGTGATGGAGGCCATGCCGTCCGGACGCTTGGCGAACCACTTGGTCAGGCTGCGCTGCGGATCGAGGTCCAGCGTCGCCACCGCGCAACCGTCGAGCGCGGCGGCCACCGCGATGTTGCGGCTGAGCGTCGTCTTGCCGATCCCGCCCTTCGGGCCATTGACCAGCAAGCGCTTCACCGGCCCGTGTCCCGTGTCGTTGCTCATTCCCATGCCCCTTATCGCCATCGGCTGTCGGCCCCTTTTACCAAAGCCGAGCCGTGGCGCAAATCTAAGACATGTCTTAGCTTCGCACCGCCGGTACAGGGTGTCACCCCTGCCACAGAAGTACGAGTTAAGACAGAAACCGTCCTCATCATCGCATACGACGCATAGCCGACGCCAGTACCGGACGCACGGCACCGGCTCCGCCGCCCAACTCCCCGGTTCGCTCGCCGGCCCTTTCCCCAGCTAGGGCGATGGCACGCAACCGTTCGGCCAGAGCCCGTTCGGCGGCACAGGCCTCCTCGCACAGCGCGCGGATCTCGGCGATGCTCGGCCGCCATTTGCGGGTGCGTCGCCAGCGGCGGGCCGCCTGATCGATGGCCCAGGCCGGAAACTCCCCCAGATCGTCCGCCCAATCCATCGCGAGCAATTGCTCCACCTCCGGCGTCGTCGCCTTCGCCGGGAAATGGCTGAGCAGCGCCAGCACGCGACCCAGCAGATGGTTGGCAGATGCCGGCGCCAGGATGGTTTCGTCGATCTCCGCAAGCGCCATGCTGGCGAGTGCGGCATGGCGCGGCGTCACCCCGTCGGGAGGCGTCCAGTCCTCCACCACATCGGCAAAGCCATCCTCGGTGAAGCGGCTGTGACGCCCGACCTGCCCGCGGTCGAGCAGCCGTTGCAGCGGCTCCGGCAATGCTTCGCGCAGCATCCGGCTGCGCAGGGCCGGGGTCATCGCCGGATCGAAGGGCAGCGGCAGGCTGGGCGGAGCGGCGGGGGCTGCTGGGAACGGGTGCAGGTTGCTCATGCGATCCCCCAGGGATTGGCGGGCGTGGCCGATTGTCCGGCGTTCAGGCGCGCGGCAACGCTGGCCCAGGCCGACAGGCGCTGTTCCGCATTCGCGGCGGCAGCGGGTGGTGATGTGCGGGAAGCAGTGCGGGCACCGCGGTTGACCGATCCGCGGACTGTTCCCGCGAGCTGTGGCGCCATACGCCCAGCGTCCTGTAACAGCCAGGACCGCCATGCCGCCGCCGGATCGCGGTAGCGGTAGCCATGGGCCCGGCATTGCTGGACGAAGCGCTCGGCATGCCCATCGACGTCTAGGTCGGGGAAGCGACTTGCAGCCCACTCGCGGTCGGCGGTCGGTGGCGTCCAGTCCTGCGGAACCGCCTCGGCCACTGGTGCCATCCCGTCGTCCGCACGCCGGTGGAGCGTGTCTGGAATCTGTTCTGGTTCAGGCTGTTCATGACTCGCTGCTGAACAGGGGGAGTCCGCGGCTGAGTCAGCGGGGCTGTCCGCCCCTGCACCATCACCGGCCTTCTCTTCCGCCGTGTTTCCGGCGATCAGCGCCAGCCGATAGCGGCAGCTCAGCCGGCCACCGTTGGACGAGCGGCGGTGTTCGATGCCGACCAGCCCGAGCGCCTCCAGCCGGCCCAGGATCCGGTTGACGGTGGGCCGGCTGCGTTTCAGCTTGGCCGCCAGCGTCGCCTGCGACGGCCAGCACACTCCCGCCTCGTCGGCGTAGGTACTGAGCGCCGCCAACACGGCGAGGCCGTCGGCGTCGAGGTCGGGGTGGTCGAGCCACCAGGCCGGGATCCGGCCCCAGCGGTTCGGGTTCGTGCTGTTCTCGGTCATCTGTGGCGATACTCCTCCGCGCCATCCGCGCAAGATTGGACGCATGGACGGCCGCATGTCTGGCTGTCGCGATTGGTCCAGAGGATTCGAAGCGGTTGATGGCAGAGTCGAATCGCGGGCAGGCACTCCATGACCACCCCATGGAGCGGTAGCCCGCGCATGGTGAGCGACAGCCCGCGACCATAAAGCCCCTGCCCGCGACCATGGAGCATCCGCTCGCGGTTCCGCGGCGAATCGGAATCCTGGTGCTTTTGGCCGCGGTCCTGGAGCCTTTGCCCGCGATTTGGAGCCCGCCGCCCGCCCGCGATCCCGGACAATCCTGGAGCAACAGCCCGCGATTGACCGCGGATAGCGGCATTCGCGAGCAATCCGGCCCCTCTCGCTTCCGCTCCCGCCTGCCATGGAGTGGCAGCCCGCGGTTCCGCTCAGCCCGCCTGCCGGTCCGTCGGTGCCGATTCTCCCCGATTCTTCAAGGAGTCGCCGTCACGCACGCTAGCAGGACCGCCCTCGCGGCCCAATCGCGGGCTATCGCTCCATGATCGCGGGCCGTTGCTCCATCATCGCGGGGTGCTGCGCCATATCCGCGGGCTGTCGCTCCATCCCGGATGCGGTAATTTCTCCGCGTTCTGTTGCACCGGCGGGTTCGGCGCGCCATGGTTACTCCCGACCTTCGGAGACGTTCATGACCAAGATGGCCCCGACCAGCGCCGCGCAACTTATCCTGTTCGAGCTGGAAGACCGTTCGCAATCACACCTGATCGCGCTCTACGATCTGGCGCCGCGCTTCGTCTTCGTCTCCCGCGACAATGACAAGGAAAAGGCCGCCAAGGACAAGGGCGAGCTGGTCACCAAGGACAACTTCATCAAATCGGTGCGGCGCGAGTTCGCTTTCCGCGGTCGCAACTATCGTCTGACCGTCCAGCCCGCCCGTATCGACCGGCTCAGCACCGCGAAGAAGGACGACCGCGTCCCCGGCACCGGGCCGGATCTGGTCGAAGTCGAGATCTTCCCGTCGGAGCGCGAACAGGTGGTTGAGCAGGTCGTCCGCCGCCTCGCCATGGACCGCTCGCGCCTGTCGCTGACCGGCGAGAACCGCGACAAGGTGCAGATGCGCTTCAGCCTCTACGAGATCCAGCGGGAGCTGCGGGCGGTCAACCACACCCTGTCGATCCAGGACATCCGCGAATCCCTGACCATCCTTGCGCGGTCGCGCATCATCATCTCCACCGGCGGCAGCGCCGAGCCGGGGAAGAAGAGCCGCGGGCAGAACCTGCTGGAATCCACCGCCTTCCCGGTGCTGGCGATCCGCTCGCGCCCGGATCTGGTCGACGAGGATGGCGGGGTCGAAGAGACCTATCTGGAATTCAATCCGCTGGTCTCCGCCGCCATCCGCGATCTGGAGTTCAAGCCGGTCTCCTACGCCTGGCTGATGAAGCTGAAGTCGCCGGTGTCGCGCTGGCTCTACAACCGCCTGTCGATCGAATACGACACCGCCGACGACGAGGCGAAGCCGATCTCGATCAGCGCCGACGAGATCATCAAGAACAGCGGCATGAACGAGTGGTCGCGCCGCCGCGATACGCTGCGGGTGGTGACCTCCGCCGTCGACGCGCTGGTGGAGGAGGGGATCCTAGACGTCGCCGACAAGGAATACACCAAGGTTGGCAAGCGCATCGATGCCATCGACTATGTGCTGACCCCGTCGCAGAAGTTCCTGGATCAGGTCCGCCGTGGCCGCCGGGTGCAGACCACCAACATCGACCTGCTCAAGCAGATCGTCGGCAACGCCATGCGGCCCGACGGTTTCGTGCCGCTGAAGGCGGGGGAGGTGGCGGAGGTCCGCAACAAGCGCGCCAAGCGGCTCGCCGATTCGGCCAAGCCGGCGCAGGCCGCCTTGCCACTGCCCAAGAAATAGCGGCTCAGCGCGCCAGCAGGCGCCGCGCCAACAGAGTGACCGCCGTTCCCAGCAGCGCGCCGGCCAGCACGTCGGACGCCCAGTGCCTATGCCGGACCACCCGTCCGCCGGCAAGCGCCGCCGCCGTTCCATAGATCATCAGGCTTTGCGCGGGCGACCGGCTGACGGTGGCGAGCGCCGTCGCCGCGGCGAAGGCGCTCGCCGCATGTCCCGACGGCAGCGACCGCGCGCTGATGCGCCATCCCGGTTTGCGGCGCGGGGCGCATTCATCCGGACGCCGACGCTTCACATAGCGTTTGATCGAGCGACTGGCGGTCGCAGTCACCACCAGACCGGCCACGCCGACGCTGCCGGCGCGGCGCAGATCCGGTTGACCGGTCAGCAGCCCGACGAGGCCGGCGATGGCGAAGCCGGGGATCAGCACATGCCGCTTTATGGCGTAATGGCCCGCGGTCGCCAGAGCATGGCTGACCGGGCCGGGATCGCAGGTGACGATGTCGTGGACCTGCGCGTCCAGCGCATCGACGGCGGTCAGGGTGGGCTGGAGGATGGCGGGAACCGGGTTTCCGCCATAGCCGATGCCGCCGCCCGGATTCTCGATGCCGCTCTGTTCCCCGCTCTGTTCGATGATGTCGCTCAACGTCGGTCCTCTGCATCCTGCGCCGCAACAAGGGGCGCCGCAGAGGAACGCGAGGCGCATGGGGGCGGTTCCCCGCCCCCGATACGGATCAGCCCTGCACCGGCCGCCAGCCGGCGAAGGCGTCCAGCACCGCCGTCAGCACCCGCTGCAGCTTTTCAGCCCGGTCGGGGCAATAGGCGAAGGGCGGCGCTTCCTCGTCCATGTAACGGTCCTGCGCCAGTTCCATCTGGATGGCGTGGATGCCGTCCGCCGGGCGGCCGTACTGGCGGGTGATGTGGCCGCCGACGAAGCGGCCGTTGGTGACGCAGGTCAGCCCCTCCGCCGCCGAAGCACTTTCCATCGCCGCGACCACGCGGGCGGCCAACTGCGGATCGACGCTGGTGCCGCGCGCCGTTCCCAGATTCAGGTCGGGCAGCCGCCCATCGAACAGGCGCGGCACATGGCTGCGGATCGAGTGGGCGTCATAGAGCAGGGCGTAGCCATGCCGCGCCTTCACCCGCTCCAGTTCCGCCGCCAGCGCATCGTGGTAGGGCCGCCAATAGCCTTCGACCCGCTGCGCCACTTCTGCCGCGTCGGGAACCTGTCCGTCGCGGTAGAGCGGCGTGCCGTCGAACAGCACATCCGGACACAGGCCGGTGGTCGCCTGTCCGGGATAGAGGCTCTCGCCGGTCGAGGCCCGGTTGAGATCGACGACATAGCGGGAATAGCGGGCGCTGAGCAGTGTGGCGCCCATATCCTTGGCGAAGCCGTAGAGGCGCGGGATGTGCCAGTCGGTGTCGCGCAGGGTCAGCGCCTCCTCCGTCAGCCGCCCGGCCAGACCGGGGGAGAGTTCGGTGCCGCAATGGGGCATGCTGACGACTAGCGGCCCGTCGCCTCGCTCCAGATCGAAGATGGTGTCGCTCATTGTGCGGTCTCCAGTTCCACCGGCATCAGATGGTCAAGCGCACCGTTGCGCACCAGGGCGCCGATGGCGGCCAGATCCGGGGCGAAGTAGCGGTCGACCTCGTAACGCGGCACGTCGGTGCGGATGGTGGCGATGGCCTGCTCCAGCCGGTCGGCGGTCTTCAGCGGACGATGGAACTCCAGCCCCTGAATCGCGGCCAAAAGCTCTATACCGACGATGTCGGCGACGTTGCCGGCGATGTCGCCGAGACGCCGGGCCGCGAAGGTCGCCATGCTAACATGGTCCTCCTGGTTGGCGGAGGTCGGCAGGCTGTCAACGCTGGCGGGGTGGGCGAGCGACTTGTTCTCCGACGCCAGGGCGGCGGCGGTGACATGGGCGATCATGAAGCCGGAATTCAGGCCCGGTTCCGCCACCAGAAACGGCGGCAGGCCGCTGATGGTGGTGTCGATCAGCATGGCGATGCGGCGTTCGGCCAGCGCGCCGATCTCCGACGCGGCGATGGCGAGTTGGTCGGCGGCCATCGCCACCGGCTCCGCATGGAAGTTGCCGCCGGACAGCACCTCGTCGGTGTCGACCAGAACCAGCGGGTTGTCGGTGACGCCGTTGGCCTCGATCACCAGCGTGCGCGCCGCCTGCCGCATCTGGTCCAGCACCGCGCCCATCACCTGCGGCTGGCAGCGCAGGCTGTAGGGGTCCTGCACCCGGTGGCAGTCGGGGCCCTGGTGGCTGGCGTTCAGCTCGCTGTCGGCCAGCACCTCGCGGAAGGCGGCGGCGACGGCGATCTGGCCCGGTTGGCCGCGCAGCGCGCTGATGCGGGCGTCGAACGGACGGTGGCTTCCCTTGACCGCCTCGACCGACAAGGCACCGGCGACCAGCGCCGCCTTGAAGGTGCGCTCGATTTCGAACAACCCGGCGAGCGCCAGACCGGTCGACACCTGGGTGCCGTTGATCAGCGCCAACCCTTCCTTGGCCTTCAGGTCGAAAACCGGCAGACCGGCGATGCGCAGCCCCTCTTCCGCCGGCAGGGTCTCGCCCTTCACCCGGACATGGCCGATGCCGAGCAGCACACCGCAGAGATGGGCGAGCGGCGCCAGATCGCCCGAAGCGCCGACGGAGCCCTTGCCCGGCACCACCGGCAGCACGTCTGCCTCATACAGCTTCAGCAGCGCATCGACCAACGCCGGCCGCACGCCCGAGGCGCCGACCGCGAGGCTGACCGCCTTGATGACCAGGATCAGCCGCACCACGCCATCGGCCAGCGGGGCGCCGACGCCGGTGGCGTGCGACAGGATCAGGTTGCGCTGGAGCGTTTCCAGATCCGCCGCGGCGATGTGGGTGTGCGCCAGCTTGCCGAAGCCGGTGTTGACGCCATAGACCGCCTCGTCGCCGCCGGCGATCTTGTCGATCAGGGCGCGCGAGCGCTCCATCCGCGGATAGGCCGCCGGGTCGAGCGTCAGGGCCGGACGGCCACGGTAGATGCTGCGCAACGTGTCGAGCGACAGCGCGCCCGGAACCAGAGTGATGCTCTCGCTCATCCCAGAAGTCTCCCAAGTGTCTTTTTGAAGCGGTCGGCGATCTCCTCCTCCTGCGGGTGGCGGCGGTCGCGGACGATTGCGCGTCCGGCGATCACCACATCGCGCACGAGGGGGGCGTTGCCGGCGAAAATCCAGCCGTCCAGCAGCGCATCGCCTTTGCGGGCCGCCAGCAGCGGGTGATCGGTGTCGAGCACGACGATATCGGCGCGGAGGCCGGCGGCGATGCGCCCGGAGTCGAACCCGGTCGCCTGCGCCCCGCCGGACTGGGCGTCCTCCACCAGCCGGCGGGCGGTGGAGCGGCGGGGGCCGCCGGCCAGCACGGTGCGCCGTTCGCTGGTCAGCCGCGCGCCGTATTCCAGCCAGCGCAGTTCTTCCACCGGGCTGACGGAGATGTGGCTGTCGGAGCCGATGCCCCAGCGGCCGCCCTGCGCCATGTAGGAGTCGGCGGCGAAGAAGCCGTCGCCGAGATTGGCCTCGGTGGTCAGGCAAAGCCCGGCGACCGCACCGCTGGCGGCGACGCCCGCCACCTCCGCTGCGGTCATGTGGGTGGCGTGGATCAGGGACCAGCGGCCATCGACCGGCTGGGTGTCGAGCAGATGCTCCACCGGGCGGCGGCTGCGGAAGGCGAGGCAGTCCTCGACCTCCCGGCGCTGCTCGGCGATGTGGATGTGGATCGGGCCTTGCGGGTTGGCGGCGACAGTCTCGGTCAACAACCCGTCCGGCACGGCGCGCAGCGAATGCGGGGCGATGCCAAGTTGCACGTCGGAGGATTCGCCATAGGTGCTGCGCAGGGCCGTGGTCAGCCGGTCGAACCCTGCCCCGTCATGGATGAAGCGCCGCTGCCCGGCGGTCGGTGGCGTGCCGCCGAAGCCCGACGCGTTGTACAGCACCGGCAGCAGCGTGATCGGCAGCCCGGCGGTCCGCGCGGCGGCGATGGCGCGGTGGCTCATCTCCGCCGGGTCGGCGTAGGCGCGCCCGTCGCGGTCGTGGTGCAGGTAATGGAATTCGGCGATGGCGGTGAAGCCGGCCTTCAGAGTCTCCACATAGAGCTGGGTGGCGACCGCCTCGAAATCCTCCGGCTCCATACGGTCGAGCGCCCGGTACATCACCTCGCGCCAGCTCCAGAAGCTGTCCGACCCCTCGCCGGAGCTTTCGCCCATGCCGGCGATGGCGCGTTGATGGGCGTGGGAATGCAGGTTGGCGATGCCGGCGACCGCCGCCCCGGCGAAGCGCTCCGCATCGGCCGGGCAGGCGGCATTGGGCATCGCCGAGACGATCCGGCCGCGCTGGTCCGTCGTGACCAGCACATCCTCCGCCCAGCCGTCCGGCAGCAGCGCCGAGGCAAAAAACAGGTTGCTCATGAGGGCGCCCTCGCTATTATAGACAACACTATACAAGTATAGGCAACCTGCTGCCAAGGGGGTTGCGGTACAAACTTGTAGGAAGGAGCCGAACCGATGCCGACCAGCGCGCCGTGGGATTCCCTGTGGATCGATCTGTCCGTAACCACGATGGGTGATGCTGACGGCTACGGCGCCATCGTCGACGCCGCGGTTGGCATCAAGGATGGCCGTATCGCTTATGTCGGTCCGCGCGCCGATCTGACCGATGAGCCGGAGGCGTTGGCGACCGAGGTGCATTCGGGGCAGGGCGGCTGGATGACTCCCGGCCTGATCGACTGCCACACCCACCTCGTCTATGGCGGCAACCGCGCCCGCGAGTTCGAGATGCGGCTGAACGGCGCCACCTATGAGGAGATCGCGCGGGCCGGCGGCGGCATCCTGTCCACCGTCACCGCCACCCGCGCCGCCAGCGAGGACCAGCTTCTGGCAGCCTGCCTGCCGCGGCTGGACAGCCTGCTTGCCGAAGGCGTGACGACGGTGGAGGTGAAGTCCGGCTATGGCCTCGACACCGAAACCGAAACTCGCATGCTGTGCGTCGCCCGCCGGCTGGCCCAGGTCCGCCCGGTGGAGATCCGCACCACCTACCTCGGCGCCCATGCCCTGCCGCCGGAGTTCAAGGGCGACCCCGACGGCTACATCGACCGCGTCTGCGCCGAGACGCTGCCGGCCATCGCCGAAGCCGGGCTGGCCGATGCGGTGGACGCCTTCTGCGAAGGGATCGGCTTCTCGGTCGCCCAGACCCGCCGGGTGTTCGAGACGGCGAAGCGGCTCGGCTTGCCGGTGAAGCTGCATGCCGAACAGCTGAGCAATCTCGGCGGCGCCCGGCTGGTGGCGGAGTTCGGCGGGCTGTCGGCCGACCATATCGAGCATCTGGACGAGGAGGGCGTCGTCGCCATGGCCAAGGCAGGCACGGTGGCGGTGCTGCTGCCCGGCGCCTTCTACGCCCTGCGCGAGACCAGGCTGCCGCCGATCGACCTGCTGCGCCGCCATGGCGTGCCGATGGCGCTGTCCACCGACAATAACCCCGGCACCTCGCCGGTGACCTCGCTGCTGCTGATGCTGTCGATGGGCTGCACCTTCTTCCGGCTGACCCCGGCGGAGGCGCTGGCCGGCATCACCCGCCATGCGGCGAAGGCGCTGGGGCTGGCCGACCGCGGTGTCATCGCGCCCGGCATGCGCGCCGATCTGGCGGTCTGGCGCATCGAGCATCCGGCGGAACTGGCCTACGCCATCGGCCTCAACCCCTGCATGGCGGTAGTGAATGGCGGCGTGGTCCGCAGCCCCCGCATGGAGGCCTCATGAGCGACACCATCTCCACCGCGCAACCGCGCTACGCCCAGATCAAGGAAGCCATCCGCCGCCGGATCAGCTCCGGCGACTGGCCCGAAGGCTTCCAGATCCCGTCGGAGCACAAGCTGCTGGAGGAATTCTCGGTCAGCCGCATGACGGTCCACCGCGCGCTGCGCGACCTGACCGACGAGGGGCTGCTGACCCGCGTGCAGGGGCTGGGCACCTTCGTCGCCGAACGGCCGCCCAGCACCGACGTGGTGGAACTGCGCAGCATCGCCGACGAGATCGCCGAGCGCGGCAACCTCCATTCCTGCCGGGTGGAGCAATTGCTCGCGGATGCCGCCGATGCCGGTCTGGCCCGCCGCTTCAACCTGCCGGTCGGGGCCAAGCTGTTCCATTCCATCGTCGTCCACAGCGAAAGCGATGTGCCGGTGCAGCTTGAGGAACGCTGGGTCAATCCGGCGGTGGCGCCCGACTATCTGGACCAGGACTTCACCCGCCAGACGCCCGGCGAGTACCTGATCCGGCTGGAGTCCTCGCCGCAGGTGGAGCACGTCATCGAAGCGGTATCGCCGACGGCGGAAATCGCCCGGCTGCTCGACATCCCCGTCACCGAACCCTGCCTGCGCGTTACCCGCCGGACGTGGGTGCAGGGGAGGGTGGTGACGGTGGCGATGCTGGTGCATCCCGGCAGCCGGTATCGGCTGGGGGCACGGTTCCAGTTGCCGCCGCCTTAAAGGTTCTCGCCCGCGGCCCCCTCCCTAACCCTCCCCCGCCTTTCGGCGGGAGAGGGGACTGCCGCCACTCCCGCGCTCAACTCCCTCTCCCGCGAAGCGGGGGAGGGTCGGGGAGGGGGCAACAGCACCTTTCCTAACCTTCACCCTCCCACCAGGAGCCATCCACCCATGTCATCCCGCCTCGACAACCAGCGCGTCATCCGTGCCCCGCACGGCCCCGAACTGAGCTGCAAGAGCTGGCTCGCCGAGGCGCCGATGCGCATGCTGATGAACAACCTCGACCCCGACGTCGCCGAACGGCCGCAGGAACTGGTCGTCTATGGCGGCATCGGCCGCGCCGCCCGCGACTGGGAGAGCTTCGACCGCATCGTCTCGGCGCTGAAGACTCTCAACGACGACGAGACCCTGTTGGTGCAGTCGGGCAAGCCGGTCGGCGTCTTCCGCACCCATGCCGACGCGCCGCGCGTGCTGATCGCCAACTCCAACCTCGTGCCGCGCTGGGCGACCTGGGAGCATTTCAACGAGCTGGACCGCAAGGGTCTGGCGATGTACGGCCAGATGACCGCCGGCAGCTGGATCTACATCGGCAGCCAGGGCATCGTGCAGGGCACCTACGAGACCTTCGTCGAGGCCGGACGCCAGCACTACAACGGCGACCTGAAGGGCAAGTGGATCCTGACCGGCGGTCTCGGCGGCATGGGCGGCGCTCAGCCGCTGGCCGCCACCATGGCCGGCGCCTGCATGCTGGCGGTGGAATGCCGCCCCAGCAGCATCGAGATGCGCATCCGCACCGGCTACCTCGACCGTCACACCGCCGACCTCGACGAGGCGCTGGCCTGGATCAACGAGGCCTGTGCGAAGGGCGAGGCGATCTCCGTCGGCCTGCTCGGCAACGCCGCTGACGTCTTCCCGGAACTGGCGCGCCGCGCCGGCACCGACATCAATGCCCGGCCGCACATCGTCACCGACCAGACCTCCGCCCATGATCCGGTGAACGGCTATCTGCCGCAGGGCTGGACGCTGGAAGAGTGGGAGAGCGCCCGCGAAAGCCAGCCGGCCGCCGTTGCCGCCGCCGCCCGCAAGTCGATGCGCGTGCAGGTCGAAGCCATGCTGGCCTTCCACGCCATGGGCATCCCGACCGTCGATTACGGCAACAACATCCGCCAGATGGCGAAGGAGGAGGGGTTGGAGAACGCCTTCGACTTCCCTGGCTTCGTCCCCGCCTATATCCGCCCGCTGTTCTGCCGCGGCATCGGCCCGTTCCGCTGGGCGGCGCTGTCCGGCGATCCGGAGGACATCCGCAAGACCGACGCCAAGGTGAAGGAGCTGATCCCCGACGATCCGCACCTGCACAACTGGCTCGACATGGCGGCCAAGCGCATCCAGTTCCAGGGCCTGCCGGCGCGCATCTGCTGGGTTGGCCTGGGGCAGCGCCACCGCCTGGGCCTCGCCTTCAACGAGATGGTGAAGTCGGGCGAGCTGAAGGCCCCCATCGTCATCGGCCGCGACCATCTCGACAGCGGCTCGGTCGCCAGCCCGAACCGCGAGACCGAGGCGATGAAGGACGGCTCCGACGCCGTGTCGGACTGGCCGCTGCTGAACGCGCTGCTGAACACCGCCAGCGGGGCGACCTGGGTCAGCCTGCACCATGGCGGCGGCGTTGGCATGGGCTTCTCGCAGCATTCGGGCATGGTCATCGTCTGCGACGGCAGCGACGCGGCGGCCAAGCGGATCGAGCGCGTGCTGTGGAACGACCCGGCCACCGGCGTGATGCGCCACGCCGACGCCGGCTATGACATCGCCATCGAGTGCGCCAAGGAGCAGGGCCTGAACCTGCCGTTTCTGAAGTAAGGCGGGCGGAGAATCTCCCTCTCCCGTCCCGGGAGAGGGAAGGGGCCCATGCGGAGCATGGGAAGGGTGAGGGGTGGCGCAAGGAACCATGCGCTCCGTGATTCTTGACCTAACCCTCACCCTCCCCACTTCGTGGGTCCCCTCCCTCTCCCGGGGCGGGAGAGGGCATTACGCCCCCCGGATCAACTGCGAGTACCAGCGCGCGGACTCCTTCGGGATCCGCGCCTGGGTTTCAAAATCGACCCGGACGATGCCGAAGCGCGTGCCGTACCCGCCGCCCCATTCGAAATTGTCCAGCAGCGACCAGACGAAGTATCCGCGCACGTCGGCACCCAGCCCCTTCGCCTCCGCCATTGCAGCGATGTAGGCCTGCAAATAGGCCAGCCGCTCCGCATCGACCACGCGCCCCTCGGCGTCGGGCGTCTCCGCCGCCTTGGTGCCGTAGCCGTTCTCCGTCACGTAGATCGGCAACCGGTAACGCCGGGTCAGGTCGACAAGCGTCTCGCGGAAACAGCCGGGGTCATAGGGCCAGTCGATGGCCGTCCGCTTCATCCCCGGCGGCGGTGACCCGAAGCCGAAGCCCCAGATCAGGCTGTCGTCCCGGCGACCATAGACCGGCGCGTAATGATTCAGCCCGAACCAGTCCACCGGCCGGGCGATGCGCGCCATGTCGCCGGGCTGCACATAGGGCTCGATGACTTCGGCGATGCGGCGCGGATAGTGGGCCAGCAACTGCGCATCGGGGAAGGCGCGGTTCCAATGCTCGTCGAACAGGGCCGCCGCCTCGACATCCTCCGACTTGTCGGTTTCCGGCCGCATCGGCTGGACGCTGTGCACCGCGCCGATGGAGGCCCCCGGCACCAGCGCGCGCAGCACGTCCACCCCGGCGCCATGGGCGAGGTTGACGTGGTGGATCGTCTTCAGGTGGGCGGCACGGTCGGCGATGCTGGGCGCCCCCCAGCCGAAGGCCCAGCCGAACAGGGTGAAGACCGAAAACTCGTTGAAGGTGGCCCAGCGCTTCACCCGATCGCCATAGCGCCGGGCGCACAGCGCCGCATAATCCTCGAACCAGCCCACACCGTCCCGCGTGCTCCAGCCGCCCAGATCCTGCAAGGCCTGCGGCAGATCCCAGTGATAGAGGCAGAGCCAGGGCTCGATCCCCTTTTCCAGCAGCCGGTCGATCAGCCGGTCGTAGAAATCCAGCCCCTTCCCGTTCGGCGCCCCCCGCCCGCGCGGCAGCACCCTGGGCCAGGAGACGGAGAAGCGGTAGGCCTGCAAGCCCAGATCCGCCATCAGGCCCACATCCTGCGGCATCAGGTGGTAATGGTCGCAGGCGACGTCGCCGCTCTCGCCGTTGTCGACGCGGCCCTTCAGCTTGCAGAAGGTGTCCCAGATGCTGGGCGCCCGCCCGTCGGCCTCGGCCCCGCCCTCGATCTGATAGGCGGAGGTGGAGGCGCCCCACAGGAAATCTTTGGGAAAAACCGGACGTTCGGCCATGACGGATCACCCGAATGGAGAGTGGTCGGATCCTACCCTTTTCCCATCCGGGTGGAAGGGGCCAATCGTCGCTGCGGCGGGTGGCGTGGGGCACCACCATCCGTCGGGTAAAGCGTCACCATATCGCGGTCGACAGGACGGCGCGGCGCTCCTATGGTCACGCCGACCGGACGAGCGAATTCAAAAAGGGGATGGGCGCATCATGGCGAAGAAGGACGGAGTCAACGGCAAGGGCGGCCAGTTCAGCGGGACCCCGGCCGACCGGCTGGTCCGGCTGTGGCGCAACAACGACGAACGTTTCGGCGCCCTGCTGGACGAGGTGCTGGACGGCAACCGCCAGGGCGTGATCGAAGCCGCCCTGGGCAAGCTGCGCGAGGAGGAAGGCTACGACTTCATGGACGAGGTCGAGGCCTTCTCGGAAACGGCGCAGAGCACCGACGAGCATGGCGACCCCACCCTGTCCACCCTGTTCTGGGTGGCGCTGGAGGTCGACGGCCGGCTGGATGAGCCGCCGTCGGTCGATGCCATCGAACGCGCGCTCGATTCGGCCGGTCTGCTGGAAAAGGCGACCGACATGCGGCTGCTGCCGCTGTGGCTCGATCCGGAACCCCTGTCCTACCTTGAGGCCGCCGACCGCCGCACCCTGCTGCGCCGCCTGATCGAGTCGCCCGAGGCGGCCGAGTCCTTCGTGCGCGAGCAGGATCTGGTCGCCGCCGTCGATGACATCGGCACCCGCCTCGTCGGCGTCGTCGGTCTGGTGATCGAGGAGGATGCCGAGCAGGAGGGCGAGGCGATGCCCGATCCGCTGAACCTCGGATTCTCCGGCGAGGGCGAGGAACTGGAGATCGACCCCATCGAGCAGGAGCGCATCCGCCAGTCGATGGCCGCCTTCGCCGAGGCGGTGGCATCCGCCGACCCGCGGGTGAAGCGCTGCGAACCGGTCGGCGGGCTGAACGACCTGCTGGACTTCACCGCCGAGGGCGTCTGGCCGGACGACGTCGAGGCCAGCTTCGACGAGGTCAACGACTTCCTCGACATCGCCGGAAACGAGACCGGCGACGGCATCCTCGACGTGACGGCGGAACAGACGCCGGAGGGCCTGCAGGTGCGCGCCTACAACTCCGACGGCGTGCTGCTGGACGAGCGCAGCTTCGACCTGACCGACGACCGGGCGGAAGAGGCGCTGGCCCTGATGAAGCGCCGCTGCCGCCGCGTCAGCGAGGGGTAATCCGCCTCTCTCCGCTCTCTCAATTCATCTCCTCCAGCCGCAGGGGCTTTTCCACCAGCAGGCGGAAGCGGCCCCGACCGGTCTTCTCGATGCGCAGGGGGCCGCAGCGGTCGGCCAGCCGGCGTTGCAGCAGGATCAGCCGCGCTTCCAGGTTCTCGGCAAGGTCGGGCAGCGGGATGTCGGGCGCCAGCCGCAGTTCGCGGTTGGTGAAGTCGGTGCGGCCCAGCGTGGTGTGGTCGCGCACCAGCTTCCACAGGATGGCGCCGGCCACTCCCTTGATCAGGTAATCATGGTCGAGGAAGACGCTGTCGTCGCAGGCGTAATGGCGCACAGTGATCGGATCGCCGATCGCCGGCGCTCCGGCAATCGGGGCCGGCGCCTCTTCGGCCTCGGCGCCATGGGCCGGCGGCAGGCCGCGCATCAGCGCACCCAGCTGTGCGGCCAGCGTCGCCAGCGCATCCTCGTCGTCATAGGTGAAGCGCATCTCCTGCGCGCTTTCCACGAACAGCACGCCGGCCAAATCCCCGCAGGCGCCCGGATGCGCCAGGATCGGCACTGCCAGTTGGCTGTGCGGCCGGTCCAGACCGGGGAAGGGGATCTCGCGCAAGTGGCCCGCGGCCGTCCCCTCGCGCATCGCCATGCTGTAGGCGACATCGGTGGTCATGTGGGTGATGCGGATCGGCACCCGCTCGCGCGCCGCCATGCCGATCACGCCATCGCCGGCCGTCACCTCCCAGCCGATGCCGCTGCCGCGGCTTGAGGCCTCGTAGCCCAGCGCCGCGACGGTGAACAGCCGGCCGCTGGTGGCGTCGGGCAGCAGAATCAGCGCATGCTCCACCCCGAACAGATCGCGCAAGGCGGCGATGGCGCGGTCGAGCAGGTCGGACAGGTCGGCGGCGCCGCGCAACCCCTCGCAGGCGCGCCGGACCGCCGACAGCAGGCTGCGCGGCCGGACCGGGGCGGGCAGGGGACAGCCGCCGGCGACCGCCTCGATCGCTACCACCCGGAACAGGTCGGCGCCGCGCAAGCGGAACACCTCCGCCATCCCGACATGGGAGGCGATGCCCGACAGCTTCGCCTTCATGCTCTCGAACAGCGGCCCGTCCGTCTCGGTGCGCAGATAGGCCAGCCGCAGCCGGTACTGCGCCCCGGTGGACGGGTCGATCACCTCCAGTTGCGCGTCCGGATTGGCCAGGATGTTGGCGCGCGTCTTGTTGAAGAACTGATAGGACAGGGCGATGTGGCCGGGATCGACGTAATGGACCTGCGACAGCTGAGACACGTTCGGCGTCCCGTCCGCCGCCGCCGTGGCGATGGTGCCGGGGATAACGCCCTCCAGGCAGGTCCGGATGGCCTCCAGGGTAAGAGCGTTCTGGGGCAGGGGGCTGTTCATGCCGGAATCCGCTCGCCGGCCTTTGGTCCCGGCGTCTGGTCGAAGACCGCGGCGGGGTGCAGATGCAGCGCCACCAGATCGGCCGGATCGAACTCCATCACCGCCCGGACGAAGGCTTCGGTGAATCCCATCCCGGCCAGTTCGGCGATGAAGCCTTCGATGTAGGGACCGGGCAGCGCCGCCTCTTCCACCGTCGGCGCCGCCACGGTGGAAGCGTCGTCCTTGATCTGAATGGACCGGTGGGTGCTGGGTTCGGTGAAGACCACGGCCAGCCGCCCGGTCTCGGCGACGGCGGCGACCAGCGCGGCGTTGGCTCGCCTGTCGATCAGCACGGTCAGCCGCTCGCCGCCCGGCGCCACCCGCGCCGCCACGGCTCTGGCTACCAGCGGGCGCCCGTCGCGGTCACTGGTCGCGACATTGACGCTGAGGCTGCGGTCCAGGAAGCGCAGGACCGTCTCGTCCAAACCCCTGTCCTGCCGCATGTCCTTCTGCTCCGCACTGCCGACCAACCGTCAGCATAGCGCCGCCGCCGGCCCGGCGGCAAACCAACCGAAGGACGTCATCCATCGGCGAAGCTTGCGGCGGAGCCTGTTCAGGCCCCCGGCGCCACCACGAAACAGGCCATGCCGATGTTGACCAGTCCGCTGCAGGCGCTGGCGGCATCCTGCTGCGACAGGCCGGACAGGCGGGCGCGATAGAGCGGCCCGGTCTGGGTATCCACCGCCTGGACGACCCGTTGCGAACGCGACAGCACCGGCATGGAGTTGCGGGCGCGGTCGATCACGCGCTGGCTGTCGTCGGGCGAGCGGAAGGCGCCGAGCTGCACCGTCCACACCCCGCCGCCGGCGGTCGCCGCCCCGCTCATCGCGGCCACCGGACGCGGCGCCGGCGCATCCGGAGTCGAAGTATCGGGCGCCACCACCCGCACCGCCGGTGCCGGAGCGGGCGCCGGAGCCGGCAGGGCGGCCACGGCGATTGGCGGCCGGCTTGCCGCCGGGCGGCTGCTGGCGGGAGGGGTGTAGGACGGCGCCGGATTGACCGGGGCCGAATAGGAGGAGGACGGCCGGGCGTAGGGCGAACCGTAATCCGGCGGCGAATCGGAGGACGGCGCGCTGACCAGCACGATGTCGGCGCCGTTGGGCGCCGGGGTGCGGTTCAGTCGCGGCCCGACCGACGCGATGTAGCGGCGCGTCTCGCCCGGCAGGCCGCGCTTGCCGGCCAGATAGTCGCCGTAACAGCCGGGACCGCAGTTGTAGGCGCCGAGGAAGCCCGGCGCGCCGAACAGGTTGTACATCTCGCGCAGATACGCGGTGCCGGCGATGATGTTGTCATGCGGATCGAAGGGGTCGGAGCCCAGATTGTGCTTGCGCCGCATTTCGTCATAGGTCGCCGGCATCACCTGCATCAGCCCCATGGCGCCGGCCTTGCTGACGATGGGCTTGCCGTTGACGGTGGTGCGCCCGCCGCTTTCCTGGCGGATGACCTCGCGGATCCACAGCTCCGGCATGTCGAAGCGCTTGGAGGCTTCCGCGACATGCGCGTCGATTTCCTCCGGCGAGGCGACGCGATGTGTGCCCCCGCCGCTGGCGCAGGCGCTCAGCAGGGCAGTCAAGGCGGCGCAGGTCAGCAACGGCTTCAGGCGACGCACGGAACCCCCGGTCATCGTTCAGTTCAACTTTAGGATAAGCCCGATTTGGAGGTAGAGACCTTTGCACATTCCCGGCCCGCCGTAAACCGTCCCAGCTGTGACCTTCGACGCGGCCGGAGAGCGCGGGAGGGGAGGGGGCTTCCAATCCTTCGGACGGACAAGCGGCCGTCCGGGTATCTGCCGTCCGGCGTGGCCTATGCCGGGATTTCCCTTGCCCGGGTTTTAAGGGCGATCAGCTCTCGCGATCGTCGTCGGGGTCGCGGCGGGTGGTGAGTTCGCGCATCAGCCGTTCCTTGGCGGTTCTGCGGCTCGGCCTGCTGCCGCCGCGTCCGAACAGCCCGCCCAGCAGGCCGCCGGGCTTCGGCTCCTCCTCCGGTTCCTCAGCCATCTGGGCGCGTTCCGCCTCGCGCCGGGCCAGCATGGCGGCGCGGTCGACCAGCGGGTTGCGCAGCCGGTGCGGCAGCGCCCTGAAGGCGAGGTTGGCGCGTTCCAGGTCGGCCAAATCCTCGGTGGAGCGGGCGATGCGCAGCGCCACCCGCAGCAGGTCGAGTCGCCACGCATCCTCCGGCGCATGCGGCAGCGTCTCCGCCGCCACCAGCAGGGTATCCAGGCCCTTGCCGGTCAGCGCGCTGGTGGATCGTTCGCTGCTGGATTTATCGGTGTCGCGGTCCCGTCCCATTCCGTCATCGAAGCTGTCGCGCTGAAGGCGGACTTTAGGACGGCTCGACAGGATTTGTCTGCCCCCATGCGTAGACCACACCATTCGGGTGGGGAGGGGGCGGGTCAGGCGGCGTCCGCCAGGTGGTGCAGGGCCGCATCGGGGACCGACTCGTCGACAACTTTCGCGGCCCCGGCAATCATTCAGGGGGATCGAACTGCAACGGCAGTTGCCGCGCTGCACTACGATGTTCGACCACTTCAAGAACTGTGTATTCTGTACGTAGACCGTCCTTAACTCGCCATTGTTCCATGAGAACTCGGCAAACGAGGATATCTCCCTTGGCGAAAACAACGTCGTTTTGATTTACCCGACTGATAAACTTCTCATCAGCCATAGTGACGTTGATTGTATTTTGTCCGTCATAGAGGCGCCACTTGTTTCCATCTTTGAATGAAACGGAAACAATGGTGAATGCGGATTTTCGCTCCTCATTGATTATCTGTTCTTCTTCAGGTTCCGGAGCGGCAAAAGAAGGAGCATCAGATTTCTCGACGACTTCGGTAGATTCAGGATTCGGGGAGAATTCTATCAGTTCAATGCCTGGATTTTCCAAAGGGCGAATTACATCGGCAGCAGCCTTGCGAACGCCCAAATCACGGTAAAGATCAATTACTTCGCGAGCGGTTTCAATGGATGAATCATCCAGTTCAAGCCGCACCCTTCCGCTCTCCAAAGAAACGAGCCGTTTCGGACGCCTGCCGCGCAGCCATTTGATGACGCCGATTAAGCCGGTCGTGCCTCCGGAAGCTCCACCCAACAGTGCCAGCAGGTTGGCAGCAGCAGTTGCATCCTCGCCGGTCAGGAAACTGCGCATCTGGGAGATGAGGCTCTGCACGAGATCAAGGTTGACCTCGAAAGATCCCTTACGGAAGTCGGAGCGAACCAGGACCGTTGCTTGGATGCGCTCCCCATTCAAGACACGGTTTGCTTCCTCACAGAGTTGGCCAATGGCCAATAGTGAAGGCGCGAGGTCCCGAACATCCATGGTGCCGTCATGGATGGCAGGTCCGTCAAAAGCTACCCTCAGCGTTGCTCTGCTCATTTCATCCGCCAACAACGCGCATTCTCCCCTACTGGCACACACGATCAGGGAAGAAAGCTACCAGAAATTCTACCGGATTGGAGTCTTCAATCATTAAACTAAGGCTGAAGCGTGGTGCCGTCAAATCGGGTCGCTGCCTCAGTGCTACGGTTAATGATGTAAGGTGCAATCCATCGTTCATATCCCGGCAATGGGGGTATGCAGCGCCCTTCAACGCCTTGGGAAAGCAGGTTCGTTTGCAACGGTGGTTTACCGGTTCCGAGCCTCCATCACAAAAAAGCCCTCTTCCCATCGCCGGGAAGAGGACCGCAAGTCTTTCGGGGAAATGCGCGGCTGGATGCCGGCAGTCATGCCGCCGCCCAGGGGGACGGGCGCGGCATCTCAAACCCGGCCCCTCCGCAATGCCGCGGAAGGGCCGGGAAACTCACCTCACTCGGCGGCCTGGGCCACGGTCAGGCCCAGCCGCTTGGCGACGCCCTCGCCATAGGCGGGGTCGGCGGCCAGGAAGTGCTTCAGCTGGCGCTGCTGGATGAACAACGGGGCCTTGTCCAGGCTGCCGGCGATGTTGTCCATCAGGCGGGCTTGAGCCTCCGCGCCGATCAGGTGGAACAGCGCGCCGGCCTGGGCGTAGTCGTCGTTGCCCTCGCGGTGATCATAATGGGCGGCGTCGCCGCTGATGTGCAGCGGCGGCTCGCTCGGCACACCCGTCTGGGCCGGGCCGCCGAAGCTGTTCGGCTCGTAGTTCGGCCGGCCGCCGCCGTTGCCGTCCACCCGCATGGCGCCGTCGCGCTGATAGTTGTGGACCGGGCAGCCCTGCGGCTTGTTCACGGGGATCTGCGCGTAGTTGCCGCCCAGTCGGTAGCGGTGGGCGTCGGCATAGGCGAACAGTCGGCCCTGCAGCATCTTGTCCGGGCTGAAGGAGATGCCGGGAACCACGCTGGCCGGGCTGAAGGCGGCCTGCTCGGTCTCCGCGAAGAAGTTCTCCGGATTGCGATCCAGCACCAGTTCGCCGATCTCGATCAGCGGGTAATCGGCATGCGGCCACACCTTGGTCAGGTCGAACGGGTTGATGCGGTAGCCGTCGGCCTCGGCCTCCGGCATGATCTGCACCGAGACGGTCCAGGCCGGGAAGTCGCCGTCCTCGATCGAGGCGTACAGGTCGCGGGTGGCATGGTCGGGGTCGATGCCGGCCATCGCGGTCGCCTGCTCGGCGGTGAAGTTCTCGATGCCCTGGCGGGTCTTGAAATGGTACTTGACCCAGAAGCGCTCGTTCGCCGCGTTGATCCACGAGAAGGTGTGGCTGCCGAAGCCGTCCATGTGGCGATAGCTGCGCGGGGTGCCGCGGTCGCTGAACAGGATGGTCAGCTGGTGCATCGTCTCCGGTGACAGCGAGAAGAAGTCCCACACGGCGGTGGGGTCCTTCAGGTTGGTGGCCGGGTTGCGCTTCTGCGTGTGGATGAAGTCGGGGAACTTCAGCGGATCGCGCAGGAAGAAGACCGGCGTGTTGTTGCCGACCAGATCGTAATTGCCCTCTTCCGTATAGAACTTCACGGCGAAGCCGCGCGGGTCGCGTTCGGCATCGGCGGAGCCCTTCTCGCCGCCGACGGTGGAGAAGCGCAGGAAGACGCCGGTCTCCTTGCCCACGGTCGACAGGAAGGCGGCCTTGGTCCACGGCGTCACGTCGCGGGTGACGCGGAAAGTGCCGTAGGCGCCGGCGCCCTTGGCATGCACCACACGCTCCGGAATGCGTTCGCGGTTGAAATGGGCCAGCTTCTCGATCAGGTGGAAATCCTGCAGCAGCAGCGGACCGCGCGGCCCGGCGCTCAGCGAATTCTGGTTGTCGGGAACGGGCTGGCCGAAGCTGGTGGTCAGGGTGCTCATCCGGGTCATCCTCATTGGGGCGGTGTCGCCTGAAGCGGCGTCATTGTCTCGCCCCTGGTTATCCGGCGTCTTGAACGATATATCCAAGACATAGAAGGAAATGCACCAATAGGCTCCACCTATGAATCTCTCCGGCCTGTCCCTGCGTGACCTGGAATATGTCGTCGCCGTCGCCGAGCTGCGCCACTTCGGCCGCGCCGCCGAACGCTGCGCCGTCAGCCAGCCGTCGCTGAGCGCCCAGATCCGCAAGCTGGAGGAGTCGCTGGGCCTGTCGCTGTTCGAACGCACCAGCCGCAAGGTCCTGCTGACCCCGCGCGGCGAGGCTATCGTCGTCCAAGCCCGTGTCGTGCTGGAGGAGGCGCGGCGGCTTCTGGCGCTGGCCGACGGGTCGGACGGGGCGTTGACCGGCCGGCTGCGGCTGGCGGCGATCCACACGCTCGGCCCCTACCTGTTTCCGCACATCCTGCCGGCGCTGCGCACGACTTGGCCCGACCTGACCCTGATCCTGTCGGAAGGCCGCACCGACAGCCTGCTGGAGGAACTGCGCGACGGCCGGCTCGATGCCGTGCTGCTGGCCCTGCCGGTGGAGGGCGACGGGCTGACGGCCGAACCGCTGTTCTTCGAGCCCTTCCTGCTCGCCCATCCCGCCGGCCACCGCCTCTGCGCCACGCCCGGCCTCTCGCTGAACGACCTCGACCCGGCGGAACTTCTGCTGCTGGAGGAGGGGCACTGCCTGCGCGATCAGGCCCTGGCCGCCTGCGGTCTCAGCGCGCGGGGCGGCGGCGTCCACGCCACCGGACTGGAGACGCTGCGCCACATGGTGGCGGCGGGAGCCGGCTGCACGCTGATGCCGGTCCTGGCGGTAAAGGGGGCGGCCAAGGGGGAAGACGGCCGCGCCGCCACGGTCGGCGGGCTGGTGGAGTACCGTCCCTTCGACGGTCCGCACCCGCCCGGCCGTGTCATCGGTCTGGTCTGGCGCGCCAGCGACCCGCGCGACCGTGGCCTGCGTCAACTGGCAGACTGGTTGCGTCGCGACCTGCCTGCCGGCACGGAGCCCGCCCTATCCCAAAGAGATGACTGACGGGGGGAAGGAACAAGCGCCCATCGGCCGGGTTGAAGGCTCCGCCCGCTCTCCTCACTGTTCAGGGGACGGGTGTGACTTTCGATACAGGCGGAGAAACGGGCGATCATGGCGAATATCCTGAAACAAGCGACACGGCTCGGTGAAGGATTGCCCTTTCCGCTGGGCGCAACCTGGGATGGGCTCGGCGTCAATTTCGCCCTGTTTTCCGCCAACGCGACCAAGGTCGAACTGTGTCTGTTCGACGAAAACGGCGAGGAGGAGCTTGAACGCATCGAGCTTCCCGAATTCACCAACGAAATCTGGCACGGCTATTTGCCGGACGCCCGTCCCGGACTGCTCTATGGCTACCGCGTGTACGGCCCTTACGAGCCGGAGAACGGCCACCGCTTCAACCCGAACAAGTTGTTGCTCGACCCCTACGCCAAGGAGCTGGTCGGCGAGATCCGCTGGAACCCGGCCCATTTCGGCTATGTGATGGAATCGGGCGACGACCTGACCTATGACGAGCGCGACAGCGCGCCCTTCATGCCGAAATGCAAGGTGATCGATCCCGCCTTCACCTGGGGTCGCGACCACAAGCCGGGCACCGCCTGGGACCGCACCATCTTCTACGAAACCCATGTGAAGGGCTTCACCAAACTGCACCCGGCGGTGCCCGACAGCCTGCGCGGCACCTATGGCGGCATGGCGGTGAAGGAGGTGGTCGACTACATCAAGTCGCTCGGCGTCACCTCGGTGGAACTGCTGCCGGTCCATGCCTTCGTCCAGGACCAGCATCTGGTCGACAAGGGTCTGGCGAATTATTGGGGCTACAACTCCATCGGCTTCTTCTCGCCGGAGCCGCGCTATGCCGCGTCGGGCAACGCCATCAAGGAATTCAAGGAGATGGTCGCCCATCTCCACAATGCCGGGCTGGAGGTGATCCTCGACGTCGTCTACAACCACACCGCCGAGGGCAACGAGCGCGGACCGACCCTGTCCTTCAAGGGCATCGACAACGCTTCCTACTACCGGCTGATCCCGGACCAGCAGCGCTACTACATCAACGAGACCGGGACGGGGAACACCGTCAATCTCAGCCACCCGCGCGTGCTGCAGATGGTGACCGATTCGCTCCGCTATTGGGCGATGGAGATGCATGTCGACGGCTTCCGCTTCGACCTCGCCACCATCCTCGGCCGCGAGCCCTACGGCTTCGACGAGGGCGGCGGCTTCCTCGACAGCTGCCTGCAGGACCCGATCCTCAACAGCGTCAAGCTGATCGCCGAGCCGTGGGATTGCGGCCCCGGCGGCTATCAGGTCGGCAACTTCCCGCCGGGCTGGGCGGAGTGGAACGACCGTTACCGCGACACCGTCCGCGCCTTCTGGAAGGGCGACGAGGGCAAGCTGCCGGAGGTGGCGCCGCGGCTCTGCGGTTCGGCCGACCTCTTCAACAAGCGTGGGCGCAAGCCGTGGGCGAGCGTAAACTTCATCACCGCCCATGACGGATACACGCTGAACGACCTCGTGTCCTACAACGACAAGCACAACGAGGCGAACGGCGAGGGCAACAACGACGGCCATTCCCACAATCTGTCCTGGAACCACGGGGTGGAAGGGCCGACCGACGATCCCGAGATCAAGGAACTGCGCGAACGGCAGAAGCGCAACATGCTGGCGACGCTGCTGCTGTCCCAGGGCTCGCCGATGCTGCTGGCCGGCGACGAGTTCGGCAACACCCAGCACGGCAACAACAATGCCTATTGCCAGGACAACGAGACGGCGTGGCTGAAGTGGGACGGCATCGACGAGGACGGGCAGGCTCTGATCGAGTTCGTCCGTCGCGTCGTCGCGGTTCGCCAGTCCTTCCCCATGCTGCGCCGCGGCCGTTTCCTGTCCGGCGAATACAATGCCGAGTTCGACGTGAAGGACGTCACCTGGCTCACCCCCGCCGGCGACGAGATGGACGAGAGCCATTGGCACGACGGCAATGCCCGTTGCCTGGGCATGCTGCTCGATGGCCGCGGGCAGGCCAGCGGCATCAAGCGCCCGGCGATGGACGCCACCCTGCTGCTGGTCATCAACGCCCACCATGACGTGGTGGAGTTCACCCTGCCGGAGGTGACCGGCGGCAGCGTCTGGCGCTGTCTGCTCGACACCAACCTGCCCGACCCCGACGAGGTGCCGCGCGTCAACACCGGCGAAGGCTACATCGTCACCGGCCGGTCGCTGCTGCTTCTGGCCCTGGAGCCGGAAGGCAAGACCTCCTTCGCGCTCCGCCGTGCCGCCCGCGCGCTCCGCAGTGTCGCCGAAAGCCCGACCGCGGTGTCGTCCTATGGCGAGGAGACCACGGAAGAGGAGAAGCCGGCGGAACCGGTGGAGGTGAAGGAACCGGCGAAGGCCGAAGCGGTGGCGGAGCCTGCGCCGGTGAAGGGCGAAGCGCCCGCGAAAAAACCCACCTGACCCATCTCCTAATCCCCCTCTCCCCCCCGGGGAGAGGGTCGGGGTGAGGGGGTGCACCGCAGGATTTCCACAAAGGTCCCGCCGCGCCTCCCCCTCACCCTAACCCTCTCCCCGGGGGGGAGAGGAGATCCTCCGGCCTCCGGATCCCCCGCCATGAAACTCTTCGAATGCCAGAACTGCCACCAGCCGCTCTATTTCGAGAACACGCTGTGCGAGCGCTGCGGGCACCGGCTCGGCTATCTGCCGGATGTGGGGACCCTGTCGGCACTCGACCCCACCGACCATGACGGGGTGTGGAGCGCGCTCGCTACCCCCGAACCGCTCTACAAGTTCTGTGCGAATGCGGAACTCGACGCCTGCAACTGGATGCTGCCGGCCGACTCCGCCGACACCCACTGCGCCGCCTGCCGGCACAACCGCACCATCCCCGACCTGTCCGATACCGCCAACCTGACGCGCTGGCGCAAGCTGGAACTGGCGAAGCATCACCTGTTCTACACGCTGACCAACCTGAAGTTGCCCCTGCAGACCCGGATCGACAATCCGGAGGAAGGTCTGGCCTTCGACTTCCTGTCCGACACCGTCGCCGCCGACGGCACGGTGACGCCGGTGCTGACCGGCCATGCCAACGGCCTGATCACCATCAATGTCGCCGAGGCCGACGATGCCGAGCGCGAGAAGCGCCGCACCGAGATGGGCGAGCCCTACCGCACGCTGCTCGGCCATTTCCGCCACGAGAGCGGCCATTACATCTGGGATCGGCTGGTGCGCGACGACCCGGCGCTGCTGGAGCGCTTCCGCGCCCTGTTCGGCGACGAGCGGCAGGATTATGGCGAGGCGCTGAAACGTCATTATGCCGACGGCGCGCCGGCCGACTGGCAGGCGAACTTCGTCAGCACCTATGCCACCGCCCACCCGTGGGAGGATTTTGCCGAGACCTGGGCGCATTACCTGCACATCGTCGACACGCTGGAAACCGCCCGCGCCTTCGGCCTGCGGGTTCGCCCACGCATCACCGAAGGGGCGGAACTGGAGGCGGAGGTCGACTTCAACCCCCACAAGGCCCGGCGTATCGAGGACCTGATCGACCTTTGGCTGCCGCTGACCTACGCGGTGAACAGCCTGAACCGCAGCATGGGCCAGCCGGACCTGTATCCCTTCATCCTGTCGGCCGCAGTGATCGAAAAGCTGGGCTTCATGAACGGGATGGTGCGGGGGCTGGAGGGACGTTAGGCACCCTTTATTCCTGGGCCCCCACCACCGCCCGCACCCAGCGCACCGCGCGGTTGCGGCCGTCGCGCTTGGCCTTGTAGAGCGCGGCGTCGGCATGGCGCATCACCGTCGCCATGTCGCTGTCGTCCTCCGGCCAGGAGGCTATGCCGATGGAACAGCCGACGCGGACCGTCTCCCCGTTGAACGACACCGGCTCGTTTACGGCGGCGATGATGCGTGACGCCAGCTCCTCGGTGTCGGGAGCCGGGCGGTCGGCGCGGCGGGGAAGCACGGCGGCGAATTCGTCGCCGCCCAGCCGGGCGACCACGTCGTCGTCGCGGAAGATGCTGGCCAGCCGGCCGCCGATCTGGCGCAGCACGGCGTCGCCGGCATCGTGGCCCAGACGGTCGTTCACCGGTTTGAAACCGTCCAGGTCGATGTACATCACCGTCGCCGATCCGCCGCCGCCGCCGGTCGACGCCTCGACATACTGTTCGAAGTAACGCCGGTTCGGCAGCGCGGTCAGCCGGTCCTCGTAGGCGATGTCCTCCAGCCGCATCAGGGCGACGTCCTTGTTGGTCAGGCTGTCCACCATCTCCCGCAGCGCCACCGACAGCCGGCGGATCTCCGCCGCACCGCCGACGTCGGGGATCGCCATGCCGCGCTCGCCCTTGCCGATGCGCTCGGCAGCGTCGGCGATGGCGCCCAGCGGCCGGGCGATGCGTCCGGCGGCGAACCAGCCGATGCAACTGAACAGCAGGGCAAGCACCGCGCCGGACCCGATGATCGTCAGCCGCAGGCGGTCGGTTTCGGCATAGACGATGTCGGCCGGCTGACGGGCGACGACGGTCCAGCCCAGCCCGGCGTAATCGTGCAGCCCCTTGCCGTGGGCCACGCCGGTGACATAGGTGACGCCATCGGGCCAGACCTCGCTGCTCCAGCCGTCGCGCAGCTTGGCCGTCAACGTCGGCACCGGCAGGGGCTTGCCGACCGCCGAATCGGGACCGATCAGCACGGTGCCGTCCGCCGACAGGATGTAGAGCGTCAGCCCCTTGCGGTCGGACAAGGGCTCGATCAACTGCCGGATCGAGGCGTGGGCCCATTCCCAGCTGTAATGGGCGGCCAGCACGCCGACCGTGGTGCCGTCGGCCTTCTGCAGCGGGGCCGACACGTCGACGAATTTCGGTGTTTCGCCCTTCAGGTACGGCACCTTGCCGTGCAGGGCCACCGCCTCGTGCACGTCGCCGACGAACAGGCCCTTCATGCCTTCCTGATGGACCGGGCGGCTGGCGATGTCGGCCCCCAGCAGCAGCCCGTTGGAGGCGGCCACCACCCGCCCGTCGGCGTTGGTCATGCCGATCCAGGCGATGGTCGGGTCGCGGCGCTTCAGCTCGTCGATGGTCGATTGCGCCACCGCCGGGTCCTTCAGCGCGTCGATCCGCGACAGCGCGGCGATCTGGTTGGCGCGGGCCCACATGGTCAGATCGAGCTGCCGCGCCAGCGATTGCGCCAGCCCGGTCATCGAATTGCCGATCTCCTTCGCCAGCGCGTCCGCCGCGCCATTGCCGACGACCAGCCCCTTGACCAGAGTCGACCCGAGCAGCAGCACGGCCACGGTGACGGCCACGGTCATCCGCAGGCCGATGGCCCGGCGCGGAACACGGATGGTGGCGACATGGTGTCCGGCGGTCCGGCCGCTTGGCTGTCCAAGGGGCGACATCGTGGCAAGATCCTTATCAAGCGGCGCCGGCCGAGCCGGATGGGAGACGATCAGTGCAGACACTGTATCATCCCAGCCCTTTATAAAGGGTCAAGCGGAAGCGAAGCGATGCATTTGCAATGTAAAAGGGAAAATTGCCGAGCTTCCGGCACGTCCCGGACGTACGTCAGCCAAAAAAGTTTGCGAAGCTGACTTTCAGCATATTGCGTAAAAGAGAAAAGGCCGCTAGCTATACAGCCGCGGCCCGAGTTTAGGGAGGAAACGCCTGAAAGGCGATCGAAACAACAAATAATGCTGCGTCGCCGAAAATCCAGCCCGATGTGGCTGGATTTTTCGTTTCAGCCGCAAGAATCTTCGCCAATATCGGTGTTGCCCCAGCGGAAGGGGGATTCCCCAAACGGTTGGTTGCGCTATCATGTCAGCCCAACGAACCAGACAGCCGGGAAGACTCCTCATCATGAAACGGCGTGCGTTCCTCTCCAGCGCCGGTGTCGGCATTGCCGCCGCCGGAACCGCCGCGACCATCGCGGCTCCGGCCATCGCCCAGAGCTCCCAGCCGGAGATCAAGTGGCGCATGGCGTCGAGCTATCCCAAGAGTCTCGACACCATCTATGGCGCGGCGGAGTTCATCGCCAAGCGGGTGTCCGACGCCACCGACGGCAAGTTCCAGATCCGCACCTTCGCGGCGGGCGAGATCGTTCCGGCGCTCCAGGTGCTGGACGCGGTGCAGAACGGCACGGTCGAGTGCGGCCAGTCGGCGGCCTATTTCTATGTCGGCAAGGATCCGACCTTCTGCTTCGACACCGCCATGCCCTTCGGCCTGAACACGCGCCAGCACATCGCCTGGATGATGCATGGCGGCGGTCTGGAGCTGATGCGGGAGGTGTTCAAGGATTACAACATCCACCACATCCCCGCCGGCAACACCGGCGCCCAGATGGGCGGCTGGTTCCGCAAGGAGATCAAGAGCCTGGAGGATCTGAAGGGCCTGAAGATGCGCATCGGCGGTCTGGTCGGCCAGATCCTGACGCCCTTCGGGCTGGTCCCGCAGCAGCTCGGCGGCGGCGACATCTATCCGGCGCTGGAGCGCGGCACCATCGACGCGGCGGAGTTCGTCGGCCCCTACGACGACGAGAAGCTGGGCTTCCACAAGGTCGCCAAATACTACTACTACCCCGGCTGGTGGGAGGGTTCGGCCCAGATCCCGCTGATGTTCAACATGCAGGCCTGGGAACAGCTGCCGAAATCCTACCAGACCATCCTGGAACAGGCCTGCTGGGAAGCCAACAGCTGGATGATCGCCAAGTACGACACGTTGAACGCCTCGGCGCTCAAGCGGCTGGTCGGTGGCGGCGCCGTGCTGCGCCCCTTCCCGCGCGACATGATGCAGGCCTGCGAGAAGGCGGCGTTCGAATTTTACGACAAGCTCGCCGCCGGCAACCCGCGCTTCAAGAAGGTCTATGACGGCTGGAAGCCCTTCCTGGAGCAGGAGCGGCTGTGGTTCCGCGTCGCCGAGAACGGCTTCGACAGCTTCGTCTACAGCCAGTCGGCGCAGCAGCGCTGAGTGGTATCGCGGGGCGGATCGCCTGCGGCGATTCGCCCCGCCTTTCGTTGAAAAGGCTGATTTTTTCAGGTCTTTCTGTCCGCAATCGCGATCATTGGTCTTCTCAATCGCACGCAGATGGAGCACACTGCCGGTCTAAGCGTGGGCATTGCCTTCGCAGTTGCACAAAATTTCGGCAAAGCGTTGAATTGATCACGACATAGTCATTCCTCTTGTCTATTTTCTTAAACGCGTGGTACCGTCAGGGTCAGAAAGACGGACCGGACCGGGGTGGCGTACCCGGATCCAGGTCGCCTGTGACGGGAGCGGACGGATGGACGGCGGGATGATCGCGACGACAGATACCCTGGTGCGCTTTTCCGGGGTGCAGAAGACCTACGATGGCGAGCATCTCGTGGTGAAAAGCCTCGATCTCGACATTCGCAAGGGCGAATTCCTGACGCTGCTGGGGCCGTCGGGGTCGGGCAAGACCACCACGCTGATGATGCTGGCCGGGTTCGAGGTGCCGACCCATGGCGACATCTTCATCGGTGACCGGCCGATCAAGAACACGCCGCCGCACAAGCGCGACATCGGCATGGTCTTCCAGAACTACGCCCTGTTCCCCCACCTGACGATCGAGGAAAACGTCGCCTTCCCGCTGTCGGTGCGCGGCGTTCCGAAGGCGGAGGTGAAGGAGCGGGTTCGGGCCGCGCTCGACATGATCAAGCTCGGCAACCTCGCCGGCCGCCATCCCGGCCAGCTGTCGGGCGGCCAGCAGCAGCGCGTGGCGCTCGCCCGCGCCCTGGTCTTCAACCCGGCGCTGGTGCTGATGGACGAGCCGCTGGGCGCGCTCGACAAGCGCCTGCGCGAGCATATGCAGCTGGAGATCAAGCGCCTGCACGAGACGATGGGCCTGACCGTCGTCTACGTCACCCACGACCAGGGGGAGGCGCTGACGATGTCCGACCGCATCGCGGTCTTCAACGACGGCATCGTCCAGCAGATCGACCGGCCGGATGCGCTGTACGAGCGGCCGGTGAACAGCTTCGTCGCCAACTTCATCGGCGAGAACAATGTCCTGAGCGGCGTTGTCGAAAATATCGAACAGGGCTGGGCGCGGGTGAGGCTCGATGCCGGCGGGTCCGTGGTGGCGCAGGCGGTGAACATCGGCGGCGCCGGCAACCGCACCTCGCTGTCGCTCCGGCCGGAGCGCGTCGCCATCGAAACCGGTAACAGCGGCGACAGCGACATGAACCGGCTGCCGGCGACGCTGACCGACCTGATCTATCTCGGCGACCACACGCTGGCGGTGCTGAACACGCCGGCCAACCCGGAATTCATGGTCAAGCTGCCGGCCGGCTCCTATGCCGGTCTGGCGCCGGGCCAGGATGTCTACATCGCGTTCCGCCCGGAGGACTGCCGGGCGCTCGATCCGGTCTGAGGACGTGGTTCCTCAGCGCCAGGATGCCTTTCAGCAACAACAACCACGACGAATAAGGACGGGGAATCATGTCGAAGATTAAGGTGGCTCTCGGTTTCGCTGCGACCTTCACCGCCCTCACGGCCCTGGCTTCGGCCGCAAGCGCCCGCGACCTGACCGTCGTGTCGTGGGGCGGCGCCTATCAGGACGTCCAGAAGAAGGTGTATTTCGGTCCGTTCAAGGAGACCGGCACCCCGATGAACGACGAATCCTGGGACGGCGGCGTCGGCGTCCTGCGCGCCAAGGTCCAGGGCGGCGCCTCCACCTGGGACGTGGTCCAGGTCGAGAGCGAGGAGCTGGCGCTCGGCTGCGACGAGGGTCTGTACGAGAAGATCAACTACTCCAAGATCGGCGGCGAGGACATCTATCTGCCGGCCACGGTCAATCCCTGCGGCGTCGGCGCCATCGTCTATGACTTCGTCCTTGGCTACGACAAGGACAAGCTGAAGGACGCGCCGAAGAGCTGGGCCGATTTCTTCGACACCAAGAAGTTCCCGGGCAAGCGCGGCCTGCGCCAGGGCGCCAAGACCACGCTGGAAATCGCGCTGATGGCCGACGGCGTGGCCCCGGCCGACGTCTACAAGGTGCTGGGCACCGATGCCGGCATCGACCGCGCCTTCAAGAAGCTCGACACCATCAAGAACGACATCGTCTGGTGGAAGGCCGGCGCCCAGCCGCCGCAGCTGCTGGCCTCGGGCGAAGTGGCGATGACCTCGGTCTACAACGGCCGCATCGACGCCGCCAACAAGAACGAGAAGAAGAACTTCGGCATGGTGTGGAACGGCGCGCTCTACACCATCGACAGCTGGGTCATCCTGAAGGGCAGCCCGAACCAGGACGCCGCCTACAAGTTCCTGAACTTCGTCGGCAAGGCGGAGAACCAAGCCAAGCTGTCCGAAGGCATCGCCTACGGCACGTCGAACAAGAAGGCCCCGTCGCTGCTGCCGAAGGCCGTCCTGGCCGACCTGCCGACCGCGGATCACAACATGAAGAACGCGATCGAGATCAACACCGACTTCTGGCTGGAGAACATCGACCGCCTGACCGAACGCTTCAACAAGTGGGCGGCGAAGTAAGTACTTGTTTGTGATGTTTCCCTCTCCCGTCTCGGGAGAGGGAAGGGGCCCGTGCGGAGCACGGGAAGGGTGAGGGGCACTGCAAGAATCCCGAACCGCATGGTTCCTTGGATCACCCCTCACCCGGCGCCTTCGGCGCCACCCTCTCCCGGGGCGGGAGAGGGGATGGTGCACAAGTGCGCGAGCGCCTTTTGCGTCTTTCCAACAGGACAATGCCGATGACAGCCGCCTTCGTTGCCGGCGCCGACGTGCCGTTGAAGCGTCGATTGAAACGGGCCGAGCGGGCCCGGCAGTTCCGTGCGCTGGGCCTGGTGCTGCCGCTGCTGGCCTTCCTGCTGTTCACCTTCGTCGTGCCGCTCGCCGGCATGATCTGGAAGTCGGTGGACGACTGGGAGGTGCCGCAGGCGATGCCGCAGACTGTCGCGGCGCTGGAGCATTGGAACGGCCAGGGGCTGCCCGACGAGGCCACCTTCGCCGCGCTCGCCGCCGACCTCCGCACCGCGTATGACGCCGGCACGCTGGCCGTCGCCGCCAAGCGGCTGAACTACATCGTCAACGGCTATCGCACCACGCTGCTCTCCACCGGCCGCAAGCTGAAGGAGCAGCCGGCTCCCGGCACCGCCAAGGAGACGCTGATTGGCATCAACCCGGCCTGGGGCGAGCGCGAGAGCTGGACCGCGATCAAGAGCGCCAGCGGCCCGGTCACCAGCTATTACCTGCTGGCCGCGGTCGACCTGACCCGCAACGCCGACGGCGCCATCGTCCAGGCCCCGGCGGACCAGTCGATCTACCGCGAGGTCTTCGTCCGCACCTTCACCATCGGCTTCGGCGTCACGGCGCTCTGCCTGATCCTGGGCTTCCCGGTGGCCTATCTGCTGGCGAACCTGCCGACCGGCCGGTCGAACCTGCTGATGATCTTCGTGCTGCTGCCCTTCTGGACCTCGCTGCTGGTGCGCACCTGCGCCTGGATCGTGATCCTGCAGAGCGAGGGCATCGTCAACGGCTCCCTGGAGTGGCTGGGTGTCATCGACGAGCCGATGCGGCTGATCTACAACCGGTTCGGCGTCTACATGGCGATGACCCATGTGCTGCTGCCCTTCATGATCCTGCCGCTCTACAGCGTCATGCGCGGCATCTCGCCGGCCTACATGCGGGCCGCCGCCTCGCTCGGCGCGCCGCCGATGACCGCCTTCCTGCGCATCTACCTGCCGCAGACCATTCCGGGGATCGGCGCCGGCTGCCTGCTCGTCTTCATCTTGGCCATCGGCTACTACATCACGCCGGCGCTGGTCGGTGGGGCCGCCGACCAGATGATTTCGTCCTTCATCGCCTTCTACACCACGGAAACGGTCAACTGGGGCCTCGCCTCGGCGCTGGGTGCGGTTCTGCTGCTCTCCACGCTGGTGCTGGCGCTGGTCTACGGCAAGCTGGCGCTCGGCCGCCAGACGACGGGAGGTCTGAAGAATTGAGCGCGAACCATTCCCCCCAAACCGCCAGCCAGCGTTTCGCCTGGATCGCCACGATCGTCGCCTCCACGCTGGTGTTCATCTTCCTGATGGCGCCGATCCTGGCGATCGTGCCGCTGTCCTTCAGCTCCAGCACCTACCTGACCTATCCGCTGCCCGGCCTGTCGCTGCGCTGGTACGAGGAATTCCTCAATTCGGCGCGTTGGATGAATTCGCTGAAGAACAGCTTCATCATCGGTGTGTCGTCGGCCATGCTGTCGATGGCGCTGGGCACGCTCGCCTCGCTTGGTCTGGCCCAGTGGAAGAGCAAGTGGAAGCCGCTGATTCTCGCTGTCGTGCTGTCGCCGATGGTGGTTCCGGTGGTCATCACCGCGGTCGGCGTCTATTTCTTCTTCGCGCCGCTGGGGCTGACCGGCAACTATCTCGGCCTGATCCTGGTCCACACCGCGCTGGCGACGCCCTTCGTCGTCATCACCGTGTCGGCGACTTTGCAGAGCTTCGACATGACGCTGGCGAAGGCAGCCGCCTCGCTGGGGGCGCCGCCGCTGCTGACCTTCCGAAAGGTGATCCTGCCGCTGATCCTGCCGGGGCTGGCGTCGGGCGCGCTGTTCGCCTTCGCCACCAGTTTCGACGAGGTGGTGACGGTGCTGTTCCTTGCGGGACCGGAGCAGCGCACGCTGCCGCGTGAGATGTTCAGCGGCATCCGCGAGAACATCAGCCCGACCATCACCGCGGTGGCGGTGGTGCTGACGGTGATCTCGGTCTTCATGCTGTCGACGCTGGAAATCCTGCGCCGGCGCAACGAGCGGCTGAAGGGGAATGTGGGGTAGGGGGTTTGCCCCCTCCCTAACCCTCCCCCTCTTCGAGGGAGAGGGAACTGCCGCTGCTCCGCTAATCCACCCTCTCCCGCGAAGCGGGGGAGGGCAGGGGCCCGCGGCGCAGCCGTGGGAAGGGAGGGGGCAGCTGGAGGCTCACAAATACGGCGGCGTGCAGGCGCTGATCAGCTCGCACTCTTCCTCGCCGATGTTGCGGAACCTGTGCGTCACGCGGCTGTCGAAGAAATAGGCATCGCCGGGGCCGAGCAGCTGCTTGCGGTCGCCCACGGTCAGCTCGATCTGACCCTTGATGACGATGCCGCCCTCTTCGCCCTCGTGCTGCAGCATGGTGCGGCCGGTGTCGGCGCCGGGAGCGTAGCGTTCGTGGAGGATCTGCAGGTTGCGGCTGCGCAGGTCGCCGACCTGCCGGAAGGAAATCCGGCCGACGGTGCCCTTCAACTCATCGGCCAGTTCGATCAATTCGTCGCCCTTGAAGAAAATCTGCTCGGGCGGCGGCAGATCGTCGGAGGAGAAGAATTCGGCAAGAGTCATCGGGATGCCCTGAAGCACCTTGCGCAGCGACGATACCGACGGGCTGCTGCGGTTCTGCTCGATCAGGGAGATTGTGCCGTTGGTCACTCCGGCCCGCTGGGCGAGCGCCCGCTGCGACAGTCCATGCTGTTCGCGGATCTGCTTCAACCTTGCGCCGACGTCGAATTCCATCACCGGACTCCTGCTCCACATCCGTTAACGCAATAGCCCATTCGTGCAACCCCGTCATCAGAATATGAACAGCTAAACAGGGGTTGTTTAATTTATTAAACATGGTAGGCTTCTGTCCAAGGTCCAGGCCCCCGCGACGGAAATCCTTGATTGGTAAGGACATTTCCACCGGGCGCGGCCGGACGGTTCCACAATCTTCATGCAGGGCGGATCGAACATGCTGTCGCTGAACGACCAGGGCCTTCTCCGAACCAAGGGCTACGTGAACGGTGCGTGGCGCGCGGCCGATTCCGGGAAGAGCTTCCCGGTCACCAACCCCGCCACCGGCGCCGTCATCGCCGAAGTGTCCGACATGGGCGCCGCCGAGACGCGCGAGGCGATCGACGCCGCCAACGCCGCCCTGCCGGCGTGGAAGGCCAAGACCGCCAAGGAGCGCGCGGCCATCCTGCGCCGCTGGTACGACCTGATCCTCGCAGCCCAAGAGGATCTGGCCCAGCTGATGACCGCGGAGCAGGGCAAGCCGCTGACGGAGTCGCGCGGCGAGGTGGTCTATGGCGCCTCCTTCATCGAGTGGTTCGCGGAGGAGGGCAAGCGCGCCTACGGCGACGTGATCCCGTCCTTCGCCGCCAACAAGCGCATCGTCGTGCTGAAGGAGGCCATCGGCGTCGTCGCAGCGATCACGCCGTGGAACTTCCCGAACGCGATGATCACCCGCAAATGCGCCCCGGCCTTGGCCGCCGGCTGCACCGTGGTGGTCAAGCCGGCCGAGGACACCCCGCTGTCGGCGCTGGCCCTGGCTGAGCTGGCGGAGCGCGCCGGCATGCCGGCCGGTGTCTTCAACATCGTCATGGGCCGGGACCCGGTCGCCATCGGCCATGAGCTGACCCACAGCCCGATCGTCCGCAAGGTCAGCTTCACCGGCTCGACCGAGGTCGGCAAGCTGCTGATGCGGCAGGCCGCCAGCACGGTCAAGAAGGTGTCGCTGGAACTCGGCGGCAATGCCCCCTTCATCGTCTTCGACGATGCCGACCTGGACGAGGCGGTCAAGGGCGCCATGGCGTCGAAGTACCGCAATGCCGGCCAGACCTGCGTCTGCGCCAACCGCCTGCTGGTCCAGGCCGGCGTCTATGACGCCTTCGCCGCCAAGCTGGCCGAGGCCGTCAAGGCGCTGAAGGTCGGCAACGGTGCCGAGGCCGGTGTGACCCAGGGTCCGCTGATCAACGCCGACGCCGTCGCCAAGGTGGAAGAGCTGATGGGCGATGCGTTGGAGAAGGGCGCCAAGGTCGCGCTCGGCGGCAAGCGCCACGCGCTGGGCGGCACCTTCTTCGAGCCGACCATCCTGACCGGCATCACCACCGAGATGCGCGTCGCCCGCGAGGAGATCTTCGGCCCGGTCGCCCCGCTGTTCAAGTTCGAGACGGAAGAGGACGCCATCCGCATGGCGAACGACACCGAATTCGGGCTCGCCGCCTATTTCTACAGCCGCGACATCGGCCGCGTCTGGCGGGTGGCGGAAAAGCTGGAATACGGCATCGTCGGCATCAACGAAGGCATCATCTCGACCGAGGTGGCCCCGTTCGGCGGCGTCAAGGAGTCCGGCATCGGCCGCGAAGGCTCCAAGTACGGCCTCGATGATTTCATGGAAGTCAAATATCTCTGCGTCGGCCTCGGCGCCTGACCGTCGTCAAAGGAAAAGTGAAAATGACCACCAACCAGTCCTTCGTCGCCCGTCGCGAGGCCGCCGTCTCCCGCGGCATTTCCGCCGGCATGCCCTTCTACATCGACCGCGCCGAGAACGCCGAGATGTGGGACATCGAGGGCAAGCGCTTCATCGACTTCGCCGGCGGCATCGCCGTGCTGAACACCGGCCACCGCCATCCGAAGGTGATGGAGGCGGTGAAGGCGCAGCTGGAGCGCTTCACCCACACCTGCGCGATGGTCACTCCCTATGACAGCTTCGTCGAGCTGGCGGAGAAGCTGAACGCGCTGGTCCCCGGCCCGACCCCGAAGAAGACCGCCTTCTTCACCACCGGCGCCGAGGCGGTGGAGAACGCCGTGAAGGTCGCCCGTGCCGCCACCGGCCGTCCGGGCGTGGTCGCCTTCTCCGGCGGCTTCCACGGCCGCACGCTGCTGACCATGGGCCTGACCGGCAAGGTCGTGCCCTACAAGGTCGGTTTCGGCCCGTTCCCGGCCGAGATCTTCCACGTGCCGTTCCCCAACGCCTACCGCGGCATCAGCGAGGCGGAGAGCCTGAAGGCGCTGGACAATCTGTTCAAGTCCGACGTCGATCCGGCCCGCGTCGCCGCGATCATCATCGAGCCGGTGCAGGGCGAAGGCGGCTTCAACATCGCCAGCCCGTCCTTCCTGCAGGCGATCCGCGCGGTCTGCGACAAGCACGGCATCGTCATGATCGTCGACGAAATCCAGACCGGCTTCGCCCGCACCGGCAAGATGTTCGCCGTCGAGCATGCCGGGATCGAGCCGGACCTGATCACGATGGCGAAGAGCCTGGCCGGCGGTTTCCCGCTGTCGGCGCTGACCGGCAAGGCGGCGCTGATGGACGCCCCGGTTCCGGGCGGCCTGGGCGGCACCTATGCCGGCAGCCCGCTGGCGACCACCGCCGCGCTGGCCGTCATCGACGTCATCGAGGAAGAGAAGCTGATCGAGCGCGCCGAGAAGCTCGGTGAGCGCATCGCCGGCCGCTTCCGCACCATGGCCCAGCGCAACAGCCTGTCGGTGATCGGCGACGTCCGCAACCTGGGCGCCATGGTCGCCATGGAACTGGTCACCGACCGCGAGACCAAGGAGCCGGCGGCCGACCTGACCAAGGCGCTGGTCGCAAAGGCGGCGGAAAAGGGCCTGATCCTGCTGTCCTGCGGCACCTACGCCAACGTCGTCCGCATCCTGGTCCCGCTGACCGCCTCGGATGCGCTGGTCGACGAAGGCCTGGACATCATCGAGCGTTCGCTGGAAGAACTGGTGTCGGCGTAATCTTTCCCACCCCCATATCCCCTCTCCCCCCCGGGGAGAGGGGGGACCGCGGGAGAGGGCAATAACACCAACAGGAGGAAGACCTTGGCCGGACCCTTGTCGCACATCCGGGTGCTGGAGCTGTCGCGCGTTCTGGCCGGGCCGTGGTCGGCGCAGACGCTGGCCGATCTCGGCGCCGACGTGATCAAGGTGGAACGGCCGGGCGCCGGTGACGACACCCGTGCCTGGGGTCCGCCCTGGGCCGGCGACCAGTCGGCCTATTTCCTGTCGACCAACCGGGGCAAGCGGTCGATCACCATCGACTTCGAACGGCCAGAGGGCCAGGAGCTTGTCCGCAAGCTCGCCGCCCAGGCCGACGTCGTCATCGAGAATTTCAAGGTCGGCGGGCTGGTCAAGTACGGCCTCGACTATGACAGCCTGAAGGCGGTGAACCCGCGGCTGGTCTATTGCTCGATCACCGGCTTCGGCCAGACCGGGCCGTACCGCAACCGTGCCGGCTACGACTTCATGATCCAGGGCATGGGCGGGCTAATGAGCATCACCGGCCAGCCCGATGGCGAGCCGGGCGGCGGCCCGGTCAAGGTCGGCGTCGCGGTGACCGACATCTTCACCGGCCTCTACGCCACCATCGGCATCATGGGCGCCCTGGCCCACCGCGACCGCACCGGCGAGGGGCAGCAGGTCGACCTCGCCCTGCTCGATGTGCAGGTGGCGGTTTTGGCCAATCAGGCGATGAACTGCCTGGTCGGCGGCAAGGCGCCGCAGCGGCTCGGCAACGCCCATCCCAACATCGTGCCCTATCAGGCTTTCGCCACCCGCGACGGCTACATCATCCTGGCGGTCGGCAACGACGGCCAGTTCGCCAAGTTCTGCACGGTCGCCGGCCGTCCCGATCTGGCGAAGGATGAACGTTACGCCACCAACCCGGCCCGCGTCGCCAACCGCAAGGAGCTGGTGGCGCTGCTGGAGGAACTGATCCGCACCCGCGACAGCCACGACTGGCTGAGCGCACTGGAGCAGGTCGGCGTGCCCTGCGGCCCGATCAACGACCTGACCGCGGTGTTCGAAGACCCGCAGGTGAAGGCCCGCAACATCCATCAGGATCTGCCGCACCCGACCCAGGGCAGCGTGCCGACGGTGGCGAGCCCGATCCGCTACAGCGGCACCCCGCTGGTGCACGACACCGCCCCGCCGACGCTGGGCCAGCACACCGACACGGTGCTGGCGGAATCCCTCGGTCTGAGCGAGGCTGACATCGCGTCCTTGCGCGAGAAGGGCGTGATCTGATCGCAGGAGTGGGGAGCCGGAAAGCGCTGACTTTCCGGCTCCATCATCAAATACTGCCCTCAGAACTCGGTCACCACCGTCACCCCGGTGCCCTCGAACCTGTCCATGTTTACCAGCGCGTCGATCGACTGCTCCAGCGTGATCGTCCTGCCAACCAGCTTCTCCGGCGCCAGCTTGCCGGAGCGCATCATCTCCAGCATCGCATCGTAGCGGTAAGCCTGCATGCCGTGGCTGCCGAGGATTTCCAACTCCTGGGCAATGACGCGGCTCATCGGGATGGCGGGGGTGCTGTTCTCGGCCAGCATCAAGCCGACCTGCACATGCTTGCCCCGCTTGCGCAGGTTGCTGATCGAGTTGAAGCAGGTGGTGGGATGCCCCAGCGCGTCGAGCGAGACGTGGGCGCCGCCGCGCGTGATCTCGATGACCGCCTCGGCGACCTCCCCGACCTCGGCCGCATTCACCGTGGCGACCGCGCCCAGCGCGCGGGCCAGGGCGAGCTTGTCCTCCGAGATGTCGACGGCGACGACGTTGGCGCCCACGGCATTGGCGATCATGATCGCCGACAGCCCGACGCCGCCGCAGCCGTGAACAGCCACCCACTGGCCGGCGGAGGTCTTGCCCTGGTCGACGACGGCGCGGAACGAGGTCACGAAGCGGCAGCCGAGGCTGGCGGCCGTGGTGAAGTCCATCGTCTCCGGCAACCGCACCAGATTGATGTCCGCCTGATGTAGGCCGACATATTGCGCGAAGGAGCCCCAGTGGGTGAAGCCAGGCTGGAACTGCCGGTCGCAGACCTGATGATTGCCGGAATGGCATTCGGGACAGGCGCCGCAGCCGCCGACGAACGGGACCGTTACCCGGTCGCCGACCTTCCATTTCGTCACGTCCCTGCCGACCGCCTCGACGATGCCGGCCAACTCATGGCCGGGCACATGGGGAAGCCGGATGTCGGTGTCATGGCCGACCCAGCCATGCCAGTCGCTGCGGCAAACCCCGGTCGCCATCACCTTGACGACGACACCATGCGGCTCCGGCGTCGGATCGGGCACGGTCATGATTTGGGGCGGTGCGGAAAACGCCTCGTAGACCACCGCTTTCATCGGGATTCTCCTGCTGGATTTTCCCGGCATTCTACGGCGAAGCCGCTGAAATTGCCTTTCAATTGAAGACGGGGCATCCCGGAGATATGAAGGAGTCTTTCACAAAATCCAGCTTTCTTGAGGGAACTCGCCGGTATGGACGCGCTCGATAAAATGGATGCCACGATCGCGGACCGGCTGCAGCAGGATGGCCGGCTGTCCAACGCCAAGCTTGCCGAGCAGCTGGCGCTGAGCGAGGCATCCTGCTGGCGCCGCCAGAAGCGTCTGGAGGACAGCGGGGTCATCAAGGGCTATCAGGCGGTGCTCGACCGCCGGAAGCTGGGCTTCGGCGTGATGGCCTTCGTGCAGATCGTCTGCACTCAGCATGGCGAGGAGGTGACCGCGGCGTTCGAGGCGGTCATCCAGGCCTGCCCCTATGTGCTGGGTTGCCACAACACCACCGGCGAGGCGGATTTTCTGCTGATCGTCGTCGCCCGCGATCTCGACGATTACAGCAAATTCGTCGATACGGTGCTGCGCAAGCTTCCGGGCGTCGCCAGCATCCGGTCCAACCTGTCCCTGCGCGAGATGAAGGCGACGAACCGGCTGCCCGTTCTGGCCGAGCCCTTCCGCTGACGGACCGGCCCCCGGAGCGGATGGAATTTTCGCATCGCTCCTGCCCGCCGGGCGGGGGTTGCGTTCGTCCGCCAATCCAGCAAAATCGCTGCCCGCCCTGGCCTCCGGCCTGCTCCTGCGGATCACGCCCTCAAACCAACCCCGGATCCCTTCCATGACCGCGGCCCCCGCGACCGACACCCGCCTCGGCATCCTGATGATGCTGGGCGGCATGACGCTGTTCACGCTGAACGACGCGCTCGGCAAATGGCTGGTGGCCGACCATCCGGTCGCCATGCTGATCGCGGTGCGCAGCCTGTTCGGTCTGGCGGTTCTGGCGCCGATGATCTGGCGCGACGGCTTCGCCGCGGTCTTCGCCGTCGACCGGCTGCCGCTGCACATCCTGCGCGTCGTCCTGATGACGGTGGATGTCGCCTGTTTCTACTGGGCGGTCGGCTATCTGCCCTTGGCCGACGTGATGACCATCTACATGTCGGCGCCGCTGATCGTCACCGCGTTGTCGGTGCTGGTCCTGCGGGAAAGCGTCGGCTGGCGCCGCTGGGTGGCGGTTCTGGTCGGTTTCGTCGGCGTCGTCATCGTGCTGAACCCGACCGGCCGGTTCGACCTGCTGCCGTCGCTGGTGGCGCTGGTCGGCGCCTTCATCTTCTCCAGCGGGGTGATCTCCACCCGCGTCCTGCGCTCCTCCTCCAGTCTGACGCTGGTCGGCAACCAGATGGTCGGCGGCATCCTGATCGGCGGGGCGGCGCTGCCCTGGTCGTGGCAGGCGCCGGGCTGGCTCGGCTTCTTCCTGCTGGGGCTGCTGGGCGTCTCGGCGCTGGCCGGCCACGCCATGATGAACCGCTCGCTGCAGCTCAGCCCGGCCGCGGTGGTGGTGCCGTTCCAGTATGTGTCGATCCTGTGGGCGGTGGTGCTCGACCTCGCCGTCTGGGGCACCGCGCCGACCGCCCGCATGGGGGTGGGGGCGGCGCTGATCATCGGCAGCGGCCTGTTCATCGTCTATCGCGAACAGCGCGTGAAGCGCGGCGTGGTGGCCGAAGGGGTGACGGAGGTGCCGTGAGGCTGCCCCTCACCCCCCGAAGAAGCGCGGCACCAGCCTGACCGTCAGCGGATCCAGCGGGCGCCAGCCATAGTCGCCGATGACGTCGTTGGCCTCCACCGGCCGCCGCCCGTCCGCCAGCGACCATGTGATGTGGTAGGTCGATCCGTCCGGCCGGTCGCTGGTGCCGTCGATGGCGACGACCAGCGCCTGCACCCCCTCGCCGTCGTCGGCGCAGCCGATCACCTCGGCCAGCGTGGCGGTGGGCAGCGGGTCCTGCGGGCCGGCGCCGAACTGCAGCGTGACATGGTCGGCGACCAGCCGTTCATAGCGCGGCGGGACCTGGGCCAGCAGGCGGCCGCGTTCGTCGGCCGGCAGTTCCCACCCGGTGTATCCCGATCCCATCACCGCTTCCCCTAAGCCGAAAGGCGCCGGCACACTCACCGCCGGCCGCCGTTCATGATCCCGTCCATGATCTTATTCGCTTCCGCCGGCCCGGCAATCAGCTCGATCATGCGGATGGCGGTATAGCCGGTGCGGGCGTTGCCGGCGGGGCCGGCCAGCTCCTTCTGCGCCCGTTCGGTCAGCGAGGCGGTGGTCTTCTGCGTCATCTCGCGCAACTCGCCGCGCAGCCCCAGCGAATCGGCGATGGTCGCGCATTTGCGCAGCGCCCGCGCGTGGTTCTCCGCCTGGGCAAGCTGGGCCCGTCCCTCGCGGACGTCACCGCCGCCGTCCAGCGCGCCGATGGCCGAGACGATGCCGGCGTCGGCATCCTGCAGCACCTGGGTCTTCACCATGGAGTGGACGGAGCTGCGGACCTGTTTCAGCCGCTGGTCGAACTCCTTGTTGCGGCTCTGCTCCATCGCCGCGCGGGTGGCGTCCAGGGTGGCGACGAGGTCGAGCGCCAGATCGGCCACCGCCATGCGATCCGCATTCCCGGCGCTCTGCCCCGCCCGCGAGCGGTCCTCGATCTGGGCGACGACCGTGCCGCTCAGCGACATGAACAGCGCGGCGCGGTCGGCCGATTTCTGCCCCAGATCCATGTCCCACAGCCCGCTCAACAGCACCGACGGGTTGGTCAGCCGCGACGCGGCCAGCAGCACGAAGATCTTCAGCGCATCCGGCCGGACGCGGGACAGCCGCCGGCCGATGGACTGGATCGCCTCGATATGGTCGGCGTGCAGCTTCGGCACAGGCTTGGGCGACAGCGCCGCCTTCAGCTCCGCCACCTCGGACGCGATGGACAGGATGACGGCGATGTCGGCCAGCGCCCGAGTCCGGTTGGGGTTCATCCGCAGGTCCAGCGGCTCACTGAAATGCCCGGCCACCGCCCCTTCGGCGATCTTCGCCACCGCCGCCGCGCATTCCGTCCAGAACGTCTCGCGCAGCGCCTTGTGCTCCGCCCCCTCCTCCAGGGCGGGGCGGTAGGCGCGCAGCCGGTCCTTGCCGATCTCCGCCTCGACCAGCGGCCACAGGCCGTTCATCAGCGACCGCTCGATCACGCTCAGCGGCACCGGGTCGGCCTTGCCCAGCGCTTCGAACAGATCCTCGAACGGGTCGCAGAACAGGCGCTTCAGGGTCGGCCGGCGGCTCAGCCGCAGCTCGACCAGCCGCGGGCGGATGACGGCGATGGTGCGCTGGATGTCGGGATGGTCGTTCATCTGCTCCAGCAGGCCGACGACCTGGCGGAACTTGGCCTCGTCGATGTCCATCAGCTTGTCGCCCAGCGCGACCAGATCCCTCATCTCCATGGTCAGGCCGCCTTCCCTTTGATCGTCTCGATCCGCATGACCAGATCGACGTCCAGCTGGCCGCTGCGCCAGTCGACATAGGCGCGCACGGAGCGCTTGTGGCTGGTGATCAGCTTGTCCGCCATCATCGACTGGTCGGCACGGCCCTCGTCCTTCGGCAGCAGGGGGATGACGCGGAAGATGTCGTGGACGGCCATGTCCTGGCTGTGGCGGTCCTGGGTCTGCGCGTCGGTCCACAGCAGGATCAGATATTCCCAGCCGTCGAGCAGCCAGGACAGCCGACTCGACGCCTTGCGGATCAGCGCCCGCTTGGTCTCCCACTGGCGCAGCAGGGTCTCGAACGATGCCATCGCCTGATCGAGCTGGCCGATGACGTTGCGGGCATGGTTGACCGTATGCTCCGCCACCTCGGCGCAGAATCCGCCGATGGGGGCCGCCTCCGACACATTGTCGGTCGCCCAGTCGGTCATGCTGTCGCGGAAGCCCTGCAGGTCGCGCATCAGCCGCCGCAGCCGCGCCGGCTTGGGCGAGCTTGCCAGCCCGATCGACTCCATCAGCACCGCCAGCTCGGCGATGCGGCCATACAGCTCGGTCGGCTCCAGCGCCAGACGCTGCGCCGCCTTCATCATCAGGTCGCGCGTCAGCTTCTGCCCCTCGGCGGAGGTCAGGCCGACCCGCAGGATCTCCGTCGATTCCAGCCCGACCGCCTTCAGCGCCTCGACGATCAGCTGATAGTTGATGAGAAGCCGCTGCTCCTCGTCGTCGTTCAGCGCCGCTTCGGCCGCCGCCACCGCGCCGCCGCCGGCCAGCCCGCAGCGCGCCGCCTCCAGCACCGCCTTGCGGATGTCGTCCGGCGAACAGCCCTCGGCCTTGGCGATCAGCTCGTGCAGCATCCGGTCGTGCACCGTCATCGGGAAGGCCAGCGGCAGCGACTTCCACGGCACCACATAGACGCCGCGCCCCTCCGACAGGTTGGGCACCAGCACTTCCAACTGGTCGCGGCTGTCCTTGCGCACGCGGGTCTGGGCCAGCACCGGCGTGGTGAAGGCCACCGCGGCACCGCGTTCCTCGAAGGTGGACGGGGCGAAATTGGTAAGGGAACGCATCGTGTCTGCGGCCGTGGCTGCTGGAAATGGTGGAACCGGATGATCGGGTGATTACGGCGCCGCGATACTGAATTTTGCGTTAAATCCAATATAAGCGCCAACGGAAATATATCACCTTTGGACAGTGTGCCCGGATCTCTCGCGGTACCCCCCGCCTGTGGCCTTCGCTGTTCCGTCCGCTCGTCCGTTGTCGAAGAAGGACGGTGCGCGGAGGGACGGCGGCATGGCGGCGGATGCGGGGGCAGCGGGGGCAGGATCGGTGTTCAAATGGATCGGCTACGGGCTGCTCGGCCTCGTCGGCCTCGTCGTCGTCGCGGTCGGCGCGGTGCTGCTGCTGTTCGACTGGAACGATGCCCGCGGCTTCGTCGCCCGCCATGCATCATCCGCGCTGAACCGCGAGGTCGCCATCGACGGCGTCCTGCGCGTCCATCTCGGCAACCCGATCCGCATCCACCTGGAAGGGCTGCGCGTCGCCAATGCGGAGTGGGCGCAGGACAAGACGATGGCGGAGATCAAGGTCCTCGACGCCACGCTGCGCCCCTGGCCGCTGCTGCGCGGCGACTGGGAACTGCCGGAACTGAAATTCCAGGGACCGAAGCTGATCCTGGAGAAGAACGAGAAGGGCGAGGCCAACTGGAACTTCGGCCCGCCCAACGCGGAGAAGGAGGTGGCGAAGCAGGCCGCGACCCCCGACAACCGGGGCGACATCCCGGTGATCGAGCGGCTGGTGATCGCCGACGGCACCATCCGCTATCGCGACCCCACCAGCGACATCGACATCGACAACACCATCAACACCGCGACCGGCGGCAACGACGACGACACGGTGGAGTTGAAGGGCAAGGGCAGCTTCGCCGGCAAGCCCTTCACCCTGGCGGCGGCCGGCGGCTCGTTGCTGTACCTGCGTGACGACCCGAAGCCCTATCCGCTGAAGATCGACGCCGCGGTCGGCAAGACCAAGGGCCACATCGAAGGCTCCATCGCCGAACCGGTGAAGATGCAGGGCGTCGACCTGTCGGTCGCGCTCAGCGGTCCGGACATGGCGGAGATCTTCCCCATCGTCGGCATTCCGACGCCGAAGACACGGCCCTATTCCATCGACGGCCATCTGTCGCGCGAGGGCGACCTCTGGGCCTTCCGCGACATGACGGGCAAGGTCGGCGAAAGCGATTTGTCCGGCGACCTGTCGGTCAAGACCGGCGGCGAACGGCCGCTGGTGAAGGCCGACCTCACCTCCAAACGGCTGGCGGCGCAGGATCTTGCCGGCCTGGTCGGCGCCTCCCCGCGCGGCAGCGACGATTACCCGACCCGCGGCAAGGACAAGGTAATCCCGGCCACGCCCATCCCGGTGGAAAAGCTGCGCAACACCGACATGGACGTCCGCCTGCGCGGCAAGCGGGTGGAGGCGCCCTTCGCGCCGCTCGACGATCTCGACATGAGGGTCCGGCTGAACGACGGCGATCTGCATTTCGACCCGCTGTCGCTGGGAATCGGCGGCGGGCGGATCGCCGGCGCGGTGCAGGTGGACAGCCGCCGCAAGGTGCCGGCGATGCGCTCCAACCTGGACATCCGCGCCATGAAGCTGTCGACCTTCTTCAGCGAGACCGCGCTGGCCGGGCAGATCGGCGGCACGGTGGCTGGCCGCGTCCAGCTTGCCGGCACCGGCAAGACGGTGGCCGACCTGCTGGCGACCTCCGACGGCAAGATCGGCGTCGCGGTGGACGGCGGCCGGATCACCAGCCTCGCGGTCAAGGGGCTGAAGACCAACATCCTGGAAACGCTGGGAGTCGCCATTTCCGGGTCGAAGCCGATGCCCTTCAACTGCCTGGTCGGCAACATGTCGGTGGAGAACGGCATCGCCCAGGTCCAGGCGCTGGTGCTCGACACGCCGGAGACGCTGGTCACCGGCAAGGGGCGGATCAGCCTGCGCAACGAGGCGCTGGACCTGCGCATCGTCGGCGACGCCAAATCGCCGCAGGTCTTCGCCACCCATGTCCCGGTGCTGGTCGGCGGGACGCTGGGCAACCCCGACATCGGCGTCGATCCCACCGAGTCGGCGGCACGTGGTGCGGCGGCGGTGGCGCTGGGCGTGCTGCTGACGCCGCTGGCCAGCGTGCTTCCCTTCCTTGACCCAGGCAGTGATGAGCAGCCACAGTGTGGCCGGCTGGTGCGGGATGCCCGCTCTCCCGAAAAGGGGGGGCAGGCATCCGGCAAGTCGGGCAATGGCCGCGGGGAAGGGAAGGCGTCGGGTTCGGCGCGCTGACCGGACGCCGATCCGCATCCATCCTGTCCGATCCGGCCATCGTGTAGGCCTGGAAGGACGCTGTCCCTGCCAATGACCATCGACCAGATGTTATCTTTCGGAATCATCGGCGCGGTGATCGCGCTGCTGATCTGGGACCGTCTGCGCTACGACCTCGTCGGCATGCTGGCGCTGCTGGCTTCGGTCGCGGCGGGCATCGTGCCGGCAAAGGAGGCCTTCCAGGGCTTCTCCGACGACATCGTCGTCATCGTCGGCTCCGCCCTGGTGGTCAGCGCCGCCGTCGGCCGGTCGGGGGTGGTGGAGGCGGCGATGCGCCCGCTGACCACGCGCATGACCAGCGTCTGGACCCAGGTGGCGGTGCTGGCCGGCGCGGTGACCATGCTGTCGGCGATCGTCAAGAACATTGGCGCGCTGGCCATCTTCATGCCCATCGCGCTGCAGGTGGCGCGGCGCACCGGCACGCCGGTGTCGATGCTGCTGATGCCGATGGCCTTCGGCTCGCTGCTGGGCGGCCTGATGACGCTGGTCGGCACCTCGCCCAACATCATCGTCTCGCGCGTCCGGGCGGAGATGACGGGCCAGCCCTTCCACATGTTCGATTTCACGCCGGTCGGGCTGGTGATCGCGGTGTTCGGCGTCGCCTTCCTATCGATCGGCTACCGGCTTCTGCCGAAGGGCAGGGCGGCGGGGGCGGGCCCGGCCTTCAACATCGATGACTACACGGCGGAGGCGCGGCTGCCCCCCGGGTCGCAGTTCGTCGGCCGCACCGTGGCGGAGCTGGAGCATTTCGGCGAAGGCGAGGTGACCATCGCCGCCATCGTGCGCGAGAATTACCGCCGCTACGTGCCGTCCGCCCATTGGGTGCTGTTCGCCGGCGACATCCTGGTGCTGGAGGGCGACACCACGGCGCTGGCCGAACTGGTCAAGCGCGCCGGCCTGCGCATGATGCACGACAAGGACCAGGAGGGGGTCGAGCACGAGGACGACATCGCCGTGGTCGAGGCGGTGGTGGAGCAGCGCTCCGCCATGATCGGCCACAGCATCGAGGAGGTGAACCTGCGCGAGCGCTTCGGCGCCAACCTGCTGGCGATCAGCCGGCGCGGTCGTCCGATCCGCCAGCGCCTGCGCCGTGTCCGCCTGCAGTCGGGCGATCTGGTGGTGCTGCAATGCCGTCAGGCCGCCGTGGCCGACACGCTGGCCGAGCTGGGCTGCCTGCCGCTGGCCGAACGCAACCTCGCCATCGGCCGCACGCCGAAACGGGCGGCGGCGGTGGCGGTGCTGGGCCTGACCATCATCCTGGTCGCCAGCGGGCTGGTGCCCGTCGCCATCGGCTTCTTCGGGGCGGCGGTGGCGATGACCGCGCTGAAGGTGGTCAGCCTGCGCGAGGCTTATGAGGCCATCGAATGGCCGATCCTGGTCCTGCTGGGATCGCTGATCCCGGTCAGCGAGACCTTGCGCACCACCGGCGGGACCGAGCTGATCGCCGGCTTCCTGTCGGACGCGTCGCAGGGGCTGCCGCCCATCGGCTCGCTCGCCATGATGATGGTGGCGGCGATGGCGGTGACGCCCTTCCTGAACAATGCCGCGACCGTGCTGGTGATGGCGCCGATCGGCGCCAGCCTCGCCACCCATCTGGGGCTCAGGCCCGACGCCTTCCTGATGGCGGTGGCGATCGGGGCGGGTTGCGACTTTCTCACCCCCATCGGGCACCAGTGCAACACGCTGGTGATGGGTCCCGGCGGCTACCGCTTCGGCGATTACTGGCGGCTCGGCCTGCCGCTGTCGATCATGGTGGTGGTGATCGGCACCGCCGCCATCGCCCTGTTCTGGCCGCTGGTGCCGCGCTGAAAATCAGGTCCGATCACGACATTGTGTAACCTACGGGCAGTTCCGTCTTCCCTCCGTCTGGTGTAGGCTTCTCCCCAGGGCTAGAGCCTGACAGGAGGCGGAGATGTCGGTTTGGCGCCGCTATCTGGTAAAGGACGTGACCGGCCGGCTGGTCGATCTGCCGAGCAGCCTGCTCGACCGGGCCGATGACGGCACGGCGCCGCTGCCGCATTTCGCCGGCCGCTGCGTGGAGATGGTGGCGGCGGTGATCGTCGGCGACCGCAAGACCCACGCCCGCGTCACCGAACTGGCCTTCACCAAGCTCTATTTCGACCAGATGGGCTATGTCGACGCCGCCAAGCGCGAGCGGATGATCCGCCTGATGCTGGAAAGCTGCGCCGACCGCCGCTGCCGCCCGCCGCGCCGGGACGCTCCTCAGGACAATTGCGCCCAGCTGTCCCGCCGCGCCGTCGCCGCCCGTGACCAGCTGATCCGCGAATTCGGCTGGGAGCCGAAACCGGCGGAACGCGACGCCGCCCTCAGCCGCCTCGACCCCGCCCGCCTGCGAAGTGCGCCGCCGGAACCGGCGCGCACGCTGCATTGAGGATCGTCCATTCCGGCCCTGGGAAAGGGAGCCGGTTTCCGCAAAGGAGTGGGCCCCCTTTTCGACCCGCCCCTCTCGACCCATATGCAGGCGTACGCAAAGCATGGAGCCTGGCGAACCGCAGATGAGTCCTCCCGATACCGCCCAGACGCTGTCTTTCGCGCGCGTGCGTCAGCTGGCCCTGATCGGCGCCGGATGCACCATCATCCTGCTTGGCATTCTGCTCGCCCCCTTGCCCGGTCCGGGCGGGCTGCCGGTGATGCTGCTGGGCGGCGTGCTGGTGCTGCGCAACTCCGCCGACGCCCGCCGTCTGTTCGTGCGGTCCAAGCGCCGCTATCCCCGCATGTTCAGCCCGGTCGAGCGCATCCGCCACAAGCTGCGCGCCCGCCGCCTGCGCAAGATGCACGGCGGCTGATCCGCCCGCGCTTTTCGGGCGGGCGGACTGCCAAACGATGCTTCCGGTGCCCCCTTATTACGGTGCCGACAGGGCCGGAACGCCGTCCTTCCACTGGTCCCAGTGGCCGACGATGTGGTCGACCATGCGTGACCCGACGAGTTCCACATTCTCCACCGTTTCGGCGAAGCCGCCGGCGGTCTCGCCGGGTTTCGGGTCCAGATGCTGGAGCGTGGTCTCGTTCGGGTTGCCCTGGTCGAAATTGACGGCGCCGCGCAGGCTCATCACCCGGTCGGAGCCTTGCAGCCGCTTGATGACCAGCGTGATTGCCGCCGCCTCCATCTCGGTGATGACATAGTCGTCCGCACCGTAGAGCTTGGCGATGTACTGCGCCTGGGCCGACATGCCGGGACCGTGGAAGAAAGTATCGCCGGTCATGTGCGTGCCGGTGCCCACAAAAGGAGCACGCTGCGCGGTTTCCTGCGGATAGCGCTTGCGGTAGGCACGGGCGGAGTCGCTGTCCTTCAGCGGCGTGTCGGCGGTCAGGCGCATGGCCCAGGACACCAGCGCCGGGTTCATCGGGAACAGCCGCACCGCTTCGTAGCCCTTGCGCGGCATGAAGGTCGGCTCGCCCGGCTTGCCTTCCTCCGGTGCCCAGCGGTGGCCCAGATCATAGTCGACCACCCAGGTCGCCCAGTTCACTTCGCCGATGGTGCCGCGTGACGGCGGGGTGCCGGCCACGCCGGTGACCAGAATATAGGCTTGCGACAGGTCGAGCTGCGGATTCAGCAGGATCGCCTGCATCGAGGCGGAGGAGCTGACTTTGCCCATGCCCAGCACCGACCCGCACACGCCGTCGGCGTTGCAGTAGACCGGATTCAGCGCGCCCTTCACCGTGATGGGCTCGGCCGTTTGCCAGTAGCGTTCGTACCAGTGTTGGAACTCGCCGGCGCGGTCCCCGGTGTTCTTGCCGATCTCGAACATCGAGCCGACGAACACCTTGACCTTGATCGGCTCCGCGGCCTGAAGAGGGCCATTCAGCCCGAACAGGAGCAGAGCCGACAAGGCGGCGCCGCGGCAGCGGGAGAACAATGACATCGGACCTTCACTCCTTGGGACAAAAAACGTACCTGAGTATGCAACGTCCATACCATGGCCGTCTCGGTCGCTTCATACGGCTCTGCAAGATTCGTTGGTCCCTCACCGGTCGCCCTGCCGCCCGCCCGCGGTCTGCCCTGCGGAAGCGGGCACTGGACAGCGTCGCCCCGCAGCAGCCATCTTGTGCGTCCGTTCGCATGAGGAGGTCTTCCGGTGAAGTCGGGCAACGCGCTCCTGTCCAGCTATGGCACCACCATTTTCGAGGTCATGTCCCGCCTGTCGGAGGAGCATGGCGCGATCAACCTGGGCCAGGGGTTCCCCGACGACCGCGGGCCGGCCGACGTGCTGCAGACCGCGGCCGACGCGCTCCTCAACGGGTGGAACCAGTATCCGTCGATGATGGGCACCCCCGACCTGCGTCAGTCCCTGGCCGCCCACGCCGGCCGCTTCTATGGCCTCGAAATCGACTGGAAGACCGAGACGATGGTCACCTCCGGCGCGACCGAGGCGCTGACCGCCTGCCTGCTCGGCCTGATCAATCCGGGCGACGAGGTGGTGCTGTTCCAGCCGATGTACGACAGCTACCTGCCGATCGTCCGGCTGGCCGGCGGCGTTCCGCGCTTCGTCTCGCTGAAGGCGCCGGACTGGAGCTTCAGCCGCGCCGACCTGGAGGCCGCCTTCTCCCCCCGCACCAAGCTGGTGCTGATCAACGACCCGCTGAACCCCGCCGCCAAGGTGTTCGACCGGGCGGAGCTGGAGTTGATCGCCGAGTTCGTGCAGCGCCACGACGCGCTGGCCGTCTGCGACGAGGTGTACGAGCACATCGTCTTCGACGGCCGCCGCCACATCCCGTTGATGACCCTGCCCGGCATGCGCGACCGCTGCCTGAAGATCGGCTCGGCCGGCAAGACCTTCTCGCTGACCGGCTGGAAGGTCGGCTATGTCACCGCCGCCTCGCATCTGCTGCAGCCGGTGGCGAAGGCGCACCAGTTCCTGACCTTCACCACCCCGCCCAACCTCCAGACCGCCGTCGCCTTCGGGCTGGGCAAGGAGGAGGGCTATTTCACCGGGCTCGCCGCCGGGCTGCAGGCCAAGCGCGACCGGCTGTCGGCCGGCCTCGCCGCGGTCGGTTTCGACGTGCTGCCCAGCGCCGGCACCTATTTCGTCGCCGCCGACATTTCCCGCTTCGGCTTCGACGGCGACGATCAGGCCTTCTGCCGCTGGCTGGTGGCCGAGGCGAAGGTCGCCGCCATCCCCGTCAGCGCCTTTTTCGTGGAGAACGCGCCGACCAACGTCGTGCGCTTCTGCTTCTCCAAGAAGGACGAAGTGCTCGACACCGCCATCGAGCGGCTGCGGAATCGTTTCGTGTCTCGATAGAACTTCGTGCATATCAATATTTCATAGGCCAACTGTTCGGATATTTGACAAGTCTTAACCGATCGGCGCGATGATCGGCTCCACCCCCACCGATCTCCGCCGAAGGCGCGGGCCGGTGCGGGGGCCGGTGGAACGGCGGAGCGCAGGTCATGCCACGACTCCCGACCTTTCGGTTCCCCTCTCTCAGGACGCCGTCCTTCCGGAGCCCATTTTTCCGGGCCCCATCTTTCCGGATTGGCGTCCTGACGGCGGCGGCCCTGGCCATTGCCGGGGTGTGGGTCGGCTACGTCGTGATGGCCGCCTCCATGCTGGAAACCCAGACGCGGGATGCGCTGGTGAATGCCGAGGCGACGGCGCGCGCCTATGAAAGCAGCACCAGCCGCACCCTGCACGATGTCGACACCACGCTCCGCTCCTTCGCCGAACGCTATGCCGATGGCGGGCTGGCCCGTGCCCGGCGCATCGCCGACGACGGGCTCTATGACACTGCGCTGATCCATCACGTCTCGGTCTTCGGCCCCAGCGGCGCCCAACTCTTCCACAGCCTGGGAAGCGGGCCTCCCGAAAAGCTGGAGGACGAGGCCCTGCTCGCCTACCACCGGATGGAGGGGCGGGACCGGATGACGGTCGGTCCGCCCTCCGCCGGATCGGCGGCCGGCCGGCCGCTGCTGCGCCTGTCCCGCCGGTTGAACGATGCGGCGGGCGGCTTTGCCGGGGTGGTGGTCGCCAACGTCGATCCCAGCTTTCTCTCGGGCTTCTACCGGCAGGCCGATGTCGGCCGGAACGGGGTGGTGACCCTGGTCGGGCTGGACCGGATCATCCGCGCCCGCGGCTCCAAGGACGGGCACGACGCCATCGGGCTGTCCATTTCCGGCTCGGCCCTGTGGGAGGCGGCGCGGCGGTCGCCGACCGGCATCTACTGGCAGGACAGCATCGCCGACGGTTTCCGGCGCGCTTACGCCTACCGGCCGGTGGAAGGCTATCCGCTGATCCTCAGCGTCGGCATCGCCGTGACCGACCTCGAGGCTGCGGTCGCCGGTTTCCGCAGGCAGATGCGGATCATCGCCGTCCTGCTCAGCGTCTCGGTCCTGCTGGTTGCCGCCCTGCTGCTGGTCCAGCACCGCAACGCCGAACGGCTGGCGGCGGCGCTGGCGGTCAACCGCGATTTCCTGGCCCGCGTCAGCCACGAACTGCGGACGCCGCTGAACGCCATCATCGGCTTTTCCGAGATCATCAAGGACCGGATGTTCGGGCCGGACGCCGGCGACCGCTATGCCGACTATGCCGGCGACATCCACGCTTCAGGTCAGCATCTGCTGACGCTGATCGACGACATCCTGGATCTGTCGCGGCTCCAGGCCGGCAAGTTCGCCCTGCTGATGGAGGATGTCGACCCCGTCGCAGCCGCCGAATGGGCCATCCGCATCGTTACCCCCCAGGCGGAGCAGAAGTCGATCCGGCTGGAGATCAACCGCCCGCCGGCCCCGACCCTGGTGCGGGCGGACGAGCGGGCGCTGAAGCAGATGCTGCTGAACCTGCTGGGCAACGCCCTGAAATTCACCCCGGAGAACGGGCGCGTGCTGGTCAGCATCGGGCGTGGGGTCCATGGCCGCTGCATCGTCCGCGTCACCGACAACGGCATCGGCATGACGGCGGAGGAACTGCGCCAAGCCTCCATCCCCTTCGGCCAGACCTCCGCCCTCACCACCCATCCCGGCCGCGGCACCGGTCTCGGCCTGCCCATCGTCAAGTCGCTGATCGAGGCGCATGGCGGCAGCCTCCGCATCGACAGCCGCCCCGGGCAGGGCAGCCAGATCACCCTGGAATTCGCGGCCTGATCCACAGGTCCGTTGCCGATCCGGCCCGCAACCTGGGCGATCTTCGCGGCGGTGCCGCAAAGCCATGGCGAAACCCCCGCCGCTTGGGCATACTCCGCGCCGGTTTTGTCCAGGTCCGAGCCGACGCCAGGGCTGTCCCCGGCCGCGTGCTTCCGGACCCACCCGCGGAATTGGGGCCTGTCCAGAATGTTGCGTGCGCTGGCGCGTGTCTGTGCCGTTCTTGTCGCGTGCTCCGGCACGTTCACCGCATCCCAGACCCTCGCCGCCGATCCCCCGGCCGAGCCGGTGCCCTTCGGCGTCTCCAGCGTCGAGGTGGTGGCGGAGCGCGATACGCCGCAGGCCTGCTTCACCTTCACCGACCGGCTGGAGCGTTCGCGCGCCGTCAACTACCGCGACTATGTCGCGGTGGAGCCGGCGGTGGACGGCGCCGCCATCGCCCGCGACCGCACGCTCTGCGTGGAGGGGCTGCACCATGGCGAGACCTACCGCGTCACGCTGAAGGACGGGCTTCCCGGCGCCGACGGCAAGCGGCTGCCGGCGGCCGACACCCGCGAGGTGCAGGTGCCCAACCGCAAGCCCTCGCTCGCCTTCCGCGGCGCCGGCTACATCCTGCCGCGCGTGGGGTCGGACGGCCTGCCGCTGCGCTCGATCAACCTGGACCGGGCGAAGCTGCAGGTGCTGCGCATCGCCGACCGCGCGCTGGTCGAGAAGATCTATTTCGGCCGCATCACCCAGCAGATGACCGATTACGACATCGGCGAGATCCTGGACAAGTCGGGCCAGGAGGTGTGGCGCGGCGAGATCGGCATCGGCAACCAGCCGAACCGCACCGTCACCACCGCCTTCCCGATCGACGCCGTGCTGGGCAAGCTGGAGCCGGGCGTCTATGTCGCCGTCGCCGGCGCCGACGAGATCAAGCCGGGCGGCTGGGACCGCAAGGCGACCCAGTGGTTCGTCGTCTCCGACCTCGGCCTCAACACCATCCTCGGCGAGGATTCGCTGGTGGTCTTCGCCCGTTCCGTCCAGAGCGCCGCGCCGGCCGCCGGGGTGGAACTGCGTCTGGTCGCCCGCAACGGCACCGAGCTGGGCCGCGTCCAGACCGGCGAGGATGGGCTGGGCCGCTTCGACCTCGCGGCCCTGCGCGCCGCCGGGACGGAGCCGGTGCAGGCGCTGTTCGCCGCGCGCGGCGACGGCGACTTCGCCGTTCTCGACCTGACCGCCGGCGGAGCCCCGCCGGCCGAAACGCCGGACAAGCCCGCCACCGTCGTCCGCCCGGCAGCCAATGGCCTCGACGCCTATCTCTACACCGAGCGCGGCATCTACCGGCCGGGCGAGACGGTGCAGCTGACCGCGCTGCTGCGCGACGCCGACCTGAACCCGCCGCCCGCCGGCAAGCAGCTGACCATCCGCGTCCTGCGGCCCGACGGTTTCGAGGTGGAGCGGCGCGGCCTGACCGACAGCGGGGCCGGCGGCTATGCCACCCGCATCGACCTGCCGATGAACGCCTATCCCGGCAACTGGATCGTCACCGCCCATGCCGAGCCGGACGGCCCGGCCATCGGCAAGGCCGAGTTCCTGCTGGAGGATTTCGTGCCGCCGCGGCTGGACGTGGCGCTCGCCTCCCCGACGACGGTGCTGGCGTCCGACGGCGAGGCCGACATCGCGCTCGACAGCCACTATCTTTATGGCGCGCCGGCCTCCGGCTTGCCGGGGGAGCTGACGGTGACGCTGCGCGCCGCCGCCAACCCCTATCCCAACCTGCCGGGCTATCATTTCGGTCTGGTGCAGGAGGACGTGAAGCCGGCCCGCGCCGATCTGCCGGGCTTCATCACCGATTCCAACGGTTCGGCCCGCCTGAAGGTCAAGCTGCCGCGCCCGCCCGACAGCACCCGCCCGCTGGAGGCGGTGGTGCGCGCCACCCTGTTCGACCTCGGCGGCCGACCGGTCGGCCGCGACTTCGTGCTGCCGGTGCGCCACCAGTCCTTCGCCATCGGCATCAAGCCGCGCTTCGAAGGCGACGGCGTGCCGGAGGGGGCGACCGCCGGCTTCGACGTCATCGCCGTCGGTCCGGATGGCAAGCCGACCGACCACCCCGACCTCTCCTACGAGCTGTTCGAGGAGGAGTATGATTACTCCTGGTACGAGGCCAACGGCCGCTGGGACTACAAGGTCACGGTGAAGGACCAGCGGGTGACCGGCGGTTCGCTGTCGGCCCAGGCTGGCGCGCCCGTCCCGGTCGAAACCCCGGTGACCGCCGGCCGTTACCGGCTGGAGGTGTTCGATCCCAAGACCGGCGTCGCCAGCAGCTTCCGCTTCGCCGCCGGCTGGTGGATGACTCCGACCGCCGGCGAGCGGCCGGATTCCGTCGATGTCTCGGTGATGATGCCGGCCTACCGCGCCGGTGAAAGCGCCTGGGTCTTCGTCAAGCCGCCCTATGACAGTCAGGTTCTGGTCGCCGTGGCCGACCGTGGCGTCTCCTATGCCGTCACCCGCGCCATTGGCACTCAGGGCGCGTTCCTGGAAATCCCGGTCGGGCAGGGCTGGACCAGCGGCGCCCATGTGCTGGCGACCGCCTTCGCCACCTCCGACCCACAGTCGAAGAAGCCGCCGCGCCGCGCCGTCGGCCTTGCGTGGCTGGCGATGGACAAGGCCCCGCGTACCCTCGACGTCCGCCTCTCCGCCCCGGCGGAGACGGAGCCGCGCCGCGCCATGACCGCCGACATCACGGTGGACGGCGTCGCCGAGGGCAAGCAGGCCTTCGTCACGCTCGCCGCCGTCGACGAATCGGTGATGCAGCTGACCGACCAGCCCTCGCCCGATCCGGCCCGCCATTATCTGCGCAAGCGTCCGCTCAGGGTGGAACTGCGCGACTCCTACGGCCGCCTGATCGATCCGGCCAGCCTGGACGCCGCCCGTCCGCCGGCCCAGCCGACGCCGCGCCTGCGCCAGATCGCCGGGCTGGTACCGCCCAAGTCGGAACGGGTGGTCTCGCTCTATTCCGGCATCCAGACCGTCGGGGCCGACGGCAAGATCGCCATTCCCTTCGATCTTCCCGACTTCCAGGGCCGCCTGCGCCTGATGGCCGTCGCCTGGAGCGAGGGACGGATCGGCCATGCCGAAAGCCAGATGCTGGTCCGCGATCCGGTCGTCGCCGACGCCGTGCTGCCGCGCTTCCTCGCCCCCGGCGACTCGGCGCAGGTCCTGCTGTCGCTCGACAACCTGAACGGCCCGTCCGGCGATTACACCATGACCCTGACCGCGGAGGGCGCCGTCACCATCGCCCAGTCGGAGTCCGGCAACGAACTGGCCGTTCCGAAGCTGGCGCGCGGCAAGCGGGCGACCGCCGGCCGGGTGCTGACCGCCACCGGGGTCGGATCGGGCCATGTCACGCTCGATGTCACCGGTCCGGAGGGCGTCCGCGTCACCCGCCGCTGGGACGTGACCGTCCGCCCGGCAACGCCGCCGGTGTCGCGCCGCAACACCGCCGCGCTGCCGACCGACAAGAGCCTGACCATTCCCGCCGACATCACCGCCGGCCTGCGGCCGGAAACCCTGTCGGTCGGCGCGGTCGTCGCACCCCTGCCGGACCTCGACGTGGCGGGTCTTCTCTTCGCGCTCGACCGTGCGGCAGCGGGCGGGGCGGAGCAGACCGCCAGCCGCATCCTGCCGCTGCTGTCGATGAGCGACGTCGCCGCCGGCCTCGGTATCGCGCCGGAGGACCGCATCAAGGCCCGTGTCCAACGCAGCGTCGACCGGCTGCTGACCTTCCAGAGAATTGACGGCGCCTTCGCCGCTTGGTCGCCGAAGGGGGAACTCGATCCCTGGCTGACCGCCTACGCCGTCGATGTGCTGGGCCGTGCCAAGGCGGCCGGCTACCGCGTCCCCGACCAGCCCTATCGCAAGGGGCTGGACTGGCTGAAGCAGGCCATCGACAACGCCTGGGTCGAGACCGCCGACCTGCCGGGCCGCGCCTATGCGCTCTATGTGCTGGCGCGGGCGAAGATGATCGACGCCGGCGCCGTGCGTTATTTCCGCGAGAACTACTGGGACCGGCTGCAGACCGACTTCGGCCGGGCGCAGATCGCCGCCGCCACGGCCGTGCTGGGCGACCAGCCGGGGGCGACGGAGGCCTTCTCCAAGCTGACCGGCGCCCGCATGGTCACCGCCAGCCTGCGTGACCAGGGCTCCTCCCTGCGCGACGAGGCCGGCGTGGTGGTGCTGATGGCCGAAAGCGGGGCGGTGGACCGTGACCGCATCTTCCAGGCGGCTGACCGGGTGGCCAAGACCTTCGCCGCCGTCCGCACTACCAACCCGCAGGAGCAGGCCTGGCTGCTGCTGGCGTCCAAAGCGGTGTTCGACCGCGCGGCGCCGATGAAGCTCGCCATCGGCGACCAGACGGTGGAGAACGCCAAGCCGCAGATCCTGCCCGTCGACCCGGCCGCCCCGACCGCCATCCGCAATCTCGGCGGTGAGGTCCGGCAGACTGTGTCGGTCGCCGGCGTGCCCGACCAGCCGGCCGGCGCGGAGGAGCAGGGGATGACCATCCGCCGCCGCCTGTTCGACATGGCCGGCCGTCCGGTCGATCCGGCCGGCATCCGCCACAACGACCTGCTGGTGGTGACCCTGGAGGGCGAGGCCGGCGATCCGCTCGACCATTCGGTGCTGGTCAGCGATCCGCTGCCGGCCGGCTTCGAGATCGAGAATGTCCGCCTTGCCAACAGCGGTCAGCTCGGCAAGCTGTCCTGGCTGGGCGACCTGTCGGCCGTCCGCAATGTCGAGTTCCGCGACGACCGCTTCCTGGCGGCGGTTGACCTGCCGAAGGCGGCCCCCCGCTTCCGGCTGGTCTATCTGGTCCGCGCCGTGACCCCTGGCGACTTCGCGGTCCCCGGCGCCCAGGTTCAGGACCTGCAGCGTCCCCACCTGTCCGCCCGCACCGCCGCATCCCGGCTGCGCGTGCTGCCGGAGTGACGCAGGCAAGGCGGACGGGGGCCGGCAACGGCGCCACCGTCCGCCTCAAATGCCTAAGGCCTTGAAAGTTTAAAGATAGCTCTGCTCGCCCCGGTGGTGCTCCCGCCGGCGGGCGAGCAGGGTCAGGGCCGCGACCACCACCGCGAAGCACAGGGTCAGCAGCAGGTAGAAGGCCAGTGCAAGGCCGACCGTCATGGTGCCGATCAGCACCATGGCCAGTATCCAGACGCCCAACGATACGATGGCGCGCGCCGACATGGGTTGTCTCCTGTCCCCTGTCCCGATTTTCCAAAAACCTTGAAATTTGTCGCGGCCTTCTGGCCGTCTGTCCGGCGCCGCACCCCATCCCCATATCGACCAGGGAGATGGGCGGATGCGTCCGCTCACCGCAAAGCCTGCCACAGCCGCCACCCGTGCGGGGGCGTGGCATCCTGTCACTGCGCGGGCGCGCCGCACCCGTTAGTGACTGAACAGTTCCGGCCAACCAGTTTTCCAGGCGGTTCGGCAAACTGGTTTGCATGGTCAACAAGTCTGTTGACAGCAAGCGGCACCTACCTTACCTTTACGTAAACGTCAGGGAAGGGAGCGGACAGCGTGGATCGGCTTTCGGTCGGCAAGGGCATGATGGACGGCGGGGAGGATGCGGGCGACGACCTGATGTCCGGCCCGCGCCTCGCCATCGGCGAACTGGCCGGGGAGTTCGGTCTGACCCACCGCACCATCCGCCATTACGAGGATGAGGGACTGCTGTCGCCCGAGCGGATCGGCAGCGCCCGCGTCTATGGCCACCGCGACCGCGCCCGGCTGGCGCTGATCTGCCGGGGCAAGCGGCTGGGCTTCAGCCTCGCCGAGATCAAGGATTTCCTGAACCTCTACGACACCGACGACGCCCAGATCGAACAGATGCGCTACATGCGCACGATCGCGCGCCGGCGGATTTCCGCGCTTGAACAGCAGCTCGCCGACGTCAAACAGACACTGTCGGAGCTGTGCACCATCGACACCCAGATCTCCGAGCATCTTCGCCGCAACGGCATCACGGAGACGCAGGACATGGAGGAGAAGCACTCATGAAGTCGGTCGTCATCGCCGGTTATGCCCGTTCGCCCTTCGCCTTCGCCCACAAGGGCGAGCTGACCAAGGTCCGCCCCGACGATCTGCTGGCCCGCGTCATCGCGGCGCTGGTGGAGCGCACCGGCTTGAAGACCGACGACATCGAGGATGTGATCGTCGGCTGCTCCTTCCCCGAGGGTGAGCAGGGGCTGAACGTCGCCCGCAGCATCTCCTTCCTGGCCAAGCTGCCGCAGACCGCGGCGGCCACCACGGTCAACCGCTATTGCGGCTCCTCCATGCAGTCGATCCATCAGGCGGCGGGCGCCATCCAGATGGGCGCCGGCGAGGTGTTCATCTGCGGCGGCGTCGAGTCGATGACCCGCGTGCCGATCATGGGCTTCAACCCGATGCCGAACCCGGCGCTGAAGGCCTCCTATCCGGAAGCCTACTGCTCCATGGGCATCACGGCGGAAAACGTCGCCCGCAAATACGCCATCTCCCGCGCCGAGCAGGAGGCGCTGGCCGTCGCGTCCCACGCCAAGGCGGCGGAGGCCCAGGCCGCCGGCCGCATGGCTGACGAGATCGTCGGCATCCAGACCCCGGCCGGTCTCGTCGACAAGGACGGCTGCATCCGTCCCGGCACCACCGCCGAAGGGCTGTCGGGCCTGAAGCCCGCCTTCATCGCCGACGGTACGGTGACCGCCGGCACCTCCTCGCCGCTCACCGACGGCGCTTCGGTCGTTCTGGTGACGACGGAGGAGTATGCCCGCGCCAACGGCCTGCCGATCCTGGCGAAGATCCGCTCGGTCGCCGTCGCCGGCTGCGCGCCGGAGCTGATGGGGCTGGGGCCGGTCCCGGCGACCCGCAAGGCGCTGGCCCGCGCCGGGCTGTCGATCAACGACATCGACATCATCGAGATCAACGAGGCCTTCTCGTCCCAGGCCATCGCCTGCATGCGCGACCTCGACATCGACCCGTCGCGCATCAACCCGGACGGCGGCGCGCTGGCGCTCGGCCACCCGCTGGGAGCCACCGGCGCCCGCATCACCGGCAAGGCCGCGGCCCTGCTGAAGCGCGAAGGCAAGCAGTTCGCGCTGGCCACCCAGTGCATCGGCGGCGGTCAGGGCATCGCCACCATCCTGGAAGCGGTCTGACGAACGGGATCGGGGAGGAAACGACCATGAAGATCGAACGCGCCGCCGTGATCGGTGCGGGCGTGATGGGCGCCGGCATCGCCGCCCATTTCGCCAACGCCGGCATCCCCTGCGTCCTGCTCGACATCCCGGCCAAGGAGGGTGCCGACCGCAGCGCCATCGCCAAGGGTGCCGTGGCGAAGATGCTGAAGACCGATCCGGCCCCCTTCATGCATCCCAAGAACGCCAAGCTGATCACACCCGGCAATCTTGAGGACGACCTGACCCTGCTGGCCGACGTCGACTGGATCGTCGAGGCCATCGTCGAGAACCCGGCGATCAAGGCCGACCTGTACAAGCGTATCGATCCGGTGCGCAAGGCGGGCTCGGTGGTGTCGTCCAACACCTCCACCATCCCGCTGGCGGTGCTGACCGAAGGCCAGAGCGAGCAGTTCGCCAAGGACTTCCTCATCACCCACTTCTTCAACCCGCCGCGCTACATGCGGCTGCTGGAGATCGTCGGCGGCGCCGCCACCCGCGCCGATGCGCTGGCCGCCATCGCCGACGTCGGCGACCGCCGTCTCGGCAAGGGTGTCGTCCACTGCAAGGACACGCCGGGCTTCATCGCCAACCGCATCGGCGTCTTCTGGATCCAGGCGGCGGTGAATGCCGCGGTCGATCTGGGCCTGACGGTGGAGGAGGCGGACGCCGTCGGCGGCCGTCCGATGGGCATCCCCAAGACCGGCGTCTTCGGCCTGATGGACCTCGTCGGGCTGGACCTGATGCCGCACATCGCCAAGAGCATGTCGGCCACCCTGCCGGCGGGCGACGCCTATCGCGGCCAGATGCGCGAACACCCGGTCATCACCAAGATGATTGCGGACGGTTATACCGGCCGCAAGGGCAAGGGCGGCTTCTACCGCATCAACAAGGCCGGCGGCGGCAAGGTGAAGGAGTCGGTCGACCTGCAGACCGGTGAATACGCCCCGTCGGAGAAGGCCCGGCTGGACAGCGTGTCCGCCGCCGGCCGCGACCTGCGCAAGCTGTGCGAGCACCCGGACAAGGGCGGCCGTTTCGCCCGCCGCGTCCTGGCGCAGACGCTGGCCTACGCCGCCAGCCTGGTGCCGGAGATCGCCGACAGCATCGTCGCCGTCGATGAGGGCATGCGCCTTGGCTACAACTGGAAGCAGGGTCCGTTCGAGCTGATCGACCGGCTGGGCACCGAGTGGTTCGCCGAGCTGTGCCGCTCGGAAGGCATTCCGGTTCCGGCCCTGGTCGAGACCGCCGCCGGCCGCCCCTTCTACCGGGTCGAGGGCGGCAAGCTCCAGCACCTGACCACCGCCGGCGTCTATGACACGGTGGTGCGTCCGGACGGCGTGCTGCTGCTGTCCGACATCAAGCGCGCCGCCGGCAAGCCGGTGTGGAAGAACGGCTCCGCCAGCCTGTGGGACATCGGCGACGGAGTGCTGTGCGTCGAGTTCACCAGCAAGATGAACGCGGTCGATGCCGACATCATGGCCGCCTACGAGAAGGCCATGCGCCTGATCGGCGACGGCAAAGGCGACTGGAAGGCGCTGGTCATCCACAATGAGGCGGATAATTTCTCGGTCGGCGCCAATCTGGGCCTTGCACTGTTCGCGCTGAACATCGGCCTGTGGCCGCAGATCGAGGAGATGGTGGAGGGCGGCCAGCGCACCTACCGCGCGCTGAAATACGCCCCCTTCCCGGTGGTGGCGGCGCCCAGCGGCATGGCATTGGGCGGCGGCTGCGAGATCCTGCTGCATTCCGACCATGTCCAGGCCCATGCCGAGACCTATGTCGGCCTCGTTGAGGTCGGCGTCGGCCTGATCCCGGCCTGGGGCGGCTGCACCGAGATGCTGGCCCGCCATCAGGCCAACCCGAAGGCGCCCCGCGGGCCGATGCCTGGCATCGCCAAGGCCTTCGAGATCATCAGCACCGCCACCGTCGCCAAGTCGGCGGCCGAGGCCAAGGAGCTGCTGTATTTCCGCGCCACCGACGGCATCACCATGAACCGCGACCGCCTGCTGGCCGACGCCAAGGCCAAGGCGCTGGAACTGGCGGCCGATTATACCCCGCCGGAGAAGACCACGGCCTATGTCCTGCCCGGCCCCAGCGCCCAGGCGGCGATGGAGTTGGCGGTGGAAGGCTTCGCCCTGCAGGGCAAGGTCACGCCGCACGACAAGGTGGTCTGCGCCGCCCTGGCCGAAGTGCTGAGCGGTGGCGAGGAGGCCGACATCTCCAAGCCGGTCGGCGAGGACCATGTCCTGCGGCTGGAGCGCGAGGCGTTCATGGGTCTGGTGCGCACCGGCGGCACCATCGACCGGATCGAGCACATGCTGCTCACCGGCAAGCCGCTGCGGAACTGAGGGGGAGGAACGAGAGATGCCGATCTACAAGGCTCCGCTTGAGGATGTGCGCTTCGTCCTGGACGAGATCGTCGGGCTGGACAAGCTGTCGGCCCTGCCGGGTTACGAGGACGCCACGCCGGAACTCGTCGGCCAGGTGCTGGAGGAAGGCGCCAAGCTCTGCGAGGAGGTGCTGTTCCCGCTGAACCAGTCCGGCGACGGCGAAGGCTGCCGGTTCGAGAATGGCGAGGTCCGCACGCCCAAGGGCTTCAAGGAGGCCTACGACACCTACATCGCCGCCGGCTGGCAGGGTCTGGCCTGCGATCCGGCCTATGGCGGGCAGGGGCTGCCGAAGCTGGTCAACATCATGCTGGAGGAGTTCATCTGCTCCGCCAACCTCAGCTTCGGCATGTATCCCGGCTTGTCGCTCGGCGCCTACAACGCCCTGGCGATGTACGGCTCGGACGAGCTGAAGCAGCGTTTCCTGCCCAAGCTGGTCGACGGCACCTGGTCCGGCACCATGTGCCTGACCGAGCCGCATTGCGGCACCGACCTCGGCATCATCCGTACCAAGGCGGTGCCGGACGGCGAGGGCGGCTACAAGGTCACCGGCACCAAGATCTTCATCTCGGCCGGCGAGCATGACCTGACCGAGAACATCCTGCATCTGGTGCTGGCCCGTCTGCCGGACGCCCCGGCCGGCACCCGCGGCATCAGCCTGTTCCTGGTGCCGAAGTTCATGCCGAACGCCGACGGCACGCCGGGCGCGCGCAACGGCGTCGCCTGCGGCTCCATCGAGCACAAGATGGGCATCAAGGCGTCCTCGACTTGCGTCATGAACTTCGAGGACGCCACCGGCTGGCTGGTCGGCGAGCCGCACAAGGGCATGCGCGCCATGTTCGTGATGATGAACGCGGCCCGTCTGGCCGTGGGCATCCAGGGGCTGGGGCTGGCCGAGGTGTCGTACCAGAACGCCGTCAAATACGCCCGCGAGCGGCTCCAGGGCCGGTCGCTGTCGGGGGTGAAGGCGCCGGACAAGCCGGCCGATCCGATCATCGTCCACCCGGACGTGCGCAAGAACCTGCTGACCGCCCGCGCCTTCACCGAAGGTGCGCGCGCCCTGGGCGCCCTGACGGCCTACAAGCTCGACGTGGCGGAAAAGCACGCCGACGCCCGCACCCGCCGCGACGCCGACGAGTTCGTCCAGTTGATGACGCCGATCGTCAAGGCACTGTTCACCGACATCGGTTTCGATTCGGCCAACATCGCCGTGCAGGTCCATGGCGGCCACGGCTTCATCTGGGAGACCGGCGTCGAGCAGTATGTCCGCGACGCCCGCATCTGCCAGATCTATGAAGGTACCAATGGCATCCAGGCGCTCGACCTCGTCGGCCGCAAGCTGCCGCAGGACATCGGCCGGCTGCTGCGCCACTTCTTCCACCCCGTCGGCCGCGACATTGAGGCGGCGATGGAGAAGGACGAGCTGGGCGAGTTCGTGATGCCGCTGTCCAAGGCCTTCGCCAAGCTGCAGCAGGCCACCGCCCTGATCGCCCAGAAGGGCCTGAAGGATCCGGAGGAGGCCGGTGCCGCCGCCAGCGACTATCTGCGCCTGTTCGGTCTGGTGGCGCTCGGCTGGAGCTGGCTGACCATGGTGGAGAAGGCGCAGGCCAAGCTCGCGGCCGGGGAGGGCAATGCCGCCTTCTATGAGGCCAAGATCAAGACCGCTCGCTTCTACATGACCAAGCTGCTGCCGCAGACGAACAGCCTGTTCATCACCATCGCCGCCGGCGCCAAGCCGCTGATGGAACTGGAAGAGGCCGCTTTCTAACAGACCTGTCGATCCGCGTCCTATCGTCCTCCGGGGCGCGCAACTTCAAAGCCGGTCGGGTGCCAGAAATTGGCGCCGGCCGGCTAATTTTTTAGATATTTCAAGATCCAGTGACGCATTCGCACATTGACCTAAAATTGTCATAGCGCTTTAGAAATATCACTCCCGGGAAGTGTTGCCTTCGTCCGCTAGGCCATCGGAGCGGTGACAAAAGTTAATTTCCGGTTGTCGGTCCTCGTCCCTGCGTGTTACATCTCAATAGAGATTACGTTCGGCCGGTGCCTGCTATATCCTTTGGATTTTAGGGAATATGCGGGTGGCGACAGCCCCCTCCTTTTCTCAAGCCCTTGGGGCGTCTTTCGGAGGGGCAGGCATGGTTCGGGAGTTTGAGCGATGAAGATCCTGATCGGTGATGATCACGTCCTGTTCCGGGAAGGTCTTCGCCGTCTGCTTGAGCAGCTTCGCGATAATGCTACCTTTGCGGAGGCCAGCAATTTCGACGAGCTTCTGGATATGGCGGCGTCGAAGGATGAGGCCTATGACCTTGTCCTGACGGACCTGCGCATGCCCGGCTGGCCCGGCTTCTCTGGCATCGGCATGCTGCGCGAGCGGCAGCCGAACGCCAAGGTCGTGGTCGTGTCGGCGTCGGAGGCACAGGCAGACGTGCGGGAGGCGCTGGAGAACGGCGCCGCCGGCTATATCCCGAAATCGTCCAGCGTGAAGATCATGCTGAGCGCGCTCGACCTGATCTTCTCCGGCGGCGTCTATGTGCCGGCGACGGTTCTGCGCGAGGGGATCGAGCCCGATCACCGCGGTGCCGGTGGCGTGATCCCGCCGACCGATCCGCAGCTGGAACAGCTTCTGACCCAGCGTCAGCGCGAGGTGCTGGACCGCCTGCGCGAAGGCAAGTCGAACAAGCAGATCGCCCATGAACTGGGCCTGTCCGAAGGGACGGTGAAGATCCACATGACGGCGATCTTCAAGTCGCTGGGCGTGCGCAACCGCACCCAGGCGGCGATGGCCTTCCCGCAGTCGCATTCGGCCTGACCCCGCTCTTCCCGAGCAAAATGAAACGACCCGCCGGAGCGCTCCGGCGGGTCGTTTCGCGTTTCAGGCGGTGTGGAACGCCTCACCCCATGCCGGCGACATAGCCCCGCAGCGACTCGACCTCCAGTTCGGCATCGTCGATGCGGGCCTTCACCACGTCGCCGATGCTGATCACGCCGATGACCCGGCCGGACTCGACGATCGGCACATGGCGGATGCGCCGCTGGGTCATCACCGCCATCATGTCGGCGACGGTGTCGGTGGGGGTGCCGGTGATCAGCTCCCGCGTCATCAGGTCTGCCGCCGGCCGGTCCAGCGCGCCGGCACCGTCGCGGGCGACGGCCCGCACCACGTCGCGTTCCGACAGGATGCCGACCGGTTGCCCGTCTTCATCGATCACCAGCACGGCGCCGATCCGGTGTTCGGTCAGCAGGCGGGTGACGGCGGCAACGCTGTCTTCCGGCGCGGCGGAGACGATCCGGTTGCCCTTGCGCTTCAATACGGCTGCAACATGCATGGCGGTACGGCCTCCCTTCCGTTGATCCCCGTAGGGGAATCATGGGGATAACCGTACAATCTGCAAGACTGATGGTAAAAAGAAAAAGACGGCCTCCCCCGGATGGGGAGGGCCGTCCTTCCAATGTCCGGAACTGATTCCGGAAACCGGTCTTAGAAGCGGTAGCCGACGCCGACGCCGACCAGCCACGGGTCCAGCGTGACCTTCGAGGTGACCGGCAGGACGACGTTGCCCAGGCGGGCATTGGCGGTCACGTCGGTCTTCAGGAAGATCTTCTTGACGTCGAAGTTCAGCGACCAGTTGCCGGTCAGGGCGACGTCGACACCAGCCTGCAGGGCCCAGCCGAAGCGGTTCTTATAGTTGGTGTCGGTGATGCGCAGGCCGGCCGCGTTCGGGTTCTCGGCCGCGTCCTCATTGTAGAACAGGGTGTAGTTGACGCCGGCGCCGACATACGGGCTGATACGCTCCTTCGGCATGAAGTGGTACTGCACGGTCAGGGTCGGCGGCAGCAGCGACACCTTGCCGATTTCCGTGACGCCGCCGGCGCCGGCGATCAGGTTGCCCTTCACGCGGTGACGGCTGGTGCCGGCGATCAGCTCGGCGGCAATGTTGTCGGTGAAGAAGTAGGTGAAGTCGACTTCGGGGATGTAGTCGTTGCCGACCTTGGCCGACCCGATGTCACCGAGAGCCGAGTTGTTGATCGTGCCCTTTTCCTGCGGCAGCACGGCCAGGCCGCGCGCACGGACGACGATGTCGCCGGCCGACTTGCCCTTGAAGTCCTGAGCGAGCGACGGGGAAGCGATGGCGACGAGGGCCGAGGTCGCCAGCAGGGCGGCGGCGGCGCGCGACAGGATGGTCATGGGGTCTGCTCCAGGCAATGCGTTGTTGCTGTTCTGTGGCATCAGCCGATGGAGCTATTACCAGACACCGTGTAAGGGTACTAGGGGGGCTGCAACCCTTCCTCTCCTTCTGCAGCAGCTATGCAACAGTGACGAGTTGTCGCATGGACAAGGAAATCAAGGGCTTGGTTTAATTGTCCGCTGCGGGATCAGCGCCATGCAGTTCTGAACGATGGCATAGCATTGACCAAGTCGCGCGGAGCCGCCGCTGGCGCCGCCATATACGACGCGCTCGACCACACCGTTTCTCAAACTGAAAGTTGCTTCACAGTCGAAGCTGTTGACTTCATAACCATAGGACGGCCAGCCATAGCCGTACCCATAATGGGGCCATCCCCAGCCGCCATAATAGCCGAGGGGCGGCGCGCTGGGGTAGGAGACGATGCGGGAGCTGCGGTAGGTGAAGAACTCCCGGTTGTCGACGGTCGCCTGCCGTTCCGGCACCCCGGCGCAGGACAGCAGCGTCGCCTTGGACATGCCGATCAGCGCGGTCTGCGCCACCAGCGCCTCGTCCGCCGCAGGGTTGGCGCAGCCGCCAAGCGCCCCGGCGGCGGCCAGCGCCGCGACGCCGAGCGCCCTCCGTGCCACAGGTCCTTTCGCCACCAGACGCACAGACATCGCACGCCTCCTCAGCCCTGATGCCGGGCTACCATAGCCTGCCTTATCGGGCCCTTGCCGGCGACAGGTCCGACTCGGCTACTCCCAATGCCCGTACATCCTCCGGCAGGCCGCGGCCGGTGGCCAGTCCCGCCGCCACCCGGCCCATGGCCGGCGCGGTCTGGATGCCGTAGCCGCCCTGGGCCGCCAGCCAGAAGAAGCCCTCCGCATCCGGCGCGAAACCCACCACCGGCACCTTGTCGGCGACGAAACTGCGCAAGCCCGCCCACCGGTGGGCCAATCTGCGAACGGAGAAGCGCGAGGCCTGCTCCAGCCGGTCCACCGTTACGGCGACGTCGATGTCCTCGGGCTGCACGTCGCAGGGCTCGATCGGCGTCTGGTCGGCGGGGGAGGCCAGCAGCCGGCCGGCATCCGGCTTCACATAGAAGGTCTCGGCCACGTCGGACACCATCGGCCAGCCGTCCAGCCCGGTCTTGTCGGCCGGATCCTCGAACACCGGATCGAAGGTGATGGCGGTGCGCCGCTTCGGCACCAGCCCGACGGTGGCGACTCCGGCCAGCTTCGCCAACTCGTCCGCCCAGGCGCCGGCGGCGTTCACCACCACCGGTGCGGCAAAGCTGCCGGCGCTGGTTTCCGCCACCCACAGCCCATCCTGCCGGGTGAGCGTCCGCACCTCCGCATCGGTCACCACCCGGCCGCCGCGCGCCTTCAGCCTGCGCAGATAGCCATGGTGCAGGGCATGCACGTCGATGTCGCGGGCGTCCGGCTCCCAAACGCCGCCGGCGACATAGTCCGGACGCAGGAAGGGGGCGCGGGCCAGAACCTGCTCGCGGTCATACCGCTCCACCGAGGGGGTGAGCCGCCGGCCCTGTTCGTATTCCACGTCCAGCCGGTCGATCTCATGCTCGCGGCCAATGATGAGGACGCCGCGCGGGGTCAGCAGGTCATGCTCGGCGAAGCCGGCGGGCGGGTTGGTGTAGAAGTCCCAGCTCGCCACCGTCAGGGCGCGGATCGGCGCCGGGCCGTAGGTCTGGGTGTAGAGCGCCGCCGACCGTCCGGTCGAGTGATAGCCGGGCTGCGACTCGCGCTCCAGCACCAGCACCCGGCCCTGTGCGGCCAGCTCATAGGCGGCGGACGCCCCGGCGATGCCGGCCCCGACCACCAGAAAATCGACGCGCTCCACTCGTCCCGCTCCTCAAATCGTTATCGGCCGCCTATCGCGTGGCGACGCTTAGGCTTGGCATTTGATCCGGCAGGGCCACCATTTCAAGGATCAGCTTCTGCCGCAGGGCGGCGACGAAGCTGTCCCTGTCCATGGCGCTCTTCACGAAGCTGCCCGGCCCGCCGATCACGCTCTCGTCGAAATACTCCTCCAGCCAGGGGAATTCGTCGAGGATGGCGAGGCCGTTGACGATGATTCCGCGCTTCGTCACCCGGTCGCGGGCGTCGGCCGGATCGATCCCGCTGTTGGAAAAGCCGTTGGAAACCAGATCGATCACCTGCCGCGGCGCCTTGCCGCCGTGGTCGAACAGCTTCGCCGCCTCGATGATCGCGCTGCCGATCGCTGTCGAGTCGCCCTGGAAGCCGCGGGGGAGGGCGTCGATCCGGTCGGCGAAGCGCCCGGCATCCTCCGGCTTGTCCAGCGCCGTCCAGGGGATCAGCACCCGCAGGCTGTTCGGCCCCGAATAGGCCGCCAGCGTCACCCGTGTCCCGGCCGAAGCCAGCGCATCGGCCACCGCGGGATCGCGGAAGGCGGCGGCATGGCCCTGCAACTGGAACTCCAAGTCGCCGGTGGTGATGGAGGCGGAGCCGTCGAGCGCCAGCACCAGCGCAACCCCCGCCTTCTTCTCCGCTGTTTTCTCGGGCGGCGCGGCAAGCACCTCGCCGCACAGCGCCAGCAGGACGAACAGGACGGCGACCACGGCACGCAGCATTCTTATCGGCACTCCATCCTGCGCGAGCCCTTATCACACGTTGGAAAGGGCGTGGCGCACCACCTTCACCATCACCGACGGCAGGGCATGATCGCCCAGCCGGTCGACCGGCACCCAGGTTCCGTCGGCCTGCCGCCAGTCGGTCCCGGCCTGCGCCGCGACCACCTCAAGCTCCAGGTGAAAATGGGTGAATGTATGGCGGACCACACCCGGCAGCCGGCGCCAGAGGGCGGGCAGGGGCTGCTGCGCCGCCACCGCCGCCTCGCCGGGCAGTTCCGGTCCCCAGGATGTCGAGGGCACCTCCGCCATGCCGCCCAGCAGCCCTTCCTCCGCCCGGCGGCGCAGCAGGACGGCGCCGTCGGGGTTCAGCAGCCAATAGGCAACGCCGCGCCGGGTCGGCTTCTCCGCCTTGGCCACCTTGCGCGGCAGGCTTTCGGCGATGCCGGCGGCGCGCGCCTCGCAATACTCCGCCCACGGGCACAGCATGCATTTCGGCTTGCGCGGGGTGCAGATGGTGGCGCCGAGATCCATCATCGCCTGCGCATAGTCGCCGGGACGAAACTCCGGCGTCAGGGTGGCGGCCAGCCGGCGTAAGCTCGGCTTGGCATTGGGAAGCGGTTCCTCCACCGCGAAGATGCGGGCGATCACCCGCTCCACATTGCCGTCCACCACGGTGGCCTTGCGGCCGAAGGCGATGGAAGTGATGGCTGCGGCGGTGTAGGCGCCGATGCCCGGCAGTTCCAGCAGCGCCGCCTCGTTGTCCGGGAAACGACCGCCATGCTCATCCGCCACCACGCGGGCGCATTTGTGCAGGTTGCGCGCCCGCGCGTAGTAGCCGAGCCCGGCCCAGGCCACCAGCAGATCGTCCAGCGGCGATTCCGCCAGATCGCGGACGGTCGGCCAGCGTTCGGTGAAGTTGCGGAAATAGGGGGCTGCGGCGGGAACGGTCGTCTGCTGCAGCATGATCTCCGACAGCCAGACTCTATAGGGATCGGCTATCTCCCCCGGCTTGGCGCGCCAGGGCAGGTCGCGGCGGTGGCGGTCGTACCAGGACAACAGCCGCCGGGCGGCCTCGGTGGAATCTGGAATCATGATGGGAAGAAATAGAGGGTCCGGAGCGTCTGGGGAAGGGAGCCGGTCCGGTCTCTGGTCGGAAGCTGGGCATCGGCCCACGCTTGCGCTAGGGTGCCGGCATCCCACATGACCCGGAACCGGTGCCTCAGCCGGTGCCGCACAGGAGTGATCGCAGAGCATGACCGGACCGCGTCGCATCGGCCAATCCGTTCCGGAGGTCGCCGGCAAGGTGCTGGGCAAGCGCGGGCTTGCCTTCGGCGCGCTGATCACCGACTGGCCGTCCATCGTCGGTCACCAGCTGTCGCTGCGCACCGCCCCCGACAAGCTCAGCTTTCCCCGCGGCAAGCGCGAGGAGGCGACCCTGCACATCCGCGCAATGGGCGCCATCGCGCTGGAGCTGCAGCATCTGGAACCGCAGATCATTGAGCGCATCAACAGCTTCTTCGGTTATCGCGCGGTGGCGAAGATCAAGCTGATCCACGCGGCCCTGCCGTCCACGCCGTCGCCGGTGGTGCGCCCGCGCGCCCTGACGATGGACGAGGAGATCGGCATCACCACCACCACCGCGACCATTGAGGACGAGGAACTGCGCGCCACCCTGGAACGCTTCGGCCGCTCGCTGATGGCGCGGCCGAAACGGGCGGCGCGCTAGCCGGCCTGCTGGACGCGCCGGGGCCTGATTGTCTATACGTCAACATCTGGTAGGAACGAGGGCAAAGTGAACCGCAAAATTTTGGGACGCAGGTACTTCGGGCTGGCCGGCCTTCTGGCCATCGGCTTCACCGCCGCCATCGGCACCGCCGTGACGGCTCCGTCGGCCGCCCGGGCCGCGGCCACCCTGCCGCCGGTGTCGGAGATGATGGCCGATCGCGTCATGGGCGACGCCAAGGCGCCGGTGACGATCCTCGACTATTCGTCGATGACCTGCCCGCACTGCGCCCACTTCCATACCGACATCCTGCCGAAGATCAAGGAAGCCTACATCGACACCGGCAAGGTGAAGCTGATCTTCCGCGACTTCCCCTTCGACCAGGCGGCGCTGACCGCCAGCATGCTGGCCCACTGTGCGCCTGCCGAGCGCTACTATCCGTTGACCGACGTGCTGTTCAAGAGCCAGTCGACCTGGAGCCGCGCCGCCGACCCGACCAAGGCGCTGGCCCAGTACGGCAAGCTGGCCGGCATGAGCCAGGAGACCATCGACGCCTGCTTCGCCAACAAGGAACTGGCCGACGCCATCCTGAACAGCCGCCTGACCGGCCAGAACCAGTACAAGGTCGAGGCCACCCCGACTTTCATCCTCAATGACGGCAAGGCCCGCATCGAAGGCGCCCAGTCGTTCGAGGAGTTCTCCAAGGCGATCGACAAGCTGTTGAAGTAAGCGCCGGCAACATTCAAAGCCATATTGCCCCCTCCCTAACCCTCCCCCGCTGACGCGGGAGAGGGGACTGCCGCCACTTCGCATAAGGCACCCTCTCCCGCGAAGCGGGGGAGGGTCGGGGAGGGGGCAACAGTTCTCCAACGCCCGCACCTCCTCAAAGCCCAGTACACCAAAGGTTCTTTCCCAGTGCAGTTCACGCGTCTCCGCCTGTCGGGTTTCAAGTCTTTCGTCGATGCCACGGATCTGGTCATCGAACCCGGCATGACCGGCATCGTCGGTCCCAACGGCTGCGGCAAGTCCAATCTGGTGGAGGCGCTGCGCTGGGTGATGGGCGAGACGTCGGCCAAGCGCATGCGCGGCGACGACATGGACGACGTCATCTTCGGCGGCACCTCCAGCCGGCCGGCCCGCAATCTGGGCGAGGTGACGCTGGCGGTCGACAACCGGTCGCGCACGGCGCCGGCAGGTTTCAACGAGCACGACGAGCTGGAGATCACCCGCCGGATCGAGCGCGGCTCCGGCTCTGACTACCGCATCAACGGCAAGCTGGTGCGGGCGCGCGACGTCCAGCTGCTGTTCGCCGACAACGCGTCGGGCGCCGGTTCCCCGGCGCTGGTCAGCCAGGGCAAGGTGGCGCAGATCATCTCGGCCAAGCCGCAGGACCGCCGCGCCCTGCTGGAGGAGGCCGCCGGCATCACCGGCCTGCATTCCCGCCGGCATGAGGCCGAGTTGCGGCTGAAGGCGGCGGAGACCAACCTGACGCGTCTTGATGACGTGATCGGGGCGATGGACACCCAGCTGCAAAGCCTGAAGAAGCAGGCGCGGCAGGCCGCCCGCTACCGCAACCTGTCCGACCAGATCCGCAAGGCGGAGGCTGTGCTGTGGCACCTGCGCTGGCTTGCTGCGCAGGAGGAGCGCACCCGCGCCCACGCCGCCTTCGCGACCGCCGAGGCCGAGGTGCGCGACCGCATGCTGGCCGTCAACCAGCTGACCGCCCGCCGTACGGAGGCCGCTGCCGGCCTGCCCGACAAGCGCCAGGACGAGGCGCGCGCGGCTGCCGCCCTGCAACGGCTGGTGATCGCCCGTGAACAGCTCGACGCAGAGGAAAAGCGCGTCGCCGACCAGCAGCGAACGCTGGAGGCCCGGCTGCGCCAGATCGCCGGCGACCTCGGCCGCGAGGAGGCTCTTGCCGCCGACGCCGACGAGGCGCTGGCCCGGCTGGTGGCCGAACGCGACCGCCTGATCGCGGCGCAGGCCGACGAGGAAATGCTGGAGGAGGCCGCCGCCGAGGCTCTGGCCGAGGCGCGCGAGCAGGTCGATGCGCTCGACCGCGAACTGACCCGCCTGACCGAAGCGGTCGCCACCGACGAGGCCCGCCGCGCCGCCACCCAGCGGCAGGCCGCCGAACTGGAAACCCGCGCCGCCGGCCTCGCCAAGCGGCTGGCTGAACAACAGGCCCAGCGTGCGGCCCTGGAGGCGGAAATCGCCGCCCGCGCCGACCTCTCGGAGGCGGAACTGGCGGTCGAACTGGCCGAACAGCGGCTGGAGCAGGCCCGCGACGCCGCCGAGGCCGCCGAACAGGCGAAGGCGGACGCCGAGCCGTCGCTGTCCCGCGCCCGCGAGGCGCTGTCCGCCGCCGACAGTGCCTGCGCCAAGCTGCGCGCCGAGGAACGGGCGTTGGCCGAACTGCTGGAGGCCGGGGCGGGTGGACCGTTTCCGCCGCTGGTCGATGCGGTGACGGTGTCGCCCGGCTATGAGGGCGCGCTGGCCGCCGCGCTCGGCGATGCGCTGACCGCTCCGCTGGACATGGCGGCGCCGGTGCATTGGCGCATGCTGCCCATCTATGACGCCGTGGCGCCGCTGCCCACAGGGGCGGAGCCGCTGTCGAACCATGTGCAGGGTCCGCCGGCCGCCGCCCGTGCGCTTGCCCATATCGGGTTGGTCGCCGATGCCGGGGCGGGGGTGGCGCTGGCCGCGACGCTGGCGCCGGGGCAGGTGCTGGTCAGTCGCGACGGCGGGGCGTGGCGTTGGGACGGGCTGACCGTGCAGGCCGGCGCCCCGACCGCCGCCGCCATCCGGCTGAAGCAGCGCAACCGGCTGGCCGAACTGCGCGGCGAACTGGAATTGGCCGAGGAACAGGTCGAGCTGGCGCGCGAGGCGCTCGACGCCGCCAAGCTGGCGGTGGAGGCGGCGGCCCAGGCTGACCGCCGCGCCCGCGACGCCGTGCGGGATGGCTTCGCCGTGCTGAACGCCGCCCGTGACCGCCACGCCAAGCTGGCGCGCGAGGCCGACGCCGCATCCTCCCGCCTCGCCGCCTTGGTGGAGGCGGTGGAGCGGCTTGCCGCCGACGAGCGCGAAGCCGCCGCCCGCCGGGACGAGGCGCTGGAACTGCTGGACTCGCTGACCGACCCGCGCGAAGGGCGGGAGCGGGTGAACGACCAGCGCGCCGCACTGGCCGAACGCCGCGCGGTTCTGGCCGAACGGCAGAACGCGCTGGACCGTCTGACCCGCGAGGCGCAGGCGCGGCGCCAGCGTCTGGCCGCTATCCAGTCCGAAACCGCCTCCTGGGACACCCGCTCCGCCGGGGCCGGCGGACGTGTGGCGGAACTGCGCCAGCGCGCAGAAGAGGCGGAGGGCGAGATCGCCGCGCTGTCCGGCCGCCCGTTCGCGATCGCGGCGGAACGCCAGGAGCTTCTCGACCGCATCGCCATGGCGGAGCGCGACCGCAAGCGCGCTGCCGATGCGCTGGCGGAGGCCGAATCCCGGCTGGCCGGCACCGAACAGGCCCTGCACGACGCCGAAGCGGCGCTGGCCGACGGCCGCGAAGCCCGTGCCCGTGCCGAGGCCGCCGTCTCGGCTGCCCAGCAGCAGGAACGCACCCTGACGGAGCGCATCGCCGAACGGCTGGACTGCCGGCCGGAGGACACCCGCGCCGCCGCCGATCTCGACCCCGCCGAACCGATGCCCGACGCGACGGCGGTGGAGGCGCGGCTCGACAAGCTGACCCGCGAGCGCGAGAACATGGGGCCGGTCAATCTGCGTGCCGAGATTGAGGCGGAGGAGCTGGAGGCCCAGATCACCGGCCTGCATGGCGAGCGCGAGGACCTGACCGCCGCCATCGCCCGCCTGCGTCAGGGCATCTCCAGCCTCAACCGAGAGGCGCGCGAGCGTCTGGTCGCCAGCTTCGATGTGGTGAACCGCGACTTCCAGGAGCTGTTCACCCGCCTGTTCGGCGGCGGCAAGGCCTATCTGGAGCTGGTCAACGCCGAGGATCCGCTAAATGCCGGCCTGGAGATCTACGCCAGCCCGCCGGGCAAGAAGCTGCAGGTTCTCTCACTGCTGTCGGGCGGCGAGCAGGCGCTGACCGCGCTGTCGCTGCTGTTCGCCGTCTTCCGCTCCAACCCGGCGCCGATCTGCGTGCTGGACGAGGTCGATGCCCCGCTGGACGAGGCGAATGTCGGGCGCTTCTGCGATCTGGTGGAGGACATCGCGAAGCAGGGCGACACCCGCTTCCTCATCATTACCCACCACCGCCTGACCATGGCGCGGGTGGACCGCCTGTTCGGCGTGACGATGGTGGAGCGCGGGGTCTCGCAGCTGGTCAGCGTCGACCTCAGCCGCGCCGAGGAATTGCGCGGGGTGGCGTGAGACACATCGCCCCCTCCCGCCATGGAACGCGGAAGGGGGCGAGGGGGGTGGTTACGCCGTGACCGGCATCCGGCCGTCCCGCGTGCGCATCAGCAGCCAGACCACCGAAACGCCCAGCAGCTTCGACGCGAAGCTGGCGGCCCAGACGGTGGGGTCCCAGACGTCCAGCATGCCGAAGAAGATGGCGGTGTCGACCGGCACCGACAGGGCGGCGCTGATCCACAACCGGTCGCGCAGGGGGCGGCGGGTGATGGTGAAGACCGCCCAGTCGATCATCTCCGACACGGCGAAGGCGACGACGCTGGCGGTGGCGACGAACGGATCGGTCAGCAGATAGGACAGCACGGTGCCGCCCAGCATGGCGGCGAGCGCCCAATGGCCGAAGCGCACCTGCACCATGTCGCGCAGGATGAAGATCAGGCCAGCCCAGCAGGACCAGACCAGATCCAGGTGCGGAAACAGGCTGAAGGCGTAGTTGATGGCAAGAATGCTGCCGATATAGGCGGCGAGCCAGAGCATGGCGATGTTCCTCCGAGAGCGGACCCGCGGCAATACGGGCGCTGATGACCGGAGCCGACCCCGCGTGAATGCGAGCGCCCCGAAACCGCTCTAGCTAACAGAACATCGCCATGGTGGGAAGGTGCCGCGTGCCCCCTCCCTAACCCTCCCCCACCTGCGGTGGGAGAGGGAACTGCCGCCGCATTGCAAGCTCACCCTCTACCGCCGAAGGCGGGGGAGGGGAGGGGCCCATGCGCAAGCATGGGAAGGGAGGGGGCATGCAGCCCCTGCACTTCAGCCCCTTACACCGGCGTCGCGTCGCTCTTCATCAGGGCGTAGGTGTAGCTGTCCACCAGCGCTTCCATCGAGGCCTCGATGATGTTGGTGGACACGCCCAGCGTCGACCATTCGCTGCCGTCGGTGCGGGCGCTGCGGATCAGCACGCGCGGCATGGCGCCGGTGCCGTCCTTCGCCGCCAGGATGCGGACGCGGTAGTCGGACAGGCTGACCTTGGCCAGCGCCGGATAGACCGGCTCCAGCGCCTTGCGCATGGCGACGTCCAGCGCATGGACCGGGCCGTTGCCGTCCGCCACCTCCAGCCGCACGGTGTCGCCGACACGCACGCGCACCACCGCCTCCGACTCCACCACCAGCTTGCCGACGGCGTTGTAGCGGCGCTCGTCGGTGACGTGGAAGCGCAGCAATTCGAAGAAACGCGGCACCTCGCCCAGTTCGCGCCGGACCAGCAGCTCGAAGCTGGCCTCCGCCGTGTCATAGGCATAGCCGTCGCTGTCGCGCTGCTTCACCAGATCGAGCAGCCCGGCCAGCCGCTCGTCCTTCGCGTCCACCACCATGCCGATGTCGCGCAGCCGCACGATCAGGTTGGAGCGGCCGGCCTGGTCGGACATGACGATCTGGCGGCGGTTGCCGATGGCCTCCGGCGTCACATGCTCGTAGGAGGACGGGTCCTTCTCCACCGCCGAGACATGCAGCCCGCCCTTGTGGGCGAAGGCGCTGGCGCCGACGTAAGGAGCGTGGCGGTTGGGGGCGCGGTTCAGCCGGTCGTCGAAGGCGCGGCTCAGCTGGGTCAGCAGCGGCAGATCTTCGCGCCGGATGCCGGTCTCGTAGCCCAGCTTCAGCATCAGCGTCGGGATCAGCGAGACGAGATTGGCGTTGCCGCAGCGCTCGCCCAGACCGTTGATGGTGCCCTGGACCATGCGGGCGCCGGCCCGCACCGCCGCCAGCGAATTGGCGACCGCATTCTCGGTGTCGTTGTGGCAGTGGATGCCGAGATTGTCGCCGGGGATGCCGTGCCTCTCCACCACCTCGCGGACGATGGCGTCGACCTCGTGCGGCAGGGTGCCGCCGTTGGTGTCGCACAGCACGATCCAGCGCGCCCCGGCGTCATAGGCGGCCTTGATGCAGGACACCGCATAGGCCGGGTTGCGCTTGTAGCCGTCGAAGAAATGCTCCGCATCGAACAGCGCCTCGCCCTTGGCGGCGTGCAGCGCGGCGATGCTGTCGCGGATCAGGTCGAGATTTTCCTCGCGCGGGATGTTCAGCGCGACGTCGACATGGAAATCCCAGGTCTTGCCGACCATGCACACCGCCTTGGCGCGCGACTGCGCCAGCGCCGTCAGCTGCGGGTCGTTGGCGGCGCTGCGGCCGGGGCGGCGGGTCATGCCGAAGGCGGTGAAGGTGGCGCGGGTCAGCTCCGGCGCCTCGGCGAAGAACTGGTCGTCGGTCGGGTTGGCGCCCGGCCAGCCGCCTTCGATGTAATCGATCCCCAGCCGGTCGAGGTCCTTGGCCATCGCAATCTTGTCGGCGACCGAGAAATCCACATCCTGGGTCTGCGCCCCGTCGCGCAGCGTGGTGTCGTAGAGATAGATGCGCTCGCCCGTCATCGCCGCCTGACCTGTAAAGACAAGAGGACCGGCAATGTTTGCCGCCCTGTGGAAAGCCGGGAGAATGGACGATGCGACGCTTATCCTCAACCGTTTTGACAAGAAACTTGCGGAAAGCGGGCGTTCGCTGCAACGGAAGGGAATGGCGGAGCGATACGCTCCGCCTTCCGGGGGTCAGCGCGCGAACAGGCGGTAGAGGGCGGAATGGTCCAGCGCGCCGTCGCCCTGGTCCACCAGCATCTCGAACAGCTCCAGCGACAGGCCGAGCGTCGGCAGGTCGATGCCGGACTGCTGCGCCAGCTCCTCCGCCTGCCGCAGATCCTTGACCTGGGTGGTGACGCGGCCGCCGGGGGTGAAGTCGCCGCTGACCATGCGGCCGCCATGCAGGTCGAGAATGCGGGATTCGGCGAAGCCGCCGCGGATTGCATCGCGCACCTTGGCCGGATCGGCGCCGGCCGCCTTGGCAAGCGCCAGAGCCTCCGCCACCGCGCCGATGGTCAGGGCGACGATGACCTGATTGGCGGACTTGGCGATCTGGCCGGCGCCGCTGGCCCCGACATGGGTGATGCGGCGGCCCATCGCCTGCAGCACCGGCAGGGCGCGGGCGAAGGCGGCCTCGGTCCCGCCGGCCATGATGGTCAGGATCGCCCCCTCCGCCGCCACCGTGCCGCCGGAGACGGGCGCGTCGAGCCACTCCGCCCCGGCGGCGGCGACACGCTGGGCCAACGCGCGGGTGGCGGCGACGGCGGTGGTGCCCATGTCGATCACCAGATGGCCGGGGCGCAGGACCGGCAGCAGCGCCTCGGCCACCGTTTCCACCGCCGCAGTGTCGGTCAGCATCAGCACGATGGTCCGGGCCTGCCCGGCGACGGCGGCGGGGCCGGTGGCGGCGATCATGCCTTCCGCCGCCATTTCGGCGACCGGGCCGGGGCTGCGGCTGGTCACCACCAGCTCCGCGCCGGCACGGGCGAGCGCGCGGGCCATCGGCTTGCCCATCAGGCCGAGCCCGATGAAGCCGATGCGCTGGCCGGCGAGGTCGGGGCGGAGGGTCTCTTCGGTCATGTCAAAGCTTTCAGCAAAGAATGGAAGACGGTCACAGGCGCATGTGGCGGGCGCGGGCGCCGCGTTCGATGGCGGCGGCGCACAGCCGGTCGACCCCCAGCCGGTGGCGGATCAGCTCCAGCATCCGCAATTCCTCCTGCGAGGCCTTGGGATCGGCGGCGGCGATGTCGCAGGCCACCGCATAGGCGGTCTCGCGCAGCTTCGACGGCAGCGCCTGCTCGACGATGGTCAGCACGGTGTCCAGCCCGTCGTTGTCCGACAGCATGGCGGTGCATTCGCGCGTCGCGGCCATCACCTGATCGCCGCTGTAATCCTTGAAGATCGGCAGGTAGCGCACATTCTCGCCGATGGCTTCCAGTTCAGGGTCGGTCATGTCGCCGTCGCAGGCGGACACCAGGACCATGATGTAGATGAGCGCGCTGTGGTGGTCGATCATGGCGTCGGTCGGCTTTCTCATGAGGCGGTCTCCCCCGGGGAGTGGTCGCAAGTCGGGTCGGCAATCTCGAACGCCGCCTGCGCGGCGTCAAGGGTGCCATGCCGGAAGTGGAGGGGTCGGCTTCTCGACGCGACGGTTGGCGTTGCCTATTGTCGCGCACCATGAACGTCGTCCTCAATGTCGCATTTCCCGTATTCGCCATCATTCTGGCCGGCTTCCTGTCCGGGAAGTCGAAGCTGCTCGGCGCCGCCTCGTCGGAGGCGCTGAACAAGTTCGTCTATTGGATGGCGCTGCCGCCGGTGCTGTTCCTGGGCACCGCGCGCCGGTCGATCCCGGAAATCTTCAACGGCCCCTTCATCGGCGCCTTCCTGGGGTCGATGCTGATGGTCTATGCGCTGGGCGCGATCATCGGCCGGCTTCTGCGGCGGGAGCGCACGCAGATCCAATGCATGCAGGGCCTGAACTCGGCCTTCTCCAACACCGGCTACATGGGCATCCCGCTGTTCCTGGCCGCCTTCGGCCCGGACCATCTCGCCCCGACCATCCTGGCGACCGTCATCATGAGCGCCATCATGGTCGGCATCGCCGTGATCTGGATGGAGTTCGCCAACAGCCACGGCGGCGGGCTGGGCAAGGCGTTGCGCGACGTCGGCCGGGCCCTGGCGAAGAACCCGCTGATCCTGTCCACCGCCGGCGGCCTCGCCTGGTCGGCGTTGTTGCCCGGCGTGGCGGTGCCGAAGCCGATCGCCACCTTTTGCGAACTGATGGGCTCCCCCGCCGGCCCCTGCGCGCTGTTCGCCATCGGCCTGTTCCTGGCCTCGCAACGGCTGACCGCCGGGCTGGCGGAGGCGGGGTGGATCAGCGCGCTGAAGCTGCTGGTCCACCCGGCGCTGGCCTGGGTCCTGACGCAGACCCTGTTCCCGATGGACCCCTTCTGGACCGGGAGCGCCGTGATCCTGGCGGCCTTGCCGACCGGCGCGCTCACTTTCGTGGTGGCGAGCCAGTACCAGACCTATGTCGAGCGCACGTCCTCGGCGATCCTGGTCTCGACGGTGCTGAGCGTGGTGACGCTGTCGGCGCTGCTGGCGGTTTATGCGCCTGGGGGGTGAGAGGCGCAGCTTCCCCCATTGCGCGTGGCCGATTTCTTCTGCACGATTTTTCGTATCAGCTATCCAAAGCGGAGAAAAGTCATGCCGTCGAGCCGCGTGCGAGAGTGGGTTCTGTTGAATGACTTTTTTGAGCACAAGGTCCGGCAGGGAAATGACGTATTCGTACCGGACACATCCTATCCCCACATACACATCGGCAAGGGGTTCGTCGTCTTCTCCAGGACTTCGAACGACCATCCGGACCTGATCCGCGGCGATATCGTTTCAACGGCGCGGGCGCAGTCATTGGTCATTGATCTGCAAGGCACTAAAGATCCCCGCAGAGAGCGTTTTGCCGACATCCTTCAGATCTGCCGCTTCATCGCGCACCAGTTCTGAACGGACGCCCTCACCACCCCCGCAGGAACTCCGCCGTTTCCTCCACCGCCTGCTTCAGCCCGACGCGCCGCATCTCCACTCCCTCCGGGAAGGCGCCGGCAAGCCGGCTCGGCATCATCGGGTCGAGCAGGACAAAGACGCCGGTGTCGTCGGCGCGGCGGACCAGACGGCCGAAGGCCTGTTTCAGGCGCAGGCGGGTGATCATGTCCTCGTAGCGCCGGCGGCCGAAGGCTTCGCGGCGAGCCCGGTGCAGGATGTCGGGGCGGGGCCAGGGCACGCGGTCGAAGACGATCAGGCGCAGCGAGCGGCCCGGCACGTCCACCCCGTCGCGCACCGCGTCGGTGCCGAGCAGGCAGGCGTGCTCCTCGTTGCGGAAGATGTCGATCAGGGTGGACACGTCGAGCGGGTCGACATGCTGGGCATAGAGCGGGATACCGACCTGATCCAGCGGCTCGGCGATGCGGTCACGCACGGCGCGCAGACGGCTGATCGCGGTGAACAGGCCGAGTCCGCCGCCGCCCGCCGCCAGGAACAGCGATTTGTAGGCCGCCGACACCTGCCCCAGATCGTCCTTGCGCACGTCGTTGACCACGAAGACGCGGGTGCGGTTCGGATAGTCGAAGGGGGAGGGGACCTGCGCCCGGATCGCCGGGGCCGGCAGATGGCTGGCGCCGCAACGGTCCTCCGCCGCGCGCCAGTCCTGGCCGACGTCGCCGGTGCCGTCGGTCAGCGTGGCGCTGGTCACCACCAAGCCATGGGCGGGACCGGCCAGCGCCTCGGCGAAGGGAACGGTCGGATCGACCCAGTGGCGGTACAGCCCGACATCGACGTCGCGGCCGTCGATCCGCTCCACCGCGAACCAGTCGACGAAGTGGGACGGCGTTTCCGTTGGCAGGGTGCGCAGCATGGCGCGCCAAGCCTCCACCGTCAGGGTGCCACGGCGGTGCAGGCTGCGCGACAGCGCGTCGATGCGGCGGCGCTGGTCGGAATCCAGTTCGGCGCTCTCGTCCTCAAGCCGCTGGGCCAGCCGGCGGGCCAGCGCCTCCACCGGCTCGGACAGGCGGACCAGCGCCTGCTCCAGCTCCGCCGCCGCCTCCAGCAGCCCATCCACCGGATAAGCCTTGTCGGCCTCCAGGCTGTAGGGACCGCCTTGGCCGGCGGTGCGGGCATAGACCTGCTGGCGGGCCAGCAGAAGGAAACGCTCGGTCGGTCCCTGCGGGTTGTCGGCGGCCAGACGCGCCGACCAGCCGTCGCCGGGCAGCACGCGGGCGCCCATCAGGATGTCGTCGAGGTGGCGCAGAGCCTCCTCGTCGCCGGCGACGATGTCCTCCAGCCGGCGCTTCAGGCCGCGGGCACGGCTGCGGCCGGTTTCCTCGGCGCCCAGCAGCCAGCGCCGCAGCTCCTGCGTCTCGCGGCAGGTCAGGTGGCCGGCGAAGGCGCTGTCGGCGGCGTCAAAGACATGGTGCCCCTCGTCGAAGACATAGCGGCTGGGCAGTGTCGGCTCCTCGCCGCCGCCGAGAGCCGCCTGCACCATCACCAGCGCGTGGTTGGCGATGACGATGTCGGCCCGGCGGGCCCGGCGCACGCTCTTCTCGATGTAGCAGCGGGCGTAATGGTCGCAGGCGGAATAGATGCACTCGCCGCGGCGGTCGGCCAGACCCATGGTCGGGCCTCGCCCGGCGATGTCGACCAGCCAGCCGGGGAAATCGCCGCCGGTCATGTCGCCGTCGCGCGTCGCCGCCGCCCAGCGCGCCATCAGCCCGACGCCGATGGCGTTGTGCGGCTGGAAGGGCATGGCGCGCACCGCCTCTTCCAGGTTCAGCAGGCACAGGTAATTCTCGCGCCCCTTGCGCAGCACCACCTTGCGCGACTTGGTCGCCGGGTCGGCATAGAGCCGGTCCAGTTCGCCGTCGATCTGGTGCTGGAGGTTGCGGGTGTAGGTGGAAATCCACACCGTCCCGCCATTCTTCTCCGCCCAGACCGTGGCCGGGGCCAGATAGCCCAGCGTCTTGCCGACGCCGGTTCCGGCCTCTGCCAGCACCACATTGGGCGTGTCGGGCAACTGGCGCGGGGCGAAGGCGGCGGACACCGCGCTGGAGTAATCGGCCTGCTGCGGCCTCGGCTCCGCCACCTTGCCCAGCACATTGGCCGACAGCATGGCGGCGAGGCGGCGGCGCGCCTCCTCCGGGTCGACCGGATTCTGGGCGGGCGGGGGCGGGGGAGCGCCTTCCTCCCACTCCTTGATGCGGGTCCAGACGCGCAGGCCCGAGCGGGCGGCACCCTTCTCCGGTCCGTCGGGCTTGCCCAGCGCCGCCAGCACGGCCGGCGCCCAGGGCCAGCCGGCGCGCCCCATCTCCCAGGCGAAGGCAACGGGGTCGGACGACTCCTCCCGCCCGGCAGCCCCCAGGTCGCCCAGCAGGCGGCGCACGGCGCGCTGCAGGGCCAGCGCCTCCGCCACGTGGCCGTCGGGGGTGGGCAGGTCGAGCGCCTCGGCGATGCCGCGCGGGGTGGGGACGCAGAAGCGGGCGGGGTGGACGAAGGCGAACAGTTCCAGCACGTCGAAGGCCGGGAAGCCGTCGATCCCCAGCCGGCGGGCGAAGGCGCGGGCATGGCAGACCAGCGGCGGCTGGCGGCGCACCTTCGACGCGGCGGCTGCCAGCGACAGCTCCTCCACCTCGCCGTCGAGCGTCAGCGACACGACGCGGCGCGCGCCGGCCACCATGGCGGGCGCGTCGTCAAGGCTGTGGAGCGGGGTGGGGTCGGCGGTCAGGTCCATCGGCGGCACTATATGGCGGCGGCATGCCGCAAAGCGAGTGCCGGATGTTGACGGCCCGCCGCTTCACCCCCATTGAGGGAAGTCCGGGGAGCCAAGCGGAGACGGGACCTTATGCGGAAACTGCTGCGCTGGGCGCTGATCGGGGCGGCGGGGCTGATGGCCTTCACCATTCTATGGGCGGTGCTCTACCGGATCGTGCCACCGCCGGCCACGCCGCTGATGCTGATCCGGGCGCTGGGCGGCTCCGGCCTGTCGCGCGACTGGGAGCCGCTGGAACGCATCTCGCCGGCCCTGGCAGAGGCGGTGATCGCGTCGGAGGACACCGGCTTCTGCGGCCATGGCGGCTTCGACTGGGCGGCCATCGAGGACGCCTTCGAGGACAATGAAGAGGGCAAGCGCCTGCGCGGCGGCAGCACGATCAGCCAGCAGACCGCCAAGAACGCCTTCCTCTGGCCCGACCGCAGCTGGACCCGCAAGGGGGCGGAGACCTGGTTCACCCTGCTGATCGAAAGCCTGTGGAGCAAGCGCCGCATCCTGGAGGTCTATCTGAACATCGTGGAGTGGGACGACGGCGTCTATGGTGCCGAAGCTGCGGCGCGGCATCATTTCCACAAATCCGCTGCGGCGCTGACCCGGCGCGAGGCGGCGCTGCTGGCGGTGGTGCTGCCCAACCCGCGCAACTGGTCGCCGTCCCGCCCCGGCCCCTATGTCGCCCGCCGGGCGGGAGTGATCGAGCGGCGGATGGCGGTGGTGCGGCGCGACGGGCTGGCGGACTGCGTGCGGTGAGGAGTGCGCAAGGTGTTCACTCATGCCCCCTCCCTAACCCTCCCCCGCCCTTGGCGGGAGAGGGAACTCCGCCACTGCCGCACTTAACTCCCTCTCCCGCGTAGCGGGGGAGGGTTGGGGAGGGGGCATCGAGCAACCACCTTCCACCGAATCTTAACCCCCGCCGCACTACGCTTCTTGATGCCCCCGCCGCTCCGGAGGAGGCCGACCATGGCCACGCGTCGCACGCTGCACGGAACGCCGTACCCGACCCCGCCTCCCGACCCGTTGCGCGAGGAGTTGGTGCCGCACCATGCCTCGCAGCCGGAAGCGGCCCATCCCACCCGCCTGCTGATCATCGTCCTGATCTCGCTGCTGACCCTGGCCGGGCTGGCCTATGGCGGCGGCATCGCGGTGGACCGCATCCTCGAACAACGGCGGATCGAGGCGCGGATGGGGCCGAAACCGTATCTTGCGCAGCTGCCGGCGATGGAACTGCCGCTGGGCGGGTCGCGGGCGGTGGAGATGCAGGTCTCGCTGGTGCTGGCGCCGAAGGTGACCGCCGACCGGGTGCTGCGCTACCAGGACCGCATCGCCGACCGCCTGTTCCAGACCGTCGGCCAAACCGACAGCGAAATCCTGACCGGCCCCGGCTCGGCCGCCTTCCTGAAGGCGCGCATCCGGGACGCCGTCAACCGCGAGGCGGGGACCGGCCTGATCCGCGACATCTACATCGAACGCATGGTCGTCAAGTGACGCACGCGGGGCTCGTTCGGCGATGGCCCTTGTCTTGTGCGGCGCAATAGCTTATGTAGGGCGTCTTGATCGCTGGAGGCTCGCGCGTCTCTTGAGCGAGACGCGCTGTGATTGCGCAACGGCAGCTCCTTCGGGGGCAAACGTCCCAGGGTTCTAGGGACGCTCTGGCCGCTGCATCGGATAGACGCCTCTCCCTCTATCGACCTCCTCCCGGCGAGTCCGCCGGTATGTCCCACGCCCGCCATCGGGGCGCGCGGGGCCGTGCCGTGTTGCTTTGAGAAGGTTGTTACGACTTGACGTTTTCCGAACTCGGCCTGCACCCGCTCGTCCTGAAGGCCCTCGAGGCGTTCGAATACACCGTTCCCACCCCGGTCCAGCTCGCCGCCATTCCGCCGGCGCTCCAGGGCCGCGATATCCTCGCCACCGCCGAGACCGGCACCGGCAAGACCGCCGCCTTCATGCTGCCGGCGCTGACCCGCACCGCCGAGCTGCCGCTGAACGGCGCCGCCACCCCGCGCGTGCTGGTTCTGGCTCCGACCCGCGAGCTGGCCAAGCAGGTCACCGACGCCGCCCGCAAGTACGCGAAGTTCATGAAGCTGAACATCGTGGACGTGGTCGGCGGCATGCCCTACCGCGAGCAGCTGCGCCTGCTGTCGCGCCCGGTCGACGTCCTCGTCTGCACCCCGGGCCGCCTGCTGGACCATGTTTCCCGCCGCCGCATCGCGTTGGACGAAGTTGAGGTGCTGATCCTCGACGAGGCCGACCGCATGCTGGACATGGGCTTCCTCGACGATGTCGAGACCATTGCCAAGTGCTGCCCGCCGACGCGCCAGACCCTGCTGTTCACCGCCACGCTGGACCGCCGCATGGCGCAGTTGGCCGGCAACCTGCTGCGCAACCCGGAGCGCGTGGCCGTCGAGAGCCAGGCGACCGCGATCAACGTGGAACAGCGTCTGCACCATGCCGACGATCTGGACCACAAGCGCCGCCTGCTGCAGCATTTCGCTGCCCAGGAAGAGGTCGGCAAGGCGATCATCTTCGCCGCCACCAAGCGTGATGCCGACACGCTGGCCGAAGAGCTGAGCGCCGCCGGCCATGCCGCCGCCGCCCTGCACGGTGACATGGACCAGACCAAGCGCAACCGCACGCTCCAGCGCCTGCGGTCCGGTCAGGTCCGCCTGCTGGTCGCCACCGACGTCGCCGCCCGCGGCATCGACGTGCGCGACATCACCCACGTCATCAATTTCGACCTGCCGCGTTCGGCGGAGGACTATGTCCACCGCATCGGCCGCACCGGCCGCGCCGGCGCCTCGGGCGTTGCGATCTCCTTCGCCGCCCGCGCCGACCGCGAGACCCTGGTCCGCATCGAGCGCTACACGAAGGCGACGCTCGAAGTGCATGTGGTGCCCGGCCTGGAGCCGACGCGCCCCTTCACCACCGGTGGCGCCGGCCGTCCGCCGGCCCGCAATGGCCGTCCGGGTGGCGGCGGCAAGCCGTGGCACCGCAATGGCGAGTCCAAGGGTCCGCACGCTCCGCGCGGCCCGCGTCCGGACTATGGCCGCAACGACAACCACCGCGGCGACGCCCGTCCGGACCATGGCCATGCCCGCCGGGAAGCCCACGGCAACGGCAAGCCGGCGGCCCGTGCCAAGAGCTGGTAAAAGATAGCTGGTAAGTCTTGTTCTTGAAGTGACTGAGGGGGCGTCGCCGGCTGGCGGCGCCCCTTTCGTTTATCCGCCCCGTTTCCACACCGTCGTTTCGATGTAGCGGCTCGCCAGGAACCGGTAGGTCTGCTTTTGCAAGGCCTCCACCTTCGGCGAGCGTTCCATCGTGATCTCGTCCCAGCCATGCAGCAGGTCTTCCCACTCCAGCAGCTTGGCGCGCAGGTCGTCGCGGATCTTGCGGATGAACTGGATGGTGGGGTGGAAGTTGCGCAATGCCCCGACGATGTCGCCGGTCTGGGCGTCGGCCTGATCGAAGATCATGTCGTATTCGCGCACCGGCTTGCGGATCAGCCCCTGCATGCGGTTCAACTCGCTGCAGAAGGTACGGTCGGTGCGGTAGATGGTGGCCAGCTTCGCCATCGCCTGTTCGATGCGGCGGATGTGCCTGAAGCGGTCGCGCAACGCCTCGATGTAGGACAGTTCCTGCGCCAGATCGTCGATGCGGTCGGTCAGATACTGCTCGGCGTTGGTGGTCAGCTTCAGCCGCTCGGCGATCTTGGCGAAGGCCGCCTTCATCTTCTCGTGTGTCTGCGGATCATCCAACAGCTGTTCCAGTTGCGACTGGTCGGAAACGATGATCTCGTTTCCGGTGAAGGAGGAGACGATCTGCATGGTCAGCCTCCCTTTGGCGGTGATGCGGTGCCTGTCCTCCACCGACCACGAGGCCCGGCCGTCCAGCAGTTCGCCCGGAATTTCCTCGCCCGGCCGGATCTGCTTCACGAAGGCCAGTCCCTGTTCGATGATCTCCAGCAGGCGGGCGTCATGGCTGCCCTCCTCGATCTGGAAGGACTCCATCAGGGTGGGAAAGGCGAGCGCCGCCTTCAGGTCGCCCAGCAGGATGTTCAGCACCGCTTCCTTGCTGTTCGGCTCCTGGCAGAAGAAGGCGCCGGGCAGGCTGAAGACCTTGTGCTGGAAATCGAAATGCGTGTCCCGCATCGGCTGGACCAGAACATTCTCCTGCGCGGCCTTTTCGGCGATGCCGGAGTCCGGGGCGCCGTCCGGGGAGGGGGTGGTCTCGTCGCTGCTGGAGGTATCGGTCATGGGCGGGGAGGGGACTCAAGGCCGGAGGAGGGGACTGTCGATTGCTTGCGCAGCCTACAGCAGATCGCGCAGACGGAACCACATCATTGCGAGGACCAGCGCCGGTGTGCGGAACCGCCGCCCGCCGGGGAACGGCATGTGCGGGATGCGGGCGAACACGTCGAAGCGCCCGGCGGTGCCGCTCACCGTCTCCGCCATCAGCCGCCCGGCCATGCCGGCCAGCGCCACGCCATGGCCGGAATAGCCGTGGGCGTACAGCGTCGTCGGCGACAGCCTGCCCAGATGCGGCATGCGGTTCATGGTGATGGCGACCCGCCCGCCCCAGAAATACTCGACACGGGCGTCCTTCAGCTCCGGATAGATCGCCAGCATCTTCAGCCGCATCGCCTGCTTCAGACCCGGCGCGTCCACCCCCGAATAGCTGACGCCGCCGCCGAACAGCAGCCGGTGGTCGGCGGAGCGGCGGAAGTAATCGAGCGAGAACTTCATGTCCGACACCGCGATGTTCGTCGGCAGCAGCGCGGCGGCCCGCTCCGCCCCCAGCGGCTCGGTGGCGATCATATAGGTGGCGACCGGCATGATGGTGCGGTCCAGCGCCGGGGCCAGCCCGCCGAGATAGGCGTTGCCGGCCAGGATCAGGTGCTTCGCCGTCACCCGACCGCGTTCGGTGCGGACCCAAGGCGCGGCGCCGCTGTCCATGGCGAGGACGCGGCTTTTCTCGAAGATGCGCACCCCGGCGGCATCGGCGGCGCGGGCAAGGCCGAGGGCATAGTTCAGCGGATGCAGATGGCCGCTGCCCTCGTCCAGCAGGCCGCCGATATAGGCCTCGCTGCCGACATGGGCGCGGATGCCGGCGCGGTCGAGCCGCTGCACCCGGTCATAGCCGTAGCCGTCGCGCATTTCCCGCTCCAGCGCCGCCACGTCCTGCATGTGGCGCGGCTTCAGCGCGGCATAGGCGAAGCCCCAGGTCAGGTCGCAGGCGATGGCGTGGCGTTCCACCCGCTCGGCCAGCTGGGTCTTGGCCTCCTCGCCGAACTCCCACAGGCGGCGGGCATCCTCCTTGCCGATCCAGCCCTCGATCGTCGCCATCGGCTTGTTGTAGCCGGTGATGATCTGCCCGCCGTTGCGGCCCGACGCCCCCCAGCCGCAACGTTCCGCCTCCAGCAGGACGACGTCGAAGCCGCGCTCCGCCAGTTCCAGCGCCGTGGTTAGGCCGGTGTAGCCGCCGCCGACGATGCAGACGTCGCAGGCGACCTCCCCCTCCAGGGTTGGGCGGTCGACACGGGGCGCGGCGGAGGCCGCGTACCAGCTGTTCAGGTATGAGGCTTTCGGCATGGCGGCAGTTAAGTCCCAGCCGATGGGGGAGGTCAACGGAAAGGCGGATGTTTCACCAAAGCATCATGCGGAACCCTCTGGCGCGTCCCGCCGGAACGGCGTCATAGTGTCGCTGTCGTTCACAGCACGGAGGGGGCTGCCCATCGCCCGGAGCGGTCCGCCATACCCATGGGTTTTATGGAAGACTTCATCAAGAAGAACCGCATTACCGAAGTCGAATGCCTTGTGCCCGACATGTCGGGCATTGCGCGGGGAAAGATTGTCCCTGCCGAGAAGTTCCTCCGCATCCTGCGCGACCGCGGCCTGCGCCTGCCCGAGGCGATCTTCGTCCAGACCGTGACCGGTGAATTCCCCGAGGACGAGGACATCACCTCGGACGAGAATTCCGACATCTACATGATCCCGGACGAACGCACGATCCGCTTCGTTCCCTGGTACAACGAGCCGACGGCCCAGGTCATCACCGACTGCGTCTATGCCGACGGCAAGCCGGTCGACGTCTCGCCCCGCCATGTCCTGAAGCGCGTGCTGTCGCTGTACGAGGAGCGCGGCTGGAAGCCGCTGGTGGCGCCGGAGCTGGAATTCTTCCTGGTCCAGGTCAACAAGGACCCCGACTATCCGCTGGTGCCGCCGGTCGGGCGCAACGGCCGGATGGAAAGCGGGCGGCAGGCCTTCGGCATCGACGCCGTCAACGAATTCGATCCGATCTTCGAGGCGGTCTATGATTTCTGCGAGAAGCAGGACATCGACATCGACACGCTGACCCACGAGGCCGGCGCCGCCCAGATCGAGATCAACTTCAACCACGGCGACGCCCTGGAACTGGCCGACCAGGCTTTCCTGTTCAAGCGCACGGCGCGCGAGGCGGCGATGCGCCACCATATCTACGCCACCTTCATGGCCAAGCCGATGCAGGGCGAACCCGGCAGCGCCATGCACATCCACCAGTCGGTGGTGGACGCCGACAGCGGCCGCAACCTGTTCGCCAATCCCGACGGCACCGACAGCGCCCTGTTCATGTCGCACATCGCCGGCCTGCAGAAATACCTGCCCTACGCGATGCCGCTGCTGGCGCCCAACGTCAACAGCTACCGCCGGCTGGTTCCCAACTCCGATGCGCCGATCAACGTGCATTGGGGCCGTGACAACCGCACCACCGGACTGCGCGTTCCCGTCTCCCAGCCCGACGCCCGCCGGGTGGAGAACCGGGTGGCCGGCGCCGACGCCAACCCCTACCTCGCCATCGCCGCGTCGCTGGCCTGCGGCTATATCGGCATGATCCAGGGGCTGGAGCCGAACGACCCGATCAAGGGCTCCGCCTACCGCCTCGCCTTCACCCTGCCGCGCCACCAGTCGGAGGCGCTGACCAAGTTCAACGCCTGCAAGCCGCTGAAGGAAATCCTCGGCGAGCGCTTCATCGACGCCGTCGCCTGCGTCAAGGAGGCGGAGTACGAGGCTTACAACCGCGTCATCAGCTCGTGGGAACGGGAAAACCTGCTGCTGAACGTCTGAAATCTTAAGCTGACGAACGAAGGGGCGGCCCGCGGAGACATCCGTCGGCCGCCCTTTTACGTGTTTGGTTCCCTGTTCCTGCGTGGGATCCGGCGGTCCGGCACCTGCCCGGCGCTTAGCGGATCGCGCCGGCCGGCACCCCGTTCGTGCGCCGATCCGCCACGGAATTTCGCAAGTTCGGCCAGGAAGACCGGCCGCGTGCTGGCAATGGCCGCCTGTCCTACTCCGACCGGTCCGCAGCCCCACCCCGATCGATCGCCGGGCGCCGTTCCATGCCACGACCGCGCTGATCGGCCGTGTCGGCACAGCCGAAATTTTCAAAGCTGGCGTTAATCCGCTTATGGCCGCCCGAACACGAAATCGAAGACTTTCAAAGCAAAGCCGCAGTGTATTTTCGGCTGTGTCAGAGGAGGCGGAAGGAGATGCGGGCGCTGCATGGCGTCTCGGCATTGCTGCACTTTGTTATCTCCTTTGGAAATAGTCAACACACGTAACCGTTTTTCGCGGAGACGGCGCCCCCTGCCGCCGCGCTGTGCCTTCGATTGCCTATTCGGATAATCCAGGCGAGCGGCCGGACCGGCGCACGGGCACTGTCTCCACACAATCGATGGGCAACCGATGGATGGCCAAGCATGAGCATGCAACCAGCGATCCCGTCCCTTCGGACCGGCCTCCACAGCGTTGGCTGGGTCCAGCGCAGCATCATCCTGGCGTCGTTGTTCATCGTGCTGACGACGGGGCTGCTCGGGCTGGCTCTGCACCGCGGCGGCCATGCCAGCAACCTGACCGACATCCAGAACCTGTTCGTGCTGGAAAACCAGGACCTGATTCCGGTCGACAGCTGGGATCCGATGATCGCGGCGCTCAACTGGCTGCACGAGCGGCCCGGCGAGAATGTCTATGAAGGGGTGTTCTTCCAGCAGCACATCAAGTTCCAGTATCCGGTGACCTCGCTGTTGCCGCTGGAGGCGATGAAGGCGCTGGGGGTGCTGAACCTCGTGGCCTTCGAGCGGGTCAACCTGCTGTTCGTGCTGGCGACCGCAGCCGGCATGGCGATCCTGGTGCTGGAGATGGCCGCCCGTTTGCGGGTGCCGGGTGCCCGTGACGACCGCATGACACAGGTGCTGCTCGGCGGCTTCGGCTTCGTCGCGACCCTGTGCTTCTACCCGGTGCTGAAGGCCTTCTCGCTGGGGCAGGTCCAGGTCTGGCTGAATGCGGCCTTTGTCTTCGCCTGCATCGCCCTGTTGCGGGACCGCCGCGCCCTGTGCGGCGCCCTGCTCGGCGCATCGACGCTGATGAAGCCGCAGATGTCGCTGTTCCTCGTCTGGGCGGTTCTGCGCGGCGACTGGCGGATGGCGGCGGGCTGGGCGGCCGTGGTGGTGCCGGGCGTGGCGCTGGCGACCCTGTTCTACGGCTTCGCCCCGATGGTCGATTACCTCGACGTTCTGCTGTTCATCGGCCGCCATGGCGAGAGCTATCACGTCAACCAGACCGTCAACGGGCTGGTCAACCGCCTGCTGCACAATGGCAACAACCTCGACTGGTCGGCGGAGGCCTTCGCCCCCTACCATCCGGCGGTCCATATCGCCACGCAGATCTCCGGCCTTGCCTTCGTCGCCCTCGGCCTGCTGTGGCGCCGGCGCGACCGGGGAGCCGAGCGGATCCTGCCCTTCGTCGTCGCCGGCATCTGCTTCACCGTCGGCTCGCCGGTCGCCTGGGTGCATCATTACGGCATCCTGCTGCCGGCCTTCGCGCTGGCCTTCCTGATCCTGCTGGAACCCGGCCTGCGGCGTCCGGCCGGGGCGGCGGCTCTGCTGGCCGTGGCCTATTTCCTGGCCGGCAACCTGCTGTTCTGGCCGGTCAACGCTCTGGCCGACACGCCGCTGAACGTCCTGCAATCCTACCTGTTCTTCGCCACCCTGATGCTGCTGGGGCTGACGGTCGTGCTGGCAGGGCGGCACGACCGCGCCACGTTGGTCTGGGGCGGGGCGGACGCCGGCGACCGCAGAGACCGCGTTCCGTATGCGGGCGCTCCCGGCCTGACCGCCACCACGGTGGCGCTTCCCCGTGCCGCCGCGGCCGAAACGGCGGTCCCGCCGCCCGCCGCGGAGGAGCCGCCGCTGTTCGTCGATCTCGACGGCACGCTGCTGAAGACTGACCTTCTCTATGAATCGCTGTTCGGCCTGATCAAGGCCCGGCCCTGGGCGGCGCTGCTCGTGCCGGTCTGGCTGGCGGGGGGCAAGGCGCGGCTGAAGGCGGAGCTGGCCCGGCGTGTCGACATCGATCCGACCGGCCTCGTCTACAATCCCGCCGTCCTGGAACGGCTGGATGCCGAGCGCAAGCGCGGGCGCCGGCTGGTGCTGGCCACCGCCGCCCACCACCGCTATGCCGACGCCATCGCCCGCCATCTCGGCCTGTTCGATCAGGTCCTTGCCAGTAATGACGGCGTGAACCTGAAAAGCGAGCGCAAGTACGAGGCGATCCGCGCGCAGGTGCCGTCCGGCGTCTTCGATTACATGGGCAACGACGAGGCCGATTATGCGATCTGGCGCGGCGCCCGTTGCGGCATCGCGGTGGATGCGCCGGCCGCCGTGCTGCGCCATGCCGCCACCCTCTGCCCGCTGGAAGCCATCACGACCCCGCGCCGGCCGCGCCTGCTGCTGATCTTCAAGGCGCTGTGCCTGCACCAGTGGCTGAAGAACCTGCTGGTCTTCGTGCCCCTGCTGGCCGGCCAAAAGCTGGGCGAGGTCGGCCCGACGCTGCAGGCGGCGGCGGCCTTCCTCGCCTTCGGCCTGTGCGCGTCGAGCATCTATGTGCTGAACGACCTGCTCGACCTGCCGGCCGACCGGCGGCACCCGCGCAAGCGCCGCCGTCCCTTCGCCGCCGGCGACCTGCCGCTCGACCTCGGCCTGACGCTGATCCCCGGCCTGCTGCTGGCGAGCCTCGTCCTGTCGCTGGTGGCGCTGCCGCCGCTGTTCCTGGCGGCGCTGGCGACCTATGCCGCCTCGTCGCTGTTCTACAACCTGTTCGCCAAGAACCGGGTGATCTGGGACGTGATGCTGCTGGCCGGGCTCTATTCGCTGCGCGTGCTGGGCGGCGCCACGGCGACGGCCATCGTCCCGTCCTTCTGGCTGCTGGCCTTCTCCATGTTCCTGTTCCTCAGCCTCGCCATGGTGAAGCGCTATTCCGAGATGGACAGCATGGTGAAGCTCGGGTTGGAACAGGCGGAGGGGCGCGGCTATGTGACCGCCGACATGCCGGTCCTGCAATCCATCGGCGTGTCGGCCGGCTTCCTCTCGGTGCTGGTGATGGCGCTCTACATCAACAGCCCGGAGGTCGGGCGCGTTTATGACCAGCCGCAGGCGCTGTGGATCATCTGTCCGCTTCTGCTCTTCTGGATCGGGCGGGTGTGGCTGCAGACCCACCGCGGGCTGATGCATGACGATCCGGTGGTGTTCGCCGCCCGTGACAAGTGGAGCCTCGCCATCGGCGCGGTCTGCGGCGCCGCCCTTCTCTTCGGCCGGACCTGAGCCGCCGTCCTCCACCATTCCGCCTTTAGCCGGGAGTCCCCATGCCCATCGCCGTCGTCGGATTGATCCTGCTGAGCGTTACCCTGTCCGCCATCGCCCAGATCTCGCTGAAGATCGGCATGTCCAGCCCGGCGGTATCGACCGCGCTGGCGCGGGGGGAGGCCGGGCAGATCGCCCTGTCGGTCGTCGCCACGCCGCACATCCTGACCGGGCTCGCCTGCTATGGGCTGGGCATGGTGGTGTGGCTGGCGGTGCTGGCGAAGGTCGAGGTCACCATGGCCTATCCCTTCGTCGGGCTGGGCTTTCTGGTCACGCTGGCGCTCGGCGTCCTGCTGCTGGGCGAGACCATGAGCCTGACCCGCGTCATCGGCACCCTGCTGGTGGTGCTGGGCGTCGTGCTGACCGCGCAGAGCTGATTGCCACCGCTGGCGCTCATCGACGGCCGGAAGCCGCAACGTGTTGATATGAATACGATTGTCTGGAAACGAATCCCGTCACGCCGTCTTTCAAACCAGTAACGGAATGCGACAATTGTTGCATTGACCGGAAAATCGCCAGGGCTATAACTGACGACATAGTCGCGAGTGGAAATACTGGCGTATGCAATTTCAGCGTTTGGCGTCCCGGTTGCCGGCCGACAGGCCTTAGACCGGGGAAAGGCTTTCCTTTGCCGGCCGCGCTTCCCGTCATGCGGGCTGTTTTGCCCTCAGGGAGCGCGGCCGGTCGCCACCCCCGGCGCGGTGCCCGCCTTGTTTCCCCGGCCTGACCCGCAGGCGATTGAAACCTCGACCCTAACCGTTGACAACATGCCCGGCCGTGGGTGCAATAGCGCCCGCGAGCCGGGTATGCCGTTGGGATGTGGCGGCGCCCGCAACACTCACGAACAGGTCGGGGCAAATCATGAAAAAACTCGCTCTCAGCCTCATCGGCGCGGTCGCGGCGATTGCCGTCGCCGGCCCGGCGATGGCCCAGGCCAAGAAGCCGGTCAACATCTACATCTGGAACGATTATCTGGGTGAAACGACCCTCGCCGACTTCACCAAGGCCACGGGCGCTGAGACGAAGGTCGACCTGTACGACAGCCTGGAACTGCTGGAGCAGAAGGTGCTCGTCGGCAAGTCCGGCTATGACGTGATCGTGCCGACCGCGGAGCCGACCCTGTCCCGCCTGATCCAGGCCAAGGTGGTGGGTCCGCTCGACAAGTCGAAGATCCCCAACTACAAGAACGTCGACCCCAAGGTCCTGAAGCTGCTGGAGAATTCCGACCCCGGCAACAAGTACGCCGTGCCCTATCTCGGCGGTACCGTCGGCATCGCCATCATCCCGGAAAAGATCAAGGCCGTCGCCCCCGACGTCGCGCTCGACAGCTGGGACCTGATCTTCAAGCCGGAAGTGGCGAAGAAGGTTTCGGCCTGCGGCATCACCGTGATGGATTCGGCCATCGACGTCATCCCGTCGGTGCTGAACTATCTCGGCCTCGATCCGAACTCCGAGAAGAAGGAGGATCTGGAGAAGGTCGAAAAGACGCTGATGGCGGTTCGCCCCTACATCAAGCGGTTCGTCACCGGTGAGAACATCAACATCCTGGCCGGCGGCGACGCCTGCGTCGTGATGGCCTACAACGGCGACGCCATCCAGGGCGCCGCCCGCGCCGCCGAGGCCAAGAGCGCCAAGGTCGAATACATCACGCCGAAGGAAGGCGTGCAGGTCTGGTGGGACACGCTGGCGATCCCGGCCGACGCGCCGAACAAGGAGGGCGCGTACGAGTTCATCAACTTCGTGCTCGACCCGGCCAACATGGCCAACATCTCCAACAAGGTCAGCTACGCCAACGCGGTGCCGGCCTCGCTGCCGATGGTGGCCGACGACATCAAGTCGAACCCCGGCATCTTCCTGCCGGCCGACAGCAAGGTAAAGCTGTTCTCGCTGAAGCAGATCAAGCAGACCACCGACCGCGCCCGCACCCGCGTGTGGACCAAGGTCAAGACCGGCAAGTAAGCCGCTCCCAACGAGGCGCCGATCTGTGGCGCTGGCCCGCCCCGGCCGATCCCCAGCGATGGGGAGCGGCCGGGGCGTCGTCATGAAAGAGGAACCCGGATGGCCGGTCAGCCGATTCGCAAACCCACCCGTCTGGAACCGTGGCAGGACGCGGGCCAGACGCCGTATGTCCGAATCGAGAAGGTGACGAAGACCTTCGGCGACTTCGTCGCGGTGGACGAGGTCAGCCTGTCGATCTATCGCAACGAGTTCTTCGCCCTGCTCGGCGGTTCCGGCTCCGGCAAGACGACTCTGCTGCGCATGCTGGCGGGGTTCGAGCAGCCGACCGAAGGCAAGATCTTCATCGACGGCGTCGATATGGCCGGCATCCCGCCCTATGAGCGGCCGGTCAACATGATGTTCCAGTCCTACGCCCTGTTCCCGCACATGACGGTGGAGCAGAACGTCGCCTTCGGCCTGAAACAGGACGGGGTGGCGAAGGCGGAGATCCGCGACCGGGTGGCGGAGATGCTGGGGATGGTCCAGCTGTCGGCCTTCGGCAAGCGCCGCCCGCACCAGCTGTCCGGCGGCCAGCGCCAGCGCGTGGCGCTTGCCCGCTCGCTGGTCAAGCGGCCGAAACTGCTGCTGCTGGACGAGCCGCTGGGCGCGCTGGACAAGAAGCTGCGTGAACGCACGCAGTTCGAGCTGGTCAACATCCAGGAAAAGCTGGGCGTCACCTTCATCGTCGTCACCCACGACCAGGAAGAGGCGATGACGATGTCCTCGCGCATCGCCGTGATGAACCACGGCGTCATCGCGCAGGTGGGCACGCCGACCGAGATCTACGAATATCCACACAGCCGCTTCGTTGCCGAGTTCATCGGCTCGATCAACATGTTCGACGGCCGCGTCGTCTCCACCGAAGGCGATCAGGTCATCGTCGCGTCGGAGGAGGCCGGCTGCGAGTTGCTGATCGCCCACGCCACCCCGGCGCCGGCCGGCTCCCCCGTCTCCGTCGCCATCCGGCCGGAGAAGATCGCCCTGTCGAAGGACCCGGTCGCCGGCGGTGACGGCCGCAACCAGACCACCGGCATCGTGCGCGAGATCGCCTATCTCGGCGACGTGTCGATCTATCTGGTGCAGTTGCCGACCGGCAAGACGGTGCGGGTCACCGCCCCCAACGTCACCCGCCGCACCGAAATGCCGATCACCTGGGAGGACGAGGTGACCCTGACCTGGCGCCCCTTCGCCGGCGTGGTGCTGACCCAATGAGGGCGGTCGTCGCCATTCTCGTTTCCGGGCTCAGCCGGATCGGGCTGTGGGGCCGCGGCGTGGTCGTCGCCGTCCCCTATCTGTGGCTGATGCTGTTCTTCCTGGTGCCCTTTCTGATCGTCTTCGGCATCAGCTTCTCCGAATCGATCATCGCCCAGCCGCCCTATTCGTCGCTGGTGGAGTGGCTGACCGACGAGGATGCCGGCACATCGAAGCTGCAGATCCTGCTGAACATCAGCAATTACTTCCGGCTGGGCGGGGACGACCTCTACATCCTCGCCTACCTGAACTCGCTGAAGATCGCGGCGGTCACCACGCTGCTGTGCCTGCTCATCGGTTATCCCATGGCCTACGCCATCGCCAAGGCCGACCCGGCGCGGCGCGGACCGCTGATGATGCTGGTGATCCTGCCCTTCTGGACCAGCTTCCTGATCCGCATCTATGCCTGGATCGGCATCCTCAAGGGCAACGGCGTCATCAGCAACCTGCTGGAATGGGCGGGCATCACCAGCGGTCCGGTGGAGATCCTCTATTCCGACTGGGCCGTCTATATCGGCATGACCTACTGCTACCTGCCCTTCATGGTGCTGCCGCTCTATTCCACCCTGGAGAAGATGGACCCCAGCCTGCTGGAGGCGGCGGCCGATCTCGGCTCCCGTCCCTTCAAGTCCTTCCTGTCGATCACGCTGCCGCTGTCGCTGCCGGGCATCATCGCCGGCTCGCTGCTGGTCTTCATCCCGGCGGTGGGCGAGTTCGTGACGCCGGAGTTGCTGGGCGGCCCCGACACGCTGATGATCGGCCGCGTCCTGTGGAACGAGTTCTTCGCCAACCGCGACTGGCCGGTCGCGTCGGCCGTCGCCATCGCCCTGCTTCTGGTCCTGGTGGTGCCGATCATGATCTTCCAGCATGTGCAGGGCAAACAGGCGGAGGCCGGGCGATGAAACGGTTCGGGTTTCTGTCCTGGGCGCTGCTGTTCGGCTATGCCTTCCTCTATGTCCCCATCGCGCTGCTGATCGTCTTCAGCTTCAACGAGTCGCGGCTGGTGACGGTGTGGGCCGGTTTCTCGACCAAATGGTATGCGGAGCTGATCCACAACGACACGCTGCTGGACGCCGCCCTGCTGTCCTTCCAGGTGGCGGCGGTGTCGGCGACGCTGGCGGTGCTGCTGGGCACCTGTGCCGGGCTGGCTTTGACCCGCTTCGGGCGGTTCCGTGGCCGGACGCTGTTCGGCGGCATGATCACCGCGCCGCTGGTCATGCCAGAGGTCATCACCGGCCTGTCGCTGCTGCTGCTGTTCGTAGCGATGGAGCAATGGGTGGGCTGGCCCGACGGGCGCGGCGTCACCACCATCACCATCGCCCACACCACCTTCACCATGTCCTATGTCGCGGTGGTCATCCAGTCGCGGTTGGCCGGCATGGACGGCAGCCTGGAGGAGGCGGCGATGGACCTGGGCGCCCGCCCGGCCAAGGTCTTCTTCGTCATCACCCTGCCGCTGATCGCCCCGGCGCTGGTCGCCGGCTGGCTTTTGGCCTTCACCCTGTCGCTGGACGACGTGGTGGTGGCGAGCTTCGTCTCCGGCCCCGGATCGACGACGCTGCCGATGGTGATCTTCTCCAGCGTGAAGTTCGGCATCAGCCCGCAGATCAACGCGCTGGCCACCCTGATGGTGCTGGTGGTGGCGACCGGCATCTTCGTCGCCAGCATCGTCATGGCCCGCCAGGAACGCCAGCGCAAACGCGATGAGCAGATGGCGATCCAGAACGGTTGATGGAGTTTTATGGACCGGCCAGACGCCATAGCCCGGCCGGTCCATAGACGATCCCGGCACCTCATCCGTCCGCGCAGAGGAGAAACCTGCCGCCATGGATGGCAATTGCCTGCTTCTTTTGCTATGTTGAAGCCATCTGCAACAGCGAAAGAGGCCGTGCCATGCGCGCGCTCCTGTGGTTCCCCTTGTTGAGACTCGGATTTTTCAATCCCGTTTCCAGTGCTTATTCGACCACCCGTACGGTCACCGCCCGCCGCGCCCTGCGCCCGCCGTCCGGCGCCTGATCGGCTGCCGACGGCCTTCATGCCGGCCCCCTCCCGGCATGCCGACGCGACCCGACGTCGTGTTCTTTCAAAAGTTCCTCTGCCATAAGGCCAAGTGCCGGCTGCCGTGGACGCGATTGCCAAACGCGCGCTCCCGTGGTTAGGGTGGACCGGGACGGAAAATGTCCCGGTCTTGCGGTTTGAGGCTCGCGGTTTCGAGTCACGCGGCCGCCGCGACGGGCAGGGACTTTTAAAAAAGGTAGGGGGATCGACGCATGACGACACCGAACGCCCCGATGCCGACGGGTCAAGGCTTCCACATGCCCGGCGAATGGGCGCGCCACAGCGGTTGCTGGATGGCGTGGCCGTGCCGGCCGGAAACCTGGCCGGAGGGTGCCTTCGACGCCGCGTGCGACGCCTACGCCGAGGTCGCGCAGGCCATCTCCCGCTTCGAGCCGGTGACGATGGTGTGCGACCCGGCGGATGTGGCGGAGGCCTCGCTCGCCTGCGGTGCCGGCATCCAGATCCTGCCGCTGCCGATCAGCGATTCCTGGATTCGCGACACCGGGCCCAGCTTCGTTATCGACGGCAAGGGCGGGCTGGCCGGCGTCCATTGGGGATTCAACGCCTGGGGCGGCAACTACGAGGGCTGCGAGAAGGACCGCGAGGTCGGCCGCCTGATCCTCGACCACCTCAAGCTTCCCTGCTTTTCCGCACCCCTGGTCATGGAGGGCGGCTCCTTCCATGTGGACGGGGAGGGGACGCTGATCACCACCGAGCAATGCCTGCTCAACCCCAACCGCAATCCCGGCCTGTCGCGTGAGGAGATCGAGCGGCATTTGAAGGACCATCTCGGCGTCGAGACGGTGATCTGGCTGGGGCAGGGCTATCAGGACGACGAGACCGACGGCCACATCGACGAGATTGCGCTGTTCGTGCGTCCCGGCGTGGTGATGGCGATCACCACCGACGATCCCGGCGATCCCAACTTCAAGATCTTCCAGGACAATCTCGACCGGCTGAAGCGTGCCCGCGACGCGAAGGGCCGCACGCTGGAGGTCATCCCGATCCAGCAGCCGGCCCGCCGCGACGTGAACGGCGTGCGCCTGACCCTGTCCTACACCAACCTCTACATCGCCAACGGCGGCATCGTCATGCCGGCCTTCGAGGATCCGGCCGACGACGAGGCATTCCGCGTCGTCCGCAAGGCCTTCCCCGACCGCGAGGTGGTGCAGATCGCGGCCCTGGACATCGTGCGCGGCGGCGGCGGCATCCACTGCATTACCCAGCAGCAGCCAGCAGCGAAGTAAGTAGTTGATTTAAAAATGGAATCCGAAACTCAAGGCTAAGATGTCCTGTTGCGAACTTGTTGCGAGGCGTTGATTTTCCTCAAAAGTCCCGTACATTGTTGCGAAGTGGTTGCGAACTTTTGGGGAAAACACCTTGGATGTTGAAGTTGATAGCCTTAAAGAAACTAAGGAAATCGAAGACGGCTTATTAATCTGGCGGGATAGCAAGAGCCCGTATTGGCAGATGCGCGCATACGTGACGGGCACGCGCCGCTATATCCGCCAGAGTCTAAAGACGACCGATCTCCATGCCGCCGTCGTTGAAGCGCGCAAGCGGTGGATGCGCCTTCAAGTTCGCATCGAAGACAATCTGCCGGTCTTCGAGATGCGCATTGAGAAGGCGTGTGATCTGTGGCTTTCGGAAAAAGAAGATCTCGTCAAGAAGGGTGCCTACAAGGCCAGTGTGCTCCGAGTCGCCAAGGGTGCGATCAAGCGTTACCTAAAATCCTACTTCAAAGGCCGTTCGCTGAGCAGCATCGACCATTCGGAATCCGTGCGCTATTGGACATGGCGGCTCAACAATGCAAAGCGAAGCGCTCAGCCCAGCAAGGTTACGATTGGCGCCGAACTCAACACGATCAACCAGATTGTCGAGTGGGCGGAGATCAAAGGGCATCTCAAGCGAGGTGTCGTTTCGCGTTTGAAGAAGCCTAAAGCCCTTGCCAAGACCAAGGTGAACCGGAGGGCAGCCTTCTCGCGGGAAGAAATGAAGACGCTCTTTACGGTGCTAAAGCTCTGGCAACAGGAAGCGCGCAACGACCGAGATCGTATGGTTCGTACGGTCCTCTACTACGCTGTGAAACTCGTATACTACAGTGGCATGAGAACGAATGACATGCCGCTGCTGCGGTGGCAGGATGTCAAAGCGACCTGGAGCGACAAGGACAGCCAGTGGTATGTGCAGTTCTTCTTGCGCGGTAAGGTGGAGCCACGATGGGTGGTTGCGCAGCATGATGCCGGGCCGCTGCTGATCGAATGGCGCAATATCTGCCCGCACACGGAGCCGGACGACCTTGTGTTCGCCTACAAGAAAGGGGAGATGCCCTTGCTTGAACAAAGCTTTCGTAACTGCCTCAAGAGATTTGATCTCTGGCTCGACGGCGATGGAGCACCACGATCTCTTTACAGCCTGCGCCATACCGCAGCGACTGAAGCACTCGACCGGGGAGTGCCGATTGAGGACCTCGCGCGAAATATGCGCACCAGTGTCCAAGTCATAATGGACCACTACGGCCACATCGCCAATCTCGACAAGGCATCGGTGCTGACCTATCGGCAACGTGACGATGCACCCGAACGGCCCGTGTGAGGGGTCCGAAGCTCAAGGAGTACGTTCGGCGGGATCGGCCTATCCTGCACGCCTACATGATAATCGCCGCATTCACCGGCTGTCGGCCGACGGAAATGGAGGGGCTGAAATGGGGGTATGTGCCGGGTTACAGGGAGTGGCGCAATAGCCGTCACGTGACCGCGACATCCGCTTTCGCGTACGCGGAAAGGGCAAGGCCCGCACCTTCGTTCCCCAGGAAGCCACCTTGCCCTGGTTCGACACATCGTGGATGCTCTCGGTTCGAGCCATGAAGCGCGATCCGCTCGACACCGAGCCGGACTGCGCCTATACAGCCGGGAATTGGCTCGACGGCGTGAAGAAGAGCTTCGCCGAGCTATCGAAGGCGTGCAACCTGCTGACCGACCATCGCTGTGTGCGTCGGATATCCTATTCGTTTCGCTACTTCTACATCGGCCAGCAACTCATTGCCGGAGTGGACATCTTCATCCTGGCCCGCAACACCGGAACGAGCAACGACATGATCCATCGCTTCTACGCCGACGTGAAGCTGGAATTGATGAAGGATCGCCTGCGGCCCGAGTGGAAGCTCACGGCGCCGGTCTGATGACGTGGGAGTAACTTTCGCCAATGAGCTCCTGGCGCGCTTACGAGACGCGCTGGCTGCGTTCCTATGAGGGCTGCTACGCTGATAGTGAATGAAGCGGAAGCTGCGGCTGTATTTGCTTTGCAGCCGCAGCGCACTAACACTACTTTGGCGAAAATTCCGGCTTTATGGTCCGATTTCAACCGGCCAGCGTTTTCATGCTCTGTTCACCAGCCCATTGACTGTCCTTCATACCGCCGCTGAAATAGCCAAAGTAGTGCTAGTTCATACCTTGGTTGGCGCGCATCAGCGGTTACAATAGAAAGGGCGGCGGCCTATTCTACGACCCGGGCTACTGACGTTGCTGAAGGTTTTTGTAGAACTGGGGAGTTCCGCCTGGTGTGGGTTGGAACATAAAGCAGTTGCAGTAAGCGTCGATTGCCTGCATTACGCCGAGCAGAGACGCTCCAGTGAAGCTCAGTGTCTGTCCTGTGCCCCAATGACTCAGAAAGTTACCGACGATTGTCGCCATATTGGTGTTTAGTCCATTGACTTGATTCTGGTCCAACACTAGCTTGTTTGCCGCTTGATTAATCTTCACCGCGGCATCAATCGCGTTTAGGAATTCGTTCGCCATTTGTTTGTTATCGTTGAATGCCATGTCGATCGGTACCGGAATCCGGAGCCGGGTGATCAGATCGCTCAGGCGATATTCGAGATACTGGCGCACACCTTCCTTGGCAAAATCGACTTGGCCAGCTTGCAACATTGCGATTGTCTGATCTTTAACTTTGTTGACTGCGCCTGTCTGTGGAAAGACCCCAAACTGCGGAGCACCCTCAAGCCGCTGGTGCCACCAGAACCCGCTTCCCGTGTGCTTATTAAATAGCTTCTCAAGCATAGTGTCGTGGCTGAGAAGAATAACTTGTAGTCCGCTGGGGTTCGCCGGTCGGGCAAGCGCAGTGCGGAGCAGCTCGACAAGGTGCAACTGGTGACCTGCATCAAAGCTTGAGGTCACATCATCAAGAACAATGAACTTTGGCATACCGCCATAGAGGGATGCGGCGGCCAAATACAGGGAAATGGCAAATGCGTTACGGAAACTTTCTGATAAGACGGCTTGTGGTGACAGATTCTGCAGGCCATGGAACGCCGTGAGACGGATTTGGAGATCCTCACTAGACGCGCGCTTGGCGACGGCCGGGACTACCCCCGGGAACGACATGCGTGCGAAGTTGCTCTGGAAAACCGGCTCTACTGCCGCTAGGCGGTCTTTACTGATTTGGGCCTCCGCAGAAGCAAAATCAGCCGATACTGTATCTAGAAAATTCTTTATCTGAGACACTGTTGCTTCGCGGTCGACCTCAAGCTTAACCTTCCGAGCAGAATCCCTAATTTTGATACAGTTCTCTTGAAGCCGCCGAGCGGCCTCGATCTTCTTGGCGACCTCGACTGTAGAGGGCGGTAATTCCTTTTCCAGTCCCTTCTGCTCCATTGAGAGCTGCTCTTCTTTCTCTGCCGCGCGCTTTCGGAGAACACTGACCCATTTCCCTAAGCGGAGCGCCTCATCATGAGTCATCGTGCCAACATTCGCCCGTGCTTTGTGCTTTGCGATTAGGCGCAGATCGTTGGCAGGCTCCAGAAGTTGTTCTAGCTCGCTGAGGTCCGCCCAGCCCGCTTGGTTCCACTCCACTGCAACCGCCTGGGTCGCGTCGTCTAACGCCGTGAAGTTGGCGAGTTTACCAGTAATATGAGTTTTCAAGTCATGTGGTGTCTGGTTTTCACATAGAGGACACTGGCCGTTATCCTGCCATTCAGGAAGCTCCAAAGCCTTTATTCCAGCTTTGAACAGGTTAAACATTACGTTACCGGCTGTCTTCCCAACAATCTCTTCGCGCGCGGCAGCTAAGATGCCGAGCTGCGCGCATCGGGCTTCATCCGGTGCATCGGTATTTCGCTTCGCAAGATCTCCACGTTCCCGGATGCAGGCTTGCAGGCGGTCGCGTTTAGGTCCGCCTTCCGCAGCTTTTACTGCCTCCAGACAGGCATCAACGTCAATTTCAAGAAACGACTTTTCCTTGCATATGTCAGATAGAACAGCAATCTGCGTAAGTCCTTGGTAACAATGCTCGATGGCTTCCGCCAACTTGGTGGTGGTCAACTCTTGACCCGTTAAGATGACGTAGTCCTGTTTAAAGGCGCTTTTTGCGTCGCTGACCGCTTTCTCCTCGTGCGCCCGTTTAATTTCGTGGGCGCTAGTCTCGAAGTGGTTGTTGAACGCGCGAGTGTTAGCGAGACCCGCAAGGGTCTGGCGCATTACGTTGTAGTCGGACAGCCCTAGAAGACCGGAAAAGGTCCGGCCTCGGTCGAGGGGTCTGGCCGCTATGAATTTTAGGAACGTTGGCCCATCGAGTAAAACGAACTCTCTGTTGAGTGTACGAAGAATATCATCCGCATTCCAAGGCGCCGGAGCAGTTGCAGTACGATTGCCTGCCACGTCACGGGTGACGACTACCTCGCATAGCTGGCCAGTTGGCTCTGCTACGAGTTTCAATTTGATCGTAGCAGACTGGGAAGTGTTAAAGCGATTTAGATAATAGTCGCTATCTCGTTCGGAGGCAGGCAGTTCATCCAGCCATGGAAGCTTTCCAGAAATTGCGTAACGAATGGCGTCATAGACCGAGCTTTTTCCTACTCCGTTGACCGCTGAGACGCTATTAACTTTGTTGAGATGAAATTTTAATTCTAGCGGCTTTCCCTCATTGTTGATCCCTCTGAAGCCCTCAATGCTGACTCCTTCAAGCAGCCAGCCTGTAACTGGATTATGGCCGGAAGCTGGGGTAGAACTTATTGTCAGAGGTGTTGCAACGGCAGTTGGAGCCGTGGCTTGAGCATTTGAAGTCTTTGCCGCTTCAATTGCCTGAAACAAAGCAGACCAAAGTTCAGCCTGGGATACAGTGTTATCCCGCAAATCGCTAAGACGTGTGGTCAGAGCGGTGCCGAGCACGCTGTTGATCCCGATTATATGCGTGCTAAATGCCGATATGTTAGTTTCGAAATCCGCGCTTTGATTGAATGTGAATGCAATGGTCATTTTGGCTATGTCCCCTGCTTTTGCGTGCCCACACCATGACGCGGCAATACACGCGAAACAAGAGCATGCTCGTCACATCTCTCATTTTTTCGGCATCATGACCTGCTTACCGGTGATCTCAGCTTAGTAGCTAGCCGGATGTTAAACCAGGGGAAATGGCAGCACTTGCATTGCCCGGAAGTAACGTGTGGAGGCGATAATAATTCTGCTCCCCGCGGCCTTAAGACCCAGCACGCCATTTAGTGGTCTTCGCTGCTTCTAGGTGCAGGCGCAAGAGTGTATACCCGACCTCAAAACGCAGGCCTGTGACGTTACGACAATGAGGCGATGCAAGAATCTGCTTCTGACACAAAGCAAACAAAGCGCCTTTGGTCGATACCTCTAACCAAAATTCAGGAAGTGCTCGCACTGCTCGATCAGTGTATCCGGTGTTTCGGACTTGAAAACCTGCTTGATAACCTCCGCTGTTGCTATCAGCCGGGCAGGAACCTGTTCGGTTCGCAGTTCGTCAAAAGCGCGTTGGGCGCGGCGATGCGCATCAATCAGAACATGGATGTTGTGGTTGGCAGCAAGCATGTCGGTGTCGGTGTCACGGTCACCATTGTTGAAAAATGAATACCTTTGCCCATCCAGAAGCAACAGATGTGCAACTGTGCTTTCTGCCGGAAAATAGTGCGTTCCGAGATAGCGAGGCATTTCGTTGGAGCGCCGGACGACATGACTCGTTAGGTCCGGGGTGCATTCTGCAATGGCTTCCTCGGCACCAGAGGTGTCTTTCTTAAATTTTGCCGACAGTAATGCGTCCATCATGGTGCCCGTCTTGTTTTGGGCGTCGGCAAGTTCACTGAACTTGATGGTCTGGAGGCTCCAGGCAGAAGGATGCAGGGTAAAACCAGAATAGAGCATCTGGTTTCCATACATGCGAAACGGGCTACTGGCATCGTACGAGATCTGGATGGAAGAGCCGATCTGGTTCTCGAAAGTCCGTTGCAGGGCGGTATAGACGCATCCGAGTTCAAGATTGCCGACACCAAGGAAGTGCAGCCACTCCTTCCCCTTCAGGTCGCCGCCGTCACGCATGCGTATCAGCATACGCAGCAGCAAGGCGATGTCATTGGTCAAATAGCCCGCGAATGCCCAGCCCCTGAATTTGCTTTTCCGCGCGTGGCGCAACCATTCCTCAGCCTCGTCAAGATTCCGTCCTTGGAGAACGTTGAGGAGTTTTGTGCCAGGATCGGCAATGCGACGAAAGAGCCGGTTGTTTCGAAGGGTCTGGACGAGGCAGGCGTTGTAATCAATGCCAAGGCCGTTCCGCTGAGCGATGCTGGGCAGATTAACGCCTTCGGACATCAATCGCTTCGAGTGCTTGGCAATAATCCCGCCACTGATCCCGCCAGTTGGGAAATCAAGTGCCATGCAGTAGTCGGCGTGCCCTTCCATCCACTTGAGCAACCGTGCTGCCGTATCGGGGCCTTCCCACTCAATCGTATCGGTTGCCACCTGGAAGCCGCCACTGTCCCCGATAACACGAGTCGCGTTGCGGTCACGACGCAGGACGATGTTGTCTTTGCGGGCCGCGCTTCTTGTCTTTGCGGCTTGGCCCGCGCTGTAGAGAGCATAGGGGTAATAGAACAGCCGACTGTCTGGGCTCAGGAAGTTCAGATCGCCGGGTTGCAGCGTCTCCAGCCGTTTGAATGAGCCAGTGGCCGCGAACTCCGCATAATTGGGACTGAGGGCGGGCAGATAGACTGCGCAGCCATCGAAAACGGAGGAATAATCCTTTAACATCACTGGCTCATTGGGGCATGGTGAAGCTCAAGCTGATCTTACGACAGCGTGGATTTTTTCGTTACGAAAGTTTTTCGGCGAGGGAATGATGGCACGGAAGGCGAAGCGGACGGCAAAGGGCGACAATTACGACGCCCAGCTTGCAACTTGGATCAAGGAGTTTGAGCCGGTCCAAAAGGCCGCTGCCGATAGTGAGAAGGCTGACGAGGGAGCGCGAAAGGCACTCTACGCGGCCTTGGAAGGGTTATTCGATTTTGGCCGTCGCCTGCTGGAAAGTGGCGATTTCACTATTGCACAAGCCTTCGTCGACAAGATGGGCGGCAAATGGGGCGCGGTCGCGCAAAAAAACCCCTTCACGGCATTGGTCAAAATCGCCTTCAAGCACGCCTCCGATGCTCCGCAATCAAAATACGCGAAGGTTCTTCAGGTCGCCTATGTCCTAAAGATCAAGGATCCACTGTCGAAGTGGCTGCTCTCAGGTGGAAAGACGCTGGAGATCTGGTACGAAGAGGCGGACCAACATCTTTCTCCAGAAAGCGCAGCCAGCAAAGACGCCAAGACCGAAGCGTTGATCGCCGACGGCATTGCGGCGCTGAAGAAAGAAAAGCCCCTGAGTGGCGTGGTTCAACTCAGCGCCCCTCTCTCCTCCTCATCTGAGTTCGCGACTGTCTTGGTGCGCGTTGTAGGCCCGGACCAGATTGAAATCGTGAAAATGCTGAGCACCGAAGAGGCTGATGTTGCCCCGATCTTGAAGAAACATGGGAGCAAGAAGCGGTCGGCACGGTCGACGCTGGAGCAGCATAGCCTGTTCCGCTTTTTCAGGGCTGTAGAGTTCATCACTTCTGTCTCTACGCCCCCTGGCGCGAAGGAGCGTCGTTTGATCGTGGTGGAGACCTCCGAAGACGCGGGAGCGATCACCAGTCGCCTGTACTCCGCCGCCAGCATGTATGATTTCATGTATGCGGAAGCGCGGATCACTGGGCATGACCTTGGGTTGCCGGTCGGCTCGTCGCTGTATTTCGATGTCGAGAAGAGTGATACTGCTGAACAGTTCGTCTCAGGTTTCTTAAAAGACAGCAACTGGTCTGTGGAGGTGCATGGCAACGGTTCTTGCACTCTGGTCCCAGAAAATACCAAACTGAACCGCATCACGCTCCTGCCATTCACCGAAAAGGAGCGTGAGGGTCTATTTGTTGGCACGAGCAAGTTCACATCATCCGCGAAGACCGCCTTTGATTATGGCGCCGCCCAACATGCTCTGGATTGGCTGGACGCAATGAAGGAGTTTGTTTCCAGCAGCAATCAGACGCGGGTCGCCAAGACCGATACGGACAGCGTGCTCAAGCTCAAAGACGGGCAGGGTGCGATTGCCGCAGCGGCGATACGCGCACCGAGCGCCACGCCTGTTGACTTGTTCCCGGTTCCGGCCAGCTACAAGCTGCCCAAGGACCGTCATCTGCGCGTCCGCGACATCCAGAGGCTTGCTGATATGGCCGTGGCTTATGGTTTGAGCATGAGCGGTGATGTCGTGGATGCAGAGGTAAAATCCGCTTTCGCTGTGCTTGAGCAGAAATTGAATGAGGACGAGCTGCGCTGCTTCGTGCCGTTTGCAACGAACCAGCAAGGCACTTATGCACGTTGCTGCCAATCGATTGATGAGTAGTGCACATCGCCTCTTTCTGGAGTTCGCAGGTCACGATTAGCCATCGTACGACCATACGAGCTTCATGAAGAGGCGACGTGAACGATTCGCTCATTTTGCAAACGAGATTGGCGTCAATGTTAGCATTCGATCTTGATGGGATCTTCCTTCCAGACATCGTTTACCAGCCCGAAACCTTCAGCACGGTCCATCGCGTCCGAACGTCATTGCTGAAGCCGATCTTCATTCCTGACCAGCCCTACTACATCATAACCGGCAGACCCGTCGACGACCGGGAGGAAACTCTGGCATGGATCGACCAATTCGCCATGCATCCCAAGGCCGTATTCCACGACAATCGAGACATTCAGTACCCCGCGCTTTACAAGGAGCGAGTGCTGAAGGAGCACGATGAAATCACGCATTACATTGAAAGCGATGCGGCTCAGGTGGCTTATCTCACCGACCGAGTGCCATGTCGCGTGATGTTGTTTGATGAACTGCTTCGATATGGGATTGCCGCTGGAATAGAGGGGAAATGAAGGAGGGTTTTGTGCTGTCCGAAAAGTGTGAGGCGCACTCCCACCGTCTGGCGAACTGGGCAACCGAGTGTGCCTCATCACAGGCCGCCCGCGTAGGACGACAATTGAATTTTGGCTAAAGAACCTCTACAGCGGCTTTCATCATCTCCGGGGTGCAGTCGATATAGCGTTGTGTCGTAGTCAGATTTTTGTGACCCGCCAACGTCATGATGACCTTTGGGCTGACGCCGCTGTGGGCAAGACGAGTGATGAACCAGCGTCGTCCGCTGTGGCTCGATCCGCCGTCAATGCCCGCATCGCGGTAGAAGCGCCCGAAGAGCTGGCACAGAGTGTTGGCTGAAAAGCATGTGCGCTGCTGGGTGAGCAGGAAGGGTTGATCGACCGCTGGCTGTTCTGCATGGGAGTTGACGTAGCGGTCCAGCTCCTTTCGCAGCCGGTCACTCACATAAATGGCGCGGCTTTCGTCGGTCTTGGTCGTCTCGGCCCGAAGCTGGATCAGGTCGCGCACACGGCCTTCCCGATCGACCACATCGGCCCATGTTAGCGCCGCAATTTCGCCAACGCGCATCCCGCCATAGTAGGACAGCATGACCGCCACACGGTTACGGGCAGCGTACTTACCCATGCCGGTGGCCGCGACGAGCCGCTTGAATTCTGCCTCGCTGGGGACCTTTGCCTGTTTCATCGAAGCCTCACATTTTGCAGCGCTCCACCACAAAACATTATATTTTCCAGGCGCGTAGTTCGCTACCCAAGACAGAATCCAGGAATTCTGCGGTTTCTGATCTCACAAAATGTGCATTTTGTTAAATTTATTTTCCAAGCCCGTAGAGCAAGCCTTATAAAGCGTGAGTGTCCTTTCGTGCATGGAGTCGCTTCCTTACGCTGTCCTATCCCTACGCTGAAAGACCAGTTATGCTGGCAGCCAAGAAGCGCGAAACAGTCGTCGGTTGAGATCTATCGCATGAGCCTTATTAAGTCAAAACAGCGCGTTGCTGACCATGGGGAAGTTTTCACCCCCAGTTGGCTGGTAGACGCCATGCTGGACGTCGTCAAGGACGAGGCCGATCGAATCGACTCGCGCTTTTTGGAACCGGCTTGTGGCAGCGGCAATTTCCTAATCCGGGTTCTTCAGCGGAAGCTGGCCGTCGTCGAGGTGAGGTTTGGCAAGTCCGAATTCGAAAAACGACACTACGCTCTTCTAGCGCTGATGTGCACCTACGGGATAGAGCTACTGGCCGACAACATCGCCGAATGCCGGGCGAATATGCTTGAGGTTCTCGCGGAGTACCTCGCCATCGGCGAAGAAGACGAATTCTATCACGCCGCCACGTTCGTTCTTTCGCGAAACCTCGTCCATGGCGACGCCTTGACCATGCGAACGCTGGACGGCGCGCCGATCACGTTTGCCGAATGGGCCTATATCGGCAAGGGCAAGTTCCAGCGCCGCGACTTTCGTCTGGATGTCCTCACCGGCTCCTCGGCCTTCAGCGCCGAAGGTTCACTGTTCGCGCATCTCGGCAAGCACGAGATTTTCACTCCGACCAAGACATATCCGCCGATGACGGCGCGTGACCTCGCGTCCGCCGATGGCGGAACGCCAAAGGAGACCGCATGAGCATACAGGCTGGCTTTGCTTTGCGCGGGCGCAATCCCGACGTGTTGACCTGCATCGCGAACCTGTCGAATGACGAGGTATTCACCCCGCCGGAATTCGCCAACCGCATGCTCGACACGTTGGCCGAGGCGTGGGCGTCCGAGCATGACGGCGCGAACATCTGGACCGACAGTCAAATCAAATTTCTCGATCCGTTCACGAAGTCCGGGGTATTCCTGCGTGAGATCACTAGCCGCCTGACCGTAGGGTTGGCCGATCAAATTCCCGACCTCCAGGAGCGTGTCGATCACATTTTGACCAAGCAAGTGTTTGGCATCGGCATCACGCATTTGACGAGCCTGCTGGCGCGGCGCAGCCTCTATTGCTCGAAACATGCCAACAGCGCGCATTCGGTTGCTCGTAGTTTTACGCGCAGCGAAGGTAATATATGGTTCCAACGCACCGAACATGCGTGGGTTGACGGAAAATGCCGGTATTGCGGAGCGAGCCAAGATACTTTTGATAGGGGCGAGGATCTTGAAACTCACGCCTATGCGTTCATCCATACCGATGACATCAAGGCTCGCATCGCCGAGCTATTTGGAGGCGATATGCACTTCGACGTGATCATTGGCAACCCACCTTATCAGCTAGATGATGGTGGGCACGGCACCAGTGCAGCGCCCATCTACCAACTATTCGTGGAACAAGCAAAGAAACTCGAGCCGCGATATCTGACCATGATCATCCCGTCCCGCTGGTTCGCTGGAGGTAAAGGCCTTGACGAATTCCGCGAGTCGATGCTGTCCGACAATCGCTTGCGCTCAATTGACGATTATCTCAGCGCGGCTGATGTATTTCCAGGTGTAGGGCTGAAAGGTGGCGTCTGCTACTTCCTTTGGGATAAGGAAAACCCAGGACTTTGCCGGGTCGCTACTCATTTCAAGGACTGGCCTGTTTCAGAAGCCACACGCCCGCTTCTGGAGAATGGCGCGGATATCTTCATCCGGTTCAACGAAGGTGTATCGATTCTGCGAAAGGTCATTAGCCGAGAAACAGGACAGGACAACGTCTTGTCTTTGCCAGCGGTGAAGAGCTTTGACCGACTGGTTAGTTCGCGAAAGCCCTTTGAGCTTGATACAAAATTCAAGGGCAAGGCCGAGAAGCACTCTGACGACGACCTAGTCATCTATCGGAACGGTGGCACGGGATATGTGGCGCGAAATGCGATCACTGCAGGGGGCGGGTTGATTGACAAATGGAAGCTGTTTGTTGGCTACGCCGCGCCCGGCACAGGGAATAGGGACACATATCCGCATCGGATCATCAGCACGCCTTTCGTTGCGGGGCCCGGCACAATTTCATCTGAAACCTATCTATGCATTGGGCCGTTTGAGACGCAGAGCGAAGCTGAAAGCGTGATGTCCTACTTGTCGTGCCGCCTAACGCGACTATTGATCCTACTTCATAAGTCCTCCCAGCATGTGACCCGCAAAGTCTACACCTTCGTCCCCGTCCAGGACTGGACGCGGACATGGACTGATGCTGACCTCTATGCTCGCTACGGACTAACAGGCGACGAAATCGCTTTCGTTGAGGGAATCGTACGTCCTATGGGCGGCGAAGATGAATAAACCCGCTATCGACGAAATTCTCGCCCCGAAGCCGTTAGCCCGGCCCCGTATTTACGCCTATTCGATTGCCGATGCAGCACATGAAGGCCTTCTCAAAGTCGGCCAAACGACGCGCGACGTGAAGCAACGCATTGCCGAGCAGCTGAAAACAGCTGCCATCAAAAACTATTGCATTGAACTGGACGAATCCGCCGAGCGAGACGACGGGACGGTCTTCTCCGACCATGAGGTGCGCGCGGCCCTCGCTAAGAAGGGATTCACCAACAGCGAATTGGAGTGGATGCGCTGTTCGGTTCCCGACGTCAAGACCGTGCTTACCGAGTTGCGAACGGGCCAGAAGTTTAGCGGCACGCATCACCAGACTTTCCCGATGCGTCAGGAGCAGGCCGAAGCGGTGCAGGTGACGCTTGCCTACTTTCTATCACGTTGGGTGGAGGACACGCATGCTGTTCCGCGCTTCTTGTGGAACGCGAAGATGCGCTTCGGCAAGACCTTCACCACCTATCAGTTGGCGCGGAAGCTCGGCGCCAAGCGCGTTTTGGTCGTTACTTTCAAGCCAGCTGTCGAGGATGCTTGGCAGACGGACCTTGATAGCCACGCGGATTTTAACGGCTGGCAATACCTGTCGAAGTCGTCCGGCGGTGATCCTACCCAGATTGACAGGTCCAAGCCCGTCGTCTATTTCGGCTCCTTTCAGGATCTCCTGGGCCGCGATTTGGCAGGGAATATCAAGCCGAATAACGAGTGGCTGCATCAGGTTAACTGGGACTTGGTCGTCTTCGACGAATACCATTTCGGCGCTTGGCGCGAGACTGCGAAGGAATTGTTTGAGGGCGAGGATGAGGCGGTTTCCAAGAAGGAGGCCAAGCTGGAATACGCCACTGGGTTGGACGAGGTGAACGAGGACCTCAATGTCCTGTCGCAGAAGGAAACGGAATTCCTGCCGATCACAACGCGGGCCTACCTCTATCTCTCTGGTACGCCGTTCAAGGCGCTGGCCACCGGCGAATTCATCGAGGAGCAGATCTTCAACTGGACCTACACCGACGAGCAACGCGCCAAAGCAGAATTCGCGACGAAGCAGCCAGGAAAATGGAACCCCTATGGCGCGCTGCCACAGATGCGTCTGCTCACCTATCAAATGCCTGATGAACTGGTGGCGGTGGCAAGCGCCGGGGAATTCGACGAATTCGACCTCAACGAATTCTTTGCGGCAACCGGAACTGGCAAGGGTGCGCAATTCAAGCACAAGAACGATGTGCAGAAGTGGCTGGACATCATTCGTGGCCAGTACGCCCCGAAAGCTGTAGAAAGCCTCAAGACGGGAACCAAGCCGCCCTTCCCCTATTCAGACGTGCGCCTGCTACCCTACCTTCAGCACTCTTTCTGGTTTCTGCCCAACGTGGCGGCGTGCCATGCCATGGCGAATCTGCTGGACGAGAAGCATAACACGTTCTGGCGCGAATACAGAGTCATCAGCGCGGCCGGTGCGGCGGCGGGAATCGGGCTGGAGGCGCTGCCGCCGGTGCGTAAGGCCATCGGCAGCGGGTTTGAGACCAAGACTATAACCTTGTCCTGCGGCAAGTTGACGACTGGCGTGACCGTGCCACAATGGTCATCCATCCTGATGCTGCGAAACCTGAAATCGCCAGAAACATATTTTCAGGCCGCGTTCCGCGTACAGTCGCCATGGTCCATTAAGAACCCAAATGGCGACAATCCGAACGAGGAAGAAATCCTCAAGCCTGTCTGCTTCGTGTTCGATTTCGCGCCCACACGCGCGCTGCGGCAACTTTCCGAATACGGCATCGGGCTTTCACCAAACGAGCCGAACCCGGAAAACGCCGTCAAGGACCTCGTGTCGTTCCTGCCGGTGTTGGCCTATGACGGCGCAAACATGACGCAGATTGATGCGGGCGGCATTCTCGACATCGCCATGGCGGGCACATCTGCGACGCTGCTTGCCCGCAAGTGGGAAAGCGCAATGCTCGTAAATGTGGACAACGACACGCTGCGCCGCATCATGGATAACCCCGAGGCTATGGCAGCGGTGGAGCGCATCGAAGGTTGGCGTGCGTTGGGCGACAACATTATCGAGACCATCATCAACAAGAGCGAGAAGGTCAAAGACCTCAAGAAGAAGGCCAAGACCGGCGATCTGAATGACAAGGAGAAACGGGAACTCACAGACGAAGAGAAGGAATATAAGTCTAAGCGGAAGCTCGTTCAGGAGAAGCTGATCAAATTTGCAACGCGGATTCCAGCCTTTATGTACCTGACTGACTTCCGCGAGAACACGTTGCAGGATGTCATCACGAAACTGGAACCGGACTTGTTTCTGGCAGTCACCGGATTGTCAGTGAAAGACTTTCATTTGCTCGTGCGATTGAAAGTCTTCAACACAGAACAAATGAATCAGGCGGTATTTGCCTTCCGCCGCTATGAGGACGCATCCTTGCGGTATACGGGTATCGAAAGCCATCCGGGCCTGAGCCATTACGGTCTGTATGATACCGTTGTCGCAAAAGAATGATGGCGTATGCTACGAATTTTTGTTCACAGTAATTCGGCATCTAAAATGCGGGGTTCTGACCTCGCTGGTGCGGCCTAGTCACCCCCATCAGCAAAGACGCAACCCATTTATGGCTTGGTTTGAACTGGGATAAGCGGAGGGCCGCTGTTTGATGACCGGACTGACGACGACGATCAGGCCAGCGGCACGATTACGGGCTATAACTACTACCGCAATTCGTCGAAGGTGGTGCTGGCGGCCACTAATCGTTTCTAGTGGATTGAACCAGACGGAACTTTACGCATGTAGAACGACACGATCCGTCTGGGTCCGCCTGCTAGAGCACAGGGGCTAGACGGACCGTCGCACACGCAGCTGGAATGGAGTGCAGGCACCTTGCATATGCGACGGACTTTAAACGACACCAACAGCTTAATTTACTGCGCTAACGCTTGAATATCAATTTAACAGCATCCCAAAGAGGGATCTTTGACCTTTTGCTCCGATGTTTCGGCTGCCCAACAAACATTGTTCCGCTGTCATCTGCTGTTATAGTGCATATTCGCAATGCATCTAGTAAGGCGTCTTCAAGGGTCCCGGCGTCTGTCTCTTCCGCAGATTTACCCCTGAGTGGAGCGTCGCTCCTAAGTGTATATTGACGTTTGTTTGTCCAAACCGTTATCTTCAAAATAAATTGATTGCTCATCTCAACGTGTAATGAGCCGCGCCTACCGTTGTCGCTTTTATTTAGAAACGTAAACTCTGCTGTGGCCCATGCTTCGCTAAAAGGTTCCGTTCCATCGGAAAAGTCAATGTATATTGGTGCCTCATTCATTTCGTTGTTGGCATTGTCCGCAACTGTCTGGCACATGGCGGCGAACCTCTGCCATGCGGCAGCTCGGTCCTGCCGCCAAGCCTCATGACTTACGTTGCTTTCGTGGATGTCCCTTGCCAGTTGTTCGGCTTTTTCTCTGAGCGTTGCTTTGTGTTCCTCATCTTGGGCCTTAAGTTCGTCGCCAAGCTCTTTAAAGCGGCTTGTTTTGTCGGGGGATTTCTTGCTCATGCTTGGAGTATTCCTTTGCGGAGGTCGTATATCTGCAGCCTATGATAGACAGGTGGGGTGTTGAACTACGCTTTCACGGGTATTGTCTTTCTGAAGCGGAGCACCGTGCAATTGCGTTAGTCGCTGACATGTCGATGGAGGCGGATTTCAGGCACATATTGGGCGGGAACATACATAACTAACCGTCTGGCGTGCATTACTAGCAGATAATCGTTGTGCGTTACTGTTGTGCTGTAACAGAAGCCCGTGCAGAGTTGCGATATTCGGGTAAGTATTTAAATTAATGAGGCTCTTTCTTTGGGGTTGCTCACGCTGCATCTGCGCTCTTCTTATAGGGGTGCAGATGTATGGGTTAATCTCCTGGCTTCGCTATAAGCCTTGCACAGTAATATCGCACGCTATTGTAAATTCCAAGAATTGCGTTGTACGCTGCCTGACGACCTCTTTCTGGCAGAACCAGTTGCGCCTCCTTACCACTTCTTGAAATATTCGGGCGTCTCTCGAAAGTCTTGGCGGACACCTGGAATGGATATCTCATGTTTTGAGAAGGGTGCAACAATCCAATCGTGGGCAACGAATGAATAGTAATCGGGACGATGCGAACACTCATGGTCAACGAAAACCGTCGCTAGGCGATAATCCAAGCTAGGAAAGCACTCTTTGAGGCGGAGATAGGTGCGCCCCCTCGCCATCATATCATCGACGAACAGCAGTCTGGTGTTGTTGAACGAGCAGAGCTTGTTCTCAGTTGGATACCAAAAGCCAACTTTCCGCTTCAACACGTTGGCAATTAGGAATGCAGGGATCAATCCCTTCCTCGCTACGGCAATAACCTCGGTGGGGTTATAGGAGCGGACCATCTCTGCCAATTTCAGGCAGTGCTGCTCATATTCATCCCAGGATAGGAGACGCTTATCCATTAGCGAGAACCCAGCCTTTCGATCAGAGATACAAATTCAGCGGCGCGCTTCTCAGTAAAGCGAGCAAAATCTCCGGATTCGAGTGCCTGTGGTATTTCGACCAACAACTCGGCGAAATACTGAGATTTCAGCGGGTTGACTTCGTATCCCGGCTCCTCGATATCGTTCTCAAGGAATGCAAGATAGCGTTTCACGCAGGTGATGCATGTCCCGCATTTTTGATGGTGTTCGCTGTAGCAGGAGCTGGTGTCGAACAACACCTCCTGCGGAATTCCGTGATCAAGGGCCCACCGGATCACCTCTCCCTTGGACATGCTCGCAAACGGGCTTTCCACGATCGTCTGTGGCTGAAAAAACTCATTTGTGAAGGTCAGAAGTGCACTCACATCGTGGAAATAGCGCTCGCTCTTGTCGTGCTCCTTGCCATTCTGCTCCCCATCAAGTGCGTTGATCCAAACACGAGGACCAAACATCGAGCCAAGAACAGCGAGCAAAACGTTTCGGCTCGGAATGATATGATTGGTAAGCCGCGATGAAAAGAGGTCATAGAGCTCCCGGAAATTAAGCACATCAACAGACGCATGCCACTCTGATACGCGGAGAATGGACGCGAGCTCCTTCTCTGCATAAGGTTGTCCGAAATTAAGATGAATACAGTGAGGCTGATACCCTTGAGAGCGGCCGTAATGGTAGGCGATAAGGCTATCTAGTCCGCCAGAATACATGATAACCAAACGGCGATCTTGCATCGATGCATCTCCAAAATTCTGTGTCTAATCTATCGCGCGCCAGAATTGCATTTAAGGCAATCACATCTCATCTGGCAACGCTCAAGCATAGGCTGCGGCATCATGGTGCATTGCAATGATGTTGAGCAATCATCGGGAAAGGAGCGATTAGGCATGATCCGGATCGAAGAAGAGCCGACCGAAATGCTCCGGGCAGAAACGTGCCCTGTAACGAGCTTTCAAGGGCCATATCGGTTCCTGTCCAATATGTGGCCGTGCCGCATTGAGTGGGAGGGCATTGAGTACAGCTCGACCGAGCACGCCTATCAGGCATCGAAGACGACAGACATGGCTGAAAGGCACCGTATTGCCGAGATCCGCGATCCCATTGAGGCCAAGGAGGAAGGGCGGAAGCTGACCGTCCGTTCGGATTGGGACGAGATCAAGCGCGATGTGATGACGAGCGTGATCCGCTTGAAGTTCGCTGACCCCGAACTTGCGGGATTGCTACTTGCTACAGGGGATCGAAAGCTCATTGAAGGCAATGATTGGGGTGATCGAATTTGGGGCGAGTGCCCTTTGGGTGTTGGGACGAACTGGCTTGGTATTATCTTGATGGAAGAACGGTTGCGGTTGTTAGACTGTTTATCCTGATCTGCATTGTTGATGAGTGATGACGTGTTTGCTGTCTGTTGCTCTGTGATGTCTTCCACTGCCATCATTCAGGCAATACTATGAACTACACACCCCGCCGATGCGGGGCATGTGGTCCAGGTTCAAACGCAGTCCGTTGATATCCTTAGCGTGGCAAAAGGCTCAATTGGGGTGCTATGTTGAGCGAGATTAGGTGCTCGCCGAACGCTGAAACTCGGTCGACAGAATTTGGCTGTCGAAAACACTCGTGTGGCTGGTGTGCTTGGTCATGTAATCGACGGCCCCAGCGAGATCATCGATAGCCTTGATTTGCACGTCGCCGCCGGGAAATAGCTTCTTCCAAATCTCGTCCGCATCCGACAGGAACCTATCCTGATGCTCGGGCGCTACGGCGAACACGGCGTGAAGGTGGATGTTCGACGTGATGTTCTCCGCGAACGCTACGGCGAACGTGCGCCTATCGGGCTTCTTCGCGTATCTTGGGCCTAGCAATGCGCGATCAAGCTGCTGTAGAAATTTACCAAACCGTTGGCGTGCGCCATCTACTGAGATGGGGTTGTTGAACGCGAACGTCACGGTGTGGGATGCGCCCTTTTCCCGAAGCAAATCGACCCATGCTTGCTTCCACTTCGCGCGGCCACCGACAATGGTCGTGGTTCTCTTTGGCAACGGGGCAAGCGTCTTTCTTTTTACCGGCTCCGCTGCTTGGGCCTGGAATACGGTATTCGCCGCTTGAATTTCGTCCCCCGTGAATTGCCGAACAGGCATACCCATAAAATGCTCTCCCAGACTATGTTCGTAGTATTTATCTCCTGTAGTGTGTCAAAATTTTTCGTTACGAAACTTTCCCGCGCCTCGATAAATAAAGGCAGCTATATCCACTACGGTGATTAAAAAATGATCGCAACGAAAGCTTATAACATTTTACGTGATTTCGGGCTTTGCGCCACACAGGCTGATTTCAGTCGTGAGTGGCTTGGAGCAAGCGACCGGTACTTCAGCTTTCTTCTTGCCAAGCAGCGCGAGCCGCACATGACTGCCCTTATGGGCTTGGCTGCGCGACTTGAACGATTGGCAGATCGTTTGGCGGCTGATCCACGATTTTCCGCATATACAGGCACCATCGATAGCCTCGTCGATGATACCTGGGACCACATGCGTGCTCGCGCCCTCGCAGCGTTGCCTCAGCGTCGGATTGGAGCAGGCTCAATTGTGACCACATCCATTTAGACAGTAAGGGCACCGGCTTTTCGCCAGTGCCCTCTTGCTTATCAACAACTGCGAAAAACAACGGCGCCGCCCTTGAACCGAAAGCGCTCCTGATTCGTAGGAATGCTGGCGAAGGCAAAAGAGCTATACCCGCGCCAATTCAGCCGATTGCACCAGCCCTTCATATGTTTGAAATCGAAAGTTCTTAGCGGGTCTGGCAAAAAAAGAATAAGCTCTTCACCATCATACCGTGGCGTGATGTCGTGCAAATTTCCCTGCTGGTCTTCCCATACTGAATGATGTTCCGCCTCAAACCAGTCGGCACCAGATCGCCAAATTATCCAACCACTGATGCTACGGCCACCATTCCGTCGAACATGTTCTCTGACATTGAGATGACAATCTCCAGCTTGGTAGTTTGCGTGCGTATAACGCAGATACAAAGGATCATGCCTGGAAATGGATTGGCAAAAACTCAAAGTCTCGCTGTCTAAGCTTTGCGGAGTTGTAGATTTAAACATAGTCGTCCTCTTAATACGTTTGTCATTGTGTTCTGGCTTCGGTGGAAAAGCATTTCGTCCCTCCATTGCGCTTACATTCTGATAATATGCGTTCCCTCGAACGGCTCGCAATATTATCTCGTTGGCGAAGCGTTTCTAACGTTGAAGCTGCAAAAGCCTTTGATATGCGGGAGCTACGCTCCGCCAAAGGTGCAGGGTCCCCTGAGGCGTCCACGATCAACTTATTCCAGCTGACGCAGCACATACGCTGGTAGAGGTCGAGGGAACCTGTTGTGCGGAAAGGCGCATGCGCAGGCGTAGAGCTTCCAGTTCATGTGGGGTCATCGACCTGTTGCCTGGACTGGGCCAAGGAAACAGGTCGTTTCGTTCCTGTGGGGTGTCGATCTGGCGCATCGTAATCTCCTGTTAGCGCGGTAGTTTGAGTATTTAGCCGCTCAATGCCAGGGCAGCTGCGCTGCGATGCACTCTTTAAGATGCCGAAGCCATTACCCCGATAGCATCCACGCCGGAATATTGCGAGCTGCAACCCGCTCACAGTATAAATAAGCAGACACTTAAAGCGTCTGCTGCAACAGGCTGATACGTGAGAGGTGATGGCGCACGAAGCTCGATAGCTTATCCATGATTTTGCCGTGCGTGCTTTGCCTCTCGCGCACTTGATGGCCCCGGATGTTGCAGCATCCGGGGCCTTCTTGTTTAGAGGCAAAAAACATTATGAAAGAAAATTTAATCCCCGATGGCGTTTCTTTGGACGCGCCGATGGTTCATTCACCGGCACCAACCCCGGCGGAATTTCAGGCCGAGCTAATCGCTGAATTGGCAAAGAGGCATGCGAAGGGGGATCGGATCGACGGTCGGGAGGTCGTCTCACTCTTAGATCCAGACGCTGACAACCGCCAGGTCCGGGAGTGGCTTGCTCAGAACCGAGTCATGAAAGGCGCAGAGTTCGATCGGGCGCTAAAGCAAGAAAGGCGGCGTCAAAAAATCGAAAGCCGGTTGGGATTTGTTCCCGAGACGGTCGTGGCGTTTGTGAAGGGCTATGCCGAGCGTGAGCGAATTGGGATGACATATCGCGGTCTGTTAAAACGAAGCAAGCCGGTCACATATGGCAAACTCGTTGATGACGAGGTGTTGGCTAGCACCGTGATAAACGAGGAAGACCGGATCGACCCCCGCATTGACAATCATGTGCGGCTTACTGCAGGCAGCCGAACGCAAATCAGCGATTTCCTGCGCGAGTTGCGTCTCCTTTCCTTAGATTTGGGATTAGGATACTCCGACAACAATATTCTTGACGCGGTGCAGGAATGGACGCTGGGACAACGGGAGGAGCACAAGCTTGCGATCTTCGACCGCATTGCAAGCTACAATCCCGGCCCGACGGCGCAAGAACGCGCGCAAGCGTCATGGGATGCCTTGGAACGTGCCGCGTTCGATGTATCGGAAACCTGTCCCGGTTTCGCGGTTGCGGTGCTTCGCAAGTTCATCTGGCAGGTTAAACGCAAGATGCTGGGGTTGCGGGTAACAAACCACCTAATGCCCGTTTTGACCGGCGCCCAGGGCAAGGGCAAGAGCACGTTGGTCCGAAATCTGCTTCTCCCTGTCGAGGAATGTACGGCCAATAGCGACTTCAAGCAAATCACCGACGACCGCAACATTCAGCTGTGGGAGAATTACGCCATTTTCCTCGACGAGCTTGGGCACGCAAAGCGGGCTGAGATGGACGAGGTCAAGAACATCATCACGGCGAATGTCCTAACGCGACGTCCGATGAGGACCAACGATGTCGAGCACGTCGAGCAGAGGGCGACTTTCATCGGTTGCACCAACAAGGGATTGAGCGAGTTGATCCGGGACGAAACAGGTGTGCGACGCTTTGCCGAGCTCGCCTTCACCAACACTCCGGATTGGGAAGCAATCAACGCCTTGGATTGGGAACAGATGTGGCGCAGCGTCGATGAGCGGGGACCAGACCCCAGCAGCCTTATCGCGACGACATTGGCAGACCAGCAGAGTGAAAATCGAACCTTGAGCGCCGTGGAACAATGGGCGCGGCAAGAAGAAGTTGGAGGGAAGCAGCGCGCTGATGACCTTCATTCCCTGTTTCGTGTATGGGAACAGAACAATTTCCCGCGCAATGCCACGGACATTACGAGCTGGGGCAAGGAAATGAAGCGCCTCATGCGCAACGACACTGACTTTCCATGGTCCGCAGGGCGAGATGGTCGTGGCGTGTGGTATTGCAAGGGGCTGGCTGTGTAGGCGGGCTGTAGGGAGGGTGTAGGGGCTGCCTACACCCTCCTTTTCCACTTCAGGGATCCAATCAGTTCATTTGAGACTGAAATCAGTGGGTTTTAGTAGAAAAACAACAAGATTGGCTATGTGTGTAGGGAGTGTAGGTTATTTCTTTTAATCAATACCCAATTCAAAATACCAAGAAATCAAACCTACGGCAATACAAGACAGGCTTAAAACGCTACACAGCCTGCACTCCCTACACAGCGGGAGCCGACATAACGAAGGCCATCAACCTGCTTTGCCTCCGCTCTGCGCGTCAATCAGCTCCTTCTGCTTCTTTGCAAGCTTTTCCCGCATCTTGTTCACGGTTGCGCGCTTCTTCATTAGCTTCCCTTGTTTGACCAACTCCGCAGATCGACGGCTCGCAGCATCCATGGTGCTATCGTCCATTTCCAGCAGACTCGCCGCCCATTCCTCGTAGCTAATCCCCATAACCTCATGCAATCGCATCGCTCGTTCCTCTCTGTTGCACATTCCGGCCAGCTATTTACCGTTCGCGCAACCATGAGGAATGTTCATATCAAGCTTGATGATGGCCGCCATGACCGTAGCATTAAGGCTGAGGTTGGGGGTGGAGAGGACGGAGGATGCTGTGAACGAATTCGTCGTTGAAGGCACAGTCCATGGCAAGCCGGTCAAGGTTCGTGTTTTCGCCCAAAACGCGCACCATGCCCGACAGATGGCAAAGCAACAGACCGGCGATCCCCAGATGAATTTTCGGTCCGTGAAGCAAGTTTAAGCGTCCACGATCCTTCCGCTATAAAGGCGTAATCGCGAAAAGAGGCTTTGCGCCCTCAATCTCCGTCAGAATCAAGTTCATAATAATCATTGGCTCAACTTCTGAGGGTTGAGTGCCGGTGCCATGACGTTACCGTATGGGTGAAGGAACATACGGAGAACGGAAATGAGCATCCTGGAAAACTTGATTCTGACGAACATCACCAAGCAGCGGGACACCAGGCCCGAGGGGACTGCCCGCCAAAAGCTTTTGGATGCGCTGGCGCTTCAGATCGAAGCCGCAACCGCTACAATGAAGGGCGAGATGTTCATTCGGCGCGTCGGCCGCTGGGTGGATGTGGACGGGACGAAGGAACATAAGGAGGTCCCCGTTCGCTTTCGGCCCTGGTGGTTCAAGGATGAAGCGGGAACGGTTCATCTCCACATTCGCTACGGCAACAAGCCGCTCGAACTCAAGCCGGGTAAGTCAGTTGTCACCGTGGGCACCATGGACCAGCTGGTGCCGGTGCTGGAACAGGTTCGTCAGGCCGTCACGGCAGGGGAACTCGACAAGGCGATCGCCGGCGCGGTTGCGAGCCGTCAGCGAGTGCTGAAGAAGCCGGCGACGACCAAAGCCGGAAAGACCACGCAATGACCGACAAGGCGATGAGGCGTGCAGTAGAGATCGCACGCCTTAACGACCATCTGCGCCGCACCTTCCAAGGTGGCCGGGTGGTCATTACCGCCGGCATAGCGGCGCTCGATCCCCTCCATGTCAGTCTCATCATAGCAGGGGTTCGCACCTTCAACGCCTTCACGGCAGACAACGACCCCTATGGCGAGCATGATTGCGCGACCCTGACGGTCCGAGGGGTGAGGGTAATGTGGAAGATCGACTACTACGATCCTACGATGACATACCTGTCGTCCGATGCCGACGATCCAAGCGTGACCGTGCGTGTGTTGACGATCATGATGGCCGACGAAGCCTGAAGATTGTTCACTATTTGTTCTGTTGCCCGCCATGTTGCGAACTCGTTGCGAACTGCCAAAGTGGGCAAAAAAATTATTTCATATCAGCAGCTTATTTTCAGTGGAGTAAGCCACTGCATCACCCAGCAGCAGCCGCTTCCCTGAAACCGGCGCTCTGATCCGGCCTGTCAGGCCGTCATGGCGGGGGCCGGCCGCAAAGCCCGGCGTGCCAGTTCGAACGGGATCAGACCGACGGCGACCAGCGCCAGCAGTGCGCAGCCGAACTCGACGGTGATGAGGTCGCTGCCGGTCCGGTCGCGGATCAGGCCGGCCAGCATCTGGATCAGCGTCATCAGGATATAGAAGACGGTCATGAACCAGCCCAGCGACCATGCCGTCTCGCCTGGGGCGGAGTGGCGGGCAGGCAGGGCCAGGATGCCGCCGGCCGGCAGGCCGAGGAACAGGCCGGCGGCGATGCAACTCGCCACCGGCGGCGCCCCCAGGCTGAAGGCCATCCCCGCCGCCGCGGCACCCAGCGATCCGACCGCCACCGGCATCAGCGGCCGGCGGCAACGGTCGGTCAGCAGACCGCCCAGCGGCATGGTCGCCATGGTCACCCACACGGTCAGGCTGACGGTGCGCGACGCCTCGGTCACCGACATGCCGGTGGAGGCCAGCAGGGCCGGCGCATAGGTCAGGAAAATCACCTGTCCGACATTGTAGGCGGTCCAGATGATGCCGGCCAGGGTGGGGAGGATGCTCTGCCGCCGGGCGATCAGCCGCAGCCTGGGCATGCTCCGACGCGCCATGGCGGTAGCCGTGCCGGTGCCGGCGGGCGAGCGGTAGGTCAGCCCCACCAAAACTGCCACCGTCAGGCAGACCAGGGTCGTCAGATGGCAGGCCCAGCGCCAGGAGGCCGCTTCCGCAATCGCCGGGAACACCGCCAGCGCGACGGCGAGGCCGAACTGCCAGCTGATGAACACGATGGACAGCGCCGTCGACAGATCGCGGTCGCGGAACCATTCGGCCACCATCGCCGAAACCAGCACGCTGAGCACCGCGTTGCCGGCCCCGCCGACCAGACGCCCGGCCAGGGCGGTGCCATAATCGTGACTGACGGAGAACAGCGCGCTGCCGCCGGCCAGCAGAAGCAGGCTGAAGACCGCCAGCCGCTTCAGCCCGAACCGGCTGCTCAGCATCCCCGCCGGCAAGGCCAGCACGATGCCCGGCAGCATGAACAGGCCCATCAACTGGCCCATGGCGGCATAGTCGCTGTCCAGATCCACCCGCGCGAACGGCATCACGGCGCCCAGGATCTGGAATTCCAGCGCCATGCAGGTGCGGGCGATGAACAGGATGGCAAGAATGAACCAGCGCATGGTCGTCGCTTTCCCCCGTCCACCGTGATCGCCGCTGTGTCCGGGCCGAGGATGACACCGAAACGCGCCGTGTCCAGCGCCCTTCCAATGCCTGGGCCTCCTCGAAAAGCGGCGGCAGGGAACGTGGCGGCCCGGCCGGTGTTCCTGTCGGGCATTCTCCCATCCGGAAAGCCCGACGACCATGGCCGAGGACACCGCCCGCCGGCTGCAGGCACGCCCCATCGCGGTGACGAAGGCCGCTCCGCCCGTCTCCACCCAGACCATCCTGCTCATCATCACGCTGATCGTGGTGACGCTCTATGTGGCGGCGGACATCCTGATGCCGATCGCCCTGGCGGTGCTGCTCGGCTTCGTGCTGACGCCCATCGTCAGCCGGCTGGAGCGCTGGCGCCTTGGCCGGGTGCCGTCGGTGCTGGCGGTGGTGGTCCTGCTGTTCCTCGCCATCATCGGCTTCGGCGCTGTGGTTGGCAGCCAGCTTGGCGATCTGGCCGACAATTTGCCGACCTACCAGCGCAACATCCACACCAAGATCGAATCCCTGCGCAGCGCCACCGCATCGACCGGCGACCGCGGCGCCATCAAGCAGGCGACCGAGGCCTTCCGCGACCTCAAGCAGGAACTGGAGAACGCCACCGGCAGCGCGACGCCGGCGCAGCAGGGCACCACAGCCGCGCCCACGCCACAGGCCACCCCCGCCACCCCGCCGCGCCGCGAACCGGTGCCGGTGCGCATCGACCAGTCCGACACCGGCGTGTTCGACCTCGTCAGCCGGGTGCTCGGCCCGGCGATGACGCCCATCGCCACCGCCGGCATGGTGCTGGTCTTCACCATCTTCATGCTGCTGCAGCGGGAGGATCTGCGCGACCGCCTGATCCGTCTGGTCGGGTCCGGTGATCTCAGCCGCACGACGGAGGCGATGAACGACGCCGGCGAGCGGGTCAGCCGCTATCTGCTGATGCAGGTGGTGGTGAACGTCACCTACGGCATTCCCATCGGCGTCGGCCTCTGGCTGCTGGGCGTGCCGAACCCGCTGCTGTGGGGGCTGCTGGCGACGGTTCTGCGCTTCATTCCGTTCCTGGGGCCGGTGATCGCGTCGGCATTTCCGATCCTGCTGTCCTTCGCGGTCGACACCGGCTGGACCCTGCCGCTGCTGTGCATCGCCCTGTTCGTGGCGGTGGAGCTGTTTTCCAACAATGTGGTGGAGCCCTGGCTCTACGGCACGGCGACCGGCCTGTCCTCCCTCGCCATCATCGTCGCGGCGGTAGTGTGGACGACGCTGTGGGGGCCTGTCGGGCTGCTGCTGGCGACCCCGCTGACGGTGTGCCTCGTCGTGCTGGGCCGCCATGTGCCGCAACTGCATTTCCTGGAGGTGATGCTGGGAGACCGCCCGGTCCTGCCCGACGAGGCGAAGGTGTACCAGCGCCTGCTCGCCCGCGATCCCACCGAGGCGACGGAGCTTGCCGAGGAGCGGCTCGGCACCTGCAGCCCGGTCGAACTGGCCGACGGCCTGCTGCTTCCCGCTTTGTCGCTGGCCGAGCAGGACCGCCAGCGCGGCACCCTGAACCCGGAGGGCCGGCAGGCGGTGGCCGAGGGCATGGCGAGCCTGCTGGACGAGTTGAGCGACACTGCGGCGCAGCCCGGCGATGCGCCCCATGTGCTCTGTGTCGGCGCCCGCAACAATCTGGACGAGGCGGCGGCCGGGCTTCTGGCCTATCTGCTGACCGGCCGCGGCGTCCGGACCGATGTCGTGCCGTGCGAGAAGGTGTCATCGCGCACCATCGCCAGCCTGGGAACCGCCGGGGTGGATGCAGTGGTGCTGTCCTCCCTCAACCCGTCCGCCCTCGGTCACAGCCGGCGGCTGGTGCGCCGCCTGCGCCTGCATTTCGGTCCGCACGTGCCGATTCTGCTCTGCCTGTGGAGCGCCCATCCGGAGGCCGAGGTGCCGGAGCGCGCCAGCGCCGAGACCGACGCCAATCTGGTTGCCACCGGCATGGCCGGCGCCCTGGCGGAGTTGGAGGAACTGAACATCGGCGTGGTTGCAGCCCCCGCTCCCGAGCCGACGTCTCCGCAGACTTAGTCAGGCCGCCTCACTTAGGCCGCCGCGGCCCACCGGTTGCGTCCGGCGCGCTTGGCGATGTACAGGGCATCGTCTGCCGCCTGGATGCAGGCATCGGCCGTCCGCCCTTCGCGGTAGGCGGCGACGCCCAGGCTCAGAGTCACGACGATGTCGTTGTCCTGATGCGCGATGGGATGGCGGGCGATGATCTCGCGCAGCTTTTCCGCCACCGCTTCGGCCTGGATCTGATCGGTGTCGGGCAGCAGGATCAGGAACTCCTCGCCGCCCCAGCGGGCGCACAGATCGTGCCCGCGCAGGTTCCGCCGCAAAATACCGGCGGTTTCCACCAGAACATGGTCGCCGGCGGCATGGCCGAAGGCGTCGTTCACTTCCTTGAAATGGTCGATGTCCAGCATGATGAGCGCGAAGCCGCCGCCGCTGCGGCCAATGCGGCACAGCTCCGCCTCCAGCCGTTCGATCATCTGGCGGCGGTTGGGCAGCTCGGTCAGCGGATCGGTCTGCGAGGCGGCATGCAGCGCCCGCGCCATCTGGCGGGTGTCGGTCTGCATGCGGTCGCTGATCTTGGCGATTTTGGTCAACTGCCGCATCAGCTTCAGATGCTCGTCGGCGAGCGCGCGGAATTCCCCCATCAGCGGATGGGTGGCGTAATCCGGGTTCTCCGCAAGGCGGGCGAGCCAGTCCTGGATCTTCTGCTCCTGCAGCATCATGCCCACCGTTCCCCGCCGCAAGGCCCAGCGCCTGGGCAAACCCGTCACCGTCGCGCCCTCAAGCCCGGTGCCAAGGCCGGTGTCGGCGGATTTGGTGTCGCCGGTCATGATGCCTCCTCTGCCACCGGGACCGTCGCGGTCACCGGAAGCGTGGCCCGCGGCACCGGCAGCCGGACGGTGAAGGCCGATCCCCGCCCCAGTTCGCTCGTCATCGAAATGCCGCCGCCATGGTTGTCCACGATGCAGCGGGCAAGGTGGAGGCCAAGCCCGGCACCGGTCGTCCCGGCGGCGTTGGACGCGCGGAAATATTTGTCGAACAGCCGCGCCGCGTCGGCCGCATTGACGCCAATTCCCTCGTCCGTGATCCGAACCGTAACCTGACCCTCACCGGCCGAGAGGTCGACACGGACCGTCCCCCCGTTCGGCGAGTATTTGACAGCGTTCTCCAGCAGGTTGGAAAACACAATCGCCAAAAGGTCGCGGTCGCCGGGGATCGGGAGCGGACGGTCGGCGCCATGCAGCTCGACCCGGTGGCCGCAGGCCGACGCCCCCACCTCGCCCGCCAGCGCGGTCAGCATCGCCGCAAGGTCGAAGGCCATCGGCCGTGCCGCGGCAGTGCCGAGCCGGTCGTTGGTCAGGCAGCGTTCGATCAGGTGCAGCATCCGCTGGACCGCATTGCGGATCTTTCCCACCCGCGGCATCGCCGAAACCGGCAGCTTCGGCTCAAGCTCCAGCATCTGCGAGGCGCTGTCGATGATCGCCAGCGGCGTGCGGAATTCGTGGCTGACCATCAGCACGAACTGGCGCTGCTGGAGCGCCATCTCCTTGGTCTCGGTCTGGAGGCGGTCGCTGATCTTGGCGATCTTGCGGAACTGGCGCAAAAGCTTGCCGTGCCGTTCCGCCAGCGTCTGGAATTCCGCCAGCAGCGGGTTGTCGGCATTGGCCGGATCCTCGGCCAGCCGCTGAACCCACTGACGAAGCTCCTGTTCCTGCGACCGCATCGTCATCCCGGGTGCTCAGTGTGCCATCAATGGGCCAGAATTTCGAACGGCAGAGACACGTCCTCGGCGAACTCCTCCGCCATGTCGAGCGCGCGGTCGTTGTCGCTGTCGTAATGCCAGCGCACCGACACCGTCTGACCCTTCTGGTGGGCGCCGTCCAGCATCTCCAGCACGTCGATCATGCATTTGATGCTGCTGGTGTTGAGATAGCTCAGCCCGATGTCCAGCACCACCGCCGGGGCGGGGTCCTTCAGATACTCCTCCAGCCAGCTGAACACCGGCGCGTAGAAGTCGAAGGAGTTCTCCGGATAGGATTCCCCTTCGATGCGCAGCAGCCCGGCCGCCGGATCGAAATCGATCAGGGGCGAGCAGGAGGTTGCCTCGATCCGCAAACTGTCCATTATGCGTGTTCCGTGATTTCTTATAGCTGGACTTCAAGGCTGAAGAAGAAGTAGGCGTCGTCCACCGCGCGCAGCGAGTATTCCAGCGGCCGGGTGGCCTTGCGCGCCATGTCGATCAGCCCCAGCCCGGCGCCGTTGGCGCCCGGCTCGCGCGGCTTGCGCGACTGCTCCTTGTAGACCGCCTTGAGGCCGGCCTTGTCCAGTCCGCGCAGCTTTTCCAGCATCGCCGACAGGCCGGGCACGTCGTCCGCCTCCACCAGATTGCCGGAGCTGACGACGTAATGGTCGCCCTCCTTGCCGATCACCACGATACCGCTGTTGGCCGGGATCGGCCGGCCCAGCGCTTCGCGCGATGCCGTGTAATTGCGGACATTCTGCGCCTGCTCCACATAGACGGAGAAGACGTCCATGATCGCCGACTTTTCGATCCGCTCATTTTCCAGATGGTTGCGGACCGCCTTGCCCAGTTCCTCGATGACGCTGTGGCTGAAGGGGCCGCTGAAGCAGATCAGCAGCTTCTGCCGCGACAGCAGCTCCTGCAGGTTGAAGAGTTCGTTGCCTTTCATCGTACTTTGACGACCTGCCTTACGGGTGGACGGGGTGGGAGGAGGATGCGTCGGCCGCGGACACCGCCGCAAGTGCCGGCGAAACGGTGAAGCCGACCAGGGTGATGTCGTCGCGCTGGGCCCGCTCGCCCTGATGCTCGGCCAGGGCCTGAGCGAAGGCGGTCCTGCGCTCAGCCATCGGGATCGCGTCGTGCTCCAGCAGCATGGTGCTGAATCGGCGGTTGCCGAAGCCGAAGCCGCGGGCGCCGCCGGCCTGATCGAGGAAACCGTCGGTGGTCAGGTAGAAGCTGCGGCCCGGCGCCAGCTCCACCCGGTGGGTGGTGAAGCGGTGGCCGATGTCGGAGCGGCGATAGCCCAGGCTCTGCGGGTCGCCCTTCACCTCGCCGACCTTGTCGGTGCCGGGGTCGACGATGTGCAGGCCGATCCGCCCGCCGGCGAACAGCAGGTCGCCGCGATCCGGCCGCACCAGGCACAGCCCGATGTCCAGCCCGTTGTCGAAGCGCGGGTTGTCGCGTCCGCGGGCCAGCGCCGCGCGCACCATGCGGTTCAGCCTGCCCAGGATCGCCGCCGGGTCGCTGTCCGGCGTCTCCGACAGCACATGGTCGAGGATGGCCGATACCGTCATCGTCATGAAGGCGCCCGGCACGCCATGACCGGAACAGTCGGCGACGCCGATCAGGAAGCGGCCGTCCTCCAGTTCGCGGAAGATGTGGAAATCGCCGCCCACCACGTCGCGCGGACGCCACAGCACGCAGACGCCGTCCAGATGCCGCGCCATCTCGCGCTCGTCCGGCAGGATGGCCGACTGCAGAAGGCTTGCATACTGGATGCTGTCCATCACCTGACGGTTGACGACCGCCAGTTGCTCGTTGGACTGGCGCAGTTCCTCCGTCCGTTCGGCGACGCGCTGTTCCAGCCGCTCGGTATAGTCGTGGACGGTTTCCGCCATATGGTTGAAGGCGACGGTCAGCTGCCCGATCTCGTCGGCGCGGGTGTTGCGCAGGCGCACGCGATAGTCGCCGGCGGCGATGGCCCCCGCCGACCGCGTCAGCCGGGCGAGCGGCGCCAGCACCAGCCGGTTCAGCAGCACGCTGATCATGCCGATGACCGCCAGCAGCGAGAAGATGACCAGCCCCGCCATCGGCGCCAGCGCCGTCAGGGTGGCGCTTTCCGCCTCCTCCAGCGAATAGGTCATGCGCAGCAGGCCGACCATCGTGCGCTCGCCGTTGCTGCCGGACATGACGATCTGCCGTTCGACGGTCGCCAGCTCCGCCCGGCCGGCCGGACGGTCCAGCTCCACCAGCGGTTCGCCATGGCCGCCGCGCCCACCGGTCGCCGCCCACACCTTGACGCTGCGCACCGCCGGATCCTCGGCCATCAGGCCGCGGATCATCGCCTCCACCGCGCGGGTGTCGAACTCCCACACCGCCTGCCCCATGGCCGAGGCCTGGAGCGTGCCGACCAGCGTCGCGCGGTGGGTCAGCGCGTCTCGCTGCTGCCGGCCGACCAGCACGGACGACACGCCCATGGCGATCAGCCCGACCAGCAGGGTGCAGCCGACGATCATCAGAATGACGCGGGTCAGCAGAGACGATCCGCCGGGGCGGGCGACCTCGTCACCCGATCCACGGGGGCCGGCGCCGCGAAGCGTATAGGATTCGGTGTCGTCCCATCCCGTGACGCTCATCCACATCCTCCTGACCCGGCCGATCGGGGCCTCTGCATTCATGGCGGGTTTCATGCCAACCCCGTCCCGGAGGTTCGGGGGTGCGGTAGTCCCATTTCCATCAGTAAATCTACCCTCGCGTGCAACATGCCGACAGTTATCGAGCCAGCCGGCGGGCATCATGCGAGTGGCCGATGAGCCTATCCATAGCACGACCGGTTTACCCAGTCCTGAAATAACATTTGGCAAAGGGGGGTTCATTGTCGGAGTAGCCGACAAAATGGGAACGACCGGCAACGGCCGGCGACCAATCCCAACCAATTGCGACGAACTGTAACATACACCCCGTTCAAGTCGCCGAAGCCTTTGCCAGACGCGGGAATTTCCGTGGACGGCGGCGCCGTCGCCCATGCTACTTTCCGGAGCCGTCGCCTCCTGGCCGGACGCGGCGGTTGCGGCGGACTTGAGCTGAGGCTGGCAAGGACGGAGTGCGAAGGATGGCGTTCGGTGTTCGTGCATTCGCTGCCAAGGGGGGAGTCGCGGCCCGCCTAGCCCTCTTCATCGGCTTCGCTTCCGCGGCGCTGCCCGCGGCGGCCCGCCCGGTGACGATCCTGGCGCCTGAGCTGCCGCCGATGATGACCGCCGACGGCACCGGGCGCGAGGCCTCCATCATCAAGGAAACGCTGGCCACCTGCGGGCACGAGGCGCATTTCAAGGTTGTCCCCTTCGGCCGCCACTGGAACGATTATCGCGACGGTGTCCAGGCGGGCGGACCGGTGGATGCCGTCACCACCGTTCCGGCGGGAATGGAGATGCCGGGGTCCCGCTCCGCCCCCTATATCCATTACCAGAACGGCGCCTCGGTGCTGAAAAGCAGCGGCCTGACGGTGCGGTCGCTGGCCGATCTGGCGGGCAAGCGGGTCATCACCTTTTCCGGCGCGCCGGACGTGCTGCCGGGCCTGCGCGCCGCGATCCCCAGCTTCGGCGATTTCCGCGAGCGCGCCGACCAGATGGTGCATTCCAACCTGCTGTTCGCCGGCCGGGTGGACGCGGTGCTGGCCGACGGCCTGATCTTCGCCGAATACAACCGCCAGCTTCAGGAGAAGGTGAAATCGGCCGGCGGGCTGCCGTTCGACCCGGCCCAGCCGGTGCAGTTCACCGCCATCTTCCCGCCGACGCCCTACAGCATGGTTTTCCGTGACGAGTCGCTGCGCGCCGACTTCGACCGCTGCTTTGCCGAGCTGAAGGCGAAGGGGCGTATCGACGCCATCGACCGCGAGTGGGTGGCCCGCTATGCCGCGACGGTCGGCGACCGCTACCTATCCAATAGGTAAGGCAGCGGAACCGATGGTATGCGGCCTCGTTTACTCCATTCGTCCGATAGGGTTTGCGTAACCCGTCCGGGCGTTTAAGATAAGTTCATACGAATGTGAATGGGGGCGTGAGGCGTCGTGGCCCGGATCATTGTGGTCGAAGACGAAGCCGACCTTCGTGACGATCTTGTCGAATATCTCGATCGCTGCGGCTTCGAGGTGCAGGGGGCGTCGCGCGGTGCGGAGCTGGACCGGCTGCTGGACGCAGGACCGGCCGACGTGATCGTGCTCGACGTCAACCTGCCGGACGAGGATGGCTTTTCGGTCGCCCGCCGCGTCCGTGCCGGCTCCCCGGCCGCCATCATCATGCTGACGGCGCGGTCCAGCCTGATCGACCGCGTCATCGGGCTGGAATTGGGCGCCGACGTCTATCTGGTCAAGCCGGTCGATTTCCGCGAGGTGGAGGCGCAGATCAAGGCGCTGATGCGCCGGATGCAGAAGGGCGCCGATTCGCCGCCTGCCGCGGACCATCTCCAGGCGCCGCCCGCCGCACCCGCCGGCGCACCGCCTGCGGACCTGCGCAAGGCCTGGCTGTTCGACGACATCGAATGGCGCATCCAGCCGCCGAGCGGCGCCGCCGTTCCGCTGACCGCGACGGAGTACAAGTTCCTCTCGCTGCTGGTCACCGCGCCCGGCGAGGCGGTGAGCCGTCAGGACATCTCCCTGGCGCTGACGGGCCGCGACTGGGACCCCTACAGCCGCTCCATCGACTCGCTGGTCCGCCGCCTGCGCATCAAGGTGGAGGAGCGCAGCGGCTGCGCCCTGCCGGTCCAGGCGGTGCACGGCGTCGGCTATGCCTTCGTCGGCCCGGTGGTGACCAGCGCGGTGGAGGACAGCGCCGGCTGAGGGCGCTCTACCCCGGTCTCGGCACTCGACTCCCGGCCCTCCTTCGGCGATGGTAGCGCCCGCAAGGAAGGGACGAGAGACCACCATGACTGATGCCACCGCCTCCGAGAACACCGCGACCGAAGCCAAGACCACTCCGGGCGGCACCACGTCGGGCGGCGACGGCAGCGGCCTGTATCTGGTCGACGGGTCGGGCTTCATCTTCCGCGCCTTCCACGCGCTGCCGATGCTGACGCGGCCGGACGGCACGCCGGTCAACGCGGTGCTGGGTTTCTCCAACATGCTGCTGAAGCTGCTGGCCGACGCCAAGGCGGAGGCCGTGGCGGTGGTCTTCGACAGCAAGCGCCTGAATTTCCGCAACGAGTTCTACCCCGACTACAAGGCCCACCGCCCGGAGCCGCCGGAGGAACTGAAGCCCCAGTTCGCGCTGATCCGCGAGGCGACGGAGGCCTTCTGCCTGCCCTGTCTGGAGCTGGAGGGCTTCGAGGCCGACGACCTGATCGCCACCTACGCCCGTCTGGCGCAGGAGGCCGGCCGTCAGGTCACCATCGTGTCGTCGGACAAGGACCTGATGCAGCTGGTCCGTCCCGGCGTCGGCATGTTCGACCCGATGAAGAACAAGTCCATCGGCCCCGACGAGGTGTTCGAGAAGTTCGGCGTCCCGCCCGAGAAGGTGGTGGATGTCCAGGCGCTGGCCGGCGACAGCGTCGACAATGTCCCCGGCGTGCCCGGCATCGGCGTGAAGACCGCCGCACAGCTCATCACCGAATATGGCGACCTGGAAGCCCTGCTGGCCAATGCCGAGAAGATCAAACAGCCGGCCCGCCGCCAGAAACTGATCGAGTTCGCCGATCTGGCCCGCGTCTCCCGCCGTCTGGTCCTGCTGGACGATCAGGTACCGCCGCCCAAGCCGCTGGACGAGCTGCGGGTGCGCGAGCCCGACCACCAGAAGCTGATCGACTTCCTGCGCGCCCAGGGCTTCCGCAGCATCGTCTCGCGCGTCGAGATGGAGATGCAGAAGGACGGCCGCATCGCCGACGGGGCCGCCGGCGGGCTCCCGTCCCCCGGCTCCGTACCCGCGCCCGCCGTTAAGTCTCCGGCGCCTGCCGAAAGCCCGGCCGCCGAAGACCGTCCGGCCCGCAAGACGGTGCTGCATGTGCCGGAGGTGCGCTATGAGCTGGTGCAGGATGCCGACGCGCTGCGCCGCTGGGTCGAGCGGGCGCGCGAGACCGGTGTGCTGGCGGTCGATACCGAGACCGACAGCCTGACCCCCGCCACCGCCACGCTGGTCGGCGTTTCGCTCTCCACCGAACCTGGCATCGCCTGCTACATCCCGCTCGCCCATGGCGCCTCGACCGCCGCCGCCGGACAACTGGACTTCGACGCCCCGCCGCCGCCCAAGCAGATCCCGACCGACGAGGCGATGGCGATCCTGAAGGACGTGCTGGAGGACCCGTCGGTCCTGAAGATCGGCCACAACTTCAAGTTCGACCACCAGCTGTTCGCCCGCAATGGCATCAAGGTGTCGCCGGTGGACGACAGCATGCTGATCTCCTACGTGCTGGAGGGCGGTTCGCACGGCCACGGCATGGACGAGTTGGCGGAGCTGCACCTCGCCTACACGCCGATCCCCTTCAAGGAGGTCTGCGGCACCGGCAAGAACCAGATCACCTTCGACCGCGTGCCGCTGGACAAGGCGCTGGCCTATGCCGCCGAGGACGCCGACATCACGCTGCGCCTGTGGACCCTGCTGAAGCCGCGTCTGGTCGATGACCGCATGGTCACCGTCTACGAGACGCTGGACCGCCCGCTGGTCCCGGTGGTGGCGGACATGGAACGGGCCGGCGTGCGCATCGACAAGAAGGCACTGTCCGACCTGTCGCAGAGCCTGTCCGTCCGCCTCGCCGAGATCGAGAAGGACGTCCACGCGCTGGCCGGCCAGACCTTCAACATCGGCTCGCCCAAGCAGCTTGGCGAAATCCTGTTCGACACGTTGAAGCTCGGCACCGGCAAGAAGGGCAAGACCGGCGCCTATTCCACCGACAGCAGCGTGCTGGAGGAACTGGCGGAGCAGGGCCACACCATCGCCCAGCGCGTCCTCGACTGGCGCCAGCTTGCCAAGCTGAAAAGCACCTATACCGACGCGCTGCAGGAGAAAATCTCCCCTGTCACCGGCCGCGTCCACACCGCCTTCGCGCTGGCGGCGACCAACACCGGGCGTTTGTCCTCCACCGACCCCAACCTGCAGAACATTCCGGTGCGGACGGAGGAGGGCAAGAAGATCCGCCGCGCCTTCGTGGCCGCGCCCGGCCACAAGCTGCTGAGCGTCGACTATTCGCAGATCGAGCTGCGTCTGGTGGCGGAGATGGCGAACATCCAGGCGCTGAAGGACGCCTTCCGCGACGGTCTGGACATTCACGCCGCCACTGCCGCCCAGGTCTTCGGCATCCCGCTGGAGCAGATGACGCCGGACATTCGCCGTAAGGCCAAGGCAATCAACTTCGGCATCATCTACGGCATCTCCGGCTTCGGCCTCGGCCGCCAGCTCGGCATCGCGCCGGGGGAGGCCAACGCCTTCATCAAGACCTATCTGGAGCGCTTCCACGAGTTGAAGGTGTGGATGGAGGCGACCAAGGCCTTCGCCCGCCAGCACGGCTATGTGGTGACGCTGTTCGGCCGCCGCTGCTACATGCCCGGCATCCAGGAAAAGAACGCCGCCCGCCGCGCCTTCGCCGAGCGTCAGGCGATCAACGCCCCGATCCAGGGCACGGCCGCCGACATCATGAAGCGCGCGATGAACCGCATGCCGGGCGCGCTGGCCGCTGCGGGCAGCAACGCCCGCATGCTGCTGCAGGTGCACGACGAACTGCTGTTCGAGGTGCCGGAAGCGGAGGTGGAGGACGCGGCCCGGATCGTGCGCGAGGTGATGGAGGGGGCGGCGCACCTCGGCGTTCCGCTGGTGGCGGAAGCGGGGATTGGGGACAATTGGGAAGAGGCGCACTGAGGCGGGGTTGCCGGGGGGCGGCGGATGTCATCCACGCGCTCCCGGCGCGCAACATATTGAGTCTGCATAGTTATGTGTGTTAGCCCGAACGGACCGAAAATATCCCTTTGATGGGGAGGGGTTATCGTGACGTCCGTTGCCCAGAAGATCGCCTTCGCTCCGGCGGAGACCCGGCGTGCCCTGGTCTATGCCGCCTTGTCGCGGAGCCAGGGGGCGATCGCCAAGAACATGGATGTGGATTCGGTCGAAACATCGATCGACCGTCTCAAGCGGGTGCTGTTTCCTTGGATGGTGCTGGATTTCCGCGCCGAGCCGACCAAGACCAAGGCGCTGTGCATCTTCAAGATGTTTCTGGGCGACAAGGACGATGACAGCGCCGCCTACGCCAAGCTTGCCAGCGAGATGAAGACGGTCGAGCAGAACTCGAAGCTCGCGAAGAGCATGAGCTGGTTCAAGCGCGTCAAGACTTCGAAGTCCCGCACCGTCGACAGCAACATCTTCGACGACATGTTCCTTCTTCATCTGGAAAGCGACCCCAGGAACACGCTGAGGTACCAGATGAATCAGGAACTGTTCGCACAAATTCTCCGCACCTCGCCGACGCTCAGCCAGAGCAAGGAACTGCTGGCCGCCGTCCGCAAAATCCGCGAGACCTGCAAGGATGCCGGCTTCAACCTGAAAAATCTTGGGCTGGGCGACAGCTTCACCTGATCCGCTTCGCTGCGGAACCCGCCGGCATCGGCGGTCCGCCGCTCAGGTCTCGTCGGCCCCCACCCCCTCCGCCACGATCCGCACCGGCACCCCCTTCGCGGCGGGCGTCTTCGACGCCTCGTCGTGATACCACAACGGAATCAGCGGGTTCATCTCCGGGTAGTACGCCCCGACGCAGCCGCGCGGCAGGTGGAAGGGCGTCACCGTCAGCCCGCCCACTCGACGATCCACATCGTCGCCCGCATCGCTCGCCAGTGCCACCACCTGACCCTCGTGCAGGCCGGCGGCGGCGATGTCCAGCGGGTTCATCAGCAGCACGTCGCGGGTGCCCTCGATCCCGCGCAGGCGGTCGGAATATCCGTAGATCGTCGTGTTGAACTGGTCGTTCGACCGCATGGTCATCAGCCGCCAGCGGCCCGGCGCATCCTCGAAGCCGATGGCGCGCAGGCGGCCCGGTGGGGTGAAGTGGGCCTTGCCGGACTCCGTCTTCCAGATCCGCTCGCGCGCCGGATTGCCGCGGTAGAAGCCGCCGGGGGTGAAGACCCGCTCGTTGAAGCGGTGGAACTGGTCGGGATAGGTCTCCTCGATCAGGGCGCGGATGCGGCGGTAATCGGCCACCCAGTCATCCCAGGTCACCTTCGGGTTCGGCGGCAGGGTCGCCTTGGCCATGCCGGCGACGATGGCGACCTCCGACTTCAAATCCGGGCTGGCCGGCGTGTTGTTGCCGAGCGAGCCGTGGATGCAGCTGAGGCTGTCCTCCATCGTCACCGCCTGCGCACCGCTCTCCTGCACATCCTCTTCCGACCGGCCGAGGCAGGGCAGCAGATAGGCGACCTCTCCGTTGATCAGGTGGCTGCGGTTCAGCTTGGTCGCCACCTGCACGGTCAGGCGCATGCGCGTCCAGGCCGCCTCCATCCGTTCGCGCTCAGGAATCGCGCGGACGAAGTTGCCGCCGAGGCCGATGAAGGCCTTCACCTCGCCCGACAGGATTTTCTCGCAGGCCTTGACGGTGTTCACCCCCTCCTTGCGCGGCGGCTCGAATCCGAACAGTTCGGCCAGCCGGTCGAGCGGCACCAGCTCCGGCTTTTCGGAAATGCCGACGGTGCGCTGCCCCTGCACGTTGGAATGGCCGCGCACGGGGGAAATGCCGGCGCCGTCGCGGCCGATGTTGCCCTTCAGCAGCCACAGGTTCACCAGCGCCGCCAGCGTCTCCGACCCGTGCACCTGCTGGGTCAGGCCCATGCCGTACATGGCGATGGAGCGGTCGGCCTCGACATAGATGTCGGCGGCCTCTTTCAGATCCGCGCGGGTCAGACCGGATTCGTCTTCGATCTCCTCCCAGCCGATGGCGTCCACCCGTGCCTTCATCTCCTCGAAGCCGACGGTGTGCTGGGCGATGAAATCGGGGTCGAGGACATGCTTGCCCTCCTTCTGCCGCTCCTCCTCGGCCGCCAGCACATGCTTGATCAGGCCGGTGATCGCCGCGATGTCGCCGCCGGCCTTCACCTGGAAATACAGGGTGGAGATCTGGGTTTCCTTGCCCGTCAGCATCTCCAGCGGGCTTTGCGGGTTACGGAAGCTTTCCAGTCCCTTTTCCCGCACGGGGTTGAAGGTGACGATCTTCGCCCCGCGCTTCACCGCGTCCTGCAACGGGTGGAGCAGGCGGGGGCTGTTCGACCCGGTGTTCTGGCCGAAGAAGAAGATGGCGTTGCAGCTGTCGAAATCGTCCAGCACACAGGTGCCAACCGGCGAGCCGATGACCTTCTTCAACCCGACCGAGGTCGTCTCGTGGCACATGTTGGAACTGTCGGGCAAATTGTTGTGCCCATAGAGCCGCGCGAACAGCGCATAGAGATAGGACGTTTCCAGGCTGGCGCGGCCCGACGAATAGAACACCGCCTGTTCCGGGTCGATGGCGCGCAACTCCGCCCCGATGGCGGCGAAGGCCTCGTCCCACGCGCAGGGCACATAGCGGTCGCTGGCCCGGTCATAACGCATGGGGTGGGTCAGCCGCCCCTGCTGTTCCAAGTCGTAATCCTTCCAACCCTTCAACTCGGTAACCGTGTGCTCCGCGAAGAAATCGGGCGTGCAGCGCCGGCTGGTCAGTTCCCAGATCGTCGCCTTGGCGCCGTTCTCGCAGAACTCGAAAGTGTGGGGCTTGGCCGGCTTGGCCCAGGCGCAGGACACGCACATGAAGCCGCCGGGCTTGTTCTGCCGGCGCAGCGTGTCGAGCACGGCGGGGGTCGGCCGCTCCTCCCCCATGATGCGGGCCATCGACCCGACCGATCCCCAGCCGCCGGCCGGGCCGTCGTAATGCGGGGTGTCCTTGTCGTCCGACAATCCGTCGATGCTCATGGGATCGGTCTTTCTCTGCGATTCGGTCATGACTTTCAGGGGGCTGGCTGCACTGGCTTCAAGTCCAACTCCTCAGACACGATCCGGTTCCGGCCCTCCGGAATTTCGGCTCGGCCTGTCTTCCGCATGGGTGCGCAGCGCTGCCCCCAGGGCCTTGCCCATCGTCTCGCGCCAAAGAGAACAGGGGGCAGAATAACCGTCTTTGGCAAAGATTCGTCGGATGAGCGGCGTTTTCGCCGCTGCGCCGCGAACGGCATCCAAATACCGGAATTGCTTCTCTGAAGTCATATGACCGCAACGATTTGGCATCTCGACAGTTAGCAGGTCATGCGAAATGCAGGTGTCCTGACCCAACATCATGCACTGTGAACCGCTGGCCTTGAAAAGGACTGCGTTGAGATGCCGGATGTACAGGGATTGCGGGAGCCCAAAGCCAAGCCGCTGATAATTCAACCGATCTGGGATCGGCTGGAGCAGGCGGTCATCGTCACCGACCGGGCTCTCGCCGCGCCGGGGCCGGTCATCCGCTATGTCAACCGGGCCTTCACCCGCCTCACGGGCTATCGGGCGGACGAGGTGATCGGCCGGTCGCCCCGCATGCTGCAATGCGCGCGCACCGACAAGGCGATGTCCGCCGCCATGAGGCGCGACCTTCGGAACGGCGAGGTCGCCCGCGGCACCCTGGTCAACCGGCGCAAGGATGGCAGCGACTATCTGTGCTCGCTGGTCATCGCGCCGCTGATCGGCCCTATCGGCGAGCCGGAGCATTACATCTGCGTGGCGGAGGACCTGAAGGAAGACCGCTCGACATCCGAGGTCCAGCGCCTGTCCGTCGAACTGGAGCAGCGCCACAGTGGCGCGAACGAGACGGTCGCGCGCCAGCGCAACGATCTGCGGATGGTCACCGGACGATACCGGAATACGCTGTCGCAACTGGATGCGGTGCAGGAAAGGCTCTCGCTGCGGGAAAGCGCTCTGGACCACCGGAACCGGGAGTTCGACCGCTCCGACGGCGAACTGAACGCCTCGCTGGAAGAGCTGCGCGCCATGGACGAGAAGCTGCGCCTCTCGCTGGAGCGCATTGAGGACGCCAACCTGCAGCTCGCCCGCTCCAACGAGGAACTGCAGCGTCTGCGGGCCGCCGATGCCGACAAGCTCCAGCTTCTCGCCTCGGCCAGCCATGACCTGCGCCAGCCGGTGATGTCGATGGGGCTGTTCCTCGACGTGCTGCGCCATCGGCTGGGCGATGCCGAGCGGCCGATCCTGGGTGGGGTTCTGGCGGCGCATCTGTCGATCCGCACCCTGCTGGACGGCATGCTCGACACTGCGCGCATCGACGCCGGGGTGCTGACCCCGGCCATCGGACCGGTGCCGATGTGCGACATGCTGGACGTCATCAAGGGCGAGTTCACCATCCAGGCGCAGATGCGCGGGCTCCGCTTCCGCGTCGTCTCCAGCACTGCGGTGGTGCACAGCGATGCGCAGCTTCTGGAGCGCATCCTGCGCAACCTCCTCGCCAACGCGCTGAAATACACCGGTTCCGGATCGATCCTGCTGGGCTGCCGCCGCTGTCGTGACATGGAGGGGTACCCCTGCATGCGCATCGAGGTGTGGGACACCGGTCCCGGCATCGACGAGACGAGCCAGAGCATCATCTTCGAGGAGTTCCGGCAGTTGGACAACCGGGACCGCGATCAGAGGCGTGGTGTCGGCCTCGGCCTCGCCATCGTGGCGCGGCTGGCCCGTCAGCTCGGGCACGGGATCGCGCTGCGGTTGTCGCCGGGACGGGGGTCCATCTTCTCGGTTCTGGTCCCGCGAAGCCGGAAGGCCGATGGCCGCCGGCATAAGGCCCGGGGCAAGCGCGGGGGGGGAGAATGAGACGGGGTCGGGGCACAGGCGCGGATTTACGGCCTTGGCACTTCCAGTTCGCTGACCGCTCATCCCCATGCGCCGGAAAGACAGCCGGATGAGAAGGTTCATCCGGGTTGCCGCTTGGCACTAAGGTTGCTGTCGCTCCCCGCAGATCCGGTGGGTGACGGCACTTTCGACCTATGAAAGGGAACAAACGTGGATCATCACGTGCAGCACGACCATGGTTCCGCAGAGCTGGACATGGTGTCTGACCGCCGGACCCCCTCCGACGATCCCCTCAGGTTCCTGATCGTGGACGATCATGCGCTGGTCCGCTACGGCCTGTCGCTGGCCCTGCGGCAACGCTACGAGCAAGCAGTGGTTGCCGAGGCGGGTTCGCTGGCCGAGGCCGTGCGCAAGGTACGCTCCGAACCGGATTTCACCGCCATCCTCTACGACCTGCAGATGGGCGACAGCGACGAGCACAGCGGCCTGACCGACATGTTGGAGGCGGCCGGCGACGTGCCGCTGATCGTCGTCTCAGGGGCGAGCGACGGCAACGTCATCGCCTCCTGCATCCGCGCCGGCGCCCGTGGCTTCGTCCACAAGGGCTGCGAGGGCGGGGTGCTCGATCAGGCGCTGCCCATCGTGCTGGAGGGCGGAATCTTCGCACCGGCGCCGCCGACGCGACCCGACGGCCGACCGGTCCGCATCGCGCTGACCTCCGCCGCCACTCCCGCGCGCAGCGAGAGCGACGCGGTCAACGGCCTGACCGAGCGTCAGCGCGAAGTGCTGCGCCTTCTGCTGGAAGGCCGGTCGAACAAGGAGATCGCCCGCTCGCTGGGGGTGCTGGAGGGAACCATCAAAGTGCATCTGCGCACGGTGATGCAGCGGCTGGGCGTGCGCAACCGCACCCAGCTGGCGCTGGCCACCGTGAAGGCGGGGATCGCGCTGTCGTCCTGAGTTGGCTTGCCGACCGGGCCTATTGCGGCGTCGGGCCGATGCCGCGCTGCTGCGCGGCGTCCAGCAGGCTGACCAGTTCGCCCGACACCCACCAGCGGCAGCGGCGGCGTTCCTCGGTGGCGACGGTGACGACGCGCTCGATCAACCTGCTTTCCGCGACGTTCAGTTCGCGGCCGTCGCGCAGCGCCCGCTCGGCGATGGCCAGCAGCGTCTTGTCGATGGCCGTCACCTCGATGGGATAGCCGGTCTCTTCGGCCAACTCGCACAGCTCGGCCATGACGGACAGCGCATCCTCCCGGCCATAGGCGCCGATCTGCCGGAACAGGCCGGCCAGATGCTCGCCGATCGCCGTCAGCCAGGGGTTGGTCGAGGCGGCGATGCCGCGGCGGCGAAGCCGGTGGTTGAAGCCGTTGATGAAGCGCACCGGATCGATCAGCGGCCGGGCCGAACTGCTGGCGTTGAGCGTCAGCAGGCGGTGGCTCAGCACCGGCACCACCTCTCCCTCCACCAGCCCGGTCACCCGGCCGACGGCGGCGGACACCGCCGCCCAGTTGCGCCCGCCGCGCTCGACACCGAAGCCCTGCAGCGCATCGTACCAGCGGAAGGCGCGCTCCTGCAGCCGGTCCACCGTCTCGCCGGCGGTCAACTGCGGCGGGGCGGGGCGGCCGAGATGCAGGTCCTCCAGCTTCTGGCGCAGGCATTGCCAAGCGAACTGCACATGCCCGACCGCCGCCTCGACCAGAGCCGGGTTGGGCGACAGGCCATGGAGCGCCAGCGCCTGATCGGGATCGCGCGATCCGTTCAGCAGGGCCAGGGCGTACTGCATCGCGCCCTCGGCACCGCCGCGCTCCGCCATCTCCGACACCATGTGCAGGATGCCGATGGTGTCGCGCGGACGGAGGGCGCCCTTCCACAGCGGGGCATGCTCCAGCATGGCGTCCAGCATCGCCAGATCGCCGAACGACAGCGGCGCCACCCCGGTCAGCCCGCGCTTGCGCAGCAGGGTGATCCGCTCGGCGTTGGCGGTCGCCAGCAGCGGCCCGGCCGCGCCGCGCCGACGCAGGATTTCCAGCGAACGGACGCGAAGCTCCTCCGCCCACTCAGCGGCGGCGGGGGAGGCGAGGACGGTATCGAGCGGATGCTCGCTGGCGCGGTCGGCGATGTCGGCCTGGACCCGCCCGGCAAGGTCACGCAGATGCGGCAGCAGGGCGAACCACCAGGCGCTGGCGTCGACCACGTGCATGCAGCCGGGCGGCCGGCTTTCCGCCAGCATCAGCGCGTCGGTGCGCAGCATCACCGGGTCGAACCAGCCGGTCCAGATGCGCCGGGCATGTTCGGTGCGCGGGCCGTTCAGCATGGCGACGATCAGGCGGCCGACCTCCACCGTCATCTGGTCGTCTTCCAGATGGCCCGCCTGCACCAGTTCGAACAGCTTGGACTTCTGCGCCCGGTCCAGCGGGGCCAGGATCGCCTTGACCTTGTCGAGGCTGACGGCTGCCGGATCCGGTTCCACCGCGTGAAGCGGCACGGTCTGAAGGGAGGCGCTGCGGTTGGGGCGGCCGGCCATGGCGTTCACGGGCGCTGCTGAGTCGCGGCAATTTTAGTTACTGGCACCAATGATTGCTACTGGTATGTCGTGACATATTCTGTCGAGCTGTGTCGGGGCTGTACCTCGCTTGCGGTTTGCCGCTTTTCGCCACCGGCCAGCGACACATGAAACGAGATGTATCAAATGCAGCCTAAATTTATTTCATTTAAACGCTAAATCGCATCTTCACACCCGCCGGTCGCAGACCCATTATTCGCAAAGGCCCCGCGTCCAGCATCAAGGCGCCCCGATGATTCCCCAGAAGCTCGCCGATACAAACCCCAGGTTGTTCCCCGTCATGACAAAAGTCGACACCCGGAAGGCCGAACAGCTGGTGGACGATTTCGTCGCCCGCCTGGACGTGGCGGGCCTGCCCGATGGCGAGCGCGCCGAGGTCTACGAGGCGGCGCTGAAGCGTCTGATGGGCCACCTGATCGAGCACGAAGGCTGGCTGGCCGAGGAATTCACCGCCGCCGCCCGGTCGCTCGGCGCTTACTGACCGCTCGCGCTTTCCATCGGCCGCCCGTCCTACCCAGGACCGGCGGCCTTTCTTGTTTCCGGGGGTGGGGTGGCCAATCTCCCTCTTCCCCCGGGGGAGAGGGCGCTTATCGGCACGACGCCCACCCCTCACCGTTCGTTGAAGCTGTCGGACAGGGCGAAGTAGATCGGTTTCAGCAGATATTCCAGCAGCGACCGCTCGCCGGTGGGCATCTCCACCTGGGTGGTCATGCCGGGCAGGACCGGGTGCTGGACCTCGTCGCGGCCGACATGGTTGCGGCTGAGCGCCACGACCGCCTTGTAGTAGGGGCGTTTCTGCTCGTCCAGGAAGGTGGAGGCGGAGATGCGCTGCAGCGTGCCGGTGATGGCGCCGTAGCGGGCGAAGTCGTAGGTCAGCACCTTCACCGTCGCCTCCTGCCCGACCTGGAGATGGCCGACGTCGCGCGGGGTGACATGCGCCTCCACCGTCATCTCATGATCGACCGGGACGATCTGCATCAGGACGCCGCCTTCCGGCACCACGGCGCCGATGGTGTTGATCCGCAGATCCTGCACCAGCCCGCGCACCGGCGACGGCACGGTCAGTCGCTCGGCGCGGTCGTCCAGCTTGGCGCGGGCCTCGCGCAGCTGGGCGATTTCGGCGGTGACGGTGCCCATCTCGGTCACGGCGTCCTGCGACAGCTTGGCCGACTGGTCGAGGATGCGGTTGCCGGCCTCGGTGATCGCCTGCTGGGTGGCGATGATCTGGCCCTCGATCCGCCGCTGCTCGCCCATCAGGCGCGACTGCTCGCGCTGGGTTTCCAGCGATTGCAGCTTCGACGACAGGCCCATGGATTCCAGCCTGTTGCGGATGTCGACCGATCCGGTGATGAAGGTGATCTGGTCCTTGATGTTGGCCAACTGCCCTTCATACAGCGCCAGCTCGGCCTCGCGCTGCGACACCTGGGCCTGCAGCACGGCGATGGCGGTGTCGCGCGCCTTGCGCTGGGTGTCGTAAATCAGGCGCTGGTCGGCGATTTGCGCCTCCCTTTGGGCCTCCGCCTGTGGCGTGCCGGGACCGGCGACGCGGGCGAAGTCCGGCTCCCGCCCGGCGGCGAAGGCGCGCAGCCGCTCCGCCCGCAGCTCCAGCGTCAGCAGGCGGGCGTTCATCTGCTCGCGTTCGGCCTGGACCTGCTTGGGATCGAAGACGATCAGCGGCTGGCCGGCCTCGACCAGATCGCTCTCCTTGACCAGGATGGCCGACACGATGCCGCCTTCCAGATGCTGGACGACCTGGGAGTTGCCGGACGGCACCACCTGTCCGGCGGTGACGACGGCCTCCTTGACCGGCATCAGCGTGGCCCAGGTCAGCAATGCTGCCAGCAGCAGGACCAGCACGAGAATGGTCGCACGCACCAGCGACAGCGTCGCATCGTCGGCGCTGAGCGATTTGCCGGTGGGGCGGGCGAGGTCTGAAGCGGCCATCTGCGGTTCACACTGAAATCGGAGAGAAAAGGAGCGAAACGGGTCAGCGTTGCGGCGTGGCGGCGACGCCGGGCGGGCGTTGCAGCCCGATCCCGCTCAGCAGCGCCCCGGCGATGCCGTTGGCGACGCTGCTGCCACCCCCCGGACCGGTCCCCGGACCAACCGGGCGGGGACCGGGCAGGCCGCCGGCCGGGTTGGCCGGGGCGATCATGCCGGCGTCCATAGTCAGCACGGTGTCGGCCAGCGTCAGGTGGCTCGGCCGGTGGGTGACCAGGAAGATGGTGCTGTGGCCGCGCAGCGCCGCCAGCGCCGCGTGCAGGGCCTTGTCGCCCTCGAAATCCAGCCGGCTGGCCGGCTCGTCCAGCAGCAGGATGCGCGGCCGGCGGATATAGGCGCGGGCCAGGCAGATTTTCTGCGTCAGGCTGGGCGACAGGCGCAGCGACTGGTTGTCGCCGATGCGGGTGTCCAGCCCACGCGGCAGCGCCTCCACCTCGTCCAGCGCCCCGGCCAGCGACAGCGCCCAGCGCAACTCGGCCTCGTCGGCGGTCTGGTCGGCGAAGCGCAGGTTCTGGGCGATGGTGCCGTAGAACAGCGAGCTGGCCTGCGGCACATAGCCGACCGACTTGCGCAGGTCGATCGGGTCCATCTGGCGGATGTCGACGCCGTCGATCCGCACATTGCCGGCCTGTGGCGCATAGAGCCCCAACATCACCTTCAGCAGCGACGATTTGCCGGCGCCGTCCGACCCGACGATGGCGACGATTTGCCCCGGCTTGACGGAGAAGGTCACGCCGACCAGCGCCGGATCGGCATCGTTGCGATAGCGCAGCGAAACGCGGGAGAAGGAGACCTCGCCCTTCAGCTTGCGCGGCTGCAGGGTGGCGCAGCGCGACTCGCGCTCCGGCCGGATGCTCATCAGGCCGTTGATCTGGCGGGCATTGGCGCGCAGCTGCTCGATGCGCGGCAGCATGGAGACTGCGGTCTGCAGCGGCACCATCACCCGCCACAGCAGCATCATCGACGCCATCAGCGCGCCCGGCGTCATGGTGCCGGCGAAGACCTGCAGGGCACCGACGCCGACGGTGGCCAATCCCGCGACCGGCACCACCAGCCCGGCCAGCGCCGCATGGGTCGCCGACAGGTTGGCGGCGGTGTGGCCCGACCGCGCGGTGCGGGCCGACAGCCGGTCATAGCGGTCGCGCCAATGGGCCAGCCCGCCGATGGCGCGCAGCGCCGGCATCTTGGCGACCATCTCGACGAAGAATTCCTGCCGTTCGGTGTCGGCACGCGCGGTGGTGCCGGTGCGGGCCCGCACCATCGGGTGGACGGCGGCGCCGATGGCGGCGGTCACCAGCACGGCGCCCAGCGGCACCAGCGCCAGCGGCCCGCCCAGCAACGCCATCACCCCGAGATAGAACAGGGCGAAGGGCACGTCGAACAAGGCCGCGACCTGCCCCTGGCTGATGAAGTCGCGGATCGATTCCAGATCCTTCACCCGGGCGATCTGCGTGCCGATGGCGGCGCGCTCGCTCAACCCCACCGGCAGCATCAGGATGCGCTCGATGGTGGCGTTGCTGATGCTGCGGGCGATGCGCGAGCCGGCATGGGCCAGCGCCCGGCCGCGGATCTGGCGCAGGGCGAAATCGCCGGCGATCACCAGGAACGCGCCGACGGCGATGGTCGCCAGCGTGTCGAACGACCCGGTGCCGATGACCTTGTCGTAGATCGCCATGGTGAAGAGCGGGGCGGCGACGGACAGCAGGTTGATGACCGCGCTCAGCCCCAGCACCGCCCACAGCAGCGGCAGATAGGCATGGATGACCGTGCCGACCCAGTTCTGGTTGCCGGCGCCGGCCGCCGCCTCCAGCGGGGTGAAGACATAGGCGGTGCCCTTGCCGAAATTCAGCATCACCGTCTCGCGCGACCGGCCGCTGAAGGCGGTGACGCCGTCGGCGTCGGCGGACAGCAGGGTATAGATGCCGCCGTCGCGGGCTTGGAACAGGCAGGGCAGCAGCGACGGCTCCGGCCGGCCGAGATCGAAGCGCAGGCTGCGCCCTTCGAAATGCAGGCGTTGGAGCACGTCGCACAGCTCCTCCACCGTCTGCACCTCGGAGAAGTGGGGCAGGGCCTCCGCCAGTGTCTGCGGCGCGCCGCGCCAGCCCAGCGCGTCCAGCAGCGGGACCATGCAGGCGCCGACCGCCGAGGCTTCGGCCAGCCGGCGGCGCAGGATGTCGCCATCGTCATGGGCGGCGCGGATCGGCTCCGCACCGGGCTTGGCCTCCGCCTCGGCCGCCGGCGCGGCGGTGGCGGCGACCAGGGCCGGCTGCCCGCCGACGCTTCCTGCTTCCGGGTTGCGGGTGACGGCATGGCCGTCGACGATCTGCACCACCCGGTCGGCCAGCGACAGCAGCGACGGACGGCTGGTGACCAGCAGGATGGTGACGCTGCCGCGCAGCTCGTCCAGCGCGCGGCGGAAGGCCTTGTCGGACTCGACGTCGAGGGAGGAGTTCGGCTCGTCCAGCAGCAGTACGGCCGGTTCGCGCACCAGCGCGCGGGCAAGGCAGATCAACTGGCGGGCGCCGCGCGGCAGCGCCTCCTGCGAGGCATCGCCGACGATGGTCTCATAGCCCTGCGGCAGACTGGCGATGCGGCGGTCGAGGCCCAGGCGGCGGCAGACCTCCATCGCCAGGTCGGCCCGGCCGGGGTCGAACAGCGTCAGGTTCTGCAGGATGGTGCCTTTGAACAGCTCCGGATGCTCGCCGACATAGACGACGCCGCCGATGCCGATCATGGCGTCGGCCTCCGTCAGGGCGCGCACGCCGACCCGCACTTCGCCCGAACTTGGCCGCAGCACGCCCAGGATCAGGCGCAGCAGCGTGGTCTTGCCCGAACTGTTGGTCGCCACCACACCCAGGAACTCGCCCGGCCCGACGCTCAGCGACAGGCCGCTCAGGATCTCCGGCCCGCGGTCGTAGGCGAAGCGAACCTTGTCCATCTCGATGGAGCCGGGGGCCAGTGCCGTGGCGACCGCTCCCCTGGCCTTGCCGTCCGCCCCGGCCTTGCCGCCGCCTTGCGGCTGTGCCGCGGCACCGTCAACTCCGACCTCCAGCAGGACATGGCCGATGCGGCGCAGGGCCAGCGACACCGACTGGTAGCGGACCCAGCGGTCGAACAAAGCCTGCACCGGCTGCACGCAGCGTCCGGCCAGCATCGAGCAGGCCGTCAGCACACCGGTGGTCATCGTGCCGTCGATCACCGATACGCTGCCCAGGATCACCACCAGCATCATCGTCGCCTGCGCCAGCGTGGCTGCGACGACGGAGGCCGAACCGCTGAGCCGCGCGACGGCGAAATCTTCCTCGCTGCAGCCCTGCTGCAGGCGTTCGTGACGGCGCAGCAGCCCGGCCTCGGCGCCCAGCCCCTTCACGGTATGGACGCCGGCCAGCACCTCGCTGATGAAGTTCAGGCGCCGTTCCTCCAGCGTGTGGCGGCTTTCCAGCGCCCGGCGCATCCGCCGGCCCAGCACGGCGCCGACGATCAGGAACAGCGCCAGCACCGCCACCGGGATCACCGCCAGCCAGCCGGCCAGCAGGGCGATCAGCCCCAGGTAGAGAACGGCAAAGGGGATGTCGATTGCCGACTGCAACGCCTGGCCCGAATAGAACTCCCGCACCATCTTGATGGCGCGGTAGACCTCGAAATGGGTGCCGATCCCTTGCTGGGAAAAGGCGTTCAGCGGCATGTGCATCAGCCGGTCGATCAGCGCCGCGCTCGACCGATGCTCGATCCGGGCGCCCATCCAGGTGGTCAGCGCCGAGCGCGCGACGCGCAGGATCGCCTCCATCACCGCCGCCGCCCCGCAGCCGATGCCCAGCAGAAGCATGGTGCCGTAGGACTCGTTCGGCAGGATGCGGTCGTAGACGTGCAGCAGCGTGACCGGCAGCGCCAGCGCGAAGATGTTCAGCGCAAAGGACGCCAGCACCAGCATCACCCGGTCGCGGCGCGGCCCCAGCATGCCCGACAGCAGGCGCCGGGCCGCCTTTTCGGCCGCCCGGTCGCAGCCGGTGGACGCATTGGCCGCGCCGTTGCGCGGTGCGGTGCTGATGGTGGACGGGGCTGCGGACTGCAAGACGACCAACCTGTTCACGGAGTTAACCGGGCGCTAATCAACACCACAATTGCTAGTGATAGGTAAATCCGCGAATAGCAACAAAAGGCAACCGAGTGACATAATGTGTTGCGCGCACCCCTTCCGAACCTGTGCAAAAGGGGAGGAAAATCAAGCGTTTCCAAGTGGTTTTGTGTCGTGGAGCGCAGGCGGCGGGATGGATGCGATCGTCGGTTCAGCGTCCAAGCTGTTGAAACTCATCACAGGATGTTTCTTATCACAAGCAAGTCAGAGCGCTAGAACCTAGGGTCGTGACGAGTGGCGTGGTGCGACTTCGCATCCCTCTTATGGAGCGGTCCGATGGCTGAGGAAGCGGTTCAAGGCAATGTCCCGGCAGTCGACGATCGTCAGATCCTGGACGATCTGACCCTCCTGCAGCAGGTCGACGGCACCCGGCTGGGCGGCGTCATCCATGAGGCGAGCAGCGTCCAGCTGCAGCGGCCCGACGATACGCTGGGCTATGTCCAGACCGACTATCGCGGCGCCGAGGATCTGATGGTCGGCGGCGCGGTGCAGACCGGGTCCGTCGTCGGCGAAGCGGTGGGGGTCGCCACCGACCGGGCGGTGAACGCGCTGCTGCTGAACGGCGATGTCCTGCGCACCGAAGGCACCCGCGGTTCCGGCCCGGCCGGCCCCGAAGGGTCGGGCCTGTCGGAGGGGGAGAGCCGCGAGGGCAACGGCGGCACCGTCGAGCGGGCGGAGCTGCTGTCCAACGCACGCACGACGACCACCTACACCGAACTCGCCGTCGCGCTGCCGGACATCCCCGTGCCCGAGACGCCCGATCAGGTGATCGACGACGGGACCGTCCCCAACGCCGCCCCCGTCACCTTCCTGGACGCCCCGACCGCCACCCCGCCCGACCTTACTGTCGCCACCACGCCGGCGCCGGTGTCCGATACGCCCAGCTTGACGGTGAATGGCGTGTCGGGCGATGAGGACACGGCCATCGCCCTCAACATCGCCGCCGCCCTGACCGACACCGGCGGGACGGAGGTGCTGACCGTCACCCTGTCCGGTATCCCGGACGGGGCGGTGCTGCGCGACGGCTCCGGCGCGGTGCTGTCGGTGGTGAACGGCAGCATCGTGCTGACCTCCACGCAGATTCCCGGCCTGACGCTGACCCCGCCGCCCAACAGTGGCGACAGCTTCTCCCTGACCGTGACCGCCACCAGCACCGACGGCAGCGCCACCCCCAACAGCGTCACCACCACGTTGCCGGTCACCGTCAATCCGGTCTCCGACACGCCGACGCTCAGCGTCGCGGCGGTGACGGGGGCGGAGGATACGGCGATCCCGTTGACAATCAGCCCGGCCCTGACCGACACCGACGGGTCGGAGACGCTGAGCGTCACCATCGGCGGCATCCCGGACGGGGCGGTGCTGACCAACGCGGCCGGCGAGGCGCTGACCTTCTCCGGCGGCTCGATCACTCTGACGCCGGCCCAGCTGGCCGGTCTGGCGATCACACCGCCGCTGAACAGCGATGCCGACTTCACCCTGACCGTCACCGCGACCAGCCGGGACGGCACCGCCGCTCCAGCCAGCACCAGCATGCCGCTGGTGGTCACGGTGATCCCGGTGACCGACACGCCGACGCTGACGGTCAGCGCCTCGTCCGGCAATGAAGACACCGCCATTCCGCTGACCATCAGCCCGGCCCTGACCGACCTCGACGGCTCGGAAACGCTGAGCATCACCATCAGCGGCGTTCCGGGCGGCGCGACGCTCAGCGCCGGCACCCACAATAGCGACGGGACCTGGACGCTGACGCCGGCCCAGCTCGCCGGCCTCACCATCACGCCGCCGCAGAACAGCGACGTGGATTTCACCCTGACCATCACCGCCACGGCCAAGGACGGCACTGCCGACCCGGTATCGGTGACGCAGACGCTGACCGTGGCCGTCGCGCCGGTGTCGGACACGCCGACGCTTACCGTCCAGGCGGCGGCAGGCGACGAGGACACGGCGATCGCCCTGACGATCAATCCGGCCCTGACGGACACGGATGGATCGGAAACCCTGAGCATCACCATCTCCGGGATTCCGGACGGGGCGGTTCTGACCAACACGGCCGGCGAGGCGCTGACCATCTCCGGCGGCTCGATCACCCTGACGCCGGCCCAGCTGGCCGGTCTGGCGATTACGCCGCCGGAGAACAGCGACGAGGACTTCACCCTCACCGTCACAGCCACCAGTAAGGACGGCGATGCCGCCACGGCAAGCACCAGCGCGCCCTTGCTGGTCACCGTCAATCCGGTGTCGGACACGCCGACCCTGACCGTCACCGCCGCCCAGGGCAATGAAGACACCGCCATCCCGCTGACGATCAGCCCGGCCCTGACCGACACAGACGGGTCGGAGGCGCTGACGATCTCCATCGCCGGCGTTCCGTCCGGGGCGACGCTCAGCGCCGGCACGCACAATGCCGACGGAACCTGGACGCTGACTCCGGCGCAGCTCGCCGGCCTGACCATCACGCCGCCGTCGAACAGCGACGTGGACTTCACCCTCACGGTCACCGCCATCGCCAAGGACGGCGTCGCTGCCGAAGCGACCAAGAGCGAAACCCTGCGCGTCACCGTCGATCCGGTGACCGACACCCCGACGCTGAGCGTCACCGCCGCGTCCGGCAACGAAGACACCGCCATCGCGCTGGCGATCAACCCGGCGCTGACCGATCTGGACGGTTCGGAAACGCTGAGCATCACCATCAGCGGCATCCCCGCAGGCGCAAGCCTCGGCAATACGGCGGGCGACGTGCTGACCATCACCGGCGGCTCGATCACGCTGACCAAGGATCAGCTTGCCGGCCTGACCGTCACGCCGCCGTCGAACAGCGACGGCGACTTCACCCTGACCGTCACCGCCACGGCCAAGGATGGAAGCGCCGATGCGGTCTCGGTGACCCGGACGCTGCCGGTGACCGTCGACCCGGTGTCGGACACGCCGACGCTGAGCGTCACCGCGGCCCAAGGCAATGAAGACACCGCCATCGCCCTGACGATCAGCCCGGCCCTGACCGATCTGGACGGCTCGGAAGCCCTGAGCATCACCATCGCCGGCGTTCCGGCCGGTGCGACGCTCAGCGCCGGCAGCGCGGTGACCCAGCCGGACGGCACCACCACCTGGACTCTGACCCCGGCCCAGCTGTCCGGCCTGACCATCACGCCGCCGTCGAACAGCGATGTCGATTTCGACCTGACGGTCACCGCCATCGCCAAGGACGGCGCCGCCGTCGAAGCGACCAAGAGCGAAACCCTGCGCGTCACCGTCGACCCGGTGACCGACACGCCGACGCTGAGCGTCACCAGTGCTCGTGGCAACGAAGACACCGCCATCGCCCTGACGATCAGCCCCGCCCTGACCGACACCGACGGCTCGGAATCTCTGAGCATCGTCATTGCCGGCGTTCCGACCGGGGCGATCCTCAGCGCCGGCACTCACAATGCCGATGGCACTTGGACTCTGACCCCGGCCCAGCTGACCGGGCTGACGATCACGCCGCCATCGAACAGCGACGTGGACTTCACTCTTACCGTCACCGCCATCGCCAAGGACGGCGTCGCCACTGAGGCGACCAAGAGCGAGACCCTGCACGTCACCGTCGATCCGGTGAGCGACATGCCGACGCTCTCGGTCACTGCTGCACGCGGCAACGAAGATACCGCCATCGCCCTGACGATCAATCCGGCCCTGACCGACACCGACGGCTCGGAAGCGCTGAGCATTGTCATTGCCGGCGTTCCCACCGGCGCGATCCTCAGCGCCGGCACCCACAATGCCGATGGCACCTGGACTCTGACCCCGGCGCAGCTTACCGGCCTGACCATCACCCCGCCGTCGAACAGCGACGTTGATTTCGACCTGACCGTCACCGCCATCGCCAAGGACGGTGTCGCCACTGAGGCGACCAAGAGCGAGACCCTGCGCGTCACCGTCGATCCGGTGACCGACATGCCGACGCTCTCGGTCACTGCTGCGCGCGGCAATGAAGACACGGCCATCGCACTGGGCATCAACCCCGGCCTGACCGACACCGACGGTTCCGAGGCGCTGAGCATTGTCATTGCCGGCGTTCCGACTGGGGCGATCCTCAGCGCCGGCACTCACAATGCCGATGGCACCTGGACTCTGACTCCGGCCCAACTCGCCGGCCTGACCATCACGCCGCCGTCGAACAGTGACGTCGATTTCGACCTGACCGTCACCGCCGTCGCCAAGGACGGTGTCGCCGCCGAGGCAACCAAGAGCGAGACCCTGCGCGTCACCGTCGATCCGGTGACCGATACCCCGACGCTGAGCGTCACCGCCGCGTCCGGCAACGAAGACACCGCCATCGCGCTGGCGATCAACCCGGCCCTGACCGATCTGGATGGCTCGGAGACGCTGAGCATCACCATCAGCGGCATCCCCGCCGGTGCGACTCTCGGCAATACGGCGGGCGACGTGCTGACGGTCACCGGCGGCTCGATCACGCTGACCAAGGATCAGCTCGCCGGCCTGACCGTCACGCCGCCGTCGAACAGCGACGGCGACTTCACCCTGACCGTCACCGCCACGGCCAAGGATGGAAGCGCCGATGCGGTCTTGGTGACCCAGACACTGCCGGTGACCGTCAACCCGGTGTCGGACACGCCGACGCTGAGCGTCACCGCCGCTCGCGGCAACGAAGACACCGCCATCGCCCTGACGATCAGCCCGGCCCTGACCGACACCGACGGCTCGGAAGCCCTGAGCATCACCATCGCCGGCGTTCCCACCGGCGCGACCCTCAGCGCCGGTACGCACAATGCCGACGGGACCTGGACTCTGACCCCGGCCCAGCTGACCGGCCTGACCATCACCCCGCCGTCGAACAGCGACGTTGATTTCGACCTGACGGTGACCGCCATCGCCAAGGACGGCGTCGCCGTCGAAGCGACCAAGAGCGAGACCCTGCGCGTCACCGTCGATCCGGTGACCGACACGCCGACGCTCAGCGTCACTGCTGCGCGCGGCAACGAAGACACCGCCATCGCTCTGACGATCAACCCGGCGCTGACCGACACCGACGGCTCGGAAGCGCTGAGCATTGTCATCGCCGGCGTCCCGGCCGGCGCGACGCTCAGCGCCGGCACCCACAATGCCGATGGCACTTGGACGCTCACCCCGGCGCAGCTGTCCGGCTTGACCATCACGCCTCCGTCGAACAGCGACGTTGATTTCGACCTGACGGTGACCGCCATCGCCAAGGACGGTGTCGCCGCCGAAGCCACCAAGAGCGAAACCCTGCACGTCACCGTCGATCCGGTGACCGACACCCCGACGCTCTCGGCTACCAGCGCCCATGGCAACGAAGACACGGCCATCGCGCTGACGATCAGCCCGGCCTTGACCGACACCGACGGCTCGGAGGCGCTGAGCATCGTCATCTCCGGCGTTCCTACCGGAGCAATGCTCAGCGCTGGCACCCACAATGCTGATGGCACCTGGACTCTGACTCCGGCGCAGCTGACCGGCTTGACCATCACGCCGCCAGCGAACAGCGACGTTGATTTCGACCTGACGGTGACCGCCATCGCCAAGGACGGTGTCGCCGCCGAAGCCACCAAGAGCGAGACCCTACATGTCACCGTCGATCCGGTGACCGACACCCCGACCCTCAGCGTCACTGCTGCGCGCGGCAATGAAGACACGGCCATCGCCCTGACGATCAGCCCCGCCCTGACCGACACCGACGGTTCGGAAGCGCTGAGCATTGTCATTGCCGGCGTTCCGACCGGGGCGATCCTCAGCGCCGGCACTCACAATGCCGATGGCACCTGGACTCTGACTCCGGCCCAACTCGCCGGCCTGACCATCACGCCGCCATCGAACAGCGACGTGGACTTCACTCTCACCGTCACCGCCATCGCCAAGGACGGCGTCGCCACCGAAGCGACCAAGAGCGAGACCCTGCGCGTCACCGTCGATCCGGTGACCGACATGCCGACGCTCTCGGTCACTACTGCGCGCGGCAATGAAGACACGGCCATCGCCCTGACGATCAACCCGGCCCTGACCGACACCGACGGCTCGGAAGCGCTGAGCATTGTCATTGCCGGCGTTCCTACTGGGGCGACGCTCAGCGCCGGTACCCACAATGCCGATGGAACCTGGACCCTGACCCCGGCGCAGCTTGCCGGCCTGACCATCACCCCACCGCCGAACAGCGACGTGGACTTCACTCTTACCGTCACCGCCATTGCCAAGGACGGTGTCGCCGCCGAGGCGACCAAGAGCGAGACCTTGCGCGTCACCGTCGATCCGGTGACCGACACCCCGACCCTCGGCGTTACCGCCGCCACCGGCAACGAAGACACCGCCATCGCCCTGGCGATCGACCCGGCGCTGACCGATCTGGACGGTTCGGAATCGCTGAGCATCACCATCAGCGGCATCCCTGCTGGTGCCACTCTCGGCAATACGGCGGGCGACGTTCTGACGGTCACCGGCGGCTCGATCACGCTGACCAAGGATCAGCTTGCCGGCCTGACCGTCACGCCGCCGTCGAACAGCGACGTGGACTTCACCCTGACCGTCACCGCCACGGCCAAGGATGGCACTGCCGATGCGGTCTCGGTGACCCAGACACTGCCGGTGACCGTCAACCCGGTGTCGGACACGCCGACGCTGAGCGTCACCACCGCTCGCGGCAACGAAGACACCGCCATCGCGCTGGCGATCAGCCCGGCCCTGACCGACACCGACGGTTCGGAAGCGCTGAGCATCATGATCTCCGGCGTCCCGGCCGGTGCGACGCTCAGCGCCGGCACCCACAATGCCGACGGAACTTGGACCCTAACCCCGGCGCAGCTGACCGGGCTGACCATCACGCCGCCGTCGAACAGCGACGTTGATTTCGACCTGACGGTGACCGCCATCGCCAAGGACGGCGTCGCTGCCGAGGCGACCAAGAGCGAGACCCTGCGCGTCACCGTCGACCCGGTGACCGATACCCCGACGCTCAGCGTCACGGACGCGCGTGGCAACGAAGACACCGCCATCGCGCTGACGATCAACCCGGCCCTGACCGACACCGACGGGTCCGAAGCCCTGAGCATCCGGATCACCGGCATCCCCGCCGGCGCCACGCTCACCAACACGCTGAACGGCACGCTGACGGTCACCGGCGGCTCGATCACGCTGACCAAGGATCAACTCGCCGGCTTGAAGATCAAGTCGCCGTCGAACAGCGACCTCGACTTCGACCTGACGGTCACCGCCATCGCCAAGGACGGTGTCGCCGTCGAAGCGACCAAGAGCGAGACCCTGCACGTCACCGTCGATCCGGTGAGCGACACGCCGACGCTGACCGTCACCGCCGCGCAGGGCAACGAAGACTCCGCCATCGCATTGTCGATCACCCCGGCCCTGACCGACACCGACGGGTCCGAGACGCTGAGCATCCGGATCACCGGCATTCCCACCGGCGCCACGCTCGCCAACACGCTGAACGGCACGCTGACGGTCACCGGCGGCTCGATCACGCTGAGCAAGGATCAGCTCGCCGGTCTGACCATCACGCCGCCAGCGAACAGCGACGTTGATTTCGACCTGACGGTGACCGCCATCGCCAAGGACGGTGTCGCCGCCGAAGCCACCAAGAGCCAGACCCTGCACGTCACCGTCGATCCGGTGACCGACACCCCGACGCTGAGCGTCACCGCCGCGAGCGGCAACGAAGACTCGGCGATCGCGCTGGACATCCGGTCGGCCCTGACCGATCTGGACGGTTCGGAATCGCTGAGCATCACCATCGCCGGCGTCCCGGCCGGCGCGACGCTCAGCGCCGGCACCCACAACGCCGATG